>NZ_JAYRUV010000001.1:0-435779 GCF_041918875.1 Dongia sp.
CCCGTCACGGCCGAAACGAACGGCCGGCACGACTGCCCGAGCGATTCCAGATGGGGAGCGAAGAGATCGAGTTGGTGAGAATTTTCAGTCGCAGCCCCCTCTCCCTAACCCTCCCCCACGTTGGGGGAGGGAATTCCAGCCAGCTTGCACGCAAACGCTGCAGCGAACTCGGTGAGCTCCCTCCCCCCAACGTGGGGGAGGGTCGGGGAGAGGGGGTAAGTGACGGGTAGGGGGCTGCCCAATGACGTGCCGCCCAGTGACGTGCCGCGCAACTATTCGCCGAGCCACCGCTGCACTGCAGCGTCGAATCCGCATTGACACTGCCGTGCCCGAATGTGAGCATATGCTCAATATCGGAGCATATGCTCACGATAGGCTCTGGGAGGAAAAAATGAACAAGCTTTTTGCCGGCTTCTTGGGGGCCGCCTCGATCTTTGCCACCAGCACCGCTTTTGCCGAAACGACCCTGACCATCGCCACCGTCAACAATGGCGACATGATCCGCATGCAGGGCCTCACCGACGATTTCACCAAGGCCAATCCCGACATCGCCGTGAAATGGGTGACGCTCGAGGAAAACGTGCTGCGCCAGAAGGTGACGACCGACATCGCCACCAAGGGCGGGCAGTTCGACGTGCTCACCATCGGCACCTATGAAGTGCCGATCTGGGCCGGCAAGGAATGGCTGGTGCCGCTCGACAATCTCGGGTCCGATTACGATGTCGACGATCTACTGCCCAAGATCCGCGCCGCCCTCTCCAGCAACGGCAAGCTCTACGCGGCACCCTTCTATGGCGAGAGTTCCATGGTCATGTACCGGACCGACCTCATGGAGAAGGCCGGCCTCAAGATGCCGGATGCGCCCAGCTGGGACTTCATCGTCGATGCGGCCAGGAAGATGACCGACAAAGCGTCCGAGACCTATGGCATCTGCCTCCGGGGCAAGGCCGGCTGGGGCGAGAACATGGCCTTCCTCACCGCCATGTCGAACTCCTTCGGCGCGCGCTGGTTCGACGAGCAGTGGCATCCGCAATTCGACAGCGCGGAATGGAAGAACACGCTCACCACCTATGTGAACCTCATGAAGGAAGCCGGCCCTCCGGGCGCCAGCTCCAACGGCTTCAACGAGAACCTCGCTTTGTTCAACGCCGGCAAATGCGGCATGTGGATCGACGCCACGGTCGCGGCTTCCTTCGTCACCAACCCGAAGGAATCGAAGGTCGCGGACAAGGTCGGCTTCGCGCTCGCCCCCAATAAGGGCCTCGGCAAGAACGCCAACTGGCTCTGGGCCTGGAGCCTCGCCATCCCCGCCGGCTCGCAGAAGGTCGAAGCGGCGGAGAAGTTCGTCGCCTGGGCCACCAGCAAGCAGTACACCGAACTGGTTGCCGCCAAGGAAGGCTGGGCCAACGTGCCGCCGGGGACCCGCACCTCGCTTTACAACAATCCAGAATACCTGAAGGCCGCACCTTTCGCCAAGCCGACGATCGACTCCATCAACTCGGCCGATCCCGACCATCCGACGGTGAAGCCGGTGCCCTATGTCGGCGTGCAATACGCCGCCATCCCGGAATTCCAGGGTCTGGGCACCACCGTGGGCCAGCAATTCTCGGCGGCCCTCTCCGGCAACATGAGCGTCGAGGACGCCCTCGCCGCGGCCCAATCCGCGGTCGAACGCGAAATGACCCGGGCTGGGTATATTAAGTAAGTTGCGTGTGGCGGTGACGGCCCAGTTCGGTCGTCACCGCAATACTTCCATTGTCATCCCCTGCGAAGGCGGGGGATCCACGAGTTTCTATCCAACACCTCATCCGTCGCGGGCAAAGTCGTGGATGGTCGGCCTTCGCCGACCATGACGGAGTAAGAGAGTCGGGGAGGTCGTCATGGCCACACAGCAAACCAAGAATGTCGGCCGCCTGCTGCTCTCGCCGGCCGTGGGATTGCTGTTGTTCTGGATGATCGTCCCGCTGGCGATGACGATCTACTTCTCGACCCTCAACTACAATCTCTTGAACCCGGGCATGGAGAGTTTTGTCTGGTTCGAGAACTACTATTACTTCCTGACCGACCCGGCCTTCCTCGCCTCGGTCAAGAACACGCTCATTCTGGTGGGCGCGGTCCTCGCCATCACCATCGTGCTTGGCGTACTCATCGCACTCCTGCTCGATCAGGAGATGTTCGGGCAAGGCATCGTGCGCCTGATGGTGATAGCACCCTTCTTCGTCATGCCGACGGTGAGCGCGCTGGTCTGGAAGAACCTGCTGATGCACCCGGTCTCCGGCCTCTTCGCCTGGATCGCGGGCCTCTTCGGTCTCCAGCCCATCGACTGGTTCACCGACATGCCGCTCTTTTCGATCATCCTCATCGTCGCCTGGCAATGGCTGCCCTTCGCGGCCCTCATCCTGCTCACCGCTTTGCAATCGCTCGACGAGGAACAGAAGGAAGCGGCGGTGATGGACGGCGCCGGGCCCTTATCGATCTTCATCTACATCACGCTGCCGCATCTGGCGCGCCCGGTCACGGTGGTCATCCTCATCGAGACCATCTTCCTGCTCACGGTGTTCGCCGAGATCTTCGTCACCACCGGCGGGGGACCTGGCCTGCAGACCACCAATCTCGCCTTCCTCATCTATTCCAAGGCGCTCATCCAATACGATGTCGGCGGCGCCTCGGCCGGCGGCCTCATCGCCGTCATCATCGCCAATATCGTCGCCTTCTTCCTGGTCCGCATCGTCGGCCGCAATCTGGAGGCCTGAGCCGATGGCACAGCGGGTCACGACGCAGCGCAAGATCGTCAACACGGCGGCCGCGTGGCTCGTCGGCTTCCTGATCTTCTTTCCGATCCTCTGGATGGCGCTGGCGAGCTTCAAGACCGAGCTTGAAGCCTTCGCCATTCCGCCGAGCTTCCTCTTCTTCGACTGGACGATTGAGAACTACGTCACCGTGCAGGAGCGCAGCGACTATCTCCATCACGCGATGAACTCGATCGTCATCGCCGGCGGCTCGACGCTCATCGCCTTGGCTATCGCCATTCCGGCCGCCTGGTCGATGGCCTTCGCACCCAGCCACCGCACCAAGGACATCCTGCTGTGGATGCTCTCCACCAAGATGATGCCGTCGGTCGGCGTCCTGGTGCCCATCTATCTCATCTTCCGCGATTTCGGCCTGCTGGATTCCAGGAGCGGCCTCATCTTCATCCTCTGTCTCGGCAATCTGCCGATCGTGATCTGGATGCTGTTCACCTATTTCAAGGAAATCCCCAAGGACATATTGGAAGCGGCGCGCATGGATGGGGCGACCACCTTGAAGGAACTCGTCTATGTGCTGACACCGATGGCGATCCCGGGCCTTGCCTCGACCTTGCTGCTCAATTTCATCCTGGCCTGGAACGAGGCCTTCTGGACCTTGAACCTCACCACCTCGGAAGCGGCGCCGCTCACCACCTTCATCGCCTCCTATTCCAGTCCGGAAGGGTTGTTCTGGGCGAAACTCTCGGCCGCGTCGACACTCGCCATCGCACCGATCCTCGTCCTCGGCTGGTTCAGCCAGAAGCAATTGGTGCGCGGCCTCACATTCGGAGCGGTCAAATGACGACGCATTGCAAGGGGAAATGACATGGGCAGCATCACCCTCGACGGTGTCAGGAAATCATTCGGCGCGCATGACATCATCCAGGGCGCGGATCTGGAGATCAAGGACGGGTCCTTCGTCGTCTTCGTCGGCCCCTCGGGCTGCGGCAAGACCACGCTTCTGCGCATGATCGCGGGGCTGGAGGACGTTTCCGGCGGCAGGATCCTCATCGACGGCATCAATGTCGTCGGCGTGCCGCCGGCCAGGCGCGGCCTCTCCATGGTGTTTCAATCCTATGCGCTCTATCCGCATATGAGTGTGCGCGGCAACATCGCCTTCGGCCTCAAGATGGCGGGCCTGCCCAGGTCGGAGATCGACAAGAAGGTCGAGGATGCGGCCGCCATCCTCAATCTCACCGACTATCTGGACAGGAAGCCGCGCGAACTTTCCGGCGGCCAGCGCCAGCGTGTCGCCATCGGCCGCGCCATCGTGCGCGAGCCCAAGGCGTTCCTGTTCGACGAGCCGCTCTCGAATCTCGACGCCGCCTTGCGCGTGCAGATGCGCCTGGAAGTGACGCGGCTGCAGCGGCAATTGGCGACGACGGCGATCTATGTGACCCATGACCAGGTCGAAGCCATGACCATGGCCGACCAGATCGTGGTGTTGAGCGCCGGCAGGATCGAACAGGCCGGTTCGCCGCTGGAACTCTATGAGCGCCCCGATAATCTCTTCGTCGCCGGCTTCATCGGCTCGCCCAGGATGAACCTCATCACCGGCAAGCTCGCCACGGCGCGGAATGCGGCGACCATCGGCATCCGCCCGGAGCATCTCAACGTCAATCGCGACGGGCAGGGTTGGACCGGTCGGGTGGCGGTGGCCGAGCATCTTGGCAGCGACACATTCCTCTATGTCGATGTGGCCGACATCGGCACGCTGACGGCGCGCTGCCCGGGCGAGATGCGCGTCGCGGTCGGCGATACTGTCGGCCTGGCCCCGGACCCCGCTCACCTCCACCGGTTCGACCGGGACGGCAAGGCGATCCGCGCATGAAGCTCGCCGGCAAGGTCGCCATCGTCACGGGCGGTGCGCGCGGCATAGGTGCTGCCATCGTCGAACGCTATGTGGCGGAAGGTGCGACCGTCGCCATTGCCGATCTCGCCAAGGATGACGGCGAGGCGCTGGCTCGGAAGCTGGACGGCAAGGCCTTCTTCGTGTCGCTCGACGTCACCAAACCGGATTCCATCGATGCCATGGTGAAGTCGGTCGCTGCCAAGGCGGGCGGCATCGACATCCTGGTCAACAATGCCGCCGTGTTCGACCTCGCCCCCATCGTCGAGGTGACCGAGAAGAGCTGGGACCTCCTGTTCGACGTCAATGTGAAGGGCCTGTTCTTCACCCTGCAGTCGGTGGCGCGGACGATGATCGCGCAAGGGAAGGGCGGCAAGATCGTCAACATGGCGAGCCAGGCCGGGCGGCGCGGCGAGGCCTTGGTCTCGGTCTACTGCGCGACCAAGGCCGCCGTCATCAGCCTCACCCAATCGGCCGGGCTCGATCTCATCAAGTACGGGATCAATGTGAACGGCATCGCGCCCGGCGTCGTCGACACGCCGATGTGGGCGGAAGTCGATGCCTTGTTCGCCAAATATGAAAAGAGACCCCTGGGAGAAAAGAAACGGCTGGTCGGGGAAGCCGTGCCGTTCGGCCGCATGGGAACGCCGGAAGATCACACCGGCGCCGCTTTGTTCCTGGCCTCGGCCGATGCGGATTACATCGTCGCCCAGACATTGAATGTCGATGGCGGCAATTGGATGAGCTGACGCGCAGCTCTTTTTAGGAAGCAGAGAGAATCAAGATGTATCTCAACAAGTTCAAGCTCGACAATCGCGTGGCGCTGGTGACCGGCGGCGGCCGCGCCATCGGCCTCGCCTGCGTCGAAGCGCTGGCGGAAGCCGGCGCCAAGGTCGTCATCGCCGACAATGACCTCAAGGTGGCGGCCGAAGGCCAGGCGGAAATGAAGGCCAAGGGTTACGCCGTCGAAATTGTCGAGATGGATGTGACCAGGACGGCCCAAGTCAACAAGGTCGCCGACGAAGTGGTGAGGAGGTTCGGCAAGATCGACATTCTCGTCAACAATGCCGGCATCGCGCGCTCCGAGACGCCGGCCGAGACCGTCACCGACGAACATTGGCTCAATGTCATCGACGTCAATCTCAACGGCACCTTCTGGTGCTGCCGCGCTTTCGGCAACCACATGCTGAAGGCCAGATCCGGCACCATCGTCAATATCGGCTCGATGTCCGGCTTCATCGTCAACAAGCCGCAGGAGCAGGCCTTCTACAACGCCTCGAAGGCCGGCGTGCATCACCTCACCAAGTCGCTGGCGGCCGAATGGGGCACGCGCGGCGTCCGCGTCAACGCGGTGGCGCCGACCTATATCAACACGCCCTTGAATGCCTTCGTGAAATCGAAGCCGGCCATGTACGATGCCTGGATTGGCGGCACGCCGATGGCCCGCCTCGGCGAAGTGGATGAGATCGCCTCGGTCGTCCTCTTCCTCGCCGGCGATGCGGCGAGCCTCATGACCGGCAGCGTCGTGCTGGTCGACGGCGGGTATACTTGCTGGTGAGGTTGCGCCACATCCGCGCCATTTCATAAATCGTCATGCCCGGGCTTGACCCGGGCATCCACTCTCTCAATGGCATCAGTGGATCCCCGGGTCTTCGCCCGGGGATGACGAGTTTATTTAGGCGACAGCCTTACTCCGCCAACTGCTGTGCACCCACCGCCGGCCGACGGCCTTCGCTGATGCGTTTGATCAGTGTGTAGAAAACCGGCGTCAGCAGCAGGCCGAAGAAGGTGACGCCGAGCATGCCGGAGAAGACGGCCACACCCATGGCGTGGCGCATTTCGGCGCCGGCGCCGGTCGAGAGCACCAGCGGGACGACACCCATGATGAAGGCGATCGACGTCATCAGGATGGGCCGCAGGCGCAGGCGGCAGGCCTCCAACACGGCGGCCAGCCGGTCCATGCCTTCCTGCTGCTTGTCCTTGGCGAACTCGACGATGAGAATGGCGTTCTTGCACGCCAAGCCCACCAGCACGATGAGGCCGATCTGGGTGAAGATGTTGTTGTCGCCGCCCGAAAGAATGACGCCGGTGATGGCGGAGAGCAGCGTCATCGGCACGATCAGGATGACCGCCAGCGGCAGGCCCCAGCTTTCATACTGCGCCGCCAGCACCAGGAAGGCGAGAAGGACGCAGAGCGGGAAGACGAAGAGCGCGGTATTGCCGGCGAGGATCTGCTGATAGGTCAGTTCCGTCCACTCATAGGTCATGCCGTTGGGCAGTTCCTGGGCCAGCAGTTTCTCGATGGCCGCCTGGGCCTGGCCGGATGAATAGCCGGGGGCCGGCGCGCCGTTGATCTCGGCGGTGGCAAAGCCGTTATAGTGCATGACGCGGTCGGGACCGGCGCTGTCCGCGACCCTCACGAAGGTCGAGAGCGGCACCATTTCGCCCTGGTCGTTGCGCACCTTCAATTGGCCGATCTGGCCGGATTCCAGGCGGTATTGCTGGTCGGCCTGGACGTTGACCTGGAAGGTACGGCCGAAGCGGTTGAAGTCGTTGACATAGAGCGAGCCGAGATAAGCCTGCAGCGTGTCGAAGATGTCGCTGATCGCCACACCATGTGTCTTCGCCTTCTCGCGGTCGATGTCGGCATCGACCTGCGGCACGTTGATCTGGTAGCTGGAGAAGACGCCGGCCAGTTCCGGCACCTGTTGCGCCTTGGCGAGGATGTTCTGCGTTTCCTTATAGAGCTCCTCATAGCCCAATTGCGCGCGGTCCTCGATCTGCAGGCGGAAGCCGCCGATGGTGCCGAGACCCTGCACCGGGGGCGGCGGGAAGATGGCGATGAAGGCGTCCTGGATGCCGGCGAACTGCGCGTTGAGAGCGCCCGCGATGGCGCCGGCCGACTGGCTGGGATCGCGCCGTTCCTCGAACGGCTTCAGCGAGACGAAGACGATGCCGCTGTTGGGGCTGTTGGTGAAGCCGTTGATCGAGAGGCCGGGGAAGGCGATCGTATCGAGCACGCCCGGATATTTGAGGGCGATGTCGGACATCTTCTTCATCACCGCCTCGGAGCGGTCGAGGGTCGCTGCATCCGGGAGCTGTGCGAAGGCCACCAGATATTGCTTGTCCTGCTGCGGCACGAAACCGGTCGGCGTGTTGGCAAAGCCGGTCCAGCCCAAGGCGACGAGACCCACATAGACGAAAAGCGCCACCGCCGAACCTCTGAGCACGCGCCGCACGGTGCCGACATAGCCGTGGCTTGCCATTTCGAAGAAGCGATTGAAGGGCTTGAACAGCCAGCGCCCGAAGATGAAGTCGAGCAGGCGCGAGAAGCCGTCCTTCTTCTCGCCGTGGCCCTTCAGAAGATAGGCGGCCAGGGCAGGGGAGAGTGTCAGCGAGTTGAAGGCCGAGATCACCGTCGAGATGGCGATGGTGAGCGCGAACTGGCGGTAGAACTGGCCGGTCAAGCCTGAGATGAAGGCCGTCGGCACGAAGACCGCGCACAGCACCAGGGCGGTGGCGACGATCGGTCCCGTCACCTCGCGCATGGCGCGCTTGGTGGCGTCGACCGGTTTCAAGCCCAGCTCGATATTGCGTTCGACATTCTCCACCACGACGATGGCGTCGTCGACCACGATGCCGATCGCCAGCACCAGGCCGAAGAGCGACAGCGCATTCAAGGAGAAGCCGAAGAAATGCATCACCGCGAAGGTGCCGATCAATGAGACTGGCACGGCCACCAGCGGAATGATCGAGGCGCGCCAGGTCTGCAGGAACAGCACGACCACCAGCACGACGAGGGCGATGGCTTCGAGGAGCGTGTGGACCACGGCTTCGATCGAGCCGCGCACGAAGACGGTGGGATCGTAGACGATCGAATAATCGACGCCTTCGGGGAATTTGGTCTTCAGCTCGGCCATCTTCTCGCGCACGAGGTCGGAAATGGCGATGGCGTTGGAGCCCGGGCGCTGGAAGATCGGAATGGCGACGGCCGGCTGGTTGTTGAGGAGGGAGCGGAGCGCATATTGGCTGGAGCCGAGCTCGACCCGCGCGATGTCCTTGAGGCGCGTGATTTCGCCATTGTCGCCGACATGGATGATGATCTTCTCGAACTCCTCCTCGGTGACGAGGCGGCCTTGCGTGTTGATCGAGAGCTGGAACGCATTCTCGCCGGGGGAGGGCGGGGCGCCCAGGGCGCCGGCCGCCACCTGGCGGTTCTGCTCGCGGATGGCGCGAACGACATCGGTCGCGGTGAGGCCGCGTGTGGCCACCTTGTTGGGATCGAGCCAGACGCGCAGGGAATAATCGCCGAGACCGAAAAGCTGCACGTCGCCGACACCGTCGAGCCGCGCCAGCTCGTCCTTCACGTTGAGGAGCGCGTAGTTGGAAAGATAGAGCATGTCATAGCGGTTATCCGGCGAGCTCAGATGCACGACCATGGTGAGGTCGGGCGATGCCTTGTCGACGGTGATGCCGAGGCGCTGCACTTCCTCCGGCAGCTTGGGCATGGTGCGGGTGACGCGGTTCTGCACCTGTACCTGGGCTACGTCGAGATCGGTGCCCAGAGCCAGCGTCACCGTGAGAGTCATCTTGCCATCGGCGGTCGATTGCGAGGACATGTAGAGCATGTTCTCGACGCCGTTGATCGCCTGCTCCAGGGGGGCGGCCACGGTTTCGCCGATCACCTTGGGGTTGGCGCCGGGGAAATTGGCGCGCACCACGACGGTCGGCGGCACCACTTCCGGATATTCGCTGATCGGCAATTGAAAGAGCGAGATAAGGCCGCCGATGAGGATGACCAGCGACAGCACCGCGGCGAAGATCGGCCGCTGGATGAAGAATTGCGAGAAGTTCATGGCGCCGGCTTTCAGTTGGCGGCCGCGGCCTGGTTGGGACCGGCGGCTGTGCCGAAATTGGCGAGCGTGCCCTCTTCGGCCATGGGTACGGTTTGCGCATCGACCGGCATGCCGGGGCGCACGCGCTGCAAGCCGTTGACGACGATCTTCTCACCCGCCTTCAGGCCGCTGCGGACGATGCGCAGGCCTTCGAGCTTGGGTCCCAATTCGATGCTGCGATAGGCGACCTTGTTGTCCTTATCCAGCACCAGCACGAACTTCTTGCCGAGATCGGTGCCGATGGCGGCATCGTCGATGAGGCTCGCCATGTAGTTGGCGCTGCCGACCAGCTTCAGGCGCACATAGAGGCCCGGCGTATAGGTGCCGTCCTTATTGTCGAACACGGCGCGGCCGCGCATGGTGCCGGTCTTCGGGTTGACCTGGTTGTCGATGAAATCCATGCGGCCCTGGTGCGGATGCCCGGCCTCGTTGCTCAGTCCCAGGAACACCGGCGCAGCCTGGCCGATATCGCCCTGGCGGGTGAGCGTTTCGTATTTCAGATACACGCTCTCATCGATGTCGAAATAGGCATAGACCTTGTCGGTCGAGACGACGCTGGTGAGGCGGCTCTCATCGGCCTGGACAAGGTTGCCTTCGGTGAGTTCGGCCCGGCTGACGCGGCCGTCGATGGGGGAGCGCACTTCGGTGAAGCTGAGATTGAGCCGGGCGATGTCGAGCTGGGCCTGGGTGGCGGCGACTGCGGCCTTGGCTTCGGCTGCCGTGCTGTTGCGGGCATCGGCTTCCTCGCCGCCGATGATCTTGCCGGCGCGCAAGGCTTCGCCGCGCTTGGCTTCGTTCTGCGCGCGCTCGGAGCTGGCGCGGGCACGCACCACTTGCGCCTCAAGGCGTTTCACCTCGGCGGCGAAGGGGCGCGGGTCGATCTGCACCAGAAGGTCGCCCTTCTTCACCATGGCGCCCTCTTCGAAGGCGATTCTGTCGATATAGCCGGAGACGCGGGCGCGGATGACGACCGATTGCGGCGCTTCGAGGCGCCCGGTCACTTCGTCCCATTCGTTCACGGGATGCTGGATGATTTCAGCGACGCTGACCTTGGCGAGCGGGCGTTCCTGCACCGATGCCTGCGGCTTGTCGCAGGCATTCAGCATCAGCAAGGCGACGCCGCCGGCTGCAATGTACACAAGCTTCGATGGGAAATTCATGCCCCGCTCCGACGAATTGAGTCCGATATCGTGGCAATGTGCTGGGGACTTGCCGCATCTGCGAATAGAACGGCGTGAAGATGATTATCGACGCCAGTGATGTAATCCTGGGATGTAATCCTGGGATGTGATCCTGGGATGGGATAAGAAAACCGCGCCTTAGCTTGACGATTCCTCATCGCCCACGAACATGCTGATGCGCGAGCGCAGCCATTTCTCCGCCGGATCGTTATCCTGCGCCCCGCGCCAGGCCATGGAGAGGGAACCCAGCGGCAGGCTCAGCGGATGTTCCTCGATGCGCAGGCCGCCGCTGGAGGCGAGATAGTCGGCGGTATAATCCGGAACGGTCGTAAGGATATCGGTGCCGGCGAGCAGGCTGCCCAATCCGTTGAACTGCGGCACGGCGAGAACGACCCTGCGCGAGCGGCCGATCTTCGAGAGTTCATTGTCCACATAGCCATTGAGGTCACCGGCGAAGGAGACGATGGCATGGGGCCGCGCGCAATATTCATCCAAGGTAAGCTTGCCGGGCGTGGTGTCGGCGCGCAGCATCTTGGCGCGGATGCGGCGCACGGTCTTCTTCTTGGCATTGGCCGGCAATTCGTCGAGGAAGCTCACGGCGACCGAGATTTCGCCCGAAGAGAGCATGCCCGGCGCCAGCAGGTAATTGACCCGCCGCACCACCAGCACGACACCCGGCGCCTCGGCCCGGATCCGGCGCAGGAGCAGCGGCAGCAGGCTGAATTCGACATCGTCCGAGAGGCCGATGCGAAAGACATTGGCGGCGGTGGCCGGGTCGAATTCCTGCGAGGCGCTGAGCGCGGTCGAGATCGAATCGAGGGCCGGGCTCAGC
Source organism: Dongia sp. (assembly GCF_041918875.1). Taxonomy (GTDB): domain Bacteria; phylum Pseudomonadota; class Alphaproteobacteria; order Dongiales; family Dongiaceae; genus Dongia. The sequence continues at coordinate 11,544 of NZ_JAYRUV010000001.1, forward strand.
ATGGCGAAAATCTCGACGGCGCGCGCGGTCGGCTCCATGGACCGGCCGGTGCGGACGAAGAGTTCGTCATTGAAGAGCGTGCGCAGGCGCACCAAAGCGGCGCTGATCGCCGGTTGCCCCAGGAACAGCTTTTCCGCGGTCTTGGTGACGCTGCGCTCATGCATCAAGGTCTCAAAGACCACCAGCAGGTTGAAATCGACGCGCCTGAGATCGTTCCGGTTCATGAATCGGCCAGAGTTTGCAGTGCGAAATAATGACCAACGTGGGCGCTTATGCCAATATTCTTATCAGAATCGGGCATGAGCACTATCGACCAGGGTGAATAGTTGTGGCTCTCTCTCATCATTAGATATGAACTGCGTCATAGTTGGGGCGCCCCAAGCGCCCGTCACCGAGGTTGAGCATGTCCCGAATGATCCGCTTCCACCGTTTCGGGGGAGCAGATGTCCTGCAACTGGAAGAGGTGCCGACACCCAGACCGGCGGCGGGGGAAGTCCTCATTCGGTCGGAGGCGATCGGGGTCAGTTGGGAAGACGTCCTGTGGCGTCAGAATCTGGCGGCCGAGCAGGCCAAGCTGCCGGCCGGCATCGGTTCCGAAGTGGCGGGCGTGGTGGAGGCGGTCGGCGACGAGGTCGAGGATCTCGAGATAGGCGCCCGGGTGGCAACCTTCAAGGCGCACACGCCCAACCGCTATCCGGCCTATGGCGACCATGTGCTGATGCCGCGCGAGGCGGTGACGACCTATCCCGCCAGCAACAATTTCACGGCCGCGGAAGCGGCGGTGCATTACACGCCCTTGCTCAGTGCCTATTTCGCGCTGGCCAATCTCGCCGGCCTGCGATCGGGCCAAACGGTGCTGGTGACGGAGGCCGGCCGGTGCATCGGCGGTGCCATGGTGCAGATGGCCAAGGCGCTGGGCGCCCATGTCGTCGCCGCGACGCGCAATGCCGAACCCCATGACCTGCTGCTGAAGCTGGGTGCCGACAAGGTGGTGCTGACCGAGGAGCAGGATCTCAGCCTCGCGGTCGGCAGCTACACCCATACCAAGGGCGTCGAGGTCGTGGTCGATGGCTGCGGCGGCAACCAGATGGCGCTGCTGGGCGATGTCGCGGCACCCTGCGGCAAGCTCATCCTTTACGGTCTCGACGGCGGCAACGAAGCGGCCTTCCCCGCCTGGGCGGCGTTTCGCAAGCATCTGCAGTTCCATCGTTTCTCGCTGCTCGATTTCACCGGCCATGCCGAGCTCGGTATCAAGCCGAACTGGCCGGCGGTCACGACCGCCCTCAAGGAGATCAACCAGATGACGGCACAAGGCCTGTTGCGGCCGATCATCGACCGCAAATTCGCCTTTGCCGATTTCGTCGAAGCCCATCGGCACATCGAGGCCTTTCCCCATCTTGGCCGCGTGGTCTTGGAGATATAGTCTCGCCAGCGCCGGTGGCCACGCACATTTCTCCAGAATTCTGGCCCGATCCTCCATTCCTCGCGCCGTTTCCGCCCTGTTCCTTGCCGGAGCCCCGCGCCGCCGTTAAGGAGATGATGATTTCATTCATATTGCCTTTCGGCTGCATTGCCCATTCGGCTGCATTGCCCATTCGACTGCATTGCCCATTCGACTGCATTGCATTGACGGCTTCGCCGTTTGGCTGAGATGATGTTCCCCATACATGGCGGTATGGGGGGGCGGGATGACTGATCCAGCGAATGCGCCAAGCCCGGTCGTGACACCGGAACAGCTTCCACCGCTGCCGCCCCACAAGCCGCGCAATCCGCGCTGGCTCATCAGCATCCTCATCATCGGCGCCATGGTATTCGCCGGGGGATACTGGTACTTCCGGCATTATGAGGGGGCGGCGGTGCAAAGTGCCGCGGCGGCCCCCGCGGCCCCGCCCCCGGTCACAACGGCCAAGCCCCTGGTCAAGCGGATCGTCGAATGGGACGAATTCACCGGTCAGTTCGAGGCGGTGGATTCGGTCGAGATTCGCGCGCGCGTCAGCGGCTATCTGGAATCGATTCATTTCACCGACGGGCAGATGGTCAAGGAAGGCGACCTGCTCTTCGTCATCGACCCGCGCCCCTTCGAGATCACGCTCACCTCGGCGCAAGCGGCGCTCAATTCGGCCGAAGCGCGGGTAAACCTCGCCAAGCAGCAATTGGCCCGCGCCGACAAATTGAAGAAGAGCGATTTCGTCTCGCAGAGCACGTTCGACGAACGGACGCAGGAGATGCTCTCCGCCGCCGCCGATGCCGAAGTCGCCAGGGCCGCGATCGCGTCGGCCAAGCTCAACCTCAGTTTCACCCGCGTGCTGTCGCCCATGTCCGGCCGCATCGGCAACCACCAGGTGAGTATCGGCAATCTGATCACCGGCGGCGATGGCGGCGGCGCGATGGCGCTGGCTTCGATCGTCTCGCTCGATCCCATCCATTTCAGTTTCGACGTGAGCGAGGCCGATTTCCTGGCCTATCAGCGCGCGGCGGCATCCGGCAAGCTGACCTCGACCCGTGACGAACAGCTCGAGGTTTTCGGCCATCTCACGGACGAGGAGGAATGGTCGCTCGAGGGCAGGATGGATTTCGTCAACAATCAGGTCGACCGCGCCACGGGCACGATCCGCGCCCGCACCGTCTTTCCAAACCCGAGCCACCTAATCACGCCGGGCCAGTTCGGCCGCGTCCGCATCCCGGGCTCAGACTCTTACGACGCGGTGCTGATTCCCGACAGCGCCATCCTTTCCGACCAGTCGCAGAAGATCGTCATGACGGTAAGGGAAGACGGCACGGTGGAGCCGCGCGTGGTGCGGCCGGGGCCTCTGATCGAGGGCTTGCGCGTCATCCGCGAAGGTCTTTCCGGCGATGAGCAGATCATCATCGACGGCCTGTTGCGGGCGCGAGCCGGCGCCAAGGTGGCGCCTGCTCCTGGCAAGATCGAAGCCAAAGCAGAAAATTAGGGAGCGCGGAACCCATGCGCTTCTCGCATTTCTTCATCGACCGCCCGATCTTCGCGACGGTGCTCTCGGTGTTCGTGACCCTGGTGGGTGCCGCCGCCTATTTCACCCTGCCGGTCGCGCAGTATCCGGAGATCGCGCCGCCGACCATCGAAATCCGCGCGAGCTATCCCGGCGCCTCGGCCGAAGTGGTCAGCAACACGGTGGCGACGCCGCTGGAGCAGGAAGTGAACGGCGTCGAGGGCATGATCTATCTCACGAGCCAAGCGACCGGCGACGGCAATCTGGTGGTGACCGCGACCTTCAAGCTCGGCACCGATCTCGACATCGCCCAGGTGCTGGTACAGAACCGCGTTTCGGCGGCGGAACCGCGCCTGCCGGAGGAAGTGCGGCGTATCGGCGTCACGGTGCGCAAGAACTCGCCGGATCTGATGATGGTGATCCATCTCACCTCGCCGGATCAGTCGCGCGACCAGCTCTATATGTCGAACTACGCCACGCTGCAGATCAAGGACGTGCTGGCGCGCCTGGACGGTGTCGGCGATGTGCGCATCTTCGGCGCGCGCGACTATTCGATGCGCATCTGGCTCGACCCGGAAAAGATCGCGGCGCGCAACCTCACCGCCAGCGAGGTGGTGGCGGCCCTGCAGGCGCAGAACGTGCAGGTGGCGGCGGGTGCCTTGAACCAGCCGCCGGTGCCGATACCCGGCGCCTTCCAGCTCAGCATCGAAACACTGGGCCGGCTCTCCGATCCACGCCAGTTCGGCAATATCGTGGTGAAGGCCGAATCCAATGGCGCCATCACCCGGGTCCGCGATATCGGACGCGTCGAGATCGGCGCCCAGGATTACAGCACCAACTCCTATCTCGACGACCGCCAGGCGGTGGCATTGCTGATCTACCAGCGCCCTGGATCGAACGCGCTGGCGACGGCGGAGACCGTCCTGAAGACGATGGAAGAACTCTCCAGGAGCTTTCCGGTCGGCCTCATCCACAGCATCGTCTACAACCCCACCGAATTCATCGCCGAATCGGTCCATGAGGTGATCAAGACTATCTACGAGGCCGTCATTCTGGTGGTGTTCGTGGTGATCCTGTTCCTGCAGAGCTGGCGCGCGTCGCTCATTCCCATCCTCGCCATTCCGGTCTCGCTGGTCGGCACCTTCTCCGTGCTGGCGGCCATGGGCTACTCGCTCAACAATCTGTCGCTGTTCGGATTGGTGCTCGCGGTCGGCATCGTGGTCGACGACGCCATCGTCGTGGTGGAGAATGTCGAGCGCAACCTGCGTCTGGGCCTGCAACCGCGCGACGCGACCAAGCGCACCATGGACGAGGTGGGCGGCGCGCTCATCGCCATCGCGCTGGTGCTGACCGCGGTCTTCGTGCCGGCGGCATTCATCACCGGCATTTCCGGCCAGTTCTTTCGCCAGTTCGCCGTCACCATCACGGCGGCCACCGTGATTTCCTGCTTCGTCTCGCTGACTCTCAGCCCGGCGCTGTGCGCCGTGCTCTTCAAGGCACATGACCATCGCCCGCCGCGCGGCAATATTCTGACGCGCGGGGTGCGCGGGTTCTTCAACGGCTTCAACACGGTCTTCGATCGCCTTTCAGGCGGCTATGGCGGCCTGACGCGGCGGCTGGTGCGGCTTTCGATCCTGATGCTGGTGGTCTATGCCGGACTCATCGCCCTCACCGGCTGGCAGTTCAACCGTGCGCCCACCGGCTTCATCCCGCAGCAGGATCAAGGCTATCTCATCACCGTGCTGCAATTGCCGCCCGGTTCGTCGCTGGAGCGGACCGATGCGGTGGTACAGCAGGCGGCCAGGATCATCCTGGGCACCGAGGGTGTGGCACATGCCGTGCAGTTTGCCGGCTTGGACGGCGCCACTTTCACCAACGCGCCCAATTCCGGCGCCATCTTCGTGCCAATGAAGCCGTTCCCGGAACGCGCCGCCCTGGGCCTCAGCGCCGATGCGATGGCGCAGCGGCTGCAGGAGAATCTGAGCGCGGTGCAGGGGGCTTTCGTCATCGTCATCGCGCCGCCGCCGGTGCGCGGGATCGGCAATTCCGGCGGCTTCAAGATGATGCTGCAGGATCGGCGCGGGCGCGGGCTGCCAGCGCTGGAGAATGCGATGCACAGCGTCATCGGCGCCGCCAGCCAGACCCCGGGCCTGACGGGCGTGTTCTCGCTCTTCAACACCAAGACGCCGAAGGTCTATGCCGATATCGACCGGGCGAAGGCCGAGATGCTGGGGGTCTCGGCGGACCAGGTATTCAAGACGCTGGAAGTCTATCTCGGCTCCAGCTTCGTCAACGAGTTCAATTATCTGGGGCGCACGTACCGCGTCACAGCGCAGGCCGACGGATCCTTCCGGCAGGAGCTGCACGACATCGCCAATCTGAAGACGCGCAATGCCGCCGGCGACATGGTGCCCTTGGGATCCGTGGCATCCTTCAACGACGTGACCGGCCCCTACCGCGTGCCGCGCTACAACCTTTATCCGGCGGTGGAAATCCAAGGCAATACCCAGCCCGGCTACTCCGCGGGCTATGGCCTGGACACGATGGAGAAGCTCGCCGCCGAGAACCTACCCGACGGTTTCGGTTTCGAATGGACCGAGCTTGCCTATCAGCAGAAGCTTGCGGGCGATACCGGGCTGCTGGTTTTCGGGGCGGCGGTCGTTTTCGTCTTCCTCGTGCTGGCGGCGCAATATGAAAGCTGGTCGCTGCCGCTCTCCGTCGTGCTGATCGTGCCGATGTGTCTGCTGGCGGCGGTAAGCGGGCTGCTGTTCCGGCATATCGAGGTCAACATCCTGGCGCAGGTCGGCTTCGTCGTGCTCATCGGCCTTGCCGCCAAGAACGCCATCCTGATCGTCGAGTTCGCCAAGCAGGCGGAGGAAGAGGGATCGGACCGTTTCACGGCCGCCACCGACGCCGCGCAGACCAGGTTGCGGCCGATCCTGATGACCTCCTTCGCCTTCATCCTCGGTGTGCTGCCGCTGGTGCTGGCCAAGGGCGCCGGTGCCGAGATGCGGCAATCGCTGGGCACCGCCGTCTTCTACGGCATGATCGGCGTCACCGTCTTCGGCCTCATTTTCACGCCGGCCTTCTATGTGGTGGTGCGGAAGTTCGCGAAGAAGAGCCAGGGCTTCGAAGCGCCGCCGCTCGCCGAATCGCCGCATGGCGAGGTCGCAACACATTGATGTGACTTGTCCTTTGCGCGGCGATGCGTTCCTGTCGGAACTTACCGGCATAGCGGGGGTTGAGCTTGCCGGGAAATGCTTTCGACATTACTTCCCCGCCCACTGCGTCCATCTGGGAAAATCATGTTTCAATCCTTGTCCGCACGACTCTGTCCGCTGGTCTGTCCGCTGGCGCTCCTCCTGGTTCTGCCCCGTGGCGGAGAGGCGTTGGCGGACGATGCCGGGCGCGTGACGCTCACGGAGGAAAACGATTCCATCGTCTTTCCGACCGACCGCTATTACACGCAAGGTTTCGAGTTCGCCTATCTGGGGCCCGATGTCGCGAGCGACAGCTTCTGGGCGGGACCGTTCGAGGGGCTGTCGTCGATCGGCCTGTTCGGATCGGGCGCCGAAACATCGCGCCGCTATCAGGTGATATTCGGGCAGAGCATCTTCACGCCGGACGATACCGGCGCCGAGGATCCGGACGCCGACGACCGTCCCTATGCCGGTTGGGCCTATGGCGGTATCGGCTTCGTCAAGGACACCGACAGGCGCCGGCTGGACAATCTGGAACTGCTGGTCGGCATCGTGGGCCCCGCGGCGCAGGGACGCCCGACCCAGAACGACTGGCACCAGTTCATCGGCGTCGATACCGCCAATGGCTGGGACCGGCAGATCCATAACGAGCCGGGCCTGATGCTGACCTACGAACGCAAGTACCGCTTCATCCAGCCTCTGGTTTCCGGCTTCGCGGTCGATGCGATACCGGAGGCGGGTGTTACGCTCGGCAATGTCATGACCTATGGCGAACTTGGCGCCATGCTGCGCTTCGGGCGCAATCTGGAGGCCGATTACGGCCCAAGCCGCATCCGCCCGTCGCTGTCGGGCACCAGCTATTTCAACAGCGACTATCTCGATGACCCGTTCGGTTTCTATATCTATGCCGGCGCGCAAGGCCGGGCGGTGGCGCGGAACATCTTTCTGGACGGCAACAGCTGGCGCAGCAGCCGCGAAGTCGACAAGGAGCATTTCGTCGGCGATCTCACCGGCGGCGTTGCCCTGTTCTGGTCGAATGCGGTGAAGCTCGATGCCGGGTTCACCTACCGCTCGGAGGAATTCGAAGGCCAGGACGGCGCCGCGAAGTTCGCCAACGTCAACCTGACGGTCGGATTTTAGAGCGAGGGGAGTGCTTACGCTGGGCGCTTCACGCTGCCGCGGAGTTCCAGCTTGTAGCCGACATCGATGCGGCTGTCGGGCGGACGTTCGCCGGATTCAATGATCTTGCGGACGATCTCGGCGGCCATCTGTCCCATCTCGTAGCGCGGTGTCGCCACGGTGGCGAGCGGTGGCTGGGCGCTTTCGGCAAATTCCAGATTGTTGAAGCCGATGATCGACATGTCGTCGGGTACTTCGATGTCGCGGCGCTGGCATTCGAAAAGCACGCCGAGCGCCAGGAGGTCGTCGCAGCAGAAGACGGCTTCCGGCTGGCAGCCCTTGTCGATGAGCTGAGCCAGCAACTGGCCGCCGGCCTTGACGCAGGTCTGTTGCGGCGTGGTCGCGTACCATTTCTCGTCGAAGAGTCCGGCTTCGCGCATGGCGCGGGCATAACCTTCGAGACGCGCCCGGGCGCGGGCGTCGAGGCGCGAGGCGATGACGCCGATTTTCCTGTGGCCTAGATCGATCAGCGTCTTCGTCGCCTGGTAGGCGGCGTCCCGCTGGTCGAGACCGAGATTGATGTCGATCGGCGTGTCGGTGAGCTGGAATGTCTGCACGACCGGCACGCCGGAACTTTCCAGCAGGTGCCGCGCATGTTCCGACTGGTCGACGCCGACGATGATGATCGCTTCCGGATGCTGGCCGAGCAGGGTGGCGATGGCCTTCTCCTCCTCGGCCTCGGAATAACGGGTCGAGAGGATGAGGACCTGGTAGCCGGCCGGCAGCAGATTGTCGTGGAGCGCGTTGATGTAGTCGGCAAAGACGCCGTTGGTGAGCGAGGAGACGATGACGCCGATCGTGTGCGTGCGGTTGGAGGCAAGGCGGCTGGCCGCCACGTCCGGTACATAAGCGAGTTCCCGTACCGCCGCCTGGATGCGCTCGCGAAGCTTGGCCGAGACCATGTCGGGGCGCCGCAGCGCCCGTGAAACGGTGACGGCACTGACACAAGCAAGGCTCGCGACATCGGCCAGCGTGCTGCGCTTCCTGCGAATTTTGACCTCCCTGCGACGGGATGGTTCGGAACCGGCCTGGAGCCGACTCGCCATCCTCTGTGCCGGCAAGCTACTTCTTTCCCTGTTTAGCAGGCAATCGCGCCAATTGACAGCGCTGTCATTTCACATTATCCATGGATTGCCGGCCGGGACCAGGAAAATCGGGCGACGCGATCGCCACCACCCGCCGGGATTGGGAATTCAATTACGAATGACCATTGGGAGGATAAAATGCTCGCGCCGAAATCTCGGCGGTCCGGCCTTCGGCCTTTGCTGAAGCTGCTGGCCGCGACTGCACTCTCGACATCTCTCGCTACCGCCACCCTCGCGCAGGAAGTGGTGGCCGGCCCCGGGGCCGAACCGGAATGCTTCGCCCCCTGGACGGCGGACACGAAATATTTCCAGTTCCCGAAGAAGGAAGGACCCTACCGGATCGCCCTGGCCAACGGCTTCATCGGCAATACCTGGCGCATCCAGATGATCAAGACCGCCAAGGCCTATGCCGAACAACCGGACGTCAAGGCCAAGCTCAAGGAGTTCAAGGTCGTCTCGACCGGCGAGGACCTGGCGGCACAGCTGGCGGCGGTCGATAACTTCATCGCCTCCGGGTACGACGCCATCGTCGTCAACGCGCAGAACCCGGCTGCCTTCACGCCCGTCATCAAGCGCGCCAGGAAGGCCGGCATCGTGCTGGTGGCCTTCGACAACACGCTCGATACCGACGAAGCCATCAACGTCAATGTCGACCAGAAGGGCTTGGGCGAATATTGGGCGCAATGGCTGGTCGATAATATCCCCGGCGGCGGCAAGGTGCTGGAAGTCCGCGGTGTCGAAGGCACCTCGGTCGACCGCGACCGCCATGATGGCATCCAGGAAGTGCTGAAGGCCTCCGGCAAGAACTGGGAGACCGTCGAAGTCGTCGGCAAATGGGATGACGGCACCGCGCAGAAGGTGACGGCCGATGCCGTGGCCGTGCACAAGAGCTTCGTCGGCGTCACCGTGCAGGGCGGTTCGACCGGCACCGTGCGGGCCCTGATGGATGCGGGGCACCCGTTCGTGCCGGTGGGTGGCGAAACCGAGAATGGCTTCCGCAAATTGTGCGGCGAGCATTCCGGCGAGGGGCTGAAATGCGCCTCCGGCGGCACCGGCCCGGCCCAGGTGGCGGTGGCGATCAAGACGGCGATCGCGGCACTCGAGGGCCAGGTGGTGCCGCAATCGATCCGCCTGCCCTTGGCCAAGGTCAACGACCCGGACTTCAAGGACGGCGAGAATTTCTACAAGGACCAGTCCGACAATTTCTTCGTCGGCAACGCCTTCCCGACCTGCGGCATCAATTTCACGGCGCAGGAAATCATGGGCCAGTCGGAAACGGACCAATAGGCTTCTGACGGCAATGCATGCCGCCGTCCGGTACGGAACGATATCGGACGGCGGCATGGTTCAAGGGGACGCGCGTCGATGGATCAGCAGATCCCGCTCTTCGAGATGCGGAACATCGCCAAGAGCTATGGCGGTGTGCGGGCGCTCGAGGATGCGCAATTGCGGGTCGAAATCGGCCGCATTCATGCCGTGCTGGGCGAGAACGGGGCGGGGAAATCGACGCTCATCAAGATCATGTCCGGCGTGGTGCAGGCCGATCACGGCATCATGCGCCTCGATGGACAGGAGGTGCGGTTTCCGACACCCAAAGCCGCCAATGCGGCCGGCATCGTCTGCATCTTCCAGGAATTGTCGCTGATCCCCGACCTCTCGGTCGCCGACAATATCGCCATCGCAGGGCCGCCCAAGCGTTTCGGCCTCATCGACCGGAAGGCGCAGCGCCGCTTTGCCGAGGCAGCATTGGCGCGGGCCGGGGCCGAGGACATTCACCCGCTGGCGCTGGTGAAGGATTTGCCGCTCTCGCGCCGGCAGATGGTGGAAATCGCCAAGGCGCTGGGGCGCAAGCCCCGCATCCTTATCCTGGATGAAGCGACTTCGGCCCTCACGGCGGGCGACGTCGCCAAGGTATTCACCGTCCTGAAGCGGCTGCGCGGCGAAGGCCTGGCGCTCCTTTATATCTCGCACCGCATGCAGGAGATCGACGAGCTCGCCGACGATTGCTCGGTCTTCCGCAACGGGCGGCATGTGGCGAGCTATGCGCAAGGCACCAAGTCGCGCAATGAAGTCGTCGAAATGATGATCGGGCGCGAATACAGCCATGTCTTTCCGCCGAAACCAGCCGCCCCCAAGACCGGTGCGCCGGCGCTGGAGGTCACAAATCTCGGCTGGAACCAGCGCTTGAACGGCATTTCATTCGCGGTAAAGCCGGGCGAGATCGTGGGGCTGGGCGGCCTTGACGGGCAGGGGCAGCGCGAATTGCTGCTGGCGCTCTTCGGCGTGCTGCGCGGTGTTGGCGGCGATGTGGCCGTGCAAGGGACGGTCCGTCGCCTGCGCGGACCGCGTTCCGCCAAGGCGTCGCAGACATCGATGGCCCTCATCCCCGAGGACCGCAAGACCGAGGGGCTGATGCTGCCCATGTCGGTCAAGGACAATCTGACCCTGCCGGCGCTGGATTCGCTGGCGCGGATGGGGATCATCGACCGCACGCGCGAGCGGAACGCGGTCGAGACGATGGTGAAGCTGCTGGCCATCAAGGCGGCCAACCTGGATATCCCGGTGGGGGCGCTGTCGGGCGGCAACCAGCAGAAGGTCGTGATCGCCAAATGGCTGATGGTGGCGCCCCGCATCATCCTGCTCAACGATCCGACGCGCGGCATCGATGTCGGCACCAAGCAGGAGATCTATCAATTGCTGCGCAAGCTCGCCGATGACGGGGCCACGATCCTGTTCTATTCGACCGATTATGACGAGCTGATCGGCTGCTGCGACCGGGTGCTGGTGATGTATGATGGCGCCATCGTGCGCGAGCTGGCGGGGCCCGAGATTACCGAGCATGCGCTGGTCAGCAGCGCCTTCAGTATCACGCATGAGGAGGAGCGGCAGGTTGGGTGATTTCCGCTATTGGCTGGCCGAGAACAAGGGCACGCTGCTGGCCGTTTCGGTCTTCGTCATCATGTTCGGCATCTATACCGGCAATCACAGCGCCGGCTTCAGCGGCATGGTGGTGACGACGGCCGCCAATAAGGGCGTGCTGCTGGCGCTGATCGCCATGGCGCAGACCCTGGTGGTGCTCACCGCCGGCATCGACCTTTCCGTCGGCATGATCTTCGTGCTGGCCAATTGCCTGGCCTCGCAGCTGGTCGTCGGTTCCGCCTTGGAAACCGGCCTTGGCATCGTCGCGGTGCTGCTGGCCGGCATGCTGTGCGGCGCGCTCAACGGACTCATCGTCATCTATGGCCGCCTGCAGCCGATCGTCACCACTTTGGCCACCGGCGCCATCTTCTATGGCATCGCCTTGTGGCTGCGGCCAGTTCCGGGGGGCGATGTCAATTCGGATCTGGCCGATGCGCTGACCGAACAATTGCCGGGCGGGATTCCCACGTCGCTCGTCGTGCTGCTGGGCATCGTGCTGGTGATCTGGGTCCCGCTGCGGCGCTCGGAAATCGGCCGCGCCATCTATGCCATCGGCTCGTCGGAGCCGGCGGCCTATATGTCGGGCGTCAGCATCGACCGCGCGCGCCTTGCCGCCTATGTGGTGGCCGGGCTGCTCGCTTCCTGCGGCGGCTTGATGCTAACCTTCATCACTTATTCCGGCGAAGCGTCGGCCACCATCGGCGGATCCTATACCTTGAACGCGATTGCCGCGGTGGTGATCGGCGGCGTCTCGCTGTTCGGCGGATCGGGGAGTGCGATCGGCGCCATCTTCGGCGCCTTCGTGCTCAGGACCATCGGCGATCTGCTGTTCGTGTTCGATCTCGATCCGCTGTGGCAGCCCTTGTTCCAGGGCGTCATCCTGCTCCTGGCCGTGACCCTGGGGTCGCTGCGGCTGCTGCGCATCAAGAACCGCCTAGATCTCTTCGGCTGATCATGACCCGTGCCTTGCCCCCCTTCATCGCCCGCCTCGACAAGCCGGTTCTGGCCGCCTTTGGTTGCATCGTCCTGCTGCTGCTGGTGGGCAGCCTCTATTCGTCGAGCTTCCTGTCGCCGGAATATCTGCTGCAGCAATTGCAGGTGGCATCGTTCCTGGGGCTCATCGCCACGGGGATGATGCTGGTCATCCTGCTGGGCCAGATCGACCTTTCGGTGCCCTGGGTGGTGACGGTGGGCGGCATGATGTCGACCGCCGCCGCCGGCTGGGGACCGCTGGGCGAGGCGCTCGCCATCCCGTTCGGTATTCTCTGCGGCATGGCGATGGGGCTCATCAGCGGTTTCGGCGTCGCCTATTTGCGCGTCCCCTCGATGATCTTCACTCTGGGCATGAATGCGGTGGCGCAGGGGTTGATGGTGCTGCGCACCGGGGGCTTCGCACCGCAGGACCATTCGACCGAGACGATGCACTTCCTGGCCACAGGACGCAGCATCCTGGGTATCCCCAACGCGCTCTTCGTCTGGGTCGCGGTGGCGGCGGGGGCCATCTTCATTCTGGGCCGCACGACCTATGGCCGCGCGGTCTATGCGATCGGCAACCGGGAACGCGCCGCCTATCTTTCCGGCCTGCCCACGCAGCGGGTGATGATGCTGGCCTTCATGGCCTCGGGCGGATTGTCGGCCTTCGCCGGCGTGCTGCTCGCCGGCTATTCGACCAAGGCCTATCAGAGCATGGGCGATCCCTATCTGCTGCCGGCGGTGGCGGCGGTGGTGCTGGGCGGCACCAATATCCTGGGCGGGCGCGGTTCCTATATCGGCACCATCGCCGGCGTCATCCTCATCACGTTGCTGCAATCGATTCTCTCGGTCATGCAGATCGACGAAGCCGGAAGGCAGCTGATCTATGGCGGCGTCATCATCGGCATGCTGCTGGTCTATGGGCGGCAGAAGAAGGCTGGGTGAAAAGGCCCTAGCTAAGGCCCCCTCTCCCCAACCCTCCCCCACGTTGGGGGGAGGGAGTCCGACCCGGTTCGCTGCGGCGATTGCGTTCAGGCTGGCTAAAGTCCCCTCTCCCCTACGTGGGAGAGGGTTAGGGAGAGGGGGCTCTCTCAGCCGCCCTACCTCGGCAGACTTGCCAAAATCTCCCGCAGAATCTCCTCCGGTCCCTCAGCGATGTCGATGACGATGGCGTCCGTCGGCGGTTCCAATGTCGCCAATTGGCTGGGGAGCAGGGTGGGCGGCATGTAATGGCCGCTGCGGCCGGACATGCGGGCGGCGATGAGGTCGGGCTCGCCTTTCAGGAAGACGGTGAAGCCGGTGCGCCCGCCATCTTTCAGCAGCCGGTCGCGATAGGCCTGTTTCAAGGCGGAGCAGGCCAGAACCACCCGTTTTCCTTCCATGACCGCCTGGTCGAGGGCCCGGCCGATCGCGTCCAGCCAGGGCCAGCGGTCCGAATCGTCCAGCGGCACGCCGCTTGTCATCTTGGCGACGTTGGCGGCGGAATGAAACGCATCCGCTTCGAGGAAATCCGCTTCGAGCGTGCTGGCCAGCGCCCGGCCGATGGTGCTTTTGCCAGTGCCGCTCACCCCCATCACCAAGACGATCATCCCGCCCGACACACGCCCTCGATATCGATCATTTTTGCATTTTCAAGATTATCCAAAGCGTTAGCTGCATACCAGCAACTTCTGCCCGGAAACAGCGCGTTTCCGCAGCATGTCCGGCTGCCCTGAGGGGGCATTCCGGCCGGACCCTTCTCCAGCAGGGGTATTGTGCAAAGGTGGCCTGCCGGAGTAGATCGGGTGTGCCCTCCAAGCCAAAGGAAGCCAGGAATGAGATACGAGCGTCCCACAACCCTCAAGGCGGCGGCGCAGATGCTCGCCAAGGAAAAAGGCCAGGCCTTTATCCTCGCCGGCGGCACCGACCTGCTGGTCCGTCTCCGCACCGGGTTCATCGAGCCCGATCTGGTCGTCGACATCAAGGGCGTCACGGGCGCCAAGGCGATCCAGAAATCGGCCAGCGGATTCAAGATCGGCGCGGCCGTCTCGGGCGCCGAACTCGGCGAACATGCCGCGCTGAGGAAAGCCTGGCCGGGGGTGGTGGAAGCCGCCAACCTCATCGGCTCGAAGCAGGTCCAGGGCCGCTGCACCATGGTCGGCAATCTGTGCAACGCCTCGCCGGCCGCCGACAGCGTGCCCGCCCTGGTCGCCGCCGGCGCCAAGGCCGTGATCGTCGGCCCCAAGGGCAAGCGCACGGTGGCCGTCGAGGAAATTCCCGTCGGTCCCGGCAAGACCTCGCTCAAGAAGGGCGAGATCATCGAAAGCATCGTGCTGCCGGCGAAGAAGCCGAAATCGGGCGATGCCTATTTGCGCTTCATCCCGCGCACGGAAATGGACATCGCCGTGGTCGGCTGCGGCGTCAATGTGACGCTCGACGGCAAGGGCGTCGTCACCAAGGCGCGCGTGGCGCTGGGTGCCGTCGCGCCGACCGTGCGCCTCGTGCCGGCGGCCGCCAAGGCCCTCATCGGCACCAAGATGGACAAGGCGGCGCTCGATGCCATGGCCGCCGCCTGCCAGGCCGCCTGCAGCCCGATCGACGACAAGCGCGGCACGCGCGAATTCCGCATCAAGGTCGCTGGCGTGCTGGCGCGCCGCGCCGCCCTCATCGCGCGCAAGCGCGCTGGCGGCAAATAAGGACTGGGGGAACGAATGTCCGGCATTAAAGTCAACACCAAGATCAATGGCGATCCGGTCGAGTTCATGTGCGAGCCCGACGAAACGCTGCTCGACGTGCTGCGCAACCGCCTTGGCCTCACCGGCGCCAAGGAAGGTTGCAGCACGGGCGATTGCGGCGCCTGCTCCGTTACCGTCGATGGCCGCCTGACCTGTTCGTGCCTGGTGCTCGGCGCTGAAGTCGAAGGGCACGATATCGGCACCATCGAAGGCCTGGCCGACGGCGATGAACTGCACCCGCTGCAGAAGAAGTTCATCGAACATGCCGCACTCCAATGCGGCATCTGCACGCCGGGCTTCCTCGTGGCGGCGAAGTCGCTGCTCGACAAGAACCCGGATCCCACCGAAAGCGAGATCCGCTTTGGCTTGGCCGGCAATCTGTGCCGCTGCACCGGTTACGACAAGATCGTCCGCGCCGTGCAGGACGCCGCCAAAGACATGCGCAACACCAAGGTTAAGAGGGCCTGACACATGCCGCTCGATAACGCTCCCGATTCAAAGCGCAAATTCAACGTCGTCGGTTCGCGCCCCTTGCGCCCCGACGGTATCGACAAGGTAACGGGCCGCGCCAAGTTCGGCGCCGATGCCTCGGCACCGGGCCAGCTCGTTGGCCGCATCCTGCGCTCGCCCCATGCGCATGCCAGGATCAAGAGCATCGACATCTCCAAGGCCGAGAAGCTGGCCGGCGTCAAAGCCGTGATCACGCGGGACGATTTCCCCGATCACACAGACGGCGATGGCGGTCTTTACGATACGATGTGCAACGTCATGGCACGCGAGAAGGCCTTTTATGAAGGTCATGCCGTGGCGGCCGTCGCCGCGACCACGGCTTCGATCGCGCGTCAAGCGCTGAAGCTCATCAAGGTCGATTACGAAGTGCTGCCGCATGTGACTGATGTCGACGAGGCGATGTCGCCCAAGGCGCCGGCCCTGCATGCCAAGATGTTCACCGACGGCGTCGACCCGAAGCCGAAGAAGACCTCCAACATCGCCCGCCGCTTCGAATTCGGCCATGGCGATGTGGAAGCGGGCTTCGCCAAGGCCGACCTCATCGTCGAACGCAGCTTCAAGACAGAAGCCACGCACCAGGGCTATATCGAGCCGCATGCGGCCCTGGCCAGCATGTCGCCCGACGGCAGTGCTGAACTCTGGTGCTGCACCCAGGGCCATTACATGGTGCGCGACGTTTGCGCCCGCATCCTCGGCATCGATATATCGCGCCTGCGCGTCACGCAGTCGGAAATCGGTGGCGGCTTCGGTGGCAAGACCACGGTCTTCATCGAACCGGTGGCGCTGGCTTTGTCCCGCAAGGCCAACCGCCCGGTCAAGGTGGTGATGACCCGCGACGAAGTGTTCAAGGCGACCGGCCCCACCTCGGCCACTTCCATGGACATCAAGATCGGCGTCACCAAGGACGGCCTCATAACGGCGGCCGACGGCACCTTCCGCTACACGGGCGGTCCGTTCGCGGGCTGCTCGCCGGCCGAATTCGGCGCGATGAGCGCCTTCGCCCAGTTCCACCTCGATAACGTCCGCGCCATCGGCTACGACGTTGTCTGCAACCGGCCGAAGACGATCTCCTACCGTGCCCCGGGTGCCCCCATGGCGAATTTCGCCGTCGAGAGCGTCATCGAGGAACTGGCCCATAAGCTCGGGATGGCGCCCATCGACTTCCGCATCAAGAATGCGGCGCGCGAGGGCACCAAATCCTCCTACGGTCCAGTCTATGGTCCGATCGGCCTGGGGCCGACATTGGATGCCGCCAAGAACCATCCGCATTTCAAGGCGCCGCTCGGCCCCAACCAGGGTCGCGGCATGGCGGCGGGCTTCTGGTTCAATTTCGGCGGCCAGTCCTGCGTCAGCCTCAACATTCCCATCGACGGCACCATCACGGTGTCGGTGGGCTCGCCCGATATCGGCGGCTCGCGCGCCTCGATGTGCATGATGGTCGCGGAGGAACTGGGCATCGGTTACGAGCATGTGCGGGCGATCATCGCCGACACCAGCTCGCTGGGTCATAACGACGTGACGGACGGCAGCCGCACGACGTTCGCCACCGGCATGGCCTGCATCCTGGCGGCACGCGATGCCATCAAGAAGCTCTGCGCCCGTGCCGCCGCGACCTGGGGCATCCCCGAGGACGCGGTCACCTGGGAGAAGGGTTACGCCAAGCCCGCCGGCGCCAATGCCGGCAACTTCGCGCCGCTCTCCTTGAAGGAAATCGCCGCGGCCTCGCCGGGGACGGGCGGTCCGATCGCCGGCCATCACGAATATTCGGCCGACGGCGCCGGCGTCAGCTTCGCCACGCATATCTGCGATGTCGAGGTCGATCCGGAAACGGGCGCCACGAAGATCGTGCGCTACACGGTCATCCAGGATGCCGGCAAGGCGGTGCACCCGTCCTATGTCGAAGGGCAGTTCCAGGGCGGCGCCGTGCAGGGCATCGGCTGGGCGCTCAACGAGGAATATATCTACGGCAAGGATGGCCGCCTGCAGAATGCGGGCTTCCTCGATTATCGCATTCCGGTCTGCTCCGACCTGCCCATGATCGACACGCAGATCCTCGAGATCCCGAATCCGGGGCACCCCTACGGTGTCCGCGGCGTGGGTGAAACCTCGATCGTGCCGCCGCTCGCCGCCATCGCCAATGCCGTGGCGGCAGCGACCGGCGTCCGCTTCACGCAGCTGCCGATGTCGCCGCCGCGCGTCCTCAAGGGTATCGAGGAAGCCAAGGCGGCGAAGGGCAAGAAGGCCGCCTGAGGCAGGAGCCATGGCCAAGGTCGTCGTCTGGGGATCGTTGAAGCCGCATACCGGCGGCAAGACCATTGTCGAGATCGAGGCCAAGAATGTCGGTGAATTGCTGGCCCGGCTGGGGGAGACCTATCCGGGCCTGCAAAGCCAGATCAAGCGAGGTGTCTCCGTCTCCATCGACGGGCTCATCTATCGCGAAGGCTGGCTGGAACCCCTGAAACCCGACAGCGAGGTCTTCCTCCTGCCGCGCATGACGGGTGGATAAGCTGTCGGATAAGCACCGGCAATCAACGACATAGTCGGGACGAACAGGCGCGCGCCGGAACCTTCGGCGCGCGCTTTTCTTGTCGGGGCCTCCCCGCGATTGCGGGCGCTGAAAGCGGTGGGGAACCATTCTCGATCGCCCGCGTTTGTCCATCCGTGGCCGCCCTGCGACCGGAGCGACCCCACGATCGCCGCAGTGACCCTTCCCCCAAACGGTCACTGTTCGCCCGCCATGAGATCCGATGGCTGGCGCTCTCGACCCCGGCGATCGTCCTTCCGGTCACGTGGCTACCGCGACCCCGCGGGTCGCACCCGGCGTCATGCTCCTCCCTGTTGCGTGACGTCGGCCGTGCGACCCGCGGCCCCGATCTTTTCCGAAACGTCACCCGAAACGTCACCCGAAACGTCAACGGGCGCATCCGGGGGAACCGATCCGGCGGCCGATCCTTATCCCTTGCGACATCCAGCGGCAGAAGGAAAAAGCAGCATGCTCTATTGGGCCGTGATCTTTTTCGTGGTCGCCATCATTGCCGGCGTGTTCGGCTTTGGCGGCATCTCGCAGGCGGCCACCGGCATCGCCAAGATCCTGTTCCTGATCTTCATCCTGCTGTTCCTGGTGTCGCTGGCGGCCAATTATGCCTGATGCAATAGGGAGTTCGATGTCATGAGGGAAGGAAATGCCGCCATGGCCGATCGCGGCCTCGATAAGGAATTCGATGCGCTGAAAAACGATCTCGGCACGCTCAGGGAAGATGTCGCCACCATCGCCAGGCTGCTTGCCAGAAAAGGCTCGGCGCAGCTCAACGATGCGGTCGGCACCGGCAAGGCCAAGGTTCAGGAAGGCGTGGTCATGCTGGAAGACCAGATCACGGCGCGTCCGCTCACCAGCCTGCTGATCGCCTTTGGCGTCGGCGTGCTCCTCGGCAAACTCACCCAGCGCTAGACCCGAGGCCAGCTGAAAGAGCCGCTTCATGATGGCAGCGATCGATCGCCTGACCGACCGAATCCTGCGGCGGCTGCTGTTCCTGGGCATGGCGGGATGCCTCTGCCTGGGGGCGATCGGCGTTGGTGCCGCTTCCCTCTATCAGTGGCTGCTTGCCTGGATTCCGGCGGCGGCGGCGCTGGCCATCATCGCCTTGCTCATGCTCGTTGCCGGCCTTCTTCTCATGCGCGTTGCACTTGGCGCGCGCCGGCGCCCGATTCCGGCCAAGGTCGCAGCACCGGCGGACATGCCGGCCCTCATCGCGCTGGCCGGCGATCTTGCCGGCGACGCGGTCAAGGCCGATCCGCTGGGCTCGATGCTGGGGGCCAGCGCCCTGGGTTTCATCCTGGAAAGCCGGCCGGACCTCGACCACGCCCTCGTTCACCAAATCTTGCGCCAATGGGCCCGCTGAGGGTAACCATTCCGAATTCAAGGACTTTTTGGAGCGGCCGGGAACTTGGGCAGAACCGCGCCGTTAGCGCTGGCAAGGACCCGGCGGATTGAGACTGAAATGACTGAGGGGCGAAACGGGCAAGGGGGAAAGAACGGCACCAAGGCGCCTGCCAATGATGTGCCAGCCAGCCGGATCAGACCCCATTCGGCGCATATGACAACGTCCCATATGACAACTTCTCCGGCCTTCGACCGCTGGCTGGAACTCCAGATGAAAATCCTTTTTGCCGCCGCGGAATCCCCACCCGATCCAAGGCTTCTCGAACTCATTCGACAGGCTTTCCCCAACGCGGAAGACAAAGTCACCGAATAGTCCCAGTCCGTCTTTTTATTCCTATTCGGAAAGTCGGAGGTCACAGCTTCTCCTCCGTCTTGTCGCTCGGCTTGTCACCCGGTTCCGCCCATCTTTCGCCTCAGGCACCCGCCGCCAACAAGGATCGCCGGGTGCCCCCCGTGTCCGCGTCGTGGTGTCCGCGTCGTGCGTGCACGCCGTTCTCGATGTCTGGACCGAAGACTGAATCGACCGAAAGGACAACCGATGGCCGATACTTTCCAAAACCAACTTGTCGCATTGCTGCCGGCCATGAAGGCTTTTGCGGTCATGCTGACTCGCAATCGCCAATCGGCAGACGATCTGGTGAACGATACGGTCCTGCGCGCCTTGCGCAAGCAGGACCTCTACGCCATGGGCACCAACCTGAAGGCCTGGCTGTTCACCATCATGCGCAATATCCATATCAACAATCTGCGCGCCGGACAGCGCAACCGCCTGGTCGAGGTCGATGACGATCTGCTGCCGAACCTTGCCAGCGTGGCGCCGGGGCAGGAACATGTCCTGGTGCTGAAGGAACTGTTCCGCGCCATGGACGGCCTTAATGCCGATCAGCGCGAGGTTCTGCTCCTCGTCGTCGGCCAGGATCTCTCCTACGAGGAGGCGGCCCGCATCTGCGCTTGCCCGATCGGCACGATCCGCTCGCGCCTCGCCCGTGCCCGGCGCGAGCTGGAGCGCATGCTCAACGGGGAAGTGGCGATGCCTGTACCCGACGACGGCGCGGCACGCACGCTCAAGCGCGGCGCACCGCTGCCCCGCCGCACGACCGTGGCCGAACCGGAGCTCCGCGCGGCCGGCTAGGCGGCGATCGGGCCCGGATGATCGGATCTGGATCAAGACCCCCAGGCGGCGGCATGAGAATGCCGCCGCCTTTTTCAGCATTGCCATTGCTATTGCGTGGCGGATCGCCACAATCGGCTGGTCATTCCGCTGCGTCGAAAAGGATTCGCGATGCCCGCCGCCGAACCGATCTGCGTCGTCAAGACGCCCGCCATACTGGGAGAATCCGTGCTCTGGCACCCGGTCGAGAAGAAGGTCTACTGGCTCGATCTCAAGGGGCCGGCGATCCATATCTACGATCCGGCGAGCAAGGCCGCCGACATCTGGCAGCTCGAACTCGACGTTCCCATGGGTACCCTGGTGCGGGCCAGGGAAGGGTTCGTCCTTACCGGGCGCGAAGGCACCTTCAAGGTCGACATGGCGGCGCGCAAGCTGACGCCCTGGGTCAATCCCAACGACCGGCCCGAACTCACCATGTTCAATGACGGCAAGGTGGACCGGCAGGGCCGGCTCTGGCTCTGCACGTCTGACAACAAGGAAGTCGAGCCGATCGGCGGTATCTATAGCCTCAGCGCCGATGGCAAGAGCGAAATTCACGATCGGGGCTTTGCCTGCGGCAACGGCCCCGGTTTCAGTCCCGACGGCCGCATCTTCTATTTCTCGGACACGATGGTGCGCAAGGTCTATGCCTACGATCTCGACCCCAGGACCGGCGCGTTGGCCGGACAGCGCATCTTCACCGAGTTCACGGAAGAGCAGGGCATGCCGGACGGCATGACGGTCGATGCCGAGGGCGGCATCTGGATCTGCCATTGGGAAGGCTGGCGGGTGACCCGGTTTCTCCCCAGCGGCGAGATAGACCGCGAGATTCGGCTGCCGGTCCCGCTGGTGACCTCCTGCGCCTTCGCCGGCGAGGCGCTGGATACGCTCTACATCACCACGGCGACGGTCGGCCTCGACGCGGCGGCACTGGCCCGGGCACCCCTGGCCGGCAGCCTCTTCGCGGTCAAGACCGGGCATCGGGGATTGCCGGAACCGGTCTTCGGTCAAGCCTGAAATAGCTTCCGGTTCCTAAGATATGGCGGCTTTCGCCATTTGATAGGATGAATGGCCGGCGCAACGGCTGGTTGACAGAGTGACGTGGAGGCTGTTAACCCCTGCTGCCATCCGGCAATGGTTTGCAGGCGCTGGCGGTTTCCGGTGCGCCTTATAACCTATTGATTTATCATAATAAATAAAAGCACGGCTAGAGCCGGCTTGTAAGTTGGGGCCAAAGACATGTTTGAGACGGCGCTTCCCGATCTGAACGGGAAATCGATCCTGGTGACGGGCGGGACGGGTTCGTTCGGCAAGGCGTTCATCCGCCGGGTGCTGAAGGATTGGAAGCCCAAGCGCCTGATCGTGTTTTCGCGCGACGAGCTGAAGCAATGGGAGATGCAGCAGGATCTTTCCCAGGACAAGTATCCGGCGCTGCGCTATTTCATCGGCGACGTGCGCGACGGACAACGGCTGGAGATGGCGACGCGGGATGTCGACTACATCATCCACGCGGCGGCTTTGAAGCAGGTGCCGGCGGCCGAATACAATCCGTTCGAATGCATCCACACCAACGTCATCGGCGCCGAGAACGTGGTGCAGGCGGCGATCAAGAACAAGGTGAAGCGGGTGGTGGCGCTCTCGACCGACAAGGCCGCCAACCCGGTCAATCTCTACGGCGCCTCGAAGCTCGCCTCCGACAAGATCTTCATCGCCGCCAACGCGCTCTCGGGCGGGCACGACCCGATCTTCTCGGTGGTGCGCTATGGCAATGTGATCGGCTCGCGCGGCTCCATCGTGCCGGTCATCCAGGAACTGGTGAGGAAGGGCGCCAAGGCCATTCCCATCACCGACGAGCGCATGACGCGCTTCTGGATCACGCTGGAACAGGGTGTCGCCTTCGTGCTCTCTTCGATGCAGATCATGCGCGGCGGCGAGATCTTCGTGCCGAAGATCCCCTCGATGAAGGTGACGGAGCTTGCCAACAGCCTGGCCCCCGGCCTGCCGCACACGATCATCGGCATCCGCCCCGGCGAGAAGCTGCACGAGGTCATGATCACCGAGGACGACAGCCGCTCGACCATCGAACTTGAAGACCGCTATGTCATCGAGCCGGTGTTCAGTTATTGGGGCCGCCGCTCCTTCGCCGAGGACGGCGCCGCCAAGGTCGCCGACGGCTTCCGCTTCGCCAGCGACATCAACAAGCAATGGCTCGATGCCGTGTCGCTCAAGAAGATGATCTGACGGAGGCCATGGCATGCGCTACTGCAAACTCTGCCTCTATCCGGAGACCAAGCCAGATCTCTCCTTCGACGAGCATGGCGTCTGCAATGCGTGCCTGAACTATCAGTACCGGGCTGAAGTGGATTGGGACCAGCGCAAGGACGAGTTTCTGCGCGTGGTTGACACTTATCGCAGCAAGAACGGCGACAATTACGACTGCCTGGTTCCGGTCTCCGGCGGCAAGGACAGCACCTACCAATTGCTGCGCCTGCTTGAAGTCGGCATGAATCCGCTCTGCGTGACGGCGACAACGGATGATCTCTCCGATATCGGTCGCCGCAATATCGAGAATATCAAGAAGCTGGGCGTCGATTATATCGAAGTGACGACCAATCCGGTGGTACGCCGGCGCATCAACCGCTTCACGCTGGAGACGGTCGGCGACATCTCCTGGCCGGAACATGTCACCATCTTCACCATTCCGGTGCGCGTCGCGGTCCAGCACAACATCCGCCTGATTGTCTGGGGCGAGAATCCGCAGCACGAATATGGCGGCCCGGCGGCCTCGACGCAGAAGAATGTGCTCGACCGGCGCTGGCTGGAAGAGTTCGGCGGCCTGCTGGGCCTGCGCGTATCCGACATCATCGGTCAGATCGGTGTCAGCCGCCGCGACATGATCCAGTACACCTATCCTTCCGATGAAGAACTGGCGCGGGTCGGCGTGACCGGTATTTTCCTCGGCTATTACTTTCCCTGGGACGGCTATCGCAACGCGCTCTTTGCCCAGGGCTACGGCTTCGAAACCTTCCCCACGATGGTCGAGGGGGCGCTCGCCAATTACGAGAACCTCGACAATCATCAAATGGGCCTGCACGACTATTTCAAGTTCCTGAAATACGGTTTCGGCCGCGCCACGGACATCGCCTGCAACCATATCCGCCGCGGCCGGCTGACGCGCCGCGATGGCCTGGAACTGGTGAAGCGCCATGACGGGAAGTTTCCGTGGACCTATCTCGGCAAAAGAATCGAGGACATTCTGGCGCCGCTCGATATGCCGGTCGAGGAGTTCATCGAGATATGCGATCGGTGGACGAACAAGAAATTGTTCAAGTGCGACAACCACGGCAAGCTCATCAAAGATCGCTTCGGCAATCTGCAGAAGCTTCATACCGACAATTCCTGAACGGGGGCGTCGCCTGCGCATGACCAGCGTCGTCATAGTCAATTCGGGTGTTTGCAATCTGGACTCCATTCGACGCGCGATCGAGGAGTGCGGCGGCAAACCCAACGTGACTGACGATCCAAGGCAAGTCGAGGCTGCCGACCGCATCATCCTGCCCGGCGTCGGGTCGTTCGCGGCGGCGATGCAGGCCATGAATGAGAAGGGTCTGGTGGCCGGACTGCGCAATCTGCTGGCGAAGCGCCAGCTTCCCTTCCTCGGCATCTGTCTCGGCATGCAGTTGATGGCAACCCGCAGCCATGAATTTGGCGTAACAGAAGGGCTGGATCTGATCCCAGGTGAAATTGTCGCCCTGAAATCAACCCAGAGCGGCGAGCGAATCCCACATATGGGTTGGAATGAAACATTTGCCAAGCCGCAATCTCCGCTTTGGCAAAACCTGCCGGACGGCACCGATTTTTATTTTGTCCATTCCTATTGCTTCGACTGCGCGCCGGAGAATGTCCTGGCGACCTGTCCTTCTTACGGCTCTTTTACTGCCGCAGTGCAGCGCGATCATCTGATGGGCGTCCAGTTCCATCCAGAGAAGAGCCAGAAGGCCGGCTTTCAGCTTCTTCGCAATTTCCTGGCGATTTGACGAGGGTGATGTGACCGTCAAGATTCGCGTCATGCCAACCCTATTGTTCCGCGACGTCGGGCTCGTAAAGGGCGTCGGCTTTGACTCCTGGCGCCGCACGGGCAGTGCGTTGCAGGCCATCAAGGTCTACAATATGCGCGAGGTCGACGAGCTGATTTTCCTTGATATCCGGGCGACACCGGATGGCCGGGCGCCGGATTTTGCGCAGGTGGATGAGCTGGCCGACGAGTGCTTCATGCCGATGACGGTCGGTGGTGGTGTCCGCAATCCCGACCATATCGGCCAGCTGCTTGCCGTCGGCGCGGATAAGGTCGCCGTCAACTCTGGCGCCCTGGCGCGCCCGCGCCTCATTCAGGAAGGCGCCTTGCGTTACGGAGCGCAGTGCATTGTCGTCTCGATCGACGCTCTCGCGCTCGCCGACGGTCGCTGGGAAGTGATGAGCGAGTGTGGCAAGAAGCCGACCGGACGCGACCCGGTGGAATGGGCCAGGGAGGCCGAAGCGTTGGGAGCCGGTGAAATCCTGCTTACCTCAGTCGACCGGGATGGGACCTTCAACGGGTATGACGTCGCCCTGACTCGCGCGGTGGTAGATGCAGTCAAGATTCCTGTGATCGCTTCGGGCGGTTGTGGCAGTTACCGTCATATGGAAGAAGTGTTGCGCGACGGTAAGGCCGATGCCGTCGCTGCGGCCAGTATTTTCCATTTTACCGAGCAGACGCCCAAGGCGGGCAAGGTCTATCTCAAATCCCGAGGGTTCAATGTGCGCGTTTAGCTTCGCATGCCAAATCGAGAAGGGATGGGCAAAAGCCGTTGCCACCCGGATCTGGCGCTTGATTCTTGCGAGAGACTCAATCCAGAAGTGTGTTGATGGCTGAATGACTGTCTGGAACGCTGGCGGGGCCTGGGCAAAGCTACGAAAATGGCGTGTCGTGGGCCGATTGTCGATAGTTTAGAGTGATTTACAGTCTCGCAGATGCCGCCAAGGGCCGAGTTTGACGGAAGCCTTTTCGGGCTGGTGAGTAAGGAACGAAGATGAAAGCTGTACGGCATACCCTCTCCAATAACTGCTTCCTGTGCGGTACCGAACTCGCTGTGCTTTCTGGCGAATATCGCACTTACCTGCGTCCGTTCGATGCGGTCGAGATCAGCCGCTACGGCTATTGCAGGCACTGTGATTTTGCACAATGCCTGAATCCCCTGGATGGCGAAGCCACCACAGCGTACTACGAAAACAATTATCAATTCAGACGTAAGGAGATTACTGCAACAGAGGCCCGGCACGTTTCCGAACAGGTCCGTATTGCCAGCGCGGCAATCTCCGAAAAGGTGGGGCCGAGCGTTCTGGAAGTTGGTCCCGATAATGGTTCTTTTCTGGCCATCATGCAGTCGGCGACCAACGCCGATTGCTATTACGACGAACTCAACCCTGACTCGATCAAGATCCTGAACTCCTATGGCTTCAAGCCGATTGCCGGCATGGGGCAGCAGCCAAAGTTCGATCTTATCGTCATTCGCCATGTGCTCGAGCATATCGCCAGTCCGACGGAATATGTGGCGAATGTCCTGAAGCAGCGCCTCAAGCCGGACGGTGTCATTTTTGTCGAAGTTCCGGACTATACTTATGTGCGGTCGGCCTGGAGCGACATCTTCCAGTTCGAGCATGTAAACTATTTTTCGCTGACCTCCATGCATGTGCTGTCCAAGAAAGCCGGCCTGACCATCGAGAGCGTCAGCTTCGCCCAAACCGCCGGCTACGCGACCTCGCCGAACCGAGTGATCAGAGTCTGCCTGAAGAATACAAGCGAGCCGACATCGAATGCTTTCGATATCTGGCAGAAGTTCCTGCGCGACCAGACCGAGACTTACAATGACTTCCGGGCACTGCTCGGCAACACGAAACGACTAGCTCTCTATGGTGCAGGGACGCACACCGTAAGCCTCCTGGCGAATTGTGATGATCCCTCGACCATCGCCGCTATCTACGATGCCGATCCGAACAAGATCGGCACCGTCCTCCTCGGCATCAAAGTGCAGCCGGCAGAAGCAGTCGATCAAAATGCCTTTGATAAACTCCTGGTGACCGTCGTCGGCTACGAGGCTGAAGTGATCCAGTTCCTGAAATCAAAGAACGTTCCAGACAGTAAGATCGTGAGTCTTTCCAAGCTCCTCAAAGAGGGTTCGGACAAATGAATTCAATGGCGAACAGTGAGTATCGTAAGGCTGGTCTCTATATCTCCAAAGGGGCCTTCAGCAAGAAAGCGGTGTCTGCGGTTTGTGATGTTCTCTATGATGCGCTTGCCAACAAAGAGAGCTTTCCCGGCATGTCGCTCGACGATCTGATCCTGCACAGGGAAAAGCAGGATCACAGTTTGGTTTATCAAGCTTCGCTCTGCGTCGGGTCCAGTCTGGCCGCCTACCAGCTTATGAGCGAACCAGGATTTGCCAATCTGCTGAGCGACTTGTCTGGGATCGAGCAGCGGCACATGCATTTCATGCCGCTGGCAATCCATATCCAGCTGCCCGGCGATACACGCTTCGACTACAAATGGCATCAGGAGAGCGTATTCTATCCGTGGTGTGAGGACGTGTTGTCCGTCTGGTTCCCGCTCCTGCGGCATACGCGTAAGGGCGATGGCACGATGGTCGTGATTCCGGGATCGCACGCCGACGGAAAGCGCGAGGCGCGTTCCTATTTCAGTTATGGAAGAATCCGTCAGATTGAACCCGATGTCACCGAGGTCGAAGCGGACGCTGAACTGCCGATCGAGATCGATGTGGGCGACGCCTGTGTTTTCGATGCCAATGCCGTGCATCGTACTGAACCGAACTCGGCTGCGTTGCCGAGGGTTTGCGGCATCATTCGCATTGCGAACTACAAGAGCATGAACAAGGTTCGTCCACTCTACAAAGCGCTCAGCATTAATGAAGCTGACGTTGTCGATCGAGCGGGGGAGAGTTGAAGCGAGCTATAGAACCTCATCCTGAGATTTAGCCCCATGTCTTGTGGCAAAGACTCATTGCGCGGCTTCATGGCAAGCTGCTTCAATAGACTCAGCCGCCCGGCGTCTGCCGGGCGGAAGCTTGCCCGCGCCGTCGAAAGTACCAGATCCAAGGATGGACAGATGTCGGTCCTATGCCTGGACAGGGCGCTGTTCAGCAAAGACCTCGACGTGCTGCGCGAGAGCACTGACATAAACTGGCTGAACATCAGTACGACAAAGCTCAAAAAAATCCAGGAACCATGGGTCGATCCCGAATACA
The DNA here is from genome assembly GCF_041918875.1 of Dongia sp. Taxonomy (GTDB): domain Bacteria; phylum Pseudomonadota; class Alphaproteobacteria; order Dongiales; family Dongiaceae; genus Dongia. The sequence goes on from NZ_JAYRUV010000001.1 coordinate 39,477, forward strand.
GGCAGCAGACGCTCTTTTACAGACATTTGAAGTACGAGATGCGCCCGGAGAATCGCGACCGGTTGCTCACCTTTGCTCGGGCATTCCTGCAGGAGTGCCAGCGCTTGCATGGAATTTCCGCCGTCGTATCGGCAAATGTCGATTACTGGCAGGAGGAGTCGGTCAAAGTGGCTTGCCGGCAACTCAATATTCCGTTTCTTGTGCTTTGCCGGGAGAACTATGTCACCACGTTTACCGTCTCGTGGCTGATAAATCATTTCATTGTTGCTGAGTTCCAGTACGAAGGAGTCGGCCTCGCGGTATTCAGCGATTCGACGAAATGCGCCTTCCTGCAATCTGGGGCCGTCAAGCCTGCACAGATTAGTGTGACAGGTGCACCACGCTATGACCGCTGGAGGGAGATGCCGGCTTCCCCGCCGGCTCAAAGATACGTCACCCTGATCTCCTTTGCGGCACCTATATATCTGGCGCCGAACGTGTTCGCGGAAGTCGCAAATCTGTTCCAGCGCCTGGCTTTCGCCGAGAAGGAAGGTTTGATCTGGATTGTCAAGTGCAAGAAGGGTAACGAGCACGAAGGTATCAATCGCAGTTTTCCCGAACTGGAGAGGGCCGGCGTGCAGGTTTCCTGGGACATCGACTTGCCGGTCTTGCTCCAGAGTTCGCGTGTCGTCGTTGGCTACAACTCAATGGCGATTACCGAGGCGTTATTGACGGACGCACATATCGTCATACCGAATTGGGGCCAATGCATGCTTCGCTCTGACATGGTGCTTTTCGACCCAGCCGACGAACTAGTCAGAGAGTGTGTGACGTTTGCGTCTTCGCTGGAGGAAATGGAACGGCTGATCAAAGAAATGTCAGCGGCTCCCGTGGTATGTTCTCCGGAAAGGCGGAGGCGGCGGCACGAGCTTTTCTCCAGGCAGGTCTATCTTCCCGAAGACAAATCGAGCGCTGATTTGATTTCCACTTTCGTGAAATCGCATATCGGGCGGGCAAAAGCATGAGCGCAAGGGATAGCACCCTACTTAAAGCGCTAGTCGACGATCCCATCCATTCAATTGATGTCGGTGCCCGGGGCGGAATGCAGGACCACTGGCGCCCGTTTGCCGATCTCATGACGATTGACTTGTTCGAGCCCGATGTCGCCGCCTGCCAAGCACAGGCCAGGATTGCCGCTAAGAATGAATCCTGGTTTTCGCTGGCGCTTGGCGGTCATACCGGCACCGGCAAGCTCTACGTCCTGGCTAAACCGTCGGGCTCATCTCTTTTCCCCCCAAACGACGAACTCATGTCGAGATTTTCGCCACCAAGCTATGGGACATTGGCGCGGACAATCGATGTACCTCTGATCTCGCTGTCGGACTTCATCGACAAATATGAGCGACCGCTACCGAACCTTATCAAGCTGGATATCCAGGGGGCCGAACTGGATGTTCTGAAGGCAGCACGACCGGAGCATATGCGCAATCTGCTGGCCATTCAGACCGAAGTGGAGTTTGCCGAAATCTACCGCGGGCAGCCACTCTTCGCCGATCTGGACAGCTACTTGCAGGCGCAGGGCTTCACCTTGTTCGACATCCTGCCGGTGCGCTCCTATCGTTTCGAGGGGGAGAAATCGCACGCTTTGCTGCGGCGGCACCTGAACCTGGTCAAGAATCGGCGTGATATTTCCAGCCGCCTGATTGCCGGCGATGCCCTTTATCTGCGTGCGCCCGAATCCGTGCTGGCGAGCGGCGACGTTGCCGCTGTCCTGAAGCTCTTCATCATTCTGTTGCTCTACCGTTTTCTCGACGAGGCGCTGTGGCTCGCCGAGGCGAGCCGGGGGGCTGGGCTCATATCGGCTCGCGATGAAACCGATTTGATCGACCTGGTGAAATCGGCGGCACCCAGGCCGGGCTTGCTGCAGCGTGCCGATTGGCTGGGCAAGCTCGCCCGCAGGATCAGCCGCAAGACCGGCATCGGGCACGGCCGCAAGATCGATTACTGGCTCGATCGTTCCTGGGACTTCTGATCGGCCCGCTCGATCAATAACCCCAGAGATGCTGCAGGGCGACGGCGCCGGCCTGGCTGGTCGTGACGATCTGCGCGTTGAGATCGGCGTCGCCTGACTGCACCAGCAATGTCCCGTTTCCACTTTCGCCCAGATGCCCCGCGAGAGCGGGAAACAGCTCGTCGCACCAGACCATGCGCCAGGTAAATGCCGGGATGCTGACGCGGGCCTGGATGCGGGCGCCGTCATTGTTGATGACGATGATATCCGTCCGCGCCGTCCCGCGATAATTCAGCCGGCCGGAGCCGTTGGCCAGGACGATGCCCGTGCGCAGGTCGCGGTCGCAACGGACCCGGCCGAAGAGATTCGAACGGCCGACGATGGCCAACTGGTCGGTCAGCCAATGCGGGAAACCCGGAACGGCGGTGCCCAGATTGCGCCAGCAGGATTGGAATTCGGTGACGTCCTGGTCCAGGGTGCGGCGGTTGCGCACCAGCAGGTTCGCCATCGGCTTGAACCCTTTGTAGCGCAGGCCGCCGGCCAGCCAGTCGAAGCTGACCAGTGCCAGGCGCGCGCGCGGTGCCGCCGGATCGTTCCACAGGCGCAGCATGTCGTCGGTGAAGAGCGGGCCGGGCTTCTCCTTGGTAAATCGGAAATGCCCCAAATTAGCCCCTTCGGCATCGAAGAAATCGATCCTGAGATGCGGCTGCCGTGGATTGGCCGTATCGGATTCGTAGCCGAAAACCAAGTCGCTGTCGGCGGGCAGGATCGGGACTGCGTGCGGCTGCAGCAGGAAGCCGGCATCGTCGACGTTCCGATAGCGCGCCATTTCCTCGGCGTCGGCCGCAAGGTCGTCGCGATCGAGGATCGGGCAGCTGGCGTGATGATTGCCGGCGATGTTCGCCTGATGCCCGGCAGCCAGCGCATTGCCGTTTTCCAGCACGAACCAGTTCGAGCCCCCGAAGCCGCGATAGCGCCAGCCGAAAACCTGGTCCTCGCCCACATTGCCGCGGCGCAAGGTCGATTGATCGATGAAGAAATCGGTGTTGCGGGGCGATTTGCTGCTGGTCGCACCGGCAATCGCCTCGATCTCCTGCCCGGCAGGGGCCTTGCGATCGAAATTGGGGATGGTCAGGGCCATGGCCCCCTCGCGCACCAGCCAAGCCGGCGCGCGGAACTCGACCTTGCGGTCCGGGCTGCGGTTGAACTCATGCACGCTGTGCAGCGTCGTCAGGGAATCCTTCCAGAACACATCCGCGCACAGGCGCAGGCGGTAGTGGCGGTCGCGCGTCAGTACCGGATGCTCGACGAAGGCGGCAAGGCTCACCGGATAGCGCCGCTCCTTGAAATGGTCGCTGAGGCGGATGACATGCGACTGGTTCGGCTCGAGGATGCGGTAATACCGCTTCACTTCCGGGCCGTGATAGACCTCGATGCGGAACTGCAGGGCATCCTTGACGCCGAAGAATTCCTGGAAGTGGTTGAACAGCAGCCCTTCGACCTCGTCGGCTTCCCGCGGGGCGCTCAAGGTGCCGCCGCAATATTCGAAACCGCTGCCGACCCAGAGGACCGGCTTGGCGACATCGCTGGCCGCCATCAGCCGCAGCGCCTGCCGATAGCGCGCCGGCAAATCGGTGCCGGCGCAGATGGCGGCGTCGGCGGCGCGCCAATCCTGATCCTCGGCATAGCCGGCGCCGGCCTTGACGTCGGCAAGCGCGTGGCTGACCCACAGCAGCGCTACCCCCGGCAATTCGACCTTGGCGCTGGCGAACGCCGCGGCATCGCCATGCAGCAGGACATGCCGGGCGCCGAGTTCGCCGATGCGGCCCCGCACCGTCGCCCAATCGCTGTCCAGCCTGGTCCCCTGACCGTCCTTCAGCCCACCGGGAGCGGTCTTGGCCTTGGCCCCCTTCTTCTTCGATTTGGGGAACAGGTTTTCAAGCAATGACAGCATGTTGGCCCTATTTATGGCGGGTTATGCGAGGCGCGGTGCAATAGTAGTGGATGGTGCTCCCTGGCGCCAGTAGCGACGGGAGTGAAAACCATAAAATCAACATGGCTTCTTGTCGCGCCCATGCGGCAAATATCCCTTGACCCCGATGTTGCGGCACGGTCGTGTGTCGGCGGGCAAAAATGGCCCGTTTCGGATAGTCGGAAATGGGGGGATCGGCATGGCGGTGGAATTGGGGCGGTCGGGGCTGAAGGTCTCGCGCCTCTGCTTTGGCGGCAATGTGTTCGGTTGGACGGTCGATACCGCCGCCTCGCACCGGCTGCTCGACGGGTTCGTCGATGCGGGGTTCAATTTCATCGATACCGCCGACGTCTATTCCAAATGGCATGAGGGCAATAAAGGCGGAGAATCCGAGACCATCATCGGTAGCTGGCTGAAGAGCCGCGACAATCGCGGCAAGGTCGTGATCGCGACCAAGGTGGGCTCGGATATGGGCGGCGGCGAGAAGGGACTTTCGAAAGCCTATATCGCGCGCGCCGTCGAGCGCTCGCTGCAGCGACTTCAGACGGACTATATCGATCTCTATCAGTCACATTGGGACGATCCCGCGACGCCGGTCGAAGAAACGCTTTCGGCTTATGCCGACCTCATCAAGGCCGGCAAGGTGCGCGCCGTCGGCGCCTCCAATTTCAGCCCGGCCCGTCTCACCGCGGCGCTGACGGCACACCGGCGCGACGGGCTGCCGCGTTATGAAAGCCTGCAGCCGGAGTATAATCTGTGCGAACGCGCGGGCTTCGAGGCCGAGCTGGCGGCTATCTGCACCGAACACCGGATCGGCGTCATGACCTATTTCTCCCTGGCCGGCGGTTTCCTCACCGGCAAGTACCGCAGCAAGGCCGACCTCGGCAAAAGCGCGCGCGGCGGCGATGTCGAAAAATACCTGGACGCGCGCGGCCAGCGCATCCTTGCAGCGCTCGACGAAGTGGCGGCGCAGTACCGGGCCAACCCGGCGCGGGTGGCGATCGCCTGGCTGCTGGCAAAACCGGTTGTGACGGCGCCGATAGCCAGCGCCACGTCGCCGGCGCAATTGGTCGAACTGGTTGCGGCCGCTTCCCTGGAGCTCAGTCCCGATGCCGTTGCCAGACTCGACGATGCCAGCGCGCCGATCGCGGCTGCCTGATTTCGCTAAAGACGCATTGACCCCGGCGCAGGATGCCAACATTGTGGATTTCCCCTTTCCCTTAGGATCCCCGATGGCGGATTGGCGCGAGACCTGTCACCCGGATATTCGCCTGGTTTTCGACTATTGGCAGCGCAAATGCGCCGGTCGCCGGATGCCGTCGCGGGCCGACATCGATCCCGGCGACCTGCGCCGCTTCCTGCCGCAGATTACCCTGGTGGACGTGGTCGACGACACGCGGCGGTATGTCTATCGGCTGGTCGGCACCAGGGAAGTCGAATTGCGCGGTTACGATCCGACAGGTAAGGCGGTCGCCGAAGCCTTCTTCGCCAGCTCGGCGGAGGAGGCGATCAGATATTACGATGCCGTCTCCAAGACGCAGGCACCTCGTTATGTGGCCGACCCGTTCCAGGCCGTGGATCGATTTATCGGCGAGGAGGATCTGTTCCTGCCTCTGTCGAACGATGGCGAGACGGTCAACATGATCATGGTATTCTCGATCAGCCGGGATCTCTTCCAATCAGGAGACCGGCAAGCTTGACGGAGACGCGATTGGAATGGATGTCGACCTGCCATCCCGATATCCGTTTGATGCTGGATTATTGGCGTGCCAAATGCGCCGGGCGGCCGATGCCGTCGCGGAGCGATATCGATCCGGCCGAAATCCGACTCTATCTTCCCTATGTGACGCTCGTCGATGTCGTCGAGGATGAAAGGCGCTTCGTCTACCGGTTGGTCGGTACGATGGAGGTCGCCCTGCGCGGTCGCGATCCGACCGGTCAATCGATTGTCGAAGCGTTCTTCGGCCGCTCGGTCGAATCCGTGCTGGAGAAGTATGAGACGGTGTGCCGGACCCGCGCACCGTTTTACGAGGTCGACGATTTCCAGGTGGTCGACCGCTACGTCAATGAAGAGAATCTCTTCGTGCCGCTCTCCGACGACGGCGAAACCGTCAACAAGGTCCTGGTCTTTTCGATCAACCGCGATCTCTACGCGGTCTCGACCCCCTAGGCGGCGAAACGGGCGAGCATGTCGGCCAGCAGGTTGAACTCGACCGACCGCGGTGTCGTCGGGCGCCAGACCAGGGCTATGCCGCGCGCCGGCGCGCTGGCGGCAAGAGGCCGTGTCACAAGGCCGGTGCCACCCAGGAGGCCCGCATCGACCGCCATCTTCGGGAGCAAGGTCACGCCCAGCTTGTTGGCCACCATCTGCACCAAGGTGGGCAGGCTGGTGGCGCGGAAATCGTCGCGGTGGCGGCTGGGTTCAAGCCGACAGGCGGCCAGGGCATGCTCGCGCAGGCAATGCCCTTCATCCAGCAACAGCAGGCGGTCTTCGGGGATCTTGTCGAGCTCGAGGCTCTGCGCCTTCGCCAGCGGATCGTCCGCCCGGCAAGCCAGTTGGAAGGGATCGTGGCCGAGTTCGCGCATTTCGAGTTCGTCGGTCTGGAACGGGAGCGCGATGAGTGCCACATCTATATCGCCGTCGCCCAGCGCCTCCAGCAGACGCGCCGTCAGATCCTCGCGCAGGTAAAGGCGCAGATTGGGATAGGTCTGGCGCAGCGGCGGCAGGACGCGCGGCAGCAGATAGGGGCCGATCGTCGGAATGACGCCCAGGCGCAAGGCACCCGAAAGCGGATCCTTCGAGGCATGGGCGAGATCGGCGATGTCTTCCGCCTCGCGCAGCACGATGCGGGCGCGGGCGACGATGGCCTCGCCCAGCGGGGTCAGCATGACCCGGCGCTTGGACCGTTCCACCAGCTTCACGTCGAGCAGGTTTTCCAGCTCCTGCAGCCCGGCGGAGAGGGTCGATTGCGTGGCAAAGCAGGCCTCGGCGGCGCGGCCGAAATGCTTATGCTCGGCCAGCGCCACCAGATAGCGCAGCTGGCGCAGGGTCGGGAGAGCGCGCATTGATCGATCCTGTCGATTATTCGACGTAGAATAACAAATCGGATCGATTAATCAACGAAGCCTATTCTTCCTTGACCGTGCCGCCGCGGGCATTGGACCAGCCTTCGGGATCGTCGAGGAAGGCGCGGATCTTGGCCGTTTCGCTGGCATCAAGGCGCCCGGTATCGTGCGCGGCCTCCAGCACGTCCCACCAGGTGGCAAGACCGTGCAGCCGGACGCCCAGATCGCCCAGGGTCTTCAGCGATTGCGGAAAGATGCCGTAATGGAACACGACCAGCGCATCGGCGACCTTGCACTCGGCCTGGCGGATGGCGTTGATGAAATTCACCTTGGAGCCGCCATCGGTGGCGAGATCCTCGACCAGGAGGGTGCGGGCACCCGGCTGCATGTCGCCCTCGATCTGGGCGCCGCGGCCGAAGCCTTTGGGCTTCTTGCGGATATAGGCCATGGGCAGGCCCAGTTTGTCGGCGAGCCAGGCCGCGTAGGGAATCCCCGCGGTCTCGCCGCCGGCCACCACGTCGAGGCTTTCAAAGCCAATCTCGCGCCCGACCAGGTCGGCCGCCAGTTCGATCACCTTGGCCCGCGCGCGGGGGAAGGCGATGATCTTGCGGCAATCGATATAGACCGGGCTCTTGCGACCCGAGGTCAGGGTGAAGGGCTCGTCCGGGCGGAAATGCACGGCGGCGATCTCCAGCAGGACTCGCGCCACGATCGGCCCGGAAAGGCTTGAAGAACCAGATGTTTGTGCCATTGCCCCCCGCCCACTGCCGCTTGCCCCCTTGGCCAGCGTGTCGGGGCTGGTTTTAGCAGAGCGGGACCGATCCGCAAGGGGCTGCCGACATCAGGTCCCCCGGTTCAGCTTCAGATCGGGCCGCACGGCGAAGAGAGCATCGCGCAGCATCGGCGCCAGGCTGCGTATATAGCCCGTCGTGATGTGATGGAGGTCGCGATAGACCAGCATGTTGCCCATGACGGCAAAACAGGTGCGCTCGTCGCAGAAGAAGCGGTTGAGGTCGATGAAGGCGACATTGTCCGGCTTGGCGGGCAGCGTCTCCAGCGGGCTTGTTCCGGCCAGCAGGGCGGCGCGGGGGCGGTCGCAGGCTTCCGGGTCGTCCGGATGGGCAGCGACGCAATCGGGCACCTGGAACAGCATCCAGGGCGTATCGCGGATGGCGACGATGCTGACGCCCTGGCGCCCCATGTCCGCCCAGGCATCGACAAAGCCCGGCGGGATATCTTCGATGAGCGGCCCCTCGCCGGCAGCATCGCCTTCCTCGTCGCGGGCGACATGGGTGGCGGTGGTGAAAATCGCATCTGGCCTGTCCCTGGCGAGCTGGGCACGCATTTTCGCGTTCCAGGAATCGCAGGAAGGCGATTGCGGTGCGTTGGATAGCAGGCAGGAACTCTTGGTATAGGTGACCAGGCGCCACCCTTGCTCCTCGGCCAGGAGTTCGAGTGCTGGTAGCCACTGCAAGGAATGCGATCCACCGACGATGGCGATCGTCTTGCGCGGACGGGCGGCGCCATAGGTGCAGGTCAGCACCTCATCCTCCAGCAGATTCTGCTGGCAATTGTCGGCATAGGCGGCGGGCAGGTCGTTCTTGACCGCGAACGGACCCGGATGGATCGGCGTTCCCGGCGTCAGGACAACGGGCGCTGCGCTCAACAAGGTCGCAGCCCCCGGATATAGGGGATCGCCAAGGGCGATGACGCGCTTCTGCTCCGGCTCGACCTCGTGGATATAGAGGCGCAGGCCGGCCGCCACGATCATGGCGGGCGCGATGGTGGCCGCGCCAATGGCAAAAGCGCGCCAGGGCCGGTAGTCCCCGGACCTGGCGGCCGTCTTGGCCGCGCGGATCGGCTGTTCGACGAATTTCGTCGTGAGAAAAGCGAGGATAAGCGCGCTGCCGAGAACCAGGCACCCGCCGCCAAGGCCCGCCTCGGTCCTTTCCGCGATCAGCAGATAGAACACCAGGACCGGCCAGTGCCACAGATAGAGGGCGTAAGAGATATTGCCGAGAGCGACCAGGGGCCTGGTCCCCAGCACCCGTTCGACGCCCATCTGACTGCCGCTGTTGCCGGCGATGAGGACCAGGCCCGCGCCCAGGGTCGGCCACAGCGCGGCATATCCCGGGAAAATAGTCGACACCTGCAGGACGAATCCGCAGCTGATCACGGCGGCGATGCCGAGCCATCCGGCCATCACCCGCCAAGGCGAGGGAAGGGCGATCATGGGCATGCCAACGGCAAGGAGGCCGCCGATGGCGAACTCCCAGAACCGGGTGAAGGTGTTGAAATAGGCGGCCGGCTGATTGTCGGCCGTGGCGTAGACGGAATAGCCGAGCGACAGCAGGAAGACGCCGCCGAGGAGGATGAGGGCTACACGCCGCAGCGACATGGAAAAGAGCCTTGCCGCCGGCCTTGTCAGCAGCAGCAGAAAGGGCCAGGCGATGTAGAACTGGCCCTGCACCGCCAGCGCCCAGAAATGCTGCAGCGGGGAGGGGGCCTCGTCCCTGGCCAGGTAATCGACCGACATGCGCATCAATTGCCAGTTTTCGAGATAGAGGGCGCTGGCGATGAGTTCGGTCGTCGTCGCCTTCCAGCGCGTCTGCGGCAGCCACAGGAGGACCGCGCAGACGATGGCAAGAAGGACCAGGGCGGCGACGGGCACCAGTCTTTTGGCCAGCCCACTCCAGAAACGCAGCAGGTCGATGCCATTCGATTTTTCCATCTGGCGATAGAGCGAGCCGGTGATGAGGAAGCCGGAAACGACGAAGAAGACATCGACGCCGCCGGAAACGCGCCCCATCCAGATATGGAAAATGGCGACGAGGAAGGCGCCGATCGTGCGCACTCCCTGGATCTCCGGTCGGAACTGGCGATCGGGGCTCGAAACCGTGCGTTGCATCAGGTGCTTCTTGTCTCCGGCAATATCGGAAGGGCACGCGGGCCGACAAATGCCTGAATCTGGTCGCGTGCCCAAATCCGCGCGAATGCATAAAACCATCGGAACAGATGGGTGCGACGGTAAGGCGGCCGCCGCGGATTTGTCCTGGGACAAATCTGCTACAGCCGGGCCGATTGTCCGACTATGGGATCAGCCAAGGTTTTCAGCGGCCGCGATTGCCGGGCTGACGGTCCTGGCCGGGCTTGCCCGGTTTATGGCTGGCCGGCTTCTTGCCGTGCCGTTCTCCCGGACGCCGCCGGTTCTTTCCCTTGGGCTTGTCCTGCGGTGCCAGGGCCGGACGCGGCGCCTGCATCTGGTAGACCTGCACGCCTTCGCCCAGATGCGGATTGTTGGCCTGGCGGACCTGCGCCGCCGCTTCGTCGTAGAGGAAGGGCAGATAGGCGAAGCGCTGGCCGCGCACGATCGGCAGCGCTTCATGCAGGAGCGAGCAGGAGAAGACGATTGCCCCGCCGGTCGGCGCCCGGTAGGTGGCGCGGCCGAATTCCGGAAACATCAGATCGCCGCCGACATATTCCTCGGCATTGAGGTTGACGGTGACGGCGAAACGCCGATGCGCGGTGCCCTTGGTGGTGTTGTCGCGATGGGGGCGGAAATAGCCGCCGCTCTGGTCGTAGCAGGCGACGATGTGACGCTCCATGCGGGTGACCTCGAAAGCGAAAGCCTTCCTGATTTCAGGGATGAGGCGGCGGCGGATGCGTTCCTGCGCGGCTTCGATCAGGCCGCGGTCGTTGATGCTCCAATCGCTACGCCGCTTATGGCGATGGTCGTGCTGTTGCACGGTCTTGCCGTCGCGCTCGACCATGAATCCGGACTCCGCCGGATTGCCGTTCCGATAGCCTTCGATCAAACGCTGGCAGAGATCGCGTTCGAACAGGTTGGGCACCACCAGGACGGGGGCCTGCATCTGGCTGGGCCGCGGGGCGCCCAGCTTGGGCAGGCGCTTTAGCACCTGCAGGACGGAATCAGCCTGGAGGCGGCCATCATTCGTGGCGAAAATGCCGAGGACGCGCAGATTGGGGTCGAGCAGAAAGGTAACCGGCTGCAGGGCAGTGGCCGGCGTTTCAGCCTGGAGGAGGTTGTAACGCTGCGCCACCTTGCGCTCGGCATCCCAGAAAATGTCGATGCCGGGCCGCTTCATGGTGAGTTCGGCATTGTCGCGGTCGGCGGGATCGATGGATATGCCGAAGCAGTAGAAATCGGGATCGGTAAAGACATCCTTGGCGGCGATGAAGCTCTCGATCAACGCCTTGCCAACGGGGTGCGTGGTCGAGCCGAAGAAACTCAGCACGACATAGCGCCCGGCCGCGGTCGAAAAATCGAAAGCCGGATTGACGTTGCTGGCGCAGGCGAACCAGGGTGCCGGATCGCCGACGAGCAATCGGGAATCGACGATTCGCGCGGCGCTGGGCTGGCCGAGGGTCAGAGTGGGCTTGCCGGTGCTCATGATGTGAAACTGCTTCGCTGCCTTCTTGCCGCCGAGATTTCATCCCGGCCGGCGCCACCATGCTGGAATCGCCCTGCTTCGGCAAGCCGCCTCGTGTGAAAGTTAACCATAAGGGGCTGACGCAGTCACCGCGGTCGACTAGGCTGCGCCGCAGCAATCGACCGCCAATGGGGACATGAATCGATGACGACCGATACCATTCGCCTGGAGCGCCGGGAAGCGATCGCGATCCTGTCGCTGAACCGGCCGGAGAAACGCAACGCGCTCAACGCGGAAATCTGGCGCGGGCTGGCGGCCCAGCTCAAGGCGCTGCGCGGGCAGGCAGATCTGCGCTGTGTCGTGCTGACCGGCCTTGGCGGCCATTTCGCGGCCGGTGCCGACATGGCCGAATTCGCCGCCCTGCGCGCGACGCCGCGGGGTGCCCGCGATTATGGCGAAATGATGCTGGACGCATTGTGGACCTTGCGCGACCTGTCTCTGCCCACAGTGGCGCGCATCGAGGGAAACTGCCTGGGCGGCGGGCTCGAACTGGCCGCCATGTGCGATCTGAGGATCGCCGCCGAGGATGCCAAATTCGGCATTCCCATCCAGCGCGTCGGCATCACGATGCCCTATCCGGAACTGGCGGCGCTGGTCGATCTGATCGGCCGGCCGGCCATGCTGGAGATGTTGCTGACCGGCGATATCTTCGACGCCGCCTGGGCCTGGCGCCAAGGGCTGGTGACGCGCTGCGTGCCGGCGGACCTGCTGGATGCGAGCGTGGCGGAGCTGTGCTCCCGCCTTTCGGCCGGATCGCCGGTCAGCCACCGCAATCACAAGAAGTTCACCCAGCGCTGCCTGGAGAGGCGCCCGCTCGGCGCCGAGGAGATCGCCGAAAGCTATGCCGCCGTCGATAGTGCCGACTATATCGAAGGAATTGCCGCATTCCTGGAAAAGCGGCGGCCTCAATTCCGGGGCGCCTGAGCGGTGCTTCACGGTCGGGTGATCTGGAACGTAAATTCGACAGGAATGTTAGACAGCTGTCAGAAAAGGGCGTTAAGATTGAATTCAGGGATGCGGTGAGAGGGCGGCCAATGGTCCCCTCCAAGGACGGGAGAGGCTCATGGCCACAAAATGGGCGGGGCGGGGCGAACAGGTTCGCGGCGTCACCACGGAGAAGACCTTCCGCGATGGCGTAAAGATGACATTCGCGGAATTCTGGCGCCTCTATCTCGACGTTCATCGCAATCCGCTGACGCGCGGCATGCATTATTCGGCCACCGTGGTCGGCATCCTGGCAACGCTCATGGCGATCTACCACCAGCAGCCATGGTTCTGTGCGGCAGGCATCGCCTTCGCCGTGGTGATGGCGGTAACCTCGCATTGGTGGGTCGAGCACAATCAGCCGCTCATCCGCGTCAACGCCTTCTACGGCGCGCTGGCCGATCTGCGGATGTGCTGGCTGGCGCTGACTGGTGGAATCGTGGCCGAATATACCCGGCTGGGGCTTGGCGCTCCGGCACCCCGTCCGCACCGCCAGCCGGCCGAATAGCCCGTCCGGGCGCCGGACCGGCTCAGCTCCATTTTTCCAGAAAGCGGTAGACTGCGTCGCCGCGGGCCAGGATGAGCCCGGCTTCGTTGCGTATTTCGGCCGTCGCGAAGGCGACGGTCTTCCCGCCGCCGATCCGGCGCCCCTCGGCCACGATCGTTTCGCCAGCCTTGCCCTGGCCCATGAACTGGATATTCATCGAGACCGTCACGGCACGGATGACCCGGTCGGGCCCGCCAGCATAGGCCACGGCGAATCCGGTCGCGGAATCGAGCAGCGTGGCTATGACACCGCCATGCGGGACTTCCATCCGGTTGAGATGCCGCGGCTCAAGCAGCAATTGGAGGCGGGCGAAATCCTTGGCTTTTTCGATCAATTCATAGCCGATCAATTCGGCATAGCCGCTATAGGGTCTTTCCATCACCGATCCGTCACACATCGTTGCCATAAAGCCGTCCGCTCGAGGTGAGCGGCGGCCGGTTCGCCGGCCACACTGCCCGTTCGGCAGCCGCCGGTAAAGCGTCCTTGCACCGGCGGGTTTTTCCCGCGACAGTGCGGTCGGACGAGATGATTTCGGGTGAGCGGGCAGCGTGCGGGAACGGATTGGCGGGGATGGATTGGGATAGATGATCGACCTTTATTCATGGGCCACGCCCAATGGGCACAAGATCCATATCATGCTGGAGGAGACGGGGCTGCCCTACCGCCTCCACAAGGTCGATATCGGCAAGGGCGAGCAATTCCGCGCCGAGTACATCGCGATCAATCCGAACAGCAAGATTCCGGCCATCGTCGATAGCGACGGCCCGGGCGGACAGCCCCTGACGCTGTTCGAGTCCGGCGCGATCCTCATCTATCTTGCCGAGAAGACCGGCAGGTTCCTGCCCGCCGACAGACGCCGCCGCTACGACGTGCTGCAATGGCTGATGTTCCAGATGGCCAGCATCGGGCCGATGTACGGCCAGGCCTGGCACTTCCGGTCCGTGGCGCCCGAGCGCATTCCCTATGCGGTGGACCGCTATACGAACGAAGTCACGCGCCTGCTGCGGGTGATGGAGCTGCGCCTAGAGGACAGCGCCTATCTCGGCGACCGGGATTATTCCATTGCCGATATCGCCGCCTGGCCCTGGGTCAAGGGCAGCGAAAAATACGGACAGAACATGGCCGACTTCCCGCATGTGGCGCGCTGGATCGCCACCATCGCCGAGCGGCCCGCCGTACAGCGCGGCCTCAATGTACTGGCGAAGGCGGCGTGAGGAGGCGGGCATGAATGCAGCGATCGAACTTTACACCTGGCCGACCCCCAACGGACATAAGATACACATAGCGCTTGAGGAACTGGGGCTGCCCTACAATGTCCACGCCGTGGATATCGGCGCCGGCGACCAGTTCCAGCCGGCATTCCTGAAGATCAGCCCCAACAACAAAATCCCGGCCATGGTCGACCCCGATGGGCCGGACGGCAAGCCGATCACCCTCATGGAATCGGGCGCAATGCTGCTCTATCTCGCCGAGAAGACCGGCAAGCTGATGGGAGCCGATGCGCGGGAGCGGGCGCTGGTCCTGCAATGGCTGATGTTCCAGATGGCGGGGGTCGGTCCCATGCTGGGCCAGACCCATCATTTTCTGCATTACGCGCCGGAGCAGTATCCGTATGCGATCGGACGCTATACCAGCGAGACGACGCGGCTCTACAAGGTGCTCGATGCACGCCTTGGCGAGAGCCTCTATCTCGCCGGGCCGGATTACAGTATCGCCGACATCGCCACCTGGCCCTGGCTGCGCTATTGGGACCGCCAGGGACAGGATATGAACGCGCATCCCAATCTGAAGCGCTGGTTCGACGCCATCGCCGAACGTCCGGCCGTCGCCAGGGGGCTGCGGGTTCTTGCCGATCGCAGCCGGACCAAGCCTTTCACCCAAGAAGAACGGGACATCCTCTTCGGCAGCAAGCAGCTCGATCGCCGTTCTTAACTTATTGATCCGGAGCGTAGTTTCCGATCAACCGTACCTCGCCAGCGGATGGCCAGCGGACGGTTTGACAATCCCTCGACGCCCCTTTAGTAAAGGCCCCGCATACGTCGTGAGACCGCGCCACTCGATTGTTTGCCGAGCGCGGAGGGGTGGCCGAGTGGCTGAAGGCGACGGTTTGCTAAACCGTTATAGGGGTTAAACCCTATCGTGGGTTCGAATCCCATCCCCTCCGCCATTTCTTTTATATTTTATCTTTGTAATTCAGTAATTTATAGAGTCGCAAGCAATGAGGCACGACCGCGTGCCGCAGCGTGGCCGGGGTGGGGGAATCATGGAAACGCACCTGTTTGACAAGAGCAGGATTGGACCTTCTGAGCTCTTCCGCCGCATCGGATACACCGCGGAGCGGCCATTCCTCATATATGCGCCGATCATCGAACTGACGCTGGGCGACTTCATCGGCAAGATCGCCTTCCTGGCGACGCTGAAGAACCAGTTCGATCACGCAATCCTCGATGTCCGCTTCAGGGACACGCGCCCCTATCTGCGCGATATCATCGCGCTTGCTCCCAATATCGATCGCGCGCTGCCATTGGTGAAGCGGAAGCGGAGCTGGGTGGAGAAGCTCTTGCGCCTGCCCAAGCCGACCGGAACCGCAAGCCTCGATGTGCGCAAGGGGCGGCGCCATGCTTTCTACGACATAGTCGTAACGGATTGGATGGCGGATGCCAGGAATGTTCATGGCCTGCCCGGCTCGGTTCCGCTTCGAATTCCCCCGGCCCTGGCGCCATCGCTTGAAGAAAAGCTGATCCGCCTCGGTCTCGACCCAAATCGATGGGTGGCCGCCATTCATTACCGGGAAAGCAGCTACGCCTGGCGCAAACGGGGTGAGGACCGAGACAGCGATCCGCGCGAATATGAACGGCTCGCCCATTTCATCATCGACAAGTTGGGTGGGCAAGTGGTCCGCCTCGGTCATCCCGAGATGGGCCCTTTTACGCCGCGCGAGGGTCTTCTCGACCTCAGCCGTATTCCGGGCAGCTTCATGCTTCAGGCGGCGGCGGTGTCGCATGCGCGATTCGTCGTCGCCGGTCCGTCGGGTGGCGTGGCGATGGGTTGGGGGTTTCATGTGCCCACCGGCTTGGTGGATGCGGTCGACGCCTTAGGCGGCTGGGGGCCGATGCATCAGGTCGTTCTCACGCACGAGGTCACAACGGCTGACGGGCGGCGCCTGCGCAACCGGGATCTGCTCGATTCGGGCCTTCTCTGCCGCTTCAAGTTGCGGCAGCGGCAGGAGGCGGGAGAGACCTTCGGCATCCGCAAGAATTCCAGCGCCGAGCTGTCGGCGGTCGCAGCCCATCTCTACGACGCCACATCGGAAATATCGGCGTGGCGGCCGCCGGCGCCGATGCCATCCGTCCCGGTGCGTCCCAACCATGTGGTCTGGCCGCCGCAAACGCGCGAGAATCTGGCTTTCCTCGACGTCTAGCTCCGCTTTCCGGTGCAGACTGCAATGAGATAGTGGGCCATCGGCGCAAAGCCGGTATGCACGACCTCGTCATTCATCGAAAACAGGAAGACGTTGTGAAAGTAGCGCGCCATCAGCGCCTTGAGATCCTTCCCCGTCTTGCAATTGATATGGCCCGCCTTGCTGGGCGGCGAGGCATAGGTCTGGCTTTCCAATGAAGGCGATCCAACGATGAGGACACCGAATTCGTTCAGCGAGGCCTGGAGGTTCTCGACGTAAAGGTGCTCCTGCTTCGGCGCGATATGCTCGATCACGTCGAGGCTGTAGATTCCGTCATAGGTTCCAGGCAAGGGTGCTGCCAGGATATCCGCCGTCCGCGCGCGGCAGTTCCAGCGGTCCACTTGATTGGCGTTCACGTCGGCCACGAAGATCGGGTCGAAATCATACAGATCGAGTGCGGACACCTCCTGCCTCACGATACGGCTGCCGAACCCGTCGCCGCAACCGAGCTCCGCGACTTTCCTGTACCCGGACAGCATCTTGGATACGAATTTGTAGCGCGACAGCGTAAAGACCATGCGCCTGGGATCGTCATACCAGACTTGGTTGGTCATAAGTCCCAGGCGCTGGAATCCGACCGCGTCTCGAACACTGAAACACACGTCGTACTGGGCTTCCTTGGTCTGCTCTGGAGTCTGCTCTGGCATGGCGTATCCGTTCAGGAATAGGTGTGGACGATGAAGCTTTTACCGGCCCACGACCAGTGGCCGAACTCCTCGCAGTCGAGGTTGAATTGCCCGCTCAGCTCTTTCCAAGCGCGCCGTTCGCCGAAGCGATCGCTCGCCTGGTTGCAATTCCAATCGTCGAAAATGACCAGAGCTCCCGCAGATATCTGCCGGCGCCGAAGCAATGGGGTGAGGCAGTCCATCGCGGACTGATAGAGGTCGCCATCCACATGCACGATCGCGAATTTGGCAGCCTCTGGAATCCTAGGAACAGTGTCGGCGAACCACCCTTCGCTGACAACGATCCTCTCATTGTCGAGAAAGCGCGAAACCTGTTTCCGCAACTCGGCCGCCGTGAGACCCCGGCAGGCGCCCATCGACCACAGGCCGGAACTCACATGCGGACTCTGGGCGTCCGCTTCGGCGCTGGCTTCCGGCAATCCCGAGAAACTGTCGAACAGCCACAGCCGGCGACCGTCGCCGCGACGCACTTCCTGCAAGGTCCGCGCGAAGACGGACGCGGTAAAACCGGTCGCGGTTCCGAATTCGACGATGTCTCCCTCAACATCGGCTCCGACGGCATATTGGACGGCGCGCTGCAATGTCGCACCGATATCGAGCCGCTGGCGCGCATACTCGTCAGGCAGGCTGTTGAAGACGGCCTCCAGCCTATGCGCCTTCCGCGCGGCTTTTTTGGAACGCTTCCAACCAGGGAACAATGTCATCATTCGACCTTCGCGCGGCTCTTTCCGATCATGCGGGGACACTACACCAGTTCCCAGGCGGGATAGTTGCGACATTGCGTCTCCTTCCGTGGAGCGCAGTTGTGCGCGACAGTTTTCGCTCGCGTCCAAGAAACTGGTTTTCATCGATGTCGGTCGATCGTCTTTTGCTGCTGACATATAGCCCGGGATATTCCCTAGGTATTCCTGCCCGGCCATTGCAATGACGCGGTGCAATTGCTGCGGTATCGGTGCCGTGGAGCTATTCCCGGGATTTGCCGCATTGGGCAGAGTGAGTTCCGATTGCAAGCCGGTAGCGCCGGGCGGCCAGGTCGGCCGATGCATGGCATGCGGCACCATTCAAAAGCCCCTGACGGAACCGCTCCTTGCCGACATGGCGGCGATCTACGCCGATTACGATGTTTATTACCAGGGCGGCGGCGCCGAGCAGCTGGTTCTCGACGGCCGCGATGGCCGGGCGAGGCGCCGGTCGGAAGTTCTCGTCGAGCGCCTGAACGCCAAGGGCATATTCGACAGGCCGGGGAACGCGCTCGATGTCGGCTGCGGCAACGGCGTGTTCCTCGCCGCGATCGCCGACAAAACGCCGGCATGGCGACTGGATGGACTGGATCTCGACGACCGGCATGAGGCGAGCCTCAATCGAATTCCGGGCTTCGGCCATCTGATCGCCGAGGATATTTTAACCCTTGCCGGGTGCTACGATTTTATCTCGGCAGTCCATGCCCTTGAACATTTGCCGGACCCGCGCGCGGCGCTTGCCGCTTTGCGGAACTGCCTGGCGCCTGACGGCGTACTCTTCATCCAGGCACCCAATATTGCCGAAAACCCCTTCGACATTCTGATTGCCGATCACGTTTCGCACTTCACGCCGGCGACACTCAGCCTTCTTCTCGGTCAAGCCGGCTTCCGTGTGGTGTCGATTGAAACCGACTGGATCGGCAAGGAACTGTCGGTCCTTGCCGTTCCCACCGAGGTTGCGACAGAATTGCCGGCCACACCCGAAGCGTTCGATATCGGAAAGCACATTGCCTGGCTGCGCGATGTTCAAGAAGAAGCTCTGCTCCTGTCGCAAACACGCCGCATCGGACTCTTCGGGACATCGATTGCCGCGACCTGGCTTGCCGGCTCGATCGGGGCGGACCGAGTCGCCTTTTTCGTCGACGAGGATCCGGCACGGCAAGGCCGGCCGCATTTCGGCAGGCGCATTCTCGCGCCGTCGGACGTGCCGGTGCGGAGTATCGTCTATTTCTGCCTTGCACCCGCCATGGCGGGAAAGATTGCCGCAAGGATGGCTGGGTTCGGCTTTTGCTGCATAACGCCCCGACAGGAAATGCGATGACATCCCTGGCGGAAATCCAGACGCAATTGCAGGCCTCGCTCAGGGACGGGGATACGGTTGCCTTCGTCTCGGGCAATTTCAACATCCTCCATCCTGGACATGTCCGGTTCCTGCAATTCGCAAAGTCGAACGGCACCTATCTTGTGGTCGGCCTGGCGCCCGACGGGCCACCGGCGATCAGCGTCGAAGCCGACATGCGCCTTGCCGCCGTCCAATCGATCGGCATGGTGGATTTTGCATTCATCATGGAAAGCGACGCAGCGACGGCGATCAAGGCGTTGAAACCTACCGTTGTCGCAAAAGGAAAAGAGCATCAATGCCGCGACAATCCGGAGCAAGCGGCGGTCGAGAGCTATGGCGGGCGTCTGCTGTTCAATTCCGGCGAAATGCGCTTCACCGATCTCAGCGCAATCGAACGCCAGTACGAGACGAATATCCTCAGTCCGTTCCGTCTCGATCATGGATTTCTGGAGCGCCACAAATACACGGCAGCGGATGTCCTGGCCCTGCTGGCGGAATTCCGGCAGCTGCGCACTCTCGTCATCGGCGATCTCATCGTCGATGAGTATGTCGACTGTGAACCGCTGGGCATGTCGCAGGAAGACGCAACGATCGTCGTCTCGCCGATCGGCCGGCGCCGGTTCGTGGGTGGCAGCGGGATCGTGTCGGCGCATTGCGCGAGCCTCGGTGCCGGGGTCGAGTATATCACGGTCGGCTCCGACGGCCCGCTTCGCGACTTCGCGCTGGAATCGCTCGGGAACAATGGCGTCAATGCCCATTTCTTCCACGATCGCAGCCGGCCGGTGACGCTAAAGCAGCGATATCGCGTTCACAACAAGACCATGCTGCGGGTGAGCGAACTGCGTCAGCATGCAATCGAGCATCAAATCCAGGATGCGATCTTTGAACGCGTCGAGGAACTGATTTCGTCGATCGACCTCATCATCTTCTCCGACTTCAATTATGGCTGCATCCCGACCGAGCTGGCCGCGCGCATTACGCTGCTGGCCAAGGAGCATGACGTGCGGCTGGCAGCCGACAGCCAGGCATCGTCGCAACTGGCGGATATATCGAGGTTCAGGGGCATGGACATCATCACCCCGACGGAGCGCGAAGCGCGCCTCGCCCTGAAGGACGCAGAATGCGGCTTGGTCGAGCTGGGAGAACGGCTGCGGGTCGCCGCCGAGGCCAATAACGTGATCATCACGCTTGGTGATGACGGCCTGCTGATCCACGCACCCCGCTATGGCCTGTTGCGTACCGACCGGATCAAGGCCATGAACGTGCGGCCGCAGGATGTAGCCGGAGCGGGCGATTCGCTTCTTAGCGCCGTTGCGCTCGGCCTTTGCGCCGGTGCCGATATCTGGCTCAGTGCCTATCTGGGTTCGGTCGCGGCTGCCTGCCAGGTCTCCGTCATCGGCAATTCGCCGCTCAGCCCGCAATCGATCACGGAGGTGCTGGGCTGATGCGCGCCTTGCTGCTTGCCGCGGGGCTCGGCACGAGGTTGCGGCCGATCACCGAGGCGATACCCAAATGCCTGGTGCCGATCCGCGGCCAGCCGCTGCTCGACTATTGGCTTGTCAATCTGGCCGGCGCGGGTGTCGAGGAAATCCTGATCAATACCGGCTATCTGTCGGATCTGGTGCGCGCTCATGTCCGCCGCTCACCCTGGGCGAATCGTATCACGCTGGTCCATGAGGATCGCCTGCTGGGGACCGGCGGGACGGTTCTCGCCAACCGCGCCTTCTTCGGCGAAGAATCGTTCCTGGTGATCCACGCGGACAATCTGTCGGCAATCGATCTCGACGCCTTTCGCCAAGCGCATCGCGGCCGAAAGCCCGATACCGACATGACGATGGCGCTCTTCCGAACCGACCAGCCGTCGAATTGCGGCATCGTGCAACTGGACTCGGAAGGCAGGGTTGTGGAATTCCATGAAAAGATGGCCGACCCGCCGGGGAACCTTGCCAACGGTGCCGTCTATATCTTTGAACCGGAAGTGTTCAGGCGACTTGCGCGTGTAGGCAAACCGACAATCGACCTCTCGACCGAGATCATTCCCGGTTATGTCGGGCGGATCCAGTCCTACGAAATCACGGGCTACCATCGCGACATCGGGACCGTCGAGGGCTTGACCCGGGCTGAGCGGGAATACCAGCCATTGCGCTGCCGCGACGCAAGCCCAGATCGGAACAGTGAGATTCAATGATTGTGGATCTTGCGCATTTGGACCGGATGGCCAGAGAGCTTCGCGGTCTCATCATCGAGATGACCCATCAGGCAAAGCCGGCGCATCTCGCCTCGGCCTTATCTTGCGTCGATATCGTGACGGTCCTCTACTGGACCATCCTCAAGATCGATCCCGCCCGCCCACTGGCGCCGGAACGAGACCGGTTCATCCTCTCCAAGGGGCATGCCGCTCTTACCCTCTATGCCGCGCTGACGAAGCGCGGCTTCTGCTCGGCCGAGGATTTGCGGACCTTCAACACCAATGGCGGTCGCCTGGCGGAACATCCGGGGCTGCAATGCCTGCCTGGCGTCGAAGCGGCGACCGGATCGCTCGGCCATGGCTTGCCTCTGGCGGTCGGCATGTCGCTGGCGGCACGCCTCGGCAACCAGCCGAGCCGGGTGTTCGCGCTGATGAGCGATGGCGAATGCAACGAGGGATCGGTCTGGGAGGCGGCCATGTTCGCTGCCGGGCAGAAACTGGGCAATCTCTGCGCCATCATCGATTTCAACAAATGGCAGGCGACGGGGCGCAGCCAGGAAGTCCTGCAGCTGGACCCGCTGCCGGAAAAATGGGCTTCCTTCGGCTGGGATACCGTGCGTCTCGACGGCCATGATCATCGTGCCTTGCACGAATGCCTGTCGCATCACGGCACCGGCCGCAAGCGTCCTCTGGCGATCATTGCCGACACGGTGAAGGGTAAAGGCGTGTCGTTCATGGAGGACGACAATAACTGGCACTACCGCGTTCCCACGGCCGATGAGGTCACGGCCGCGAAGAAAGAACTGGGCCTCGCATGAGAAACGCCTTCGCCGATGAGATGACGAAGATCTGCCGCGAGGATGCGAGGGCTGTCCTGCTTTCGGGCGATATTGGCAATCGGCTGTTCGACCGGCTGAAGGAGGCGGCTCCCGACCGCTTCTTCAACTGCGGCGTCGCGGAAGCCAACATGATCGGCCTGGGTGCCGGCATGGCTCTCTCCGGTTGGCGGCCAGTGGCCTATACGATCACGCCCTTCATCACCACGCGTGTGCTGGAACAGATCCGTATCGACGTCTGCTATCACAACGTGCCGATGATCATCGTCGGCGTCGGCGGCGGATTGTCCTATGCGGCCTTGGGGCCAACGCATCACGCGCTGGAAGATATCGCCTTTCTGCGAGCGCTGCCGAACATGGCGGTTCTATGCCCCGGCGATGCGATGGAGGTTCGCGCCTGCCTGCGCACGGCCATGCAGCATGACGGCCCCAGCTACATCCGCTTGGGCAAGAAGGGTGAGCCGGTGATCCACGCCGCGATTCCGACGGTCATGCTTGGCCGCAGCATCGATATCCGCCCTGATGGCGAAATCGCCATCCTGGCCGTGGGGAACCTTCTGCCGGTCGCGCTCGATGCAGCCGACAAGCTGGCCGCGGTTGGGATCGCGGCTTCCGTTACCTCCGTCGTCTCGGTGAAGCCACTCGACACCGCGAGGCTTCGTCGGGCATTCGAGGAGCAGCGCCTGGTCGTGACGGTCGAGGAACATAGCGCCGTCGGCGGCTTCGGCAGCGCCGTTGCGGAGTGGATGGTCGATCGAGGCGAAGCAGGTCTCCCGCCGCTGCTGCGGATTGCTGCTCCCGATGCGTTCTACACCCTATCGGGTTCGCAGAGTTTCGCGCGGACGACTCTGGGCCTCGACGCCACCTCGATCGCCGAAAAGATCATCGGTCGGCTCGGGTTGCGCGCCTGAGTCAATCGGAAATGCAAGGATATCTAAATGCGGACTGAAGCGGCAATTCTTGTCAAGACGGGCCAACCGCTCGAGATCTGGGAGATCGAGGTTCCGGCATTGAAGCCCGGACAGGTCTTGATCGAGATGCAGTATAGCGGTGCCTGCCGCACTCAGATCCTCGAAATCAGAGGTCTTAAGGGTGAAGATAAATGGGTGCCCCATTGTCTGGGACATGAGGGTGTCGGCCGGGTTCTCGAGATTGGCGCCGATGTGAGCCGCGTGGCGCCTGACGACCAAGTCGTACTGAGCTGGCTGCGTGGTCCCGGCTTGGAGGCCGGTGGCGCGAAGTACCGTCACGCCGGAGTTGAGGTCAATGCGGGCGGTGTCACGACCTTTCAACGACTGGCGGTCGTCTCCGAAAACAGGGTTTCGAAGGTTCCGGCCGATATCGCAGCTCAGCAGGCGATCATGCTGGGCTGTGCTCTGCCGACCGGATTCGGTTGTGTCGCGAATACCGGCCGGGCGAAGGCAGGCGATTCAGTGGTCGTGTTCGGCGCGGGCGGGATCGGACTCTCGGCCATCATGACGGCGGCCGTTCTGGGTTGCAGCCCAGTCATCGCGGTCGATATTTCGGCCGAGAAGCGGGCGCTGGCTCAGCGTTGCGGCGCCAGCCAGGTCATCGATCCGGTGCATCAGGATTGTGTCGCCGAGATCCGCGTGGCGACAGCCGGCCGGGGTGCCGATATCGCGGTGGAAGCCACGGGCAATGTCGATGTGATGCGGACCGCCCTCGACTGCGTGCGTGCCCAAGGCGGGCGGGCGGTGATCGCCGGCAACGCGCCGGCGGGTGCGATGCTGGCGGTCTCGCCCGCTCAACTCAACCAGGGCAAGAGCCTCTTGGGCACATGGGGTGGCGATTGCGAGCCGGCCCGGGATTTCCCGATTCTCGCGGATCTGATGCGATCTGGACGGCTCGATGTCGCGCCGCTGCTCTCAAGGCCCTATGCCTTGGCAGAGATCAACGCCGCCATCGACGACCTTGAAGCCGGCCGGGTCGGCAGGCCGCTCATCGACATGAGCCTCAGATAGGGGTGTCCGGGCGATGATCGTTGGCCTCGATTTCGACAATACCATTGCATGCTACGATCATGTCTTCCATCGCGCTGCCCGCGAACAGGATTTGATCCCGGAAACGACACCGAGCGGCAAGACCGCTGTGCGCGACTATCTGCGCGCCGCCGGCCGGGAGGATGACTGGACCCGATTGCAGGGCTATGTCTATGGCAGGCGCATGGACTTGGCCGGCATCTACCCCGGTGTCCTGGATGTCATCCGCCAGTGTCTTGCCGCCGGCATCCCGATCAAAATAATCAGCCATAGAACCCGGCATCCCTATCTGGGACCCGCGTACGATCTCCATGCCGCCGCCCGCACCTTTCTTGAGGAGCGCGGTCTGTTCGACGTGACGCGCGGCGGCCTGAATCCCGAAGATGTATTCTTCGAGGCGGAATTGACGGCCAAGCTCCACCGGATAGGCGAACAGGCTTGCACGCATTACCTGGACGATCTGCCGGAGGTTCTCGGTCATGCGGCATTTCCGGCGGGCGTCGAGCGATTCCTGTTCGACCCTGCGGGCAATCACCGGGCGGTCACCGCCTATCGGCAGGTGAGTTCCTGGCCGGAATTCCTGGATAGCCTGTCGGTCCCTGCGCCATGATCGATCAGGCTATCGAGAATCCGACCGTCCTGACGCCGGCCGCCACCGCCCTGCTGGCGCGCGCCTGCCTCTATCCACCCTATAGGGTTCATGCGCTCACCGGCGGCAAGAATAACCGCGTGCTGAAGATCGCGCCGGCTGCTGGCGAGCCCGTCGTCCTCAAGATGTATTTCCAGCATCCGGACGATCCGCGCGACCGCCTCGGTCACGAATGGGCGTTCAGCCGCTACGCATGGGTCCACAACATCCGTGCCGTGCCAGAGCCGCTGCTGCAAGACGGCGATCGTGGAATGGCCCTCTACCAGTTCGTTGCCGGCATGCCATTTGGCGTGGGCGAGGTCGGCGGGCGCGATGTGGAGGCAGCCTGCAAATTCATCCGCGATCTCAACCAGGCTCGGGAATCGGCAGATGCGGCCTTCCTCCCAGCTGGGTCCGAAGCGTGCTTCACGATTGCGCAGCATCTCGATCTCCTCGAACGGCGGCTGCGGCAGCTCTCGCTCGTGCCGGCAACGCCGGAAACCCAGCCGATGCTGGACTGGCTTCACCGCCATCTGATGCCAACCTGGAAGCTCGCCGAAAGCCGAACGCGATCATTGGCGGCCCGGGCGGATATACCTTTGGGGGAGGTGCTGAGCAAGCCGGAACGCCTGGTCTCGCCTTCCGATTTCGGCTTTCACAATGCGCTGCGCCGTCCATCGGGCGAAATCTGCTTCCTCGATTTCGAGTATGCCGGGTGGGACGATCCCGCCAAGCTATGTGGCGACTTCTTCAATCAGATCGAAGTTCCGGTTGCCCTGGATCATCTGCCGTCCATTGAGACCGCCTTGACGTCGATCGCACCAAGGCCGGAGCTGCTGAGGTGGCGGATCGCTGCCCTTCTGCCGGTCTATGCCATAAAGTGGTGCTGCATCTGTCTTGGTCCCTATCTTCGGGCGGGTCTGACGCGGCGCCAATTCGCAGGGAATATCGCCGACGATTGGCACGAGCACGCATTGGCACGGGCCGTCAGACAGTTCGCCAAAGTCCAAGCCACATTAGATCTAGCCCCGAGAGCATGAAATGGCCGAAGTCGACTTCATCAGTCTGGTGCATAAATCGACGAAGCGCGACTATCTGGCGCGCGTCAACGAGATCGACAAGGCCATCGTCGCCGAGAAGGCCATCCAGTACGGACCTGATTACTGGGACGGGGATCGTCTGACCGGTTATGGCGGCTATCGCTATGACGGCCGTTGGCGCAAAGTGGCCGATGCGATGGTGGCACGTTACGGCATCAAGCCTGGAGACCGTATTCTCGATGTCGGCGCCGGCAAGGGATTCCTGTTACACGACTTCACCGAAGCCATGCCGGGCGTAGAGGTCACGGGCATCGACATATCTGACTATGCCATACGGGAAGCAAAGCCGGAGGTGCGGACGCGGCTGCAGGTCGGCAATGCCAGCAAGCTGCCTTTTCCCGACGATTCCTTCGATTTTGTGGTGTCGATCAACACATTGCACAATCTCTATCTGCCCGATCTCTTCGGCGCGGTGAAGGAAATCGACCGCGTGTGCCGAACTGGGAAGAGCCATATCACCGTCGAGGCCTATCGCAATGAGCGCGAAAAGGTGAACCTGATGTATTGGCAGCTGACCTGTCGTGCTTTCCATACGCCGGAAGAGTGGCAATGGCTATTCAGCCAATGCGGCTACCGGGGCGATTGGGGTTTCATCTTCTTTGAGTGACAGAAATCCACATCGCCACGCTTTGATCGTCGGTGCCCGCAGCCAGATCGGCGCGGCGCTGAGGCCGGTTCTTGCAGAGCGAAACTGGCGCGTCACCGGCACGGATCGGAGACAAGGCCAGCCGGGCGACCGGTATCTCGACCTCAGCCGCCCTCTCGATCTTCGAGCGTTGCCCGCGGATGTCGATATCGTGTTTCTGTTGGCCGGTGTCACATCGATCGCTGCTTGCGAGGCGGATCCGGACGGCACGGCGATCGTCAATGTCTCCGCTCCTGCCACAATTGCCCGGCACTGCGCGTCGATCGGGGCGCGCGCGGTCATGGTGTCGACCAACTTGGTTCTTGACGGCACTATTGCGCAAGCGCCAGTAACAGCCGCCTATGCGCCAAGCTGTATATATGGGCGGCAGAAGGTTGCGCTTGAACAGACACTGCTGGACCTCGCGCCAGGAGCGACGATCCTGCGCGTGACCAAGATCGCCGAGACCTTGCTGCCACTCTTGGGCGAATGGAAGGTGGCACTTCTCAATCGTCAACGCATCCGCCCTTTCCACGATCTCCATTGCTGTCCATTGCGGCTGGCGGATGCCGTCGCCTGCCTGGTTGGGATTGCCGAAAATGGCGTCGCCGGCGTCGTCCATTGCAGCGGGGAAGGCGATGTGAGCTATGTCGATATCGCGCTGCGTTTGACAGATCATCTCCGCCTGTCCCGCAATCTTGTTTTGGGTACGACCTCTACGCAAGCCGGCATGACGCTGGCGGTTGCGCCGCGCCACACGACCCTCGATATGACGGACTTTGCAGATCGCTTCAAATTCATGCCGGCGGGATTGGATGAAACCCTGTCGACTGTCTTTGACCTCATTCCCTGATTGAGGGCGGGACCGGCCGCTTTCAATCGGCAAATACATGCCGGGAGAGGAAGGCTGAGACCGGCTCCGACATCGGGCGACGAAGCTGGGTTTCGCTAGCACTGTCTACGACACGCAGATGATCGAAACCGTCCAGCAGCTGAATAGAGCGGTGCAGCCGCGCTTTCATCCCGGCGGCAACATCGATGTCCCTATCCCCGATCATGATGGAGCGCCGCCTATCGAGTGCCAGCCGGTCCAGAGCAAAGTCGATCATGCCCGGCAGCGGCTTCCTGAAGCCCATCGGATCGATGCGAAATCCATCCATGCCCTCGGCCGGGTGATGAGGGCAAGCGACCGTCGCGTGAATCAGGGGCGCCGCTGATCGCAACCGTTCGCCGAGCAGGGCCAACATGCGGGCCTGGACAGCCTCGAATGCTTCCCATCCATAGTAGCCGCGCCCAATCCCCGATTGATTGGTGACGAGGACGATCGCGGTTCCCCGCCGCACGGCAAGATCGAACATATCCTCGACGTTCGCGCAAAGCCGCACCTCATCCGGCCTCGATACAAAGGAGCGATCCTCGATGATCACACCGTCCCGGTCGAGGAACAAGCAGGGGACCCCCGGAGTCGGCTTCTCCAGAAGCCGGAAGTAGTCCCCGCTCGGCAACAGGAATCGCGACTCGTTACCGGCGGGCATGCGCTCACCGCGACCGGATTTGGCAGGTGGCAGAAAGTGTCAGAGGTCGCTCAAGGCTTGTGGACATAGGATTGCGGCAATTGCTGCAGGGCGGTCAGATTCTCCCGCACCCAGTCGATCGTCTGGCGGATGCCGCTCTCAAGGCTGATCTCATCCGACCAACCCAGTTCGGCACGAATCTTTCCGGTATCCAGCATATAGGCGTTGTCCTTGCCCAGCCTTTCGCCTACTTCCTCGACACAGGCGTCGATATCGAGGCCCAGCTTGCGCAGAATTCCCGCGACCAGGTCGCGGATGGTAACGCTCTTCGTGGTCGAGATATGATAGGTGTCACCCAATCTACCGTGCTCGGCAACGAGGTAGGTCGCTGCAGCCACATCGCGGACATGGATGAAGGAGCGCGTCGAATACCCGCCGCCATGCAATTGCAGGCGCTTGCCGGTCAGTGCGTAGAGAATGGTGCGGGGCAAAATACGATAAAGCTGCTGACCTGGACCATAGACATTCGCGGCGCGGGTGAAGAGGACTGGGAAGGCGTAGGCCTCATGAAAGCTGCGCAGGCTCATGTCGCCGGCGGCGCGCGACACGGCATAGGGCGTGCTCGGCTGGAAATGGCAATCCTCCCGCACCCATCCCTCTGTGCTGCCGTAAACTTCGGGCGTCGTGACATGGACATATTTCTCGAGAAAATCGAGATGACGCAGGCGCTCGTGCAACCGTACGGCGGAGACCACATTGGTCATCATCCAATGATCCGGATGCTGCCAGCTTTCGCCGACCATGCTTTGCGCGGCGAAGTTGACGATACGGCTCGGCCGCTCGCGGTCGATCAGCGCCATCAGGGCGTCGAGGTCGTGATTGAGATCGATGCGATGAAAGTTGAAAGCGGCATCACGCCTGTCCCAGGCATAGATCCGAAAAGGCATCGCGACCTCTTCCGATCGGCTGACGCCGACCGTATCGATGCCCTGACTGAGAAGATAGTCGACAAAGCCGGCACCGGAGAACGAGTTCGACCCGATCACGAGATAGGAGGCCACGCGCCCAGTTCTCCTCTTTCAACGATTCCGGTTGGCGTGAAGATACTGCATCACCATATGCCCGACGATCAGTTGCATATCCTCGGCGATCTGCATGTCCTCGATCAGGAAATGAATGGGATGATCGGTCAGCTCCTTGGCCTTGCCGCCCGAAAAACCAAGCACTGCAAAGCTCTTCATGCCGATATTCCTGGCTTCCTCCAAGGCGCGGAGGATGTTGGGAGAGTTGCCGCTGCCCGAAAATGCGATCAGTACATCGCGCGGATTGGCGAGAACGGCAAGCTGCATGGCAAAGGTCTCGTCATACCCTTCGTCATTGGCAAGACAGGTGATGATTGGTGCGTTCGTCGTCAGAGCATGGGAGCGGATGCCGGAGCCGCGCTGCTTGGAAATCGGATAGAGAAAGTCGTTCGATAGATGCGTGGCATTGCCAGCACTGCCGCCATTGCCTATCCAGAAAACCTGACGGCCGGTCTGCCAGCAATCGAGCAGTTCCTCGGCGAGCGGAGCGATCATGCTCCAATCCGTCGCGGCCAATAACGTACCCAGCCGACCTGCATATCTGCCGGCCATCTCGGTAGCAGATTCACTCGCCAGACTAGCCATGAGCGAGGACCGTTTGTTGCATCCAACGCAGATTGTGGAAGCGGTCCTCGTCGCAGACCTTGCCTGCTGCATGCAGTGCCGCAATCTCCTCGATCGCATTCTCGACGGTCTTCTTCGGCCTGAAACCGGTTGCCAGCAACCGGTCGGAGTTAAGCCTATAAGACCTCGGATCGTTGGAAGGGGTGACAACGATTTCGGCTGGAACCCGGGTGGCTACACGTTCCGCGATTTCACGGATCGTCATGTTCTCGAAACCGGCATTGAACACACCTCTCACCAGCGGATTGTCCAACAGAAAGACATAGAGATCGGTGATATCGTCGATATGGATGTTGGGGCGCGTTTGATCGCCGCCGAAGACAGTGATGCGTCCGTTTTGCAGCGCCTGTATGGTCAGCATGTTCACCGAGACATCGAAGCGCATCCGTGGCGAATATCCGCACACGGTCGCGGGCCGGACGATCTGAACGCCGAGCTGATCCTTGTAGGAAAGGAGAATGCGTTCGGCGCACATTTTGGTCTTGTTGTATTCGGTGATGGGCGTGAGACTCAAATCCTCGGTGACCTGGGTCTCTTCTTTGATCCCGTAGACGCTACCCGACGAGGCATAGATGAACTGTCCCACGCCTTGCCGGACAGCCTTGTCGGCGAGCTTCATGGTCGCCAGCGCGCTCACCTCCCAGGTAAGTTTCGGATCGAGATCGCCGCACGGATCGTTGGCAATGCTCGCCAGATGGATGATCGCATCCTGACCGGCAAGGTCGATCCCGTCCCAGTTTCTAACGTCGCCTGCGACGACATTCAGATTGGGGTGATCCGGCAGGTAGTTGCCAAACCACATCGCGTCGAATGCGGTTACGTGCCAGCCACGAGCGAGAAGCTTCGGCACCAGAACGGTGCCTTTATAGCCGCATGCGCCGGTTACAAAGACTCTCATGACACCCCCGCGCACCGTGGTTACGCGACCTCAAAACTTGCAATCATCTCCTAATATCAGATGGCTTTCCGGGCATGCATGCGACATGACGCCCCTTGTATCGGGGAACCGTGTCACAGAGGCATGTTAACGTTCCGAGCGATAATCCCCGGACTCATGGCAGGGCCACGGCAGAAACCGGCAGGGGCCGCCGCCTTGGCGGTCATTCGGGTGCGGTCATCCGCTCAGCCATGCGCGGTGCCGCATGCGCGAAGAAATTCTTATAGGATGGACACAGGTAGTTGCGGCTATGACCGCGGTCCGCCGGAATGAAACGATGCTTCGGACAGCCACCGTGACATGCTTGGCGGAAGCTGCAGGATAGGCAATCATCAGGCAGGCTCTCCTGCTTCCACTCGCCAAAGGCATGCTGCGAGGGCCGGTTGGCCAGTTGCCCCAAGGTTTCTTGGCCAAGCTTTCCCAGATAGTATTCCGGAAACACGTAGTGGTCGCAGGCATAGAGGCTGCCATCGGCCTCCAAGGCAAGACAATCGCCGCAACGGCGCGCAGAAACGCAGAGACCGGATGGCGCCCCGAGCAAGGCTCGAAGCAGCAGATCGAAATTCTGCACCGAGACGCGGCCTGTATCGTGGCGCAGCCAAATATCGAAGACATCGTTGAGGAACCGCCCGAAGCCGGTTGCCGGGACTGACCAATCCGCCACTGGATGCATTGCTTCATCCTTTGCGGCCGGTCCGGGAGGCGGTGCCGGCCGTTTCTTTGCGTTCAATCGCTCGACCACGGGAATAAACTGCATGAATTTGAAGCCAAGCTGCTTGAGGAAGCGATAGATTCTCGCTCCATGTTCGAAATTGTGGGTGCCTACGGTCGTCAAGCTGTTAACTGGGACGCCAAAACGCTGCAACTGATGAAGCGCGCTGAGGCTTGCGGCGAAACGCGACCGACCCATACGGTCGTGCCGGCAACGGTCATGAAGGAATTTCGGACCGTCGATGGACAGGCCGACCAGAAAGGCATTGTCCGCCAGGAATCGAGCCCATTCGGCGTCGAGGCCAACTCCGCTTGTTTGGAATGCATTTACGAAGCGGCGCCCTGGCGGGCAGTATTGTGCCTGCAGCGCGACGGCGCGCTCATAGAAATCCATGCCAGCCAGAAGCGGCTCGCCTCCATGCCAGCAGATATGGATCTCGGATGTGTCGGAGGTTTCCACCAGGCCGCGGATCAGTTCTTCAAGCGTCGCGTCGCTCATGATAGCGCTCTTGGCGCTGCCAATGGCTGGCGGTTTGTCGGCATAGGCGTAGTAGCAGTAGGTGCAGTTCAGCGAGCAGAGCGACCCGACCGGCTTTGCCGTCACATGAAGTGACTTGGCATGATTTCGATTATCGGTCGGCATTGAACTATAATCTTGAAGCTTGGCTCTTTCAGAGCAATTGGGAGCTGGAATTGCATTGCTTGACTGAAATACCGGCCCATCTTTCTTCAAGTCTAGGCAATGGCACTCAAGCTTTGCAAGCGTCATCCATCTAGAAGGCCCGTTCAATCTTTTCCATTCGCTGCGCGACGAGAAGCTGCGCCGGAAGGCCGCAGATGCGTAGCGCTTGTCCCGGGTCCGCCGTGTCGGATGCGATCACTGATTAGAATTAGGATAAGATCAATTCTATAGAAATATCTCTTCGATTGATCCTACGCGCGGCTTCACTATCGATTGTCTGACTTTGAATAGGACGCGTGTTTGGCGCCATTTCGTCTGCCAATTGATCTGGGTCAAGTTCGAGAGTGAGCGCGAATGATAGTGACTTGCAGATGTTGGATTGCTGAAAGCAGACCGACATCGAGAGTGCCCATACGCGCATCGTTGCGATTTCCGCCGCCGACCTTCCCTCAAATTGAAAGGGCCTGAAATGCTGAAGAAATGCACATTCATTGCTACGGTACTGATGTCCAGTTTTGTCGTGTCCGGCGAAGCGGGTGCCGCCGACGACGCGGAAGTTCGCGGATTGACAACCGTCAAGCAATTCACTCTGGACCACAATGCCCGTCTGGTCGCGCAGGCGGCGCTTCTGGAGGCCGCCGTCGCTGACTATGCCGCCGTGATCGCCGCGCATAAGGGCGATTATGCGGCTGCCTGGGCGGCCGATGGTCCCAAGCTTGCCAAGCAGGTCGAGGCGATTCGGTCCTTGTGGCTGGAGGCTTCCAATCAATATGAGACCATCGAGGGTATTGTCGCGGGAATCCCGGAGACGGCGAAATACGATCTCATCCTGGATGCCGGAAATCCGGGAACAGAATCAGAGGACGTCGCCCAGTACGACATCAGCCTGCCGGATGGCACGTTGCTTGAGCGACCAGGCAATCTGTTTCACGGCATTACAGAGCCTCTGTTCTGGGGCATGGATGCGAGCCACGTCAAACTGCCGGCAGATTTGAACGGCGATGGAAAGATAACACGCGGCGAAATGCTGTTTGATGCCAATCTGGCTCTTGGCGCGGTACAAGCACTCACGCACTGGTCGAAAGCGCTCGAGACCGATATGGCCTCCTGGAAGCCGAACCGGGACGATGCGTTCACCTCGGTCGTGACCATGACGCCGACCATTGGCGACTATTTCGGAGAATGGAAGGAGTCCCAGTTCATAACCGGCGAGATTGGCGCTTTCGTCGCCCAAAGCCGGCTCGTGGACGTGCAAGGGATCATGGGTGGCTGCAAGAAGATGTATTTCAGCGCCATTTCCCCGGTTGTTGCCGAAAGCGATGCAGACCTTGATCGCCGGATCAAGGCAGCGTTCGAGGAGCTGCTGGCCTTGGTGGAAGATACCTACGCCCGCGAGAAAGCGGGTGCGCGTTTCGGTGTCGAAGAAGCCGACGCGCTCGGCAATGAGGCGCAAGACATCGCCGACCGTATCGTCGCCATGGTTCTTCAGGCGGCGGCACAGAAGAATGTGAATATCCGCGGGTGAGATCGCACATTCCTGCGAACCGGGCGGCACGAATTTGCCGCCCGGAAGGCCGGAGCGCCATGACGACACACAACATCTCTTTCATGCCGACTGATTGCAAGCCGGAAGCGGCGGGAAAGGTGCCTGCCCGCTACGCCACTCGACGCACATTCCTGCTATCGACAATGTTTGCGCTTCTTCTCGGCACAGGGGTGTATCTGGAGTATTTCGCGGGGCGCAACTGGAACTCCGGAGAAGCCGTCCTCCTCCTACATCTAGTGCTTGGTTTCGGTTTCACCGCGATGTTCCTGTCCTGGGTGATCAAACATATTCATCAAGGCCTTGCCAGGAGCCAGCGATCGGCCTTCACGTGGCTTAGCTGGCTTCTGCTCGCGGAATATGCCGCTGCAATGGTAACCGGATTGCTGATGACATTGCCCACGGTAATCTATCTCGGCGGTGGAATATGGTTCTGGCGCTTTGAAACCACGCACCTTCTGGCCTTCCTCCATCTTTGGAGCGGATACGCAGCGACAGCCGGCCTTCTGGTCCACCTTGCCTTGCGGCATTGGCGCGAGGCAGCGGGAGGTCGCGCGATATGAAACGACAACTGAAGACGAATGCCGTGCGTCTTGTGCTCGGTCTGCTGGTCAGTGTTCTGGTCGTTGTCGTGGCAAATATCCTGCGCCCGCCATCGCCGGAGCCGGGCGTCATTCTTACCGATGTTCCATTCTATCGTTTGCCTTTCGGTCCCGATGCGGAAGGACTGGAAAGACCGTTCTGGCCTTCTCGGCTTCAGACGGAGAATGGGCGGCTGATCGATCCGTCAAAGATCCAGTCCGCTGCCTCCTGCGCCACCTGTCACCAGCAGGAATTCGATGAATGGGCGCCCTCCCTTCATGCCATTGCCGGACGTGACACGATATATGAAAAGGCGGTCGAAGCTAACGAAGACCTGCACAAGGACGGTGTCGAGAAGGCGCGTTTCTGCGAGGGATGCCACGCACCAGGCGAAGTTCTCGCGGGACGTACCAACCGGTTCAAGTCAGTCATGGCTTCCGACGCCGAAACGGAAGGCATCACCTGCGTGATGTGTCACACCGCGACGCATGCCGATCCGTTGAAAGGCAATGGCGCGCTGACGC
Organism: Dongia sp.; assembly: GCF_041918875.1. Taxonomy (GTDB): domain Bacteria; phylum Pseudomonadota; class Alphaproteobacteria; order Dongiales; family Dongiaceae; genus Dongia. The sequence continues at coordinate 74,291 of NZ_JAYRUV010000001.1, forward strand.
TGGCCGTGAATACCGGCGTGGACCGGTTGTCCAATCCGATGATACTGGCCGCGCCGCGCGACCACGCCCGCGCCTTCGGTGCAGCGCAAACGAATGCGCTGATCGCAGATGCCGAATTCTGCGGCGCGTGCCACACCGAAACCTATGATTCCTCCATGTCCAAGGTTGCGGGCGCGCAGCATGTTCAAACCACTTTCACCGAATGGCGCGACAGCTGGTATGCGCGCAACGATATCTCCTGCCAGGACTGCCATATGGCGCCGGATCCGGCAGCTTATGTCCGTCAGATACGCGCCGGGAATCTTAAGAACCCCGAACGTTACGCCCATAATTTCGTCGGTGCCAACTACCTGATGTTCGACACCCGGCTCGGATCGAACCTGACTTTCCTGCGCGGCGGGCTTCTGCCCGGCGTTTCGGCGGCGAAGGATGCAGAATTAATCCAGAAGCAGGGGGATGCCACGCGCGCGCTCCTGCAGGCCGCGGCCGGCCTCGAACTGCGGCACAGTGACGTTGCGCAAAATAGGCTGCGCTTCAGCATTGCAGTGCAGAACCTTGGTGCCGGACATAATCTGCCGACCGGCGTGATCGATCAGAAATACATGTGGCTGGAGGTGATCCTGCGCGACCGCTCGGGTGCCGTCATCTATCACTCAGGCAAGTTCGACGCCGAGCGCGGCGAAACGGATCCCGGCGCCGTAATATGGCGCGAGGATTTCCACGATGCAGAGGGGAATCGAATCCCCGATCACTTGACCTTCATAACCGCCGCCATCTCCCACGTGCGAACTGGGGTTCCACCCAAAGCCGAAGACGTCGTCACCTACGAGGCTGCCCTTCGGCCAGATACCGTCGGGCCGTTCAAGGTGGAGGCTCATCTCTGGTACAGGGTCGCCACCCAGGAGTTTGCCTACAACACTTTGAAGGCTGAGCTGATCATACCGCCCTTCGAGCTGGTTAAGGCGGAGTTCGACCTGCCCCTCCATGAAGAGAGTCTGCGATGATCATTCGTGTCCTGCGTTCTGTCATCATGGCGCTTGCGATGACGGCAGCCTTGGCCGCGTCACCGGCGACGGCGGACGTGCCTTGGCAGGACGCGGAGGCGCTGCGCACCGAGGCCGCTGACATTCTTCGGCGTCTCTATCGTACGCCTGATCCTGACTTGCGCCGGGATGTGGCGGAGCGGCTGGTCCGTGTCCATTCCCTATGGCGCCCCCGATTGGAAGCGGCATATGGAAAAATCTCAATAGAGCAAGCACAGAAGGTCTCAGAAGCGATCGCTGCGCTGGATCGGGCGGTTCTTGCCTGGAATCCGGCCGGAGCGGCGGCCGCCGGGGCCGCAATCTGGACAGGTCTTCTTGATGGCGCGTTCCACAATGTAGTGATGCACCTCGACAACGGAACCCTCAGCGAAGCCGCTGATTGGCTCAACATCCGCGAATTTGCCCGGACTTCCCGCACCACTGCCGCCGGCATCGCCATGCGCGAAACACTTGCCGGACGTATGTCGGCAGGTCAGGCCCGCAAGACGATCGAACTGGAGCTTCTTGGGATCTATGCAGGCGAGATGCGCATGGCCGTCTCCGAGGCTCGCACTTATCTCTCGAAGGGCTATAAGGCGCAGCTTTCCGGTGCCCTGGCTCGCGCACGTGGATTGCATCATCTGCTGGCGGACAGTATTGCAGCAAGGCTCGACGACGGTTCTTCACGGACCATCGCAGCTGCATTCATGCAGCTGGGTGGAGCGGGGCGGTTGCCCGACAACAAACTCGAGACACTTCTAGCGGATCTCGAAACGCGACTCGCCACTTATGCACCTGCCAGTCTTCCCGCCGAAGAACTCGATCGACGCGTCCGACTTCTGTCGCGGTTCCTGAAGCTTGTCTATCTGGAATACGAAAAGGGAGTGCGAGATGGCGAAGTCACCATTCCGATAGAATATCTCGAGGCCGGGCTGTTCCGCGATCGGGCAGAGATGCTTTTCGGCGATCTCGGTTACGACCTGGCCGCCCGGGCACCCGAATCCCTGGATCGACTGGCGAGCATTCTTTCGCAGACGAGGCGGCTTATCGAGGCCAAGGGTGACGAGACCCTGGTAAAGGCTCTTACGGAAGAGGCCCAATCGCTGATCGCCTCTGCCTATGGGACGGACCTGGCGCAGGGTGGCTACAAGACTGCGTTGTCTCTGCTGCCGGATATTCTCGACGAGGTTCTGCTCGTGGCCCAGGCGGGGGACTGGCCGGAAGCGGACCTGAAACGCCTGGAGGCCTATGCTCTTTTCGACCCGGATATTGAGCAACGGCTGATGCCCCGCTCACCGGCACTTGCACTCAAGATGGAAGCAGGATTCTGGGAAGGCAGCGCCACCGAAACCGGGCTGGGCCGACTGATAGCGGACAAAGGTCCGGAGGATGCACTGAAGGCGGCTGTCGTGCGGATGAAGATGGACACAGCGGAAGCCGCCGCAATTCTGAACGCGCGCCTCTCGGCGACTAACGCGTTCCTGCAATCCATGGCGATCATGCTCCGTGAAGGACTGGAAGCGTTGCTCGTACTCGCCTGCATGATCGGCGCACTCAAGGCGACCGGTATTCCCACCGGCGGATTGCGGGGCTGGCGATGGCCGGTGGTGAGTGGCGTGGCTGCAGCATTGGCTGGATCGTTCGCACTTTGGCTTGCCGTGGGACAGTTGTTCGCCATGTCCACCTTGCAGCGTGAACTGCTCGAAGGTCTCACTGCCCTGACAGCAGCGGCTGTTCTCTTTTATGTTACCCATTGGATATTCCAGAAAGCCTATGTAAGCGGCTGGGTGGCCGAAATTCGGCGCAAAGCCGCCCTCGCTGGTTCCCGCCCGCGTGTGAAAGGTATGTATCTCGGCTGGTTCACTCTATTCGCGCTGGCCTTCCTGGTTGTTTTCCGGGAGGGTTTCGAGACGGTCCTCTTTTATGAGGCACTGCTGATTGACGCTCCTGACCTGCCGGTTCTTGCCGGGCTCGGCACAGGTGCGGCGATTTCGGCGCTCGCAGCTTACGCCGTGCTCGGGTTGGAAGCCCGGTTGCCGGTAGCGGCCTTTTTCCGCGTTACCGGCGCTATGCTGGGTGTCCTTTGCCTTGTGCTCACCGGCAGTGGCATCCGCGGTCTTCAAACCGCCGCACTGGTTCCAGCCACACCGGTTACCTGGTTCCCGGATATGCCGTGGCTGCAACTCTATTTGGGCCTCTATCCGGTGGCTGAAACACTGTCGGTACAAGGCATCCTCGCAATCCTGCTGCTATCCACCGTGGGCCTGACGCTGCGGCGAGCCAGCTCTACCACTGGAACCAACTGAGAGTGGTGGGGCTCTCAGGCGACGGGGCCCGGTCGGCCTGCCGGTCCTGCTCACCCAACGTCTCCGTATTCTTGGGCGGTGATCTTGGGCGCGTTACTTAGGCGTCAGCTTTCGATCGCGATTCATTTGAAGGGAAAGAATTGGCCGTCACAATCCGGTGTCAAGAAACCGGCCCTATTCGCGGCGGATCATTTTCCGTTGCGCGGCATGACGGTGCGATGACGCAGGCCGTCTGCCTCGGCGTCCTGCGACGTTTTGTCCCCAGTTTGCCATCCAGTTCAGTTGAAGCAGCTGGGTTTCAGGCCGAGCGGCAACTCTCAGATGCTTGATCTAGATCAACAGGCTTTCATGTTCCGCTGATAAGAATGATACGAGATGATTCTTTTGACCGCTCAGCGAAGGATGTGGAGATGCAGCGCTCAATTCTTGGACTTGGTGTAGCTCTCGCTCTGTTGTTCCCGGCTGTCGAAAGCAGGGCAGACTGCAAGGTTCCGCCATCTCTCAATCAATGCAAGACCTGCCATTCTCTTGAACCTGGGAAGCCCTCGCGCGCTACCGGCCCGAGCCTTCACGGCGTCGTCGGTCAGCCAGCGATGCATGCCGGGGATTTCAAGGGGTATTCGGAGGCGATTAAAGCCGCTCAAGGCAAAGGTCTCACCTGGACTGACGACAATCTCTTCAATTATCTCGCCGATCCGAAGACATTCCTGGCTGGCATCAACGGCCAACCTCTCAAGAACGCCATGATGTTTCAGTTGAAGGACGAGACAAAGCGGAAAGCCGCTATCGAAGGTCTGAAGACCATAGCGGCGTGTCAGTGAACTGATCGACGGCGAGACTTCCATCATGGCCGCCCGCGCTTCGTTTCTCAGTCGCCTCCGCGCCAAGCGGTCGAATGCAGGAATGCTGCTGGCAGCTGTTCTGTTGCTCAATGGCATTCTGGTTACGCTGGCGGATATGGGGCAGGCACAGGCGGATGCCCTCCCATCCGTTTTCTCTGGCGAGATGTGCCTTGGTGGGATGGTGGACGCTGGAGAAGGTGCATCCGGGACGAAGCAACGGCCTGCTGAGCAGCGCGATTGCCCGGCATGTACCGCGACCTGTGCATTAGGGGGCTGTACACCAACAGACATGTTGCCGAAGGCGCTCGACGTGAAGGGGCGGATGGAGTTGGCGTCGTTGAAAGTGGGTGACAGAAAGTCCCTGGTCCTGCCGCGGGTCTTGCGCCATCACACCACCGCGCAAGCGCAGGCGCCGCCGAGCGGCGTCGATATCAAGGCGCTTCTCATTCAGGGAGGCGCCGCATGATTAAGTTTCTCTGCCGTTCCATCTTTCTTGTTCTTATTTTCATCGCTTCGGCCGCATGGGCGCCACAACTCGCGGCACGAGGCTTTGGCGCCTATCTCGAGGACGTAAAACCAGAAGAGGTCTTCCCGCAGGCGGATCGTTTCGGTCCACTTGAGGGCACCCCCCCGGCCATGGCCGCCTATAAGGGGGAACAGACCCTCGGTTATGTCTTCGAAGCCAGCGATATTGGCTATTCGGGCAAACCCATCCGTATCCTGGTCGGAATGGACAATGCGGGCCTGATTGTCGGCGCCAGGGTCACCGAACATCACGAACCTATACTGCTGGTCGGCATTCCGCCCGAAAAACTGACAAACTTCGTCTCCGCTTATGTCGGGCGCAACATTGTCGAGGCCGTCAAGCGCAAGGATCAAGCGGTAGACGCCATCAGCGGCGCCACGGTCACCGCCATCGTTATCCATGATGGTATCAGCCGTGCCGCAATGCAGGTTGCCAAGTCACGCGGTCTGGCCGGATTTGACGCCGCAGCCGCTGCAAGCACGCAGCGGAGCGTCCTGGCTGAAACCCGTTTCCAAGAAAGCAATTGGGAAACCTTGCTGGGCGACGGATCGATCCGTCGCCTGCATCTTCTCAACAGCGACGTCGATGATGCGTTCAAGAAGATCGGCATCGGCAGTCCAGAACCGTTTGCCAAGGCCGGCATACCGACCGATGAATTCATCGATCTCTATGTGGCACTTGTCTCGGTCGAGACGATCGGCCGCAATATTCTCGGTCCGCATGAATTCAAGCGCCTGCGCTCCTGGCTCAAACCAGGCCAGCAGGCCATCCTGCTGGCCGCTCGCGGAGATTATTCCTTCCGTGGCTCAGGCTTCGTCCGCGGCGGAATTTTCGATCGCTTCCAGCTGGTACAAAATCAAACCTCCATTCTGTTCAAGGACCACGACTATCGCCAGATTGGCCGCTTGCCCGAAGGTATGCCGGCACTCGACGAGATCGCGCTCTACCGCATTCCGCAGAATGTCGAGTTCGATCCTACCGCCGAATGGCAAATCAAACTTCTAGCCCAACGCCCCACCGGACCGACCGAAAAGGCCTTCACCAGCTTTCCGATTACCTATCGCTTACCCGACCGTTTCGTCACGACCGCACCAGCGGTATCCGCCGCAACAACAGCGCCGGTTCAAACCGAAGCGAGCGATCCGGTCCCGCAGAAGAATCAGCTGTGGAAGCAGATTTGGCATGCCCGCATCGTTGACATCATCATTCTATCGCTGTCATTGGTCCTGCTGACCTTGATCTTCTTCTTCCAGGACGTGCTGGTAAGAAAAGCTAAGTTGTTCACGGCGTTGCGTGTTGGATATCTGCTGTTCAGCGTCATCTGGATCGGCGGATGGGTACAGGCACAGCTCTCTGTCGTCAACGTACTGACCTTCACGGGCGCGCTCTTCGGCGGAGAGTTTCGCTGGGAGCAGTTCCTGCTGGAACCTCTCATTTTCATCCTCTGGTGCGCCACGGCGGTCTCGTTGCTCTTCTGGGGTCGCGGTCCCTTCTGTGGTTGGCTCTGCCCCTTCGGATCGCTCCAGGAACTTCTCAACCGTCTTGCGCGGCGGATCGGAATTCGCCAGGTCACGGTCCCGTTTCACTGGCATGAGCGGTTATGGCCGATCAAATATGTAATCTTCCTGGGGCTGTTCGGCCTCAGCCTCAACGAAATCGCTCTGGCTGAGCAGTTCGCCGAAGTCGAGCCGTTTAAGACCGCCGTGCTACTGCGTTTCGTGCGCGAATGGCCGTTCGTTCTATGGGCACTCTGTCTCCTGGCTGCCGGACTCTTCATCGAACGCTTCTTCTGCCGCTATCTCTGTCCGCTGGGCGCTGCTCTTGCCATCCCTGGGCGCATGCGTCTCTTCGAATGGCTAAAGCGTCGCAAGCAGTGCGGCCTGGAATGCCAACTCTGCGCCAAGCGGTGCACCGTGCAGGCCATCCATCCTTTGGGCCAGATCAACCCGAATGAATGCATCTACTGCATGCAATGCCAAGTCATCTACTGGGATGACACGACCTGCCCGCCGCTGCTGCTGAAGAAGACCGGTCGCGGCAAGAAACCGACGCTCAAGCCGGCGATAGCTCCCGACTTGGCAAAGAGCGCATCGAATTTAACAACGACTGTGTAACGAAAAGGAAGCAATCATGACCAACAAGCGAGAGGATACTCCGACCGCGACTGGAATCAGCCGTCGCGAAATCCTGGGCGGTGGCGTCGCCATGTCAACGCTGGCTGTTGCAGGCGCCGGCGGCGCCGTTGTCGGTGGCGGTGCGGCTGTCATGATGGCCCCAAAGGCGGCTATCGCAGCGGAAGGCGATGCGGCCAGCGTGCCGCCGGGCAAGCTCGACGAATATGTCGGCTTCTGGAGCAGTGGCCAGACCGGCGAGCTGCGGGTCCTTGGCTTGCCGTCGATGCGCGAATTGCTGCGCATTCCGGTATTCAACCGGTGCAGCGCGACCGGCTGGGGCCAGACGAATGAAAGCCTTAAGATCCTCACCGAAGGATTGATGCCGGAAACCCGTGAGAGGCTTGCCAAGCGCGGTCTAAAGACCTTCGATAATGGCGATTGCCACCATCCGCGTCCGTCCGTGACGGATGGGTCGTATGACGGTCGGTATGTCTTTCTGAATGACAAGGCCAATACTCGCCTGGCGCGAATCCGGCTCGATGTCATGAAGACCGATAAGATCATCGAAATTCCGAACGCCCATTCTATCCACGGGCTCCGTGTGCAGCGCTATCCGAAGACTGGCTATGTATTCTGCAACGGCGAGAACCGGGTTCCCTTGATCAACGACGGGCGCGATCTGGAAGATCACAAGAAATGGCGTTCGGTCTTCACCGCAGTTGACGGCGACACCATGAAGGTCGCCTGGCAGGTCATGGTCAGCGGCAATCTCGACAATAACGATGCCGACTACAAGGGAAAGTACGCCGCGTCGACCTGCTACAATTCGGAGGAGGGCCTTACCGTCGAAGATATGACTTCGTCCGAAACGGATCATGTCGTCATCTTCAACATCAAGGCCATTGAGGAAGCTGTCGCTGCCGGCAAGGCGGAGACGATAAACGGCGTACCGGTCGTCGACGGCACGAAGGATGCGAAGTCGCCGTTCACGCTCTATATTCCGATCGCCAATTCGCCCCACGGCTGTAATGCCGCGCCGGATGGCAAGTATCTCGTGATCAACGGCAAACTGTCGCCCACCACGACGGTGATCGAATGGGACAAGCTTGACGATATCTTTGCCGGCAAGGCGGAGCCGACTTCGGCTATTGTTGCCAATGTCGAATTGGGGCTTGGGCCACTGCACACATCGTTCGACGGCCGCGGCAACGCGTACACATCCCTGTTCCTTGACTCGCAGATCGTCAAATGGAACATCGACGATGCGCTACGCCAATTTAAAGGCGAGAAGGTCAATCCGATCAGGCAGAAGCTTGACGTGAATTATCAGGTTGGTCATGTCAACGCATCGATGAGCGAGACCAAGGACGCCGACGGCAGGTGGTTGGTTGCATTGTGCAAGTTCTCGAAAGACCGCTTCATCAATGTGGGACCGCTTAAGCCTGAAAACGACCAATTGATCGATATTTCGGGCGATGAGATGAAGCTGGTCCATGACGGACCTAATTTCGCCGAACCGCATGACGGCACTATCATGCGTGCCAACATGATCAATCCGGTGGAGATCTGGAAGCGTGATGACCCGATGTGGGAAGACGCTCGGCAGCTGGCTGCCAAGGACGGGGTGAAGCTGGAGGAGGACAATAAAGTCGTCCGCGACGGCAACAAAGTCCGTGTCTACATGACATCCGCCGCTCCCGCCTTCGGCGTCACCAGCTTCAAGGCGAAGGTCGGTGACGAGGTGACGGTCATCCAAACCAATATCGACGACGTCGTCGATCTCACGCACGGCTTCACTTTGGTGGACTATGGCGTCGCTATGGAGATCGGCCCGCAGGCAACCTCATCCGTTACCTTCATCGCCGATAAACCAGGTGTATTCTACTACTATTGCCAGTGGTTCTGCCATGCGCTCCATATGGAGATGTCGGGGCAGATGCTGGTCGAAGCATAACGTCCATGCGGTGGCGGTCGGCAAAGTATCTCGTTCTTGCCATACTCGGCTGCGGGAGTTTGCCGGCTGTCACCCATGCCGCAACGATAGATGTAATCCCCGGCCGCGGCAGCCTGGCTGCAGCCATTGCCGCCGCGGCGCCGGGCGATACGTTGCATCTTCTGCCAGGCAGGCACGAAGGGCCTGTTGTTATCGAAAAAACGCTGACACTCGAAGGTATCGGCCCTGAGCAGGCGTGGGTGGTTGGCAATGCGACAGGCAGCGTCATTCGTATCGAGGCGCCCGATGTCACCGTTCGCATGCTGCACATCACCGGGTCCGGCACAAATAGCACGGAAATCGATGCCGGAATCTACGTGGCGCAAGGAGCCGACAACCCGCTGATTGAAAGGAATATAGTCGAGGGCAATCTGTTCGGGATCAGCCTGCATGGCCCAAAGAATGCACTGGTGCAGCACAATGTCATCCGGAATCGGAATGACTTGTGGCTCAATAACCGCGGCAACGGCATCCACATGTGGAACAATGTCGGATCGCGCGTCGAACGAAACGACGTTGCGGGCGGGCGCGACGGCATATTCGTGCAATTGGGCAGCGACAATGTCATAGCCGGCAATATCTTCGAAAAGCTACGCTTTGCTGTGCATTTCATGTATTCCAAGCGCGGTTCCGTCAGCGACAATCTGTCGATTGGAAATCATGTCGGCTATGCATTGATGTATTCCGATTCTCTCAAGGTAGTAGGCAATGTCAGCGCACGCGATCGTGACTATGGCTTGATGCTGAATTCGGCGCGCAAGGGAGAGATTCTCGACAACCTGGTTTACTCCTCTGCCGACAAATGCCTGTTCGTCTATCTCGCTGTGCAAAATGAATTGCGGAACAATCGTTTCGAAGGATGCGGTGTCGGAGTGCATGTAACGGGATCCGACGCGAATGTGATTGCCGGCAATGCATTCGTTGGAAATCGCGTGCAGATGCGCTACGCCGGTACAAAATCATATGAATGGTCGGCCGACGGTCACGGAAATTACTGGAGCGATAATCCAGCCTTCGACCTCGATGGCGATGGCATAGGGGATACAGCCTATCGCCCCAATAACATTGTCGACTGGGTGGTGTGGCGCTACCCGCTGTCGAAATTGCTGCTTTCAAGCCCAGCAATGGAGATTCTGCGCGTCGGCCAGAGTCAGTTTCCCGCACTCTATCCGGGTGGTGTGGTCGATTCATATCCGCTGATGAGCCCGCCGAGAACACCGCGACCGATGCCGGAGATCCCGGCGGAGATCATCTGGGAAGAGGGGAAGGCGGAATCGTCATCATGAACGTCATGACGGATATTGCGGAGATATCTCAGCCCGAGGCCGAAGGCGGGTATGCGGTTCTCGCCCGTGCGTTGGTGAAGCAATATGCCGCGCATCGGGCGGTGGACGGGATCGAACTATCCATTCCGGCCGGGAAGAGTGTTGCCCTGATTGGACATAACGGGGCAGGCAAGACGACGCTGATGAAGCTGATCCTCGGATTGACCCGTCCGAGCAGTGGCAAGTTACAGGTCTTGGGCGGGGCACCGGCCGATGCCGGGTTGGGACAACGACGGCATATCGGCTTCCTGCCTGAGAATGTCGCCTTTCACGATGAACTGACGGGTACGCAGACGCTCAGTTTCTATGCGCGGCTGAAAGGTGTGCCGCTATCGGAATGCGGCCGGCTCATCGAGCGCGTGGGGCTTGCCTTTGCGGCCGGACGCCGGGTCAAGACGTATTCGAAGGGTATGCGACAGCGTCTGGGACTGGCACAGGCGCTGCTGGGCGATCCGAGACTGCTGTTGCTGGATGAGCCGACGACCGGTCTCGATCCACGCTCGCGCGGAGAGTTTTTTGCGATCGTCGACGAGCTTTCAGGCCGCGGCGCCACCGTTATCATTTCGTCGCATATCCTTACGGAACTCGAAGCGAAGACCGATCTAGTGGCGATCATGAATGGCGGTCGCATGGCGGCGTTCGGTCCGCTCGAGCGCCTGCGGATGCAGGCCAACCTTCCGGTTAGATTTGCCATTACCTGCCGGGAAGGGCCGGAACCTCTCCTTGACGCGCTTCAAATGCCGGACGTCAGGACTGAAATCAGCTGCGACGGCAGAGGGATCGACCTCTGGTGCCCGGTTGGCGACAAAATGAAGATGCTGTCCCGGCTGGTCGGATTAGGTCCGGCTGTTGCCGATATCGATATCCGGCATCCCGGACTCGACGAGATCTACCGATATTTCAGTCCTCAACCTCAGGATCTGAGCGAAGGTGACGCATGAGTGCCGCTCTTATTCTTGCGCAGAAAGAAATCAGCGATGGATTGCGCAATCGCTGGGTGCTAGGCGCGACACTCCTGTTGGCAGGTCTAGCTTTCGCTCTGTCATTCCTCGGCAGTGCCCCGACCGGGCAACTCGGCGTCAAGCCGCTGGCCGTTGTTGTGGTGAGCCTGTCGAGCTTGACAATATTTCTGATGCCACTGATCGCTCTGCTTATATCCTATGACGCAATCGTGGGAGAGGTCGAACGAGGCTGCATGCTGCTGCTCTTGACCTACCCGATTACCAAGACCCAGATTCTGCTGGGGAAATTTATCGGCCATACCGGTATCTTAAGCATTGCGACTTTTGTTGGCTATGGGCTCGCGGGTGCGGCTGTTGCCCTTGGCGGCGATACAGATGCCGCATCTTGGCGTGCTTTTGGCGGCCTGATCGTGACATCGATCATGCTCGGCTGCTCATTTCTGTCTCTCGCCTACTGGGTCAGCGCGTCGGTACGGGAGCGCAGCACGGCGGCGGGGATTGCCATCGGGATATGGTTTGTGATGGTGGTGATCTACGACCTTTTCCTGATGGGCATCCTGATCGGCAGCAAGGGCTGGATCGACGAATCCATTTTCCCTTATCTGCTGCTCGCCAACCCTGCCGACATCTACCGTCTCGTCAACCTCACTGTATTCGAGAATATTCGCAGTTTCTCCGGAATGGCAGGCCTCAGCGCTCAGGCCCAATTCGGACCCACAACCCTTCTGGCGGCCTTGACGGCCTGGATCGGGATTCCGCTATTGCTTGCCGGTTGGCGCTTCTGCAGGAGTGAATCATGAAGAAATGGCTGACTGCCGGCGCCTGCGCTGTTCTTCTCTCTATGTCCGCCTGCGGTCCGGACGAAGCCGCATCCCTGCCGCCGCCGCGCGAGCCGGATTCGAGTTCCGTGGCCTATTTCTGTCATATGTCTCTGCCGGAACATGAAGGGCCGAAAGCGCAGCTTTTCCTGCGCGGTCAGGCTGATCCAGTCTGGTTCGCCTCGATCAGCGAGGCGTTCATGTTCCTGGCCACGGAGCTTGCCCAACCGCACGATCTTCTGGCGGTCTATGTGAACGACATGGCGCAAGGAAGTTGGGAGAAGCCGGCACCCGGCGCATGGATCGATATCGAAGGCGCCTTCTATGTCGTAGGAAGCCGCCGGACCAGTGCGATGGGCGAGAAGGAGGCGGTGCCCTTCGCCGACAAGGCGGCGGCATTGACATTCAGCCAGCAATTCGGTGGCGAGGTAGTCGATTTCGAGACGGCCAAGGCCGCATTGACGGCAGAAATCGCGGGTGGAGACAGTTGACGGAGTTCAACATGGTTATTCGGCAGGTTGGCAAGACATCGCGGCGACGCTTTCTTTCAATCGTGGCCGGCGGGGCGATTCTGGCTTTTGGCGATAAGAGGGCGGAAGCCGCTTCAGGGCCCTATCGCTGGCAGGGGATCATCCTCGGTGCACAGGCGGATCTCACGCTTTATGCGGAGGATCGGGGCATGGCAGCCGAGGCTGTCGCTGCATGCCTTGCAGAGACCAAGCGGCTGGAGGCGATATTCAGCCTCTATGAGCCTCACTCGGCATTGGTCCGCCTCAACAGGGATGGCATCCTCGATACTCCCCCGGCCGAGCTGCTCGAACTCCTATCCCTTGCGCGGCTGTTGGGCGAACTCAGCGATGGCAGATTCGACCCGACGGTCCAGCCTCTCTGGGCCCTGCTGGCGGCGCACTTTGCGGATGAGAGAGGGGCAGCGGAAGGGCCGAGCCCGGAGGATCTCGCCGATGCGCGTGCCCTGGTGGATTGGCGGCGTATTGCCCTGGCGCCAGATCGCATTGTGCTGGCCCGGCGGGGCATGCAGGTGACTCTCAATGGAATCGCGCAGGGCTATATCAGTGACAGGGTCGGCGCGGTGTTGAAGGACCATGGCTTTAGACAGGCGTTAGTCAATATGGGTGAAGTCTTTGTGCCTGGCCCGCAAGCGGACGGATCGCCATGGCGGATCGCCGTTCCGTCACCGATCGACCGGCAGAGGATCGTCGCAACATTGGAAATCGTCGATGGTGCTGTGGCGACATCGGCAGGGTCCGGTATGCGTTTCGACTTGGCGGGGAAGTTCAATCACATCATAGATCCGACACGCTTGCTCTGTGCCGATCCGCAGCGCAGCGTGACGGTGGCGGCTTCCTCGGCCGTCGTCGCCGACGGTCTGTCGACGTTGGGGGCGCTTCTGCCCGACCTTTCTCGTGATTTCCCGCCGTTGCTCAAGCGATTCTCCGCGCAGGCTTATATCATCCAAGGTGGCGGCGGAGAGATCGTACAGCTCGGCTGAGTCTTTTGCGGCATTTCAACGTTCTCGAACGCGACCCGGTTGCCATTCCTGCTAGGACATGGTCGACGAAAATATCTTGTGTGTGATTGCGTTACCGATAGGTCGGACTAGCGGGCGTGTCCGCCAAGAAATCGTGACATGATAGCTGCGGGTGCGGACTGGAGCAGCGAATCGGATAGGCCGTTGCCTTCTCCAGATTCGCCGCCCCAGGTTATACGCTTAGAATAGGCGCAGAATTGCCTGCTGTGCCTGATTGGCGAGGGACAGGGAGATCGTCCCTAGCTGCTGCCGCGTCTGCAGCGTGAGGATGTTGGCGCCTTCTTCATTCTGGTCGGCCTGAATGAGCTTGTTGGCACCCTCGGTCAGAACATTGCTGAACTCCACGGTGTAGGTCTCGCGGCTTTGAATGATATTGAGGTTGGTGCTCAGTGTCGTGGCGGCTGCTCGCAGCGTCAGCTTGGCGCTGTCGAGCTGTGCCACGGCATTGTCGATATCGGATCGGTCGTTCCAGGAATTCTGAGCGAAATCCAGTCGCAGCCCCTGACCGTCGGTCTGGACATTCTGGCTGACAACCTGCACCTGGCTGGAATTCGTCTCATTGAACTGGACCGTGAGGTCGTTGGCGCTGCTGCCATCGACGACCTGCTTTGTCGCGAGCGTGGCTGTGCCGCCGACCTGGCCGTTACGAACGGTGAACTGCGCCGGGGTGGTCTGCCCGGTGAACTCACCACGGACCTTGAAAGTGAGAGTCCCTTTGGTTCCGTTCGTGACCAAGGCACTTACGTCCATCTGCAGGACGGCGCCGTCATTCGCTCCGCCGGATATGTCAAAGCGAAGGTTTGCAGCGGCGGCACTCAGATCGATATTATTCAGCACCGCACTGCCGCCCACGCCATCCGACAGCTTAAGCGTTGCGTTGGTGTTGTCGGTCGCGTCGATCTCGATGGTTACTTGGGTCACGCCGTTCGCAGCAAAGCCGGTAATCGTATCGGTCACGAAGTTGGCAGCAGTCAGGCCACCGGTGGCCGTTGCTGTCGCAGCGACTTCAGCCGCGGTCGCGGCCGCCGCCGTGGTAATGGTATTGAGGGCGGAATAGTCGAAGGTGACGCTGTTGCTGTTGGTGTTGGTGGCGTTGGCGACAGCGACGGCTGTGCCGGCGTTGGCGCTCGTCACCGCATAGGTGGCACCGCCGGCAACCGTGATGGCATTGCCGCTGCTTCCGGTCGCGCTGACGGTGTAAGTCGTGAAGCGGCCGGTTGTGTAGTTGAAATTGGCTTCGACTGCGCTGGCTTGCAGGGTGTAAGTTTCGTCAGCCGCGATGGTCTGACCCGTCACCGTTGCAATGGCCTGCGCGCCCGCTCCGAACGCAGAGCCCGCAGTATCCGCGAACGAGGCCGCTTTCAGAATCTGACGCTCGTCGATGACAAGACGAGCCGTGCCGGAATCGAAGGCGAATGCATTTTCTCCGTTCGACAGCTTGGCGAGCCCAAGCTCGTTCATGCCGTCGCGGACAACGGTCTCGCCGCTGCCATTGGTCACGACGACGCGAAGATTGGTATTCTTCTCGATCGTCGAAACGCTGACGCCAGCCGTATCCGGCACATCTTCGATCTTGTCGAAATCGACTTCGAAGGAGACGTTGGTGCCGCTCTTGAAGCTCGTTGCAATACGGAGCGGCGTGGCGACTGCCTTCGCATCCTTCCATTGATCCTGTGTCAAGGTGAAAGAGTGCGTCTCATTGCCTTCGGAGATAGTGAAGGTCTTATCCTTGCCCTCACCGCCGCTGACTTTGATCTGAACGGCATCAAAGTTGCCAGCGTTGCTGTCCAGGAACCCCGAAATGTTGATATTGCTGAGGCCAGAACGCAGTTCCGTGTCGGCGAGGTCGCGACTGTTTCCGCTGATGGCGCCGTCGCCAACAACTTCCACTTTGTAATTGTCGGCGCCGGTGACGTTCGTCGCTCTCGCTCCGGAGATGCCCTGCAAGGCATTCGTCGCCGTTTTCGATGTGGCGGTGGCATCCAGACGCAGGCCTGAACCGACAAGGAGATTCTTGCCCTGATATCCGCTGTCCTGCGCGAGTCGGTCAATCTGACGTAACAAGGTATTGTAGGAATCAGACAACGACTTCCTGAGCTTGACGGCATTGGCATCGCTGCCGAGATTGCTCATCGCCTGTGTCGTCAGGCCGCGCGCCTGTTCCACCAGTGCTTCGATCTGCGAGATGCCTTTGTCGGCGGCGGTGATGGTGCTGATTGCCTGGCCGATGCCGTCCTTGAGAGCCGTGAGATCGCCAGAGCGCTGCGACAATCCTTTCGCAGCAAAGTATCCCGCCGGACCGTCGAGCGCCGAATTGATCTTATTACCTGTCGCGAGTCGCAATTGGGTGGTCGCGAGATCTTTCGTTGTTTGCTGCAACAGAAGCAGATTCGAGCGAATGCTGGACGGAAGCTGAATGTTGGTCATGACATTGTCTCCTTCGGGTCATGTGTCCAACGTCTCATCGGCCTTTATGCCAATGATCGTTGCCGAAGGAGCGATAAGCAGCGCTTAAGCCAGCGTGCCACGTCTCAGCCGAAGTTTGATGAAACGATGCCCTCGATGAGTTGATCGCGAGAGCTTGTCGCTATTTAGGTTGCGAAGAGAATCGATCTAAGAAGAAAAATAAGTAGAGTAATGATGATTGCCGTGCCCAGACGGGCAGAGATCAAAATAGTCCCGGCAACACAGAAGGCCATCAAGATAAATAATCAAGTCAAGCCAGACTCAAAAATTCGACGAGACAGGAAGATGGAAATGGAGTCGCTCTCGGAATTAGAACAAGCTTAGAGAGAAGAAATGAGAGAATGCCGGAACATCAAGATTAACTGGTGGTGAACGCATCGATCAAAACGGATATTGACCAGACATTCCAATAAAGATGAAACGAGTCCAGCCAGGGACAGTAGAAAAGCGTAATTGCGACAAGGCGTCGCATACCGCGGAAGGCCTGAAAATAAAGAAAAAAGCCGTACCCAACGGCAATAACTGCCTATTGGCCGGCAAAAAATGCCGGCAAATTGTGCCGCGCACGCTGGGCAGCAGTAGATTGCAAGTTTTCGATTTAGTCCCACAGCGTCGTGGGCGAGGCGCTATTTTATCGTCCGGATGCGAACGACGACGTCGATTCTATCCAAGGCAGTGCCGGGTGGAACCTCAGAGACGTGAACGGTGGCGGCGCTTTCCGGTATGTCGATCAGCCGTCCTTCGTTTTCCAGAAAGAAATGATGGTGCGGCGTAACATTTGTGTCGAAATATGACCGTCCGGGCCCAACCATAACCTCGCGGAGAAGGCCCGCGTCCTTGAACTGCTTAAGTGTATTGTAAATCGTCGCGAGGGCTATCGAGTGACGACGGGATGCGGAAAGGAATTGCAGTTCCTCCGCTGTCACATGACGATCGCCTTCTTCAAACAGGAACTTTGCAATTGTCAAGCGCGGAGCTGTCGGACGAAGGCCCGCGGAGCGAAGTCTGTCAATCATGTTGGTGAAGTTGCGGGAACTGGTCATTCTGAGACAGGCTCTTTCGGCATGTTGAAGAAAGCACGATGCAAGTCGTAAGCAGGCGATAGATGAATAGTAAGTATCGTTCGTAGAAATTATCGCATTCTACATGCCAAATTCACAACAGTCTTCACTGCTGATCCGGTACGAGCACGGCGGCGCCATGAATTTGCCCGAGCCTGAGAGCGGCGAGGGCATCGTTGGCGTCCGTCAGGGAATAAGCGCTCACCTGCGTACGAACAGGTATTTTCGGTGCCAGCGACAGGAAATCGATGCCGTCCTGGCGCGTGAGATTGGCGACCGACACGATCTCCCGCTCCATCCATAGGAGCCGATAAGGAAAGCTCGGTATGTCGCTCATATGGATGCCGGCGCAAACAACGCGGCCACCGGGCCGAACGGCCTGCAACGCGGCAGGCACCAGAGAGCCGACCGGTGCGAAGATGATGGCGGCATCAAGGGCCTCGGGCGGCTGTGTTCCAGATGGGCCCGCCCAGATGGCACCTAGGTCTCTGGCAAAGGACATGGCTGCAGGATCGCCTGGCTTGACGAAAGCATAAACCTGGCGTCCCTCATATCGAGCAACCTGAATAAGGATATGCGCCGCCGCGCCAAACCCATAGAGCCCAAGCCGTCGGCCGTCGCCCGCCTTGCGCAAGGCACGGTAGCCGATGAGCCCGGCGCAGAGAAGCGGTGCTGCTTCCTCGTCGGTGTAGGATGGCGGGATGGGAAGGCAAAAGCGTGCATCTGCTATCATGAAGTCGGCATAACCGCCGTCTCGCTGATAGCCGGTAAAGGTCGCGTGTTCGCAGAGATTTTCGCGACCGGCACGGCATTGCGTGCAGATACCGCAGGTGAAGCCCAGCCACGGCACGCCTATTCTGTCGCCTGGAGCCAGCGCGGTGACCCCGTCCCCGCGTGCAAGAACGGTCCCGATTACCTCATGGCCGGGAATGCAAGGCAAGTGCGGGGACGTCAACTCGCCGTCGACGATATGAAGATCCGTACGGCAAACGCCGCAAGCGCGTACCCTCAGCAATACTTCGCCCGTTCCAGGCATGGGCCATGTGCGTCTCTGCCTCTGCAATGCGTAGCCCGGTGCCTCCAGCACCATCGCCATGCCCACCGCACCCGGATCAGATATCGTTGGACCTGTCACGATGCCATACCTCTCTGGCCTCATCGCGAAAGCTTCTTGCCGACCGTGGTTGCCGTCGTTGAGCTGAATCAAGTCGACTCGAAATGAGGCGAAGCCCCTGCGATCTGCAGTGTCGATCCGCCGCAGACATTGATCGAAGAAATGTTGCAGTGAACTTACCCGAGGGCAGTCCCAAGAAAGCGGATATTTCGGTGATGCGTTGTGCTTAGCCGATCCGTCTCGGCATTTCGTTACCATTGTCAGACGCGACGAAAAAAATCCGGCTCGACCATACTGGGCATATATTGATCGATATCATGTAGTTCTGTGATCGAATTCATACGACTACCGAATAAATGCCAATTGTAGAGTGATGTGTCTGTATATCTACGTAAGGTTGATCTGGGTCAACTGCTGCGCTGCCTGTTCTCGCAATACTGCATTCTTCAAGCAAACGCCCCCGCCGTGAAGGACATGCGATGCGCGCATTTGGAATTGTCGGCAACTGTCGCGGCAAGAACCGCCTCGTGCCAAGGATCGTGGCCGAACTCAATGACAAAGGAATGAGGGTTTCGACGCTGAAGCGAGTCGGCGACGATGTCGATCTCGATCGACCTGGCAAAGCAAGCCATGCACTGCGAGAAGCCGGCGCCCGCGAAGTCATGATCGCCAACGCATTCCGGTCGGCCATCATGACCGAATATCGCAGTCCGGATGAGCCCGAAGTGGATGCTCTCCTTGAGCGGATGTCCCCCGTCGATCTTGTCATTGTCGAAGGTTTTCATCTCTCGCCCTATCCCAAATGCGAAATCGTTCTGGACGGTCAGGATCGTCGCCCGAACTATCCTGACGACCCATCGATCGTCGCGCTTGTTACCGACACGACGCTCGCCACTTCCTTACCTCAGTTCGCACCGGATGCAGTTGAGGAACTTGCGGCGTTTATCGCTGCGGCGGCGCTCGATACGGGGGAAAATCCGGCGTCCAGCCGGCCTTACGACGGCCAGGTTCATAGGGAACAATCCGCGAGGCGCAACGGTCCAGAACGGATTGTCGCCTGATCCAGCTCGCGCAAGGACAATGGTGATGAAGATGGCCTATCCGAGCACGTCGAACTTCACTTGGTCTGCTGCTTTCGAGACCGGAAATGCCGAGATCGATGCTCAGCATATGGCGCTCATCGATGGCAGCAAGAAATTGAAAGAGCTGGTGAGATCTGGCGGCGATTGGGATGAGGTAAAAGCCGGCCTAGCCCACTTCACCGAAATCTGTTTGCGACATTTCCGCTACGAGGAACAGATACTCGAGCAGGTTGGATTTCCGCGCTATGCCGAACATGTGGCGCAGCATCACCGGATCGAGGTAATGCTGCAGGAGTTCGGCGACATGGTGGCCAGGGCGGATGGCGATGCGCCCGAGCATCGCGAGCTGGTTGCATCATTGGAGATAAGGATCATCGACCTCATCGTCCGGCACGACCTCGACTATAAGTCGCATCTGATGAATATAGCCGGCTATTGAAGCTCGGTGTGACGGAGCTCAGCAATGATGCGTTCATTCAACAATCTAAGTATCGGTACCCGCGTCCTTATTGGCCTTGCCATTCCTATCGTCGGCTTGCTTATCATGTCGGCGGTTGCTGCCGAATCCAAGCTGCGCCAATGGTCCGAAATGAAGGATCTCGGCGCCCTGTCCAAATTGGCGCCCATGGTCAGTGCCCTGGTGCACGAGTTGCAGCGCGAACGCGGAACTTCGGCGATATATATCGGCAGCAACGGCGGCCGCTATAGCGATGAACTGAAATCGCAATATCGGGCGACGGATACCGAACTGGCGAACCTGCAAGCTGCGATCGATGGTCAGGATCCGGCGATCTTCGATCCGGCGATACATCGGCTTATCGCCGATTCAAACGAGCGGTTGGCAAAGTTGGCGGTGGCGCGAAAATCCGTGCAGGATCTGTCTGCCTCGGTTGACGCGATGGCGGCTTTCTATACGCCGGCCATTCGCAGTCTCCTTCCGATCGTCGAGCATATGGCACGGCTCAGTCACAATGCCGAAGTCACCCGTGCGATTACAGCCTATGCCAGCTTTCTGCAGGCCAAGGAGCGCGTTGGGGTGGAGCGCGCCATGGGCGGTGCCGGTTTCGGGGCCGGGAAGTTCGATCCACTCATCTATCGGAGCTTCGTCGGGCTAATCTCCGAACAATCGGCCTATTTCGATCGCTTTCGCATATTTGCGTCGGAGACGCAGCGGGCTGCAGTCGACAGTCTCGAAAAGACCGTATCTTTTGACGAAGTGGCAAAGCTGCGTCAGGTGGCATTTTCAAGCGTCGAGACCGGGTCGACCGAGGGCGTGGATGCGGGCCGGTGGTTCGCCGCCGTCACGCGCAAAATCGATGCCTATGAGGAGGTGGAGCGGAAAATCGCAGCCGACCTTACGGCACAGACGGCGGCGCTGGGCAAGGAAGCCAGGAACACCATGCTGTTCTTTGCCGGAGCGTCGACGATTCTGTTTATGCTGACGCTCGTTCTTGGTCTCGCCATCGTCCGCAGCATAACGCGGCCAATTGCCGGCATGACTGGTGTCATGACGAAGCTGGCGCAAGGTGATCATTCCGTGCCGATCGACGGGGCCGGGCGCGGAGACGAAATCGGGGCCATGGCCAAGTCGGTGGCTGTATTCCGCGACGGGCTGGTTCGCGCCGACGCGCTCGCGCGCGAGCAGCGGGACGCGCAGCGCGAACGCGATAACAAGCAGACCAAGGTGAATTCCTACATCGGTCAATTCGAGTTGACGATGCGGAGCATCCTTGACGGGCTTGTACATGCCGAACACGTCATGGGTGAAACGGCCAGCGGCGTCGACAAGGGTGCGGCGGATACCAAGAACGAGTCCGCATCGGTCGCCGCCGCGGCCGAACAATCGACAACGAACATCCAATCCGTTGCCAGCGCGACGGAGGAATTGGCGGCCTCGATCCAGGAAATCTCCAGGCAGGTCGCACATGCCGCGCACGTGACCCAGCTGGCGGCGAATATCTCCGATGGAACGGGCGACAAGGTGAAATCCCTGGTTACCACTGTCGGGAACATCAGCGAAGTAGTCCATCTTATCGCCGATATCGCCGAACAGACCAATCTCCTGGCGCTCAATGCGACGATCGAGGCTGCCCGCGCCGGCGAGGCTGGGCGCGGCTTTGCCGTGGTGGCCAGCGAGGTTAAGTCCCTGGCCAATCAGACGGCGCGGGCGACCGAGGAAATCGGCCGTCAAATCGGCGAAGTACAATCGTCTACGAGTGACACGGCCGCCGCGATCGGCCGGATCACGGATGTGGTCAAGCAGATCAATGAAGTCTCCGCCTCTATCTCGGCCGCGGTCGAGCAGCAAGGGGCTGCTACGGCCGAGATAGCACGCAATGTCGAGCAGGCATCGTCGGGCAGCGCGATGGTGACGACCAGCATTCACCGTGTTCTGTCATCGGCCGAGCGGTCGGCCGGCCTTGCCGCCGAAATATCGGTGTCCTCGCAGGATCTCTCGCAGCAGACCAAGGTTCTGAAGCACAGTGTCACCAGTTTCCTCGACAAGGTACGTACGGCAGATGGTGGTGCGTCTGGCGACCTGATCGAGTGGAATGACGAATTGACGATCGGCCAGCAGGTCATCGATACCGAGCATCGGAGGATCGTGGCGACGATCAACGAATTGCACACCTCTATCGTCTCGGCCGCTGCCGGCAGCGAGGTCGACGCGGCATTCAGGAAGATGATGGAATATACGCGCAATCATTTCACGCATGAGGAAGCGCTTATGGAGCAGCGCCATTATCCGGAACTCGCCGAACATCGGCGGCATCATGACAGTTTCGTCAAGCGCCTGACGCGACTGCAAGAGCGCTTTTCCGGCGGCCATCACGAGGCCGGCATCGATCTCCTCAATCTGCTGAGCAGCTGGTGGATGACGCATATCTCAACTGAAGATACGCGCCTGGCGGCATTTCTACGCAGACAATCCACTATCTGAGGTCGTCTTCGAGGCAGAATGAGCGTACGCGCGCTATGTCGTCGATCTGGGTGTGGCGGCCGCTGACATGGACGCCGATGGATTTGAGCTGCGCCAGGGATCTTGACAGGTTTTCCGCTGACATCCCGAGCCAGCTGGCCAGTGTCCTGCGATCGACCGGGAGATCGATCGTCGCCGCGCCGTTCATGCGGCCGTCGGATAAGGACAGAAGGTAGCCACCGAGCCGCTGGGTGCCGGACCGCAGTTTCTGATCCTTCAGCTGGCGCGATAGCAGGCGCCAGTGCTTTGCGAGCTTCATCGCCACGGCTTTGGCGAAAGATGCCTCGTTGTCGAGGAAGCTGCGAATGAGCGGTGCCGGAAGATAGGCAATGCGCGATGGCGCGATGGTTCGCGCCGACATCATGTAGGGGAGATTGAGAAGCACCGCGGCAATTGTCACCACATCGCCGGCACCGAAGATCTCGATGATCGCTTCACGGTCCACGACAACGCGGCTTTGCGCGTCCGCCGGAACATCGACAGATGCCTCCGTGGCCGCAGCCGAACCCACCAGGGCGACGCTGCCGCTAAGGATTACGTGCAGGAACTGCGCGCCCTGGCCTTGTTCGAACAGAATGGCGTCAACGGGCTGTGATTGCACGAAACCCTCGGCCTGGAGGCGCCCGCGGGCCTCGTCCGACAGCGCGGCGAAGAGAGGAAAGCCGAGTACGGCCGTTAGGTGCGCCTGTTCCATCCGCCTTCGATTCCCTTGTGTTCAATACAGCGATGGAAAGTGCCGCAGGCCACACCCGCAATGCAATCCTCACCATCCACCTGAATGATTATCCAAACTCTGATTGACAATAATCAAGTCAATCATTGATCACGGTCAGATTATTGAAAACAAACAATAAAAATATGAATCGCCGAGTGCGCTCTTGATTCATATCAAGGGCCGGAGCGGGGGCCTGGCCGATGGTTAGTTGACACTTCAAGGAGCAAGCTCGTGGCAAGCCAGTCGAATCCAGTTCAAACGGCGAATGATGGCCTCATTCGTGCCGTCGGCCTTAGCACATTCAGCTTCACCATCTGCTTCGCCGTCTGGACAATTTTCTCGATTATCGGCGTGCGCATCAAACAGGATCTGGGCCTCAACGATACCGAATTCGGGTTTCTCGTCGGCTTGCCGATTCTCGTTGGCTCGCTGATCCGCCTGGTACTGGGTATCTGGGCTGAGCAGTTCGGCGGCAGGCGTGTTCTGACGGTCGTCATGGTGGCCGCTGCCGCCGCGACTTGGTTGCTGTCCTATGCCACGACCTATCCGGCATTTCTGCTGGCTGCTCTTGGCGTCGGCATTGCCGGCGGCTCCTTCGCGGTCGGTATCGCTTATGTGGCTGATTTTGCACCTGCCGCCCGGAAAGGGACCATGCTCGGTATCTTCGGCATGGGCAATGTCGGCGCGGCGGTCACAAAATTCCTGGCCCCCTTTGTCATGGTGGCGTTCGGATGGACGATGGTTGCCCAGATATGGGCCATCGGCCTCCTCGTGACGGCGATTGCCTTCTACTTCCTGGCCGAGGATGAGCCGACCCTCAAGGCTCGCCGCGCTGGCAAGGCGCGTGGGCAGAGCTTCTCAGAGCAGCTGCAACCCCTGGTGTCGCTGCAGGTATGGCGCTTTTCCCTTTACTATTTCTTCGTCTTCGGCGCCTTCGTTGCGCTCGCCCTGTGGCTGCCACGCTACTATGTCGGCGTTTACGATCTCGACATCCGTGTCGCCGGTATGCTGGGTGCTGCCTACTCGATTCCGGGTTCGTTGTTTCGCGTCCTCGGCGGCGTGCTCTCGGACAAATTCGGCGCTCGCCGCATCATGTACTGGACCTTCGCCGTCAGCGTCATCTGCACCTTCTTCCTCAGCTATCCGGCGACGGAATATGTCGTTCATGGAATCAAAGGCGATATTACCTTCAGTTTTGAAATCGGCCTCGTCCCGTTCACTATCCTGACCTTCGTGCTTGGCTTCTTCATGTCGCTCGGCAAGGCTGCGGTCTACAAGCACATCCCAGTCTACTTCCCCAACAATGTCGGGTCGGTCGGCGGCGTGGTCGGTATGATCGGCGGGCTCGGCGGTTTCATTCTGCCCTTCGCCTTCGGGTTCATGAACGATGTCACTGGCGTATGGACGAGCTGCTTCATGTTGCTCTTCCTGCTGGTCGCGATTGCGCTCGTCTGGATGCATTTCGCCATCCGCCGGATGGAGCGCCGCCAAATACCGTCGCTGCGCGGCCCGCAATACCTGCCGGAACTGGCCGAGACGCATCGGCAACACTGAATTCATTTCGATGGAGCAACCAATGTCTGCCCCCGCCACCGAACCCAAGCCAGCCTTGGATAGCCGCACCTGGCTGTCGCACTGGACGCCGGAAGATACAACCTTCTGGGAGCAAGAAGGAAAGCAGCGCGCGTGGCGTTCGCTTTGGGTGACGACTGCCAATCTCACTTTTGCCTTCTCAATCTGGTTCCTGGTGAGCGCCCTGGTTGTGCGTCTGCCGGCCATCGGCTTCCAGCTTACCACCGATGAACTCTTCTGGCTGACCGCTATGCCCGGCCTGGCTGGAGGCAGCTTCCGCTTGATCCACAATCTGCTGACGCCGATCTATGGCGCACGCCATGTGGTC
The DNA here is from genome assembly GCF_041918875.1 of Dongia sp. Classification (GTDB taxonomy): domain Bacteria; phylum Pseudomonadota; class Alphaproteobacteria; order Dongiales; family Dongiaceae; genus Dongia. Next base: position 99,066 of record NZ_JAYRUV010000001.1, read on the forward strand.
ACATTCTCCAGTCTCAGCCTGCTCATACCGGCTGTCGGCTGGGTGATCGTCGTGCAGGATCCGACGACGCCCTATTGGGTGTTGATGACATTGGCCTTTCTCGCTGGCCTTGGCGGCGGCAACTTCTCAAGCTTCATGCCAGCAACCAGCCTTTTCTTCCCCAAGCGGCTGCAGGGGACGGCGCTGGCGATACAGGCCGGTATCGGCAATCTCGGCGTCAGTATCGTGCAGTTCGTGACACCGTGGATCATCGGTTTCGCCTTTTTCGGCGCAGCGGCCGGTGCGCCGCAGGTGTTCACCAAAGGCGAAGTGACGAAGGACATATGGCTGCAGAACGCGGCGCTCATCTATGTGCCGTTCATCTTCGTCCTGGCGGTGGTAGCCTGGTTCATCCTGCGCTCGGTGCCAGTGCGCGCCAGCTTCAAGGAGCAGTTCGACATCAACAAGAACAAGCATACCTGGTTGATGACGAGCCTCTATTTGATGACATTCGGTTCCTTTGCCGGGTTCTCGGCGACTTTCCCGCTGTTGATCAAACAGCTCTACGGCGGGTTTGAAGGTGCGCCGGATCCGCTGGCCTATGCGTTCTACGGCCCGCTCGTCGGATCGGTGATGCGTACGCTGGCCGGGCCGCTGGCCGACAAGTTCGGCGGCGCCCGCGTCACCAACGTTGCGGCCGTCGGCCTTATTGCCAGCACCATCGGTGTCGCCTTCTACGTGACACCGGAAAGCCTTGCGGAGTTCCCCTATTTTGTGGGCTTCATGCTGGCGATCTTCTTCTTTGCCGGCATCGGCAATGCCTCGACCTTCAAGCAGATGCCTATGATCTTCCCGCCGCGCCAGGCGGGTGGGGTCATCGGTTTCACCGGCGCCATCGCCGCCTACGGTCCGTTTGCGGTCAGTATCATGATCGGCCAGTCCATTGCCTGGACCGGCGGGGTCACTGCCTTCTTCTGCACCGCCGCCGTCTTCTATCTTGCGAACTTTGCGATCAACTGGTGGTACTACGCGCGGCCCAATGCCGAAGCGAAGTGCTGAGAATACTGGAGAAATAGCCATGAGCCATTTTCTTGATAGATTGATGTTCTTCAAACAGCGCCAGGAAGATTTCTCCAATGGCCATGGCTTGGTGACGACCGAGGATCGGCAGTGGGAAGATGCCTATCGTCAGCGCTGGGCGCATGACCGCATCGTGCGCTCGACTCATGGCGTCAACTGCACGGGCTCCTGCAGTTGGAAGGTCTATGTCAAGGGCGGCATCGTCACCTGGGAAACGCAGCAGACCGACTATCCGCGTACCCGGCCGGATCTGCCCAATCATGAACCGCGGGGCTGCGCGCGCGGCGCCTCATATTCCTGGTATCTCTACAGCGCCAACCGGCTGAAATATCCGATGGTGCGTGGCCGTCTCATCCGCTTATGGCGGGCAGCCAAGGAGAAGCATAAGGACCCGGTGGCGGCCTGGGCGTCGATCGTCAACGATCCGGCGGCTTCGCAATCCTACAAGACCGGCCGCGGTCGCGGCGGTTTCATCCGGGTGACCTGGGACGAAGCCAATGAGATCATCGCCGCCGCCAACGTCCATACCACCAAAATTTGGGGGCCGGACCGTATCGTCGGCTTCTCCCCGATCCCGGCCATGTCGATGGTCTCCTATGCCGCTGGCACGCGCTATCTCAGCCTCATCGGCGGCGTCGCGCTGAGCTTCTACGATTGGTACTGCGATCTGCCGCCTTCCAGCCCTCAGACTTGGGGCGAGCAGACCGACGTTCCGGAATCGGCCGACTGGTACAATTCAGGCTTCATCATGCTGTGGGGTTCAAACGTACCCCAGACACGTACGCCGGATGCGCACTTCTTTACTGAAGCCCGTTATAAGGGGACCAAAGCTGTCGTCGTGACGCCCGACTTCAGCGAAGCATCCAAATTCGCCGATCTGTGGCTGCACCCGAAGCAGGGCACCGACGCGGCGCTCGCCATGGCAATGGGCCATGTCATTCTCAAGGAATGGCATGTGGCAGGCAAAAGCGACTATTTCGCCGAGTATTGCCGCAAGTTCACCGACATGCCGATGCTGGTGCGGCTGGTGCAGCGGGACGGGCGTCTCGTGCCCGACCGGTTCCTGCGTGCGTCGGATTTCGCCGACAAGCTCGGCGAGGCCAACAATCCTGAATGGAAGACGCTGCTCATCGACGAGGCCAGCGGCCGCATCGTGGCACCCAATGGTTCCATCGGCTTCCGTTGGGGTGACAAGGGCAAGTGGAATCTGGAGGAGAAAGACGGGGCCAGCGGTGCCGCCATTCATCCGCGCCTCAGCCTCATCGATCAGCGCGACTCTGTCGAGGCGGTTGCCTTTCCATACTTTGGCGGCGCCGCCCACGAGCATTTCCAGAACACCAGCCATGCCGACGTGCTCATGCGCCACGTCCCGGTGAAGAAGATCAAGACGGCTGACGGCGACGTTACGGTCGCAACGGTCTATGATCTGTTCCTGGCCAATTACGGTATCGATCGTGGCCTCGGCGGCGGTAACGTCGCCGCGAGCTTCGATGACGACCAGCCCTATAGCCCGGCCTGGCAGGAGCGCATCACCGGCGTGCCGCGCGCCCATGTCATCGCCACCGCGCGCGAGTTCGCCGAGAACGCCCACAAGACCAAGGGCCGCTCGATGGTTATCCTCGGTGCCGGTGTCAATCACTGGTACCATTGCGACATGATCTATCGCAGCATCATCAACCTGCTGGTGATGTGCGGTTGCGTCGGTCAGCCGGGCGGCGGCTGGTCGCATTATGTCGGGCAGGAGAAGCTGCGGCCACAGACCGGCTGGACGCCTCTCGCCTTCGCCCTCGACTGGCATCGCCCGCCAAGGCAGATGAATGCTACGTCCTTCTTCTATGCTCATACCGATCAATGGCGTTATGAGAAGCTGAAGGTCGACACGATCCTGTCGCCTTTGGTGGACCCCGACCTTGCCAAAAGCACGCTTGCCGGCAGCATCATCGACTATAATGTTCGCGCCGAACGCATGGGTTGGCTCCCCTCGGCGCCGCAGCTGATGACCAATCCGCTGCAGGTGACGCGCGATGCGGCCGCGGCCGGCAAGGAGCCGATACCTTATGCGGTGGAGCAGCTGAAGGCCGGCAATCTTGGCCTCGCCTGCACCAACCCGGACGATCCCCGCACCTTCCCACGCAACATGTTCGTCTGGCGCTCGAATCTGCTTGGGTCCAGCGGGAAGGGTCATGAATATTTCCTGAAGCATCTGCTTGGCACAGATCACGGCGTGCAAGGCAAGGACCTCGGTGAAATGGGATTGCAGAAACCGCAGGAGGTGCCGTGGACCGACAATCCGGCAAAGGGCAAGCTCGATCTGCTGGTAACGCTCGACTTCCGCATGTCCACGACCTGCATCTATTCCGACATCGTGCTGCCGACGGCGACCTGGTACGAAAAGCATGACCTCAACACTTCGGACATGCATCCCTTCATCCACCCGCTGTCGGCTGCGGTCGACCCGGCCTGGCAGTCGCGCAGTGATTGGCAGATATTCAAGGGAATCGCGAAGAAGTTCTCGGAGCTGACCCGAGGACATCTGGGTGTCGAGCGCGACCTGGTGACGACGCCGATCATGCACGATACGCCGGCCGAACTCGCTCAGCCTTTTGCACCCAGGGATTGGGGCAAGGGCGAATGTGAGCCGGTGCCGGGCAAGACCATGCCCGCCATGGCGGTCGTCGAGCGCGACTACCCCGCCACTTACCAGAAATTCACGGCACTCGGGCCGCTGATGAGCAAGGTTGGAAATGGCGGCAAGGGAATCGCCTGGAATACCGAACACGAGGTACAGTTCCTGAAGCAGCTCAACGGCGAAGTGACCGAGGAGGGCGTTGCCAAGGGGCTGCCGCGGATCAACAGCGATATCGATGCGACCGAGGTCATCCTGGCACTGGCTCCGGAGACCAACGGCGAGGTTTCGGTCAAGGCGTGGGACGCTTTGAGCAAGATCACCGGCCTCGACCACACGCATCTCGCTTTGCCGCGCCAGGATGACAAGCTGCGCTTCCGCGACCTGCAGGCGCAGCCGCGCAAGATCATCTCGTCCCCCACCTGGAGCGGGATAGAGTCCGAGCACGTCACCTACAATGCCGGCTATACAAATGTGCATGAGCTGATCCCCTGGCGGACCCTGACGGGGCGCCAGCAGCTCTATCAGGATCACGCCTGGATGCTGGCCTTCGGCGAGGGCTTCTGCCTCTACAAGCCGCCGGTGGATACGCAGACCATCAACCCGATGCTGAACAAGCGTTCCAACGGCAACAAGGAGATCGCGCTCAACTTCATCACGCCGCACCAGAAATGGGGCATCCATTCGACCTATACCGACAATCTGATCATGTTGACCTTGTCGCGTGGCGGCCCGATCGTCTGGATCAGCGAGGTGGATGCCGCCAAGGTCGGCATTGAGGACAATGATTGGATCGAGGCATTCAATGTGAACGGCGCCCTGGTGGCCCGCGCCGTGGTCAGCCAGCGTGTTCCGGAAGGCATGGTTCTGATGTACCACGCTCAGGAGAAGATAGTGAACGTGCCGGGCAGCGAGATCACCGGAGTTCGCGGTGGCATCCACAATTCGGTGACCCGTACCTGCCCGAAGCCCACGCATATGATCGGTGGTTATGCCCAGCAGAGCTGGGGCTTCAACTACTACGGCACCATCGGAACCAATCGCGACGAATTCGTCATCGTCCGCAAAATGGACAAGGTCGACTGGCTTGACCAGCCGGCCAAGGCCGCGGAATAGGGAGCAGAACCATGAAGATCCGCGCTCAAATCGCCATGGTGCTGAACCTCGATAAGTGCATCGGGTGTCACACCTGCTCCGTCACCTGCAAGAATGTCTGGACCAGTCGCGAAGGTGTCGAATACGCCTGGTTCAACAATGTCGAGACCAAGCCCGGTATCGGCTATCCAAAGCAGTGGGAGAATCAGGACAAATGGCAAGGTGGCTGGCGTCGCAAGGCCAATGGCAAGATCGAGCCACGCATCGGCGGCAAGTGGCGCCTGCTCGCCAAGATTTTCGCCAATCCGCATCTGCCCGAGATCGACGATTATTACGAGCCGTTCACCTTCGATTACGAACATCTGCAGATGGCGCCGGAGATGCAGGCGGCACCCGTCGCCCGGCCGCGCTCGCTGATCAGCGGCGAGCGGATGGAGAAGATCGAATGGGGCCCGAACTGGGAGGAAATCCTCGGCACGGAGTTCCGCAAGCGCAGCCTCGATAAGAACTTCGACAATGTGCAGAAGGAGATTTACGGGCAGTTCGAGAACACGTTCATGTTCTATCTGCCGCGCCTGTGCGAGCATTGCCTCAACCCTGCCTGTGTTGCGGCTTGTCCGTCAGGTTCGATCTACAAGCGCGAGGAGGACGGAATCGTCCTGGTCGATCAGGACAAATGCCGCGGCTGGCGCATGTGCGTCTCTGCCTGTCCCTACAAGAAGATTTACTACAACTGGCAGAGCGGCAAGGCGGAGAAGTGCACCTTCTGCTACCCCCGCATTGAAGTGGGTGAACCGACGGTCTGCTCGGAAACCTGCGTCGGTCGCATCCGCTATCTTGGCGTCCTGCTTTACGATGCCGACCGGATCGAAAGTGCCGCTAGCGTCCCGGAGGAGACAGATCTCTACCAGTCGCAGCTTGATATCTTCCTCAACCCGAACGATCCGATGGTGATCGAACAGGCGCGCAAGGACGGCGTTCCGGAAGCATGGCTTGAGGCGGCCCGCAATTCGCCGACCTACAAGATGGCGATCGACTGGAAGATCGCTTTCCCGCTGCATCCGGAATATCGTACCCTGCCGATGGTCTGGTATGTGCCGCCACTGTCGCCCATCCAGGGTGCCGCGGAAGCCGGCAAGATCGGCTGGGACGGCGACCTGCCGGATCTCTCCAAACTGCGGATCCCGATGAAGTATCTCGCCAACCTGTTGACGGCGGGAGACGAGCAACCGGTTGAGAAGGCGCTGCAACGGATGATGGCGATGCGTGCCTTCATGCGCGGGCGCCATGTCGATGGTGTCGAAAATAAAGCCGTCATCGACCGGGTTGGCCTGACCAGGGCGGAGGTTGACGACATGTACCGCTATCTCGCCATCGCCAACTATGAAGACCGTTTCGTGATTCCGAGCACGCACCGGGAATATGCCGAGAATACCTTCGACCTCAAAGGTGGTTGTGGCTTTACCTTCGGCAACGGCTGTTCCGACGGCAGTTCCACCACCAGCCTGTTCGGGCAGAAACCCAAGGCCAAGACGCCACGGGAGACGGTATGATGCTAAATAAGCCCATGCTGACCTACAAGGCGATCGGCTGGCTGCTGACCTATCCGCAAGCCGATCTCATGGCGGCGCTGCCAGAACTGCAGCAGGTGGTTGCCAGCGAAGGCATGCTGAGCGTATCGACCGAAAACACCCTGTTTCGGTTCACGGCGTCGCTCGGGACCGGCGATCTCATCGATCTTCAGGAGGCTTATGTCGGCCTGTTCGACAAGTCGCGCCAAGCATCGCTGCATCTCTTTGAACACGTTCATGGAGAATCTCGCGATCGCGGGATGGCCATGGTCAACCTGCGTGAAATATACATGGAGGCGGGTCTATTCCAGGACGAGAGCGAGTTGCCGGACTACCTCCCGCTCTATCTGGAGTATCTTTCGGTCCTCCCGGCCAGGGAAGCGCATGCCGGCCTGGTTGACGTCGCCCCGATCCTGCAGGGTATCCACCGCCAGCTTGACCGCCGCGAGAGCGGCTATGCAGCACCGCTTGCCGCGCTTCTGGAGCTTGCGGGCGTGAAACCGCTGGCAGTTGCGCCAGAAGAGACGGAAGCGCGCGACGATACACTCGAAGCCATTGACCGTGCCTGGGAAGAACAGGCGGTGGTCTTCGGTCCCGAGAACGATCCGACGAACGGTAATAATTGCGGCCGGGCCAGCGCGATGGTCGCCCGCATGACCGCGCAAAGTGCAACACCCAGCCGAACAGAGGTGCTACATGACTGAATTTCTTTATCACCTTGCCTTCGGCATCTTCCCTTATGTGAGCCTCAGCATCTTTCTTGTCGGCAGTCTGGTCCGCTTCGACCGTGAGCAATATTCCTGGCGCTCCGGCTCCAGCCAAATGCTGCGGGCAAAGCAGCTGCGCTGGGGATCGAACCTGTTCCATGTCGGCATCCTGCTGCTCATGGCGGGTCACGTGGTTGGCTTGTTGACGCCGCATGAAATCTACACGCTTTTCGTTACTGTCGAGCAGAAGCAGCTGCTGGCAATGGTGGCCGGCGGCATCTTCGGCACGTTCTGCTTCGTCGGCCTGACGATGCTCATCCATCGCCGGCTGACCGACCCGCGTATCCGTGCCACCTCGTCGAACATGGATATCGCCATCGTTCTACTGCTCTGGGCGCAATTGGTGTTGGGCATGATTTCGATCTATTACTCGGCCCAGCATTCGGATGGTGGCGTGATGCTGGTTCTGGCGGAATACTGCCAGCGCCTGATCACGTTGCGGGGCATCGATGCGGCGGCGATTGCCGGCCTGTCCTGGGTCTATCAGGCCCATCTCATCCTCGGATTTACGCTGTTTCTGCTGTTCCCCTTCAGCCGACTGGTTCATATTTGGAGCGCTCCGGTCTTCTATGTATTCCGGCCTTACCAAGTCGTCCGGCGGCGTTCCGCCAAGAAGGTGTCCTGATGAGCATGCAGGCAGCGATCCAGAATATGGCGGGTCCGAATCTCGGGACCGTCCGCATCGACGGTGTGGAGATTCCGGAGACGGAAATCGGCCGGGAAATGCAGCATCATCCGGCTTCCTCGTTGGCGGAGGCGCGGCATCTGGCGATCCAGGCCCTGATCATCCGGCATCTGCTCGTCAGCGAAGCCGAACGGCAAGGATTTGGCGCCGATACCGGATCGGATGACGAGTCAGTGGATGATCCGCGCATTGCGATGTTGATCGAACGGGAAGTCGTTACGCCCGAGCCGGATGAATCCACCTGCCGGCGCTATTTCGACAACAACCGACAGCAATTCGATCGGCCGGACCGATACGATGCCAGCCACATCCTGCTGGCCTCGCCGCCGGATGATGCCGAGGCGCGCGAAGCCGGTCGGCTGATGGCACGCGATATCATCGCCAAGCTCCAGTCCGAGCCGCATCTTTTTGATGAACTTGCCCTTGCTCATTCAGATTGCCCGTCGCGGGATCAGGGCGGACATCTCGGTCTGGTTTCGCGCGGCGAGACAATTCCGGAGTTCGAGACCTATCTCTTCAGTCTCAAGCCGGGAGAGCTTTGCCTGGCACCGATTGAGACCCGGTACGGCGTTCATATCATCAAGCTCGACCGCAAGCTCCCCGGCGAAGCCGCGGATTTCGAGGAGTTGCGCGATCGGATTGCCGAATATCTCCGGCTGAAGTCGCGCCATACCGCACTCCGGCAATATCTCCTGCTTCTGGCCGGGCAGGCGCGGATCGAAGGGTTCGACATGGAAGCGGCGCATTCTCCCCTGGTGCAGTGAGATGGCAAGGTCCAGCTTCGTAAACCTTGAGGCCGAAATGCCGGCCGCGCGCAAGTTCGCCTTGTTCGAATACGGTTTCCGCCCGTTCTTCCTGCTGGCGGCGTTCTATGCAGCAGTGGCAGTCCCGATCTGGGTCGGTCTCTGGCGTGGCGACATCGGCTGGCAGCCGGCGATGGCCGCAAATCTGTGGCACGGCCATGAACTGATCTTCGGTTTTGCTGTGGCGGCGCTAGCCGGCTTCATGCTGACGGCGGTGCCGAATTGGACGGGTACGGCGGCGATCCGTGGGCCGAAGCTGATGCTGCTGGTGGGAGTCTGGGCCGCGGGGCGCATTGCCGCATTTCTACCCTGGCCGGGTTTGTTTGCAGCCGTGGACCTGTCTTTCCTGCCGTTGCTCGCTCTGATCCTGGGACCGGGTATCATTATTCGTAACGGTCGCCGCAACGGGATCCTGGTCGGCATCCTGCTGCTGCTGGCCATCGTCAACAGCGCGGTGCATTTCGATGGCTGGGGTTTTGCCACCCTCTCGGGAAGCTGGGCGCTTCAGGTGGCCGTCGCGGTCTTTGCGCTGCTCATCGGCATCATCGGGGGGCGGATCGTGCCTGCCTTCACGCAAGGCGGCATGAAGATGGCGGGCTTCCCGTTTGTCATCGTCGGGAACCGCTATGTCGATATCGCCGCCATTCTGTCACTGCTCCTCAACCTGCTCGCTGTTCTGTTCCAGGTACCGGACGTGGTCGCCGGTTGCGTGGCTCTTCTGGCTGCCGCCTGCAACCTGATACGCTTCTGGCGCTGGCAGGGTTGGCGGACATGGCCTGTGCCTTTGGTGTGGATTCTTCACCTTGGTTACGGTTGGCTGGTCATCGGCCTCTTCCTCAACGGCTTGACGGCCATATTCGATCTGTTTCCAACGGCGATGGGTCTTCACGCCCTGACTGCCGGTTCCTTCAGCACGATGATCCTTGCAGTCATGAGCCGCGCGGCTTTGGGTCATACGGGACGGCAATTGGTCGCCAGTCGCAAGACGACAGGCGCTTATGTATTGCTGACCGTGGCCGTTCTCCTGCGGGTGATAGCGCCGCTGACCGGCGATTTTCAGCCGCCCCTCATCGAAAGTGCCGCGCTGCTCTGGTCCGGCGCCTTCCTGATCTTTGGCGTGCAGTATCTGCCTATCCTGTTGCTACCGCGCCCGGACGGCAGGCCGGGCTGAAGCCTATTCCTTGACCGCGCCGGTCATCGACGAGACGTAGTGCTCGACGAAGAAGGAATAGAGGATGACCACCGGCAATGAGCCGATGAGAGCGCCTGCCATCAGCGAGCCCCATTCATAGACATCGGAGCGGACCAGTTCGGTCAGCACGCCGACCGGCACCGTCTTCATCTCCGACGATTGGATGAAGGTGAGGGCATAGATGAATTCGTTCCAGGACAGCGTGAAGGCGAAGATGCCGGCGGAAATCAAGCCCGGCACCGCCAGCGGCAGCACGATGCGCGTCAGTATCTGCCAGCGCGTGGCGCCGTCGATGAGCGCGCACTCCTCCAATTCATATGGGATCGAGCGGAAATAGCCCATCAGCAGCCAGGTGCAGAAGGGTATGAGGAAAGTGGGATAGGTGAGGATAAGCGCAAACCGGGTGTCGTAGAGGCCCAGGTTGAATACCATTACCGCCAACGGAATGAACAGGATGGAAGGCGGCACCAGATAGGCCATGAATATGGCGAGGCCTACCTGCCGCGCGCCCCGGAAGCGCAGGCGTTCGATGGCATAGGCTGCGAACACCGACGCCACCAGCGACAGCAGGGTTGCGACCACCGAGACGAGGATCGTGTTCCACAGCCAACCCGGATAGGAGGTTTCGAACAGCAGGTACTTGATATGGTCGAGCGTCGGTTCGACCACCCAGAAGGGGCTGAAATTCTTATAGTCTGTCAGTTCCTGGTTGGGTTTCACCGCCGTGATCGCCATCCAATAGAATGGGAAAAGCAGCACGAAGACAAAGACTGCTAAGGGAAGGTAGATGGTAACGATACGTCGCGGCAGGCGCGTGAGGTAGTTCATGCCGCCATCGTCGCCGCCCATCTGCGCAAAGGCCTTGCTACCGGGCATCACTCGCCTCCGCCTTGCTGCCAGCGCCGGCGCTGCAGGCCGAAATAGCTGAAGAGAATGGCCGCCAGCAGGAAGGGGATCATGGCGACCGCGATGGCTGCCCCCTCTCCGAGATTGCCGCCGGAAATACCGCGCTGGAAGCTCAAGGTCGCCATCAGATGCGTGGCATTCACCGGCCCGCCGCGCGTCAGCACATAGATCAGCTGAAAGTCGGTGAAGGTGAAGAGGACCGAGAAGGTCATGACGATGGCGATGATCGGGGTGAGCAATGGAAAGGTGACAAAGCGGAAGCGCTGCCAGGAACCGGCGCCGTCCAAAGTAGCCGCTTCGTAGAGCGATGGCGGAATTGTCTGCAGGCCCGCGAGCAGCGTGATGGCGACGAAGGGAATCCCGCGCCAGACATTGGCCGCGATGACCGAGGCACGCGCATTGGTCGGGTCGCCCAGGAAATTGATCGGGTGATCCATGATGCCGAGTTCGATCAATACCCAGGAAAGGATCGAGAACTGCGCGTCATAAATCCACCAGAAGGCGATGGCGGATAGCACGGTCGGCACGACCCATGGCAACAGAACGATGGCGCGGAAGAAAGCCTTGCAGGGCAGGCGTTCGTTGAGCAGCAATGCCAGCCACAGGCCCAGTGCGAATTTCAGCGCCGAGGCAACGCTCGTATAGAGCAGGGTGTTGAAAACGGACAGCCAGAAGACGCTGTCGTCGAGCAGATATGCGTAATTCTCCAGCCCGATGAAGATGCCGGGCCGGCCGATCTTCTCGTCGGTGAAGCCCAGCCAGATGCCAAGGCCCAGCGGATAGGTGAGGAACAGCAGCAGCAGCACAGCCGCCGGCAGCATGAAAATCAGGCCGAGGCCGAGCCGGCTCTGTTCAAGCCGGGCGAGGAGGGATCTTGATGCCGTGGTGGTCGCTGCCATCTGTCATCCGGGGAAAAAATGAGGCCGGCGGCGCATGTGCCGCCGGCCTATTGCGACGCGTCAGACGCGGTAGTAACGGTTGATGCGCTTCTCGGCTTTTTCGATCGCCTCCTGCGGCGTCGCCGCGCCGGTCACGGATTCGGCGAACATGTCGACCAGCACGTAGTCGGCCATGACCGCGGCCGAGGCATAGCCGAGCGGGCCGGCATAGCCATTGGGCCGCAAGGTGGCGGATGCCTTGGCGTAAGGCGCATAGTTGCGGTCCGAGGTCCAGACCGGGTTCGCGTCATAGGCCTTCAACGTCTGGCAGCAATAGCCGGACGAACCCTGGATCCAATTGTCCATCTGCGCCTGCTCGAACATGAAGCGGACATACTCGCGCGCGGCATTCGGATACTTGGTGTATTTGAAGATGACCGTGCTGGTCACCTGATAGAGTTCAATCGACTTGCCTACCGGGCCGATCGGCAGCGGGCAGGTGCGGATATCGGCGGCGATTTCCGCCTGGGCCGGATCGTTCTTGGGCGTGTAGTAGGCCGAGATGCCGTTGGCGATGACTGACAATTCGCCGGCGAGGAAAGCGCGGTTGTTATTGACGTCGAGCCAGCCTTCGGTGCCGGGGATGAAGGTCTTGTAGAGCGCCTGCGCGTATTCGATCGCCTTCATCGTTTCCGGGCTGTTGATCGTGCAGTTGCCGTCCTTGTCGACCATCTGCCCGCCATGGCTCCACAGCAGCCAATGGGCGTAATTGTTGCCATCGCCCACGCCATGGCCATGGGTGAAGCCGACCGGATGGCCGCTCTTCTGCATCGCCTTGCACAATTCCAGGAAATCGTCCGTCTTGGTGGGGAATTCCGACCAGCCAGCGGCCTTGACCCAGCTTTCGCGATAGACGATGGCGTTTCCGATGGTAGCGGTTGGAATGCCGATGAACTGTCCGCCCCGCGAAGCATAATCCTTCGGTCCCTCGTGCCAGCCGCCATATTTGTTGCCCAGATAGTCGGCAAGCTCGGTCACGTCGAGAAGCTTGTCCGGATATTGATGCGGATCGTCGAACCAGACCATCATCAGGTCAGGGCCGGAGCCGACATTGGCCGCCACGGCCGCTTTCGGGCGAATGTCTTCCCAGCTTTCCTTGTCGACGCGGACTTCGACGCCGGTCGCTTCGGTGAATTTCTTGGTGTTGGCGAGCCAGGCTTCTTCATCACCCTTCACGAAGGGCGACCAGCGCAGCAGGCGCAGCGACGCGCCTTCTTCGGGCTTATAGCTGAGATCCTGAGCAAAGGCATGGCGACCGCCCAGCAAGGTCGGCGCCATGCTGGCGGCACCGAGGCCGGCAGTCGTTTTCAAGAGGTCGCGTCTGGTAAAGCTCATTTTCGTTCCTCCGTCTGGTTTAGTTTCTTTCCACGTTTCGTGGTTGGCTTCCCCCAGTTCGATCAGAGCCGCTGGCCGGTTTGCGCATCGAAGAGATGCGTCAATCCCGGTTGCGGTTTGAGCCCGATCTTTTCGCCGGGCTTGAACATGTGGCGCTCGCGGAATACGGCGACGATTTCCTCGCCACCGGGCAGGCGGGCGTTGACCTGGACTTCCGAGCCGGTCGGTTCGACCACCACCACTTCGGCGGTGAGGCCGCCGTCCCCCAGTGTCAGATGTTCCGGCCGGACACCAAGAGTCACGTTGCGCCCCTGCAGGCGGGCGACATCGCCGTCGAGGGACAGCCGTAAACCACCGGCACCCGCCAACGACCCACCATCGATGCGCCCCGGTATAAAATTCATTGCCGGCGAGCCGATGAAGCCCGCGACGAACTGGTTCTGCGGGCGGTCGTATAGCTCCAGCGGCTGGCCGACCTGCTCGACCTTGCCGTCATGCATGACGACGATCTTGTCGGCCATGGTCATGGCTTCGATCTGGTCGTGCGTGACATAGACCGTTGTGGTCTTCAGGCGCTGATGCAGTTCCTTCACCTCGGCCCGCATGGCAACGCGCAGCTTGGCGTCGAGGTTGGAAAGCGGCTCGTCGAACAGAAAGACTTGAGGGTCGCGCACGATGGCGCGGCCCATGGCGACACGCTGCCGCTGGCCGCCGGAAAGCTGACGCGGGAACCGGCCGAGATAGGGCGCAAGGCCCAGAATGCCGGCCGCCTGCTGAACGCGCGCCGCTATATCGGCCGCCGGCGTCTTCTTGAGCTTCAGGGAGAAGCCCATATTGTCGGCAACGGTCATGTGCGGATAAAGGGCATAGTTCTGGAACACCATGGCGATATCGCGTTCCTTGGGTGGAACGTCGTTCACCACGCGCCCGGCGATCGAAATTTCGCCCGATGTGACGCTTTCCAGGCCCGCGATCATGCGCAGCAAGGTCGACTTGCCGCAGCCCGACGGGCCTACCAGGATGACGAACTCGCCATCCGCGATATCGATGGATACCCCATGGAGAATCTGCGCAACGCCAAACGCCTTGCGCACGTCGCGGATGTCGACGGCCGCCATTCCACCTCCCTGTTGCGCTTTTGTAAGATTATAGGATGCAAGCGCTTACATGGACGCTACCGACAGCGATCCTCACCTGCAAGGGAAAAAAGCCCCGTCTTCGGAATCTGAATCCTGCTGACGCGGCGGCGCCGTATTTCAGGCCGAAGGTTGTGCGCTGCACAAGGGGATGGCCATTTCAGCATGCGCGGGGTCGAGGCAGCAGATGTGAGCGGCGAAGAGCCCAAATACTGCGAGGATGACGACTCCGGCTGCACGTGTGTTCGACTGGCTGAACAGATTCTTCAACCAACCCTTCTTTTCGGCCCGTGCGTCATCCGCTTCGGGAGCAGTGTCCGGCTTTGTTGGCGCTTGGGGTGCGAGCGCTGCCACGAACTTGTCGAAGAAATCGCCGGCCAGCTTCTGCGCGGTGGAATCGATCAAGCGACTGCCCAGCTGCGCAAGCTTGCCGCCAATCTGGGCGTCGGCCGTGTAATGCAGGATCGTCATATCCGGACCCTCGGCCTCCAGCCGCACCAGGGCGCCACCCCTGGCGAAACCCGCGACGCCGCCCGATCCTTCGCCGGCAATGCGATAGCTGTTCGGTGCATCGATTTCCGAGAGGATCACCTTGCCGCCGAAGGATGCTTTCACCGGCCCCACTTTCAGCGTCACCTTGGCAATCATCTCTGTGGGCAAGCTCATCTCCAGGCTTTCGCATCCCGGAATGCAAGCTTGCAGAACCGCCACATCGTTGAGAGCCGCCCAAACCTTCTCCAGCGGAGCGGGAATGCGCCGGCTATCGCTCATTTGCATGTTCCGATCCTCAATTGCTGATGGAGTTGCGCTCGTCTTTGCGGCGTAGAGAAATCATTTCTGCCAGAATGGATAGCGCGATCTCGTCCGCGGTGATGGCACCGATATCGAGCCCGGCCGGCCCCTTTACCCGGCCCACGCGTTCCGAGGGAATCCTGTCGGCCACGAGCGATTGCGACAGCGCGGCAAGTTTGCGCCGGCTGCCAACGAAAGCCACATGCGTAACATCGCTGAGTACTGCCGCCCGCAATGCAATCTCATCGTCGCGGCCTTGGGTCGAAACGATGATCGTCCGCTGTGTCGCGTTGCTGGGTAGCAGATCGAAATTTTCGACGCGCTGGTCGGCTTCGGCAAAAAGATGCTGGTCTTCGGGCCTCGCACAAACGACCAGATGGTAGCCGAAACGCAGGCCAAGTTCAGCCAGGGCGACGGCAACGGGGCTGGCACCCATGATGATGAGATGAGGCCGCGGCAGCATCGGTTCCACAAACACGTCCATCGTTCCCTGGCTGGGGCAGCCGTTGCGCGCAAAGCGAATACCGTCACGTTCGTCGCCCGGCCGCAAACCCTGTTCGGCCAGCAGATCCTTGGGCTGGATCGAAACGAGGCGCGGGTGCCCATCGGCGAGCGCCTCCTTCGCGGCCTTCAGCACGGCGGCGCGCGCGCAGCCGCCGCCGATCCACCCGTCCGAGATGGCGCCGTCGGCACGGATGACCGCCTTGGCGCCCGCCTTGGCAGCCGTCACGGATACTGTGCGCACCACGGTGGCGAGCACGAAGGCCTCACCCTTGGCCTTGAGATTGGCGACAAGGTCGACGATTTCGGAATGTGCCGGCATCTTTGCCTCCCTCACAAGCGCAGCAGATAGGGTTCGAGTGCGGCGAGGCTCTCCAGCGTATGCGCCGGCGCGAAGAGATCGATATAAGGGAGGGCCGCCGCCATGCCGCGCGCGCTCGGTTCATAGCCATCCCAGCCAATGAGCGGATTGAGCCACACGATACGCCGGCAGCGCCGGTGCAGCTGCGCCATCTCGCCACCGAGCATTTCCGGCGGGCTGGTGTCGTAGCCGTCGGAAAAGACCATGACGCAGGTTCTGGAGTGGACGACGCGGGCGGCGTGCCAGCGATTGAACGTCGCCAGGCTCTCGCCGACCCGCGTGCCGCCCCCCACACCCTCGGCCATCAATCCCAGCCTGTCCAAGGCTCGGGCCGAATCCTTTTCGCGCAAGGCATCGGATACGTGGATGAGGCGCGTGTGAAACAGAAATGCTTCCGCCTCACGGAAATGATCGAGTACGCCATGGACGAAGCGCAGGAACACGGCCGTGTAGAGACTCATCGAGCCGGACGCATCGACCAGCAGCACGAGGCGCAGCGGCTTATGCAATGGTCTGCGATGCACGAGACGCAGCGGCGCGCCGCCGGTTCCGAGGCTGGCGTGAATTGTCCGCCGCAGGTCGAGGCGCCGCCCGCGCCTTGCCGCCCGCGCGCGCCGCGTCAGATGCGCCCGCATACGCCTGGCCAGCCGCTCGGCCAGCAGATGTGCCGCGGCCAGCGCTTCGGGGTCGGCGATCTTGCGGAAATCCGTCCGCGCCAATGTTTCCTGCCGGCTGGCGCCCTCGCGCTTTCCATGCGGCGCCGCCTCGTCCTTGCTCTCCGGTCCCCGCTCCACATCCGTCGGCAGCTCGGTTCCGCCCAATAAAGCCGCTTGGCCGGCCAGGGTCTTCACGGTGCGCTGATTGGCCAGTGCGGCCTGATTGTTGAGTGCCACGCGCGATTTGACATGCCGCCCGGACCAATAGGCGTCGAACAGGGTATCGAATCCCTCCCAATCCGACCGGCGCCCGCACAGCAGCGCCTTGAGGGCGGGCTTGGCATCCGCGGCGCGGGCGATTCCCTCCGCACTGAGAAGCCGCAAGGCGTCGCTGCTCTCCGCCAGGCCGATCTTGAAGCCATTGTCCCGCAAGGTCCGCATGAAGCCGGCATGGCGTCGGCGGACGGCCGGTCCGATATCGCCTGCGGATTGCAGCGCCATCTCAGGCCACCTTGCCGATCAGCCGTTCCGTCACCTCCGGGGAAACGTGGGCGCGATCCTCCCGGGTCTTCAGAACGCAGCTCAGTGTCTCGTGGACGGCCAGCCGGTCTTCTTCGATGCGACTGACACCGAGGCCGACCAGGGCCGCGGCCCAATCCAGCATCTCGGCGATGCCGGGAATCTTGCTCAGCTCCTGGCGCCGGATTTCCTGCATCAGCCGCGCGATCTGCAAGGCAAGCCCGGTATCGATGCCAGGCAGGCGCACGAGCAGGATGCGCGCTTCGCGGTCCACGTCCGGGAAATCGAGGGCATGATAGAGGCAGCGCCGCCGCAACGCATCCGACAGCTCGCGCGTGTCGTTGGATGTCAGCACGACGCGCGGGATGCTGGTCGCCTTGATGGTGCCAAGCTCCGGCACCGAGACCTGGAAATCCGACAGGACTTCAAGCAGGAAAGCCTCGAATTCCTCGTCCGCGCGGTCAATCTCGTCGATGAGCAGCACGGGCGCCGTCGGCCGGCGGATCGCCGCCAGCAGCGGCCGCTCCATCAGATAGCTTTCCGAGAAAACATGAGCCTCGGTCGCCGCCGCATCCTGGCCCTCGCGCGCCTTGATCGCCAGCAGCTGGCGCTGATAGTTCCATTCGTAGAGCGCGTCGCTGCGGTCGAGCCCCTCATAGCATTGCAGGCGAATGAGCTCCGTCCCATGCAGTGCCGCCAGTGCCTTGGCGATCTCCGTCTTGCCGACACCGGCTGGGCCTTCCACCAGCAGCGGCCGCTTCAGCATGTCCATGAGGACAAGTGCTGTCGCCAGCCCACCATCGGCAATGTAGCCGATGGCGGCCAGGCGGTCCGCAATTTGCTGCTTTCGTTCCATGTCCGAAAGGTCAGGCGCCAAGCTTCCGCGCCGTCTCCCAGATGCGCCATGCGTCATGCGGCATCTGGATATGCTTGCTGCCAAGGAACTGGAACGCGTCGTTGACGGCATTGGAGAAGGCCGGCACACCGCCCACATTGGGGCTTTCGCCCACACCCTTGGCACCGATCGGGTGATGTGGCGACGGGGTGACGGTGAAATCGGTTTCCCATTTCGGCGTCTCGACGGCGGTCGGAATGAAGAAGTCCATGAAGGACGCCCCCATCACATTGCCCATCGAATCGTATTTGATCTCCTGGCCCATGGCGATGGCGAACGCCTCGGTAAGGCCGCCATGCACCTGACCCTCGATGATCATGGGATTGATGCGGGTGCCGCAATCGTCCAGCGCGTAGAAGCGGCGGGTCTTGGCGACACCGGTATCGACGTCGATATCCATGACGCAGAAATAGGCGCCGAATGGATAGGTCATGTTGGGCGGATCGTAGTAGTTGACCGCCTCCAATCCCGGCTCCAGGCCCGGCGGCGGCGCGTTGTAGGCCGCCCAGGCGATTTCCTTCATCGTCTTGGCCCGTTCCGGATTTCCCTTCACGCGGAAGCCGTCGATATCCCATTCGAGGTCGTATTCGGAGACCTCGAGCAGGTGTGCGGCGATCATCTGCGCCTTGTTCTTGATCTTGCGCGCCGCCATGGCGATGGCGGCACCCGCGACCGGCGTCGAACGCGAGCCGTAGGTGCCAAGGCCATAGGGCGCCGTGTCGGTATTGCCTTCCTCGATCATGATATCGCCGGCCGGAATGCCAAGTTCGGTAGCGATGATCTGCGCCCAGGTCGTCTCGTGGCCCTGGCCCTGACTCTTCGATCCCATGCGGGCGATGATCGAGCCGGTCGGGTGAATACGAATCTCGGCGGAATCGAACATGGCGACACCGAGAATGTCGCAATTCTTGGAGGGGCCGGCGCCGACGATTTCGGTGAAGAAGCTGACGCCGATTCCCATGATCTCCCGCGTCTCGCCGCGCTTGAAGGCCTCCTGCTTGGCCTTCTGCTCGGCGCGGAGTTGCTTGTAGCCGATCGCATCCATCGCCTTCTGCATGGCGAGGTGATAATCGCCGCTGTCATATTCCCAGCCCAGGGCCGATTGGTAGGGGAACTGTTCGCGCCGCACGAAATTCTTCATCCTGAGATCGGCCGGATCCATGCCCAGCTTCTGGGCAAGAATATCCATGCCGCGCTCGATGCAATAGGCGGCTTCCGTGACGCGGAACGAGCAGCGATAGGCGACTCCGCCCGGTGCCTTGTTGGTATAGACGCCATCGACCGCGACATGGGCGACGGGGAAGTCATAGGAACCGGTGACGATGTTGAAGAAGCCCGCCGGCCATTTCGATGGATCGGCGCAGGCGTCGAAGGCGCCGTGATCGGCCAGCACATGGACGCGCAGGCCGGTGACCTTGCCGTCCTTGGTGGCGGCGATTTCGGTCGTCATATGGTAATCGCGGGCAAACGAGGTGGTGGACAGATTCTCCATCCGGTCCTCGACCCATTTGACCGGCTGCCCCGTCACGATCGAGGCGACGATCGAGCAGATATAGCCGGCATAGGCGCCGACCTTGTTGCCAAAGCCACCGCCGATATCCGGCGCGATCACATGGATCTTGTGTTCCGGGATCTTCGACAGCAGCGAAGCCACCGTGCGGATGACGTGCGGCGCCTGGAAAGTGCCGTAGACAGTCAACTCACCCTTTATCTTGTCGAAGCTTGCCAGGCATTGGCAGGTTTCCAGCGGCGAGGGGTGCGTGCGGTGATAGGAGATGAGTTCCTTGATCGATACCTCGGCTTGTCGGAAGGCGATGTCGGTCGCTTCCTTGTCGCCGATGGTCCATTCGAAGATGTGATTGTGATGCTTGCGGGCACCATGAGCTCCCGTCATCTTGCCCTCGAGATCCGGCCGCAGCACGGGGGCATTCGGCGCCATCGACTGGAATGGATCGACGATGACCGGCAATTCCTCATACTCGACGTCGACGAGCTGGATCGCATCGTCCGTGATATAACGGTCCGTGGCGATGACGAAGGCGATCTCCTGGTTCTGGAAGCAGACCTTGCCGTCCGCCAGCACCGCCTGCACGTCGCCGGCAAGTGTCGGCATCCAATGCAGGCCCAGCGGCTTCAACTCTTCGGCCGTGATGACGGCGATGACGCCGGGCAGCGCCTTGGCGCGGCTGGCATCGATCTTCTTGACCCTGGCATGGGCGTACTGCGACCGCACGAAATCGCCATGCAGCATGCCGGGCAATTTGATGTCGTCGACATAGTTGCCCTTGCCCTGGGTGAAGCGGATATCTTCGACGCGCTTCCTCTTGCAGCCGATGCCTTCGAGGCGGGCTTCGCGCTGTTCTTTGGTCGGGGTCATGTCGTTCATTCGGCGGCCTCCTTCTGGGTACGGCCGTTGAGCTTGTCGGCGGCGTACTGGATGGCTTTGACGATGTTCTGATAACCGGTGCAACGGCAGAGGTTGCCGGCGATGCCGAAGCGGATCTCGTCTTCGCTGGGATCGGGGTTCTCGGAAAGCAGCACTTTGGCGCGCATCAGCATGCCCGGGGTGCAGAAGCCGCATTGCAGCCCGTGCATCTGCCGAAAGCCATCCTGCAGCGCATGCAGTGTGCCGTCGGCATTGGCAAGGCCTTCGACCGTGTTCACCAGCGTGTCATGCGCCTGGACGGCGAAGACGGTGCAGGATTTCACGGATTGCCCGTCCATTTCGACCGTGCAGGCTCCGCAATGGCTGGTTTCGCAGCCGATATGGGCGCCAGTGAGGCTCATTTCCTCGCGCAGGAAGTGGATCAGCAGCGTGCGCGGGTCGACGAAACGCTGCACCTTCCTGCCGTTGACGGTGACGCTGACCGGCACCTGATCGATGGTTTTCTCTGTCATGGCTTCAGGCTCCGGTCTTGGCGCGGGCGAAGGCTTTGGCAACAGCGCGGGCGGTCATCACGCCGGCCATCTCGCGGCGATACGCAGCGGTGCCACGACCATCCGTGGCCGGGTCGGCGATCGCCTTGGCAGCCTCGGCGGCGTGCTTGAGTGTTGCGGCATCGCAGGCAGTGCCGACGATCAGCCTGGCGGCCTCTTCCGCCAACAGCGGCGTGGGGGCGACATTGGTGAGGGCGATCGCGGCGCTCGCGACCTTGCCGCCGCTCACCGTCAGGATCACGGCCGTGGCTGCCGTGGCATAGTCGCCGACCTTCCGCTTCAGCTTCTCATAGGCATGGCCATGACCGGCGGCCGGAACGGGTATCCGCACGGCAACCAGGATTTCGTCCTGCTGCAGCGCAGTAAAATAAGAGCCCTGGTAGAAATCGCGGGCCGGAACAGCGCGTTCGCCGCCGGCACCCTGCAGCATATATTGGGCGTTCAGGGCTTGCATGACCGCCGGCATGTCGTTGCCCGGGTCGCCATTGGCGACATTGCCACCGAGCGTGCCCTTGGCGCGGATCTGCGGATCGGCGATCTGCAGCGCGGTTTCGCGGATGATCGGCAGCTTGGCCGCCAGCCGGTCGGATTTGATGAGTTCCGCCTGGGTGGCGGTAGCGCCGATCACGATCTCGGCCCCGGCTTCGCCGATGCCGCGCAATTCCTTGATGGCACCGAGATCGACGAGATGCTCCGGCGCCGCCATGCGCAATTTCATCATGGGGATAAGGCTGTGACCGCCGGCAAGAGGCCGTGCCTCCTCGCCATGGGTCCGCAAGACGGCCAATGCCTCGGCGAGGCTTCCTGGCCGGTGATAGATAAAGGGTCCCGGGATCACGATCGTCTCCTCCGTGGAACTGGCTGCCGGTTGGGTAGCAACTTTTCTTATTGTTCCAACGATAGAAACGGGGGTGCGGCAATCTCAACGCGAGGTGCACGGATGGTCCGTTCCGTGCACGAATGACGGCCTGGCTGAACGAATTGCGTCAGAAAATCTGTCTTAAGCAGCGGTAGCGCGCGCGCCGAGGCGTTGCTTCAGCCAGCTCCGCCGCGACCGGCTGACGGGCGCCTGATAGGGCGTCTTGGCCGCCATCGCCACCACGTCCGAATCGGCGGCCTTCTTGACCGCAGCAATCCGATCGAGATTGACGATATGGCTGCGATGAACGCGGGCGAAGATGGTCGGGTCCAGCTGCGCCTCGACTTCCGAAATGGGCAGCGGGCAGAACCAACTCGCCTCGCCGTCGAACAGGCTGGTGTAATGGGCCTGCGCCTGCACCGCGACGAGGCGCGCGATGTCGAGCTGCAGGCGCCTGCCATCCTTCTCTACCGGCAAGGAGCGATGCTGCGGCGCGGGAGCGGATGCCCCCGGAATATCCCGCATCGGAAGATCCCGCACCGGCATATCCCACACCGGCGCGGCGGGTGCGAGTATCGGTGCGATCTCCGCCTCTGTCCTGCCGGGCACCAGGGTCAGCAGGAACAGGCCGGAGACGACGAAGGCCACGACCGACACGACAATTGCAAGCAGGCCGGGCGACAGCGCCGGCATGTCCGGTGCCGTTGCCGCTTCGTGGAGACGCAGTGTCAGCCCCGCCATGGCCGTGTAATGCATGGCCGAGATGGCCAGCGCCATCAGGGCCGCCGACACCAGCACCGATCTCTTGGCGCCCGGCCCGAAGCCGAACCACAGCGCCTTGCCTGAGGCACCGACGCCGATTGCGATCGAGGCGGCCACCAGCCATGGATCGTGGCTCATATGCGCACTGGCATGGAGCGCATACATGCCGAGATAATGCATGGTGACGATGCCGCCGCCCATGAAGAGCGAGGCGAGGACGGCGCGCGGCCGGCTGGGCGTGCCTGTTCCGACGGCAAAGACCGCAAAACCCACGACCAGCACGCAGACCAGGAAGGATATAAGGGTCGGCAGGACCAGGAAATCGATCGCCACTGGCAACTGCACGGCCAGCATGCCGACGAAATGCATGGTCCAGATGCCGAGCGCCAGCGTCAGCGCCGAGCCGGTGATGAGGGCGCGCTGCGACGTGGCGCGCGCGACACCGATCTGCCGTGCCAGGTGCAACCCGACATAGCTTCCCTGAAAGGCCACCAACAAAGACAATGCGACGAGCCATGGCTCGTGAGCGGGAACCACCGGTGCTGCCTCCGCCTTGAAACCGGTCCCATCGCTTGGGATGCGCCATCCGCGGCATCTCGATCCGGTAGCCGTAAATCTAGCCCATGCCTTGGGCTTGAAACAATTAGGATGATAACATCTTATAAAGGCGATACTTTTCACCGTCGAAGAGGAAGGATAGCGCATGCCCAGGAAGGATAATCCCCACATCCGCATCGGTGTCGGCGGCTGGACCTTCGAACCCTGGCGCGGAACCTTCTATCCGGACGGCCTGGCACAGAAGCGCGAACTCGAACATGCCAGCCGGCAGCTCAGTTCGATCGAGATCAACGGCACCTATTACGGCTCGCAGAAACCGGAGAGTTTCGCCAAATGGCATGAGGAAACGCCCGAGGATTTTGTCTTCGCGCTCAAAGGGCCGCGCTTTGCCACCAACCGCCGCGTGCTGGCCGAAGCTGCTCCGTCGGTCGAGAAGTTTCTCACCAGCGGCATCACCGAACTGAAGCAGAAGCTCGGTCCCATCAACTGGCAGTTCATGGGCACGAAGAAGTTCGACCCGGTCGATTTCGAAGCTTTCCTGAAACTGCTTCCCGACAGCGTCGATGGACGCAAGCTGCGCCATGCGGTCGAAGTGCGCCACGACAGTTTCAAGACGCCCGACTTCATCGATCTGGCACGCGCCTACAATGTCGCCATCATCACGGCGGCCGATGGCGAATATCCGCAGATCGCCGATCTCACCGCTCCCTTCGCCTATCTGCGTATCATGGGAACGGAGGAGGGGGAGAAGCTCGGCTATCCGAAAAAGTCGCTCGACCTCTGGGCCAAGCGCGCGCAGGTTCTGGCCAAGGGCGAAATGCCGGAGGGTCTGGAAACCGTCAGCAGGAAACCCGGGCGCAAGGGGCCTGGCGACGTCTTCCTCTACGTCATCAGCGGCCACAAGGTGGCGAACCCGGCGGCCGCCATGGCCTTGATCGAGCGGGTGAATATCTGAAGCATTTCACGGTTTGACGGAAACGCCCCTCACCCCGGCCCGCCTCGATGCTTCCCTGCTTCAGGCGGCGAGGTTGAGCGGCAGGTCGATCGATACCCGGAATGAATTCGTGGACGCTTCGTAATGGAGCGATCCGTCATGCGCTTCGATGATCGCCTTGGCGATGGGCATTTCGAGCCCCAGCCCATGCGTGCCGCGGCTCAGGCCCAGTTCGCCCTGCAGGAACGGCTCGAGCGCCGCCGTGCTGACGGTAATCTCCTTGCCGACATGGTCCCGGTTGCCGATATCGATGCGCGCGCGGCCGTTGCCGTGGCTGACCGTGATCTCGATCGGCTTGTCCGGGCGCGATTTCTTGCGGCCGTGCAGGATCGTGTTGAGCAGTGCCTGGCGCAGCCAGGCCTCGTCGGCGCGGATCATCACATCCTGCGGCGGCAGGCTCGTCGTCACCTCATGGCGCTGGCTTTCGGCGGGATCCTGGTTCAACTGCCGCTTGATGGTGGTGACGCTGTCGGCCACCAGCAGCCTCAGGTCGAACTCGGCCGGCGACAGCGCCTGCTTCCCAGCGGAGATTTTCGACATGTCGATGGTCTGGTTGACCAGCGTCAGCAGATTTCTGCCGGCATTGAGGACTTCGTCGGTCCAGGCGATCAGCTCCTGGTCATGGTTCTTGTCGGCCCGGGCCTTCATCAACTCCGAAAAGCCGATGACGGCATTGAGCGGAGTGCGCAGTTCATGCGTGACGACGGCCAGGAACGTGTCCTTGACGCGGCCGGCCTGATCGACGCGGATGCGCGCTTCGCGCTCGCGCTCGCGCGAACTCTCGACCCGCTTGATGTTGCGCAGCAGGAGGAGAATGAGGGCTATTCCGGACAGGATGGCGACCGACATGATGCCCGCGGCTTTCATCTGCGCGGCGGCCAATTCGTCCTTCTGCCGGTCGGGATTGCTGTGCAGCATCACATCCTGGACCCAGGAGCGGATCGGTGAATCCAGCTGCGCCAGTTTATTGAGTGCCGCCTTCAGCGCGTCCTTGTCCTTGGTCGCCATTGCCAGCTTGAGCGGAGAATCGAGTGCCGTCACCGCATCGAGATCGGCGACCAGCTTGGCGTAGCTCTTGTCTTCGGCAAGCTCGGTCGGGTCGGTTTCCTGCTTGAGGACCCGGATGCGGTTCTGGAAAACGGAAAGGCGCGTCGCCAGGAAAGTCGCGGGCACGGATTGCGTGGCGCCCGCATAGCCGCTGAAAGCATGCTTGAACTGCAGATACTCGATTTCGAGCTGCGCTGCCGCCCAGGCGACATTCTTCATGCTGCGGTGGGCGTCGAAGGCACTTGCCAGCAGAATCTGCACGCTGAGGCCCAGCGCCAGCAGGAACGTGCCGACGACGATGACGACCAGCCAGTACCTGCGCGCAGTGCTCATCGCTGCGTTGCCATGCCCCGAATATCAGCGCCCAAAATGAGCAGCGGCATCCGACGGCACGTCCCCCATCGTGATAGCACCGCCCAATCCCCTTAACGGAATATTAACCGTACTCCCGAGTCGCGTCAAAGCGTGTTCCAGTCCATTGAACTGAAAGGGAAAAATGCGGATAATTTGCCTTAATTCGGGCGCGCGGCCCGAGATATTCTAAGAATGAAGTCCTTCAAGCATGATCGATCAGAGGCCGAGTTCGCTTAAGGATGGGTGATCGTCCGGGCGGCGGCCAAGCGGCCAATGATACTTCCGCTCGGTTTCCCGGATCGGCGAATCGTTGATGCTGGCAAGGCGCCGGCGCATCAGGCCGTGTTCGTCGAACTCCCAATTCTCATTGCCATAGGAGCGATACCATTGCCCGCTATCGTCGTGCCATTCATAGGCGAAACGCACCGCAATGCGGTTGTCGCGGAAAGCCCACAATTCCTTGATCAGCCGGTAATCCAGCTCGCGCTGCCATTTACGCGTCAGAAAGGCCTCGATCGCCGCGCGCCCGTCGATGAATTCGGCGCGATTACGCCAGCGGCTATCTATCGTATAGGCAAGGGCCACGCGCGCGGGGTCGCGGCTGTTCCAGGCATCTTCCGCCAGGCGCGCCTTTTGCGCGGCGGTATCTTCCGTGAAGGGGGGAAGGGGTGGACGATCCATCGCGGCTCTCCTTTCTGTCTTGCATCGCATGATAGGGGCGAAGATCCGCCTTGGCGACTCCTGCGCGGGGGTTGATCGACGCGGCATTCCCGCGTCAAATGCGCGGCCAGTCGAACCGGGGGGGCAGTAGATGACGAAGAACCGCGCGATCAGATTCGCACTTAACGGCCAGCAGCATGAAGGTCTCTCCACCTGGCCGGCCATTCCGGCCGATGAGATCGACTCTGGCAGCCCCGTGCAGCGCGGCCTCGAATATTTCAACGACCCACGGATCGGCCTCAGCACCGGCGTGTGGGATTGCACCGCCTTTACCGGCAAGATGGGCCCCTATCCGGTCAACGAATTCATGATCGTGCTGGAAGGTGGGGTGACGATGATGGGGCAGGATGGCGGCGTCACCCATGTCGCGGCTGGCGAAAGCTTCATCATCCCCAAGGGCACGGTCTGCCAATGGCGGCAGGACGGCTATTTGAAGAAATATTACGTCATCTTCGACGATGCGTCCGGTGCCGATCCGGCCCGGGCCAGCGCACAGCGGGTGCTGAAGATCGACACCCTGGCGCCGCGCGAGCCGACGCCATCGCCCGCCGCTGAACTCCTCATCGGTTCCAGTCCCCGGCAGAGCGGCCGCAACTGGTTCGAGGATGCCAGCAAGCAATGGACTGTCGGTGTCTGGGACTCGACCCCCTACCGGCGCAAGGCGATCCCCTTTCCGCGCCACGAGCTGATGCACCTCCTGGAAGGGTCAGTGACACTCTCCGACCCGGACGGCTGGAGCGAAACCTACCATGCCGGCGAGACCTTCTTCGTGCCCATGGGCGCCAATGTCGAATGGCTGAGCACGGAGTACGTCAAGAAATACTACTGCATCATGATCCCGAAAGGGTAATCGGTTGATGACAACATGCCCTTCTCCCTCGCGGGGGAGAGGGGGACCCTGGATCGAGGCCCTCCTGCCTGGACCTCATGCCACCTCCGCGAAGGCCGTCTCCAGCACCTGCAGGAGGAAATCGGCATCGCGGGCGGTGAAGACCATGGCGGGCCGCATCTTGATGACATTGTCGTGCGGCCCGTCGGTGCCGAGCAGCACGCCCAGCTGCCGGCATTTCTCGACGATGCGCCCGGCATAGGCGGTGGCGGGCACCTTGCTCTTGCGATCCTCCACCAGCTCGATGCCCAGCATCAGCCCGCGCCCGCGCACATCGCCGATCCGCTCATGCTTTTCCATCAGCCTGCCCATGCGGGAGAGGAGATCGCTGCCGAGCGAGAGCGCATTCTCGCGCAGGCGGTCGCGTTGCAGGATTTCCAGCACCTTGAGGCCGACGGCGCAGGACACCGGATTGCCGCCGAACGTGTTGAAATATTCCATGCCGTTATAGAAGCTGTCGGCGATTTCGCGCGTGGTGACCAGGGCCGCCATCGGGTGGCCGTTCCCGATCGGCTTGCCCAGGGTGATGATGTCGGGCACGGCACCTTCGCCTTCGAACGCCCACATATGGTCGCCCACCCGGCCGAAGCCGATCTGCACTTCGTCGGCGATGACCACGGCGCCGGCGGCGCGTGCCGCCGCATAGGCCGCCGGCAGATAGCCCTCCGGCAGCACGATCTGGCCGGCGGAACTGGGCAGCGATTCCGCGATGAAGGCGGCGGCCTTGTGGCCGCCGGCCGCGATCTGCTCGACGGCGGCGGTAACCGAGGCCGCATAGCGCCGTCCGATCTCCGCGCGCGGCCAATCCGCCGGCGCCCGGTAGGCGTCCGGCAGCGCGGCCTCGCCCGTCGTCGCCGGCCGGCCCTTGCCACCCTTGCGCTTGTATTTGTAGGGACTCACCTCGATGAGCGAGGTGGCGTGACCGTGATAGGCCCAATCGAGCGCCACCACGCCCTGCGCCTGCGTGTGATTGCGCGCCATGCGCAGCGCCAGATCGTTGGCCTCGCTGCCGCTGCACACGAAGGCGGCGACAGCGAGGCTCTTCGGCAGGGTCGCCGTCAGCTTCTCGGCATAGGCGATGATATTGTCGTGGAGATAGCGGGTGTTGGTGTTGAGAATCGCGGCCTGGCGCGCCAGCACCTCCACGATCTCCGGATTGGCATGACCCAGATGCGCCACATTGTTGTAGCAATCGAGATAGGACCGGCCGCGATCGTCGATGAGATGCACGCCATCCCCGCGCACGATCTTCATCGGCGTCTGGTAGGAGATGGAAAGATTGCGGATGAGCTTGTCCTTGCGCACTTTCAGCAGATCGTCGGACGGCCTGCCGCTTTGCGCGAAGGTCTCCGGCGGCACCCCGGCAAAGGTGGCGGGGTCCGGAAACAGCTCGGCCCAGACCGCGCGATAAGCGGGCTCGCCGGCGCCGATCACGTCGGCGGCGCGTGCCGGACGATAGGCGATAAGCTGCAGGTGCAAATGCGGCTGCCAACCGCCATTCTCGGTATTCGGCCCCATCTGCCCGACAATGTCGCCGGCCCGCAATTCCTCGCCAAGCTTGCGCGTCCTTGCCGTCTCGGCGCTGAGATGCCCCCACAGGCTGAAAAAGGCGATCTCCGGCGCCGGCTTGTGTTCCAGTAGGATGGCGTGGCCGTAATCGAGCGGCAGGTCCGAGACATAGATGTCGACGACACGTCCCGGCAAAGGTGTCCGCACATTGGCGCCGGCATCGAGGAAGAGGTCGAGCCCCAGATGAGCCGAGCGGCGCTGGCCGCTGGCCAGGGTCGAGGCGAAGGCCTCGGCCGTATAGACCGGCCGGTCCTCGCCCCAGGGGCCGATACCGAGATCGATCCCGCCCTTGGCGGCGATTTCGTGCCACAGTTTCTCTGCCTCGTCAGGCTTGCGCGCGGCCGAGGTGATGGCAATCGGGTGCGTCTTGTCGCCGAATGGCACCAAGCCCTTGCGCTCCCGGGCCGGCGCCCGGTCCAGCACGGCAGCGAGGCTAAGGCGATTGTCTTCGATCCATCTGATGGCGGCGCGCGCGCCCGGCACGGCCTCGAAGCCGCAGGCCTGGCGCAGCAGGCCGGTGGCGATGACCGGGTCCATGGCGCGCAGGCGTTTCAGCAGGTTCCAGGCCGGCGCCTCGCTGATGCTCAGGTAAGCATTGTCCTTGGCGCGGTCCCGGCGCGAAGCCGACATGGTGACGCTGATGACGAGGCGCAGCGCGATGAGGTCGAACAGCAGGTCGATTTCCTCAGGGAGCAGCGGATTGGCCTTGTGGAAGGCGGCGGCAATGATACCCGCATCGTCGATCGGTGCGCCGCGGTCCATGATCGCGTAGGCCGCGGCCACCGCCAGTTCGTTGATCAGCGGCGAATGGATCGCATCGCCAAAATCGATGATGCCGGCAATGCTTTCGCCCGCTGCGCTATCGACCAGCACGTTGTAATCGTTGGCATCGCCATGGATCACCTGGGCGCGACAGCGCTTGAGGCGCGGACCGACCATTGTGTCGAACCGGTCCAGGAAATATTCCAGTATGTCGCGCTGCCAGGCTTCGTCGATATAGGCCAGGCGCGCCCGCGACCTTCCGGCCTGGGCCACGTCCCAATCGAAGGCGCGCGCCGCGGCGGCATGGCCGAAACCCTGCAGCGCCCGCGTCAGCCGGCCCAGCTTGTCACCGAAATCGGCCAGCAGGGCCGGCGATTTATTGCCCTTGGCGAAGGGCTTGCCCGGTAGCCAGCTCACCACGCGGACGAAATAGCTCTTGCCGTCGTCGCCGGTGCAGCGGCCCAGAATTTCACCGTTCAAGGTGGGCTTCACATGCGGCAGCGGCAAGGCGGGGTCGATCTCGGCCACATGTCGCAGCAGGCCGGCCTGGAAATCCAGCGCCGGCAGATCCTCCGCCACATTGGCGATCTTCACGACCCAGCTTTGCCCATTTCCCTCGGTCAGGCGGAAATTCTGGTCGCGCTCGCTGTCGAGCGGTGCCAGCGTGCCGGCAAGGCCGTAGAGGGTGTCGACGATGGTTTCGACTTTCGCCACGGCAAAGGCCGGCGGCAGGGAGGTAAGGACGGACATGACGTTCTTTCGATGCGGCGGGATGGATCAGTAATATCTGGCATAGAGTGCGCATTGCGCAGCCGGGTCGAGATCGGCGGTGCGCGCCATTTCGGCTGTCTTCAGGGCATGGTAGCCCTGGCGCAAGGGTGCCGGCAGCCAACCGGCGACCACTTTGTCGTTTTCGAGCTCCCGCAGCGCCGTGGGCAGCGAATCCGGCAGGCGGCGGATGTCGAGCTTGGCAAGTTCATCGGCCGTAAGGTCAGCCGGATCGCCTTCGACCAGCGGCGGCGCTTTCATCTTGGCGCGCAGGCCCTCGAGCCCCGCGCGGATGAGGGCGCCCAGCACCATATAGGGGCTGGCGGTCGCGTCGCTGGCGCGGAATTCCAGATGCACCTGCCTGGAAATGTCGTTGCCGGGCGTATCGTCGACCGGGCAGATGCGCACGCCGGCCTCGCGGTTGCGATAGCCGAAGCAGTTGAACCCGGCGCTCCAGCGGTGCGGCGTCAGGCGCAGGTAGGAAATGACACTGGGGGCGGTGAGGGCACATAGCGCCGGCATATGCTTCAGCACGCCGGCGACGAAGCTTGCGGCCAGCGCACCGATGCCGCCGGGCTGCGCCGGATCGTGCGTCACGGGCTTCCCCTCGACCGTTTCCAGGCTGAAATGAACATGGACGCCGCTGCCGACCGATGTGGGATCGATGATCGGCGCGAAGCAGGCCTGCTGCCGGAACTGGCGCGCGACGTCGCGTGTCACCTCGCGCAAGGCCACCGCGCGGTCGGCCGCAATGAGCCCGCGCGCCGGCTTCATGGTCACTTCGAACTGCTTGGGCCCGTATTCGCGCAGGATCATCTCCGGATAGACGCTGGCCTTGGAAAGGGCGGCGATGAGCGTGCCGAGGAAACCCTGCGCGCTGCGGAAATCCTGCAAGGTGAAGGCGGCATCCCCGATCGGATTGTCACCCAGCAGGAAGAATTCGTGCTCGAACGAGGCCTTGACGGTCAGGCCGAACTCGCGGGCCAGATCCGCCAGCGCCTTCTTGGCAAAACCCCGCCCGCAGCCGCCCCAGGGCGTGCCGTCGGTCTCGACGATATCGCACAGAAAGGCGTGGAGGTCGGGCGCGCCATCGACGCCGCTCAGGTGAAAGCCCGCCGCTTCCGGATCCGGCTGCAGCCGCAGATCGCCCAGCGGCCCGAACGGATTGGCACCGATGAGCCCGAAGGGGGTGAGGGCGAGATTGGCCGGAACCCAGCCCACGCCCGCAAGCATCCGGTCCTTGAGATCCGCTGACGGAAATGCCCGGCCCCGGCTGATTCCGGTCAGGTCATTGGTCAGGAAGATGGCGAGGTCGGCAGTCTGGCTCATCGGGGGAATCTCGCGGGTGGTTCGCAAAGGCCGGCCGATAGTCAAGGAAAGGCGGCGCGGCAGCAAGGTGGAATGTTCGGCCTTGCCGCCATCGCTATCCCCTTGCTATTGCTGGGCCGATCATGCCGATGGAAGAATCCCTGCTGACCGAGGACGAACCGCCTGCCGTCGAGATCGTCAATGGCGACGGCGGCGCGCCGTTCCTGTTCGTCTGCGATCACGCCAGCCGCCGCATCCCGCAAGCGCTCGGTACTCTCGGCCTGCCTCAATCCTTGCTCGAAACGCATATCGGCTGGGATATCGGTGCCGCCGCACTGGCGCGGAATCTGGCGGCTGCGTTCAAGGCGCCCTTGTTCCTGACCGGCTATTCGCGCCTGGTGATCGATTGCAACCGCCCTTTGACCGGCGATGGATCGATTCCCTCGATCAGTGCCGGGGTCGAGATCGAAGCCAACCGCGATCTGTCGCCGGCGGAGCGCCGGCAGCGACAGGAGACGTTCTTCCATCCCTATCACCGGGCGATAGCCGCGCATCTCGACCGGCATCCGGTGCAGGCCCTCTTTGCCATACACAGCTTCACAGCTGACTATCCGGGCCAAATGCGGCCCTGGCATGTCGATTTCGCCTATCACCGCGACCGGCGGCTGGCGGGCCTGCTCCTCGATACGTTCGACGAGCCTGGCATCGTCGTCGGCGACAACCTGCCTTACGCGGTGGATGACGAAAGCGACTATTCGATTCCCGTCCACGGCGAACAGCGCGGCCTGCCGCATGTGCTGCTGGAGATCCGCCAGGACACGCTGATGGACCCTGCCGGAATAGCCCTTTGGGGGGACCGCCTGCGGTCCCTTTTTGACCGCCTCCGGCCCGCCATCGCGCGGCTTGGCCAGAAATAGAAGGATCAACGATGACCGACCGTCCAGAAATCCTCGGCCCCGCCTACCGCCAACGCCCCATCGTGCCCGGCAGGACAGCGCTCATCAGCGTCGACATGCAGAATGCCGATTGCGCGGCGGTGAAACGCCATGCCGATACACCGGAAAGCGGGAAATACCGGTACTTTTATGACCGGCTCGACAATCTGGCGATTCCCAACCAGCAGCGCCTGCATGCCGCCTCGCGAAAGCTCGGCATCGAGAACATCTACATCGTCATCGAAAGCCTGACCAAGGACGGGCGCGATCGCGGCATCGATCACAAGGCCTCCTTCATCAACAATCCGCGCGGCAGTTGGGAGGCGCAGGTGATCGACGAGGTGAAGCCGGCCCAGGATGATATCATCGTGCGCAAGACCGCCTCGGGACCGTGGGGCACCACCAACCTCGACTATATCCTGCGCAATATGGGCTTCGAATATCTGATCGTCTTTGGCATCCTGAGCGACCAATGCGTCGAGAACACGGTCCGGGGCGGGGGCGATCTCGGCTACATGGTGACCCTGGTGCCGGATGCCTGCGCCACCTACACGCCGGAACGGCAGACCTTCTCGGAAGCGGCCATCAAGGGCTATTGCCGCCAGCGTTCGACCGACGAATTGCTGGCGGAATTAGCAACGCTTTAGCTACTCCGCAGTTCGCGCAGCAATTCCTTCATCGCGGCGACGCGGCTACGGTGCGCGGGGTCGCGGCGCATGGCGACGGCGGTCGAGAGCACGTCGATGACGGTGAGCGCCGCGATGCGCGAGATGGTCGGTGTGTAGACGTCGGTATTGTCCAGCGTCTCGATGAGGATGCTGACATCGCAATGCGCCATCAGCGGTGCCGTGTTGCCGACCAGGCCGATGACCGTGGCCCCATTCCCCCGTGCGATATCGGCGATCTCGAAGAGCGAGCGCGTGCTGCCGGTATTGGAAATGACCACCGCGACATCCTGCGGGCCCAGGAGGCTCGCCGTCATGATCTGCTGATGCGCATCCATCTGGGCGCCGCACGGCACGCCGAAGAGGGGAAATTTCTGCGCCGCATCCTGTGCCACGATGCCGGAGGCGCCGAAGCCGAAGAATTCGATCCGCTTGGCGTCCGCCAGCAGATCGGCCGCGCGGGCCAATGTCGCCTTGTCGATGCGCTTGCGCGCCCAGTCGAGGCTGGTGATGGTGTAGTCGAAGATCTTGTCGAACACCTCCTGCGGCCCATCGCTCTCCAGCAGCACGGAATGAGTGGCCGGCGTGCCCAGGGCCAGGGATTGGGCGAGGCGCAGCTTGAAATCCTGGAACCCGCCGCAGCCGATGGCGGCACAGAAGCGGATCACGGTGGGCTGGCTGACATCGGCCAGCATGGCGGTCTCGGCCACGGTGGCGGTCAGGTAGCGGCGCGGATCGGCAAGGATCGCGTCCGCCACCTTGCGGTCGGATTTGCGCAGGGCCTCCCGCGTCACCCGCACCACTTCCAGAATGTTCTGATGCGCGGCATCCGCCATGATTTATCCCCAGCGATAGACGGTGTTGAGATCGGCGCGGAAGAGGTGCGGCCGGTCCGACACGGAAACGGCGCGGTCTATAACGGCGGGATCGGCCGTGTTGAAGGAGAACATGCCGAAATGATGGGCGATCAGCGCTTTGGCGCCGACATCGCGGGCAATGGCGATGGCCTCGCCCAAAGCGAGGTTGCCGGGAACGCCATTGGCGAGCAATTCGGCGGAGCGGCCATTGACCGGCAGCAAGGCGATATCGGGCTTGAGTGCCGCGACCTCCGTCGCCATGCCGTCGAAGGGCACGGTGTCGCCGGAATGCCAGATGCGCGCGCCGCCGATTTCGATCACATAGCCGAGGAAGCGGTAATGGCCTTGCGCGTCCCGCTCCAATGTCTCGTGCGCGGCGCGGGTGGCGGTGACGCACACACCCGGCAAGGCTTCGATCCTTTCGCCGGCATCGATGAGGCGCAGGCGCTTTGCCTCAAGGCCGGAGCGCTTCAGCGCTTCTTCCCTTGCCGCGACCGGCGCCACCAGGTCGACCCGGGGCCGCGCCGCCAGAAGCGGCCGCAGGGTGGCGGGGTCCATATGGTCGGTATGCTGATGGGTGCTCAGCACCAGATCGACATGGACCAGTTCACCGGTCGTCACGGGCGCAGCCATCATGCGCCGATGCGGATAGAGCCGGCCGCGATATTTCTCGGCCAATGAATCGGACAGATACGGATCGATCACCAGCCGATAGCCGCCGGCATCGATCACGAAACCGGCCTGGCCGAGCCAATAGAGCGCCAGGCCGTCCGCCGGCGGCTTGGCCAGCTGCGCCGCCAACCCGTCCGCGAAGGGAATGGCTTCGAGATCAGCCGGCATGGGCCCTGGCCGCGGGTGCGAGGGCTGCCAGCAGATGGTCGATGGCCACTGACGTAGCGCGCTCGACGCTTTCGTCGGTGAAGCCGCCGATATGGCTGGTGGCGATGACGCGCGGATGGCGGACAAGGGTCAGATCCCTGGGCGGCTCCTGATCGAAGACATCGGTCGCGTAGCACTCGATCCGGCCGCTTTCAAGACCGGCCAGCAAGGCCGCCTCGTCAACCAGGGCCGAGCGGGCGGTGTTGACGACGATGGCGCCGGGCCGCAGGGCCACGGTGGCGGCCGCATCGAGGATCGGCCGGCCGTTCTTCTGCAGCGGACAATGGAAAGTGACGATGTCGGCGTCGCTGAGTGCCGCCGGCAAATCCGCCCAGCGGAACCTGTCGCCGGCAATGCGCAGGTCCGGTCGCAGCGGGTCATAGGCCAGCACGTCGGCGCCAAGCGCGTGCAGCATGCGCACGACATCGCCGCCGATGGCGCCGCAGCCGATTACGGCCACCTTGCGTGCGCGCAATTCGTGCCCGCGCCGCCTTGGCCAGGCGCCCTGCTTGATGCCGGCATCGGCCGCCGGAATATGGCGCAGCGCGCTGAAGATGAGAGCCATCGCCAGCTCGGCAACACCGGCCGCATTGGCACCGCCGGCCGTCGCCACGGCGATGCCGCGCTGGCGCAAGGCTTTCATGGGCAGATTGTCGATGCCCGTTCCATTGCGGCTGACGATCCGCAAATCCAGCGCCGCCTCGATCACCCTGGCGGTGACCGGTTCGATCCCGGCCAGCCAGCCGACGCAACCCGGCAGCAGCGAGATAAGCTCTGCTTCACTGGGGAGCGTGTCCGGCGTCGAGGTCACGACTTCGAAACCGGCCACACGCAGCCGGTCGATCTGCGGATGCGGAGCGGATGTAAGCGAACGGGGGGTGACGAGGATACGGGCGGGCATGGTGTCAGCCTTTCGCGGCCGCGGCGATGTGCGAGAGCGCGTCGAAGCCGGGACCGCCGGTCGGAATGCCGATATGGAAAACCTCGGCGATGACCTGGGTCCAGCCGTGGATGAAATAGGTCCAGCCGTTTTCGATCTGCAGATGCCGTTCCTCCTGCTGGCGGCGCGCCTGGTCGAGGAAGATCAGATCGCCCCGGTAATTGAGATCCCAGGCAATCGCCCGTTCGGGAAAACGCGCGGCATCGGTCAAAGGCGAGCCCGGCCGATCTTTGCCCAGGCCCGTGGCATTGATGACCAGCGCATGCGGCTTCAACCGGCCAAGGATCGCATCGTTGCCGGCGGCATCGGCCACCCGCACGTAATCGACCGGCAGGTCGATGGCGAAGGCTTGATGGATGCGGCGGATTTCATCGAGCCGCGCCTGATCGCGGTCGGCCACGACGATCCGGCTCGGCCGGTTGGCACCACGGTCCCGCTGCGCCAGATGCCAGGTGTGCGCGATGGTGGAGCCGCCGGCCCCGATGGAAAAAAGCTCCGCCCCCCAGCGAGCGAAATGATCGGCGGGCAGGAAACTGTCGATGGTGAGGCCCGAGGAGATCGGATCCTTGGCGTGGCAGGCGAGTTTTGCACCCTGCTTGGAAATGCAGGACGTTTCGTGCATCAGCCTGGCATAGGGGTCGACCTCCTCGAACAGATCCTGCGCGGCGGCATAGAGATCGATCTTGTGCGTCGTCACCAGCGCACCCAGCGAGAGCGGGTCGGCCTTGATGAAGGAAACCGCCGCGCGATAGGCCGCCGGATCGGCATGGAGCGGGAAGTCGATGCCTTTGATAACGGCATCCACCAGCCCCAGATGCCGCGCCCAGGCCGGAAAGACCTGCATGATCGAGCTCTTGGCGGTGGTGACGCCGATGAAATAGAGCGTCGGCTGCGTCGCCGGCCGGTAGATCATGGCTGCATCACCGCCGCTACCGCCTCGGTCGAACGCGGGCGGTAATCCTTGTTCCCGACCAGCTGCCAGCCCTTGGGCCCGCCCTGCATCACGCGGTGGCGCATGCCGCCCGCGCGTTCGATGATGCCGTAATCCTGTCCAGAATCGGCCGGATAGGAGAAAATCATGACGAAGTCGGCCGTGCCGGTATTGACCGAGCGGTGAATCCAGAAAGGCGGCACATAGCAGATGGTCTGGGCGCGCATTTCGATCACACGCATTTCGCCCTCGGGCGATTCCATCAGCATGAGGCCCTGGCCCGCCTGCCCGTAGTAAATCTCCGGCCGGTCGGCCACGGCGTGGATATGCCCGCGCGTCATGTAGTACTCCTCGCCGATGCAGCCGGCCGACATGCGCGTGATGCCGAAGATGAGATCGCCGCTCCTGGCCGAGGGACGGAAGTCGGCGACGTCATAGACGATGGTGTTGCCGCCTGCCTGAACGGCCGCCGCAAAGGCCCCTTCGTCCCCATAGAGCCCGGCCAGATCGGCCAGACGCTTCCGATAGGTTCCGGTTGCTCCTGACATGGTCCCGGCGGCGACATCCACCTGACAGGCAGTCGGTTCGAATAAGGCCATTTGCATCTCCATTTCAGTAGTAACACTACATAAATAGAGAAAACTGTTCAAGATGAAGCCAGGAAATGCCTATCACGCTGCCGAAGTTACATGGAAAATTGCCGGTTGACCGTTCCGTGACTGTAGTTATGCTACTGAAAATAACGAATTGTCAGGGACTGGCCCTTGCCGCAGGACCTCTATCTCGCGATCGATATCGGCACGGGCAGCGCGCGGGCCGCCTTGGTCGATTTCTCCGGCCGTATCCTGGCCATCGCTGCCAAGGAATATGACCAGATCGTGCCGCAATATGGCTGGTCGGAGCAGCGCCCGCTGGACTGGTGGGCGGGTGTCGTCGATTCCATCCGCCAATTGCTGGCGCGCGAGGCAGGTGCCGCCCGGCGCATCGCCGCCATCTGCGCCTGCGGGCAGATGCACGGCACGGTGCTTCTCGACGGCGACGGGCAGCTCACGCGCGCGACGGTGCCGCTGTGGAACGACAAGCGCACCGCGGCCCAGGTGAAAGCCTTCGAGGCGGCGCACAAGCCCGCCGACTATCTCAGCCAATCCGCCAACCCGCCGACACCTGCCTGGCCGGGCTTCAAGCTGCAATGGCTGCGCGACCAGGACCGGCCCGCTTACGAGGCGGCGCAGGCCGTGGTGATGCCGAAGGATTACGTCAATTTCCGCCTCACGGGCGAGATCGCCATGGACCGGACCGAGGCTGCCTGCAGCTTCCTGATGAACCCGGCCGATGGCACCTGGTCGCCGCATATGTGCGACCTCCTCGACCTCGACATCGGGAAGCTGGTCGCCATCCGGAGGCCCACGGACATTCTGGGTCCGGTCGGCAGGGCGGCGGCGCTGGAGACGGGCCTGCCCGCCGGAATTCCCGTGCTGGTGGGTGGCGGCGATTTCCCGGTGGCCCTGTTGGGGTCGGGTGTGTCCCGGGCTGGACTCTGCTCGGATGTGACGGGCACCTCGGCGATCATCACCGTGGTCGCGGATGCGCCGCTGCTCGACCCGGAAATTTCCAATATCGGCACGGTCGAAGGCGGCTGGGGCGGTTTCGTACTGCTGGAATCGGGGGGCGATTCCATGCGCTGGGCCCGCCGCGCCTTCCATGAGAAGGCGCTGTCCTATGAGGAGATCGTGGCAAGGGCCGCAACCGCCCCAGCGGGGGCCGACCGCCTCTTTTTCCTGCCCTATCTGACTGGCGAGCGGTTCGGCAAACACCGCAATTCGCGGGCCCAGTTCTTCGGCATCACCGCCGAGCATGGCACGGCGCATCTCCACCGCGCGGTCATGGAGGGGGTGGCCCTTGCCGTCGCGCGCCAGCTGCAGATCATGGAGCAGGCGGCCGGGCGCAAGCTCGAACGCGTGATCGCCTCGGGCGGCGGGGCCAAAACCCCGCTCTGGCTGAAGATCAAGGCCAGCGCCTACAACATCCCCATACTCGTGCCGGAAGAAGCCGAATGCGGCGTGGTCGGTTGCGCCGCCATCGCCGCCACCGCGACGGGCCGCTTTAGAGATACCGAGGGCGCCGCCGCCGCCTTCGTCCATTATGCCGGCGAAGTCCTGCCGGATCCGGCATGGGCCGAGACCTACCGGCGCATGCAGCCCGTCTTCAACCGCCTCTACCAGCATGCGCAGGCGCTCTACGACGATCTCGACCGGCTGGCCGACTGACACCGCGGGCCCGGAATGTGGCGGGCGTCACGAAAGCCGCGATCCGCCCTTCACACAAATTTTACCCCCTCTTTATAAATTGCGACCAATTTCTATCTCGAAATTTAAGCTCGCCTGCACCAAGTTGCGGTCGTTCGCATTTTCCGCGGACTTGATTCTCGAGGGGTCACTGACGTGAAATTGCAGGAGACCAACCCGCCCGTCGCCAATGACGTCGCGGTCGAACCCGCCGCTCCCGTCGTTCAGCTTGCGGCTTTTCGGCACCGCCGCGCCAAGGCGGCGCGCCAGGTCGCCCGCCAGATCGAGGCGTTGCGGGGCGGCCCCGCCGCCTGCACCGTCTCGGTCGCGTGCCGGAACTATATGGTGGGGCGCGAGGATTGGTGCCGTGGCATCCGTTCGCTCTTCAGGACCTTCGACTGCCCGGCGCGTGTCACCCATGGCGCGAATGGCAGCCTGTGCCTCCACGATCTGCCCACGGGCGATCTGGTGCTGTCGGCGGGCGAGGTCGCGGCGGTGCTGGCCGACGGCCTGCATATCCGCATGGCCGATTTCGAGGCGGATATCGAAGCCTCCGAAATCCGCGCCACGCTGCCGGCGCGCTCCAGGCCTCAGTTGAGAATGTCGCGGTAGCGTTCGAGCAGGCGCAGCATCTCGGTCTCGCGCTGCCGGGCGATGGCCTGCCACAGGCATTGCGCCGCCTCGGGATGCGCGTCATGCCAAGTGTGGCTGAGGACCAGGTAATAGGGCTTGGTCGATATCGGCGGGCCCAGTCTCCGCACCTTGCCGGCCAGTCCGTTGCCGGCGAGATAGCTGTCGCCGATCGTCGTGTGCATGGCCACGGCATCGACGCGACCGCCCAGCAGCTTGTTGAAATTGTTCTGCGTGTCCTTGGCGGGTTCCACCGGCAGGCCCAGTTTCTTCAGATCGTCGACCACCGACCAGCCGAGATTGGCGCCGATCGGCCGGGTGATGCCGCGCAGCGACTTGCCGTCCCAGGCGATGTCGCTGTCGGTCCGCACATAGAAGGCGTAAGAGAGGCTGGCGATCTGGAAATCCGGATCTGCCGCGTCGCCCTTCATCGGATAGGTGCCCAGCGCCAGCCGGTCTGGGCTGAAGGAGAGCATGACGATGCCGTCGATCTTGTTGTCGCCGACGTTCGCCAGCAGGCGGCCCCCGGGATAGCGCGACAGGTCAGGCGCCACATCGCAGGTTTTTCCCGCCGCCTCGACCATCTCGATGGCGATGCCCGGCTTTTCCGGAATCTCCCGGCCGTTGCCGGTGAGGAAGAAGGCGGATTCCTTGTCGGAATAGCCGAGGCGCAGGGTGAGCGGGTCGGCACCTGCGCCCTGGGCGACGATGCCCAGGACGAGGGTTGTCAGCATTGTCCGCAGCGCGCGGCAAATCATCCGACCTGACCTCTGCGATGTTCAGCCGGTGCGATGTTCGGCCGGGATCACCTTGCCCGCGCCGGCAAGGGCTGGCAAGGCTCAGGCTGCTTCTGCGCCATCCTGTCGCCAGATGACGGGAAACCAATCCTCGCGCAGCCGCTCGCCATTCCGCTGGCCGATGCCGGGATAAGGCGGCGAGGTGCGGCCCGGGCGCTGGATGAAGACGGCATCGTCGCCCAGGAACCGGCAGGAGAAGGCGCGCCGGCGCTGGCCGCCGGCATTGCCGTTGGCGCCATGCACCGTGCGGTAGTTGAAAAGGATCGCATCGCCCGGCTCCAGAGCCGGCTCCAGGATGCGGAATGCGCCGTCCTCGACATCGGGCAGGTCCATGAACTGCTCCTGGTCGGCGTAGAAATCCTCGCCGCCGGCCCAGCGCTTGGGGCGCAGCAGCTTGGGCCACAGATGCGAACCCAGGACCAGGCGCAGCGTGTTGTCGGCACTGACCGGATCGAGTGGGATCCAGTAGCTGCCCGTCTGCATGCCCTCGACACAGTAATAGGGCATGTCCTGGTGCCACGGCGTCTTCTTGGGCGTGCCGGGTTCCTTGACCAGCACATGGTCGTGGAAGATCTGCGAGGTGCGGCTGGCCATCAGCCGGCCGGCAATCTCGGCCGCCGGCGAATTGCGGACGAAGTCGGTGAATTCGGGAATGCGCGGCCAGTTGCAGTAATCGTCGAAGAAGCGCCCGCCGCCATCGCCCTCGCGCACATTCTCGGCGCCGTAGGGGCCGGGCTCGGCCATGTTGCGCGCGACGCCGGCGCGCAAGGGCTCGACCCAATCGGCGAAGGCGCCGCGCAGCACGATGGCGCCATCGGCGGCATAGGTGGCGATATCGGCGTCCGCGATGTTCATGAATATCCCCGTCCCCGCGAAAACTGCAATGTGTGGCGCCCCTCTTTGCCAGAGGTCGGGGCGACCGCGAAAGAGGCCATCGGAGGCCGATTAATCCCGCGCATCGCAACGTTCCGAAAGCTCATCGCCGCCCGGCTTGCCGCCTCATGCCAGCCTGTATATACAGGTACAGTCAAGAGGTGGCAAGGAGGGCGGGGCGATGGAAGCGATCGAACGCGGGTCGGAAGCGCTCGGCTATCGGCAATTGGTGGCGATTGCGCGGGGCGATGCCGAACTCCGGCTCGGTGCCGGCGCGCTGGCGCGGCTTGCCAATGGCCGGGCCATCGTCGAGCGCATCATCAAGAGCGGCGAACGTGCCTATGGCATCAGCACCGGCCTTGGCGCCCTGAGCGAGATTGTACTTTCCGGCGCGCAGCAGACCGAGCTTTCGCGCAACACGCTGATGAGCCATGCCTGCGGCGTGGGCGCGCCGCTGTCGGTGCCGGCGACGCGCGCCATCATGGTGTCCCTGGTCAACGATCTCTGTCACGGCAAGTCCGGCGTCAGCCTGGGCGTGGT
Organism: Dongia sp.; assembly: GCF_041918875.1. GTDB lineage: Bacteria > Pseudomonadota > Alphaproteobacteria > Dongiales > Dongiaceae > Dongia. The sequence continues at coordinate 140,762 of NZ_JAYRUV010000001.1, forward strand.
GGCGCAGCTGGTCTCGCTCATCAACCGCCGCATCACGCCGGTCGTGCCGAGCCAGGGTTCGGTCGGCTATATCGTGCACGGTGCCCATATCGGCCTCGCCCTCATCGGCATCGGCGATGTTTCGGTCGATGGCCGGCGGATCCCGGCCGCCGACGCGCTCGAGACCGCCGGCCTCAAGCCGGTCGAACTCGGCGCCAAGGATGGGCTCTGCCTCGTCAACGGCACGCGCTGCCTCACCGGGCTTGCCTGTCTCGCCCTGGCCGAAGCCGAACAGCTGGCCGACTGGGCCGATGTGACCGGCGCCTTGAGCTTCGAAGGACTGAAGGGGCAGCTTGCCGCCTATGACGAAGCCGTCCTCGCCCTCAAACCCCATTCGGGCCTGCTGCATGTGGGCCGGCGCCTGCGCGCCCTGTTGGCGGATAGCGAGATCGTGGCGCAGGCGCAGGGCTACCGCACGCAGGATGCGCTCTCGATCCGCTCGATCCCGCAGATCCACGGAGCGACCCGCGACCAGATCGACCATGTGCGCAGTCAGATCGATACAGAACTGGGTTCCGCCACCGACAATCCGCTGGTGATCGGCACACCGGATGCCTACCGCGTCATCTCCAACGCGCATCCCCATGGGCAGAGCCTGGGAATGGCGATGGATCTCCTCGCCATGGCCGTGGCGGAACTGGGGTCGGTCGCCGAACGGCGCCTCGACCGGCTGATCAACCCGGCGGTCAGCACCCTGCCGGCCTTCCTTGTGCAGGAAGGCGGCGTCAATTCCGGCATGATGATCGCGCAATATGCCGCGGCATCCCTTGCCGCCGAGAACAGGCTGCTGGCCCAGCCGATGGTGACCGACAATCACATTACCTCCGCCCAGCAGGAGGATCATTTAAGCCTCGGTACGCCTTCGGCGCTGAAATGCCTGCAGGTCATCGCCAATACCCGGCATATCCTTGCCATCGAATTCCTGCTGGCGGCGCAGGCGCTGGAGTTCTATCCGGGCCTGAAGGCCGGGCGCGGCACGGGGGCCGCCCATGCCTTGCTCCGCGCCGAAATCCCGCCTTACGTCAAGGACCGCTTCCTTTCGCCCGATATCGCCCTGGTCGCCCGGCGCATGGGCGAAACAGGCTGGGCCGGCGCCATCGCCGCCGCCATGTAAAAAATAGACGCAGGGTTTTGCCAAGCGATGCGTGTAGTCTTGGCATTGCTCGCACTGGGCGACAGCTAGCCAGATCGGGGACCCGGCGCGGTCTTCCAGCAATTCTGTCATGCGATCAATGGGTTGGGCAAAGTCCAACTGGATCACTCATGCCGGAAGACCATGACTATCGCGCAAGATTCCCCAACTCTCCGCAGCGCCGCCGCCCAAGGTGGCGCGATGCGGGCTGAACCGGCCCTGTCGCTCGGCGCCGTTCCTCGGCCGCGCGTGCGCCGGCGGCGGCGCTGGCCCTGGGTGGTCGCGCTGCTGCTGGCGATCGGCGCCTGCCTCGGCACGATCTGGCAGTTCACGCGCAGCGAGGCCTCGACGGCCAGCCAATATCTCCTGGCCGATGTCTCCGTCGGCAATGTCGAGGATACCGTCTCGGCGGTGGGCGAAATCCAGCCGCGCGACTATGTCGATGTCGGCGCCCAGGTCTCCGGCCAGATCATCGGGCTTGGGGTCAAGGTCGGCGACGAGGTCGAAAAAGGAGCGCTCGTCGCCGAGCTGGATGCACGCATCCTCAAATCCCAGGTTGCCGCCAACCAGGCGCAGCTCCTCAACCTGCAGGCACAGCTCGAAGAGCAGCAGGCCGAGATGCAGCTGGCCAAGGAGCAGTATGAACGCGAGTCCGGCCTGATGGCCGAAGACGCCACCAGCCAGGACGCACTCGACACGGCAGCCGCCAATCTGCGTGTCGCCAAGGCGCAGATCGCGGCGGTGAAGGCGCAGATCAAGCAGACTCAATCCGAGCTCGAGGGCGACGAGGCCAATCTCGGCTATACCCGCATCTACGCGCCCATGACGGGCACGGTGGTGAGTCTCGATGCCAGGCTCGGCCAGACGCTCAACGCCAATCAATCGGCGCCGATCCTGATGCGCATCGCCGATCTAAGCACCATGACGGTCGAAGCGCAGGTCTCGGAAGCCGATGTTTCGCGCCTGGCGCTCGGCATGCATGCAAGCTTCACCACGCTGGGCCAGTCGGACCGGCACTGGAGCGGGACCTTGCGCCAGATCTTGCCAACCCCGGAAGAAGTCAACGGCGTCATCCTCTATGATGCACTCTTCGATGTCGCCAATCCGGACCAGCGGCTGATGACGCAAATGAGCGCCCAGGTCACCTTCATGGTGGCCGGGGCGCGGAATGTGACCACCGTGGCCACCACCGCCTTGCGTCCCGTCAGCGACAAGTCGCTGCCGACCGGCACCTATCAGGTGCTCCTGGCAGAGAATGACGGCAGCTTCGCGCCGCGCAATGTCCGCATCGGCGTCAAGAACCGCAATCTTGCCGAAGTGGTCGAGGGCCTGCAGCCGGGCGACCGGGTCGTCATCGGCGAGCGCAGCGCCACCGAAGCGGCGGCGGGCGGCAATCGCGGCGGGTTCCGGGGTTTTCCATGAATCTTGCCCGCGCGGCCGATAGCGGCGCGCTGGCTGCAAACCAGCGCGCACCGCTCATCGAAATTGCCGATGTACGCAAAACCTTCGTCACCGGCGGCGGCTATGCGGTCGAGGTGCTGCATGGCGTGTCGCTGGCGATCCGCCAGGGCGAGTTCGTGGCCATCATGGGTGCCTCCGGCTCCGGCAAATCGACGCTCATGAACATCCTGGGCTGCCTCGACAAGCCCAGCGCCGGCCGGTACATCTTCGCCGGCCGGGACACCGCCGACCTCGACCGCGACGAACTGGCCGAACTGCGCCGCGACGCCTTCGGCTTCGTCTTCCAGAGCTACAATCTGATCGCCACCGCGACCGCGCTGGAGAATGTCGAAATCCCCGGCATTTACGCCGGCATGAGCCTTCACGACCGGCACGCGCGGGCCGAAATGCTGCTGAGCGGATTGGGGCTCGAGGAGCGGCTGGATCATCGCCCCAGCCAGCTGTCCGGCGGCCAGCAGCAGCGCGTTTCGATCGCGCGGGCGCTGATGAACGGCGGGCGCATCATTCTGGCCGACGAACCGACCGGCGCGCTCGACAGCCGCAGCGGCGCCGAAGTGATGGCCCTGCTGCGCCAGCTGGCCGATGCCGGCCATACCGTCATCCTCGTCACCCATGACCGCAGCGTCGCCGCCAATGCCGATCGCCTGATCGAAATCGCCGACGGGCTGATCTCGTCCGACAGCGGCTATCGCCCGCGTTCGCTGCCATCGCTGGCCGATGAGTTTGCCTTGCCGGATGCCGGCCACATCGGCTTCATCGGCGATGCCTTCGAATCGGGAAAGATGGCGCTGCGCGCCTTGCGGCGAAATCTCTTCCGCACGATCCTCACCTTGCTTGGCATCGTCATCGGTGTCGGTTCCGTGGTCGCCATGATGGCGGTGGGCGAGGGGGCGACGCGCGACGTGCTGGCCCGCATCAACGCGATGGGCAGCAACCAGCTGGTTATCCGGCCGGGCATGCCGAACCAGCGCGGCCCATCGGCCAGCGGCATTACCTCGCTGGTTGCCGAAGACGCCGTGGCGATCGAAACGCTGCCGAATGTGCGCGCCGCCGTCCCGGAAAAGAACGGCAGCTTCACGCTGCGCTTCGGCAACAGCGATTACATGACCCAGGTAACCGGGACCACCGACGGCCTGCCCATCATCCGCGACTGGGCCATCGCGCAAGGTTCCTTCTTCACGGATGCGGATACGGAAGGGCTGGCGGCCGTCGTCGTCCTGGGCCAGACGGTGGTGAAGAACCTGTTCCCCATCGGCATCGATCCCGTGGGCAAGGTGATTCTCATCGGCGACATGCCGTTCGAGGTCATCGGCGTGATGGCGGCCAAGGGTGCCGCCGCCTTCGGCCAGGATATGGACGACAATGCCTTCGTGCCGCTCAGCACCGGCAGCCTGCGCCTGTTCGGCGACCGGGATCTGCGCAGTGTCACCGTCTCGGTCACCGACGAATCGCTGATGACGGATGTGCAGGCCAAGATCACGGCGCTGCTCATAGACCGGCACCGGCTGGAGGATTTCCAGATCCGCAACATGGCGGCCATCATCGAAGCGGCCTCGCAGACCGCCGGCACCATGACGATCCTGCTGGGCTCGATCGCTGCCATCTCGCTGGTGGTGGGCGGCATCGGCGTCATGAACATCATGCTGGTCTCGGTGACCGAGCGAACGCGCGAAATCGGCATTCGCATGGCGACGGGTGCCCGGACCCGCAACATCCTGCAGCAATTCCTGGTCGAAGCGGTGATCGTGTCGGCGCTTGGCGGCCTCATCGGCGTCGCAATCGGCATCGTTTCGGCCCTCGTCATCGGCGCCTTCGGCATGAGCATTGATTTCTCGGTCCCCACCATTTTCCTGGCATTCGCCTGCGCCGCCGCGGTCGGCCTCGTCTTCGGGCTGGCCCCGGCGGTGAAGGCCGCGCGCATGAATCCCGTGACCGCCTTGGCCAGCGATTGAGATATTCCATGCGCGACGCACCGATCCTCCTCTTTCTCCTCGCTCTTCTGTCCGGCTGCGACCTGCTGGCCGATCCGACGCAGCCAGATATCAAGACGCCGGTCGCCTGGGTGGCGCCCATGCCGGCCAAGGCGAATATCTGGCCGGCCGCCGATTGGTGGCGCGGCTTTGGCAGCGGCGAACTCGACGGACTCATCCTGGCCGCCAGAAACAATAATCTGGATATCGGCATGGCCGCGGCCCGCGTCGAACAGGCGGAGGCTCAAATGCGCTCGACCAGTTCCAGCCTGTGGCCGCAGCTCAATCTGGGCTTCGATGCCTCGCGCGATGGGCCGCTCGATGCCGATGCCGCGGCCGAGGAGAGCGGTACGGGATCCAGCAGTTCCAGTGGCGGCGGTAGCGGATCGACCTCCATGGACCGCAATTCCTTCGGCTTGTCGCTGTCGGCCTCCTATGAGGTCGACTTCTGGGGGCGAAACCGGTCGGATCGCACGGCGGCACTGGAATCCCTGCGCGCCAGCGTGTTCGACCAGCAGACCGTGGCGCTGACGGCGACGACTTCGGTCGCCAGCACCTATCTGCAGATCCTGTCCGTGCGCGACCGCATCGCCATCGCCGACAGCAACCTGGCCAATGCGCGCGACGTGTTGCAGGTGGTGGAGGCGAAGACCAGGCTCGGCGCCGTTTCGCCGGCCGATCTTGCGCAGCAGACCGGCGAAGTGGCGGCGCGGGAAGCCGCCTTGCCGCCGCTGGAACAGGAGGAACGCGAAAGCACCAATGCCCTGGCGATTCTTCTTGGCCGCAATCCGGAGGATATGACGATCGAGGAACGCTCGCTGGACAGTCTGCAGGCACCGCCCCTCGCCACGGGCCTGCCGTCGGCCCTGCTGCAGCGCCGCCCCGATATCGCCAAGGCCGAGGCCGATCTCGCCGCGGCGGACGCCAATGTCGTGGCGGCCCGGGCGGCGATGCTGCCCAGCGTCAATCTCTCCGGCGCGCTCAGCCTGGAAACCGCGGTGCTCTCCACCCTATTCGGTCCGGCCGGGGCTGCCTACAGCGTGGCCGGCAGCATCATGCAGCCCATCTTCGATGGCGGAAAGCTCGCCGCCGATGCCGACCTCACGGAAGCGCAGCGCAAGGAACTGATCCTCAATTACCGCAGCGTGATCGTCACCGCCTTTTCGGAAGTGGAGAATGCGCTGGGCTCGGTCGCGGCATTGGAGCGGCAAGTGCGGCTGCAGGAGGTTCAAGTGGAAGCGGCCGACAAGGCTTTCCGCATCGTCCGCACACGCTACAAAAGCGGCAGCGACGATCTTGTCACCTTGCTCGATGCGCAGCGCACGCTATTCGATGCCCAGGACGGGCTCGGCCAGCTCCGGCTCCAGCAATTGCAGGCGATCGTCACACTCTATAAATCGCTGGGGGGCGGCTGGGAGCAGCCCGGCACTGCCGAGTGATGCATGTACCATGCATCGGGATATAAAATTAATTGCGACTAATTCTTATTAGCGTTAACGTCCGGCCGTCTTTCCTCACCTTGGGGGCCATTTTCGACGGCGATGATCGATTTCGACGATCTATTCCGCAGTTGCGCCAGGGATTTGCGCCTGTTCCTGCAGCGCCGCGTGGCCAGCGCGGAACTGGCGGCCGATCTGGCGCAGGAAGCCTTTTTCCGCCTGATGCGGAGCGAACGGGCGCCGGACGGCGGGCGTTCCGCCACGCTGGATGCGCGCGCCTATCTCTTCAGCATCGCGGCGCATCTTGCGATCGATCACCGGCGCCAGGGCCGCCGGCAGCAGACGGGCCAGGCGGACGAATCCGTCCTGACCGGATTTCCAGATCCGCGCCCTTCGGCCGAACGAACCGTCCTCTCGCGCGAGGAGCTCAAGGTCCTGGCGCAGGCTGTTGCCAGCCTGCCGCCGCGCGGCCGGCAGATATTCCTCATGCATAAAGTGGAGGAACTCAGCTATGCGGACATCGCCGAACGGCTTGGAATCGCCAAGAACACCGTCATGGTGCATATGGCGCGGTCGCTGGCGCATTGCCGGCACACGCTTGATCGGCACCGGACCGAAAACGATTGATGCCGGGAACGATTGACAATTGGGCATGACAACAAGCCGACACAAAAATTTGTGGCGGCAGGGGTAATCAAATGGCGGTCTCATTCGTCCTATAGGACAGGTGAGTCTGAACTCGGGGCTGACATGGCACGCGCCGGACGTGACGGCATCGCAACTGGCGATACGGCTTCCTTGACGGACCAGGCCGCGTTCTGGTTCGTGCGCCTGCGCGACGAATCCCTGAGTGCGGCGGAACGTGCCGAATGCACAGCCTGGCTGGCCCGGTCGCCGGCGCACGCTGCGGCCATGTCCGAAATGGCCGAAATCTGGCGGGCCCTCGACGCGGCGTCTTATGCGGCTTCGATCGCGCCGCCGCCGGCCGGGCGGTCCGTTGCCCGCCGCAAATTCCTGGCGGCCGGCCTCGGTCTCTCGTCGCTGGCGGCGGTTGCCGGCTGGAGCGCGATGTCGGCGCGCGGAATCCGGGCACCTCTCGGCGGCCGGCTCCGGGTCGATCTGGCATCCGACGCGGCGCTCGAACTCGACAGCTTTTCAGCGCTTGAGATCGGCGCGCGCGAACCGCATCCCAGCGCAACGCTGCGCCATGGCCAGGTCTATGTGCAGGCAATGCGGCCGGCCGGGCGCTTCATCGCCCTGCAGGTGCCGTTCGGCGAGGTGCGCGCGGAACAGGCCGGCTTCAACCTGAAGCTCGAACGCCGCCGCGCCCTGGTATCGGTTCTTTCGGGCCGCGTCGAAATCCATGCCGGCGCCGGCGGCATGGTCGAGATTGGCCCGCTGACGACGCGCTCTTTCGGCGCGGAACTGCATGACGATGCGCGGCCGATAGCGCCCGCACGCGTGGCGCCCTGGCGCGCCGGCCGGCTGATCTTCGAGCGGACATTGCTGGCCGATGCGATCGACGATCTCAACCGCTGCCGGCCCGGACACATCATGATCGGCGATCCGCGGCTCGACGATCTTCTTGTGACGGGCAGCTTCGACACGGCGCACTGCGACGCCGCGCTCGAATCGTTGTTGGGCGCCTTCTCCTTGAAAAGGCTCAATTTAGGTGGGTCGCTGCAGATCCTTTTCCGCACCTGAGGGGTGGAAAAAGGCCCGTCTGCAAAAAATTGCGTCCAACCCTGTAATGGTTGGACGCAGGTCTGTCGTCCTAATGGTCGGGATGCAAATGCGAATAACTCGCACTTGTTGGGACCAGCCGGCATGGACCGGCGCATGATGGGGCGGACAGATAATGCAACAGGGTGGATCGGCGGCGCGCGGGGCTGCGCGCAGGCGTGCTGGCAAATTCAATCTCAATCTCGCGCTCATCGTGGGCGGCACGGCCTTGGTCGGCGCCGGCATGAATGGGGCTGCGGCGCGGGCCGATGAGATGGCCGCCGGCACCGATTGGCAGAAGCGATTGAGTCAGATCTCGGCCGGCGACGATCTGCGCATGGACACGTTCGTCACTCAAGTGGCGCAGGCCGGCGCTACCGCCGACTTCAACATTCCGGCACAGCCTTTGGACCAGGCGCTGATCGCCTTTTCCGAGGCGACCGGTATTGCCGTCATCGCCGACGCGACGCTGATCGCCGATCTCACGTCGGGCCCGGTCAGCGGCACGCTCTCGCCCGATAAGGCGCTCGCTGCCATGCTGAGCGGTACCGGCCTTGCTTATCGCCAGACGGCCGACAATGCGGTGACGCTGGAACGCGCGACCGCGGGTGGCGATGGGACCGATCTCGCGCCGCTTTCGGTCGAGGACCAGGCGGAGGCGCCGCCGCCCTTGAGCGAGGGCTACCAGCCCTTGCGCGTCGGCTCCAATAAATACACGCAGCCGCTGCTCGACACGCCGCAGACCATCGTCGTCGTGCCGGAAAAGGTATTGAAGGATCGCGGGCAAAGCTCGCTGCGCGATGCCATCAAGAACGTGCCGGGCGTCACCGTCGCGTCGGGCGAGGGCGGCACGCGCGGCAACACGTTCCGCATTCGCGGTTTCGAGGGCAGCCGCAGCGACAATTCGGTCGACGGCCTGCGTGACAATTCCAGCAGCTCGTTCCGCGATATCTACAATATCGAGCAGATCGAAGTGACCAAGGGGCCGTCTTCCTCGACCGCCGGTCGCGGTTCGGTGACCGGCGGCATCAACATGGTCACCAAGACGCCGGGGTTGGAGAGCTTCTATGCCGGTTCGGCGCAGGTCGGCACCGACGACACGCGGCGCGTTACGGTCGATGTCAACCAGGTGGCACCGGAGGAATATGCCCAAGGGGTCGCCATGCGCGTCAACGGCGTATGGCACCATAACGAAGTGGCCGAGCGCGACGTGACCGAAAGCAACCGCTGGGGTATCGCGCCCTCGATCTCGGCCGGTCTCGGCACGCCGCTTGAAATGACGCTCTCCTACGAGCATTTCCAGTCGAGCAGCATCCCCGATTACGGCCTGCCGACCAAGGCCAGCAACAATATCGACGACGACATAGATCGCAGCAATTTCTATCACATCGCCGATGTCGCGACCGAAGACGCCAATTTCGACATCATTACCGGACGCGTCAAATGGGAAGCCGATGACTGGCTGACCTTCAACAACATCCTCCGCGTGCAATGGGACGATTTCTACGGCATCGCCGGCCATGTGCGCACGGACGTAGCCGGCGCCGCCTTTCCGCTGGTCAATGTCAATCATAACAAGCGCACCTACGACAATTTCACCGTCAGCAACCAGGCCACCGCGACGGCGGAATTCAACACGACCGAGCATATCGAACACGATCTGGTGGTGGGCGTCGATTACAGCCTGGAACAGCGCACGACCCATACCTTCACCGGCGTCGCTGCGGCCAATACCGACGCCTTCGACCCCGATCCGGACCGCGACCTGATAGGCGACTACTCGCCGGCCAGCACCATCGATTACGACAGCGACACGGTCGCTTTCTACGCTTTCGAGAATATGGATATCGCCAGGACCGTCGAACTGAGCGGCGGCCTGCGGTACGAATTGTTCGACGCCTTCCAGAAGACGCATACCGTTTCCAGCGGCGCCACCACGCGCTATGAAAGCAGCGACAACATGTTGAGCTGGAAGGCCGGCATCAACTACAAGCCGGTCGAATATGGCAGCATCTACGCCGCCTACGGCACCGCCTTCAGCCCGCTCGCGGCCGATGTGGCGGTGGGTTCGGACGGCAGCGGCGCCGATCCGGAGGAATCGGTCTCCTACGAGATCGGCACCAAATGGAACCTGTTCGATGAAAAGCTGATGCTGAGCGCGGCGCTCTTCCGCACCGACCGCGACGGCGTGCGGCAGAATCTGGGGACGGCGGCCGATCCCGACTATGTGCTGCTCGGCAAGCAGCGGGTCGAGGGTTTCGAAGTGGGTCTCGCCGGCGACATCACCGACGAATGGTCCGTCTTCGCCGGCTACATCTACATGCAGGACAAGATACTTGAAGCCGGACCGAGCGAGGCGAGCGACACGGCTACCTTCCGCAACGTGCCCAGGCATTCGATGTCTTTCTGGACCACCTATGCCTTGCCCTGGGATGTCGATGTCGGCGCCGGCGTCACCTACATGAGTTCCCGCCGCTATCGATTCGGCGGGCAAACGGAAAGCAGGATCGACGATTACGTCCTGGTCGATGCCATGGCGGCCTATCACCTGACCGACGAGATCGATATCCAGCTCAACGTCAACAACATCTTCAACGAGTTCTACATCGAGCAGGTCGGCAACGGTTTCCAGACACCGGGACCGGGCCGCACCGCCTTGTTGACCACCAGCTTCCAGTTCTGACGAACGGAGGCATAGACAGAACGGAAGAACCCCGGCCGCGTGAGCGGCCGGGGCTCAGCCGTTTCAAGGATTGAATCGAATGCTTGTACGAATTCCAGGAATCCTCGGTATCGATGCGGTGGCTCATTTCCGCCGCCGGCTTGAAGGCGCCGATTGGGTCGACGGGCGCGTCACCGCCGGCTACGAATCCGCCAAGGTGAAGCGCAACACGCAATTGCCGGAGGATAGTGCCGTCGCCCTGGAACTGGGCGATGCCATCCTGACCGCGCTCGAGGGCAGCAAGCTCTTCATCTCCGCCGCCTTGCCCTCGCGCGTTTTCCCGCCGCTCTTCAACCGCTACGGTCCCGGCGACGGTTTCGGCGCGCATGTCGACAACGCCATCCGCCAGGGGCTGGAGCCGGAAACGCGCATCCGCACCGATCTGTCCTGCACCCTGTTCCTGAGCGCGCCGGAAGAATATGACGGCGGCGAACTGGCGATCGACGACACCTACGGCACGCACCATGTCAAGCTCGCGGCCGGCGACATGGTGCTCTACCCCTCGACCAGTCTTCATGCCGTGACGCCGGTGACGCGCGGTTTCCGCTATGCCTCCTTCTTCTGGCTCCAAAGCATGGTGCGCGATGACGGCCAGCGCACGCTTCTGTTCGATCTCGACCGTTCCATCCAACTCCTGAGCGCGGACCAGCCGAATCACGGGTCGGTCGTGCCGCTCACGGGCGTCTACCACAACCTCATCCGCCGCTGGGCGGACCTCTAGGAAAGCCACGCCGTCATGAACCGCATGACCTTTCGCCAGCTGCTGCAGGAAATTCACTTGTGGCTCGCTCTCATCCTCTTTCTTCCCCTGGTGATCCTCGGCCTCACCGGCTCGGTGCTGGTCTATCATGACGATTTCCCCACCTGGTTCGGCAACGGCGAGCCGCGCTATGCGCTGGCCAGCGGCGATCCGGCCCCGATCGGCGATCTCATCGCGGCGGCAACCGCGGCGATGGGCCCCGGCGTGAAGCCAACGGCGGTGATGCTGCCGGCCGAGCCCGGTGCCCCTGCCATCATCCGCTTTGCGCGCGCCAGTCAAGGCGGCCCCGTCCCGGGGCAGGCCCAGGGACAAACCCAGGTCCAGGGACAAACCCAGGTCCAGGGGCCCGGTGCGACGATGGGCGGCGGGCAGGTCAAGATCGATCCCGTCTCGCTTGCGATCCTCGACGTGCAGAAGGGCATGGCCCGCCAGGGCGGGTTCCTCGGCATCGTGCATCAATTGCACGGGTCGCTGATGATCCCGGGCCTGGGCCGCGACATTGTCGGCTGGCTCGGTGCCGTGATGCTGTTCCTAGGCGTGAGCGGCCTCATCATGTGGTGGCCCCGGCCGGGCCAATGGCGCCAGCAGCTCACCGTCAAGCGCGGCGCCACGACCTTGCGCCTCAACCGCGACCTTCACAATACGTTCGGTTTCTGGAGCCTCGCGGTCTTCGTCATCGTCAGCTTCACCGGGCTCTATATCGTCTACCCGCAGCCGATCAACGCAGCCGTCGGCCTCGTCGCTCCGGTACGGGACCTGCGGCCCAATGCGGTGACGGTAAAGCCGCGGCAAGGCGTGGCGCCGATCGATGTCGGCACCGCGGTCGGCCTCGGCGATGCCGCCGTCGCAGCCGATCTTTCCCTGCAAGGCGTGTTCCTGCCGCAGCGGGCGGACCAGCCCTATCGGTTGAACTATGCGCGGCCGGATCAGGAGTCACCGCTCTTCAACACGACCGTCTTCGTCGATCCCTGGTCGGCTCGGGTGCTGGATGTGCGCGACCCGCGATCGTTTTCCGCCGGCGACACGTTCGCCTTTTACCAGCGGCCGCTGCATTACGGGCTCGGCTGGGGACCGGTCTGGCAGTTCCTGGTCTTCCTCTCCGGCCTCTTGCCGCTGCTTTTCTCCGTCACCGGCCTCACCATGTGGTGGCTGAAGCGGCGCCGGCGGCGCCAGGCGGCCTTGGTCCGGCAGGCAGCTGAATGAGGGCGACCGAAACGCTATTGCAATTCATTCGCATTCCTATCATAACCCTTTGGGAGGGGCGGTGCGAACGATGCGGTTCGCGCCCCTAAGCCCATGAAAAAAGAGTGAATAATATGCGGCGACCCGGCTTCTTCCATTGCGCTCTATCCCTGGGTGGGCTCGTGGCTCTGTGCCTGGTCCTGCAACCAGTACCGGCCGCCGCGCAGGAGAGTGCCCCGACGGCAGTGCCCGGCGCCGGGCAGCCGGCAACCGGTCCCGCCCTCATGGCCCAGACGAATACGAACGCGGCGGATACGAGCGCGGCGCCCACGGAAATCCTCCTCGGTCCCGACGGATTGCCCCTGCCGGCCGATGCGCCGGCGATCCTGCCGCATGATCTCTCGCCCTGGGGCATGTTCATGCAGGCCGATTGGATCGTGAAGGCGGTCATGATCGGCCTGGCCCTGGCTTCGGTCGTCACCTGGACCGTCTGGCTGGTGACCAGCCTGGAACTGATGGCAGTCAAGCGCCAGGCGCGTCAGGTGCGCCTGGCCCTTGCCGCGGCACCGTCGCTGGTCGATGCGATTGCGGGTGCTCCCCAGAAAGCAGGGCCGGCACGCGACCTTATCGCCGCCGCCGCCCATGAAGTGGCGCTCTCCATCGGGCTGCCCGCCGAGGGTATCAAGGAGCGCGCCGCCTCGCGCCTGGACCGCATCGAAGCGGCTGCCTCGCGCCACGCCACGCGCGGCACCGGTATTCTCGCCACGATCGGTTCGACGGCGCCCTTTGTTGGCCTGTTCGGGACCGTCTGGGGCATCATGAATGCCTTTATCGGGATCTCGAAGGCGCAGACCACGAACCTTGCCGTCGTGGCGCCGGGCATCGCCGAAGCCCTGCTGGCCACCGCCATCGGGCTCGTCGCCGCCATTCCGGCCGTCGTCATCTACAACAAGTTCGCCCGTTCCATATCAGGCTACCGCGCGCTGCTGGCCGATATCTCCGCTGAGCTCCTGCGATTGATCAGCCGCGATCTCGACCGGCAGCCCGCGGCCCAGCCCGGCCAATACCGCGACGCGGCGGAATAGGGGGCGGGCGCGATGGCGGTCCGGCTCAGGCATGGCGACGACGACGATCTTGACGTCAATCACGACATCAATGTGACACCCTTCATCGATGTCATCCTCGTCCTGCTGATTATCTTCATGGTGGCGGCCCCCTTGTCGACCGTCGATGTCCAGGTCGACCTGCCGGCGGCCAGCGCCACGCCGTCGCCACGTCCGGACAAGCCGGTCTTCCTCACCATCGACGAGCAGTTGGGCGTGAGCCTGGGCAACGACAAGGTACCGCGCGAAACCTTCGCGCCGGCGCTGGAAGCGCTGACCAGGGGCGACAAGGAAACGCGCATTTTCCTGCGTGCGGACGAGGAAGTGGCCTATGGCGAGATCATGACGGTCATGAACATGCTGCGCGAGGCGGGCTATCTGAAGATCGCCCTGGTCGGCCTCGAACAGGCGCCTGACAGCGCGCCGCCGGCACCCTGAGGTTGCGAGGCAGATTCCCATGCAGCCCGTCTTCGAAACCTCGTTCGACCGCGCCGGCCAAGGTGCCGGCCGCTGGGCGATGGCGGGCATGCTCATGATCGGCCTGCATCTGGGTGGTGGTGCCGCCGGCTACCTCTATTGGGACCGGCCGCCGACCGAAATGATCGTGCCGCCCGCGACCGTCATCGCTTTCGAACTGGCACCAGCCCCGGTCGCACCGCCCCCGCCGCCGAAGATGGTCGAGCCGGAGCCCGAACCCGAACCGCAGATCGATCTGCCGCCTCTTGCGGAGCTGGAGGCGATCCCGCCGGCCCCGCCCGAAGTGAAGGTCGCCGTGGCGGTTCCGGAAAAGCCCAAGCCGGTGAAGAAAAAGAAGAAGAAAAAGGAACCGGCAGAAAAGAAGAAGCCGAAGGAAAAAACGGCCGAGATTCCCCCACGGGAATTCAAGACAGCGGCCGAAGCACCTTCGACGACGAAGGTTGAATCGGCGCCGCAGCCGGTCGCGGCCGCGGCACCCGTCGCAGCTGGGCCTACGCCGGACGATGTGGCGCGCGTCAGCAATGCCACCAACCAATGGGAATTGGCCTTCCGCAAGCATATCGAGAAATACCGCCGATATCCCAAATCGGCCAGGCGCAAGCACCAGGAAGGGACGCCGGTCGTCAATTTCGTCTTCGACCGCGCCGGTACTGTGATCGAGGCGCGTATCACGCGCAGCTCCGGCTTCGAGGCGCTTGATGAAGAAGCGATCGCCACCTTCCAGCGCGCCTCGCCCTTGCCGCCCTTGCCGCCGGAAGTGGAAGGCGAGCGCCTGCAGCGCACCATCGCCATCAATTTCAATCTGAAATAGCCAGCAGCGGAATGTCGCGATAGCGCGCCTGGTCCGGTGGACCGGGGGCGATGCGTGGCGCGCTGCCGGGCGCGTTGCGCCAAATGGCCGAAAAGACCGTGAAGCCGATCGGATCGGCGGGCGCGGTGCCGTCGCGGCAGATCGGCCGGGTGGCGAGGGCCGCGCTGCCTTCCCCGCGCGCGAGTGCCCCTTCCATTGCCGCCAGCCGTTCCGCCGAGGAGCGCGAGGCCAGTTCCGGTGCGCGCCTGGGATGATTGGTGTGGCAGTACCAGTCCGGGCCGCCGGCTATGCGGCGCAGGCCGATGGCATCGCATTCGACGCCCAGCCATCCTTCCGGGCCGGCTATCAGATAATGCAAGCCGGATGCGTGCTCGATCCGCCGCAGGAAGGTTTCACCAGCGGTGAGGCTGGGCTGGTCGAGGAAGCCGCGGATCGCCATCAGCGCCGGCAAGCCGCCGGCCGAGGGCGGCAATTGCAGCAGCGTGTTGCAGCAGATGGAGATGCCGTGCGAATTGATGCCCGTCATGCCGATGGTGCCGGCGAGCGTTGCTGCAATAGCGCTGCCACCGTCGATGCCATAGCGCAGGACGACCTGCAGCCCGTCCATCCAGCCGGCGATGTCGAGATTCTGTCCCGACCAGACGGCGCCCGCCTCGTCGCGATAGGCGAAACTGGTGCAGGCTTCGGCCTTCTTCTCGGTAAAGAACCACCATTGCTCGTCGGTGAGGTTGAGAACCAGCACATCCTCGAATGCCTGTCCGGCACCCTCGGCGATCCCTTCGATCTCGGTCCAGAGATGCGGCACCCATTGCCGCGCCGCTTCCCCGAAATGCGTGCCGCCCAACATCCGCGCCACGATTTCACGGTAGGGCAGGCCGGTCTGCTTCTCCGACGCCAGGCGCCAGCCGTCGATATGCCGCGCGATGAGACCGCGCGCGGCTTCGCCATGGGCACGGCCGCGCGCTTTCGCATCGCCGCTGAGATCGATGATCGGGCAATCCTCTCTCATCGCGGTGCCATCTGCAGTTTGCGCGCCCGGCGCTGCATCTCGGCGGTGAGGGCAAGGACAAAGGCCGAGATGAAGATCAGCACCACGGCGGCGGCGGCGATGGCCGGGCTGATCGATTCACGCACGCCGCTGAAGATCTGCCGCGGCAAGGTGCGCTGCTCGGCCGTGGTGAGGAAGCTCGCGATCACCACCTCGTCGAAGGAGATGAGGAAGGCGATGAGGGCGCCGGTGCAGATGCCGGGTGCCACCAGCGGCACTAGGATACGATGGAAGGCGAGGAGGGGGCCGGCCCCCAAGGAAGCACCGGCGCGCATCAGGCTGCGATCGAAGCTCTTGAGGTTCGCCATGACGGTGGTGACCACCACCGGCGCGGCAAGCCCGGCATGGGCGAGGATGAGGGCCAAGCGCGAGCCGACCAACCCCAAGGCCGCATAAAAGCTGAAACAGGCCACACCCATGATAATGATAGGCAGAATCAGCGGCACGGAAATCAGCGCCAGGATGATGCGCTGGCCGGGAAACCGGCCCCAGGTGAGACCGATCGCCGCCAGCGTGCCGAGGAACGTGGCGATCGCCGTCGCGGCTGCACCTACGATCAGCGAATTGAGAAAGGCGCCCGTCCAGCGCGGATCGGTGAACACGACCGCATACCAGCGCCACGACCAGCCCGGCACCGGCAGGGTCAGCAGGGTCCCGCTGGTGAGCGAGATCGGCACCATGATGGCGATGGGCGCCAGGATGAAGAGCAGCACCAAAGCGGTATGGAAGCCGGCAAGTTGCGCGCGGAAGCGGGGCCAGAAATGCATCAGCCGCCTCGCTTGCTCAGCTTCTGGAACGAAGCCCAGCCCAGCATGGCGACGACCAGCACCAGCAGAAGCTGCAAGGCGAGGGCCGCGGCAAGGCCCCAGTTCAGCGTCTTGTTCGTATAGAGCGCCACATAGGAGCTCAGCATCTGGTCCTGCGGCCCCCCGATCAGCGCCGGCGTGATGTAATAGCCCAACGCAAAGACGAAGACGATGCCGGCGCCGGTGACGATGCCCGGTGCTATCAGCGGCAATTGCACGCGCCAATAGGCCTGCCACCAATTGGCGCCAAGCGAGGTCGCGGCACGCACCAGTTCCCTGGGCAGCTTCACCACCACGGCGAGGATGGAGAGGATCATCAGCGGGAGGAGCACCTGCACCATGGCGATATAAAGGCTGCCGCGCGTGTAGACCAGATGCAGCGGATCGTCGATGAGGCGCAGGAACTGGAGCGTCGCGTTCACCGGCCCCTCGCCCTGCAGGATGATGATCCACGAAACGGTCCGCACCAGCAGCGAGGTCCACAGCGGAAAGAGGACGAGCGCCAGCAGGATGCCGGCATAAGGCGGGCGCGCACTGGCCAGCACATGCGCCACCGGCAAGGCGAGCAGGGCGCAGATCAGGGTCACATTGATGCTGATGACGATGGTGCGCCAGATCGCCGCCAGGAAGATGGCGCGGTCCGGCGTCACCCGGACGATGTCGCCTTGCCTGTTGCGCTCGAGGTCGAGCGATTGCAGCAGATAGAAATCGGTGAAGCTCGAGCGGGCTCCCTTGAACAGCCCCCAAAGTTCCGGCCTGGCAAGCCCCGGCAGCTTTGCCAGCAATTCTGCCTTGGCATTTTCCGGCGTTACATCGGAGGCGGCGAGGCCGCTTTTGAGGATGAGGTTGCGGCTGCCGGTCAGCTGCTGGTTGAGGCTCTGTGCCAATTGGCCCAGCGTCTCGGCCGCGACGGCGGCGCGAATGTCTTCGGCGAAGGCGGCAAAGGCCGCCTCGTCCGGCACGCCGTCGGTCGGCTGCCAGTCCGCAAGGCTCGTTGCCGTGCGCGGTAAATTCTCGGCAATGGTCGAATTGTCGATCGCGCGGGAAAGAAAATGCCCGACCGGCACGATCACCGTGACGACGATGAAAAACAGCAGCGGCAGTACAAGTGCGAAAAGCCGCGCGTCGGCGCTGGAGAACGGATGCCAGAAAACCGGGCGCCGATTTCGTGGCGCCCGGTGCAATCCTGCCAGGGTTCGATTGACGTTCAATGCTTACTGCGCAAGCCAGGCCTGGAAACGCTGTTCCAGCGCTTCCTTGTTCTCGGCCCAGAAATCGGTGTCGTAGACCGCGCCATGGGCGAGGTTCTTCTCCGAGGTGGGCAGCCGGTCCAGCTGTTCCGGGGTCAGATATTCAGACACTTGTCTGTGGCCGACGCCATAGGCATAGAGCTTGGGGAAACCGGCCTGGTTCTCCGGCTTGGCGAAGAAGGCGAGGAACTTCTCGGCTTCGGCCTGATGCGGTGCCCCCTTCACCAGCGCCCACATGTCGGTGCCGTAGAAAAAGCCGGCATCCCAGGCGATGACGAAATTGGTCTTGTTCTTCTCATTCTCCGAGGTGACGCGGGCGTTATAGAGATCCGTCATCACCACTTCGCCGGCCGAGAGATTCTGCAGCGCCTTGGTCGAACTGGTCCACCACACGACATGCGGCTTGATCCTGTCGAGCATGGCGAAGGCCCTGTCGACGCCGTCGGGCTTGCGGAGTTCGGTATAGACATCGGCCGGTGCGACGCCCGCTGCCATCATCGCGTTTTCCAGCGTGTACTGTGCCTGGCCGAGCAAACCGCGCTTGCCGGGGAATTTCTCGACGTCCCAGAACGCGGCCCAGCTATGCGGCCCGTCCTTGATCTTGTCGCCGTCATAGACCATCACCGTGGCCCAGGTATCGGAGGCGATGCCGCAGGGATGGATGGTGCCCGGCAGGTAATCGTCCTTCTGCGCATAGATCGCTTCCGGCAGCTTGGCGAACATGCCCTCGGCGCAGCCGACCTCCAGGCCCGGCGCTTCGGTGCTGACCAGATCGTAGACGATGGAATTGCTTTCGATCTGGGCGCGGAGCTTGGCCAGTTCGCCTTCCCATTCGTCGAGCACCACCTTGATGCCGCTTTCCTTGGTGAAGGGCTGGAACACGCCCTGGTCATAGGATTCGTTCCAATTGCCGCCCCAGCCGACCGCGGTGAAACTGTCTTCGGCGGCGGCACCATTCGTGGTGCCGGCCGTTGCCGCGGCCATGGTGAGAGCCGTCCAGATCACTTTCGAAATCATGCCTCAAGCCTCCTCTGTTGCCTGCTTGGTTTTTTGCTTATTGATTTGATCAAATGTTATGGCGATGATGCTGGCCTGTCAATGCCGTTGAACGAGGGTTGTAACTGGTTCCGCTTCTTTACAGGCGGCATGTTGGCCATTAACCTGAGATAAGTTTGATCAAATAGGTGACTCATGCAAGCTCATGCCATCGGCGCCAATCTGGAACTCGATGCCGCCATCGCCGATTCCCGCCAGCGCTTCATCAAGGCCAATCCGGCCAGTTCCGCGCGCCATGAAGGGGCGAAGAAGGCGCTGCCGGGGGGCAATACCCGCGCGGTTCTCTATTACGAACCGTTTCCGCTGACGCTGACCGGCGGCGAGGGCAACCGCCTCACCGATCTCGACGGCCACACCTATGTCGATTTCGTCAGCGAATACACGGCGGGCCTCTATGGCCATCGCAACGCGCTCATCGCCGCCGCCATCCGCAAGGTGGTGGATAGCGGCTGGGTGCTGGGCGGACCCAATCCTTACGAGGCGAAACTTGGCGAGGCCATCGTCGCGCGCTTTCCGGCGATCGAGCGGGTGCGTTTCTGCAATTCCGGGACCGAGGCCAATCTGATGGCCCTCTCAACCGCGCGCGCCGTTACCGGACGGCCCAAGATCCTTGCTTTCGACGGCGGCTATCATGGCGGCATCCTGACCTTTGCCCATGGCGGCTCGCCCCTCAACGCGCCCTATCCCTTCATCTTCAGCCAGTACAACGACCTTGCCGGCACGCGCGATCTCATCCGCCGGCATGCCAAGGATCTGGCGGCCGTGATCCTGGAACCGATGATGGGTGGCGGCGGCTGCATCGAAGCCAAGCCCGACTTCCTCGCCATGCTGCGCGCCGAGACGGCGGAAGCCGGCATCCTGCTCATCCTCGACGAGGTGATGACCTCGCGCCTCTCCTTTCACGCCTATCACGGCAAGGCCGGGCTGAAGCCGGACCTGGTCAGCCTGGGGAAATATATCGGCGGCGGCTGCAGTTTCGGCGCTTTCGGCGGCCGGGCGGACATTCTCGACCGTTTCGATCCGGCTTCACCCAACGCCTTCGGCCATGGCGGCACCTTCAACAACAATATCTTCAGCATGGCGGCGGGCTTCACCGGCTTCACCCAGGTCTTGACCGAATCGGCGCTCGGGAACATGAACGCTCTGGGCGACGCGTTGCGGGGAGCCATGAACGAGCGATTGCAGCGGCACGGCATTGCGGGCACGGTCACGGGCGTGGGCTCGCTGATGAACCTGCACTTCGTCCAGGGCGAGATCGTCTCGCCGCACGATGCCGAAGCCGGCGACCCGCGCCTGCTGCATCTGTGGCAGATGGAAATGCTGCTGCGTGGCCAATATGTGACGCCGCGCGGTATGATCGCCTTGTCTCTGTCTTTCACCCGCGCCGACATCGAGTCTTTCACAGGTATCTTTGATGACTTCCTTACCGATTACCGCTCGATCCTGCCGACGCGACAGTAGCGGCGCCTGATCATGGCGCGCACGGCAAAGCCCGCGGTCAAGTCCAAGGCGGGACCTAAGGGGTTGGGCAAGACGGCGCGGGCCGAGGTGCCGCACGGCTCGACCCATGAGGATATCTACGCCAGGCTGAAGCACGCTATCATGTCGGCGCATTACGTCCCCGGCGAGCGGCTGGTCGTTTCCAAGCTGGAGAAAGTCTTCGGCACCAGCGCCATGCCGATCCGCGAGGCGCTGCGGCGCCTGGTCACCGAACAGGCGCTGCAGAACAATCCCAATCGCGGTGTCGAAGTGCCGCAGATGAGCCCAGGGCGCCTGATGGAACTGCGCCGCGTGCGCTGCGAGATCGAAGGCAAGGCCACCGAATGGGCGGCACTCACCATCAGCAAGGCCGAACTGAAACGGCTGGAGGAAATCCAGGCCGACATGAACCGCTTGGCGCGGTCGGAATCGGCCGAGGGCTATCTCGACCTAAACTTGGATTTTCACTTCACCATCTACAGGGCGGCACGCTCGCCGCTGCTGCTGCCGATCATCGAAAGTCTGTGGATGCAAGTCGGCCCATGCCTCAATACGATGCGCGGCGAGGCGACGCTGGGCCTCGGCATGGATCATCACGAGGCGATGATCGCCGCCCTGCGCAAGGGTGACGGCAATGCCGCGCGCGAGGCGCTGCGGAAAGATATTTCGGAAGCCGCGGACATCATCCTGCGGCTACTGCCACAGTAAGAAGAACCAGAAAGGATCAGGGGAACATGGCCAATCCGGAGAAACAAAAACAAGGCAAGGGCCGCAAGGTCATCATCACCTGCGCCGTCACCGGCTCGGTGCACACGCCGACCATGACGCCCTATCTGCCGATCACGCCGGACGAGATCGCCAAGGAATCGATCGCCGCCGCCGAAGCCGGCGCGTCCGTCATCCATCTCCATGCGCGCGACCCGAAGGACGGGCGGCCGACGCCCAATCCGGACGTTTTCATGCAGTTCCTGCCGCGCATCAAG
Source organism: Dongia sp. (assembly GCF_041918875.1). Taxonomy (GTDB): domain Bacteria; phylum Pseudomonadota; class Alphaproteobacteria; order Dongiales; family Dongiaceae; genus Dongia. Next base: position 162,202 of record NZ_JAYRUV010000001.1, read on the forward strand.
CAGAATTGCGACGCCGTCATCAACATCACCACCGGCGGCTCGCTCGGCATGTCGATGGATGATCGGCTGGCGGCACCTTTGCGCGCGAAGCCCGAGCTCTGCTCGCTCAACATGGGCTCGATGAATTTCGCCATCTTCCATGCCGGCGACAAGATCACCGACTGGAAACATGATTGGGAAAAACCCTACGTCGAAAAGACGCGTGACAATGTCGTCAGCAACACGTTCGCCCAGATTGAACGCGTCATCCGCGATCTCGGCCATGGCTGCGGCACGCGGTTTGAGTGCGAATGCTACGATATCGGCCATCTCTACACGCTGGCGCATTTCCTCGACCGCAAGCTCCTGGAACCGCCGCTCTTCGTGCAGACCATCTTCGGCGTTCTGGGCGGCATCGGTCCGCATCCGGAAGACCTCGCCCATATGCGCCGTACCGCCGACCGCCTGTTCGGGTCGGACTATCAATGGTCGATCCTAGCCGCCGGCCGGCACCAGATGAGCCTTGCCACCATGGGCGCCACGATGGGCGCCAATGTGCGCGTGGGGCTTGAAGACAGCATCTATCTGGGCCCGGGCCAACTCGCCAAAAGCAATGCCGAGCAAGTGACCAAGATCCGCGCCATCCTCGAGAACCTGTCGCTGGAGATCGCGACACCTGCCGAGGCACGGGCGATGCTGAAGCTCAAGGGCGGCGACCAGGTCGCCTTCTAGGAGCATTTCAACGTTGCTCGGAATCGCTCGCCTTGCTCCGTCATCCCCGGGCCCAGTCGGTGAATGCCGACATGCGTAGGCGGGGCCGGGGATCAAGTTTGACTGGGCTCTGTTCTTCAGTTGCAGGCTGATCCCCGGGTCAAGCCCGGGGATGACGGAAAAGAAACAGCGTTTCCGTCAAACCATGAAACGTTCTAGGAGCAGACCGGCGTCCTGTGAAATAATCGCAAACCAGGGGTGAGATCGGCGCCGATTGCCGCCGGTCCACCTCCCTTGCTAGTCTCCGTCGGCAATTGACCGCGGACCGGCAGCTTCATGGCAAAACCCCCTATCGAGCAGATGGCCCTCACCGCCGAACTGGTGGCGCGGTGCGAAAGATGCGTGCCCGATCCAGGCCCGCGCGCGGGAATCACTTATTATACCAAGGCCGAGTTCGCCGAGACGGCAAGGGCGATGGTGGCGGCACGCGGTGCCGGCCCGCTCTGGATCTTCGCCTATGGCTCGCTCATCTGGAACCCCGGCTTCACCGCCGCCGACCATCGCCGTGGCACGGCGCATGGCTGGCATCGCCGCTTCTCGATGAAGATGGAACGCTGGCGGGGAACACCGGGACAGCCTGGCCTGATGCTGGCCCTCGAGCGCGGCGGCTCTTGCGAGGGCATTCTCTTCCGCCTGCCGGACGAGGCCAAGGCCGAGGAACTCGCGCGCGTGCTGCAGCGGGAGATCGACGGGCCGGAGGATCGCGTCTATTTGCGCTGGCTCAATGTCCGCAGCGGCGGCGAGATCGTGCCGGCGCTCACCTTCTGGGCGCACCCGAAGGACTTTCATCTCCCCGAACATCCGACGCTCGAACAGACCGCCCACATGCTGGCGCGCGCCTGCGGCCATATCGGCTCGGGTGCCGCCTATCTCTACAACACGGTGACCAAGCTCGCCGAACACGGCATCTACGACCGCAACCTCTGGCGCCTGCAGAAATTGGTGGCCAGGGAAATCGAAGGTCGTTCGCGGTAGAACGAGACCGAATCCGGCCCCCCTTCCACCTTCATGGGGGAGCCCGGGAGGGGGGCGCCGAGTGACGGCTCTACATTGTCACCCAACTTCACATTGGCTAAGACTCTCGGCGGACCAGCCGGAGCCGCCGCATGACCTCCCCCAATCCCCAGCCCTTTCCCTTCGTCGCCGTCAGCGGCCAGCCTTACGCGCGCGGGGTGCAGTATGGACGGGCCGTGCCGGAGCGGGTGAGGCGCAGCATCGGCCTCTATGGCGGCACGCTCGATGAACTCGGGCTCACGCCACCGGAGAAGGCACGGCTCATCGGGCAGTTCGCCAAGGAAATAGAAGCCTTCGGCGCGCATTATCTTGAGGAGATGCGCGGCATAGCCGATGGCGCCGGGGTCGGCCTCGACGATATCGTGATGATCAATGCCCGGACCGAGATCGTGGCCCAGGCGCGGCGCGAGAAGAACCGGCCCGAGGCGGAGGACGATGCGGTCGACGGCTGCACGGGCGCGGTCATCCTGCCGGAGCGCAGCAGCACCGGCCGCCTGATCCACGGCCAGAACTGGGACTGGCGCGCCGAATGCGCCGATACCGCAATCGTGCTGCGTGTCGCCCGCGACGACGGGCCCGACTTCATGACCTTCGTCGAGGCGGGTGGCCTCGCGCGCTGCGGCATGAACGCGGCCGGCATCGCCATCACGGCCAATTATCTGGAATCCGAGCGCGACTATCGCCAATCCGGCATTCCGCTGGTGCTCATACGCCGCAAGGTGCTGGAGCAGCGGCATTTCGCCATGGCCGTGCGGGCCGTGGCGGCGACACCCAAGGCTTGTTCCAACAACATGATGCTGAGCACGGCCGAAGGCTTCACCGTGGATTTCGAATGCGCGCCGGACGAGGCCTTCCCGATCTATCCAACCGATGGCCTCATCGTGCACGCCAATCATTGGGTGAGCCCGGTTGCGCTGGCGAAGCTCAAGGATGTGGGGCTCCTCGGCGACAGTTTCTATCGCGACTGGCGCGTGCGAAAGCTGTTGGGGACGGGCAGGATCTCGCCGGACGATCTCAAGGCCGCCTTCTTCGACGATTTCGCGAGCCCCTTCGCCGTCTGCCGCCCGGTGCTGCCGAATTCCGCCGGCGATCTCTCGGCGACCGTGGCCATGATCGTCATGGACACAAGTGCCGGCACGATGGACGTGGCGCCGCTGCCGGCGCATTGCCGCGATTTCACGCGCTACAGTTTGCACGAGGCGCCGGTCTTCCTGGCGCAGGCGGCGGAATAGGGCGATGGCGAAGTCAGCACCCGTGGGGCCGAGATTGCGGGTCGTCATCGAGCCCGATATCGCCATCGGTCCCGGCAAGGCCGATCTCCTCGAAGCGATCCGCGACACGGGCTCGATTTCCGCCGCGGGTCGCAAGCTCGGCATGAGCTATCGCCGCGCCTGGCTGCTGGTCGACGAACTCAACCAGCATCTGGGCGCACCCGTCGTCGATGCCGTGACCGGCGGCGCCAGGGGTGGCGGCGCCGTACTCACACCGACCGGCGCGGAGGTGCTCAGCCGCTATCGCAATATGGAATCCGCCTGCCGCCAGGCGATCGCCGCCGATGTCCAGGCGCTGCGTGCGCTCATCCGTCGCAACCAGCGGCAGAAATAAGGCCACGGATTCGCGTCGAAAACGCATAAGTCCCTGACGCTTCTTAGGTTTTGTCGAGGCGGCGGCGCATGATAAGTTCCGCCCATGACGACGTTGCCGCTCATTCACCCCTTGGCCAGAACGGCGCTGGACAGCTTGCGCTGGGCGGCGGCATTGCGCTCGGCCGGCGGGCTGGTCTTCTTCGACAGTGCACTCGCGCACGAGTCTCTCGGCCGCTATTCCTTCATCATGGCCGATCCCTTCCATCGCCTGGTGGCGGACGGAGCGCGGGTGACGCTGGACGATGCGGAAATTGCGGGCGATCCATTCGCCGCACTCGCGCGGCTCCTGGCGCGCTACCCGCTGGCGAGCGTGCCGGGGCTGCCGCCTTTCCAGGGCGGTGCCGCCGGCTCCTTCGGCTACGGCCTGCGCCATCATCTGGAACGCGTGCCGCGCCATCGCCGCGACGATCAGGATATTCCGGACCTGCTGCTCGGCGCCTACGACCTCGTCGTCGCCATCGATCATGGGGCTGGCCAGGGCTGGCTCATTTCCAGCGGCTATCCCGCGGCGGATGCCGCGCGTCCCGCCCGGGCGCGGGCGCGCATCGATTGGGCGCTCGATCTGTTCGATCGGGTTGCCCCGGCCCCCTCGGCTTCCGCCTGGGCCATCGCCGCGCGGCCGGACATAGGCGGTGCCGATCACAAGGCCATGGTCCGGCGCGCGATCGATTATATCGAGGCGGGCGACATCTATCAGGCCAACATTACCCAGCGGTTCCGGGCAAGGCTCCATGCCGGCATCGACCGGCTCGATCTCTACCAGGCCCTGCGGCGGCGCAATCCTGCGACCTTCGCGGCCTTTCTCGAATTCGGCGATATCGCCATCCTGTCCTCCTCGCCCGAGCGCTTCCTGTCCTTGCGCGACGGCCATGTCGAGACGCGGCCGATCAAGGGCACGCGTCCGCGCGGCCGCAATTCGGCCGAGGATGCGGCACTCGCCGCCGAACTGCTGGCCTCCGAAAAGGATCGCGCCGAGAATCTGATGATCGTCGACCTCCTGCGCAACGATATCAGCCGCGTCTGCCGCCCGGGCTCGGTCAAGGTGCCAGTGCTCTGGGGGCTGGAAAGCTACGCCACCGTGCATCACCTCGTCTCCGTCGTGACGGGCGAGATGCTGCCGGACAAAAGCGCCGTCGACCTGCTGCGCGCGACCTTCCCGGGCGGCTCGGTCACGGGGGCCCCGAAGATCCGCGCCATGGAGATCATCGCCGAGCTGGAACCGACCGCGCGCGGGCCTTATTGCGGCGCCATCGGCTATCTCGGCTTCGACGGCGGCCTCGATAGCAATATCGTCATCCGCACCTATTGCATCAAAGGCGACGACCTGACCTTCCAGGTGGGCGGCGGCATCGTGGCCGACAGCGACCCCGCCCTCGAACTCGACGAAAGCCTCACCAAGGCCAAGGCGCTTATCGAAACGCTGGCCTCGGCCGGTTCCGCCAACAGCGATCGGGGAGGGTCGGCGGCATGATGATCTGGCTCAACGGCCAACTCCTCCCCGCCGACCGGGCGCGGATCGATCCCAGGGACCGGGGTTTCACCTTGGGCGACGGCCTTTTCGAGACCCTTTGCGCCCTGGATGGGCATCCACTCGACCTGGCGGCGCACCTCGCGCGGTTGGCGCGGGGGTCGACGGTGCTGGAGCTGCCGCTGCCGGTCGAGGCGACCGAGGTCGCCACTGCGATCTCACAAGTGCTTGAAGAAAATGGATTTTCGAAAGGACGCGCGACCTTGCGGCTGACCCTGTCGCGCGGCGTGGGCTCGCGCGGGCTGCTGATGCCGCTCGATCCCAAGCCCAATCTGGTGATCACGGCCGGGTCGTTCCCGCAGGTGCCCAGCCATTTCGACGCCGCCACGGTCCCCATCCGGCGCAATGAGGGATCGCCCTTGAGTCGCATCAAGTCGTTGAATTACCTTGATAATGTCCTGGCGCAGCAGCAGGCGCAAGGGGCTGGCGCCCAGGAAGCCCTGATGCTCAACAACCGGGGCCGCATCGCCGGTTTCGCCAGGGGCAATCTGTTCGCCCTTATCGGCGATACATGGGTGACACCACCGCTGGCGGATGGAGTTCTGGACGGTATTACCCGGGCAAAAATCCTCAAAAACGCCGAAAAAGGCGGAATCGACCTGTCCGAAAACAGCCTGGAACGGGCCGATATCGACCTTTTCCGGGGCCTTTTTATCACCAACTCCCTGCTCGGATGCGTGCCCATCGCGCGCCTCGACGGCCGCGAGATGCGCCTGGACCCGGTTTTGGCGGATCGAATCACCGCACTTTCGATCGACTGAACCGGTCGAATTGAATCCTTTTGATCGACTCAGTCGATTAGTCGCATCGGGATAAGTCGGTTGCACCTGGCATCCAATCCTTCCATATTTGCAATTGAGAATTATTTGCAAATAGGAGAGTGTCATGCTGCGAGACCTGATGAAGACTGGCTCATTCGCCGTACTGCATTTCAGCGTCGGCTTCGGTGTCGCATATCTCATTTCCGGTTCGCTGCCCGTGGCTCTCGGCGTGGCGCTCATCGAGCCGGCTGTGAACACGGTGGTCTTCTTCCTGCACGAGCGGGTGTGGAAGCGCGTCGGAAATGATACAGACGTTTCGCACGATCCGCCGCGCGTCGAGGATCATCATTCCTTCAGCAGCCTGCGCGCGCTGGCGCTGCATGGCTGAGTTCGACTAGCATGCCGCCCTCGCATTCGGGGGCGGCATGATGAACGATGTGATAGCAGCGCTGCGCGCCGAGCTGGGTGCCGGCGCGGTGCTGACGGGTGGCGATATCGGTGCGCGGCACCGGTCCGACATGAGCATGACGGGCCGCGATCTGCCGAAGGCGCTGCTGCGGCCGCGCAATACGCAGGAAGTCGCGGCGGCATTGAGGATCTGCAACGCCTTCGGCCAGAGTGTGGTGCCGCAAGGCGGCCTCACCGGCCTTGCCGGCGGCGCCAATGCGCGGGCCGGCGACATCGCCCTCTCGCTCGACCTTCTCAACGGTATCGAGGAGCTGGACAGGGAAGCGGCCACGCTTACTGTGCTGGCGGGCACGCCGCTGGAGCGCGCGCAGAATGCGGCCGACGACGCGGGCTTCCTGCTGCCGCTGGATCTGGGCAGCCGCGGCAGCGCGCAGGTCGGCGGCAACCTTGCCACCAATGCCGGCGGCAACCGCGTCATCCGCCATGGCATGGCGCGGGCGCAGGTGCTGGGGCTGGAAGCGGTGCTCGCCGACGGCACGGTGCTCGGCAATCTCAACAAAATGCTCAAGAACAATGCCGGCTTCGATTTGAAGCAGCTATTCATCGGCAGCGAGGGCACGCTCGGCATCATCACGCGGGTCGTGTTCCGCCTGAAGCCGCTGCCGCGCTCGACCGCCACGGCCTTCTGCGCGCTCGGCAGTTTCGATGCCGTTCTCGCGCTCCTGCACCGTGCCGAGACCGACCTCGGCGGGCCTTCGGCCTTCGAGGCGATGTGGCCCGATTTCTATGCCTTCGTGAGCGGGCATAAGATGACGGCGTCGCAGCCTCTCGTCGCCGGTCATCCCTTCTATGTGCTGATCGAATATCAGGGGTCGGATGCCGAGACCGATCCGGCGCGGTTTCAATCCTTCCTGGAAGCGTCGTTGGAAGAAGGCGCGCTGCTCGACGCCGTGATCGCCCAGAACGAGAAGGAGGCGCAGAGCTTCTGGCGCGTGCGCGAAGGCTATGCGCTGGATACCCTGCCGGAGATCGTCAATTTCGACGTGAGCCTTGCCGTGGGGCGCATCGGCGCCTTTGCCGAGGATTGCCGCGCGCGGCTCCAGGCGCGTTGGCCGGATGGGCAGTTCTTCTTTTATGGTCATATCGGCGACAGCAATCTGCATATCACCACCAGCATCGCCTATCGGCCCGGCGAGGGCATGCATGATGTGGACAATGTGGTCTATGCGTGCGTGCGCGACTTTCAGGGTTCGGTCTCGGCCGAGCATGGCATCGGCACGCTGAAGCGGGACTATCTGGGCTATTCGCGCACGCCGCAGGAGATCGACGTGATGCGGCGGCTGAAGGCGGCGCTCGATCCCAAGGGGATACTCAATCCGGGCAAGGTGATTTGAGTGTGGTGGCGGAGTCTTGTCGCGCGGGAATCGTCGCCGATGCCCCCACCCAACCCTCCCCTTCAGAGCTAGAGCGTTTCAACCTTACTCAGAACCGCTCGCCTTACTATGTCATCCCCGGGTCAAGCCCACAGCTGTCCGGTTTAAGTTGATGCGCCTTTGCCGCACTCACTTGTCATTCCCCGCTGTCGGCGAATGCCGGCATTCGTCGGCTATGGCGGGGGATCCGCGAGTTTCTGGCCGAATTCTGAGCGCTTGCTGGCAAATTCGTGGATGGCCCGCCTGCGCGGGCCATGACAAGTTTAGAATCGGCAAGACAGCGTCCGGCTTGCTGAAACATGCAAAGAAATCTCCTGCGAATAAGGGTTTCTTATGCGCTGCTCAAAGTCAAACCGTGAAGCGCTCTAGAGTGGGGTGGCGCAGTTTCGCCTATAGATTCCAATCGTCGTAGTGGATTTCCACCAGGTTATTCAGCCGGCTCATGCTGGTCGCCGTAACTGTCGGTTTCGATATCGTTGTCGATGCCGGCATCGCCGCTATTGCCGTTGCCGACATCTATACAGATATCGTCGGGCGAGTCGATTTAGGAGGCGATCTCCGTCTGAATTCTGCTTCAGAAAGTGGAGCGGGTGGATGTGAGGCGCACGCTGAACCTCGGCAGCAGCCGGCCCCGATAGCCGGTCGGCTCGGCGCCGGTTCTTGTGGCACCCATGCTGGCGTAGAAGGCGGCGGCTTGCGGGTCGGAATCGATGAGGAGTTCGCTGGCGCCGAGCTGGCGCGCGAGGTCGATGGCCTTTTCGTAGAGGGCGCGGCCGATACCCTTGCGCAGGTATGCGGGATCGATGAAGAGCAGGGTGAGGTCGGCGGCGATTCCGTCGATCGGGTCTACTTCGAGGACGCCACGAGGCCGGTCCGCGCCATCGGCGGCGATCCAGACGCGCCCGGCGCGCACCGCGTCGGCGTTCACGCGGATCTGGTTGCGGACGCTTTCCATGAAGGCCGCGTCATAGCCCCAATGCGCCTTCGAGCGAAAGCAGATATCGTCGAGGATATCGCATTCGACGAGATGGGCAGGGCGAAGGGTGAAGGTCGGTTTCATGCGGCGTGGATTCTCAGTTGCGCCCCCTCACCCCGACCCTTTCCCGCGAGAGGATAGGGAATGAGATCGGTTGGCAAGATTCGGCCTGGCAAGGCGGACTTGCCGGTTTCGCGCCCCCTCAAATCATCTCCAGCGGCACCGCCTTTTTCGGGGCCGGGCGTTCGCCCATGCGCCAGGTGCCCTGGCCGATGACCGGAATATCTGTGCCGTCCTTGAGGACTAACCGCCGCATGGTCCGATTCCTTGTTCTTCTGGCAACTTCCGGGTGTTTGGGGCAAACAGGAGCCCGACTTCCGCTTCACTCTAGCGCGGCTCCCTCCACGCCGCTATCATCCGGACATGGCAAACATATTCTTCGTCCTGCTCATCGTCTTCCTGATACTCACCCTGGCCACGCTGCTGGTCGGCGTCTTTTCCATGGGCAAGGGTGGCGATTTCAACAAGCGCAACGCCAACAAGTTCATGCGCTACCGCGTCCTGTTCCAGGCCGGGGCGATCGTGAGCTTCGTCCTCTTCTGGCTGACGCGCGGCTAAAGCCATGGTCCAGCTGACCCGCATCTACACCAAGGGCGGCGACAAGGGTTCGACGTCGCTGGGGTCGGGCAAGCGCGTCAAGAAGCACGATCTCCGGGTCGCGGCCTATGGCACGGTCGACGAGGCCAATGCGGCAATCGGGGTTGCGCGCCTGCAATGCAGCGGCGACATCGATACGATGCTGAACCGGATCCAGAACGATCTCTTCGACCTCGGCGCCGACCTCTGCCAGCCGGAGGACCCGAAAGACTATCCGCCGCTCCGCGTGATCGAGGCGCAGGTCGAGCGGCTGGAGCAGGAAATCGACCGGCTGAATGCCGAGCTGGAACCGTTGAAGAGCTTCGTGCTCTCCGGCGGCACGCCGGCCGCGGCTCATCTCCATCTCGCCCGCACCGTCGCGCGGCGCGCCGAGCGCGACATCACAGCGCTGATGGAGCATGAAAGCATCAACCCGGCGGCCCTGCGCTACATCAACCGCCTGTCCGACCTGCTCTTCGTCATGGCGCGCTATCTGAATGACAAGGGCAGGGGGGATGTGCTGTGGGTGCCGGGGCAGAATAGATAGCTCGGCCGAGAGCGAGCCGATTGCAACAACCCCCACCCAACCCTCCCCCTGAAGGGAGAGGGCTTTCCGACCGAGTCCACACCATCACCTCGCTCCATTTCTCACTCCCTTCAGTCGGAGGGAGAGGGCTTTCCGGCCGAGTCCGCACTATCACCTCGCTTCAATCCCCTCTCCCTTCAGGGGGAGGGTCAGGGTGGGGGTGTAACCGAAGACTTTCGCGGATCGTTTCCACGACGCCTTCGATGTTCGTCAGTACGTCATTGTTCCAGAAGCGCAGGACGCGGTAACCGAGAGTTTGCAGATACGCTGTGCGCGCATCGTCGCGTGCAGTGTCGGCATGCTGGCTGCCGTCAACTTCGACGATCAGCTTCGCTTGCCGGCAACAGAAGTCCGCGACATAGGGGCCGACTGGAAACTGGCGGCGGAAATGCGCGTCTTCCAATTGATGGTCGCGCAGCTTGGCCCACAACCTTTTCTCGGCGCCGGTCATGTCGCGGCGCAGGCGGCGGGCGGTTGTGACGGATTCGTCGGCGGGTCTCGATGGCATTGCTGGTAAATGCTCGTGCTGGGTGTGTGATGCTATTCAGACATGGTCCCGGTTGCAACGACCCCACCTTTCCTCGGAAGGGAGGGGGATTAAGCCGAGACGGTCGAGGCGAATGTGCCGAAAAAGCCTTCTTCCTTCAGAGGAAAGATGAGGTTGGGGTGCAGCGCGCGTGAGGCGATCCGTGCCCAAAATTTTCGCACCGATTGCCCAACGATGCTGCACTGTGTCGCTTCAAGATGGCTCATCATTGGGTTAATGCAGCTCATCCATGGATCGTGGAACTCATTGATATTTCGCGATTAAGCGCAAGTTTGCCGTTTCCGGACGAGTTCCCTCGCCACGTTGACACAAAGATGCCATGCCCCTATTTTGCGCTTGCGAAATTTACTGCCTCGCGGTCGCTTTTCCGCGGCTTTCGAGGGCAGGGGGTGTCGCGCCGGGCGCGGGTCTTGAACAGAGCCGCCGCGCCCCGGGCATCGACCGTTACAACCACAGTCCAACAACTGTCTCATCCGGGTCCTTGAAGATGAAAGTCCTCGTCGCTGTTAAGCGGGTGATCGACGCCAACGTGAAGGTCCGCGTCAAAGCGGACGGCACGGGGGTCGAAACCCAGAACGTCAAGATGTCCATGAACCCCTTCTGCGAAATCGCGACCGAGGAGGCCGTGCGCCTCAAGGAAGCCGGCAAGGTCACCGAAATCGTCGCCGTTTCTCTGGGCAACGCGCAATGCGCCGAAACGATTCGCACGGCACTCGCCATGGGCGCCGATCGCGGCGTGCATGTGCAGGCCGATGTCGAACTGCAGCCGCTCGCCGTGGCCAAGCTCTTGAAAGCCGTGGTCGAGAAGGAACAGCCGGGCCTCGTCATTCTCGGCAAGCAGGCGATCGATGACGATGCCAACCAGACCGGCCAGATGCTCTCGGCCTTGCTGGGCTGGCCGCAGGCGACTTTCGCTTCGAAGCTGGTCTTGAACGACAATGCGACCGCCAATGTGACGCGTGAAGTCGATGGCGGCCTCGAGACCGTCGAGGTCAAGACGCCGTTCGTCATGACGACCGACCTGCGCCTCAACGAACCGCGCTACGCAAGCCTGCCCAACATCATGAAGGCGAAGAAGAAGCCCATCGATGTGCTGACCCCGGAGCAGCTTGGCGTCGATCCGGCCCCGCGCCTCAAGACCCTCAAGGTCGCCGAGCCGCCCAAGCGCTCGGCCGGCGTCAAGGTCAAGTCCGTGGCCGAACTGGTCGACAAGCTGAAGAACGAAGCAAAAGTCATCTGAGGATCAATCCATGAGCATTCTCGTCCTTGCCGAGCATGACAACGCGTCGCTGAAATCGGCGACCTTGCATGCCGTTACCGCCGCCCAAAAGATCGGCGGCGACATTCACATCCTGGTGGCCGGCGCCGGTGCGCAAGGTGCCGCCGATGCCGCGGCCAAAGTGGCCGGCGTCGCCAAGGTGCTGTTGGCCGACGATGCCGTCTATGGCCATGCCCTGGCCGAAAACGTCGCCAAGCTGATCGTGGCCCTGGCGCCTGCCTACAGCCATGTGCTGTCAGCGGCGACCGTCAACGGCAAGAACATCCTGCCGCGCGCCGCAGCACTCCTCGACGTGCAGCAGATTTCCGAAATTTCCGCCGTCGAAAGCCCGGACACGTTCACGCGCCCGACCTATGCCGGCAACGCGCTGACGACCGTGCAGTCATCCGACAAGATCAAGGTCGTCACGGTCCGCGCGACGGCGTTCGACGCCGCGGCTGAGACCGGCGGTTCGGCCGCGGTCGAGAAGGTCGCCTCCAGCGGTGACGCTGGCCTTTCCAAGTTCCTGGGGCAGGAAGTGCAGAAGACGGAGCGTCCCGAGCTTACCTCGGCGCGCATCGTCGTCTCGGGTGGCCGCGGCATGCAGTCGGGCGACAATTTCAAGATGCTCGAGGAAGTGGCCGACAAGCTGGGTGCCGCCGTCGGCGCGTCGCGCGCCGCCGTCGATGCGGGCTTCGTCCCCAACGATTACCAAGTCGGCCAGACCGGCAAGATTGTGGCGCCGGAACTTTATGTCGCCGTCGGTATCTCGGGCGCCATCCAGCATCTGGCTGGCATGAAGGACAGCAAGGTCATCGTCGCCATCAACAAGGACGAGGATGCGCCGATCTTCCAGGTAGCCGATTACGGCCTGGTCGCCGACCTGTTCCAGGCGGTGCCGGAACTGGCGAAAGAACTTGGCAAGTAGGCCCTTGAACTGAAAACCGGACAGGCGGCCCGCTGATAAAACAGCGGGCCGCATCTTTCCGGGGCAATTAAACGAAGAGGTTTCAAAGTGACGATCGAAACAGTCGGCATCATCGGTGCGGGGCAGATGGGCAACGGCATCGCCCATGTCAGTTCGCTGGCCAAGCTCGACGTCATCCTGGTCGACAACAACCCGGCGCAGCTCACCAAGGCGCTGGAGACGATCCGCGCCAACATGAACCGCCAGGTCAAGCGGGGCCTCATCACGCAAGCGGACGAGGACGCGGCGATCGCGCGCATCAAGACCTCGCAGAATCTGGCCGAACTCAACCCGGCCGATATCGTCATCGAGGCGGCCACGGAAAAGGAAGAGGTCAAGAAGGAAATCATGCGGGCCGTGTGTCCGCACCTGAAGGCGCACACGCTGGTTGCCAGCAACACCTCCTCGATCTCGATCACGCGCCTTGCCGCCGCCACCGACCGGCCGCAGAAATTCATCGGCATGCATTTCATGAACCCGGTGCCGCTGATGAAGCTGGTCGAACTCATCCGGGGCCTTGCCACCGATGACGACACCTTCACCCAGGTGCGGGAACTGGCGGAAAAGCTCGGCAAGACGACGGCGACCTCGGAGGATTTCCCGGCCTTCATCGTCAACCGCATCCTGCTGCCCATGATCAACGAGGCGGTCTATACGCTCTATGAAGGCGTCGGCAATGTCGATGCCATCGATACGGCGATGCGCCTTGGCGCCAACCACCCGATGGGCCCGCTGGAACTGGCGGACTTCATCGGCCTCGACGTGTGCCTTGCGGTCATGCAGGTGCTCTATGAGGGCCTGGCCGACAGCAAATATCGCCCGTGCCCGCTGCTGGTGAAATATGTCGAAGCCGGCTGGTACGGAAAGAAGGCCGGCCGCGGCTTCTACGATTACAGCGGCGAGACGCCGGTGCCGACGCGCTGAGCCGCCGGCCCTCGCCCCGATCCGGCGCGACCGGTTGCCGCTGCGCGCTTCTGCCACCTCTCCGTTCGGGTCCGATTTCTGCCTTATTTTCGCCCCCGGATTTCAGGGAATCCGGAGCGTGGATTGGGGGTAGAGACTATGGCAAGAGCAAGAATTCCGTTTTGCTCACCAAACAAATTGATCCTGGCGCTGCCGCGGCGCGATACGGCGACACCGGCCTATCTCCATCGCGCCTATGCCAGGCATTTCTGGCGCTACGAAGCGCGCGACGGCCTGCCGATGCTTGCGGGCGCCGCCTTGCTGTGGCCGTTCTATTTCCTTGTTCGCGAAGCCAGGCTGCTTACGCGCCTCGGACCGGATGTGAAGCGGCTGTCGGGAAAGAGCATCCCGCGACAGTTCGGCGAGCAGCTGGCTCTGGCCTTTCGGTGGTCGATTTCGCCATCGGAATATTACAGCTTCGAACTCTTCGACGACCGGCTGCGCGCGCGTGCCGGCGCCTACCTGCTGCGCCATCAGCTGAAGGGCGGGCTGCACAATCTCATCGCCCGCGCCACCGACAAATCCTGTTCAACCAGCCGATTTCTCAACAATAAGGGACTGTTCGCCCAGCATTGCCGCGATCACGGCCTGTCCAGCATCGCGTCGATCATGAAGGTGCACGGCGACGGCTCGATCATCCGCTTCGACGGCGCGGCGGAAGGCCTGCCGCCATGCGATCTGTTCCTGAAGCCAGTGAAGTGCAAGGGTGGGCGCGGCTGCGAGAAATGGCGCTTCGCCGACGGTTTCTATATTGGGCGGGATGGCAGGCAGCTCGATGCGGCGGGCCTTCTCGCGCATATCCGGGACCTCACCCAGCGCCGCGATGTCCGCTCGGAAATGCGACGCCACCACTATCTGGTGCAGCGCTGCATGGGCAATCATCCGGCCATCGCGGATCTCAGCACGGGCGCCCTCATCTCGGCGCGGATCATGACCTGCCTGGATGAATCCGGCGCGCCCAAGGTGGGATGCGCGGTCATGAAGATCGTCACCGGGCCGGATGCCGTCGTCGACAACTTCCACGGCGGCGGCTGGGTGGCCGCGATCGACGTCCAGACCGGTCGGCTTGGTCCGGCGACGAATAACGGCCTGTCCGATCCCGGGACGTGGCTCGAGCGGCATCCGACGACCCAGGGGATTATCGCCGGCCGGGCATTGCCGCATTGGCCGGAGGCGGTAGCGCTCGTCGAGCGCGCGCATGCGACGCTGCCCGACCGGATCGGCATCGGCTGGGATGTCGCCTTTACGCCCGACGGGCCTTGCATCATCGAAGCCAACAATCAATGGGGGCTAGATATGATCCAGCGGACCTACCGTGCGCCCGCCGGCGAATTGCCCTTCGCCAGGATGTATGCGTTCCACGTGCGCAAGGCCGAAGCGGCGCTGGCCAAAGGCGAAACGCTGCGCCCGGCCGGCCGCCTGGAACCGCAGAACGCCGGCTAGATCCTGGCCGGAACGCTTTCTCAGCCGGCTGGCTTGGCATCCAGATATTTCTTGAGCTCCGCCTTCACCGCGTCCGAAGCCCAATTTGTGGCGCCGATATAGACCGAGACGACTTTGCCGTCGCGATCGAGGATATAGGTCGTGGGCAGGGCCGAGCCTTTCAGTTCCTGGAAGAGATCGCTCATCCGGTCGGTATAGAGGGTGAGGTTCTTGACGCCGGTCCTGCGGAAGAAGGGGGCGGCCTTCTTGACGCCGTCCCGGTCGAGGCTGATGGCGACGACCGCGAGGCCCGCCTCGCCCAGATCGGCCTGCAGAGTGTCGAGGGTCGGCATTTCGGCGACGCAGGGGCCGCACCAGCTCGCCCAGAAATTGAGGACGACAACCTGGCCCTTGAACTTCTGCAGCGTCAGAGGCGCGCCCAAAGCGTCCTGGAAATCCTCATTGGGCGTTGGCAGGGGCGGATCGAACGGGCTAAAGTCGCCCAGTTTCGGGGAAGTGCCGTCGGCAAGGGCCGGCCGGATCGGTGCCGGCCCCAGCGACAGAGCCAACAGAAAGCCCAAAAAGGCGGTCTTTTTCAATATCATGAGTGCCAAAAGCCAATCTTCGATTTCACCGGATGCCGCCAATTCCATGTGGGGCGGCCGCTTTGCCGCCGGCCCGGCTGCGATCATGCAGCAGATTAATGCCTCCATCGGCGTCGACAAGCGCCTTTATGCCGAGGATATCCAGGGATCGCTGGCGCATGCCGCCATGCTGGTGAAACAGGGCATCATCACCGAGACCGACGGGGCGGCGATCGCCAAGGGTCTCAATGCCGTGAAGGCCGAGATCGAGGCCGGCAGGTTCGAATTCAAGGTGGCGCTGGAGGACATTCACATGAATGTCGAGCAGCGCCTGAAGGAACTGATCGGCGAGCCCGCCGGGCGCCTTCATACCGCGCGCTCGCGCAACGATCAGGTGGCGCTCGATTTCAAGCTGTGGGTGCGGCGCGCCTGCGACGAGGTGGCGGCGGAAACGCGCGGCCTTGTCGCCGCCCTCATCGACCGTGCCGAGGAAGAGGCCGCGACCGTGATGCCGGGCTATACGCATCTGCAGCCGGCGCAGCCGGTAACGTTCGGTCATCACCTTCTTGCCTATGTCGAGATGTTCGGGCGCGATCTCGGGCGCCTCGGCGATGCGCGCCGGCGCCTCAACGAAAGCCCGCTGGGTGCCGCGGCGCTGGCCGGAACGACCTTTCCCATCGACCGGCAGATGACGGCAAGGGCGTTGGGCTTCGACCGCCCGTCGGCCAATTCACTGGACGCCGTCTCCGACCGCGATTTTGCGCTGGAATATCTTGGCGCACTCTCGATCCTTTCCGTCCATCTCTCGCGCCTGGCGGAAGAGATCGTGATCTGGATGAGCGAAGGTTTCCGCTTCATCGCCTTGTCCGATGCCTTCACGACCGGCTCCTCGATCATGCCGCAGAAGAAGAATCCGGATGCGGCCGAGCTGGTGCGCGCCAAGGCCGGCGAAGTGATCGGCCTCACCGTGCAGCTCCTCATCATTCTCAAGGGCCTGCCGCTGACCTACGGCAAGGACATGCAGGACGACAAGGCGCCGACCTTTGCCGCCACGGACACGGCCTTGCTGTCTCTGGCGGCGATGACCGGCATGGTGCGGGATCTGACGCCCAACCGCGCGCGCATGCGCGAGGCCTGCGAGCGCGGGTTCCTCACGGCCACCGATCTGGCCGATTGGCTGGTCAAGGAGCTGGGCCTGCCGTTCCGCGACGCACATCACGTCACCGGCACCCTGGTGAAGCGCGCCGAGAGCCAGGGCAAGGGCCTCGGCGATCTCAGCCTGGCCGAGATGCGCGAGGTCGAGCCGCGTATCGCGGAGTCAGTCTATCCGGTGTTGAAGGTCGAAAATTCGGTGGCCGGCCGCAAATCGGAGGGCGGCACCGCCCCCGACAATGTGCGCGCCGCCGCCAAGCTTGCCAGGGAGCGTTTCCTATGAAGATGTCGAAACTTCCGGCGGTCGCACTGGCGATGGCCTTGATCGCGACGGCGGGCCTTGGTGCCTGCGGTCGCAATGGGGTGCCGCAATTGCCCAAGGAAGTCCACAAGGACAAGTATCCGACGCAATATCCACAGACGCCGCGGCCGCAGACCGGCATCTTCAGCGGCTGAACTCCAGAACTCTCCAGCAGCTTCCTCCGGGCGAGAGCCCGGGTATGACGTTGCCAAGGTGATAGAAAGATCATGAGCCATTTTCATTATCAGGACGGCGAGTTCCACGCCGAAGGCGTCGCCTTGAGCCGGATCGCGGCCGAGGTGGGAACCCCGTTCTATTGCTATTCGACCGCCAAGCTCACCGACAATTTCCGCAACTTCGAGGTGGCGTTGGGCGGGCTCAACGCCAAGCTCTATTACTCATGCAAGGCCAATTCCAATCAAGCGGTCATCGGAACCCTGGCATCCCTGGGCGCCGGCGCCGACGTGGTTTCGGTGGGTGAGATGTACCGTGCGCTGAAAGCAGGGATCGCCGCCGGCGACATCGTCTTTGCCGGCGTCGGCAAGACGCGCGACGAGATGGCGGAGGCGCTGAAGGCCGGCATCTATCAGTTCAACGTGGAATCGGCCGGCGAATTGCGGGCGCTCAACGAGGTAGCGCTTTCGCTTGGCAAACGCGCGCCGGTAGCGTTGCGTATCAATCCGGATGTCGATGCCAAGACCCATGCCAAGATTTCGACCGGCAAGTCGGAAAACAAGTTCGGCATAGATATCGACCATGCACCAGATATCTATGCGGAAGCCGCGTCGCTGCCCGGTATCGAGGTGAAGGGCCTCGCCTGCCATATCGGCTCGCAACTCATCGACATCGCGCCGTTCAAACATGCCTTCCAGAAGATGGCGGACCTGGTGAAGGCGCTGCGCCTCAAGGGGTACAAGGTGGAGCGGGTCGACCTGGGCGGCGGTGTCGGCATCACCTATCGCGACGAGCAGACGATCGGTTTCTCCGACTATACGAACGCGGTGGCGGAAAATTTCGGCAATCTCGGCCTGAAGCTGGAGGCTGAACCGGGGCGTGCCATCGTCGGCAATGCCGGCATCCTGGTGGCTCGCGTCATCAATGTGAAGGAAGGGGTGAGCCGCAAGTTCGTCATCGTCGACGCGGCCATGAACGACCTCATCCGGCCGACCCTCTACGATGCCTATCACCAGATACTGCCCGTGCGGCAGCCGGCCGACGATGCCGCGGTAACCCGGGCAGACGTGGTGGGGCCGATCTGCGAGACGGGCGATCAGTTCGCGGAACAAAGGCCCTTGCCGCCGCTTGAGGCTGGAGACCTGGTGCTGTTCCGCGAAGCGGGCGCCTATGGCGCGGTCATGTCCTCGACCTACAATACCCGTCCGCTGCTGCCGGAAGTGCTGGTGAAAGGTGATAAGTTTGAAGTGGTTAGGCCGCGTCAAACTTATGACGCAATCATCGGTCAAGACAGGATCCCGAGCTGGTTGTAGACTGACGGCCCGCATGCAGGAGGATTGATGGCGCGACGCCCGGTTCTCGGAGAAGACAAGACCCCAAAGCCGGTGGTGCTGGAAGGTGGCTTGCCGTTCCGTGTGCGGGGCATGGCCGTTCTTGCCTGGACGATCCTGCTGGCCGAGCGGGTGTGGGCGGCGCTGACACCGGCACTTGCCGTCTGTGCCCTGTCCCTGGCGCTGGCCTGGTCCGGTCTGCCGCGCCTGGTGGGCGTCTGGGTTCATGTCGCCTTGCTGGTTCTTGCCGCCATGGCTTTGCTCTACGCCTTCTGGCATGGCGGACGCGGTTTCCGTCTGCCGGCGTGGCGGGAGGCCCTGCGGCGGCTGGAGCGTGACAGTGGCTTGGCGCACCGGCCCCTGACCCATATCGGCGATAAGCAGGTCAGCAATCTCATCGACCCCGCGGCGATCGGCCTGTGGCAGCGCCATCGCAAACGGTTGATGGAGTCGATCGGCGGGCTGGATCTCGGCCTGCCCGATAGCGGTCTTGCCGCGCGCGATCCCTATGCCCTGCGCCAGCTTGCCCTGCTGCTGGCGGTCGTCGCCTTCTTCGGCGCCAACGAGGCCTGGCTGCGCCGCCTCGACCAGGCGCTGATTCCCAATTTCGCGGGCATCGAGGATGGCGACCAGATCACGGTCGAGGCCTGGATCACACCGCCAGATTATACCGGCCTGCCGCCGATCAGCCTCAGCCTTGCGGAGCCACGTGCCGACGGCGATGCGTTGAAGGTGCCGATGGGCTCGCGGCTGCTGATGCAGGCGCAAGGGCTGCCCACCAGCGGCATGGGCGGTCCGGCGACGCTTATGGCCAATGACGACGATCAGCCGTTCGAGGCACTGGATGCCAGCACCCAGCGCGCCGAAGCCACGCTCAATGCCGGCACCAGCATCGGTGTGAAATCGGGGTTTTCCACCATCGTCGAGTGGCCGGTGGATGTGGTTCCGGATATGGCGCCCAGTGCCGTGTTCGGCGGCACGCCCGGCGTCACCGATCGCGGCGTGCTGCGCCTGGGTTACAGCGCCAGCGACGATTACGGCGTCACCGACCTGCGCCTGGTGGTGAGCCGCGGCACGGCGAATTTCGAATTCAAGCTGCCCTTGGCGCAGGCCAGCCTCGACAAGGAAGGGCGTCACACCGCCCAGGGCGGCAGCTTCCAGGATTTCACCGCGCATAGCTGGGCCGGGCTCGACGTGGAGTTGCGCCTGGTGGCGCGCGATGCGATGGGGCAGATCGGTGCCTCGGCGCCGCTGGCGCTCACCTTGCCGGAGCGGAAATTCTATCACCCGGTGGCGCGCGCCATCATCGAACTCCGGAAACGCGTCGCCAGCGACTGGCAGTTCCACAATTCCGTCGCGCGCGAGCTGATGGTGCTGAAGGCGCAGCCGGAGACCTACGAGGACCGCATCGTCGCTTTCATGGGCATGGATTTCGCCGCGCGCCGCCTGATGGCCAGCGATTTCGCGCCCTCCGATCTGCCGCCGGTCCTGCAACTCATGTGGGATACCGCCGTCGACCTGGAGGATGGCGGCACGTCGCTGGCCTTGAGCGAGTTCCGCCGCCTGCAGCAGGAATTGCAGGAAGCGCTCGATCGCGGCGCCTCGGACGAGGAGATCGAGCGGCTGATGAACCAGCTGCAGGAAGCGATGAACCGCTACATGCAGGATCTGCAGGAGCAATTGCGGCGGGCGATGGAAAGCGGCCAGCCCATGCGCGAGCTTTCGCCAAACGGGCTCAAACTGTCGCAGCAGGACCTCAACCAGATGCTCAACGATGCGCGCAACATGGCGCGCTCGGGGGCCAAGGATTCGGCCAAGCAGATGCTCGACCAGTTGCAGAAGCTGATGGAGAATCTGCAAGCGGGCGTCCCGTCCACCTTGAATCCGGAAGGCCGCGCCCAGCAGGAGCTGAGCAGCGAACTGGGGCGCCTGATGCAGCGCCAGCAGAAGCTGCTGGAGGAAAGCTATAACGCCCAGCGCGGCCAGCAGCCCGGTGAAGAAGGACTGGGCGAAGGGGAAATGGACCAAGGACAAGGCCAGCAGGGCGAAGGCCTGCCCGGCGATGGCGGCAACGGCCAGGGACCAGGCTCCGGCGCCATGGGCCAGGAGCAGTTGCGCCGCGACCTCGGCAATCTCATGCAGCGTTTCGGCAACATGCTGGGCGATCTGCCGCAGGGGCTGGGCGAGGCCGAACAGTATATGCGCGGCGCCGTCGACAAACTGAACCAGCAGGATTTCGGTGCCGCCGCCGACGATCAGAACAATGCGCTCAATCAGTTGCAGCAAGGCATGCAGGCAGCGCAGGAAATGATGCAGCGACAGGCCGGGCAGGTTCCCGGCCGTGGCACGCGTTCAAAGATGGACCCGCTCGGACGTCCGGCCGACGATGACGGTCCCGGCGGCAATGCCATCGACAGTTCCGATGTCGATATCGGCACCGGCAAAGACGCGCAGCGTGCCCGCGAAATCTTCGAGGAACTGCGCCAGCGCCGCAACGACCCCAACCGGTCCAAGCAGGAACGCGACTATCTGGACCGTCTGCTGAAGCAGTTCTAGGGCGTTTCAACGTTACTCAGAATCTCCGTCATCCCCCCAGGCCCAGTCGGTGAATGGCGACATGCGTCGGCGGAGCCAGGGATGACGGAAAGAGAATCAGCGTTTCCGTCAAGCTATGAACCGCTCCGGGTACGGTCAAACATCCCCTGCTATCGGGCGAAGACGAGTTTCACGCCATGCAGGTGGATTGGGTGGGCCGGGGCGGGCTGATTGAGGTGCGCGCCGGGAGAAAGAGCGAAAGCCGATGCTCAGTTGCGCTGGCCGGATAGGGCCGCGTCGACCGCGTTGCAGATCTGCTGCAGGCTGAACGGCTTGGTGATGATGTCTGCAACCGGGCCCTGCTGGCTGCGCACGCCATCGGCGCGTTCGCGGGCGTCGGCGAAGCCGGTCATCATGAGGACGGTCATGCGCGGGTTGATGCGTGCCGCGGTTTCGGCCAGCGCGAGGCCGTCGAGGCCCGGCATCACGATGTCGGTCAGCATCAGATCGTAGGTCTGGGCCTTCAAAGCGGCAATCGCCGCTTCGCCGTCGCCGACAGCTGTCACTTCATGGCCGCGATGGGTGAGGGCACGGGTAACGAAGGCGCGGACGGATTCGTCGTCTTCAGCCAACAGGATCGCGGACACAGTGTTTTCAGCCCTTCTGGTTCTCGAGGAAACAGCGCGCGCAGTCATGACCGACATCAGTTCACCAGTTTTCATTCGCCATCGCCGGGCGGTGTCAGGTTCGAACCCGGTCCGGGACCGCAACGCACATTATCCGTTTCGGTTCCTGTTTCCCGGACGCACCAGGCGACAGCTCAACTTGAGAGTGAGCCTAACCGACAACCGTTAATTTTTGGTGAGACCAGACACTCTCGGGATGCAATTTGTGTCCAGGAGCATGGCAAAATTATGGCGTTTTTTCAGTAAGATAACGGCGTTTCTGCCAGCAGGCTTGTGTGATTCTTGCTAAAATATCTATAAAATCCAACCGAAATCCGGAGAGCGCTAATTGACCACGAATTCGATTCGCATGCTCTTGGTGCCCTTCGGCATCGATTCTATGAAGGTGCGGAATCGGATCGTTTCGCCGGGTTCGATGCTCTCCTGCTCCAGGCGGAAGATATGGGCATTGCCCACCTGCTTGCCATTCGCATCGAAAGCGATCGCGGCCAGCGGCGGAAGTGCCACCGGGAACTCCGATTTGTTGAAGATATCCGCCTGCACGGCATAGACCGTCCGGCCATCCTCGTTGCGCTTGTTGACGACCAGATTGCCGCTTTTGAGATCCTCGGCCGGGCTGCTGGTGGAGATGCCCATCAGGCTGTAGACGATGTCGAGCGCGGGGATCGCGCGCGAAATCTCGGCACGGAAGAGGAACGCGGCGGCAAGACCCAGGAGCATGCCCGCGATCAGCAGGTATGATGGGCGGATACTGAAGCGGCGCTTGGGCATCATCGGCCGCAATTTTGGCGGCACCGTGATGGGACCGGTCGGGCGCTGCGGCGAACGCGGGCGAGGCGGGGCCGCGGGAATTTCGATGCCGGGCGTTTCGGTCGCGGCCTCAGCGGCGGGTTCCGGCACGGGCGGCGCAGGCTCGGCTGCAGGTTCCGGCGCCGGCGGCGGAACCTCGGCCGCCACCGCTATTTCGGCCGGCGAACCTTCCGGATTCTCCAGCTTGGGCGGCAGCTGCTTCCATTTATGGCCGCATTTGGCGCAACGCACATTGCGTCCGGAATCGCCCAGCAAGGCGGCATCCAAAGAAAACCTTGTGGCACAGGCTGGACAGGAAACAATCACTGATTCGTCCGCTCGATCGACATCCCCTTGACGTTTATAGGTCGGGGGGCGGCGGGGGACAAGCCCGGGGGTACGCGCAAGCCCGGGGCGCGATACGGCAAGGGCCTGAAAAATCATCCTTCTTGCGTTCGAGTCGAGACCCGTGCACCAGCTTTACGAAGGTAAAGGCGCTATGCCATGTTAACGGCGATCTTGCGCTGCGACCGGCGCAACATGTTTCGCGCCCCGTCCGGCATGCGCCGGAATCGGGCCGCTGGTCAGCTGGGATTGGGCACGTGGTTTTATTCGACCAGGTTTCGGTGCAGTACGGCACCGGGCCGCAGATTCTCAAGGATATCAGCTTCACCCTGGCGCCGGGCTCCTTCCATTTTCTGGTCGGGCGATCGGGTGCCGGCAAATCGTCGCTGCTGAAGCTGATGTATCTGGGCCTGCGCCCCAGTTCGGGCCTGGTCAATCTGTTCGGGCGCGACGTAGCCACCCTGTCGCCGCCTGATTATCCGGCGATTCGCCGGCGGGTCGGCGTGGTGTTCCAGGATTTCCGCCTCATCGAGCATCTCTCCGCCCTCGACAATGTAGCGCTGCCGCTGCGCGTTGCCGGCGTGCGCGAGGCAGACATCCGCCGCCATTGCAGCGAATTGCTGAGCTGGGTGGGCCTTGCCGATCAGCTCAATGCCTTGCCGGCGACCCTCTCGGGCGGACAGCAGCAGCGCGTCGCCATCGCGCGCGCCGTGATCGCGCGGCCCAATCTGCTGCTGGCCGACGAGCCCACCGGCAATGTCGACGACGTGATCGGCCTGCGGCTCATGTATCTTTTCGAGGAGTTGAACAAGCTCGGCACCACCGTGGTCGTGGCGACCCACAACGATGCGCTGGTCAGCCGCTTCACGCACCGGCAATTGCGCCTGGAGCAGAGCTCGGTGCGGGTGTTCGATCCGGCCGGTATCGCTGCTCCCGGCCTCAGCCAGGGCTTGAACTGATGCTGGGCCTGCGCACGGATCTGCCGCTCGACCGGGACGCCGCCGCCAAGTTCCTGCCCTGGATACTGGGCTTCATGGTCTATCTGGCGGCGCTGGCCGTGGGCAGCGCGATGGCGGTCGACCGGCTCGCGGCACATTGGCAGAGCGGGCTTACCGGCAATCTCACGGTCGAGGTGCCCTTTACCGACGATGTCAGCGTTACCGAACGATCGGAAGTGCTCGACAAGGTAATCGACCTCCTGAGCGCCACGCCGGGTGTGGCCGGCACCACTCTGCTCGATGACCGCGAGATCGCGCGCCTGCTGGAGCCCTGGCTGGGGCCGGAGGCGGGCGAGCTCGACATTCCCCTGCCGGCGATGATCGCCGTCACGTTGCGCGACGATGCGGTACTCGACCAGACGCAATTGCAGCGGGATCTTGCCGCCGTGCAGCCGGGTGCCCGGGTCGATGCCCATGCCGATTGGATCGCCGATGCGCTGGCCTTCCTGCGCGGACTGAAACTGCTGGCGCTGCTGCTGACCGGGCTGGTGCTGGGAGCCACGGCGCTGACCATCGTGTTCGTGACCCGGACTGGGCTCTCCATCCACCGCTCCGTGATCGAGATCGTGCATCTCATCGGCGCACCGGACGCCTACATCGCCGGCCAGTTCCAGGCGCAATCGCTGCGCCTGGGCCTCGTCGGCGGCTTGGTCGGCACGCTGCTGGCGGCGGCGACGCTGGCTGGCGCCGACCATCTGCTGCGCGTGGCCGGGCCGATGGCGCAAATGGCGGAAGCGGAGGGCGGCACGGGCTTGGCGCTGGATCTGCGACTGCTGCCGTGGCAATGGGGTGTCCTTGCCTTGCTGCCCGTCGCCACGGCCCTCATTGCCATGGTGACCGCCCGCTGGACCGTCCTGCGGTCGCTGGCGCGGTTCATCTGAACCTGCTAGATAGGGCGCGCCATGGGGGTCAACCGCATCAATTTCCGCGATCCGCACGCACAGCGCGAAGGGCTGGGCCGCAAGCTCGTCCACCTGCTGCTGCTGCTGGCGTTCGTCTGGCTGATCGGCTTCCTGGGCTTTATCGGCTTCATTCCGCGCAGCGTGAAGGATACCGACACAAAGACCGATGCCATCGTCGTCCTCACCGGTGGCGGCGACCGGCTGGCGGAAGGGTTCCGGCAACTCGATGCCGGTCTCAGCCCGCGCATGCTGATCACGGGCGTCGCACAAGGGATCACCCTGCAGCAGGTCGTCGACGGCATGAGCAGCGACAAGAGCGTCATTCCATCGCCGGCCAATCTCGCCTGCTGTGTCACGCTGGGTTACGAGGCCGGGAACACGGTCGGCAACGCCGTCGAAACGGCGATGTGGGTGCGCGACAACAAAGTGAACTCCGTCCGACTGGTGACGGCCAACTATCATATGAAGCGCAGCCAGCTCGAATTCCATCGCGCGCTGCCCGGCATAGCGATCATTCCGCATCCGGTTTTCCCCAGGGAAGTGCAGGACAATTGGTGGTTCGTGAAGCCGCATATCCTCGTTCTGCTGGCGGGCGAGTATCATAAATTCGTCGGCGCCTGGGTCCGCGGCGCGCTGCAGGATGGCATGTTGTGGCTGGGCGGCATCGAGACCAGGCCCGATTGGTGGCCCGACATCGATTGGCCGGATTGGGAAATGCCCGATTGGAAGTGGCCGGATATCGAATGGCCCGACTGGCTGCCGAAGCCATGACGGCCTTCCGCGCCCTCGTCTTCAACATCCTCTATCTGCTGTGGACGGCGGCGATGCATATCGTCTGCCTGCCGCTGCTCCTGGCCCCCTCACGCGCCATCCATGCCGCCGCCAAGATGTGGATCGGCGGCGCGCTCTGGCTGCTCAAGGTCTGCGTCGGCCTTAGCGCGCGCGAAGTGGGACGCAAGAACCTGCCGCATGAGCCGGTACTCTTCGCGGTGAAGCATCAATCGGCGTGGGAGACGCTGTTCCTCTCCTGGCGGCTCAACCATCCGGCCTTCGTCTTGAAGAAGGAACTGCTGCTTATTCCGGTTTTCGGCTGGTTCCTGGCCCGGACCGGCATGATCGCCATCGACCGCAGCGGCAAGGCCAGCGCCTTGAAGAAGATGGTGGCCGACGCCAAGGCGGTTTTCGCGCAAGGCCGCCCGGTGATCATTTTCCCCGAAGGCACGCGCGTGACCCCCGGCCACAGGAAGCCCTACCAGCCCGGCGTCGCCGCCCTCTATGCGCAACTGGGCGTGCCGGTCGTGCCGGTGGCGCTCAATTCCGGTCTCTTCTGGGGCAGGAAGGCCGTGCTGAAGAAGCCCGGCACGATCACCATCGAATATCTCCCCCCCATCGCCCCCGGCCTCGACCGCAAAGCCTTCATGCGCGAACTGGAAAGCCGCATCGAGACGGCGTCGAACCGGCTGGCGGAAGAGCGTTAGGGCACTCCCGCCAAGCCCTGCCGGCTTCAGCGCTGATCCAGCTTGAACTCGATACGGCGGTTCTTCGTATAGGCTTCGTCATTGTCCGCCGGATCGAGCGGGCGGAACTCGGCATAGCCCGCTGTCACCATGCGGTCGGGCGGCAGGCCGCGGCTGATGAGATATTTGGCGACGGCGACGGCACGCGCCGTGGAGAGTTCCCAATTCGACGGGAATTGCGCGGTGGCGATCGGGCGTTTGTCGGTGTGGCCGTCGATGCGCAGAACCCAGTCGAGATCGCTGGGGATATCCATCGAAAGCAGGATCAGCGTGGTGGCGAGATCGTCGAGCTGCGACTTGCCGGCATCGCCCAGCACGGCCGAGCCGCTGTCGAAGAGGACTTCGGACTGGAAGACGAAGCGGTCGCCGACGATGCGGATATCCTGCCGGTCGCCCAGCACTTCCCGGAGGCGCCCGAAGAATTCGGAGCGGTAGCGTGCCAACTCCTCGACCTTGGAAGCCAGCGCCGCATTGAGGCGGTTGCCGAGATCGACGATCTGGACCTCCTGGTCCTTGGCCTTCTGCTCCGAGGCGTCGAGCGCCGCCGTGATGCGCGAGAGTTCCTCGCGCAGCGCCAGCATTTGCTTGTTGAGCAACTCGACCTGGAATTTCGCCTCGTCGGTGATCTTCTGCTTCTCGGCGTCCGACCCAAGAATCTTCTGCTGCATTTCGTCCTTGAGGCTTTCAAGGGCGGCGATGTCGGAGAGCAAGGCGGTGATGCGCTCGCGGTCCGCATCGATGGTCTGATAGGCGTCAGCGAGCTTCTTGGCCTGGTCGGCATTGAGGGTAGCTTGACGGTTGGCGGCGTCGCGCTCGCCGATCACGACATTGAGCTGGTTCTTCAACTCGTCACGCTCGGCCGTGGAGCTCGACAGCTCGATCGACATCTGCGAGAGCTGGTTCTTGAGGTCCTCGGCGGTCTTTTTTTCCATCGCCAGCATGTTGGCGATCTCGGATATCTGGGCATTGAGCTTGGCCAGCGCGTCGTCGCGGCCCGACAAAGCGAGGCTGAGGAACATCTGCGCCACGACGAAGACCATCAGGACGAAGACGATGACCATGAGCAGGGTCGACAGCACGTCGACATAGCCAGGCCAGGCCTCCATCGGTCGCTGGCGGCGGCGTCCGGCGGCGGCCATTAGCGCACCGTGCTCTGCAATCCCTCCCCCTTCAGGGGGAGGTTAGGTGGGGGCATGGGCGAGAATTGATTGAAGCAGAGGCTGGGGCGGCCCCCCTCCCGACCTCCCCCCTGAAGGGGGGAGGAGCACACGGCCGCCGGGGACGCAATGCGCATGGCCTAGCGCTCGCTGCTGGCGGCGGCGGCGATGGTGCGGGCCAGCAGTTTGATTTCGGCGCGGATGTCCTGGATCGACTGATTGCGCCCCTGCGCCAACTCGTCGGATAGACGCGTGAGATGGGCGTCGAGATTCCGGAGATGATTGCGGCTGTTGGCATCGATGCCGAAGCCGCCGGAGGATGCCAGCTCGGCCAGTCGGGCTGTCACCTGCTGCTGGCTCCGCAATTGGTCGTTGAGCGCGGCCAGCTGATCGGCCAGCTGCTTGAAGCCTTGCGCGGTCCCGCCGCGGCCTTCCTCGCCACGCTGGAGAACGCGCTGCAACTCGTTGATGCTCTCGGCATTCTGCTCCAGGAGGGCCTGGATATAGGCCGGGATCGGCTGGTCGCCGGCATCGGCGAAGGCACCGGTGCCGCCGGAGGTCAGGCGCGTCTGGCCCGACAGCCAATCTTCGAGCTCGTTGAAGAAGCGGTTCTGCGCCTGGCTTGCCTGCAGCTCCATGAAGCCGATGATGAGCGAGCCGGCCAGACCGAAGAGAGAGGAGGAAAAAGCGATACCCATGCCGCCCAGCGGCTTGGCGAGGCTCTGCTTCAGCGTATCGAACATGACGGTCGGGTCCTGACCGCCGGACACCTGCAGGTTGGTGATGGCATCCGCGACACCCTTCACCGTTCCCAGCAGGCCCCAGAAGGTGCCGAGTAACCCCAGGAAGATCAGCAGCGAGGTGACATAGCGGCTGATTTCGCGGCTGTCGTCGAGGCGCGACTGGATGCCGTCGAGCAGCGAACGGAGCGAACTGGCATTGAGGTGCAGGCGGCCGGTCTTGTCCTTCAGCATGGCCGCCATCGGCGCAAGGAGACGCGGCTGGGCGTAGCTCTGGGCAAAGCCACCGGTGCGGTAATCCTCGATCCAGGCGATATCGCTGTAGAGCCGCAGCACCTGCCAGATGGTGAACAGGATACCGAGCAGCAGCACGACCAGGATGCCGGTATTGAGCATCGGGTTGTGCGAGAACGCGACCGAGATCGGATCCCAAAGCAGGATTGCGATGCCGATGGCCGCCAGCAGCGCCACCAGCATCGCCAGGAGTTGCCAGATCGGGCGGCTCATCTAGGCACCCTTCTTATATTGCGGTCGGGCGGATTGTCTGGGCACGCACCCTCAGCCGGCGGTGGGCACGATGTCGACGCGGTCGGCCGGATTGCCTTCCGACTTTGTCCCGAGTGCGCGCACATCGATGCGGTTCGAGCGGACGCCTTTGCCGATCAGGTATTTGCGCACTTC
Source organism: Dongia sp. (assembly GCF_041918875.1). GTDB lineage: Bacteria > Pseudomonadota > Alphaproteobacteria > Dongiales > Dongiaceae > Dongia. The sequence goes on from NZ_JAYRUV010000001.1 coordinate 190,989, forward strand.
AAGACCGCGCGCCAGCGCCTTGCGGCGAGCCTGGCTCTCGGCATCCGGCGTGCCGCTGCTATAGGCAAGGACCTGAACCTTGAGGTTCTGATCGCCCAGCATCTTTTCGGCCAGCGCGTCGAGATCGGCGGTGGCCCCCTGCGGCAGGTCATCGCTGCCCGCCTCGAACACGATACGCGTGCCGCCGGCTGGCAGCACGGCGCTGCCGCTGGTGTCCGGCGCGGTTTCGGCCGGCGCTTCGGCGCTGGCGACCTGGTCGGTCGGGGCTTCGGCGGCGGACGTGGCTTCGCTTGCCGTCGACGCGGCCGGAGTTTCAGCGGCAGCCTCGGGCGCGGGCTGTTCGGTAGCCGGCGCCACGGCGGCGGCGGCGGCCGGCGCATTCTCGGCCGGGGAGGGAACGCTGGCCGGGACGGATTCCGGTTCGGCCGGCGGTGTCGGCGCCGGGACGGGCTCCGGTGCTGCGGCGACCTGCGTTTCGGCCGCGGGAGCTTCCGCCGGGGCCTCCGCTGCCGGAGTGGGGGTCGCCTGAGTGGGGGCAACCTGGGCGGGCGCCGATTCCAGCACCGCTTCGGCGGCAGCCACCTGGGCGGCGGCGGCTTCCTCGGTGGCGGTCGGCGTCGTCGCCGGCATTTCGGCGGGGGCCGCGGCTTTCTTCTTCTTGCGCTTTTTCTTGGTGGGCGCCGCGTCGGCCTGCTGGGCGCCAGGCACGTTCAGGTAGCTCTGCGGCATTCCGTTCGAGGTCGGCGTGCTGATCGGCAGCCCGGCGCGATTGGCGGCAAGGCCGCCGGGGGCGAAGGCCGGATTGGCATAGGGCGCCACAAACGGTGTGCGTGCCGCCGGCGCATAGCCATAGACCGGCTGATTGTAGGCCGGCTGAACGGCGACAGGCTGGGCGTAGGGTGTAAAAACCGATTTCGGCGCCGCGCTTGTTCCCGTGCCGGGGGCATAGCCATAAGGCTGGAAGCCGGCGGCCACACCCGGGGAGCCGTAACCGGGCGCGGCATAGGGGCTGAGCGCGCCGTAATTGACCGTCACCGGAGCGGAACTGGCCTGCGGCAGATAGTAGGCCTGCTGGGCCTGGGCGGCCGGTGCCAGATAGAGGCACCCGATCGCCGCCGCGCCGGCCAGAAGGAGACGATGGAAACCCGCACTTTTGCCGCAGTTCGCCGCTTTTGCCTGCTTGCTCATTTCCGCCTGCCACTCTCGAAAAAAGGGGTGCAATTTGGCGAGGACTATAGCCGATCCGATTTTGTCCCTACAACCGGCACTTTGCCCTGTCGGGGTAAGTATTTAGCGGATAAATGCACGCCCGGCCGCACCGGCGGGCAATCGACGCGGCGCGACTCAGTGGCTGATGAGGTTCTGAATCGGGGCGTGAAGGGTGTTGTTGCTGGCCAGGATCTCGCCCGTGGCCAGCACCACCGGCTTGCCCTTGAAGTCGCTGACATAGCCGCCGGCTTCCTTGACCAGCAGCAGCCCCGCCGCGAGGTCCCAGGGCGAGAGGAATTCCTCCCAGAAGCCCTCATAGCGGCCGCAGGCAACGTAAGCGAGGTCGAGGGCGGCGGCACCGAAGCGGCGGATGCCGGCGGTCTCGCGCATGGCCTTGTCCATCTGCTTCTGGAAACGCTCGATATGGCCGTGGCCGCGGAAGGGAATACCGGTCGCGAGCAGGCTTTCGTTGAGATTCTTGCGGCCCGAAACGCGGATGCGGCGGTCGTTGAGGAACGCGCCGGCGCCCTTTTCGGCGTAAAAGAGCTCGTCCTTGATCGGATCGAACACGACGCCAGCCGCGATCTCGCCCCTCACTTCAAGGGCGATCGAGATGCAGAAATGCGGAATGCCGTGCAGGAAATTGGTGGTGCCGTCCAGCGGGTCGACGATCCAGCGCGAATCGGCGTCGCTGCCGGCTTCTTCGCCGCTCTCTTCCATCAGGAAGCCGAAACTGGGACGGCCTTTCTTCAGCTCTTCCTTGATCAGCTTCTCCGCCTTGTGGTCGGCCGTGCTGACGAAATCCGCCGGGCCCTTCTGCGAAACCTGCAGCTGTTCGACCTCGCCGAAATCGCGGCGGAGGGATCTCGCGGCCTTGTCGGCCGCCTTGCACATGACATTGATGAGGGCTGAGCGGATGGCCATCTGGGCGGTCAGTCCTTGGCCCGTTCCATATATTCGGAATCGGCCGTGCGGACGACGATCCTGGTGCCGGCGCCGACATGCGGCGGGACCATGACGCGCACGCCGTTTTCGAGCACGGCCGGCTTGTAGGAGGAGGAAGCCGTCTGGCCTTTCACCACGGCGTCGGCCTCGACGATGAGGCAGACCACGGTTTCGGGCAGGGTCACCGAGATCGGCGAGCCTTCATAGCTTTCCACCGTCACCACCATGCCTTCGGTCAGATAGACCACCGGCTCGCCGATGAGGTCGGCGTTGAGGGTGAGCTGCTCGAAGGTGTTGTTGTCCATGAAGGTGTAGTCGTCGCCCGAGGCGAAAAGGAACTGATATTCGTGCTCATCCAGGCGGACGCGATCGACGATGTCGGCCGAGCGGAAACGCTCGTTGAGCTTGGTGCCGTCGCGGATGTCCTTCAATTCGACCTGCAGGAAGGCGCCGCCTTTGCCTGGCTTCACATGCTGCGTCTTGACCGCGCGCCAGAGGCGACCCTGGTGTTCGATGATGTTGCCTGGGCGAATGGCATTGCCGTTGATCTTCATGGCGTCAACCTGATCAGTCTTCAAAGGTGTTGGCTGGAAAAGCGGGCGGTTTCTAGCAGGTGGGTGCCGGATAGTAAACCGCGGCCACGCCCACTGGCCGCCGGCTGCGCCGGTCGCGCGCAATGCATGCATTCCACGCGCTTAATACGGGTCAGCCGATTCGGATGCGCCGCCAAAAGGGCACAACGAGGCGGCACCAGCCAGCGCCTTGTGGGTAGGGTTTCGGATACATCACTATATCTAGCTGGAAAGGAACGGAATTTCCGCAATTGTTCTCTTTTCGATCTAAATCCTTTACAAGCGGAACAAAGGCTGTACATTGGTTTTCATTCGGCGCCGAATTGTCACTGCTCCGGTGCTGTGATCTAAGGTGGGAGAGACGCTTATGTCGCAGAACGTCGTGCGTATTTCGGACAGGGACGGCAAGGACAATATGGATAAGAACAAGGCTTTGGACGCGGCGCTGTCGCAGATCGAGCGGGCCTTCGGCAAGGGCTCGATCATGCGCCTGGGCTCGAGCGAGCAGGCGGTAGAAACCGAAGTCGTTTCAACGGGTTCGCTGGGCCTCGACATCGCATTGGGCATCGGCGGCCTGCCGCGTGGCCGCATCATCGAAATCTACGGTCCGGAAAGCTCGGGCAAGACGACCCTGGCTCTCCAGGTCTGCGCCGAGGCGCAGAAGGCCGGCGGCACCTGCGCCTATATCGACGCGGAACACGCGCTCGACCCCTCATATGCGACCAAGCTCGGCGTCAATGTCGGCGACCTGCTGATCTCCCAGCCGGATGCCGGTGAGCAGGCGCTGGAAATCGCCGACACGCTGGTGCGTTCGGGCGCCATCGACATCCTGGTGGTCGATTCGGTGGCGGCCCTGGTGCCGCGGGCCGAACTCGAGGGCGAGATGGGCGACAGCCATGTCGGCCTCCACGCCCGCCTGATGAGCCAGGCACTCCGGAAGCTCACCGGCTCGATCAGCCGTTCCAAGACCATGGTGATCTTCATCAACCAGATCCGCATGAAGATCGGCGTCATGTTCGGCAATCCGGAAACCACGACCGGCGGCAACGCGCTGAAATTCTACGCCTCTGTCCGCCTCGACATCCGCCGTATCGGCGCCATCAAGGACAAGGAAACCGTGGTCGGCAACCAGACCAAGGTGAAGGTGGTCAAGAACAAGCTGGCCCCGCCCTTCCGTGTTGTCGAATTCGACATCATGTATGGGGAAGGTATTTCCAAGATGGGCGAACTCATCGATCTCGGCGTGGCTGCCGGGGTGGTCGAGAAATCCGGCGCCTGGTTCTCCTATGGCGGCCAGCGCATCGGCCAGGGCCGCGAGAACGCCAAGACATTCCTGCGCGAGAATGGTGCGATGGCGAAGGAGATCGAACAGAAGATCCGCGCCAATGCAGGTCTCGTCGCCGGCGCCATGATGGATGCGGGCGGCGACAAGGAAGAAGACGATTCATAACGACATCGCGGCCTGATCGCATCACGGCCGCCAGCTTCTCTCTCCGGCAGGTGCGCCGGTCCCGGGTTTCACCCTGGGCCGGCGCGCTTCGTCGTTCCAGGACCGGCGCCACTTCCAGTTCCAGGCGCAGGCTGCAGGTGCTGGCACCATTCATCCGGCTCCGAATAAGATCTGCGGCATGTTAGCTTCGGGATCATGCCGGAAATGAAGAAACCCGCTGAAACCACCAGATTCGCCGTTCCGGCCATCCTGCTGGCCGGCGGCAAGGCCTCTCGCATGGGCGGGGGCGACAAATGTCTGCGTCTCTTGGGCGGCCGGCCGCTGCTGGCCCATGTGATTGCGCGCTTGAAAGCACAGACGGGCGAAATGGCGATCAACGCCAATGGCGACCAGACGCGATTTGCCAGATTCGGCCTTGCCGTCGTCGCCGATGAGATCGCCGGCCAGCCCGGACCCTTGGCCGGCATTCTTGCCGGCCTCGACTGGGCAGTCAGGGCATGGCCGGGGACCGATTGCATCCTCAGCGTCTCCACCGATTGCCCGTTCCTGCCGGCGGACCTGGTGGCGCGGCTTGCAGCCGGCATCCGCGATGGTGCCGAGATCGCGATCGCCGCCAGCAACGGCCGCACGCATCCGGTAATCGGCCTGTGGCGGGTCGCCCTGCGCAAGGATCTGCGCCGCGCCTTGGGGCTGGAGGGATTGCGGCGGGTTGAAAGCTATTGTGACCGCCATCGTACCCATATCGTCAATTTCCCAGGCGTCGTGAACCTGCCGGGCGGTTCGGTCGACCCATTCTTCAATGCCAACACACCCGAAGATCTCGCCTTGGCCGAAAGCCTCCTCAAGATGCCGACCGGCGGGTGATCGTTCGTCTACATCCCGATGCAGGAAACCCACAGTGAGCCGACTTGCTGCTTGCCGTCCGACCCGCCTTCTCACCCTTGCCGTTTTCGTTCTGCCATCCTTCGCCACCGCCGCCGATCTGTCGCCGGAGGAGAAAGCCATCGTCTGCGCCGAGCGGCCGACCTGTGAGGTCACCGCCGTGACCGAAGCGGGCAAGGGGGAGAAGGGCGAAAGGCTGCGCATCGCCGATCTGGTCTTCGGCCTGGCCGACATTCCCAACTATTTTCCGGAGGAAGGCTGCCGCTCGACCGACGCCGCGCTGGAAGGCCAGCAGCTCGATGGCGGGCGCGAGATCTGGCTGCTGGCCGACGGCGCGCGACCGCTGAAATTGCTGCCGCTCTGCAATGACGGCTATGGCGCGGCCATGGTCGGCTATGACGATATCGAGATCGCCGGCAACCGGTTGACGCATACGCAATCCGGTGGATCGGCCTGGCGCTGGGATATGTCGAAGACGTTCCAATTGTCGCCGCTGCGCCTTACGGGCGAGAGCAGCTGCTCCTATCACAATGCCGCCCCGAATACGGCCGAACTCACCGTGGTAAACCGGCGGACGCTCGAAGCGCACGCCTATGCACCCGCACCGCGCACCGACTGGACCGATGCCGAAATCGGCTGCCCGACAATCGTGCCGGATTTTGCCAGCCGGTTGGAACCGCAGCCGGCATCCGACATCGTTGCCGCTTACGCCGTACCCATGCCTTTCGACGCCGATCCCTCGCCATTGCCGGACGGCACGACCCTGGGCACTTGCGGCCTTGCCCTTACAAGCGACGGCGGCAAGGGGTTCCTCATCCATGGCAAGCCGGCCCCGGCGACGGAAGCAGCGGAAATGCGCGTCATCGCCGAGACGTCCAGGTCGCTGCTCGTCCAGATTCGCGACCCGTTGGCGGCGGAAGCACTTGCGGCCGCGAAGGGCGCTTCCTGGATCAAGGCGCCGCATATCGAAATATGGACGGCCTCGGAAGGCGAACTCTTCGAAGGCGATGCCGCCGCCGGTCCCGAGCGCGCCTATCATCAGATCGGCATCGGTCTCGACGGCGCCGTCAATACCGGCGCCGGCGAGCCAGCGGCTCCGCCCAGGGTCACGGTGTGGCCGGGCCGGGACGAAAGGGGGCGCGATGTCACGGTGCTGCGCGTCGCCTGGGACGATGAGAGCGCCATGCTCTACGGAGTTGGGATCGTCTATTCGCAAGCCAAGGCTGGCAAGCAACTGCGCCTCGTCTCGACCGCGCCGATCAGGAAGAACAAGCCGCTCTTCCTGCCCAGCCTCTGGCGCAACAGCCAGGATGAATCCGGGGTGCCGGGCGGCGCCTGCGAATTTTCCGGAGACAGCCGGCAACTCGACCTCTGAGGCGGATTGACGGTGCCGGCGGGTGTCGTATTAACTGCCTGCAGCAACCGCTACGGGAAATTGGATGAGCACCCAGGGTACAATTCAACAGCGGCCGGAGCCGGGCGGGATTTCGATCGGTCCGCGAACGATGATGGCCGTGCTCATTGTCGCGCTCGCCGCCGGTTCCAGTTATTGGCTGCTGAGCGAGGCCGCTTTGGTACCGGCATCGGTCCCGCAAGAGAGTATCGATGCGGCAGTGCAAGATGTGGTTGGCTTTGTCCAACCCAGCATCGATGCGGCAATCGATCTTGGGCGTCTCGTCGAACTGGCGAAAGAAGCCGGCAGCGAGCGCGACATTGTCCGTGGCATCGCCGTGCCAACCTTGCAAATGAGTTCGGAGAATATAGGCGTCGCGGTTGCGTTCGAGCCGAACGGTTTCGACGGCAAGGACGCACAATATGCCGGCGTGGGACAGGAAAACGACGAACAGGGCCGCTTCGTCGCCTATTACTATACCGCCAGGGACGGCGATGTGCTGACCGATCGTTTGATCATGACCGCCGAAGCCGGCATCGAGAGCTGGTATGTGGAGCCGCTGCGCAGCAAGCGCCCGCATTTGCTGCCGCCCTACATCTATCCAATCGACGGCACGGATACGTTGCTGGCTACGATCAGCATCCCCTTGCTCTCGAACGGCAAGGGTTTCGGTCTCGCGACGCTGGATGTTTCTCTCGCCAGATTGCAGTCGACCCTGCGTGCGTCGAAACCGGGCGAGACGGGAATGGTGGCGTTGCTCGGCAGTGAAGGCAGTTGGATCGCGCATCCGGATACGACCTATGTCGGCAAGGAAATCTCGGAAACCGACACGGCAAGGGCCGGCCCGTTCGACAATCGCGAAGCCGCCATCGCCTATGCCAGCTCCGCCGCGGGCAATACCGAGACCGGATCGGCGCATACCGTCGAGGCGACGGGCGAGCGTTATCTGGTGGCTCCGGTAGCATTCGATGGCGTGCCGGAAAGCTGGACCCTGATCGTCCGCCTGCCGCCTGCCGGCATCACGCCGGAACTGAAGCAGGCGCTTCTGATGACGCTCGGCATCACATTGATATCCGCGCTGGGTCTCGCCATCCTGTCGATAACCTATCGCGGCCGCGCCAGCGTGAGCCGGCAAGGTTTACCATCCGTGGCGCTTCCCGCCAAAGCGCGCCGCACGCAATCGACGATAGAGCGCCGCTGACCCACGCCAAGCATGTCCGTTCGATGAAATGTCGCGGCTTCTCCGAGCCGATTCATCATATTAACGTTCATTTAAGCATCTCACCCCATCGTAATGGCTGCCATTGCCTGGGGAGACATCATGTCGACTGCAACTGCTTCTCAATCCGGTCGGGTAGGCCTGCGGGCCCGCGTTATGCTATCAGGAATTGCCGTGCTGTTGGTCGGCATCCTCGGCGCCGGCGGTGTCGCCGGCTGGATGGCCTATGACCAGGCCAAGAAGGACGCGGCCGCCAACCTGAAGGCCATTGCCGCAGGCACCGGCCGCCAGGTCACGGGCTTTATCCAACCCGCGATCGACGTGGCCGAAACGATCGGACGCGCCATGGAGGGCGGCAAGGCGAGCGGTCTGCCGCGTACGGCAATCCAAGGGCTGGTGGTGCCGGTCGTCAAGGCGCATCCCGAAATCGTTGGCAGCACGGTGGCCTTCGAAACGAACGGCTATGACAATAACGACGCAGCCTTCAAGGGCAAGGCGCCAGAGCAGGATGCCGAAGGCCGCTTCGTCCCATATTACTATAACAAGGCGGATGGCTCGATCGGCATCGATCCGTTGATCATGACCATCGAGGCCAGCATCGAAGGCTGGTATCTCATTCCGCTGCAAGCAGGCCGGACCATGCTGACGCCACCCTATATCTATCCGGTCGAGGGCGTCGATGTGCTGATGTCGACCGTGAGCGTCCCGATGATCGCCGATGGCAAGGGTTTTGGCATCGCCACCATCGATCTGCCGCTTACCAAGGTCACGGAGACTCTCAGCGCCATCAAGCCGATGGGTGACGGCCAGGTATTGCTTCTCAGCCATGACGGCGTTTGGTCGGCGCATCCCGACCCCAAACGCATCGGCCAGCCGATCGGCAAGGACAAGGATGCCGACGTTGCCGAAGAAGGCGATCTGAAGCTGATGTATGATGCGTTCGTTGCCAGCAAATCGACCGAGCCGGTGATGCAGACCGATGCCAGCGGCGAGCATTTCGTCGTCTTCGCGCCTATCAGCTTCCGTGGTCCGGCCGAGGTCTGGACCCTGGTCATCCAGGTGCCGGTCGCGACCGTGCTGAAGGAAGCCAATGAACTGATCTACACGATCGCCGGTATCATCGTGGTGGCTCTCATCCTCGGCGCGCTCATGTTCGCCTTGGTGGGCAGCCGGATCGCCAAGCCGATTGTTGCCTTGGCGCACGTCACCAGTGCGGTGGCGCACGGCGAATTCAACGCGGAAGTGAAGGGAGCCGAGCGTGGCGACGAAATCGGCGAACTGGCGCGTTCGGTCGAGGTGCTGAAGCAGGGCCAGCAGGAGAAGCTGCGCCTGGAGGACGAGCAGAAGCGTGCCGCGGAACGCGCCGAGGAAGAAAAGCGTGCCGCCATGACAGCCCTGGCCGACGGCTTCGAGCGCTCGGTCAAGGGCGTGGTCGATAACGTCACCAAATCCGCTCAGCAATTGCAGACCCATGCGCAATCGATGTCGCAAGTGGCCGAAAGCGCCACGCAGCGCATCGGCGAGGCATCGGGGGCGACCGACAATGCCTCGGGCAGCGTCGATGCGGTGGCGGCGGCGGCCGAACAGCTCTCGGCATCGATCAGCGAGATCAGCCGGCAGGTGGCCAGCTCTTCCGAAGTGGCCCGTACCGCCGTGGGCGAGATCGGCAAGGCCAACGACACGATGAAGAATCTGGTCGTCGTCTCCGAACGGATCGGCGAGGTCGTGAAGCTCATCACCGCCATTGCCGAACAGACCAATCTGCTGGCCCTCAACGCCACGATCGAGGCGGCGCGGGCCGGCGAGGCCGGCAAGGGTTTTGCCGTCGTCGCCAACGAAGTGAAGGCGCTGGCCAGCCAGACCACCAAGGCCACCGAAGGCATTTCGGTGGAAATCCAAGCCATCCAGGGTTCGACCGACGATGTCGCCAAGGCGATGGCCACGGTGACGAGCACGATCGAACGCATTGACGAGATATCGAGTTCGATCGCCGCGGCGGTCGAAGAGCAATCCGCGGCCACGCGTGAGATATCGAGCAACGCGCAGCAGGCATCCGGCGGCACGCAATCGGTGCGGCAGAATATCAATGGCGTCGAGAGCGCCGTGCTGTCGGCGCGCGATACGGCAGCCGGCGTGCTCAGCGCCGCCGAAATGATGGCGGAACAGGCGAAGTCCCTGAACCGTGAGGTTGAGGGCTTCATCGCCGAAGTCCGCGCCAGCTAAAATTCCACTCGACCAACTCATGTGACCTGGCCTAGCCTCCTGCACAAATGTGAAAGTGTAGGAGGCGGGGATGGGACGAGAGCGGATGGCCGTCATCGGCAACGGCATCATCGGTCACGGCGTGGCGCAGATTTTTGCCGCAGCGGGACACGAGGTAACGATGATCGGCCGCAGCCGGCAGAGCCTCGACGGAGCCCTGGCGAAGATCCGCGCCAGCCTTGCCGAATTTGCCGAGAACGGCCTGTTGACGGCGAACGAGGCCGACGCGGCCGCCGCGCGCATCGCGACCGTGACTGAGCTTGCTGCCGCCGCGGAGGCAGCGATGGTGGTCGAGGCGGTCACCGAGGATCTGCCGCTGAAGCTCAGGATCTTCGGGGAACTCGACCGCATGTGCCGACCCGACGTGATCCTGGCTTCGTCCAGCGGCCAGCCGGCGAGCGCTCTCATCGAGAACGTTCGGCATCGCGAACGCGTCATCGCCACGCATTTCTGGTACCCGCCCCAGCTCATCCCCTTGGTGGAAATCTGCGGCGGGCCCTATTGCGCACCCGACGTGCTGGCGCGCACCGTGGCCGTGGTACGCGGCACCGGGAAGGAGCCGGTGGTGATCGAGAAGGAAGTGAAAGGCTTCATCGGCAATCGCCTGCAGTTTGCGCTGCTGCGCGAAGCCTGGGCACTGTGGGCCGACGGCATTGCCTCGGCCGAGGCGATAGACGCCGTGGTGAAGGCGTCCTTCGGCCGGCGCATCGGCATTACCGGCCCAATCGAATCCGCCGATATCGGCGGTCTTGCGACGATGGTGAGCTTCGGCAACTCACTCATCCCGGACCTCTCCATCGCACCCCAGGCGCCGGAGAAGGTCGCGGCCCTGGTGAAGAAGGACGGCATGCCCGGGATCTATGATTGGACCAGGCGCGATGCCGGCGCCCTGCGCGCGGAGCGCATGAAAGAGCTCTTCCGCTGGCTGAAAGCGGACCGCGATGCGAGGATGAAGAGATGAAGACCGACCCCTATTGGTGGGAAGCGGCACCCCGGCCGGATTTGGCGGCGCCGGACCTGCCGGCCAGGGTCGATGTTGCCATCGTCGGCTCGGGCTATACCGGCCTTATCGCGGCACTGAAACTGGCCGAGGCTGGAAGATCGGTCGCCGTCTTTGACAGTGACGCGATCGGTGCCGGCGCGTCCAGCCGCAATGCCGGCTTTGTCGGGCGCACGCTGAAATATTCCTTCGGCGATCTGGTCAAGAGCAAAGGCCTACCGCACGCCGTTGCCACGTACAGGGAAATGCAGGCGGCCTTTCAGGCGGTGGCCGATACGGTCGCGGAATACGCAATCGATTGCGCCTTCTGCGCCCATGGTCGCCTGGTGGTGGCCGAGACGGCCGGACAGTTCGAGGACCTGAAGCGCGAATATGAATTGCGCCACCGGCACCTGGGCTCGCCTTTCGAGATTCTGGACCTGGCGGCGCTGCCGCGCGAGATCGGCAGCCCGCGTTATCGCGGTGGCGTCGTCCTGCCGGACCTCGCCTCGATCCATCCCGGCCTCTACCATCAGGGGCTGGTGAAGGCCGCCATCGCGCGGGGTGTAGCGCTCTATCCGTTCACGCGGGTCGGTGCCTTGTCGCGCGAGAGCAGCGGGTTCAGCGTCGTCACGGAGCGCGGGCCATTGCTGGCCGGGCACGCGATCCTCGCCACCAACGGCTATACCGACGGATTGCTGCCATGGCTGCAGCGCCGGCTCATCCCGTTCGATGCCTGGCAGATGGCGACCGAGGCATTGCCGGCGGGCCTTATCGACCGGTTGCTGCCGAATGACCGCACCTATATCGACAGCTACATGAACATCGACGCCATCCGCCGTTCCCCTGACGGCAGCCGTATCCTCTATTGCGGCAAGACGGGAGAACGCAGCGATCAGGTGACCATGGGCAAACGTCTTGCCGGCGAATTGCGCGCGGTCTTTCCGGAACTCAAGGATATCGGTGTGTCGCACAGCTGGACCGGACGCTGTGCCGCGACTTTCGACCTGCTGCCGCATCTGGGCACGCATCAAGGCATCCATTACGCCGTCGGCTACTGCTTTGCCGGCTTGCCAATGGGCTCGCATTTTGGACGTTTGCTGGCGCAGCGCATACTGAGGCCGGGGTCGGTGAGTTCCGTCTTCGCCGACCGTCCGTTCAAGACCGTACCCTTCTATCGGGGCAACAATTGGTTCGTGCCCTGGATGATGCGCTATTACGATCTGAAGGAAGGCAAGCGGCACGCTGCCTGAAGTTCAGGCGATGATGCCGCTGCTGCCGGGCCGCGACGCCGGATTGCCGAGCCATTCGGTGCGCTGGCGCAGATGCCGGCTGAGTTCCAGCGGGTCGCGCATCGGCGAAATATCCATGTAAGGAATGACCTCGCCGATAGTGACGCGGAAGGCGCCGCCGATCTTGTTGGCGACCTCGTGCAGCAGCAGTGCCAGGCGCGCGGTCATGCTGATATGGCTGGCGATCTGGAACAGCCGGCTGTTCTGGCCATGGAAGAACATCGGCACCACATCGGCGCGCGCGGCATGAATGAGGCGCGCGGTGAAGGGCTTCCAATCGAGATCGACCGCCTGGCGCGCGAAAGGCGTCGGCGTCGTCGCGACGCCGCCTGCCGGAAAGACGATGAGGCAGCCGCCGGCGGCGAGATGCTCACGGGCGACGGCGCGTGTCTTCAGCGTCGTCGCCTGGGCTTCCGGACCTGGATCGAAGTCGATCGGCAGAATGTAGCGCTGGATGTCGGCGTCGGGCGGATAGAGGCGCGCATTGGTCAGTACCTTGAAATCGGCACGTACCCGGTTGGCCAGGTGACCGATCAGCAAACCGTCGACCAGGCCGAAAGGGTGATTGGCGACAATGACCAGAGGCCCGTTCGATGGTATCTCGGCAAGCTTGCCGGCATCGTAATCGAGCTGCAGCTGCAAGAGGCGCATTGCAGCCTCCCAGAAATCGGTCGAGCCCGCCATCTCGCCTTGATAAAGCTCGTAGAGCTTCTTCAGGCGCAGTTGACCGCTGAGGATTTCGATGGCCCGGATCGACAGGCGCGCAAGGCGGGTGTCGTAGGCGCTGGCATAGGTCAAGGAGAGGCTGCTCATGCGGGCAGCACTAGCGCCGCCAGGTTGCGGGCGCGTCGCAATCCGATGAATTTGCCGTGACAGGCGCGGGCCGGACGCCGCAACTATCGCTAAGCATCTGCAATCGCCGCAGAATTCCCGGCGATCGAGCTGATATCTTGCGTTCTCCGGCCGGTCGGTTATTGATGGTGTAACAAGAAAGAAATGCGACGGGTGGAAATAAGCGGCATGGCAGAAGCCACGCGGAGGCAGGCCGAATCGGCGCAGCATGGCGAGTCCGGACCGGAATTCGGCCCCTGGCTGGCGCAGGCGTCGATCCTCATCGTCGATGACGAGCCGGGCATGCGCAACTTCCTGGTCCGCACCTTGGGCCCTCGCTGCAAGCGGATCGAGGAGGCGGCGGATACGCAGGAAGCCAGCCGCAAACTGGACTCGCAACATTTCGATGTCGTCATCCTCGACAACATCATGCCTGGCAAGAACGGTGTCGACTGGCTTGCGGAACAGCGCGCCATCGGCTTCTTTGCCAGCGCCATCCTGATGACGGCCTATGCCGATCTCGACACCGCCATCCAGGCCTTGCGCGCAGGTGCCGTCGATTTCGTGTTGAAGCCGTTCCGGTCGAACCAGATTCTCAATGCCGTCTCGCGCTGTCTCGACCGCAGCCAGTTGCAGCGTGAGAATTACGTCCTGCGCTATGAATTGGGTACGACATCCGATCATATCCTGCTGCGCGACAAGCTTATCGGCCATTCCACGGCTATCAGCCGGGTGCGCGACAAGATCGCCCGCGCGGCACCCCTTCCCACCACGGTACTGCTGACCGGGCAATCCGGCACCGGCAAGGAAGTGGCGGCACGGTCGCTGCATGCGCTGTCCGACCGTGCCGAAAAACCCTTCGTGCCGATCAATTGCGCGGCCATCCCGCCGGAAATGATCGAAAGCGAGCTCTTCGGCCATCTCAAGGGCGCCTTTACCGGCGCCGCCGGAGCGCGCGAGGGACTTTTCCTGCATGCGCAGGGCGGCACGCTGTTCATGGACGAGATTGGCGAATTGCCGCTCAACCTGCAGAGCAAGCTGTTGCGGGTGATCGAGGACCGGCGGGTGCGCCCTCTGGGTTCGGAGCGGGAGCTGCCGGTCGATCTCCGGCTCGTATTCGCCACCAACAACGATCTGGCCGCCGAGGTGGAGAAAGGCCGCTTCCGGGCCGACCTTTTCTATCGTCTCAATGTCATGCAGATTCACCTGCCGCCGCTCAAGGAGCGCGGCGACGATGTGCAGGAACTCGCCACCCTCTTCATGAAGAAACTGTCGCAGCAATTGGGCATGCCGCCGGTGCCTATCGATGCGGCGACGCGTGCCGCCTTTGCACGCTACGATTGGCCGGGCAATGTGCGCGAACTGCGCAATCTCATCGAACGATCGCTGATTCTGGGCGAAATCCCGGACGAGTTCCGCGCCCAGCGGACGGATCCGCAGCCGGCGGCGGAAAGCCTGCAGGAACTGGAGCGGCGCCACATCATGGCGGTGCTGCAGGAAGTGGGCGGAAACCGCAACGAAGCGGCGCGGCGCCTGGGTATTTCGCGCAAGACCATCGACCGCAAATGCGCGATGTGGAATGTCTGAGCCGACTGGTCAAGGTCTGGGTGGTCAAGGTCTGGGTGGGCAGGATCCGGGTGGGCAAGGCCGCCACATCCGCTCGGTCCGCTACCGAATCCTCGCCATCGCCCTGCTGCCGACCCTGGTCATTCTGCCGTTGCTGCTCGGCATCACCATGGCGCGGTGGAACGCCAAGTTCGATGCGCTGCTCATCTCCAAGGTCAATGGCGACCTCACCATCGCGCATCAATATCTGGCACGCATACTGGAAAATACCGGCGAGCATGTCCAGACACTGGGCAATTCGATCCGCTTCCGCGACGCGATGCAGCACGGCCCGGCGCACCTGCCGCAATTCCTCGATATCAGCCGGCGTGAAATGGGGCTCGACTTCCTCGTCATCATCGACAGCGATGGCGCCGTGCGGGCCGGCGCGCGAAGCGCCGGGATGCGGACTGACTGGCCGGTGATCGCCAAGGCGCGCGCCGGGCAGGCGGCGACCGCGATCGATATCTTCACTCAGGCGGACCTTGCCGTGCTTGATGAAAGTCTTGCCATCCGGGCCCGCATCGATCTGGTATCGACGGCCAATGCGGTGCCGACCGATCGCACCAGCGAGACGCAGGGCATGGTGGTGCATGCCGCCAGCCCCATCGCCATCGACGGACAGAATGGTGCGGCGCTGGTGGGCGGCATCCTGCTCAACCAGAATCTCGTCTTCATCGATACGATCAACGATCTGGTCTATCGCGAGGCAAGCCTGCCGGAAGGCAGCCAGGGCACGGCCACCTTGTTCCTGGACGATGTACGCATCAGCACCAATGTGCGGCTGTTCGAGGATCGCCGAGCATTGGGAACGCGTGTGTCGCGCGCTGTGCGCGAAGCGGTCTTGGACCGGGGCACGACCTGGCTCGATAGTGCCTTCGTCGTCAACGATTGGTATGTTTCGGCCTACGAACCCATCGTCGACAGTTTCGGCAAGCGCGTTGGCATGCTCTATGTCGGTTTCCTGGAGATGCCTTTCACGCAGGCCAAATACGTTACGCTCGCCACCATCATCGCCACCTTCCTGATCGCCACCACCGCGACCGTGCCGATCTTCCTGCGCTGGGCGCGGGGCATCTTCAAGCCGCTGGAACGCATGACGGACACGATCGCCCGGGTCGAGGGCGGCGATCTGGGTGCCCGCACAAGGATACGGCAGGTGAAGGACGAGATCGGCCGCGTCGCGGCGCACCTCGACGATCTTCTCGACCGGCTGCAGGCGCGCGACCGGGAATTGCGCGACTGGAACGACGAACTCAACCGCCGGGTCGACGAACGGACCCGGGAACTGCAACTGGCCAACCGGCAGCTCGAAGCGACAACCAAGCAGCTGATCATGTCCGAGAAGCTGGCGGCGATCGGCGAGATTACCGCCGGCGTGGCGCACGAGATCAACAATCCCATCGCCGTCATGCAGGGCAATCTGGAAGTGGCGCGCAACCTCATCGGGCCGGCGGCGGACTTGGCCAAGATGGAATTCCGGCTGCTCGACGAACAGATCAACCGCATCAGCCAGATCGTGACCAAGCTGCTGCAATTCGCCAAGCCCGAGGAATATGCCGGGTATGTCGAGCGGCATTCGCCGGCCGATGTCGTCTCCGACTGCCTGCCGCTGGTGCAGCATCTTCTCAACAAGGTGGCGATCAAGGTCGATCGCGATCACAAGGCCACGCGCAAGGTGCTGATGAACCGTACGGAATTGCAGCAGGTGCTGGTCAACCTCATCGTCAACGCGATCCACGCGATGCCGGACGGCGGAACCTTGACTCTGCGCGATGCGGATGAGGATCGGGACGGCCGCAAGGGCCTGGTGATCGATGTGGGCGATACCGGCATCGGCATGGCGCGGGAGACGCTGGCCAAGGTCTTCGATCCTTTCTTCACCACCAAGCGGCAGGGTGGCACGGGGCTCGGCCTCTCCATCAGCCAGACGCTGGTGACGCGGCAGGGCGGCAAGATCAGCGTCGACTCCGCCCTGGGCCAAGGCACCAGCTTCAGCATCTGGCTGCCCGAAGCCACCTGACCGGGGCCTTCGGACAAACTGTCCGGCTCCTTTGGACAGTTTGTCCATTCAGGCGGCAAATTTCGTCATAAGCGCTTGAAATCATGTCGTGTCGCCATCTGGCACGCCCCTTGCGGATAGATCCCCAAAACAACAAAGGGGAGAAGTCGGGGGCGCCGGGCGGCGGCGCTGTCCATCGCCATCCATAACAACAACAAGGCCGACCGGGACACACGGCGGCACGGGAGAAAGAGCATGTCCACAGCAAGCGAAACCTTTGCTGGCGGCTTCGGGGGAGCAGGTCTTCTCGACCGCGAGCGCATCGTTGCCAAGCCGGGATTCAATCGGTGGCTGGTGCCGCCGGCAGCACTCGCCATTCATCTTTGCATCGGCATGGCCTATGGCTTCAGCGTCTTCTGGCTGCCGCTGTCGCGTGCCATCGGCGTCGCGCAGCCGGTAGCCTGCGCCGACCTCACCTTGATGTCAGCCCTGCTCACCACGACCTGCGACTGGCGCGTGGCGGACCTGGGCTGGATGTATACCTTGTTCTTCGTGCTGCTCGGCTCATCGGCCGCCATCTGGGGAGGCTGGCTGGAGCGGGTCGGTCCGCGCAAGGCTGGCCTCGTCTCGGCCCTGTGCTGGTGCGGTGGCATTACGATCGCCGCTCTGGGCGTCATCACACATCAGCTTTGGCTGATGTGGATCGGTGCCGGCGTCATCGGCGGCATCGGGCTGGGGATCGGCTACATTTCGCCTGTCTCGACTCTCATCAAATGGTTTCCGGATCGCCGCGGCATGGCTACCGGCATGGCCATCATGGGATTCGGCGGCGGCGCCATGATCGGTGCTCCCTTGGCCGACAAGCTGATGGCGCATTTCAAGACGGCTGAATCGGTCGGCGTCTGGCAGACCTTCCTGGTCATGGCGGCGATCTATATCGTTTTCATGCTGGGCGGTGCCTTCGGCTATCGCATTCCGCCTGCCGGCTGGCGTCCCGAAGGCTGGATCCCGCCGGTCACCAAGAAGACCATGATCACGCCGCACCATGTCCATCTCCGCGACGCGCACAAGACCAGGCAATTCTGGCTGATCTGGGCGGTGCTGTGCCTTAATGTCTCGGCCGGTATCGGCGTCATCGGCATGGCTTCGCCGATGTTGCAGGAGATTTTCGGCGGCCGCCTGCTGGGCCAGCCGGAGCTTACCTTCACGCAGCTCGACGATGGGCAGAAGACCGCCATCGCAGCGATCGCCGCCGGCTTTGCCGGTCTGCTGTCGTTATTCAATATCGGCGGGCGTTTCTTCTGGGCCTCGCTCTCGGACCGCATCGGGCGCAAGAACACCTATTTCACCTTCTTCGTCCTCGGCATCGTCCTTTATGCGCTGGCGCCGACGGCGGCGCATATGGGCAGCCAGGTGCTGTTCGTCGCCATCTTCTGCATCATCCTCTCCATGTATGGTGGTGGCTTTGCGACAATTCCCGCTTATCTCGCCGACATCTTCGGTACGCAATTCGTGGGTGCGATCCACGGTCGCCTGCTGACGGCCTGGGCGACGGCAGGCATCATCGGCCCTGTCGTGGTGAACTATATCCGCGAATTTCAGATCAATGCCGGTGTGCCGCGCGAGCAGGTCTACGACTTCACCATGTACATCCTGGTGGGCATGCTGGCGCTCGGCCTCATCGCCAACGCCTTTGTGAAGCCGCTTCCTGAGAAGTGGTTCATGTCGGAGGCGGAAGTGGCGGCGCTGCAGGCCAAGAATGCGGCGCAGCAGGCTGTTGCCACCGGGTCTTTCGGCATCGGCAAAGGCGGCCTGGACGGCAGGGCGATCCTTGCCTGGGCTGTCGTCGGCATTCCGATCCTGTGGGGCGTATGGGTCACGCTGCAGAAGACGGCCGCGCTGTTCAACTGATCCCCTCTGAAGGCCGCCTTTATCGCTCCATGGCGGTAGGGACGGCCTTCAATTTTTCAAAGGGAATCAGCGCGCCGCGCTCGCCTATCGCCACCGCGGCGATGCGATGCGCGAACTTCACGGAATCGGCGGGTGCCGCCCCGCGCAATCGCGCACTGAGATAGCCGCCGTTGAAGGCGTCGCCGGCACCGGACGTATCGACGGGCCTGGCGTCGCCGCAAGCATCGATCGACAGGCTTTCGGTCTTCGTCAGCAGCAGGGCGGGCCCGGCGCCGTTCTTGACGACGCATTCGCCGACACCCAAGGCAGCCAGTCGCCGCGCGGTGGCTGCGGGATCGACATCGCCGAACAGTTCCCGTTCATCGTCAAAGGTCGGCAAGGCGATATCGGCCAGGCCGGCGCCGGCTGCAATCGCTTCGGCAGCTTCCGCGCGCGAAGTCCAGAGGCGCGGCCGGTAGTTGGGATCGAACGCTATCCTGGTTCCGGCTGCGCGGACCGTTCCCAGCGCTTCCAGCAACGCCGCGCGTGCCTTCGCCGGCAGTATGGCGAGCGTGATGCCGGAGAAATAGACAAGTTCGCGGTCGTCAAGGCTTTGGAGGAGGCGGTCTGTGTCGTCGGCGAGGTGCCGCGCCACCGAATCGCCGCGCCAATAGGTGAAGCTGCGCTCGGCCCCCTTCAGCGTGATGGCATAGAGGCCGGGCAGGCCGCCGGCGATCGTCGGGCTTTGCGCCGTACCGATTCCGTGCCGAGCGAAGAAGGCCAGTTGTTGGCGCGAGAAATCGTCATCGCCGAACGCCGAGACATAGTCTGTTGCGCCGTCGCCGAGAAGACCGCGGACGGTCCACAAAGTATTGAAAGTGTCTCCGGCAAAGCCGAGGCGCCAGCCGCCCTGACCGTCCGGTGACAATTCGATCATGCATTCGCCGACCGCGGCGATCCTCATGGCAATATCCTCATCGATGGCAGACTGCATACCTAGCCAGTGGCGCGGATTCGGACAAGCAGGCCAGTCTCATATGTCCAGATCGCCTATTTCCGTCGCGCCGGAGGGAAGGAAAATTGTCCGACCATTGATGAATATGATATTGTCTTTTCTCCCCTTTTAAGTACACCGTATGCAAGTGCGAACATCGCCCGAGACAGAGCGAGGCCTTGCTGCCTCCGGTCTTGTCTACAGCCTGAGGTGGTCGCGATGACGGATAGGGCTGAACAGGATATTCGCCCCAGCGAATCTCAGTTTTGCACGCTGTTCAATGCGGCCCCCGATCTTTATCTGGTGCTGACGCCCAGCCTGCACATCGTCGCCGCGAGCGACGCCTATTGCAGAGCGACGCTGATCCAGCGCGATAGCGTGCTCGGGCGCCATCTGTTCGACGTCTTTCCGGATAATCCTGACGATCCTGCCGCGACGGGCGTTGCCAATCTGCGCGCTTCGCTGACGCGCGCGCTTCAGTTTCGCCGACCCGATGTGATGGCCGTCCAGAAATACGACGTGCGCCGCGCCGATGACGGCGGCTTCGAGGTGAAATACTGGGCGCCACTCAATACGCCGGTTCTCAATGAAGCCGGCGAGGTCGCCTGGATTATTCACCGGGTCGAGGACGTGACGGATCAGATCCATCTTCAGCAACAGCAGGAGAAGCGACAGGAGTTCGCCCGGCATCAGCAGGAGATCATCGATCAATTGCGCAGCACGAAGCGCTTTCTTGACGCGGTCGTCGACAATCTGCCGGGCATGCTTTTTGTGAAATCCTATCCGGATTGCCGTTTCGTCTTGTTCAACAAGGCCGGCGAGGAATTGCTCGGCTACAGCAGCGCGGATTTTCTTGGCAAGACGGATTTCGACTTCTTTCCCCGGGAGCAAGCCGAGCACTTTATAGCCTTCGACAGGCAGGTGCTGCGGTCCGGCGTTGCGTCGCCCCCGATCGAGGAGGCGATCCAGACGCGGCACAATGGAAAGCGCACCATCCGCACCATCAAGGTCCCCGTGCACGACCATGAAGGCCGGCCGCAATATCTGCTGGGTTTCTCGGAGGATATCACCGACCACAAAGCCATGGAGCAGCAGCTGCGCCAAGCGGTCAAGATGGAGGCCGTCGGTCAATTGACGGGTGGCGTCGCCCACGATTTCAACAATCTGCTTGGTGTCGTTATCGGCAATCTCGACATGGCGATGGAGCACACGGACGCTGCCACGGGTTTACGCGACTTCATTGGCGATGCGTTGAGCGCGGCGCTCAAGGGTGCCGAACTGACGAGGCGGTTGCTGGCTTTCTCGCGCAATCAGCCACTGCAGCCGGCGACAATAGACCTCAATCGGGGCCTGCCGCAGATCGCAGCTATGCTGCGCCGGACATTGGGCGAGACGATCGAGGTGGAACTGCATCCCGGTGAGGATCTGTGGCCGGCGACCGCCGATCCGGCACAGGTCGACGAAGCGATTCTCAATCTTGCCATCAATGCGCGCGATGCGATGCCGAAAGGCGGCCGCCTCAGCATCGAAACGGCAAATGCCCATCTCGACGAGGATTATGCGGCGCGCCACGCCGAAGTCAAAGCAGGCGACTATGTGCAACTGTCGGTCAGCGACACGGGCACCGGCATGAGTCCCGAAGTGATCGACCGCTGCTTCGAACCGTTCTTTACGACAAAGGATGCGGAGAAGGGGACCGGCCTGGGCCTCAGCATGGTCTACGGTTTCGTCAAGCAGTCCGGCGGACATATCAAGATTTATAGCGAGCCGGGCCACGGCACATCCGTGAAGCTATATTTCCCGCGTTCCGACGCTGCCAGCACTCGAGTGGAGGTGCCGGTTCCGGCGCCCACAGCGGCGCGCGGCGAATGCGTCCTGGTGGTCGAAGACAATTCGGATCTGCGCGCGGTCTCGGTCAAGCAGCTCACCGATCTCGGCTACGTGACATTGGAAGCCGCGAATGCGCGGGAGGCGCTTCGCCTGCTTGCCGATCATGCCGAAATCGGATTGCTGTTCAGCGACATCGTGATGCCCGGCGGCATGACAGGCACGGAACTTGCCCGAGAGGCGCGGCGGCTCTATCCCCGGCTCAAGATTCTTCTGACTTCCGGCTATACGGCGCGCGCCATGGGGAATGGCTTCCACGAAATCGAAAACCTCGATCTCTTGCTGAAACCATTCCGGAAGGTCGACCTTGGCAGGAAGCTCCGCGACCTTTTGGAATCGTAGAACGGGCTGGAATCGTAGAACTGGCGGGTCGAGCATGAAGAAAGTAGTCGTCGTCGACGGCAGCTCCGACATTGGAACGATGATCGGGAGGATGCGGCCAGCTGGCGTTGGCGATGCGGGACGCGATGGGTGGTATCTGTATTGTGCGTTAAAATACGTATTATATTTTAGATTATTTCTGTATCTTGCGTATTTAGAACGCAGATGGAACCTATGGAGACCGTGCGGCCCGAACCGCCTTGTGGACCTGAATCTGCGTGAATACAATCACTTGATGGCAGACTCTTGAGACATTAGTGTCGTTCCCGGCTTGTGCTTGTTTGTACCGCTCCGAGTCGTGCCCGAGTCGCTCATTGATGTAGCTTGCATTTTTGCCCGTTCGGGCCAGGGTTCCGAGAATGAATCAGGATCGCGTCGAGTCGCTTGCCCAGTTCCATCCCTTCACGCGGCTCAACAAGCTGCTGGAAGGGGTACAGCCGGGGGGTGGCAATACGCCTTTGCTGTTATCGCTGGGCGAGCCCCAGTTCCAGCCGCCGAGCTTCGCCTTGGACGCCATTGCCAACGCAAAAGAGCTGTGGAGCAAATATCCGCCGACCCTGGGAACGGTCGAGTTCCGCGCCGCCGCCAAGGCCTGGCTGGTGCGGCGCTACGGCGTGGAAAGTGCCTTTCTCGATGCCGAGCGGATGATTGCCCCCGTCTCCGGCACGCGCGAGGCATTGTTTCATATTGCCCTGTCGGCGGTTGCCATGGGGGCGCCCAAAGGCAAGGGGAAGGTCCTGATGGCCAACCCCTTCTACCACACCTATGCCGGCGCGGCGGTCGTGGCGGGGGGAGAGCCGGCCTTCCTGCCTGCGGGGCCTGAAACTGGCTTCCTGCCCGACCCGGACGCGGTGCCGGCCGATCTGCTGCGCGAAGCGGCCATGGTCTATCTCTGCTCGCCGGCCAATCCGCAGGGTTCGGTCGCTTCGGCGGATTTCTGGCGACGCTGGCTCGCATTGGCGCGCCGGCACGATTTCCTGGTCGCGGCCGACGAATGTTATGCCGAGATCTATACCGACCAGCCGCCGCCCGGCGCGATCGAGGCTGCGCAGGCCGGCGGTTCCTGCGACAATCTCCTGGTGTTTCATTCGCTCTCCAAGCGCTCGAGCGCGCCGGGCATGCGCTCGGGCTTTGTCGCCGGCGACGCGCGATATATTTCCAGGCAGGCGCAACTGATCAATTACGGCGGTGTTGCGGTACCGCTGCCGGTGCTGGCGGCTTCGACCGCCTTGTGGTCGGACGAGACTCATGTCGCCCAGAACCGCGCGCGCTACCAGGCCAGTTTCGATAGCGCGCAAGCTGCGCTGGGTCCGCTCTTCGGCAATGTGAAGCCGGGTGGCGGTTTCTTTCTGTGGCTCGATGTGGGCGATGGCGAGAAGGCGGCGGTCGAACTGTGGCGGCAGGCGGCGATCAAGGTGCTGCCCGGGGGCTATATGGCGCGGACGGATGCAAGCGGCCGCAATCCGGGCACGCCTTTCATTCGCGTGGCCCTGGTTTACGAACCGGCGCTGCTGGGTGGCGCGCTGGAGCGTATGGCATCGGTTCTGGCTTCGGTGCTTGCGGCGGGCGGAAGAGTCAGGGCTGCGGGCAGGGGTAGATGAGCATGGCATCCAATGGCGGCGGAGGGCGTGGCGGCGGCATGACGATGCCTTCGGGTCTTGGATTTGGCGGGCCCGGCGGCTTTTCTAGCTTCCTGCAGCGGCGGCTGCTGGAGATTGTCGGCATCGTGCTCGTCCTTGGCGGTCTTGCCTATCTGCTGGCCCTGCTGACCGCCAGCGGTGCCGACCCCAGCCTCAACCGCGCCACCGACGCGGCGGTCGCCAACGTCATGGGCGCCACGGGCGCCGTCTTCGCCGACTTCCTGCTGCAGGGACTGGGACTAGCGGCACTGGTTCCGCCGGCGGCCCTGCTTGCCTGGGGCGTCGCCCTGTTGCGCGATCATGGCATTCACCGCATCTGGCTCAAGCTGCTGCTGCTGCCCCTCACCAGCCTGCTGCTGGCGACCGCGTTTGCGGCCCTGCCGGGCACGGGTGAATGGCCCTGGATCGCCGGCCTCGGCGGTCTGGCCGGCCATATGATCCTCATTGGGTCCGATGGCAGCGGCGGCGTTGCCGGTCTTGTGGCGGCGCTCGGCGGGGGAAACGATCCGGCCTTGCTCGGCCGCCTGCTGGCGATGGGTTTTCTGGCGCTGGGCCTGGTCGCACTCTATTTCAGCCTCGGCATTGGCCTTGGTGGCTATATGCGTTTTGGCCGCCGTGTGGCGCGCATGGGCCGCAACATGGGCGAGGCGATCGATCGCGGCCGCTCCGGCCTGGGAACGGGCGGTTTCAAGCTGCGCCTGCCGCGTTTCGGGCGCGGCGGCGAGGATCGGGACCAGCCTGACCACCCCCGCCGCGAGCCGCGCTTCGGCAACGAAGGTCCCGAGCGCGGGCGTGTGGCCATCGAGATACCCAGCCGTGCCGCCGAGGTCGAGGAGCGCCGAGGCGACCGGCCGGAGAAGCTGGTGGTCGCGCCGGCCGCGAAGGCCAGGGAGAAAGCGAAGGCCACCAGGTCGAAGGATACGCGCCAGGCAAAACTGGTGCTCGATGAAAGCACGTTCGAACTGCCGCCGATCGACATTCTCTCGCTCCCGACGGCCAATCTCGCCGTCCAGCGCATCAACGAAGAGAGCCTGGAGAAGAATGCACGCCTTCTGGAAACCGTGCTCGACGATTTCGGCGTGAAGGGCGAGATCGTGAAAGTGCGGCCCGGTCCGGTCGTGACACTCTACGAACTCGAACCCGCACCTGGCACCAAGACCAGCCGCGTGGTGAGCCTGGCCGACGATGTCGCGCGCTCGATGAGTGCCGTCTCCGTGCGCATCGCCGTCGTGCCGGGGCGCAGCGTCATCGGTATCGAATTGCCGAACCGCGAACGCGAGGTTGTGGCCTTCCGCGAACTCATCGAAGACGAAAGCTATCAAGGCTCGCAGAGCCGCTTGGCGCTCGTGCTCGGTAAGGATATCGGCGGCGCGCCGATCGTGGTCGATCTTGCTCGCATGCCGCATCTGCTGATTGCCGGCACCACCGGTTCCGGCAAGTCGGTTGCCATCAACACGATGATCCTGTCGCTGCTCTATCGGCTGACGCCCGAGCAGTGCAAATTCATCATGATCGACCCGAAGATGCTGGAACTCTCGGTCTATGACGGCATCCCGCACCTTCTCTCGCCGGTCGTGACCGAGCCCAAGAAGGCGATCGTCGCGCTGAAATGGGTCGTGCGTGAGATGGAAAACCGCTATCGCGCCATGTCGCGCTTGGGCGTGCGCAATATCGATGGCTTCAACCAGCGCCTGGAGCAGGCCCGGGCCGCCGGCGAGACGCTGACGCGGCGCGTGCAGACGGGTTTCGATCCGGAAAGCGGCCAGCCGATCTACGAGGAAGAGCCGTTCGACCTCACGGCCTTGCCCTTCATTGTCGTCGTGGTCGATGAAATGGCCGACCTCATGCTGGTGGCGGGCAAGGAAATCGAAGCCGCGATCCAGCGCCTGGCGCAGATGGCGCGTGCCGCCGGCATTCACATCATCATGGCGACCCAGCGTCCCTCGGTCGACGTCATCACCGGTACGATCAAGGCTAACTTCCCGACCCGCATCAGTTTTCATGTCACGACCAAGATCGACAGCCGAACAATTCTTGGTGAAATGGGCGCCGAACAGCTGTTGGGACAAGGCGACATGCTCTATATGGCCAATGGCGGCCGCATTACCCGCGTTCACGGGCCGTTCGTTTCGGACCGCGAGGTGGAGTCGATCGTGCGGTTCCTCAAGGAGCAGGGCGAGCCGGCTTATGTCGAGGAAGTCACCCAGGATGACGAAGAAGGCGGCGGGTTCGACAATCCGGACGGTGAACCGGGTGGTGGCTCGGGCGACGAACTTTACGACCGGGCCGTCGCGGTGGTCACCCGCGAGAAGAAAGCATCGGTCAGCTTCGTCCAGCGCCACCTGCAGATCGGCTATAACCGGGCCGCGCGGATCGTGGAACGGATGGAAAAGGAAGGCGTCGTCTCACAAGCCAACCATGTCGGCAAGCGCGAAGTACTCGCGCGCGGCATGGACGATTGAGGCGGCGCGGATTTGACGAAAGGTTCCAGCATCTTGACTGAGTTCAATGTTTCCCGGCGCCATCTGCTCGGGCTTGCCGGCGGCCTTGCCGCGCTCGCCGCACTGGCGCGGCCGGCCTTCGCGCGGGCAGTGCCGGCCAATCTGACGCCACAGGACGAAACCGATCTGAAGCGCATCCAGGACTATCTCAACGGCATCACCACGATGCGCGCGAAGTTCCAGCAATATTCGGAACGCGGCGGCATCGCTTTCGGCAGCATCTATCTCAAGCGCCCGGGCTTCATCCGCATCGAATATGATCCACCCTCGCCGATGCTGATCGTGTCGGACAGCGTGTCGCTGCATTATTACGACCCGGAACTCGACCAGATCAACCGCGTGCCGGCCTCGTCCTCGCCGCTCTGGTTCCTGCTGCGCGACGATGTCGAACTGGGGGGCGATGTGACGGTCACCGCCTTCAAGCGTTCGCCCGCCGCCTTCGAACTCACGATCCGCCAGACGGACGATGCGGAGGAAGGCAAGGTCATCCTGGAGCTTGGCGACAGGCCGCTTGAGCTGCGCCAGTGGACCGTGGTCGATCAGAAGAACGAGCAGGTGCGGGTCGGCCTCTTCGAGGCGCAATTCGGCATGGAACTCGACCAGGATCTCTTCAGGGTGCCCAAGAAGAAATAGGCCGTCAGTTGCGGCGATAGTCGCAAAAGGCCATCAGCATGTCGACGGTCCTGCCGTCGTTGGATAGTGGCATCACGACCGATCCGACCTCGCACAGGCGCGGATTCGGCGAGGCCCAGGGTTCCTGATCGTAGACCACGACACCGCGCGCGACCGCCAGCGAATATGTCTCGAAGCCGAATTCCGGGGTGACGGCAAAGACATGTTCCTTGACGTCCTTGCCGGTCGGATCGTAACCGCGCGCTTCAACCTCATCGGTTCCGACCAGCCGGTAGGTGAGACGCAGCGGATCGCGGGCGACATCGATCAGGATGATGCCCGGTAGCAGGTCGCGGATTTCGCTGGGATCGATATCGGCGCGCGACGGCATGCTGCGCCCGTGGCGCTTGCCGTCCCAATATTCATAGGCGCGCCGAATCCGCGCTGTGCAGATCTTCAGGAAATCCGGCCCGATGATGCGCTGATAGGTGCTGCCTTCTCCCGACATTCCTTCGACCGTGTTCAAAGCCGCAAATCGAATATGGGCAAGCTAATCCATCCTCAGGGGTGTGTCGACGCGACAAACTGATGGCTGAGGGCCTTGATTTCCTCCCACTTCTTTTCCTGGACCATTTTCCGGGGGGCCGGCATCGACGAACCGACGGCCGCGACATGAGCCAAGGCGAGATAGTCCCGGGCATTGTCGGGAGATACGCCGCCGGTGGGACAGAAATGATTGTCCGGGAAGACATCGCCCCAGGCCTTGAGCGTTTCCGGCCCCCCAAGGGTCGAAGCGGGGAAGAACTTGAAGGCATCGAGGCCGAGCGCGCGTCCGCGCATCACCTCGCCGGGTGTGGCGGCGCCCGGAAGATAGGGAAGGCCCAGATCGAGGGCCAGCTTCACGATATCTTCCGAGAAGCCCGGACTCACGGCGAAGTCGGCGCCCGCGGCATGGGCGCGCTTGAGGTCGTCGCTGGAGAGAACCGTGCCGACGCCGACCGAGAGGCCTTCGACCGTACCGCGCAGTTGCTTGATCGCCTCAAGGCCCGCCGCGGTGCGCAGGGTGATTTCCATGCTGGACAGGCCGCCCGCGCGCAGAGCCCGGGCAAGCGGCAAGGCATCTTCCAGCGCATCGATGACGATGACGGGAATGGCACGGGCCTGGCGGATGATCTTGGCGATGGGAGTCATTGGTCACCTTGGCTGAGAGTTGCGGCAGCGCCCAGCAGCGCCAGCGTATTGTCGAGAATGACGTAGATCGGCATATTGGCAAGCAGCGAGGAGAGACGGCCCTTATTGGCAAACCGCTCCTCGAAGCGGCTGTCGAGCAGGATCGGCAGCAGGCGCGGGACGATCCCGCCGCCGATATAGACACCGCCCGTCGAACCCAGGATCAACGCAAGATCGCCGGCGGCCGAACCCAGGATGGCGCAGAAGCGGCGCAGCGCGTCCCGGGCGATACGTTCGCCATGCTCCAGCCCGCGGGCTGTAATCTCGGCCGGACTCGGCCGTTCCGCCGGCTTGCCTGCTTGAACGGTGAGGAATTCGTAGATGTTGACCAGGCCCTCGCCCGAGAGCAGCCTCTCGCAGGAGACGCGCCCGAAACGTGCCTGCAGATAGCGCAGCAGGTCGATCTCCAGCTCATCCTGCGGCGCAAAGCCGACATGGCCGCCCTCGCCGGCCAGAGCCACCCATCCGCCATGGCGATCGCAGACCAGGCCAGAGACCCCGAAGCCGGTCCCCGGGCCCAGAACAGCACGGGCCCCCAGGGGATTGGCGGTGCCGCGCCGAACATTGTGCAGTCCTTCCGCCTTTACATGCGGAACGCCCAAGGCGAGCGCCTCGAAATCGTTGATCGTCTCCAGCCGGGTCCAGCCGAAACGCTGGGCGGTTTCATAACGGGAGAAGCGCCAGGTCGAATTGGTGAACTCGATATAATCCTCGCGTGCCGGGCAGGCGACGGCGAAGCAGGCTTCGGCCGGCTTGGCCCCGGCCCAGTCGAGATAGGCCGTGATGGCGGTGGCGATATCGGGATAGTCGCGGGCGGACAGGGTCTTCATGCGCTCGACCCCGGCGACGCCCGGCCGGCGCAGGGCGAAGCGCGCATTGGTGCCGCCGATATCGGCGACGAGGGCGAGGCCGGGCGGCGTCATACGATGCCTTCCCAGCCGAAGCTGGCGGCACCGTGTTCGGCGCCGCCGACCTGGGCGCGGAAGCCGGCGAACAGTTCGCGGCCGCAGCCGGCCCGATAGGCGCCGATATCCGGCATGTCGAGCGGGCGTGCCGCCAGGTCGGCCACCTTGACGGTCAATTCGTTCGCTTCGGTGTCGAGGCGGATGATGTCGCCATCCTTTATGCGTGCGATCGGCCCTTCGGCGACCGCTTCGGGGCTTAAATGGATGGCAGCCGGCACCTTGCCGGAAGCGCCGGACATGCGGCCGTCGGTGACCAGCGCCACCTTGTAGCCGAGGTCGAGCAGCACGCCCAGGGCAGGCGTCAGCTGGTGCAGTTCCGGCATGCCGTTGGCACGCGGTCCCTGGCCCTTCACCACCACAACGACATCGCGGTGCAGCTTGCCGTCCTTGAAGGCTTTCTGCACGTCGTGCTGGCTGGTGAACACCATGGCCGGCGCTTCGATGACCCGGTGCGCTGCCTTCACTGCCGAGACCTTGATGATCGATCGGCCGAGATTGCCGCCAAGCACGCGGATGCCACCTTCCGGCGCGAACGGATCGCTGGCCGGACGCAGGACCTCGCGGTCGAGAGATTGATCCGGCGCGTCGCGCCAGCGCAGCCGGTCGCCGTCGAGATAGGGCTCCTGCGCATAGGTGCCGAGATCGTCGCCGACCAGCGTCTTTACGTCCCGATGCAGCAGCCCGGCGCCCAGCAGCTCTCGCACCAGGAAACCGAAGCCGCCGGCGGCCTGGAAATGATTCACATCGGCCTGGCCGTTGGGGTAGATGCGGCAGAGCAGTGGCGTGACGGCGGAGATATCGGCGAAATCCTGCCATTCGAGCTTCACGCCGGCGGCTGCCGCCACGGCGATGAGGTGGATCGTGTGATTGGTCGATCCGCCGGTCGCCACCAGCCCGACGATCGCGTTGACCAGCGCTTTCTCGTCGACGATTTCGCCGATCGGGCGGTAATCGTTGCCAAGGGCCGTGGCGCCGGCGACACGCTTCGCCGCCGCGGCCGTGAGAGCCGCGCGCAACGGCGTTCCCGGATTGACGAAGGCCGCGCCCGGCATGTGCAAACCCATCAACTCCATCAGCATCTGGTTGCTGTTGGCCGTGCCGTAGAAAGTGCAGGTGCCGGGCGCGTGATAGGAGGCAGCCTCGGCTTCCAGCAATTCCTTGCGGCCAACCTTGCCTTCGGCATAGAGCTGGCGGATGCGCGATTTCTCGGCGTTGGGGAGGCCCGACGGCATCGGCCCCGCCGGGACGAAAACGGTCGGCAGATGGCCGAAGCTCAAGGCGCCGATGAGAAGCCCCGGCACGATCTTGTCGCACACACCCAGCATCAGGGCGGCGTCGAACATGTCGTGCGAGAGCGAGACGGCGGTCGCCATGGCGATGACGTCGCGGCTGAACAGCGACAATTCCATGCCGGTCTGGCCTTGGGTGACGCCATCACACATCGCCGGCACGCCGCCGGCGAACTGCGCCGTCGCATGGCCGGCCACTGCTTCCTTGATCAGTTCCGGATAGTCCTTCAGCGGCTGGTGCGCCGACAGCATGTCGTTATAGGCCGAGACGATGCCGAGATTTGGCAGTGCCGATCCGGCCAGGGCGTCCTTGTCCCGCGGGCCGCAGGCTGCGAAACCGTGGGCAAGATTGCCGCAGGAAAGACGACCGCGCTTGACGCCCTTGGACCTCGCCTCGGCGATGCGTGCCAGATATCCGCCGCGGCTTTTTTCGCTGCGGGCCCGGATGCGTGCGGTGACGGTTTCGACGGTGGGATGCATTTTGGGTTGCATGGCTTTGGCCTCATGCGCCTGAGAGAATGTCGACCGGCGTGCGCGGCTGCCGCAACAGCGCCGCGATCGGATAGGTATCCAGCTTGATATTGTCGATTGCCCGTTTCAGCACAATCCGTTTTTCCGCGCCCGCGACCGCGAGCAGGACATGGCTGCAATCGGTCAGCGCTGAAAGTGTGAGACCGATGCGCGGATGGCCTTTGGCCGGCTCGCTCAGGACCATGAGGAGACCTTCGCTGTCGAGGTCGAGCGCCGGGCCCGTCTCGGCGCGCCCGGGGAAGAGGGAGGCGAAATGCCCGTCTTCGCCCATGCCGAGAAAGACGCTGGAAAAAGGGCGACGAATAACGGCGAGGGCACGCGTCACATCGGGCAGGGCATCCGCCGGACGCGGAACCGGGCGGTATAGGCTCAATACCCGGGCGGCGCGCGCCTTTCCCTGCAGCAGGTGCCTGCGGATGAGTCCTTCGTTGCTGTCGGGATGATCGGTCGGAACCCAGCGTTCGTCGCACGGGACGACCGTCACTTCGTCCCAGGGAAATTCGGTGACGGCCAGCCGCTCGAAGACGGCAACCGGCGTGCTGCCGCCGGGTACGACCAGGCTGGCTTCTCCGGTGGCCGCGATCGCAGCCCCGAGATCGGCCAGGATGTGTTCCACCAACGCCGCGGCCAGCGCGGCGCGGTCCGCATATTCGGTCTCCCGGAACGGCACTAAATGTCGTCCTCGTGCCAGGTCCGGCCATCGCGCTCGATGAGCGCGATGGCGGCGTTGGGTCCCCAGGAGCCGGCGGCATAGGGCTTCGGCGGCAGGACTGTGTCGGACCAGCCCTGCAGAATACCGTCCGTCCAGCACCACGCCGCTTCCAGTTCGTCGAGGCGCATGAACAGGGCCGGGCGGCCGCGGATGACATCCAGCAGCAAGCGCTCATAGGCATCGGGCGAGCGCCCGCCGAACGTCTCGGCGAAGGAGAGGTCGAGCGCCGTCTGCCGGAGCTTCAGTTCGCCCGGTCCCCGGCCCTTGTTCAGCATGATGAGGCGGATGCCCTCATCGGGCTGCAGGCGCATCACCAGCTTGTTGGGGTGGATCGTGCCGGCCGATGCCGGATATGGCGAATGCGGTGGCGTCTTGAACTGGACCACGATTTCCGAGGAACGCGCCGGCAGCCGCTTGCCGGTGCGGACATAGAACGGCACGCCGGCCCAGCGCCAATTGTCGATGCCGATCTTGATGGCGACGAAAGTCTCGGTGTCGCTTCGCGGATCCGCGTCGGATTCCTCAAGATAGCCGGGAACGGCCTTTCCATCGATCGTGCCGGCCCGATATTGACCGCGCACGGTCGCTTGCGCCACGTCGACTGCGTGGATCGGCTGCAATGCGCGCAGGACTTTAAGCTTCTCGTCGCGGATCATGTCGGCGTCGAGCGTGCTGGGCGGCTCCATCGCGGTGAGACAGATGAGCTGCAGCAGATGGTTCTGCACCATGTCGCGCAGGGCGCCGGATTCGTTGTAGTAGCGCCAGCGGCCGCCGACACCGACCGTCTCGGCGACAGAGATCTGCACATGGTCGATATGGGTACGGTTCCACAGCGGCTCGAACAAGGCGTTGGCAAACCGCAGCACCATCAGGTTCTGTACGGTCTCTTTGCCGAGATAGTGATCGATGCGATAGGTTTGCGGTTCGGCAAAGGCCCTGGCGACGGCGGCATTGATCTCATGCGCCGAGGAAAGGTCCTTGCCCAGCGGCTTTTCAAGCACCAGGCGCGATTCCTGTGTCACCAGGTTGCGCTGCTTGAGATTGGCGGCGATGGGGCCGAAAATGTCGGGTGCGGTCGCCAGATAGAAGGCGCGTACGACCCCCTCGCGGCCTTTGAGCAGTTCGGCCAACCCGTCATAACTCTCCGCATCCGTGGCATCGAGGCCGAGATAGACGAGCCGGCCGGCAAAGCGGCCCCAGGATTCCTCGTCGAACTGGCCGTTCTTGGTGCCGTCGCCGGCATGAGTGATGCAATCGTCATGCATCATCTTCACGAAATCCTCGCGGGCCATGGCGCCGCGCGAGACGGCAATGATACGGCCGTCATCGGGTAGGCGCTGCTCGCGGGCGAGATGATAGAGGGCGGGGATCAGCTTGCGCCGGGCAAGGTCGCCGCGGCCGCCGAAAACGATCATATCGAACGGTTGGGTGATAAGGGTGCTGCGTTGCATGGGGGATCCCTGTTGGGAGCAGTCGGGAATTTCGTCGAGAATCGGCCTCAGTTTGCCCCGACAAAGCGCCCTATGCCAGCGTTCATCGGCGCCAGAAGCCTGATCTGGCTCGATATCCCACGTCGAATTATTTCAGTCGATAGGGCTCTTTCGGATTAATTCCGGCGATCAGTTCAGTCGGGCCTCGGTCTGCGGATCGAACAGACAGGATCGGCTGAGGTCGAGGGCAAAGCGCGTCGTCCCGCCCGCCGCCGCGACATCCTGGGGCCGTACGCGGGCCACCGCGCTGGTGCCGCCCATGGTGAAGTAGGCCAGCGTGTCGGCACCGGTCGGCTCGATCACGTCGATTTCGGCATCGATTTCGGTGGCGGGGAATGTCGAATCCACAGTGCCGGCAATGGAAATCGCCTCTGGTCGGATTCCCAGCACGATGTCACGCCCCACCCACTGGCCAATCTGCGGAGCTGGATCGTGGAGCGGCAGGAAGCGCGGCGTCCCACCGCCGCCGGACCGGACCTCGGCGGTAACGCCCAGGCGACCTTCCTGCTGGGCGATCCGGCCGCGCAGGAAATTCATGGCCGGCGCGCCGACGAAGGCGGCCACGTACATATTGGCCGGGCGGTTATAGATCTCCGCCGGCGTCGCCAATTGCTGTACGAGTCCGTTGCGCATGATCGCGATCCGGCTGGCGAGTGTCATTGCTTCGACCTGGTCATGCGTTACATAGACGATGGTGGTGCCGAGGCGTTGGTGCAGCTTCTTGATCTCGGTCCGCATCTCGATGCGCAGCTTGGCGTCGAGGTTGGAGAGCGGTTCGTCGAAGAGGAAGACCTTGGGCTCGCGCACCAAGGCGCGTCCGATGGCGACGCGCTGGCGCTGCCCGCCGGACAGTTCGCCTGGCTTGCGTCCCAGCAGATGTTCGATCTGCAGCAGTCTGGCCGCTTTGGCGACTGCCGCTTCGCGGGCCGGCCGCGCTATGCCGCGCATCTCCAAGCCGAACTCCATGTTCTTGGCGACGCTCATATTGGGATAGAGCGCATAGGATTGAAACACCATGGCGATGTCGCGGTCTTTGGGATGGACGTCGTTGACGACCCGCTCGTCGATGCGAACCTCCCCCGCGCTGAGATCGGTGAGGCCGGCGACGATGTTGAGCAAGGTCGACTTGCCGCAGCCCGACGGCCCGAGCAATACCAGGAATTCGCCATCGTTGAGCTCGATATCGATGCCCTTGAGGATATCGACCTGACCGTAGGATTTTCTGACGCCGCGGATGCTGAGTTTCGCCATCTCGATCCTTTTCCTCATGCTTCTCCCGATACTCCGGCGCGATGGGACATCGTTTGTGACTTCGAGTCAAACATCCTCTTTCGGAGAAACATATTTGCCGGTTCGCCGTTGCAGTCTCACACGCCAGCCGCCGATTAAATCAAATGATGGAGCTATCTTCATGGCGAACTTTTCCACGGTCCGCGCCAACCAGCGGATGCCGCTGGGCAATCCATCAAATCGCGCGAAAGTCGGGCGGAATGCATGAAGGAGGCTGAACATGAATCAGGATCAGATCGCCGGCAACTGGAAACAGCTGAAAGGCAAGATGAAGGAGCAGTGGGGCAAGCTCACTGACGACGACATCACCACGCTCGAGGGCCATCAGGACCAGCTCGTGGGCAAGATTCAGGAACGTTACGGTATCGCTCGCGAGGAAGCTCAGAAGCAGATCGACATCTTCCGGGCGGCGAACCGGAATCTGTGGCCCAACTGATCGCCGGTTTCCGTAAAGACCGGATGAGCCCGCGCCAGCCATGCGCGGGCTTTTTTTCGCCACAGGCTGTCCCCGCTGCGTTCATGCCGATCAGCGGTCGCACCCCAGTGCTGGCCCGCAGACGGATGCCCAGGGATCAGGAGCGGGATCAGGCGGCGGCGATCATGATCGATCCGTCCGCCTGCTGCCCGCCGGTAAGATATTTTTCGCGGGCAACCTGTTCGACCTTGCGGCGGTGTTTGGCGAAGATCGCAAGCAACTCGCTCGGCGAGGCATCCTCGACATGTTCATAGGCAAGAAGCGCCGTCTTGGCGACGCGACAGACGACATGACCGGAGGATGCGATGCCGATTACCCGGACCGTTTCGCGTTCGGGATTGTAGATCGGCATTTCATTCAAGAATGTCAGTGCCAATTTCGCCTCCCATCGCTTGTTGGCGACAACTATGACGCGGTCCGGCGGAGGCTTCAATGTCGGCCATTGCCTGTCTGTATAAAGGGAGCGAGCGGGGGCCATCTCACCATTGATTCCCCTCACTTAAGCACCTCTGTGATTTTTTTGTGAATGTGCTCGGCGCCGGGGATGGAAACATCGCGCAGCGCTATATCGGCGATGACCGGCAGATGGTCGGACGCATGCCGGCCATCGCGGTCGACCCAGCTCCGGATCAGCCCCCCGGCGGGTCGGCAATAGATTCCGTCGAGATCGAGCAGGGGATAGCGCGCAGGAAACGTCTTCTCGCGGGAGCGGCCGGGCAGGAGCGGCAGAAATGCCCGCCTGACGTAACCATGCCAATCGTTGAAGTCGCCGGCAAGGACCAGCGGCCCCGCCACCGTTTCGACAATGGCGCGCAGCCGCTGCACTTGCTGCCGGCACTCGCCGGCGCGCAGGCCGAGATGCGCGGCGATAACCTGCAGGCGGCCGAGCGGCGTCTCGAGGCCGGCCTCGATGGCAAAGCGCGCTTCGTGACGCGGCACTGACAGATCGTGCAGGCGCACGTCATGCATCGGCCAATGGCTGATGAGGACATGCCCGTAATGCCCGTCGGGGGCCACGATGGTGCGCGCTTCGGCGGAATATTCGCCGAGCGCCCTGGTGAGGGCGGAAAGCGGCAAGTCTTCCAGGCGGCCACGGGAATCCACTTCCTGCAACGCGACGATGTCGGGCGCGTGGCGCCGCACCAGATCGATGATGCGCGCCAGATTGTAGCGCCTGTCGGCGCCGATGCCGGCATGGATGTTCCAGGTGACGATCCTGATGCAACCGTCGCGCATGTCGCATCACGACTTGCGGCCACGCCAGGCACCGATGATGCGTTGCAGGCCGAACGAAAGACCGATTGAGAGCAGCAGGAGGGCAACGAGCATGGCGATCCCCACCGGGCTTGGGTCACGGACGACGTCCATAATTTGCTGCCCCAGCAGCGCCATGACGCAAAAGCCAGGTGCCAGCCCCAGCAGCGTGCCGACCACATAGTCGACGGGGTGGATGCGCAGCGCGCCGGCGGCGAGGTTGACTAAAGTATAAGGCGCCCCTGGAATCAGCCGGATCACGGTAACGGCCATGATACCCCGCGCCAGGAGCGCCTCGCTGACGCGGTTCAATCGGGGGCCGAAGAAGCGGCGCAGGACGCGGCTCCCGAGCCAGCGGCCGATCGCATAGCTGACGATGGCGCTTGCCATGGCACCGAACCCAGCATAGGCGAGGCCTGGCCACAGGCCGAAGACGGCCACGGTGGCGACGATGAGGACGAGCAAAGGGAAAGCGAGGAGGCCGGCGAGGACGAAGATGCCGACGACCGCCAGGCCCGCCCCCAGGCCCGCCCCCAGGTCCGCCAAGGGAGGAGAGTCGGGCGAAACCAGCCAATGTTCCAAGGCTGTCGCCGGCTGCGTTTCGCCGATCGGGCCGAGGGCCCAGGCCGCTGTCAGGACGCAGAAGCCCGTGACCGTCGCCGTCATGAATGCCCAGGCGGCGCGACGGTCGGAGATCCACATCGATACCGGCCGGACCAGGCGCTGCAGGGCGATCGGCCGTTCGGGATCGGCGATGGATTTGAGGATCGGCATGGCAACCCCGTCTTCCTCGATGCCGAGGAACCGGGCGCGTCCGGTTCGGCCGACGACGGCCCGGATGGCCGGGATGAGCGAGCCCTGGCGGCGAATGGCCTGTTCCAGCGTCTCGACGCTGCAGCCGCAATGTTCCGCCAACAGGCGATGCCGGATGCGGCGGATGGCGCCGGCCGACTTTGCGTCCACCGCGGCGAAGGTCAGATCGCACTCGCTATCCGTCGCCATCGAGCGATGGCAAAGATTGGCCGATCCGACGCGCATATATGTATCGTCAACGATCGTCACTTTGGAATGGAGCGAGATATCGGTATCCGGAGCGCCGTGGGCCCGGGGGGCGAGGACCAGCCAACGGGCCGGCGCGCCGCCCTCAGCAAGCCCGCGCAGAAAGTCGTTCCGGCCGGGCAGCATGGCCTGCCGTTCGAGCATGCCGTGATAGCTGCGCGGGCACAGGATCACCACTTCCAGCGCCGGCTTCTGCCGCAACCGGCCGGCAATCGCGGCGGCCACCGGTGTCAGCGTGAGGTATTGGCTTTCGACATAAATCGTGCGCTCCGCACAAGCGATCATGTCGATGAAGAGACGCTCCACCTCCCTCACCTCGGGCCGGCCCTCGAAGGCGGGCTCGGTCCGAGCCACCGCTACGTCGATGCCGACGAAATCCGGCACGACATGTCGCGGCCATGCCGGCATCGTTCGCGGCGGCGGCGCGGGCGTTTCGCAGGCTGCCCGCATCCAGCGCGCGCGCACCAGCTCGGCCAGGACAAAGGCGGCCGGCCCGTCGACCATCGCCTGCACATCGTGGAATGGTGGATACGCCCTGCCGGCCGGGTCCTGCCGGAGATCGTTCCGCACGCAATGCCGGGAATCGTCCCAGCGCCGGATGGTCAGGTCGAGACCGCCGCAGAAGGCCAGGCTGTCGTCGACGATGACGATCTTCTGGTGATGCGCCGCGCCCAGGGGCACGGTGGCGTCGAAACAGAGATCGATCTGCGGCAGCCTCTTCCAGCGCAGCGCCAGCGATGGCAGGGGCTCGCGTTCGTCGGCGAAGAAGACCGAATAATCCCATAACAGGATGCGGATCCGCAGATGCGGCCTGCGCAGGGCAAGCGCATCGAGGAAATCACCGAGCGCGACGGGAAATCCGTCATCGGCCGCACCGCTTTCGCCCACCAGCGGCGTGCGGCTGTCGACATCCCAGCCGACGATGTGGATCGTGTGCTCGGCCGCCAGCATCGCATCGCGGACCGCCGCAAAATAGGCCGCGCCATCGATCAGCACGGATGCGCGGTGGGCTGTTTCCGTTCGCCAGACATTCTGCCCCGGCTTGAACAGCCGCGTGCGCGTCCGGATCCATTCTCCGCTTTCAGCCGGTTTCGCATCCTTGCACCGGATCGCCTGGCTCATTCATCGATTTCCATCCTGGACGGCGCGTCGATGATTCAACACAAGAAGTGGCCGATGGTGCCCTGTTTGCCCGGTGCTGGTGGGAATATGGCTGTTTCTCAGCCAGTTAACGGCGGAGACGCTCTCCGCGCCCGTTCCAGGATGAGGCCCTGTTGGTGTCTACCGAACAGGCGTGGCTTGGTTGTCAGGACAGCGTTGTTCGTTCTAAACACTCCGACCGCTTGATTTCCGAGGAGACGCAGCATGGAGCGATTCACCGGCGGTTGCCTGTGTGGCAATGTCCGAATTGTGGCGTCGGGACGCCCCTATCGGGTCGGCCTTTGTCACTGTCTAGACTGCCGCAAGCATCATGGAGCCCTCTTCCACGCATCCGCGATATTCCCTCAGGATGCGGTGACGATCGACGGCGAGACGCGCGACTATGCGGGGCGGTATTTCTGTCCCCGCTGCGGTTCGTCCGTTTTCGCACGCACGGCGGACGAGATCGAAGTGAACCTGGGGTCCTTGGACGCTCCTGACCAACTTGTACCAACCTACGAACTCTGGACCATCCGTCGCGAGTCCTGGCTGCCACCCTTTCCACTGAAGAAACGATACGAGCGCGATCGCGAAGGCACGGGCCGCTTCGAGGGGTAGGTCGCGCGATGGACCGCCGCTCACGGCGCGTGGGACAGCGAAGACACGCTCGTCAGAAAGTCACGCACGATCGGCATGCGGCACCGCTCGACGAAACAGACCGCGTACTCGTCGACCGTACGCTCGCTGTCCGTCAGCGGCAGGAAGCAGACCCGCGAGTCGTGGCCGATCTCACGATCCGCTATGACACCAATGCCGAGGCCCGCCGCAACGACCTCGCAGAGCGCTTCTCGCGACGAGACCTCGATCATGCTCCCCGGTGCTACATGATGGTCCGCCAGGGTCGACTCGAAGGTCTCGCGGGTGACGGATCCCTTTTCGCGGACGACGATCGTGAGGCCTGCGAGTTCGGCGGTGGATATCTCGCCCCGCGCGCGCCACTCGTGGCCGGCTGGAACGAATATCCCGATCCGCATCGACAATATCGGCCGGACGTGCAGCTGCGGATCCGGCGGCCGCCGGGCCGTGATGCCGACGTCGGCGCGATGGTTCACCAATTGCTCGATCACATGGCCTGAATTGCCGATCGACAGCGTGAAGGTGAGGTCCGGCCGGCTGGATTTCAGACTGGCGAGAATCTGGACGGAATGGAACGCTGCGTCGGCGGCAACGCGAAGATGGCCACCCCCTTGGCGGCGACTGCGGAGGATGGCGCGCGCCTCCGCCTCGGCCGCGAACAGACGCTTGGTCACATCGAAAAGAACATGGCCGTCGGGTGTCAGGTTGACTCCGAGTGGCTTCCTTTCAAACAGACTCAACCCAGAACTTGCCTCCAACTGCCGAACCTGGGCGGAAAGCGAGGACTGGCTGACGGCCATCTCGCGAGCCGCCCGCGAGAATCCGCCCGCCACGGCGACGAAGTGGAAGGCCCGAAGCTGAATCATCGACATGTTTCAGGGTTCCCATTTCCAGGTTCCGACCATTCCAGGTTCCGATCATGGCCGGGGCGGAGCGCCCACCTGGCGCTCATACTTGAAATGTAATTGGACTATGTCTCCGTTCGGTTGCGGCAGCGTGACGTTTCCAAGCGCACTGCACCTGCCGGCGCCGGCTGAATTGGGATTCTTCGCGACAGGCTATCGCCACCCGCGATACCGGGCATCGCAAGTTTCAATGGCCGATGCAACGCGCGCCTCGTCGAGCTGTCATCGTCGCTTCCTAGCATCCGGTTCGTCCGCATCGCGGGTCGAAGCGTTCGCCAGCCGGCGGTCGAGTTTCAGGCAAGAGAGGAAGCCATGGTACAGAAGGCAATCTTTATCGGGATCGATGGTATGCAACTGGAGCAGCTGATGCTGCTAGGCCTGCAGGGTGAAGGAGAGGAAATCCTCGGCCTCGACATCGTGGAGGGCTATGCGGGCGGCGTCCAGGGAACGGCGTCGGAGCAGAGCACCTCCAGCGGCCCCGGCTGGTCGACCCTGCTGAGCGGCGTGTGGGATGATCAGCACGGCGTTTCGAGCAACAACAACCAGCCGATCGCCAGCGAGGTGACCAGCATTTTTGAGTATATCAACAATGCCTCCCCCAATGCCACGATGGCTTCGATCGTCCATTGGTCGCCGATCAACACGGGTCACTTCGCCCGGGAAATGGGCCTGCTGGGCGATCCCGCAATCGTCGACTATGTGTCGAGCGGCCTTTCGGACCAAGCCGTCACCGACACGGCCGTGAACCTCATCAACACCGAGGCACCGGACTTCACCTTCGTGCAACTCGACAACGTGGATGGCGCCGGCCACTCTGCCGGCTTCGGCGAGACCTACGACAACGCGATGATCACTGCTTCCAATCAGGTGGGCGAGATTCTGGCTGCGGTCGCCGCGCGCGAGGCGGCCTATCCGGATGAGGACTGGCTGGTGATCGTTTCCACCGATCACGGCCGCGACCCGGCGACCGGCAGCAGCCATGGCGGGCAGACCACATCGGAGCGCCGCATCTTCATCGCTTCAAACCAGAATCTAGCTTCTTTCTCCGACCCGGTCCCGCAGACCTCCATCGTGGCGACCATCCTCGACCACCTCGACATCCCGTTCACGGTGTCGCCGGATGGACTGGCGAGCGGCTCCCTCCTGGAAGGCGCCGCGGATCCCATTCCCCCGGCACTCGAGGCGATTCTGGCGCCGGTCGACGACGCCGCGCGCGTTGCCATCGACTCCAACCTGTCGCTGCGGTTCAGCGAGGATATCCAGAAAGGTTCCGGCAACATCGTCGTCAAGCTGGCGTCGGACGACAGCGTGGTGGCGACGATCGACGTGACCTCGGCCCATGTCACCATATCCGGCGATGTCGCGACCATCGACCTGCCGGAGGATCTCGTCGCGGAGACGAATTACTATGTCGTGATCGAGCCGGGTACCTTCACCGACGGCGTCAACGCCTTCGCCGGCATTTCGGACAAGACGACATGGAACTTCGTCACCGATGCCGACGTGACGGCGCCGGAAATTGTCGCCCTGCAGCCGGCCGACGGCAGCGTCGATGTGACCCCCGACAGCAATCTGGTGATCGCGTTCAACGAGAATGTGCTGGCCGGCACCGGCAACATCCTGATCAAGCGGGTTGACGATGGCAGCATTGCCGAGACCATCGATGTGACGTCGGGCCAGGTCACCATCGACGGCAATATCGTGACCATCGATCCGGCATCCGACCTCGAGCCGGGCGTCGAATACTATGTCGCGATCGAGCCGGGCGCCTTGCGCGATACCGCCCAGCGCACCACGCTCTTTTCCGAGGACTTCGAAGGGCTTGCCCTGCAGCCCTTCGTCGGCGAGAGCGGCGGCGACGGCACCGACTTCACCGCGACCCCGCCGGAGGGCTGGACCCATGAGAACGCGACGCCCGCCGGCGGCCCGATCGAGTACTATGGCTGGACCTTCTTCGACAAGAACTCCTGGATCAGCTCGGCCGGCAATCAGGGCCGGGCGGGCTTCACCAAGGCCAGCGGCACGGTGATGGTGGCCGATCCCGACGAATATGACGACGGCGCCACAGATATCGATCCCAATCTGTTCAACGCCCAGATGAAGACGCCGGCGATCGACCTCACCGGCATCGTGGCCGGCACGGCCACTGTCACCTTCGACTCCAGCTGGCGGCGCGAGGACAACCAGAAGGCGGTCTTGACCGTATCTTACGACGGTGGTGCGCCGATAGAGCTGTTGCGCTGGACCTCGGATCCCACCGACCCGGACTTCAAGGCCGACGCAACCAACGAGAGCCTCGCCATCGCCCTCAACAATCCCGAGAGTGCGACCAGCGCGGTGATCAGCTTCGCCGTGATCGACGGTGGCAACGACTGGTGGTGGGCCATCGACAATATCGCCGTCCAGGGGACGAGCAACAACGGTGCCGGCACCGGCAATCCCTTTGCGGGCATTGACGACCCGACGGCATGGAACTTCACGGTCGAGGATGACGGGCCGGGCGACCTGGTTCTCGTCGGCACGCCGGAAGACGACGTGCTGGAGGGTGCCGCTGGCAACGACCTGATCCAGGGCCTGGGCGCCGACGACGTGCTCATCGGTGGCGAGGGAGCTGACATCATCGAAGGCGGCGACGGCGACGACATTGTCGAGGGCGGCGAGGATGACGACACGCTGAAGGGTGACCTTGGCGACGACACGCTGACGGGCAATGCCGGAATCGACGACCTTGCCGGCGGCGAGGGAGACGACGTTCTCGACGGTGGCGACGGGGCCGACACCCTTGACGGCGGTGCCGGCAAGGACGAGCTTGCCGGCGGCGAGGGCGGCGACATGTTCCTCTATCACCAGGGCGGCTTCGGCGCGGACACGATCGCCGACCTCCAGGCCGGCGACAAGCTCGGCTTCGATCGTTCGCTGTTCGGGGACACCGAAGATGTGCTCGATCATGCCGAGCAGGTGGGCGACGACGTCGTCATCACCCTGGACGAAGGGAACGCCATCACCCTGGTCGGCGTGAACCTGGGCGAGCTGGGCGAGGAGTCGTTCGCCTTCGTCGGCGATGCGCCCGACCAGCATCAGGTCGGCGGCGCAGGCGCGGACACGCTTGCCGGCGGGGCCGGCGACGATCTGCTGGAAGGCGGATACGGCAACGATGTCCTGACTGGAAAGGCGGGGAGCGACGTGCTCGATGGCGGCTACGGCAATGACGGCCTCGTCGGCGGCTCGGGCGACGACAGCCTCGACGGCGGGTACGGCAGCGACACGCTCGACGGCGGCAGCGGCGACGACGCGCTTATCGGCGGCTATGGCAACGACGCCCTTGCCGGAGACGAGGGCGACGATGTGCTCGATGGCGGCTATGGGAGCGACGTGCTGGCCGGCGGTGTCGGCGACGACCTGCTGACCGGCGGTCGCGGCGCCGACACCTTCGTGTTCGCTGCCGGCTTCGGCCAGGACTCGATCGGCGACTTCGGCGATTACGGTGCCGATGTGATCGAGTTCGCCGACGGGCTCTTCGCCGGGTTCGCCGACGTGATGGCCCACGCCGCCCAGGTTGGCGACGATGTCACCATCACGCTCGACGGCGACAACTCGCTGACCCTGGTAGGGACCAAGCTGGCGGCCCTGCACCAGGACAATTTCAGCTTCGTCTGATTGTGGTCTGGTCCCGCCAGAACGGGACGGTCGGTGGCACGGGAGCGTCCGAAAGGGCGCTCCCGTCTTGCCGTGGAGCGGCAGTGGCTCTGGCTGCCGTTTCGCTGGTTTTGTTGCCGATCTGTTCCAGTCGCGACTTCTGCGGAAAACGGCCCGAATGTCGATATTCTTGCGGTGGAAATGGTGGGTGCGACAGGGATTGAACCTGTGACCCCTACCGTGTGAAGGTAATGGGTAAACGGAAAAATTCACGTTAAATCAAATAGTTGTTATAAAAGTAGAATGCTGTGCACGGAAATTGCACGCCCTAGCCCCCAATTGGAGCAGTGAGTTGGATGGCGACATCCCTCGGCGCATGACCATTCCGCCTCCGTCATTTACTGGTGATCAAATGGATGAGTGCTCGGTTTCAGTTACGCGTGCCTGCTCTATAGCGTGATCTCATAAAGGGCGACGATCGCAGTTGTCGGCCATTTGAGACGAAGGATATGAGGGCGCCGTGATCATGCTCCGCTCCCGAATGTTTGTTCACCTCGGCTGGCAAATTCCGGCTTCATCCGGGGCGTCGCTGGCCAATTGCGCCAGTTCTAAGTTTGCCCGCTCAAAGTGGGTTAAGAATTGAGGGGACGGGTCACCAAGGCGGCAGCTATTTCATAGAATTGTACGATAATAATAATAAACCTTTGGTAGTTCTCCAATTGTACATCTGTGAAGGGATTGTAGCTCGTCAGAGCGCGCGTCAGTAGAATCTTGCTTGCCCACACTTAGGTCTTCAGACATATTTCGTAGGAATAGCCGTAAGATACTTGCGGACTAGATAGTAGCCGTCGCGGGGATTTAGCTTGGTCCAAGATGAGACAGCTACCAAGCCCATGAGCGGCGAAACCACTAGAGCAGAACCTATTGATACCGGGCTGCTTTGCCTGGTTTTGATGCTGCGCTTCCATGGTCTGGCCGTGGACGCGAA
Source organism: Dongia sp. (assembly GCF_041918875.1). Lineage (GTDB taxonomy): Bacteria > Pseudomonadota > Alphaproteobacteria > Dongiales > Dongiaceae > Dongia. The sequence goes on from NZ_JAYRUV010000001.1 coordinate 235,135, forward strand.
GGCTCTCTCACATCGCTTTGCGCCAGGTCCCAAGGGGCTCGAGGATGCGGACCTGCTGCGGGCCTCACGGGAATCGGGTCTTAAGGCGCGCTGGGTCAGCACCAACTGGGACCGGCTCGCCAAAACGCCCCTGCCGGCGGTCGCGGAAACCAGGGATGGGCGCTACTTCGTTCTCGCCAAGGTAGCAGATGGCGAGAACGGTACCGAGGCCAAGGCACTGGTCCACGACCCGGAAGAAAACCGGCCGATGGCGATCTCGCGGCCCGAGTTGGAGCGGATCTGGACCGGCCGCCTGCTGCTGATGACCAAGCGGGCGAGCCTTGCCGACACCTTCACCAAGTTCGACATCGCCTGGTTCATCCCCGCGATCCTCAAATACAAGCGCATCCTGGCCGAAGTGCTAATCGCCTCCTTCGTGCTGCAGCTCTTTGCGCTGGTAACACCGCTGTTCTTCCAGGTGATCATCGACAAGGTGCTGGTGCATCACGGCCTCACCACTCTGGATGTGCTGGTGATGGGCCTTGCCGTCATCACCCTCTTTGAGGTGCTGCTGGGCGGCATGCGCACCTATATCTTCAGCCACACCACCAACCGGGTCGATGTGGAGCTCGGGGCGAAGCTGTTCCGGCACATGCTGTCGCTGCCTCTGGCCTATTTCCAGGCGCGGCGGGTGGGCGATTCCGTGGCGCGGGTGCGTGAGCTGGAGAATATCCGCTCCTTCCTCACCGGCAATGCGCTCACCCTGGTGATCGATCTCGTGTTCACGGCCGTGTTCCTCGCCGTCATGTGGTACTACAGCGCCACCCTCACGCTGGTCGTCATGGCGGCCATTCCGTTCTATGTCGCGCTGTCGCTGTTCGTGACCCCGATCTTCAAGCGCCGCTTGGATGAGAAGTTCGCGCGCGGGGCGGAGAACCAGTCCTTCCTCGTGGAATCGGTGACCGGCATCGAGACCTGCAAGGCGATGGCGGTCGAGCCGCGCATGCAGCGGAAATGGGAGGAGCAGATCGCGGGCTATGTCGCCGCGGCCTTCCGCGTCACCAAGCTCGGCAACACGGCGAGCCAGACGGCGCAGCTCATCAACAAGGTGACCGTGCTGCTCACCCTCTATCTCGGCGCCAAGGCGGTACTCTCCGGCGATCTCACTGTGGGTGCCCTCGTTGCCTTCAACATGCTGGCGGGGCAGGTGCATGGCCCGGTCCTGCGCATGGCGCAGATGTGGCAGGACTTCCAGCAGGTGCGCATCTCGGTCAATCGGCTGGGCGACATCCTCAACGCGCCCACCGAACCGCTGCACCGGGCCGACAAGGCGACCCCGCCCAGCCTCGCCGGCCGCATCACTTTCGATCATGTGATCTTCCGCTACCGGACCGACGGGCCGGAGGTGCTCAGCGATCTCAGCCTCGACATCCAGCCCGGCCAGTCGATCGGCATCGTCGGTTCGTCGGGCTCCGGCAAAAGCACGCTCACCAAGCTGGTGCAGCGCCTGTTCGTGCCGGAACGCGGCCGGGTGATGGTGGACGGCATGGACCTCGCCCTCATCGATCCGGCCTGGCTTCGTCGGCAGATCGGCGTCGTGCTGCAGGAGAATGTGCTGTTCAGCGGCACGGTGCGCGAGAATATTGCGCTCACCGACCCCGGCATGAGCATGGAACGCGTGGTGGCGGCCGCCAAGCTCGCCGGCGCCCATGACTTCATCCTGGAACTGCCGCAGGGCTATGACAGCGTGCTGGGCGAGCGCGGCGCCTCCCTCTCCGGCGGCCAGCGCCAGCGCATCGCCATTGCCCGGGCGCTCATCACCAACCCGAAGATCCTCATCTTCGACGAGGCCACCTCGGCGCTGGACTATGAATCCGAACGCATCATCCGCGACAACATGGTGGCGATCTCCAAGGGCCGCACGGTGCTGATCATCGCCCATAGGCTCTCGGCCGTGCGCTCGTGTCACCGAATCTTGACCATCGAGAAGGGGCGGCTGGTCGAGGATGGGACCCATGAACAGCTGATGCGTGGCAAGGGGCGCTACGCCCAGCTCTACAATTACCAGATCGCCGATGCCGGCGCCGCGGTTACAGCGCCTGCCAATGCGACGAGTGCCAACAACCCGGGAGGCCTGCATGTCGCGCAGTAATCCTAAACCGTCATGGTCCGCGCAGGCGGACCACCCACGAATTTGCCAGCCATTGAAGAAAGTAACTCGTGGGTCCTCCGCCTTCGCGGAGGATGACGATATTAGTTACGTCGTCATGGTTCGAATGGACGGTCACCATGGCCACTGACAACGCCATCCCCTCACCCCAACCCCTCTCCCCATTTTATGGGGAGAGGGGCTTTGGAACAGGCTCGCTCAAGGCTCCCTCGCCCCGCTTGCGGGGAGAGGGCGGGGGTGAGGGGCGCTTCCATCCGGCAGGAAAGAATCCAGCGGATGACCGCCATGTCCACTGACAACGTCATCGCACTCCCCCCTGGCCGCGTGCGCGAAGCCATGGGCAAGCTTGGGGGCATGTTCAACGGCAACGACCATGAGCGGGAGTTCCTGCCAGCCGCGGTCGAGGTGCTGGAAACGCCGCCTTCGCCTTTGGGCCGCGCCGTGGCCCTCGCCATCTCAGCCTTCGTCGCTATCGCCCTGCTTTGGGCCTGCGTGGGTGAGATCGACATCGTCGCCGTGGGCCAGGGCAAGATCGTGCCCTCCGGCCGCACCAAGGTCATCCAGGCCTTCGAGACCGGTGTCGTCACCACGATCGCGGTCGAGGAGGGGCAGAAGGTCGCCAAAGGCGATCTGCTGGTGGAACTGGATTCAACCTCGACCGGCGCCGACACCGACCGTCTCACCAAGGATCTCTCCCGCCAGGCCCTGCTGGTGGCGCGCCTGCGCTCGATCCTGGGGTTGGCCGGCGGCGAGGTGCTGGACGCGCCCGACGATGCCCTGACCGGCTTCGATCCCGCGACCCTGGCCCTCGCCCGGTCCTTGCGCGCGACGCAATTGGGCGAGCAGGCGGAGAAACTAGCCGGCCTCGCCCGCGAACTGGAACGCCAGCGCGCCGGCGGTGTCGCGGCGCAGGCCGAGATCGCAAAAATCCAGGCGCAATTGCCGCTGAATCGAGAACAGGTTGATGCCCGCCGCGGGCTTCTCGGAAAGGGCCTGACGCCGAAGCAGCAATTCCTCGAAATGCAACAGGAGCTCATTGCCCTCGAAGGCGAAGGCCATATGGCTGCGGCGCGGATGAACGAGGCCCGCACTGCCATCGCCGGCACCCAGCGCCAGATGGCGCAGGTGAAGGAAGAGTTCGACCGCGACCGCCTCATGGAACTGACCGAAGCGGAAGAGAAGGTCGGCCAACTGACCGAGGAATTGAAGAAAGCCACCCAGCGCCAGTCGCTCCAGCGTCTCATGGCGCCGGTCGCCGGCACGGTGCAGCAGCTGCAGCTCCACACGATCGGCAGTGTGGTCGAACCCGCGAAACAGATCATGGTCATCGTCCCGGAAGACGCCGGCATCGAGATCGAGGCCGAGATCGAGAACAAGGATATCGGCTTCGTGCGCGAAGGCCAGGAGGCGGTCGTGAAACTGGATGCCTTTCCGTTCACCCGCTATGGCACGCTCATCGGCCATGTCGTCACGATCTCGGAGGATGCGGTCGAGCAGCAGAGCGGCAACGGCCAGCCACCGCGCCTCACCTATCTCGCGCGCATCCGCCTTGAGACGGACACAATGAATGTCGATGGTAGGATGGTCCACCTCTCCCCCGGCATGGTCGCCGCGGCGGAGATCAAGACCGGGACCAGGAAACTGATCAAGTTCGTGCTCTCACCGCTGCTGAAGATGAGTGGTGAGGCGGGGAGGGAGAGGTGACGTGGAGCGAAATTGTACTAGTATACGCGTTGGGGCGCGGCATCATGCCGAAGAACCCCATTCTAGCTCAATAGAGTGAGATATGCAGGAAGTGAAACCAAAAGCTGAACGAGAAATGGGAACTCAAGCCATGTCTGCCGCGGACAGGTGGACGTCCGTCCGACTTGCATCAGCTTCAATAGCTGATGCCGTCGGACTGTTCATGCGAACAGATCCATACAAACATTATAGTATTGCGGATCTCGAGTGGCTTCTCTTTCCGGCCCTTCTTCTCAACCAAGTGCAGTTTGCCTTTGCTCGCACTGTGCCCAGAAAAGATGGCGACCAGAACGGCACCGCCGATGAGCAGCGCGCAGTGCCAGTGGCGGTCGCGATGGTTACCTGGGCAATGGTGTCTGAGCAGGTAAAGCAGAAACTCGATACTCAGAAGAAGGCTGGCCAAGTGGCGCGGTTGGCCCCCCCCGAGTGGAGAAGCGGCAAGACGCCATACATCATGACGGGCGTTGGCGCCGCCGAACCCCTGCGTGAGCTCCTTACTCGTGTAAAGACCTCACTCCAACCGACGAGTGAAGTGGAGGCAGGGCAGTGAACGCCACATCCAATATTTCTGAAGAAATGTCCGCGCAAAAACGATTTACAGCATTGGTCACTCTCGGTGAGTCTCAGCGGATTTCTGCTTTTGAAATTGCTCGGGAGATTGGAAGGATTTGGCCCAGCCAACGCAATTCCATTCGTGCAAGCGTTCGCGACGACGACGGCGCACTTCTCCTCTACATCGACGGTGTCGTTGTTGTGGTAGTGTTCTTTGATCAGCCTGCCTCAGAGGACGCAATTTCCCTATCGAATGGTCCGGATCCTGTTTGGCCCGAAGCAAAAGAGGCCCTGGCGCCCCAGCGCGCGCACGCTCTTGTTACGACATTGGACAGCTTTACCAAACCTAAAGAAGCGTTCAGCTGTGCTCTGGCAATGACGCTCGTCGGTATTTCTCTCGTGCACCTGTTAGAGTCCGCTATTGGCCTCCATTGGATCGGGGCGGGCGTCGGTATTCCCGCCAGTCGCGCCAAGGAACTTGGTGTCGAGCTGGCAAGAGGCGTGATCCCCACAGAGCTTTGGTTGCGCCTCTATCTCATCCACGGCGGAGACGACTCCTCAGTCGGAGCGATGACGAAAGGCCTGATCCCATTTGCTGGACGAGAGATTGAAATCGATCCCGTGAGGATGAAGCCGAGGGATGTAAGTGCGCGAGCCGTCTCTCTATCCAATTACCTTCTCCAAAATGGCCCGGTCCTCAAGGACGGAGAGACAGCGGGCGTAACCGGACAAGAGAAGTTCAGGATCCATCTTGTCAATAGTGCGCGGGTGCGTGGTCTCCCGGTCTTTCACCTCATGCTCGAGTGATGGTAGGGCGCGCTCGCTCACTGCAGAACAGAACAAATTGTCGCAAAGTTGATAGTTCGACGGCTCAAAATCGTGACGCGACTTAGTTGGACAATATCGTCCGATCATACTCGTAAGATGGTGGCCAAAATGGCTTGGTATGTTGAGGATTTCAGCGAGTGGGAGAGGCGTTACAGCCCACAATTCAACGTCGTCCCCTCGACGAACTGGTTTAAAGGCCAGGATCTCGAGAGCGGCGCCTTCGTTGAAGGCTATTCGGACCAAGTTCTACGAGTTGTGCAGGTGAGTTCCCATAAGGTGTTGCCAGACTTCTTCAGGGTTGGGATTCTGCCAGTCTGTTCGGATACTTTCCGCTCAATCGTGGAGAAACTCGAACCCAACGTTCATCAATTCTTCCCGATAGAGTTCGAAGGGAATGGAAGAGGCGCGAGCGATCCGAAGTGCTTCGTCTTCAACGCTGTAAATGCACTTGACGCAGTCGTAGTCGAAAAGTCGTCCGTCTACCTGCATGAGTGGGAGGCGATGTCCGGTAGCGGAAAGATGACACGATACTCCCGCGTTGCGATTAAGTCGCCAGGTGGCTTAGTCCTGAAGAAGGATCTCGTGGAGGGGAAACACATGTGGCGCACATCAAACGTGCTTCCCCGCTTGCTGTTCTTTTCTGACGAACTGATGAGAGCTGTTGAGACAGCACGGCTTAAGAGACTCACCGTCTTTCCAGCGGCCGAAGAGTAGTTCGCGCACGGCTTGATTTGCGTTCTCAGTTTTGATTTCTACCGGGGGGTTAGATGGACTACTCGATCGCAAGCTTAACTGAAGCGGTAGTGAGCCTGCCGGGGTTCACCGGAAGCTTTACCGGTGAACCCCGACCGACTTCAATGGCGGTCCAAGGCCATCATTTGATTCCCAACGAGGTTGCGTCCGGCTCTTGGCTCCTAAAAGCAATGACGATTATTGAGGGCGCCGGTTACAATCAGAATTCGTTCCAGACGAATGGAATTTGGCTTCCCAGCAAAGCTTCAGATGCCTACAGCACGGGCATCTCAAGACACGTGGGCGAGCACCCAGCCTATAGCAAATTTGTGATGGCAATTCTTGACCAAATGGAAACATCGGTCAGAGCACAAATTGCCATCGATGTTGCGAATGGTGTGAGTGAGGATCAAGCGATACGAGCGGCATTCGGTTCCGCCAAGCTAGAAATTGACAAGCTCCAATTGTTCTTGAAGTCGGGAATGGTGTCGCAGTGGGACCCGGACAGGCAGCGATTTGCTCCTGCGTTCTTGTTGAATGGCAGAGATAACTTTCTCCGACAGATCCTTTCAACCGAACTTACGTCGCAGGCCGACGTTTGGAACGACTACGGAATCAACAATGGGGGCGCCAGTCCTGCACAAGCGCAGGCGGCTTATCAGAGGTTCCTTACCAGCAAAGTATACACGGATGCCAATTACCGCGCTGGTCTGCTTTCGACTTCGGCGTGGTATGACATCGGTGCGGCGGGTGAGAAAATCTCGCCGTTTCAACGCGCGCTGGCTTTTCATACGGCAGTTGGGGAGAACAATACGGCAGCTCGACTGGCGGTATTCAGCAATAAGGAGTTTTCGCAATTCGCAAACCTGATGAAGAACCTCCTGCCCGATGATTCCGGGAGCTCTACTGTAAAGGCGCAATTTAGAATGTTCGGTGTGGTCGGCCTTGCGACGGGTGGCGCAACCCTGGCTGCCAACGGAATCACTTACGTCCACAATCTCCCCTCAAACGAAGAGGAAGCCTATAAGCAGATCTGGAACGACTTCTCGTCTCGATTGACTGTTGAGAACTTGGAGTCGGCGGCCTACGGCATGGCGATGTCTGGGCTGGCGGCGGGCACAGTATCCCTCCTTTTTGGAGAGGTGGGGATGTGCATGCTGCTCGCGGCCGGCGTAGCTTTCTCGTTTGAGTCGCTGCGAGAGTCCCTGCATGAGCTCAGGGATGAAGTCTATCCAGAATCAGAAGAGCTATCTGCGATCATCGCGTTGATGGATGAAACGTCGGACACAGTCGCTGGCGTCATTGAGTCGATCACTCCCGATTTCATTCGCAACTTCCGAGAGGCCATGATTGTCGATGGCCTAATGACCGGGCGCGGAACCGCGACCCAAGACTATATGGTTGGCTTCGATGCCGCCGAAATCTTCGGGAATGAAGGCAATGATATTCTGGCGCATCTAGGATTTGGCAAAATCGACGGCGGGGCCGGCAACGACTTCATCGTTGCAGCAGGTGGGCTGCTCAATTCCGGGGGCGATGGTGGCGTCATCGATGGCGGCGATGGCGAGGATTGGTTGTTTGTCCTTGGACATGGCGTGCGATACGTGAAAGGTGGGGCCGGCAACGACCTTGTCGGGGCGTGGGGCAGCGTTCTGTCCGGCGGCGAAGGGAATTCGCGCGACAATTGGATCTTCGTTGATGCCGGGCTGGGAGACGACATCATTCTTCCCGGCGTGTCTTCGGGCTCCGAAATCTGGGTCGGTAGTGGTGCGAACACGGTCTACTTTTCCAGCGATGTGCTTGTTCATGATATGGATGCCGATGATGTCGTTTCCTGGTTCGGTATCGAGCTAACCGGCGGCTTCCGACACGGCGATTCCGATAGCCCCTGGATGAGTGGTGCCGGAGGGTTCTTTCAGTATGCCAAGAACGGCGCCCATCAGTTGGCGATCGTCGATCCGTTGCGGTTGGTCTACGACAATTGGGAAGACCGCACTCTGTGGATTGACAATTTCGAAGACAGCCTGAACGGCGCCTCGACAGCCGGCATTCACCTATTTGAGTACACCTTTGAAGTACAGCACCTCATCGGCAACACCTTTCCGCACGGCTGGTGGAATGAAAGCTGGCGCACAATCGTCGGCCATATGGCCAAGTCTCTTACCGGCACGTCCTTCTGGGAGGGCATCGACCCGCTGGTGCTGGACCTTGATGGCGACGGCCTCGAACTCTCCTCAGTCAGCTATGGCGGCCCAACGCGCTTCGACATGGACGGCGATGGCTTCGCCGAGCCGACTGGCTGGGTGAAGTCCGATGACGGCTTCCTAGTGCGCGACGAGAATGCCAATGGCACGATAGATGGCATCGGTGACCTCATCGGCAGCCCGAGCCAGAACGGCTTTGCCGAATTATCGGCATTTGACACCAATGCAGATCAGATCATCGACGCAACGGAGGCCGCGGCTGCTGGCCTCCAGGTCTGGCGGGACCTCAACCAGAACCAGATCTCCGAGGCGAACGAGCTGACGTCTCTGGCCGCCGCCGGCATCAGTTCTATTTCGCTCAATGTGACGGCAACGCCCGGCAAGACCAATGTCACCAATGCCATCGCCGGCGAAGCCCAGTTCACGCGCGCCGATGGCACGACCGGCACGGTGAGCGACGTGCGCTTCCGCATCGACAATTTCATCACCACCTATCTCGGCGACAAGACGGTCTCCACCCGCGCGGCGATGCTCCCCAACCTCACCGGGCGCGGGACGCTGGCGGATCTCCGCGTCGCGCTGACGCTGGACGAGGCCGCGACGTCCGCCGCCAACCCGGGCAACCCGGCCCCCGGCCAACCCGGCCATGTCGCCGACCTCATCGAGGATCTGCCCGGCCTGATGGCGAACTTCACCGGCAGCAATCTCGGCGCGTGGCGGGCGGCGGCGATGCCGATCTTCACGCGCTGGATGGCGGCCATGCCCCTGCCGGCCAATGCCGATCCGGTCACTGCCGACCTCGGCACAGAGCCGCGCGCCGACATTCACGTCATCACCCGCACCGACGACAGCAACGCGCCCAAAGTGGTCGATTTCGCCTATCGCAAGCATGTGACCTGGACCGAGGATGTGAACGGCGTTCCGACCCAGATGTCGGGCGACTACTGGTACTTCGCCAGCGGCCGGACGGTGAAGGATGCGGGCGGCAATACCATCGCGCATCCGAGCCTTGCCGAAGCGCTGGCGACGCCGCTGGGGACGAACGAATCCTATGACATGGTGACGGGCGTGCAGATCCAGTTTCTGGAGCGCTTCCTGGGCGATGCGTTTGACATCGACCCGACAGCGGCCAACATCACGGGCGCGCTCACCCCGGCCATCGCCGGTCTGGAACAGCTGTTCAGCCAGTTCAACCGCGCCGTCGTGCGCCTTGGCGTGCAGGGGCCACAGGCGGGGACGACCTTTGCCGGGATCTCCTATGATCCCGTCGAGGACGATTTCAACCCGACGACGGATCGCGGCCTGGTGCCGGTTTTCGAACAGGTCTTCACGCAGGCCAATGCCAGCGGCGGTCTTGCGACCGTCAAATCCTGGCAGGAAATTCTGGCCTTCGTCGTGTCTGAGTTCGACCGCGGCGAGGATTACCTGCAGGTCACGGCGAGCTATCTCTTCGCCAACATCGTCGCCGCCCACGAGAATGTGCAGCCGAGCTTCGGCTTGGTCGATGCGGCGGGCCTCCTCGGCATCGACCGTAGCGGTATCAAGACGGGTGCCGGAACCGTCAACGGCACCGGCGATGCCGAGATCTTCTATCTCGGTGCCGGCGACCAGACCGTCATCGGCGAGGCCAATGACGATGCCTATGTCATCGGCAAGGATTTCGGTCATGACGAGATTCAGGACATCGAGGGCGTCCTCTCCAACCGCGGCCAGGACATCATCCGTTTCGCACAATATAAGTCGACCGATGTCGAGGCGTTCCGCGACGGCACGGATCTGATCATCCGCACCAAGGTCGGCGACAACGAACTGCGCATCAAGCGCCAGTTCGAAGGCATTGCTCCCGCCCTGCTCGGCGGCGACTATTCGGACGACACCGGGGTCACCAACATTGTGTTTGTCGATGGCGTGTCGTGGGATATGGGCGATATGGCCAAGGCCGTGTCACATACCTCAGCCGCGGACGAGACGATTATCGGCACCGATACTATCGACTATCTGGATGGCGGGGCGGGCAATGACCACCTGTCTGGCGGTGACTGGGGGGACGTCTACATCTTCGGGCGCGGTTATGGCCAGGATTCCATTCAAGAGGCGCAATCAGATATTCTGGTCGACTCAACCGACATCCTGGCATTTGCCCCCGGGATCAAGCGCAGCGACCTGGTCTTTTCGCGTGATGGCAATTCCAAAAATCTCAAGATCGGCTTCAAGGATACAACGGATCAGCTGACCATTCAGGGTCAGTTCTATGGCTCCTATTCCGGCTTGTTCGATGTCAAATGGATGGATCGGATCGAGGTCTTCGCTTTCGAGAAGGATTTCGACCTGACGGCCAATCAGATCATGGATATCCTGATCACCCAGTCTAAGACCGATGGCAACGATACCATCTATGGATTCGACCGGCAGGATCGGCTGGATGGCGGCGCTGGCAACGACTATCTTTCCGGTGGCGAGGAGAACGATACCTACGTCTTTGGCCTGGGCTATGGGCAGGATGTCATCCGTGACTACTGGACCAACCTCTTCAGCGGCCATGACGACACCTTGGAAATCAAGGACGTAAACCTGGCCGATGCCACCTTCCAACGGACGACGACGTCCCATGACGTGACGATCTCGCTGAGCGATGGCAGCACCGTCACGTTGAACGACCAGTTTGACGGCGGCTATCTCGGTGTCGGCAACCCCTTCTTTATGAATCAGATCGAGAACATCGCGTTCAAGGACACGACGCTGACTGCTAATCAGCTCATGGATCGCCTCATCCAGCAGTCCCGAACCGATGGCGACGACGCTATCTATGGATTTGACCGCGATGACGTACTCGATGGTGGCGCTGGCAATGACTATCTGGCCGGCGGCGACAATGGTGACACCTATGTCTTCGGGCTCGGCTATGGCCAGGATACGGTCTACGACATGTGGTGGAATGTGTTCGGCGACACCGAAGATTCCATCCAGTTTGGCGAAGGAATATCGGCAGCGAACATTAAGCTTTGGCGGTCGGGTAATTCGGTCATAGTGTCGGTGCTGGATACAGATGACAGCCTGACGATCCGCAACCAGGTATGGTCGGGTCAGCTTGGCAACCGCGACCATGAGATCGAGAAGTTCCGCTTTGCCGACGGTACTGTATGGGGCCGCACAGAGATCCAGAACGTGCTTCTGCAATCGACGAATGGCGAAGATGTCATTTCCGGGTTCTCGAGTGGCGATTGGCTTGATGGCGGCGCCGGCAATGATTTGCTGAAGGGCGAGAATGGATCGGACGTCTATGTTTTTGATCGTGGGTATGGTCATGACATCGTGGACGATTATCGTGACAAGGTGTTTTCGAGCGATAACGATGTCATTCAGTTTGGCGAAGGCATCACCTTTGCCGATCTGGTGCTGTCCCGCTCCGGCATGGATGTCGTCATTACGATCGCGGACACGGGTGAGTCGATCACGATCGCCCATCAGGCGGCTCAGAACAGTATCGGGCCGGACTGGCGCGGTATTGAGGCGTTGCGTTTTTCCGATGGCAGCACAGTGACGCAATGGACGCTCTTCAACATCCTGGCGACCGGCACGGACGCGAATGACAGCATCACCGGTTCAGAATATGGCGAGGTTGTAACCGGTGGAAAGGGGGATGATCAGCTCGCGGGTGACCAGGATGGTGACACCTATGCTTACGCGCGGGGCGATGGTCACGATACGATCACCGAATACTCCCATGGACGCGGCATCGACAGACTGAAGTTCTCAAATGTCAATCAAAGCGATGTTTCGTTGCAGCGAAATGGCCTTGATTTAACAGTTGTCGTCAACGAAAGCAGCCTCGGTGCCGGTGACGGCGGTTCAGTACTTCTTAAGACTACTCTTGATGATGCTGATGCACGTGGCGTGGAGGAGGTCGAGTTCGCCGATGGAACGATCTGGACACGAGCAGATCTTCGGGCGCTGGTCCTCGCGCAGGCAGCCACCAACGGCAACGATGCGATCGTTGGATTCAATGTTGCCGATGTGATCGCCGGCGGTAAGGGAGACGATACCCTGACCGGTGGCAATGGCGGAGACAGTTACGTCTACGCCAGAGGAGACGGATCCGACACAATCAGCGAGTATTATTACGGCTACGGAACTGACCAGTTGGTGTTCTTCGACATCAATCCAGGTGAAGTGTTGCTGGTACGGAACGGGATCGACGTGACAGTTGCCATTGGGGAGAGTAGCAGCGGCGCTGGAGATGCCGGCTCGATCCTGCTGTTGAATGGACTCGATGGAAACTACGTTGATCAGATTGTCTTCGCCGATGGCACAATCTGGAGTCAGGCAGACCTCAGGACAATGGTATTGGCCCCGACCATGACGTCGGGCAATGACACCATACAGGGGTTCAGTGTCGCGGACACTATCTCGGGCGGTGCCGGTAACGACGCTATTAGTGCGGGTGGCGGAAGCGACCAGATCACAGGTGGAGAAGGCGACGACACACTTTCCGGTGACAGTGGTGGCGACAGCTACTTTTATAGCAGAGGCGACGGCCATGACATTATTAGCGAGTACACTCTTGTCGGCGGCGGCACCGATAAGCTGATCCTTTCTGATATCAACCCAGCCGACGTGTCGCTGTTGAGAGTTGACGACGACGTTACCATTGTTATTAGCGAGAGTGCGCCAGGAGCCGGAGATGCCGGATCCATACTTCTTAAATACGGGTTGGATGGGAATTCGATCGAACAGATTGTGTTTGCCGACGGGACAACCTGGGTTCAGGCAACGCTGCGTACCATGTTAATCACTGCGGCCGGCACTGCCGGCGACGATACTGTGTCGGGATCGTCTGCAGCCGACATCATTTCTGGCGGCCTAGGCAATGATGTCCTCGCAGGAGACGCTGGTGGTGACACATACCTCTATTCGCGAGGCGATGGGAACGACACCATTAACGAATATACACTGGTTGGTAGTGGCTACGATAAGCTGATCTTTGCTGATATCAATCCCGAGGCAATTTCGCTCATTCGGGATGGTGACAATGTAACTATTGTCATTGGTGAAAGCAGCCCTGGTGCGGGTGATGCAGGATCAGTCTACTTGCGATATGGTCTTAACGGAAATTGTCTTGAACAGATCCTTTTCGCCGATGGGACGATCTGGACGCAAGCAGATCTCCGTGTCCGCGTTCTCGCCGATGCTTCTACAATAGGCAATGACACCATCGCTGGATTCGGTGGATTGGATGACGTCATAACTGGTGGTGGCGGAGACGACGTTCTTGCTGGCAACGGTGGGGCAGATAGTTATCTTTATGCGCGGGGTGATGGCAATGATGTCATCAATGAGTACACCCTAGTCGATGGTAACCCCGACAAACTCATTTTCTCGGACATCAATCCGGAAGATGTGTCGCTTGTGAGGGACGGTTCCCACGTAACCATAGTCATCGGTGAGAGCAGCGCCGGTGCCGGTGATGCCGGGTCTGTCTATCTGCGATACGGCCTGGCCGGAAATTCCATTGAACAGGTAATATTCGCCGATGGAACTATTTGGACACAGGCAGATCTTCGAATCCGGTCTATCGCCGATTCAACGACAGCCGGCGACGATACCATCATCGGATTCGGCGGCGTCGCAGATACGATCTCCGGCGGCAAGGGCAATGACACGCTTGCGGGTGACAGCGGTGGGGATACCTATCTCTATGCACGAGGCGATGGCAATGATGTTATAAACGAATATACCCTCGTCGGTGGCGGTTATGACAATCTTGTCCTTTCCGATGTAGAATCATCCGAAGTGTTCATGGTGCGAAACGGCGACCATGTCACCATTGTTATACCAGAAACACTCCCGGGCGCAGGTGACGCCGGTTCAATCTATCTTAGATATGGGCTGATCGGGAATTCCATCGAATACATATCGTTTGCCGATGGAGTGACTTGGACACAAGCGATACTTCGCAGTGAGTATATGTCGCGAGCGACAACAGCTGGCGACGATGTAATTACAGGGTTCTCCTCGAACGATAGTATTTTCGGCGGTGGTGGGAACGACACGCTAGACGGCAGTTCCGGTGCCGACAGTCTCACCGGCGGTACCGGAGACGACACTTACATCATCGACACAACTGACACCCTTGCCGAGGGCCTCGATGAGGGGACCGATACGGTCAGAATCTCGGCGAGCTATACGCTGCTGTCCAATTTCGAGAACCTCATACTCACTGGCAGCTCCGGTTATAGCGGTACCGGGAACGAACTCGACAACATTCTGACCGGCAATGGTGGTGCAAACGCGCTCACGGGCGGGTTGGGCAATGATACGCTGAATGGCGGCGCAGGCGCCGATACGCTGCTGGGTGGTCAGGGTGACGATATCTATGTTGTCGACCATGCCAGTGATGTGACGACGGAGGTCGACGGAGAAGGTGTCGACCTGGTCCAGTCTTCTGTCACGCGGACGCTTTCCGCCAACATTGAGAACCTGGTTCTGACCGGCGCGGCGGCGATCAATGGCACCGGCAATGAGCTGGACAATATGATCACTGGGAATGGCGCGAACAATGTGCTGGATGGGGCCGCTGGTGTAGATACACTGGCCGGTGGCACCGGGAATGATACCTATATCGTCGACAACAGTGCCGACCTGGTCATTGAGAACGCTATCGAAGGCGTTGATCTCGTCCAGGCATCGGCAACCTTCCAGCTCTCGGCAAATGTCGAGAATCTGACCCTTACCGGAAGCTCCGCAATCGATGGAACAGGAAATGAACTCGACAATCTCGTAATGGGCAATGCCGGGATCAATGTGCTGTCCGGCGGTGCCGGCAATGACACGCTGAACGGTGGAGCAGGCGCTGACAGCCTGATCGGTGGCCTCGGTGACGACATCTTTGTAGTGGACAATGCTGGCGATGCTGTGACAGAGGCGGCGGAAGAAGGAATTGACTTAGTCCAGAGCTCAGTCACGGTGACCCTTTCGGACAATGTCGAGAATCTCGTTCTGACCGGCACAGGAGCAATTGGCGGGACCGGTAACGCCCTCGGCAATGCGCTTACCGGTAACAGCGGCGTCAATACGCTTTCGGGTGGCGCCGGCAATGACACCCTGAACGGTGCCGCTGGGGCGGATACACTGATCGGCGGGCTCGGCGACGATACTTACATCGTGGACAATGCCAGCGATGCCACGACGGAAGCAGCAAGTGAGGGCACGGATTCGGTGCAATCCTCGATCACCTGGACGCTCGCCGCAAATCTCGAAAGCCTGACCCTGACTGGCGCCGGGAACATCAATGGCACCGGCAATGCGGCCGTTAACACCATCACCGGCAACGCTGGCAACAACACCCTGAGTGGTGGAGCCGGTGCCGATACATTGTCCGGTGGCTTGGGGAACGACATATACGTTGTCGACGATGCCGGTGACGTGGCGGCTGAAGCGGAGAATGAAGGGACGGACACCGTACAGAGTTCTATCGCCTTTACGCTCGGTGCCAATCTCGAGAACCTCACCTTGACTGGAAGTGCTGCGATAGACGGTACCGGGAACACGCTGGACAACGTCATTACCGGAAATACGGGCGTCAATACGCTGACAGGCGGCGACGGAAACGACACTTTGAACGGCGGGACCGGGGCGGATACGCTGCTCGGCGGAACTGGCAACGACACCTATGTGGTCGACAATGCCGGCGATGTGCCGACGGAGAATGCGGATGAGGGCATGGATCTGATCCAGGCCTCGATTACCTGGACCCTCGGTGCCAATCTTGAGAATCTTACTCTGACCGGGAGTTCCGCAATCAACGGCACAGGTAATGTGCTCGACAATGTCATCACCGGGAACAGCGGAAACAACGTGCTGAATGGTGGCGCGGGCGCGGATACGCTGGTGGGTGGCGCCGGCAACGATACTTATGTGGTCGACGCTGATGATGTGGTGATCGAGGCAGCCAACCAAGGCAATGCGGACCTGGTTCAGAGTGCCATTACATGGACACTGAGTGCCAATATCGAGAACCTCACTCTTACTGGCGCCGCCGCTGTCGATGGCACTGGCAACGTTCTCGACAATGTCATCATCGGCAATACGAGTGCTAACACACTGGCCGGGAACGATGGCAATGACACGCTGAATGGCGGTGCGGGTGCCGATACACTCATTGGCGGCCTCGGCAACGATATCTATGTCGTGGACGATGCAGGGGATGCGGTGAGCGAGATTGGAAATGCGGGCACGGACACCGTGCAGAGTTCGTTGACCTACACGCTTGGCGCCGACCTGGAGAATCTGACCCTCACCGGATCTTCAGCGATCAATGGTACGGGCAATGCTCTCGACAATATCTTGACAGGCAACACCGGCATCAACCTGCTGACCGGCGGTGATGGCAACGACACACTGAACGGTGGCACAGGGGCTGATACTCTGGTGGGTGGAACAGGCAACGACACTTATGTGGTGGACAATGCCGGTGACCAGACTACGGAAAGTGCCGACGAAGGAATCGATACTGTTCAGTCCTCGATCGCCTGGACCCTTGGCGCTAATCTTGAGAACCTGACCTTGTCCGGCAGTTCAGGCGTCGCCGGCACAGGCAACGCGCTCGACAACGTCATCACTGGGAATAGCGGAAACAACGCGCTGACAGGCGGGGCCGGCAATGACCGCCTCGACGGTGGTTCCGGAAATGACGCCATGGCCGGTGGGATCGGCGATGACACCTACATCGTCCAAGCGACCGGCGATGCGATCACTGAGAATGCGGCAGAAGGTATCGATACAATCGAGAGCTCGATCACGATCTCGACGCTGGCGGCAAATGTCGAAAACCTGACCTTAACTGGCACTTCCGCAATAAACGGCACCGGCAACGCCTTGGACAATTTCATCACTGGCAATTCCGGCGTCAACATCCTGACGGGTGGCGCAGGGAATGACACGCTGAATGGCGCAGCTGGTGCGGATTCATTGAATGGCGGTGATGGCAACGATATCGTGGAGGGTGGCTTAGGTAACGACACGCTTTCCGGTGGCCAGGGAGCCGACGAGTTTCGTTTCGGCCTATCCGCCGGCGCAGATACTGTTGACGCCTATGATACCGACGGTGGCGCCGATAAGCTTGCAATCGATGCGGGCGTAGCGACAGATCAGCTCTGGTTCAGCCAAGCCGGCAATGATCTCCTTATGACGATCATCGGCACGAACGATACAGTGACTGTACAGGGCTGGTACAGCAGCACGGATCGGCAGCTTGATCGTATCCAGCTGTCCGATGGAAAATACGCGACAGCGAGCGATGTCGAGCAGTTGCGATCAGCTATGGTGTCATTCAGTCCGCCGCCACTTGGCCAGATGACCCTGGATTCCGCTGTGCTGCAGAGTCTGACGCCGACCCTCGCGGCGGCTTGGCATTAGAAAACTGATTAGATGATATGAAGAACCACTTCGTTCGAGAGCGGCCCACAGCGTTTCAGCGCCGAACCAGGACCCCTACCCAAAGGATCCTGTTTTTGTCAATTGGGAGAGCACAACAACCCACGATACAGATTCACGATCAGTATCGCTACTAATCCAGATCTATAGGAAGGATCTGTTAGATCGTTGAAGTTGGAAGGGGTCCCGGTTCGGCACTGAGACACAGCTGTCCGGCCCGCTCTACGGTCGGCGCGGTTTTGAAGCCTGCCTTGCGGGGTCTGCGGAGATGCTGACGGTCTGCCTGGTCATCACGCTGGCACTTCCGACGATTGGGCCGGCCGCCAACCGCTGAAATAACAAGTCGCGGCCTGCATGGGCCCGGTCGGCTTCAGCTATGCGAGCAGATCGGCTTCTCATTCGGGCTCCTCATCATAGCTGGCTTTCCCCAGCAATCCGTGGCCTGGAGTCCCCGGGGGCAGGTCAGCAGGTCAACCCGCATCAAGTTTTACTTGCTGCGGGCCTTTGTCCGAGCTTTCGAGAACTCAATAGCATTTGCCAATTCCTTGCCATAACCCGGCGCGAGATGATGATAGCGACTGACCATTTCATTGGTCCGCCAATTGCCGAGCCTTTTGACCTTTTCGGTGTCCAGCCCTTTGATGAAGGCGTGAGAGGTCATGTTGTGGCGAGCCCAATGCGGAGTCACGGACCGAGCGACTTCCGCCCGGTCCCGCAGTTCTCGAGCTTTTGCCGTCTTGTCGTACCAAGCCTGCCCCTGCAGGCCAGATGCCTGATGTTCCGTCAGGCGCGCAAGGCGATCAATGACCTTTGCCACTTTTGTGCAAAGGTTGTTCCAGGCGGTCTTGGTCTGAAACCCCTCCTGACGCTTGGGGCGGACGTAAGGAACGCCTCTATCCGTTAAGAACAAGGCGTCATGATCATCCGTACGAAGGTTGAGGTACACCCGCAGTCGATCGGCATACCAGTCGGGTAGAATTCGAATGTCATCTGAGCCACCTTTGGTCTCTCCAAGATAGAACTGCTCTTTGCCCCGATCCATGATCAGGCCCTGTCCACGATACTTGCCTTCGACGGGTCGGTGTCTTGGAAGGTGAAGAATGGAGCCGCCACGACATCCAGTCGCGAAGATGCCTGCGACGTATTCCGTTAGGCGTGCCGGCGCCAAGCGAATGAACAGGCTGACCTCTTCAACGTAAAGCCACTTGTTCACGGGTTTAGGGTACGTATTGCCTTTCGGAAGATCCGGTTTCGGGAAGTTGCCAATATTCCATTCATTATGAGCGAAGTTCATGATGGCGAGATACACATTTGCCTCTCTCCGCTGCGTGGAGAGTTTGTTCCTCTTGATTTCGTGAAGCTCCCGGAAGTACTGCTTCAAGTCTTCCTTATCAATCGAATGCAGTGGCATATCGAGCTTGCCGCGTTTGTCAAACCACTGGGTCCATTTCAGAACATACTCGATTTGCTTGTCCGGTTCATCGACTAGAGATGCATCGCGATCACGTCGTTCCGTCGTTCGTTTCTCAGCATAAAGCTCAACAGCTTGTCGCCAAGTGACAACCGTCTTCGAACCATAGGTTAGTTCGTTCCGGATCCGCGCTTCCGTCTGGAATCGGAGTTCTTCCGCGAGTTGCCGGCCGTTGGGGTCTTGAACGCCAATGCCTGTAGTTTCGTATATATATCTGCTTTGGGTGCCAATACGGACCGTGCCGCGGATGTAGAACTTCTTGCGCTTTGGCGGGACACAGACCGTGAGTGACATGATAGAAGTCCGATAATGAGAAGATAATGATGGTGCTCAAAGCGTTTGGAGCGATCGGTACCGGTGAAGAGATCGGCGTCTGGGAAAGTTCCTCGAAGCCGACGAAGGTGATTGCGAAGAGTTGAAGGCCCCATTTTCAGGGTCATGGCGAGCTCCACCTGGGTGAGCGGCCATCGAAACCCGGTTCCGGCGAGCGTGATCACCGCCCCGCGAAAGTTCTCCGACGGGGCGTCATTTTGAGTCAAAACAGGGTGGGCCATTTGCTTCATGCCCCGGATATTGGATTTCCGAAAACGCATCGGCCTATGTCTGCGCCGGAGTGACCTGAGCGGGTTGGTCGCGCAAAATACTGCCATTGTATCGATTGGTTAAATGATGCTGCGCCGTGATGATCGTAGCCCCCACATGTGCTGTCATCCCAAAGGCCCGTTGCGGCCCCCTCAGAGTCAGTCCATCGAGACCTGTCGCCAAGGTCGGAAGGCAGCCAGCTCGCGCGCGACTGGGGACGACCAATAGGTCTTCCATCCGAGACGAAGCCGATCGATGAGACCGAGGCGATGCAGCTCGGCTGCATCCTCCTGAAACGCCGCATTCCAAAAGTCAGTATCGTGTCGAGTGTTCACAAAGGCGTTGGCCAACAGCTCAAGCGTCGTACAAACCGCTCGATCGCCTGGCACGCCAGCCCGCGTGAGAGCGTCATGCAGCCTCTGACGCTCCTGCATAGCGTCGTGGAGCATGAGTTTTCCGGCTGCAAGCGCCTCCTCGCAGACTGTCATCATGAACGCGATGAGATGGTCCGGTGTGCCGATCGCGGCAGATCCCTCGAGCATCGATGCAAGGGCGTGGCGCTGACGGTGCAAGGCCAGTGGCAGTGGGAGTGCCCAGAATCCCATGCTGTCAAGCAATGCAATGAAGACGAGCCTAGCCATCCGCGCATTGTCCTTCGGAAAGGGTTGAATGCGGGTGACCTCAAAGAGACCAAGAGCGGCACGGATCACTGGATGGCACGCCCCATGAGCCGGCGATCGAAGGCCGTACAAAAATCACCGACAACCGCGCTGATCTCTTCTACTGGCACAGCCGGCGGAATATCGGAACCGATCGCATCTTGGGTGTTCCGCAGCAGAACTCTGACAGATCTCGACCCAGGCGCTGTTCGGCCAACCGAAACAACCAGCGCGGCCAGTCCGGCTTCGCCATCCTGGTGGCCGGAACTTCGTGGTCCCAGCCGCCGCTCAGTACGATATCGAGTGCACGGCAATTGCCCGCGGCGATCCGTCGGTGTCGGAAGAGCCTGAGGAGATCGAGATCGTCACGCATGGCATATTCTGCCCTACGTCCACTGGCTTCGAGATCAAGTGAATCGGCAACAGCGCCTTGCGTGCCATGGATGCGCAGTATGGGCATCATCCCCTGCCTGACTGCGTCATCGCGCAAGTTGGTGTAGGCTCCATCAAAGTGCGCGAGACGAGCTCCAAGCTGCGCCTGCGCGAGTGCGGCCACGACGCAGAGATTCTCTTCGTAGGAATTTGACGCTGGCCGCTCCAGCCGGGATAGCGGCACCTGGTTTGCTGCCTTCCTTGCCTCGTCGACGGCCGCGGCCAAGGCCAGCAGGTCATGCCATTGAAGGTCAGCAATTGTGGCGAGTTCCGGCACAATACGGTCCAAGAACTCGAGCACGAGATCTTCCGATAATGGGATTGGCTGGCAAGCGGGATCCAGCTTCTCGTCGGCCGTCAATAGCAGAACGAAAGATTCCCAGTTGCCGCTGCGAGTCTCGGACATCCATAGCCGCGGATCCTCGACCTGGATTGCGTAAGCTCGGGCGGATTGATATGGGCCGAAGGGATTGAATCGTAGAATGCCTGTTCCCTCTACCTTCTGATAGCGCATGTTGGGGCGCAATGCCGCGAGCAGGCTATGGGGACAGGCAATAATCTGGTTGGCCATTGGACAACTCCCGGAAAGGACTGAACTGAAACAGATGCTGCCCGGCGTCTGGGCGGTATCGCCTGGCGCTGGGTACAGAAAATGGCTGGATGCCCGTTGCGTTCGATGGTGCGGCGATGGGCGCTGCCCGGCTTGTGGGCAAGTTCACAAGTGAACAAGCTGGCTGAAGCCGAATAGGCGGTTAGAACTGCGCCATCGGCGCGGACATCAAGGTGCGGGCCGCCCTGTTCGACCAGGCGCGTTCGCTCGGGAACCCGCTGAGATCGAAACTGAAGCGCGCAACATCGACCTCATCGAACTGGTCGAGGACGCCGATCCGCCAGGAAAATTCCGTGCCATGAACCGTACGCCGGATAGCTTGCGGATCCGGTCCAAAGACCATCGAACCCGCGAACTCGGCGAGCTTGATGGCAAGGCGTTGCCCCGCGTCAGGGGCAAATGCCTCCCGGAGGGCGGCGCATTCCGGTGTCAGGGCTGTGAGTATACGTCGACCGAGGCGAATTGCCTGATCGCAGGCCCCCAGCAGGAAAGTCAGGTAGGCACGCGGGTCGCCTTGGGCGCTGCCGCGATCGAGAGCTTCCAGGTACCGGTCCCGTTGCCACACCAGTATGGCGTCGAGGGGCAGCGCCGGCAGGCCGCTTTCCAGGAGCAAGCCCTGCAGCAGCATCCGGGCGAAAGGGCTATTCATCTTCGCGTAGGGCCGCAACCGCAGGAAAGCTATCTGCGCCATGGCAGCGCGGACCAGCGGATGAACTCCGTGCCACAGCGCGCTGTCGAAGATCTGGGTGAAGGCATCGTACTGCTGCTGGACACCTGCGTCGTCAAGAGAGAACGATCGCTTTTGCCCATCATAGGCGGAGCGAATCTCGACGTCGTTGGTGCGCAACTTGCCAGCATGTTCACATCCCGGCAATCCGTCCAGCAGCGCTCGCTGCACAAATTCGAGGCGAGAAAGGTTCAGCCAGTTTCGGTTCTCGATGGTAGCCTCGTGTTGGCTCTCCATCATTTCCTGGAAGGCTGAAAGCCGGTTCCCTGTCCGCCGCCAGAGATCGATCAGGCGCCCCCGGGTCTCGCCTTTGAGGCTGGGCACGAGGGTGTTTCCCACTGGATCCAGTTGCAGCTTGGCGCCCAACTCGGCTTGCATACCGAGGCGCAAGACCGCTGCCTCGAGCCCGCTTGCTCGCAAGTGAGCATGATGTCGTGTGAGCTTCCGATCGAGCGGGCGGAGTGCCGGTGCCAATAGCTTCTGCAACCCGTGTGCTTCTGCCAGCACCTCAATCTCCGCGCCCACAGGCAGGCGAGTGCGGGGTATGCGAATAGCCGGCTGTGCATCTCGCGCCCGCGCGAAACCCGCAGCGATGTCGAGCCTGTCGTGGCCGCTGAGATCCGGCAGTTCAAGCAGTGCCGCCTCGGCAAGGTTGAGCTGTTGGGCGACCAGCGGCTGTGGCAGCATCTGGGGTAGCGCCACTTCGCCGGTCTTCTCGCAGCTGGTCAGGAGCAGCGCATAGAAATCGTCGACGTAATGCGAACGCAGTTCAGGAAAATGGACAAGCGGGTCGACATGTACGCGTAGAGCCGGCGAACGATTTGGTGCGAGAACAGTCTGGAGCTCTTGGTCGCGAATGCCGAAAGCGTGGGCGCGGGGGAAGGTGCGGTGCCGACGGATATCATCGATCGTTGCCGCCGAAACATTGATGACTTGGGATGCCATGAACGGACCTTCTGGGGCGCGGCTATGGCCGCGCTGCCTGTTGTGGTGATGGAACGGCGAGGCGCCGCCGTCGGATTGAGTGACGGCGGCGCGCCATCCGGTTAGAAGTCGAGATACCAGTCACAGCCGCTGACACGGCGGCTTACGAGCACTAAGACAAGCACAAGGATGTCGCCATTTTCGCTTGGTCGCCGGATGCGGCGGGCGAGAACGTGGCGATTGTGTCTGATGCGAATGCGAGCGAGCCTATCACTTAGCACCAATCTGAGGCGCCTCAACGCTGCGCCGGAATTCTGCATCGTGTCGCCCAAGAGAAGAGGCAACGCGACGAGTGCAAAGTTCAGTTGTGCGACCATGTCTGGGCTGACCGGGTTGGCGCCGGGAGCCTGCCGAATCTCGATCTCGTCGGCGCCGGCGGCAAGGCGCATAAGTGTTGCGTCGTCAACCGCGGAGCAGACGACTCGCATGCGGCCGTTCGGGTCATGCCAAGTCTTGTGGAGGGTGATTCCAGAATTTTCGGGAGTGATGCGTTGCATGTGCTGCATACAATTGTCCTCGTATGCGCGCCAGAAATGCTCTTGTTGAGAATCTCTTGCCGAGCTTCTGCCATTGGGCAGTGCTCGCCGCCGCGCATCCCGCGGCGGCGGCGACGCTGCCTTCTCGCTGTTCCTCCCCTGGCGCTGAACGAGCGGAATCGATGCTTATCCAAGAGGCGGCAGCATGCCTTTGACTTTCGGCCTGCAGCACCAATCGTGGCCCCGTGAGCAGCGACCATTGCCGCATATCGCATATGACCGAAACGGCGATTAGAGCTTCCTGCTGTCAATCCTCTGCTGGGGAGACTGTGACCGAGCCGTGGCGGTCCGGACCGCTCCTGGTTCCTGCGGGAAATCCACATCTGTCACGTTGGCGTCGTTTTCGACAGGAATAAGTCCCATCTTGAGAAGCTCCGTCCTTATGAGCTCGAAATACGAAGCGAGCACCATCGGACTTAGATGCGGCGTCACCCGGAGGTAAGTGGCGGCGGACACGGCAGCGTCATGCAGTGACGTGTCCTTCCTCTGCGTGTCGTCGGACTGCGGCAACGAGGCGATCTGTTCGGCCAAGCGCAACTGCAAGGCCCTGTCTTTGGCCACGATGCGGTTCTGGCACAGATCGGCGAGGCGGGTAGCGAACGGCAGGAGCGCCGGCTGGGAGCTGGCAGGCGCGTTGGGTGTTGCCGTCGTAGGGCGACGATCCGGAGATGGTTGGAGCGCCGATTTGCGAATCTGCGGGGTCGCGCTGCTTTTGGCAATGGACTGCGATGTGGATTGTGGCGTGGGATACTGGAGCGGTTGCGAAACTCGGCGTGCCTCCGTGCACTGAGCTTGCGGATTGCGCTCAATAAAGGTTGGCAGTGAGAAGGCGAGGGACGGTGCGATAGTGCCGTCATGGTCGTCGTAGCGCAAAGCACTCAGGATTCGGCTCGCTGCCGGAATCAGTGACCAGATGTCATTCCGGTCCGTATCGGGTTCGAGATCCTGACCGGCGTCCTTGGCGATAACGTAGATCTGCGCGAGAGCAACGGAGACAGCGTGCTGGATGTTCTCGCGCGGGTGATTTGATGCAAGATCATGGAGGCTATCGCGAATTGCGGCAAATGTGCCTCGGCTGAAATGCGCCATCCTCGCGGCAATCTCCTGCCAATCTGCAAGATCAATGGCATCGATGTTGGCGAGCAGGGCGCGGACATCCACGTGCCCCCGAGAAGGCGCGAGTTCATTGAGATGTCGCATTCTGTCTTCGCTTTTGAGCGGAAGAAGCTTGAAACATTCCAGGTCCACCCCGCCGCGAATGGATTCAAGTCCCACTTTACGGAAATGCCCATGCAGGGAGCGGCGCAAGGCGGCTAGCGGATGGGAACTGGGCTTTGCGGACGAGTCAGTGACACTAGGGAGACCCCTGTAGACGGCAAAAGCCTGTTCGGCGGCCATGGATGTCAAGCGTGTGAAAATATGGTCGCAGTCAGACCGGCAGGAGAGATTGAGGACGTCGCCGATGCCGGCGCCGGGCCAGCGCCAAGGCCGAGGGGCGTGATATTGGACTGAAGTCACCGCTTTCTGACTTTTGTGCGGCGGCGGGTCACCAAGCGCCGCCAGCGCCAGCGAGGGCTGGCGAAGGTCTGAGGGCAAGGGCTGGAGCCAGACCGGCCAGTCGTCGATCTCATCGATCGGGCCTTCATCCGGCTCTAGCCTCGGCATGAAGATATCACCCAGAATGGCAAATGCTCCGTTGCGACCAAGCGCATGGCGAGGGGCTGATCGCCCCAGAAGAATGAGACGCGCGCCGGTCTCAGCGACCCTGCACAGGAGGCGGTCGGCGCACGCGGCGCCGATTAGGTCGGCATCATGAACGAACACCAATGTCTTCTTGTCCCAGGTCAAGTCAGTCCCGACTGTCTGCCCTCGCAATGCCGACGCAATCAGGGTCACGAGACGCCTGAATCGCCCTGTACCGGTCCGCTTTGGCGCGAGATTCACAACCCGGGCGCCGGATCGTCGGGCCAGCCGGTCGAGGCCCAGCAAGGTAGAATCCGCAATCCTTGACGTCTTCAAGACGGTCAGCCCGGCTGGCTCGGCCAAATCGCGGAGTGCCTTTTTGAGTTCTTGCCGCTTCGGGCGAATTAGGCGCCGAGCGAGGTCGATGGCCCCTTGCGCCAATTGGCACTGGCTGGGATCGGAGAGAGTCTGCCAGGCCAAGGTCTGGCGAATTTTCGGATTCTCATCTCCTGATTGCGCGCAGTCTGAGTCGTGAACCGGCCGGAAAAGCGACCATCCCGGCGATTGAACAGCGGGACGAGTTCAGGCGACTCCTGCAACGCTGCAATTTGTGCATCTGCCGCTTCTTCAGCGATGCTGTGCCGTTGCAGAACGGCACGAGCATCGTCGGCCGTAAAGGTGGCCCGGGTCTCTACCAGGAGCTCGATGAGGACGTCGGATTGCTGGACCGCGTTCCTGGAATCAGCCTTCGTCTCGGCCCAAGCGGTGGCGGCATCGCTCTCCGGTAAATGCACAGTCTTGCCCCGATGCGGCTCTGGAATTGCCGCCTTCTCGGGAATTTCAACCTCAATGCCGAGCTTGCGTGCGTAGTCGAGTTGGAACGCCGCCCATCTGTCCGGCCAGCCGCCCCCTTCGGAAACAAAGCCCTTGCCATCGGTCTTGTTTGCGAAGTTGGCGAAGACGCCTCGGATCTTGTTGCCCACCTTTCTACCGGAAACTTCTCTGGTGCCGACCAGCAGGTGAGCATGCCAGTTCAGGGGGGAAGACTCATCCGGCCGATGCACTGCGAACTGCACGATGAGGCCCAGAGGCAGCAGTTCCTCCCCGATGAACTTCTGGACCAGGGCAACGTTCTGCGCCTCACTGAGTTCATGCGGACAGGCCAGGGTGAGGTGGTAGGCGAGTTGGGAATTGTCGCACCAGGCTGGCACCATCTCTTCGCGCGACAAGCGCTTCTTGGCCGGATTGTCGATCCGGCCAAGAAGCGCCTGGTACTCGGCTTTGGTCTGTTTCCCGGAGCCCGTGCGTTTGGGAGTCGAGCGGATATCTGCGCGCTCCATGGCGGACCACAAGTGCTCTGGGTTCCTGAAGGCCGGATCAACGCCGGCGGGAAGCATGATGTCGCTGAAGACCAAATCCTCTTTCTTCGATCGGTGCCGGAAGTGCTCGCCGGTCACGGCGCTCCGGAGATTGGAGCGGGAAATGTAGGCAGCCATGCCGGTGGGCAAATCGCCATTGGCGGCCTTCAGGATGTCGATTCGGAAGAAGCAGATAGCCATGGGCATGTCACGAGCTAGTTGGAACGCCCGAAGACATATATTCGTGGAAACCCGCTTTGCCGGCCGATCGTGAAATGACGCAATCACATTCTGCGCGCAGTGCAGAATGTGATTGCGCTTGCTCGTCGCTGGCGCGCCGATCAAGGGGCCGGGCTCGGAGAAGCTGGGGAAGGCAGGCGTGGGCGAATCGGGGTGCAGGAACTGGCTTGGGATCAGCGCCATGGATGTCGCCAAGCGCAATTCCGCTTCAGCTACGAAATCGTCAGTGCGCCGATAATTGGGGAAAAAACTTGCCTTCGGCCCTGGCGCTGCGTTCAAAATCCTGAAGAACCGGACTGGCGAGACTATCCGCTACTTCGCACGTTTGTAACGCGATCGCGCCATGAAATACGGTTGGAGTCAGGCGGCGCAATTCCACGCTGGACCCATCATTGGCGGGTCGATGGGGTGGCCGGTGCATTGGCAATGCTGCCCTATTTGGAAATAATTCTGTGGTGCGGAATTGCGCGACTATATCAATCTTCATGACTCGAAAAGCGCTCAAAAAACTCATTCGCGAAGCGGAACAAGCTGCAGTGGAGGCGGAGCAGACCGCACTTCGACGGGCGAGACACGGCGCGCGCGTTCAGCAGTCGGCACGGGGCAAAGAAAATTTCTTGAAGTACCGAATTGCCGGAAATGCAATTTGCTATGCTCGTGGTGATATCTCCCTCGCTGAATTCCACCTGCTCCTAGCCGAGGACTGCGCGGAGCTTCCGAAGATCGATGCCGCCATGATCGATGCGGGCCTCCGAAAGCGCAGAAATGAGACGGTGCCGGTCGATACGGACAATCCTCAGGCGAGCTCGCAATCGACGTACGCATTGACAGCCGCCCCGTCAGAAATGGAATCGATCGAGCTCGCTTTTGCACAGATTCCGCAGGGGATTTGCGCCTGAAACTGAAGAGCGCGTTCAAATTCCGGTACGACCCCGATGTGAGGGTCTGGCGTGGCAGAGCAGTACCAGCAGATCTCGCTGCAGAAATCCGCGGCTGCAATGCCGATGGCCTCGTTAGCGTTTTCCGGGTCAAGGGCGTTACCCAGTGCCTACCATAAGGGTGCTATGGCAGCAACGTCCATCTACTCAAGAAGCGATCAATGGAGCGACGAACAACAAAAAATTCCTGTTGGGATCTGCAATTTGTGCCGTAGATCACTCTCACCGATCGCGGTTGCAATGGGAGAGAGATTGATGGCTTTGAAAGTGAAGGAAGGAGAGAAGTGCAATCCCTCGAAATCTGCGCGGGCGAAGGGAACGCGACCGAGAGGGAGCTCGAGAAAAGGGAAACAACGGAAGCTGGGTGAGTCGCCTCGCCAGGAAAGGGAGCGCCCATCGGAAGCAGCACGGCCGACCTCGCAAGGCGCGGAGAGGGTGCAGCTCGCCATCCGAGTGTGGCCTTGGGAACGAGCGGAACTGCATCGTCGCGCGATCGATGCTGACACGGATGTTCAGGTCCTCGTCTATCGCGCATTGCTTGCACAAGGGTTGTTATCGACGCCATCGCCGGAGTATGCTCGAGCCGGTGGGCGGCAACGACCGGCCGGCGAAACGACTCGGCAGTATCGTTCCTCTCCTCAGAATTTCGGCTGCTGCAATGGCACCGTGGAGGTCACGCGGATCCTTGCCGGCATGGTCGCGTCCTTGATAACGAGCTGAGGTCAGTCGGGGCGACAAGGAGCGGCGGGCGATTCAATTGCGGGCACTGGAAGAGGACGTAACAGTCCAGGACGTCATTGTTACGGCACTGGCTGTTTAAGATGTTGAGGTCAGGGGCCCCGCGAACCCCAGGATCTGTGCAGCGATCTCAGTGTAATAAAGTGCGCAACAGCGGAAATTCGCAGCATTGCATCACCACCGGCCCCATACCGGGTCAGTACGATGCTGCAACTTTGATTCACGAACTCTCAGCGCTGGTCAAGAAGCTTGCCGACGCTTTCGTGCAATTGCCGCGTGATGGAAAGGAGGAGCGTTGCTGCCGCATAGGACTGCCACAGTGACGTAAATGAAGTGCATGGGTGGATGGGTCCTGGATGACGGGCTGCACTCACAAATGAATCTGCAGAGAGCGAAGATTTGGCCGACGGTGGCATGCCGGCCAAATTCCTCCAAATGGGGGCGGTATCAGGCCGCGAGCCTTGGCGTCACCGGCTCCCGCACCACAAATCCGATAACAACGCGGCGCTGGATCTCACTGGCCTGCTCAGCCGAAATCTCGACAATAAGCTTGCGCCCGGAACGCGGATAGACCAGGGCTTCGGTGACGCCAAGCAGATACCAGCCTGCCGATTCACGGACAAGATGGAGCCGCGTGGATTTGGCACTGAATCGATAGCTTTTTGCGGTCGGGCCCGCAGGCTGGTAGGAACAAGTGGCTCCAAGGCGCTGCGCCTTGGGCAAGACGCCGAGGAGCGCCTCGGCTTCTTCCACGACATCTTGCACATCGCTAAAGGCTGTCACCGTGAAGCTTGTCGCCTTGCCATTGACGGCGAGGAGCCGTTCCTCAATGGCAGTCTTGTTGTGTTCAGCAATCTGTATTCGCATCTAGTGTCTCCATGCGACGACCAATTGCCGGGGCCGCCGGCACGGTCTTCAGGCATGAAAAATCACACCAGGACAGGGAGTATGAAGCCGGTGGTCAGCCAGAATCCGTTCCTCAGTCCATCCGGATATTGGATCAATGGGGACAAGGTGGTTTTCTGGAGTGAAGTCCGCAAGTTTCTACGGATCGACGCCGCCATGCCGGCATTCTGGGGAACAATGCCTCACCCGTGGCTTATATCTTGCGTTTGAATAGGAGGCTGGGGTCCAGTTGCTTGCCCGTAATGCAGCGGGTGAGGGCCCGGACCTGATAATCCGCGTTATGGAGAGCGCCGGTTTGACTCCGGCATAGCCGCGACATCGCCTTGATATCATTGCGCATGACGCGAATATGAACCTCCCATCTACACAGGGAGGCAACCCTTTCCATACCAGTAAGTATTTTGGGGGTGAGGCCG
Source organism: Dongia sp. (assembly GCF_041918875.1). Taxonomy (GTDB): domain Bacteria; phylum Pseudomonadota; class Alphaproteobacteria; order Dongiales; family Dongiaceae; genus Dongia. The sequence goes on from NZ_JAYRUV010000001.1 coordinate 265,055, forward strand.
AAGACGGTGGCGTATCTAACTTATTGATAAAATGGCGCACCGGAGAGGATGGAGCTGGGCACCGCTATTTGATTGCGGGACCGCTATAATTTTCCAACCTGACCACAGTCAGGCTTCAGGACCCGAAAACCAAAGTGCGCCCTGAGGAGGAGCAAAGCGACGGGAAGAGCGCATGAGCGAGACCGGCCCGCCCGAGGGCAGGCACCCGGAGGAGGAGTATAGCGACGGGATCGAGGGCCTCCGGCGAGCGAAGCTATTTTCCATTGCGCTGGTAAGAGTTTGGGCCGTCTGTCCGTCCGGCCTCATGCCGCCGGAAACAGGATTTCCAGCCGGTCACTGATCCATTCAAAAACCTCGGTCGAAGTGTTGAACGAGGGTGCCGGCGTCGCGGGATCGAGCAGAGCCTTCAGGACGTAGCCGGCATTCTCAAGCCCGGCGCTCCGGTCGCCCATCTTGAAAAGGGCGCCCGCATCGCGAAAGCGCAGAATTGTGGCCGGATGGTCCTTACCGATGCCCACCGTGTCCTCGTGCAGGAATAGCCAGGTCAGGGCGACAACGATCATCAGGACGCGAAACTCGCGATAGAGCCCGTTGCCGGCGTCGTCGAGAATCCAGCGCGTGGCAAAGTCGTCCGCCTGAAATTCCTGACGCACACGAAGGTGGGCCGGGATCAGTGCCGAGTGTTGCTGGTGAACGTGGGCAATCTCATGGAGCATGATCCAGCTAAGGGCGCCATAGAACACATTGTTGACGCGCCCGGCGGGACTACTGAAATCGGCTTCCGGTGCCGGCGCGGGAAGGTCTTCCGGCCAATCCCGGTCCGTGCGGAAAAGCAGTTTCGCATAGGCAACATGCGCGGAAATCTTGCGTTCTGCAGACTCCGCCCCGATATCGATCTCAGTGCGCCCGGCAGTTGGTTGGCGCTGAGACCGGGAGGCAATGTCCGCTGCATGGTAAGCCGCATAGGCAACGCACCATAGGCTCGCAAGGCCCGCATACGACAGATAGATGGCCTTGTCGGCAGGCACGGCATAGAAGTTCGCCTCCGTCTCGCTCGGAAGCAGATCCCATCTTCCCGACCCGAATATCTCTTCCGCAAGCTGCGGGCCGCGCTCGGGCGCAATATTGAGCGGCGCATGCGCGGTACGGCGAAAGAACGGTTCGGTGATCTGCTTGGTAGTTGGCAAAGGGTATTTCCTTATCTTGCGGTGCCCGCAATCCTGAGCCCGCGTGCTTCATTCGCAAAGCCCGTTATCCCGCCTCCGAGACAAGCCCGAACCGTTTCTTCATTTCATCCGTCCTCGCCCACGTATCACCCGGCAGCCGGTCTATGAAGCGCATATAGACAGCCGCAAAGGCAGCGGCCACGGCGGCGTCATCAAGGGCCTGCGCCTGCTCTGCAGGCAGGAGGGGCCGCATATCCAGAAGGAAGCGTGGATTGGCGAGTTTGGCGAACATGCGCTCCTGCGCCTGCGCGCGGGAAATCGCCTGCCCCGAGAGGGCTAGATAGCGCCCGAAATACTCAACGACGCGCTCCTCACTGAGCCCAGCAAACGAGGTCAGTGCATGGGAAAGGTCAAAGAGATCGCGGCCTTTCTCCCGCTGCAGGAGCGCACGCAGTTTCGTCGCCAGCATCTCCTCCGGGGAGAATGTCGGAATGGTCGTCGTGCCCGTAAACCAGGGATTGGTGACGCTGAAGGGCATTCCCGCGACGGCGTCGAAAGCCTCGATCTCGCGCGTATTGATCTCAACCTTCAGGCGGATGGGTACGCCGCTGCCATCCTCGGGCTCCACGCGAAAGCGGAGCTTGGGCGCAACCGGGCTTTGTTCGAACTGCGCGCGCCCGAGCCAGGGCTCCAGCACCGCGCGCAGCCGGTCGAGGATCGGCCCGATCGGTCCTGCTGAGGTGCGCACGAGGTCGATGTCTTCGGAATAGCGCAGCGGCGCTGCGAAATGCAGCTTGTTCAGCGCGGTCCCGCCGCGAAAGCGCAGCGCCGCGCGCAAGGCCGGATCGCTGAATATATCCACGAGCGCCCGGCTGATGATCAGATCCTGTTCGATCTGTCGCTGGTCGGCCCATGGCGCGACAGTGCCCCAGGCGACGATGTTCTGGGCGGGGATCATTCGTCGATCTCCGGGGCGCGCCTGACAAGGATACGCCAGCGCTCATCCCGTTCCTGTATGGACGGCGCGAAGTCCGGATCGCGCGCGGCGGCCTGATCAAGCTCAGTCCATCTGAAAGGCCCGCGCGCGGCGGCGGCGGCGTGCATCGCTTCCGCGCGCGCGCTATGGCCCAGACGGTCCAGCAGGTGCCCGAGCCGCTGGATGACCGGGCGCTCGGTGGCCGCCGACAGTGTGGCGAGCAGCGTGTCGTCGATTTTTTCGCCAAGGTCTTTGAGAACGGTGGCAACGTTATCAAGGCCGCCCCCTGCCTGCGGATAACGCAGTAGATCAAGGGCGGTCAGCGCCGCGCCGGAGACGCGCATCATCCCTGTGTCCGTCTTGCGCTCCTCGATGCCGGCGGCGACGCCGTCCATGTCCTTCCGGTAATAGAAGGCGATCAGGTTGCGCCCGGCGCGAATTTTCGGCAGACGCCGCGCCGTGATGACCTGGAATTCCATTACGGCCTGGTGCGTCGCGCCGTGCAGCTCGGCGGCCTTCAGGAGACCGACATAGTAGGCCTCGCCGACATGACGCATGAGCGCGTCGAGGTACCAGGGCGGCGGCGGCGCCCCCCACGATGCGAACTGCGGCGGCACGACGACATAGAAATCCTGGCGGGGATTCAGCAGCGCCTTGCGCTTCTGCAGGCGCTCGGCCGCGTCGAGGAAAGCGCCCCTCCCGACATTGAGGGTCTGCGTCGCCTCGCTGCCCGTGAAGACGACCCCGCCGCGCGACAACAGGCCGGACATATAGGTGGACAGGGCTGATCGTTGATCGTGAACCATATCCTATTATCCGCTTTTAGCGCGGATATATCAACATGAAATGCGTAATTTTGGAAATTCATTTCTTAGAATCCGCTTATAACGCGGAAAACACAGCATGATTTCCTCAACAGGAACGGCCTCCATTAGATCAAACTACAAGATTTGACATTGTCAGCATTTTTGAAGTATACTTCTGACGTAGAGAATCGACATGAGTGATGGCCCCCACCGCAGCCTCAATATGCGCCCCCACTGGAAGACTGCCGCCCGGTGGGCGGCAAACCTCGCTCATACGGCCGATGAGGTGTGCGGCGCACTCGCACACGCGCTCAAGAAAGACATTCAGGGAGCGCCCATTGCCGCTGTTCGGGACATCATGAACAGCGACACGCTGTTCCCCGGCATGCGCATCGAACAACTCGAAACGCTACGCGCGCGTCATCCCCGCTCCGCCGCCGCAAACAGCCTGATCGACTGCGCCATCGAGGCGACGGCAAGCGGTGTGAACGGCGAAGCCGGGACGGCCCTTGCCGTATCCGCAGCGCTGGAAGACATCGCCCGCGCTCCGGTGCGCGGGATCGACGAACACTACCAGCGTGAAGCGGGCGCACAGGCGAGCCGCACGGTACGCACGCGCCTTGATGAGGCGCTCGGAAGGCTGGATTGCAGCGGCATCGCCGCTGCGCTTCTAACGCCTGCCGGCCCGCCGTCGCGAAGCGGGGTAGGGTTACCTCGACAGACTGGTATTGACGAGGGCCCATCCCTATGACGGCCGCTGCTTACAAGGTACGGGTGCCTGCACACGCCATTGATGTCATCCCTTCAGGCTGGGCGCGACAGGGCCGGTCCGCCTTTAATCTGGAGGAGAATTTCACCTGTTCGACGGCAGCCCTAGAGTCCTACGCCTTCGCGCAGTGGGAACCGGTGATCTACGACGCGATGGTTGTCGCTGCGTCCATCGAATACGCGGACCGCAGTTTCCTGCGTCCAAAACTCGGTTGGGGACGTGAGTTCACGCTGCGCGTGCCGGTGCTGGAACCGGCGCGGTGGAGCGACCGTGCCGTCTGGGACGCCCTGCGGGACGCCGCCTCCTTCCTGACCGGCGACGACTGGACGTTTGAGTTTGTTCAAAGAACCGGTGAAACGCCGAGACCGCAGCAGGATTGCCTCCAGTTCAGCATCACGACTGATGCCGTCATCGCGTTCAGTGACGGGATGGATTCCCGCGCCGTAGCCGGGCTGACCGCAAAGGCCTTCGGCCGCCGGCTGGTCCGCGTGCGGGTCGGTTCCAAGGCGGGCGGATGCCCCGAACCGGGCGAACCGCTTCCGTTCACTGCTGTGCCTTACAACGTGAAAGCATCCGGCGAGACGAGCGCCCGTAGCCGCGGGTTCAAGTTCGCGCTTATCAGCGGCATTGCCGCTTATCTGGCGCACGCTTCCGAGATTGTCCTTCCCGAAAGCGGCCAAGGCATATTCGGGCCCGCGCTCGTCACGTCTTCGGCGCAGGCCTATCCGGACTTTCGCAGCCATCCCCTCTTCACGATGCGCATGGAGCGGTTTCTGGCCGCACTCCTGAAACGTCCGGTCCATTTTGTCTTTCCGCGAATTTGGCACACGAAGGGCGAGACGCTGAAGGCTTATGCGGCGCTGCCAGGCAGCGACGACTGGCAGGAAACGCACTCATGCTGGCAGAATGCCCGGCATTGCTCCCTTAATGGACGGCTCGTTCAGTGCGGGGTCTGCGCCGCCTGCATGCTGCGCAGAATGAGCATCCATGCCGCCGGGCTGACTGATGATGACAGCATATATGCCTGCAGCGATTTGCGCGCTGCGACGTTCGAGGATTCGGTCCAGCCGGGCTTCCCCTTGCGGGGCCGGGCTTTACGCCAGTATGCGATAGCGGGCACGCAACATCTTGACCACATGGCTGATCTCGTTCTGCCACTTCACCAGTCCGTCCTTCGTCGCCACGCCCTGCTTTTAGGTCCGTCGCTGAATATGCAGCCTGCCGCTGCAGAGGCTGCACTGCGAGATGTACTCGGACGACATGCCGCAGAGTGGAATGACTTTTTGCAGGATAAGGGAGCGCGTTCCTTCCTGAGGCAATGGACGCGAGCATGAACATGATTGAATCACAAGGGCGCATTTCGGACGCGGAGATCGGTGAACGCCTCCGGCTTGCGCGCGAAGGCCGGAAGATTACGCAAGCCGCCGCCGCCGCCCTCATTGGTGTCGCGCGTACGACGATTGTTGCTATTGAGCAAGGAAAACGGCGAATCCAGATGGACGAGCTGCAAAAGCTTGCGGTGGCCTATGGTACGTCGGCCAATGCTATTCTGCGCCGCGCCGCCGTGCATCTCGATATGGTGCCGCGCTTTCGCAAGCTGCACGAAAGCGAGAACGACGCAGTCGAACAGGCAACGCGGCTTCTCAATGACCTTGTGCGGGCGGAAGTTGAACTGGAGGACGCACTAGGTGTCGTGCGCGAGCGCCGCTATCCTCCCGAACGTCCGATTCTGCCCGGCGATCTCTATTCCCAGGCCGAACAGCATGCCCAGGAACTGCGGGATTGGCTCGGTCTCGGTCCGGGGCCTGTCACGGACATCGTCTCCATTCTCGAACTCCAGCTGGGAGTGCGCGTGTATGTTCGGCGGCTCCCCGGCAAGATCGCAGGCCTGTTTGCCTATGACGAGCGGGCCGGTGCCTGCATCCTCTTGAACGCCAACCACCCGCACGAACGCCTGACGCAAAGCGGCGCGCATGAGGCAGCTCATTTCATATCGACCCGGCGCGAGGCGGAAGTGCTGACTGAAGATGAGCTTTTTGCATCGCGCGAAGAGCGCTACGCCAATATCTTCCAACGCTGCTTTCTGACGCCCGGCCGCGAAGTGCGCCAGCGCTTTGCCGAAATCACTGCGGGTCAAACGCATCTGACCCGCCGTCATGTCATCTTGCTCGCCCACGCGTTCGGCGTCTCGCGCGAGGCCATCGTGCGCCGCCTCGAAGAGCTGGGCCTTGCACGGCGCGGAACGTGGGACTGGTTCGTCTCGAACGGCGGGATCAGCGACAAGGATATGGTTCAGGTGTTGGGCAACGCGCCGGAACGCCCGTCGTACAACAGTCTGTCTGGAGGCTCGGTGCCGCCGCGCCTTGCTCTTCTAGCGCGCGAAGCATGGAAGAAAGAGCTCTACAGCGAAGGCCAGCTTGCCCGCATGCTTCAGCTCGACCTTCACGGTATAAGGGAAGTTCTGGACGGCGCGGAACGCGAGGAGAGCGAAGCTGATGAGCTTGTCCGCATTCCCCGCTGATCCGGACGCAATATTGATTGCCGATGCGAGCGTTGTGATTGGTCTCAACGCGAGCGGCCATGCGCGGCGGATTATCGAACTTACCGAACGCCGGATCATCGTTCCGGAAAATGCCGGCAACGAACTGGCGCTCGGCGCCCAATTCGGCCACGACGATGGCACTCAGCTGGATGCTTTGGTCGCTGCCGGCCTTGTCGAACGAATGACGCTCGACGCCGTGGCGATGAAAACCTACGAGGCGCTCATCGACGGCACCTATGGCAGCACGCTCGACGACGGCGAAGCCGCGACGATCGCCATCGCCGTCCGGCACGGCGGCGTAGCCGTCATTGATGAACGGAAGGCGCGGCGCATGTGCGCCGAGCATTTCCCCGCTATTGTCCAAGGATGCACTGCGCAATGGCTCCTGGGAGCTGCGGTACTGGGCCGGCCCGCCCACGCTGAGGCGATGCTCAATGCACTGCAGAAAGGCCGGATGCGCGTTCCGTCTGAGTATCTGAACGACGTGGTGGCGTTGATCGGCTCGGAGGCAGCCGGGGCGTGCCCCAGCCTGCCGCGCGTCGTGCGGCAGGCGGCCACGCCGGCGGTCTCGTCATGAGCCAGGTGCAGGCCCCTGTACCGCTGGCCTTCGCCGAGAACCGGAGCCGGGTCGGTACGCGTTAGCGGCGGGCCAGACTGCCGGCCGGGCGGGGCGTACCGCCCTGCAGCCGGCCGCGGTCCTGCCCGGCCGGAAGAACGCGTGCTAAGGGCGGGGGCAGCACCCCCGGTCCCTTGCCTTCTTCCGCCAGGGATCGTCACCCGCATGGGCGAAGACATCGGCTCCGCGGCGCTCAGCGCTGTAGAGCCCGGCCCCGCCGGGAGGCGCTCAAGCCACCTATCAATCCGGTCCCTGGAAACCGCGCTTTCCTACAGCGCTCAGAATCTTCTCGTTGAGGGCGCGCCGTTTGGCGATCTGAGCCGGCGGAAGCTGCCGCTTGCCCATGGTGTCCTGCAGGAACACGTATTCCCAGCCGGTGAACAGGCCGCGCTCGTTGAAGAAGGCAATGGCGTCCGCATTCAGGCTCTTCGTGATGTCTTTGCGGATGCGTTTGATCGCCGTGAAGATCAGGTCGGACCGCACGCCAAGGAAACGCTTGACGCAGCGATTGCCGACCTCGGCCCGCGCTCCGGTGACGCGGTTGGCGATCGTGCAGATTTCGATGATCGGGAAGTGCCCGCACAGGCAGGTTCCCGGCTCGTCCGCCTCGCTGATGTCCACGAGGCTCCACTCCTTGCGGGCAACCTCCCATTCGCGCGCGCGGCTCAGGGCGAGGATCGCATCACGCAGCTGCCTGAAATTATGCCCTCGCCCATGACGCCTTCCCTAGTTCCCCCGCCCCCACGCGGCGAGCCAGTCGCTTACACGCGCGAGCAGCCCCGGCCGCACGGGCGCGGGCGCGGGTTCCGGCGCGCGCGCCGGCGCAGAGGGCGATGGATCGGCAGCCTTCTCGTAATAACGATGCTTTACCAGACTGTCCCTTCGGCGTCCGGCAGCGACCTGCTCCTCGGACCATGCGCCCGCCCAATAGGCCTTGTTGTTCCTGATCCAGTAGTGGGACTGGCACGGCAGGCTCCAGTTGCCGATAGACGGGTCGAGCGACACCGACAAGCCGTCGAAGATCAGCACCCAGTCCGTCGGCCCGAGCGGCGTGACGACCTCGCTGCCGCAGCCGCAGCAGCACTTGTGCATAGCGGTCCGGTGGCGGATCGACACGTAGATGACGCCCTCCTCCAGCACCTCGGGCGCGGAGTCTACAAAGGCATGCTTTAGCGCGACCGGCGGCTTCATGTCCGGTCCTCGCTGATCATCGAGTTGCCGGCGATCGTGTAGTTCGTGAAATGCTCGTGCCGCAGATCCTCATAGAAGCCGCACAGCTTCTTGTATTTGATGACCGCCATGGCCGCGCTCATCATGTTGAGATCGGCGACCTGGATATTCTGCGCGTAGATATTCTCGTGCCCGTCCCCGACGAAGGAGACGCGCTTGCGGACATGGTCGCGCTTTTCCGGCGTGCTCGTCGTGACGGTCAGCATGCCGTGCAGCGTGTCCCCGGCCAGCTCCAGCCCCATGCCGGTATCGGCGAAGGGAATCCGTTCCCGCTCCAACGCTTCGATGATGGCTTCCTTGTCCTTGCCGGCATCGGCGCAGATGAACACGAAATCCATGCCGTGCAGCAGATCGACATTGGCCGCCGTGATCGCCACCCGGTGGGGGATGATGCCGCGGTGCATCCAGCCGTAGAATTCGGCCCAGTAGTCAACCTTGAAAGGGATGGCGCGCAGCTGTTCAAGGGACGGCGCGCCCGGAGACCGGAAGGCATTGTGCTGCCCGAACTTGTCGCCGTCGAACAGGTGGATATTGGCGGCGGGCGTCTTGGCCATCAGGTCGAGAACATAGGAGCCGCTGCCGCCGAGGCCGAGAATCGCGACCTTGTCCTTCCTGAGCTTGCGCCCCGCCGCCGTTATCCCGGCCCGGCTCGATGCCGTGTCCAGGTAGGCAAAGGGCGAATCCGTATTCTCGTTGGGAATGACCCGCCACGTCCGCGCCGTAGCATCGGGGTCGATGGCCTGCGCTTCGTTCTGCAGGATCGCGACGTAGGCGATGACCTTCTGATAGTAGTCGGGATGGCCTCCCGGCGGCTTGCTCGAGAAGGAGCAATCGACGAACAGGGCCTCGGAGATCGCACGGCGCGATTTGTCGCTGATGATCTTCTCGAGCGGCCGCCCGTTCTTGTCGCACGGGATGCCGCCGCCGAACATGATGACGTGCGTGCCCGGCGTCCGTGACGTGTTGTTGACCTCCGAGACAAGCGTGCCGCGGCGGACCTGCCGCTCGGCATTCACGAAGGGAACGTTGCGGACCGCGAGGTGGTCCGCAACGATCTCAATCTCGTAACCCTCAGCGACCAGCCGCTGCAGGTCGGGATTATGACTTATCGGTGAATTTGACATCGAACACCATCTGATCGCGGACGCGGACCGACTCCCCGTCGGTCAGGGAGCCTTCGGGGCGGTGGGGCGGGCCGTCGAAATAGCCGACGGTGTAGACGATGTTCTCGCCGGCCGGCGGCGTCGGATAGGCGAGCGCCACGACCTCGGCGAACGAGATCCTCTTCTTCGTCCAGGGCTTCGGGCGGGTGTTGACGATGATCGTCACCTTCACCTGGGCCGGACGCGTGTGGAACTTCTCGACGCCCGGCGCGCCGATGCGGACCTCATCATCGTCGTCGATCACCTTGTCGGGCTGGTCCTCGCGCTCCAGCAGAAGGTCGAGATCCTCGTCCTTGCCCGCCAGAAACTTGATGCCGCCGCCGGTCAGGGACTTGCGCGGCCATTCCAGCGCGAGGCCGTCGACGAAGAAGCGCTCGGTGCCGTCGCCCTTGATGACGAACAGCCGCGGCCCGATCTGGAGATCGACCAGCTCGTTCGGCCGGACGGTTTCGATCTCGTGGTTCAGCAGGTGGAGCAGGACGACGTAGTCGGTCGCCAGGTAGGCCCCGGCGGCGGCGGCGATCTGCGCCCCGGTCACCTTGCGGTCGTCGAATTCGACGTCCCGGAACTGGAACGACTCGTCGGCGATCTGCGCCGTGAAGGAGCTGCGGGCAGTGGTGGCGGGATTCTCTGCGGTATCGGCGATGGTCATGGGGGTCCCCCCAATCTGTTGAGACGCGCCGCGAATTACGACGCTTTCGTACAGATTAAGTTGTATGTTGCCCTTTGTCAACTCTTCTGGTACAAAATCGTATACGGAAAGATCCACGGCTAGAATCAATACCTTAGAGGTGCATATGTCATTGGCCGAACGGCTCAGGACGTTCCGACTGAAAAAAGGTCTGTCTTTGCAGGAGCTCGCCGACGCGGCGGGCGTATCGAAAGCCCACATCTGGGATCTCGAACAGAACCGCAGCAAAAACCCATCGCTAGAGCTTCTGACGAAGCTCGCCGACCACCTCAAAGTCGCGGTGATCGATCTCGTCGGTGAAAACCCCGGAGCGGAAGAGGAAGGGTCGCGCGTCCTCGGCATGTACCGCGAACTCAAGGACCTCTCGGAGCGCGACCTCGATATGATTCAGCACATGATTGAGCGTCTGAAGGTCAAGGACGACTGAGATGAAGGTGACCAGGCTCGATCTCGACGGCACCGGATCGCCCGAGGGTCTGGTCACCAAGATCCTGAAGGCCGAGCCGGACCTGACCTATCCCGTGCCGATCGAAGAACTCGCCGCTGCGCTCGACATCAAAGAGATCGCCGTCCTCGAAACGGCGGGCTTTGAGGGCAGCCTCTTGATGGATCAATACCGGACCAAGGGCATCATCCTCGTCAGCAAGGATGCGCGCAGCGGCCGGCGACGGTTCACGATCGGGCACGAGCTTGGTCATTTCCTGATCCCGACCCACAAGCCGGTGAAGGGCGATGCCTTCCTCTGTTCGCGCGACGACATGCGCCTGTGGTCAACGGCAGAGCAGAATGCTTATGCGCGCATGGAAGTCGAGGCGAACAAGTTTTCCGCCCTGATGCTGATGCCGCCCCCGCTCCTGCGCCCCTATCTCGCCCGCACGGGCGACCCCGACCTCAAGCACGTCCTCGCCCTGCATGATGATTTTGAGGTCAGCAAGGACTCAGCCGCCCGCGCCTACGCGCAGTTCCACGAGGAACCGATCGCGCTTGCGGTCGTCCACGAGGGAAAAGTTCAGCGCATCTACAAGGGATTGAAATTTCCGCGCCTCTCCGTTGCGGAAGGCGACGCCGTCCCCCACCTGTCAATCTACTGGCGCAGGCCCGCGGGCGGCGACGATTTATCGGGTCTTGTCGAAACACAAGCCGGCCAGTGGCTCCAGTTCGACTGGGGCAAACCCCTTCCCGCGCTCTTCGAACAGGTCCTTCATCAGCAGAGGGGATATGCGCTCATCCTGCTCTGGCCGGAGCTTGCCGAAGAAGACGAGGACGCAGACCTGGACGAGAACCGCACTTCCAAGCAGCGGCTCTCTGAGCGTATGGCGACGAGCCGCTGGCGCAATTGGTCAGGCGCGGACATGCCGATTTGCACGGCCTATCCCATAACGATTAGCGCTCACGCAAAATCATCATCCCTACCGCGCCGCCCGCGCCCCGCTCCGACAGACGGGATGCGCGCGAGACCGGCTTGTCCGGCAGGCTGTCGCCACCATTGATGCTGTACTACAGCGTCAATTCGAGCGTTTAGAAACCGCTGCACTTTGGTGCGCTTCGACGTTGGTCAGCACAAATCTCGTCACATCGGAACTGGCCATCCATGCTCTCGCTTGCGTGCTTTCGGCGTATCTGCCGGACCTCATCAACTAGGCACACAACTGCCACAAAACCCAAGGAAACGTATGCCAATGAGTAAGGTGTCGGCAGGCACGTGCAAGAACGAACAGTGACGATATCGCCCGGTTTTTCCCCATCGGCTGCTTATTCTGAGGAACGAAAAGCGAAATGAATCGTCACAAAAATCGTCACACTGCAACGGTTCTTCGTCGCACAGCGCCACGTTTCGTGACATTGATGCGGCAATTAATGCATTGATTTAAAAGGAAAATGGCGGAGGGGATGGGATTCGAACCCACGACAGGGTTTAACCCCTATAACGGTTTAGCAAACCTATTCACCTTTTACGGAGATCGTAAATGTTCGATCGGACGTGGCTCGCTGCTGAAGCTGTGTTGGCGGAGATCCGCGAGCATGCAGCCTAACCCTCATTGGGATGACAGAATGGAATTCGTGATTTGTTCCAATTTACTGCCGAGGTGACCGCACGATTTCGCCATACCTTCACTACTCAGTCTCATTCATGTGGCAGAGCCTCATCTTTAAAGGAATCTCGCACACAAGACCCCAATTCCAAGCGAAAAATTGGTCTTTGTTGCGGCGCAGCAGAATCGGCTGCGGATTCGGGACATCCGGCAATTTTGACGGTGGTGTCACAAGCCACCTTTATGCCAACCCGTCTGCACCGTTTACGCGCAAGTCCCCACACTAGTCACCACGAAAGTCGCCTCGGAAAGTCGGTGGACGGCTTTTCTGTTGCGGCTGGATGGTCAGTCTTGGGCTTCGCGTTCAGCCTCGTGCCAACGAGAAATTAGGAAGTCGCGAGCGTGCAGTGGCTGTCGCAAACAAGAGCGGAACGAGCAGGGTGGGTGCACGGATTTTGCACGGATTATACTGGCGTGCACCGGGGTTTGCGGGCGTTTGGGCACATTTTGTTCTAGTTCGACGGAGCGTGGGGATCTTAAAAAACGGCAGATTTCTGCGAATTTTATGGTGGGTGCGACAGGGATTGAACCTGTGACCCCTACCGTGTGAAGGTAGTGCTCTCCCGCTGAGCTACGCACCCGCCTGCCGTGACGCGGCCTGTCGAGAGCTGGCCGCTGGCGTCTGGGCGCGTTGTTTAGCTGCCGCGTCATCCCATGTCAATTCAATCCGGGCACCCGGTCACGCTGGCGTGAGGAAGCGACGGCGGGCTTGACAGATGCCTCCCACCGCCCGAGTTGATGGTATCTCTCCCGCGCCGATCGTCGAGGTCAGTCAATGCGTTACCTTTCGAAGCCGGTGCTCGCCGGATTGGTCCTCCTGGGCCTTGCCGCCGGCTGTCTTGCCCTCAGCGCCGGAGCGCTCAGCCCGGCCCGCGCCGCCAGGCCGGTCACTCTGACCTATGCCGGCTACATGGCGGGCCTGCCGGTCTTCTCCTTCAACACGACGGTGACGCTGCCGGCCGGCACGGTGCCTGGCAATGGCGGCTACAGCATCGCGGCCGATGGGCAGACGGCGGGCAATTTCCGCCTGCTCTATCCTTATGCCGCCAGCATCAACGCCTCGGGTGCGCTGAAGAACCAGAAGGCGGCACCCAGGCAGTTCCGCTCCGTCTCGCAGATCATGGGCAGGCAGGAAGCGGTGACGCTCACCTATGGCGCTGGCGGCAAGGTCGGTATCGACGCCCAGCCGCTCACCCGCCAGGCGCAGGAAGCGGCGGCGCAGGGCTTCGCCGACGGCACGATGGACCCGGCCAGCGCGATCGTGGCCATGGTCGCCGACTTCGCCAGGACGCATCGATGCCAGGGGACCTATAAACTGTTCGACGGCGTGCGGCGCTACGACCTCATCCTGGCCCAGGGCGGCTTCGTCGATCTCAATCCGATGCAGCAATCCTATTACGACGGCTCCGCCACCGAATGCCGCGCCGAGCCGCAATTGCTGCAGGGCTTTTCGGCGGCGGCCCGGCAATCGCAATTCTATCCGCAGGCGGCGCGCCTGTGGCTGGCGCCGGCGGTCACCGGCCTGCCGGCGATCCCCGTGCGGATCGAGGCGCAAAATGCGCTGGGCGTGATGGTGCTCGACCTGGTCGACGTTCAGTTCTGATCGAGCTCACCCAGCAGCGCGGGGAGATCGGCAAAGCGCGCGATTTCATGATAGGCGCCTTGCGTGACGCGGTCGGCGGGCCTGCCATAGCCTGAGTGAATGATCACCGCCGGCACGTCGCCGGCCTTGGCGGTCGCGAGGTCGGTGTGGCTGTCGCCGATCATCACGGCAATCTCCGCGGCGCGCGCGGCGTCGCCGCCGGCACGTGCGATCGCTGCCAGCAGAGGCTCCTTGGCGGGCTTGCGCTCCTTCATGGAATCCCCGCCGATGACCGCGTGGAACAGCGGCGACAGGTCGAAATGATCCAGCACCATCATGGTGGCGGCGCTGGGCTTGTTGGTGCAGAGCGCCAGATGCCGGCCCTCGCGGCGAAAGGCCTCGAGCGTCTCGCGCACCTTGGGATAGAGCGCCGTGCGGTTGGTGGAAGCCGCTTCGTAATGCACCTTGAAACGCGGCATCAATTCGGCTGCGTCAAGCTCGATGGCCGACGCCTTCAGGGCGCGCGCCAGCAGGACCGGCGCGCCGTCGCCGATCATCGGTTTGACCGCGTCGAGGGCAAGCGGCGGCCGGTTCAGTTCGCCCAGCAGGACGTTGACGGCATCGGCGATATCTGGGGCCGAATCGATCAGCGTCCCATCGAGGTCGAACACCAGAAATTGCCGCCACGCCATAATTCCGCCCTTTTCGCCCGTATTTTGGGCCTCGAATGAGGTCGATGAGAGGGGATTGGATTGCCGGCGGTGGATATGGCATTTTCCCCCGCATCGCAAGTGGGGGCCGGCGGCTTCGGGTGCCGGCAAATCTAGGATCGACAGGATCAATGTCCGGAAATTCGCAACCGACCGCTGCCATCATCCTTGCCGCCGGCAAGGGGACGCGCATGAAATCGGCCTTGCCCAAGGTCATGCACCGCATCGCCGGGCGCACCATGGTGGGCCATGTCCTGGCCAATCTGGCACCGCTCGGCAGTGCGCTCAATGTCGTGGTGGTGGCGCCCGGCATGGATCGGGTCGCTGCCGAGGTGGCGCCGCTGCCCATCGCCATCCAGGCCGACCAACTGGGCACCGGCCATGCCGTCGGCTGCGCGCGCGCGCGGCTGGGGGATTTTGCCGGCACGGTGCTGGTCCTTTATGGCGACAGCCCGTTCATCTCGACGGCAACCCTTCAGGCCCTGGTCGCGCGTCGCGCGGCCGCCGACAATCCGGCCGTGGTCGTGCTCGGCATGCGGCCGGCCGATCCGGCGAAATATGGGCGCCTCATCCTCGACAAGAAAGGCGGTCTCGACCGCATTGTCGAATGGAAAGAAGCGAGCGAGGAAGAGCGCGCCGTCACACTCTGCAACTCGGGCGTCATGGCGATCGACGGCAAGTCCTTGTGGCCGCTCATTGACCGCGTCGACAACAAGAATGCCAAGGGCGAATACTATCTTACCGACATCGTCGAACTGGCGCGCCGCGACGGCCGTGCCTGCGCGGTGGTCGAAGCCCCCGAAGCCGAGCTGATGGGCGTCAACAGCCGTGCCGAACTCGCCATTGCGGAAGCCCTGTTCCAGGACCAGCGCCGGGCGCTGGCGATGGAGGAGGGGGCGACGCTCACCGATCCCAAATCGGTCTTCTTCGCCGCTGATACGAAACTCGGGCGCGATGTGATCGTCGGCCCCAATGTCGTCTTCGGGCCCGGCGTGGAGATCGCCGACGATGTCGAGATCCGTGCCTTCTGCCATGTCGAAGGCGCCAGGATCGCCAGCGGCGCCGTCATCGGTCCGTTCGCCAGATTGCGCCCCGGCGCCGAAATCGGCGAGGGCGCGCATATCGGCAACTTCGTCGAGGTTAAGAACAGCATCGTCGGCGCGGGCGCCAAGGCCAATCATCTCAGCTATCTGGGCGATGCCGATATCGGCGCCAAATCGAATATCGGCGCCGGCACCATCACCTGCAATTACGACGGCTATCTGAAGGCGCGCACCGTGATCGGGGCCGAGGCATTTATCGGGTCGAACTCGGCGCTGGTGGCGCCGGTCAGGATTGGCGACGGCGCCATCGTCGGCGCCGGCAGCGTCATCACGCGCGATGTCGAAGCCGATGCCATCGCCGTGAGCCGCGCCGAACAGATCTCGCGCGCTGGCCGCGCGCGCGATTTCCGTGCCCAGCGGCAGAAACTGAAACAGGAAAAAGCCGGCCGCAAATAAGCGGCGGCTGCAGCAGGAGTTAAGCATCCATGTGCGGTATCGTCGGCATCATCGGCAAGGCGGAAGTGGCTCCCCTGCTGTTCGACGGCCTCAAGCGTCTGGAATATCGCGGCTACGATTCCGCCGGCATCGCCACCTTGGTGGACGGTCGCATCGAACGCCGCCGCGCGGAAGGCAAGCTCGGCAATCTCGGCGCCGTGCTGGAGAAGCAGCCCCTGACCGGCACGATCGGCATCGGCCATACGCGCTGGGCCACCCATGGCCGCCCGTCCGAGAACAATGCCCATCCGCATGCGACCGACAAGGTCGCCATCGTCCATAACGGCATCATCGAAAACTTCCAGGAGCTCCGCGACGAACTATCGCAGCTCGGCAAGAAGTTCGGCACGGATACCGATACCGAGGTGGTGGCGCATCTGCTCACGCACTATCTCGAACATGGCCATACGCCGGAACAGGCGATGGAGCGGGCGATGAACCGCCTGCACGGCGCCTTCTCGCTGGCGATCCTCTTCGCCGAGCGGCCGGATATCATCGTCGGCGCCCGGCGCGGTTCGCCGCTGGCGGTGGGTTACGGCGACGGCGAAATGTTCCTAGGCTCGGACGCCATGGCGCTGGCGCCTTTCACCAACCGCATCTGCTATCTGGAGGAGGACGATTGGGCCGTTCTCTCGATGGATGGTGCCGTCATCTATAACGATGGCCGCCGGGTCAACCGCGAGGTGACTCAGACGGCTCTTTCCGGTGCCCTCATCGGCAAGGGCAATTACCGCCATTTCATGATGAAGGAGATTGCCGAGCAGCCGACGGTGATCGGCGACACGCTGCAGGCCTTCATGAATCCGCTGGAACGGCGGATCCAACTACCGTCCTTGCCGATCGATCTGGCCAAGGTCGGCCGCCTCACCATCGTTGCCTGCGGGACCGCGCATCTGGCCGGCTTCGTCGCCAAATACTGGCTGGAAAGCGTGGCGCGCCTGCCGGTCGATCTCGATGTCGCTTCGGAGTTCCGCTATCGGCAGGCGCCGATGGACCCGGACGGCGCCATGCTCGTCATCTCGCAATCGGGTGAGACCGCCGACACGCTGGCTGCCTTGCGCTACGCCAAATCGCTGGGACAGAAGGTGATCTCGGTCCTCAACGTGCCCGAAAGCACGATCGGCCGGGAAAGCGATCTGGTGCTGCACACGCTGGCCGGTCCGGAAATCGGCGTTGCGTCGACCAAGGCTTTCTCGACGCAGCTGGTGGTCCTGGCCTGTTTGGCGCTGGCGGCGGCGCGCGCGCGCGGCGCCATCGACGCGGCGCGCGAAGCCGAGCTTTCCTCGGCGCTGACTGAAGTGCCGGCGCGGGTGGCCGAGATTCTCAACCACGATGCGCATCTCCGGGAAATCGCCCTCAAGGTCGCCGAGGCGCGCGACGTGCTCTTCCTTGGGCGCGGCACCTCCTATCCGGTGGCGCTGGAAGGCGCGCTGAAGCTGAAGGAAATCTCCTACATCCATGCCGAAGGCTATGCGGCGGGCGAGATGAAGCACGGGCCTATCGCCCTTATCGACGAGAGCGTGCCGGTCATCGTCGTGGCGCCGACGGACGAGCTGTTCGACAAGACTTTCTCGAACCTGCAGGAAGTGATGGCGCGCGGCGGCCGGGTCGTGTTCCTGTCCGATGCCGAAGGCGTTCGCAAGCTGGGCAGCCGCGCCATGGCGGTCGTGGAACTGCCCAAGGTCGATCCCTTCGTATCGCCGATCCTCTACACCATTCCGGTCCAGCTCCTCGCCTATCATGCGGCGATCGCCAAGGGGACGGATGTCGACCAGCCGCGTAACCTGGCCAAAAGCGTCACGGTCGAATAAGGGCGCCGCTTGACCGGACCATGCCGGGGCACCATGCTGCCCCGGCACAGCTATCCTGGAGACGGTCGGCAGCATGGACAAGAAGACGCAGCTTCACACCTGGTACTTCGTCGTCGCCATCCTGGGTGTCTTCGCCCTGCAATATTTCCTGGCGCAGTATCTTGCTGTCGAGGTGCTACCCTACAGCGAATTTCAGACACTCGTGCGCGACGGCAAGGTGGCCGAGGTGACGGTCACCGAGAATTATATCCAGGGCACATTGCGGGCCGATGCGACCGGAAAGGCGCAATCCTTCGTCACCACCCGGGTCGATCCGGCGATAGCCGCCGAACTCGCCGCCCAAGGTGTCAAGGTGACCGGCGCCACCGAGAATTCGTTGCTGCGCACGATCATCTCCTGGGTGGCTCCGGCGCTGATCTTCTTCGGCATCTGGGCGCTCATCTTCCGCCGCTTCGCCGACAAGGCCGGCTTCGGCGGCGGCTTCATGACCATCGGCAAGAGCCGCGCCAAAGTCTTCGTGGAAACCGACACGAAGGTGACTTTCGCCGATGTGGCCGGTGTCGACGAAGCCAAGGCCGAGCTGGAGGAGATCGTCAATTTCCTCAAGGATCCAGCCAAGTATGGCCGCCTCGGCGGCCGCATGCCCAAGGGCATCCTGCTGGTGGGGCCTCCCGGCACGGGCAAGACCTTGCTGGCGCGGGCGGTTGCCGGCGAGGCCGGCGTGCCGTTCTTCTCCATCAGCGGTTCCGAATTCGTCGAGATGTTCGTCGGCGTGGGGGCCGCGCGCGTGCGCGACCTCTTCGAACAGGCGCGCGCCAATGCCCCGGCCATCATCTTCATCGACGAGCTTGATGCGCTGGGCCGGGCCCGCGGGGCCTTTCCCTTCGGTGGCGGCCATGACGAAAAGGAGCAGACGCTCAACCAGCTCCTCGCTGAACTCGACGGGTTCGATCCGAGCCAGGGCCTGGTCCTGCTGGGCGCCACCAACCGGCCGGAAATCCTCGACCCCGCCTTGCTGCGCGCCGGCCGTTTCGACCGGCAGGTGCTGGTGGACCGGCCCGACCGGGTCGGGCGCGTCCAGATTCTCAACGTGCATCTCAAGAAGGCCAAGCTCGCGCCCGGTGTCGTGGCGGACGAGATCGCGGGCCTGACGCCGGGATTCACGGGCGCCGATCTTGCCAATCTCGTCAACGAGGCGACCTTGCTGGCGACGCGGCGCGGCGGCGACAATGTCACCATGGCCGATTTCACCGCGGCGATCGAACGCATCGTGGCCGGCCTCGAAAAGCGCAACCGCCTCCTCAACCCGCAGGAGCGCAGGATCGTCGCCCATCACGAGATCGGCCACGCCCTGCTGGCGCTTTCCTTGCCGGGGAACGAGGTGGTGCACAAGGTCTCGATCATCCCGCGCGGTATCGGCTCTCTCGGTTACACGATCCAGCGGCCGACCGAGGACCGCTATCTGATGACGCGCGAGGAGCTTGAGAATCGCATGGCCGTCCTGCTGGGCGGCCGCGCCGCCGAACGGCTCGTGTTCGGCGTGCTGTCGACGGGGGCGGCGGACGATCTGGTCAAGGCCACGGATATCGCCCGCAGCATGGTGATGCGCTTCGGCATGCATGAGGGGATCGGGCAGGTGGCCCTCGACGAGACGCCGCAAACCTATCTTGGCCAGGGGCAATCGCCCTTCGGCACGCCCCGGCAATATAGCGAGGAGACGGCGCGGGAGATCGACGTGGCGGTACGCGGCATCGTCGACAATGCCTTCCAGCGCGCGCTGCAGATCCTGCAGGCGAAGCGCCCGCTGCTGGAGCGGATTGCGCAATTGCTGCTGGAGAAGGAAACGCTGAGCGGCGATGAATTGCGCCGCCAGGTCGCTGCCGTCAGGTCGCTGCCGGCTGAAACCAGTTCCTAGCGCGTATTGTCGGAGAGGACGCGTTCGGGCGGGAAGATCATGATGACGCGCGTGCCGGCGCCGGGCGCGCTGGTGATCTCGAGCCGGCCGTCATGCATGTCCATGAGGCGGCGGCTGATGGCAAGGCCCAGGCCCACGCCGCCATAGCGGCGCGACAGGCTCGATTCGCCTTGCGCGAAGGGCTTGCCGAGCTTGGGTAGAAGTTTGGCATCGATCCCCTTGCCGGTATCGGAAACGGCGATCAGCAATCCGCCGTCGGAATCGTTGGCGGCCGTCACGGTCACGCGGCCGTGGCGCGGCGTGAATTTCAGCGCGTTCGAAAGCAGGTTGCCGAGAACCTGCTTGAACGCGCGCTCCTCGCCCAGCAGAGTGGGCAGCATGCCGGTATCGTCGATGGTGAACGCAATGCCGTCGCGCTGCGCCTGGGCCGAGAAATGCCGCCCGCACTCGTGGATGGCGGAGCGGACGTCGAACGGGAACTCCTGCAGATACCGTTCGCCGCTTTCGATGCGCGACATTTCGAGGAGGTCGCTGATGATCTCCAGCAGGTGATGGCCGCTGCTACGGATCGCGTCGATGCTTTCGGTATAGACGGTGGGGATGGGCCCCAGGATCTGCTGCGCCAGCACATCCGAAAAGCCGATCACGGCGTTGAGCGGCGTGCGCAGTTCGTGGCTCATGTTGGCCAGGAACTCGGTCTTGGCCCGGTCGGCCGTTTCGGCCCGGATGCGCGCCTGATTGAGCGCCTGCTCGCGCGCCTTCACGTCGGTGATGTCGAGTACGATGCCTTCCAGGCGCACCAGCCTGCCGTCGCTGTCCAGCATCGCCTCGCCCTGCTGGCGTATGGTCTTGGTCGAACCGTCGGCAAGGACGATGCGGTGCTCGACGAGAAAAGGCGCCGGGTTCGCGACCGTGCGCTCGATATCCTTGACGACCTTGGGCCGGTCTTCCGGATGCACGCGCGACAGCATCAGATCGACGGTGAAGGGGATGCTGCCGGGTTCCAGGCCGAAAATGCGATAGACCTCGTCCGAACAGCTGACCTCGCCGGTCGCCATGATCCGCGACCAGTTGCCGACATGGGCGATGCGCTGGGCGTTGGCGAGGCTCTGATGCGCGCGGCGCAGATCGGCCTCGGCATTCTTGCGCTCGCTGATATCCTGGAGGACGCCGAAGGCGCCGACGACATGGCCATTCTCGTCCTTGAGATGCTCGGCCATCGAACGCAGCCAGATCTCGCTGCCATCCGGCTTGCGCAGGCGATAGTCGAGATCGTAGCCGGTACGCCTGCCCTCGCGCAGTTCGTTGATGGCGCGCATCAGGCGCAGGCGGTCGTCGGGATGCGGGAAGTGCTGCTCGAACGTGCCGTCGAGGATCGCCGCCTGCGCCGTTTCGCTGCCGATGCCGGTGATGCTGGCTGCTTCCTTCGACCAGACGGCGCTTTTGAGCTGGACGCCTTGGGCATCCTTCAGCCAGGACCAATAGCCGAGCCGGGCCAAATGGTGCGCGGCTTCCAAATGGCGTTCCTTGTCGCGCAAAGCCAGCTCGCCGCGGCGGATGTCCGTGATGTCGTGCACCAGCCCGGTGGCATGAAGGGCATTGCCGGCGGCGTCGCGCTCGCGCAGGGCGACCGAGCGCAACACGCGCTCGCCGCGTGCCGGATGCAGATAGGTGTATTCGATCGTGTATTGGTCGGTGCGGCCTTCGCGGAAGCGCTGCATCGATTGCAGCACCTGCGCCCGGTCGGCGGCATGCACATGGCGCTGGCAGAACTCTTCCGTGCTGAGGGCGCGGATCTCCGCTTCGCTGATACCGGTGATGGATTGGGCTTCGGTCGAATAGTGGAAGCGCGTCGCCGGCGCGCCGGCCTTGTTGAGGCTGAAACCGGCCTCGTCCCAGAACCAATAGCCGATGCCGGCAAGCTTATGGGCCGCCGTCAGGATGCTCTGCACCTGCTGCATGGCCAGTTCCGCGCGCCGCAACTCGGTCAGATCCTGGACGATGCCGGTCATCTCGACAATGTCGCCGGCGGCATTGCGCAGTTTCTCGGAGATGACGCGGACATGGCGATGGCTGCCGTCGGCGCGCAGGATGCGATAATCCTGGCTGAGCTGGTCGTCGGGCGAGGTCAGGAAGGCGCGATAGGTCCGGGTCACCGTTTCGCGGTCTTCGGGGTGAATGCGCGCCCCATAGGATGTATCGTCGTCCCTGTTCAGTATCTCGACGGGGACTTCGTATATCTCGGCGGCTTCCGGGCCATAGGCATAGCGTCCGGCGGCTTCGTCGATCGCGGGCGACGCCGTGCCAGCCAGCGGGGTCCAGTTCCAGTGCGCCAGCCGTGCGATGCGGTGGGCGCGGCGCAGCGCCATCGTCGCGCGCTCCGACTGCGTTTCCGAGCGCTGCAGATCGGTGATGTCGACACCTGACGCGACGATGGCCGTCAGCCCGCCGGCGGCGTCGCGGATGTCGGAGCAGGTCCAGCGCAGCAGTCGCCTTTCGCCGGCCTTGGTGATCCAATGATTCTCGTTGATGCGGGGGAAAGGGGCTGCCGCCTTCGTGTCGATCGCACGGACCACGGAATCCCGTTCCTCGTCCGGCACCAGCTTGCGCCACAGGGCCGCCGTGCCGAGCTCCGCCATCGAATAGCCGGAAAGATCGGCGCAGGCCTTGTTATAGCGCAGCATGCGGCCGCTCCCATCGGTGACGACCAGCAGGGTCTGGGCCCGGTCGATGACGGCGTCGGCCAGAACCCGCGGCGTCACGCTGGCTGGCGATCCGTCCGGCTGGCGCCCCAGGAATGTCGCGACGATGCCGGAAACGCCGACAGCGGCCATGGCGAGGGCGCTGGCGGCGGTGAGTTCGCCGAGCCAGCTCAGGCCGGCGAGGGACGTCGTCGACAGAAGCAGGAGGCCGACAGACATCGCCCGGCGCGATGGGCGCCCGCTTGGCATCGCGGGATCCGTCAATTCATCTTCCGTGGCAAGGCCGCGCCCCCTAACAAGAACATCACCACATTGGCAGTTCGAACCCGGACCGACGCCGCCGAAGGGTCATTCGAACCCAGGCGCGGGCCGGCAGCCCCCGACCCGCGCCCCCCGAAAAGCCCGTGAATAGACACGGACCATCGAACCCGTTACGAATCAGTACCTAATCCCTAACGGTAAAAGTACCATGTTAACTTTCTGTTAACCAAGACAAACATATCGCAACCACACACTATTTAAGAAGAAGTTGTGGATTCTATGGATATGTTCGCGCTGTCAGTCAGGCGCAAAGCGCCAGCGCGGGACCGCTTTCAGCCGCCCTGCTCTCTATAAATACAATAAAAATCAATAACTTATATAAGTCAGACGCTGAGGCAGGGGCTGAGCCCCGTGACCGGCAAGTGCGCGGCATTGCCCGGCGCGATGCGGATGGAGGAGGAAGCGAGGTAGGGGACATCGTCCGCGCCAAAGGCGACGAACTGGATCGATCCGTCCGGCCGCACGAACATGACGAAGCAATTGGCCGCTCCGTCGCGGTAATTGGGATAGGCGTAACAGACCTGGCCTTGCTCGACCCACCATTTGCCGGGGTAGGTGCAGCCCTTCTCGAAATAGGCGCTGCGGCCGTCGCCCAGGTGATACTCGATCCAGTCTTCGCCGTCATAATAGCGGCCGAAGATGGTGAGTTCGGTCAATTTCTTTTTGATTTCAGCAGGATCGGTGACGGGGACAGCATCCGGGGCCAGATCGCCGGGTGTTTCCGGCGCGGGTTGCTGCATCTCGTCCGGCGTTTCGGCACGCACCGGCACGATCGGCAGCGCCAGCCCGGCCCAGATGGCCTGCACCAGGACGGCGACGCGAAGGATTTTGCGGATGGCGGGCACGGGGCAGATGGTCACGTCGTCTCTCCAATCGGTGCATTCTACTATTGAAATGGAATTGCGGCCTCATTTTGACGGCACTCCCGCCGCGGCCCAGGGGAAATCGCATGTACCCAAGTTCGTCATGCCCGGACTTGATCCGGGCATCAGGATTGACTGGGCTCTGCCCCTCAGTTGCAGGCTGATCCCCGGGTCAAGCCCCGGGGATGACGACCAAAAAAACGCCACATGCGATAGCCCTGCGCTGCGGCCATATGGCGTTCCGGATGGAATATGTTGACGGATTGAATATACCGAACTATATGCGGAAATATATCAAAGTTACCGGATAATAGACAGTGCTGGACGAGATCGACCGCAACATTATCGCCCTCATGCAACTGGACGCCACGATGGCTTATGCCGATCTGGGCGAACGGGTGGGCCTGTCCGCCTCGGCCATAAACGACCGGCTGAAGCGGTTGCGGGCCAAGGGTGTCATCCGCCGCGTCAGCGCCGAAATCGATGCTCATCTGTTGGGGCTCGACCTCATGGTCTTCGTGCTCGTCGAATTGAGCGGCCGCAGCGAGGAACTGGCTTTCGTCGCCGCGATGCAGGCGGCCCCTGCCGTCCTGGAATGCCATCATATCGCGGGCGAGTTTTCATATCTCCTCAAGGTGCGCGTCGCCTCGACCGCCGCCTACGAGGAATTTCTCGACCGGCGCTTGAAATCGCTGCCTGGAATCCGGCGTACGCAGAGCCTCATCGCGCTCTCCAGCGCCAAGGACAGCCGCGTCCTGCCGACCGCCGCGCCGGCGCGGGCAGGCTGAGATCATGGAGATGCTCTCCTGGCATATTCCGCTGATCGTGAAAGGCATCATCATCGGCTTTGCGGTCGCCGCCCCGGTCGGTCCGATCGGCATGCTGTGCATTCGCCTGACCCTTGAAAAGGGCCGCGCGGCGGGCTTTTGCGGAGGATTGGGAGCCGCGGTCGCCGACACGATCTTTGCCGCGGTCGGTGCCTTTGCCCTCATCGGCGCATTCGGCCTGACATCCGGCGCCAGTTCCATCGAAGCCTATCGGGCCTGGCTCGAACTTGGCGGCGGCCTGTTCCTGGTGGCGTTCGGCGTGCATCTTGGATTGAAACGCCCGGTCATCGCCGGCAGCAATGAAGAGGTGCCGCAGACCCTGCTCGCGGATTTCCTGCGCACCCTGGTACTGACGCTGGCCAACCCTTCGACCGTCCTCTCCTTCATCGGCATCTTTGCCGGTGCCTCGGTCTTGTCGCGGCTCACCCTGGCTGATGTGCCGGAACTGATCCTGGGCGTGTTCCTGGGCTCGGCCGGCTGGTGGCTGACCCTTTCCATCATCGTCGGCTTCATCCGCCACATGATCTCGGAAAGCGTCTTCATCTGGCTCAACCGGATCGCCGGCAGCCTGCTGGTAGCCTTCGGCTTCGTCACCCTGCTGCACCTCACCACGGACTATTTTTCCGGAAGTCAGTGAAGGCCCCACCGACGGCCGCCTGTTTGCCGATGACCGAAGGACATCCTCGATGGATCCCAGCTTTCGCGGCGATGACAGGGTTGGGACTGCCATGAGCTTCCCAGAACAGTTCCATATTTGTTCTTGACAGGATGCTAGGAATTTGATACTAATACAGCTGTGCACACATCACCTCCGGTCCCCAGCCGGAACCGCTCGGTTGTCCGCGGCGCAAGCCTCATCGAGGCGCAGGCCGCCATATCCGCTCCCTTATCCGGAGCAACCCCAGGCCGGGGGTCAAACCGGCCTCCCGGATCGGTTGGATGAGCGATCCCCCGCGAGTCCCGGGTCACAGGACGCTCCCCTTGGGTCGCAGCGGTTGGCGGCCCCCGCCGGACCCGACGCGGTGACCGGGTTCCCCTTCGGTGCTGCAGGCAGCAGCACCCGTCACGGCCGAAACGAACGGCCGGCACATCTGCCCGAGCGGTTTCGGATGGGGAGAAGAGAGGGAAGAGATTGAAGAAGATAGAGTCTTCAGTCGCAGCCCCCCTCCCACCTTTAGGAGGGGGGCCGGAGGCGATGATTCTCGCCAATTTAAGCCGCCGAACGCCATCTTTTCCGGCCGCGCGCGATTGTCCTGCCATGGTCCCGGGCGGGTTGCTCCCGCTGGGGTCGGATGCTAGTTTCCGGCCCGCTTTTGCCCTTTTTCCGCAAAGATTGGACTGATCCCAAGCCATGCCATTGGACAGCAAGACCGTCGCCCATATCGCCACTTTGGCCCGCATCCGGGTGCCCGAGGCCGATCTTCCCGGCCTCGCCCAGGAGCTTTCCGGCATCATGACCTGGATCGAGCAACTGAATGAAGTGGACACCAAGGGCGTCGAACCGATGGCCGGCGTCCTGGCGCGCGACCTGCCGCGCCGGGCCGATGTCGTGAACGATGGCGGCGATCCGAACAAGGTGCTGGCCAATGCGCCGGAGCCCGCCCACGGCTTCTTCACCGTCCCCAAAGTGGTCGAGTGAGGAGTGCTGCCATGACCGATCTCACGCATCTCACCATCGCCGCGGCCCTCGACGGCCTCGCTTCCAGGAAATTCTCGGCGCGCGAACTGGCCGACGCCCACCTCAAGAAGATGGGTACGCTCAAGAACCTCAACGCCTACATCACCGAGACACCGGAAAAGGCGCGCGCCCAGGCCGATGCCTCCGACAGGCGCCGTGCCGCCGGCGAGAAGGTCGGCGCCCTCGACGGCATACCGATCGGCATCAAGGATCTCTTCTGCACCGAGGGCGTGCAGACGACCGCCGGCTCGCACATTCTCGAAGGCTTCAAGCCAACCTATGAATCGACGGTGACGAAGAATCTCTTCGACGCCGGCGCCGTGATGCTGGGCAAGCTCAATCTCGACGAATTCGCGATGGGCTCCAGCAACAAGACCTCCTATTACGGCAATGTCATCAACCCCTGGAAGCGCCAGGGTGACAACACCGATCTCGTGCCCGGCGGTTCGTCGGGCGGTTCGTCGGCCGCCGTCGCCGCGCGCGTCGCCATGGCGGCGACCGGCACCGATACCGGTGGCTCGATCCGCCAGCCTGCGGCCTTGACCGGCACCGTCGGCATCAAGCCGACCTATGGCCGCTGCTCGCGCTGGGGCATCGTCGCCTTCGCCTCGTCGCTCGATCAGGCAGGCCCCATCGGCCGCTCGGTCGAGGATTGCGCCATCATGCTGGGTGCCATGGCCGGCCACGACCCGAAGGATTCAACCTCGGTCGAAATGCCGGTGCCGGATTTCCGCAAGAGCCTTACCGGCGATATCCGGGGCCTGCGCGTCGGCATCCCCAAGGAATACCGTGTCGATGGCATGTCGCGGGAAATCGGCGATCTCTGGGCCAAGGGTGCTGCTTGGTTGAAAGAGCAGGGCGCCGAGATCAGGGAGATATCGCTGCCGCATACAAAATACGCGCTGCCGACCTACTATATCATCGCGCCGGCGGAAGCCTCCTCGAACCTTGCCCGCTATGACGGCGTGCGGTTCGGCCTGCGCGTGCCGGGCAACAGTCTCGACGAGATGTACGAACTGACCCGCGCCGCCGGCTTCGGCAAGGAAGTGAAGCGCCGTATCCTCATCGGCACCTATGTGCTCTCGGCCGGCTATTACGACGCCTATTACCTGCAGGCGCAGAAGGTGCGGGCACTCATCCTCAGGGACTTCACCGAGGCCTTCAAGCAGGTCGACGTGATCCTGACACCCTCGACGCCGTCGGCGGCCTTCGGCTTCCACGACAACGAAGATCCGGTGCAGATGTATCTGCAGGACGTCTTCACCGTGACAGTAAATCTCGCGGGTCTGCCCGGCATTTCCGTGCCGGCCGGTTTGGATGCCAAGGGCCTGCCGCTTGGCCTGCAGATGATCGGCCGCGGCTTCGACGAGGAGACGCTGCTGCGCTCGGCCCACGCGCTTGAAAAGGCCGCCAATTTCACCGCTCTGCCGGCGGGAGTGTAAGCCGATGATTGACGAAAAGAACCTGATCGAAGGCCGGACCGGCAAATGGGAAGTGATCCTCGGGCTCGAAGTCCATGCCCAGGTGATCTCGCATTCGAAACTCTTCTCGGGCGCCGCCACGAATTTCGGCGCCGAGCCGAACACCCAGGTGAGCCTCGTCGATGCGGGCTTTCCCGGCATGCTGCCCGTCATCAACCAGGTCTGCATCGAGCAGGCGGTGAAGACGGGCCTTGGCCTCAACGCCCAGATCAACCTGCGCTCGGTTTTCGATCGCAAGAACTATTTCTATGCGGATCTTCCCAACGGCTATCAGATCAGCCAGTTCACCCAGCCCATCGTGGGCCAGGGCACGATCGTGCTCGATCTGGCCGAAGGCCATCGCGAAGTCGGGATCACGCGCCTGCATCTCGAGCAGGACGCGGGCAAGAGCCTCCACGATCAGCATCCGACAAAGACCTATGTCGATCTCAACCGCGCCGGCGTGGCCTTGATGGAGATCGTCTCGGAACCCGACATGCGCTCGTCGGAGGAAGCGGCGGCCTATCTGAAGAAGCTGCGCTCGATCCTGCGTTACCTTGGCACCTGCGACGGCAACATGGACGAAGGCTCCATGCGCTGCGATGTGAATGTCTCGGTGCGGAAGCCCGGCGATCCGCTTGGCACGCGCTGCGAAATCAAGAACGTCAACTCGATCCGCTATGTCGCCCAGGCCATCGAATACGAGGCGCGCCGCCAGATCGAGGTGATCGAGGAGGGCGGCACCATCCGCCAGGAGACCCGCCTCTGGGATCCGGGCAAGGGTGTCACGCGCTCCATGCGCTCCAAGGAGCATGCGCACGACTACCGCTACTTCCCGGATCCCGATCTGCTGCCGCTCAATCTCGATGCGAAATGGGTCGAGAGCCTGAAGGCGGGCCTGCCCGAGCTTCCCGATGCCAAGCGCAGGCGCTTCACCGAGAAGCTCGGCCTTTCCGATTACGATGCCGGCGTGCTGGTGGCGGAAAAGGAATCGGCCGACTTCTACGAGGAAGCCGCCAAGGGGCGCGACGCCAAGCTCGTCGCCAACTGGCTGACCTCGGAGCTTTTCGGCAAGCTCAATGCCGCCGGCAAGTCGATCGCCGAAAGCCCGGTTTCGGCCAAGGCGTTGGGCGAGCTGGTGGGACTTATCTCCGACAATACGATTTCCGGCCGCATCGCCAAGGATGTCTTCACCGAGATGTTCGAGACGGGCAAGTCCGCCGGTCAGATCGTCGAAGAGAAAGGCCTGCGCCAGGTGCTCGATACCGGCGCCATCGATGCCGAGATCGACAGGATCATGGCGGCCAATGCCGACAAGGTCGCGGAATATCGCGGCGGCAAGGACAAGCTGTTCGGCTTCTTCGTCGGCCAGGTCATGCGTGCCATGGGCGGCAAGGCCAATCCGGCGATGCTCAATGAACGTCTGAAGGCCAAGCTGGCAGGGTAGCTCCTGCCGGTTTGCCCGGCTGGACCATTTGTGCGATACTTCGGCCTGGATGCACGCGTGTCACGGGTGATGGGACATGAGCGGTACGGGTGGCATTTTCAATATCATCCAGCGCGGCCAGCTTAACGCCGCCGTCACCGCGCATCTGCGCGCCGACACGCAGGGCGGCAAGAGCGACGCGGCCGGCAGCACCAATCCGCTGACCTGGTCCTTGAAACGCAATGAAAGCGCCGTTGCCAGCTATTGGCGCCTGGCCCCTGAAGATGCCGTCAAGAACGCGCCCTCGCTGGAGGTCGTCAAACGCCTCGAGAAGATGGCGGACGACGATAACAGCGACATCGCCGCCGAGAAGCTGCGCCAGGCCAAGGCCAAGCTCGACGGCTTGCGCAGGCAACTGCAGATGCTGATGGCCACCGGCGATGTCAGGCAGCTGCGCCGCATCGCTGCCGAGGCGGCGAGCCTGGCGCGCGAAATCGGCGCTGCCGCCCGGTCCATGGCGCAAGGCATCGGCGCAAGTGCCGTCTCCACCGACGCGTCCAGCGCCCAGGCCATGGTCCGTGCCGCCCACGCCGCCGCCCGGTCGATGTTCGGCGCCGAGATCGAGACCGCCGACGAAACCGATGCTGCGGCACCCGCCGCCAAGGCTGCCGTCGATGGCGGTTTGGAAGAGGCGGGCAGCCGCGACCAATCCTTCAAGGCGCTCCATGAGCTTAACAGCGCGGCGCGGAACGCCGTCGTCGAGGCCAAGGGGATTATCGCGCTCGCCGCCCAGATCGCGCGTTCCAGGCGACGTGCCGGCGACGACGATGACGATCGCTATTTCCGCGCTCTGCAGGCGCAAGCCGAGGATGCGCTGCTCGAAATCGATGCCGGCCAGCGGGAAGCGCTGAGCCAGCTCTTCTTCCCCGACACCGGCCTGTCTGGCGACGCGGCCGGCGTTATCTGTGACAGCACCTCCATCGAGATCACGATCGAGACGGCCGTCATCGCGCAAACCCGTGTCGAGGTCCTTGCCTGATCCAGTGCCGGCCTCGTTCCTAAGGTTGTGTTAACTAATTTCTGGCGTAGAATAGGGATGTTACGGGAATCCTTGGCTGTCCTGGCCGGGGGAGGGGACGGACCATGCCTTATATGACGCAAGCGCGATATCTGACCGCCGCCGCCTGCCTTGGGCTGGGCCTGCTGGCCGGATGTGGCGGCCGCATGGCCAACCCGACGCCCGAAATATCCATCTACGACCGCTACATGACCTGCGAGGATATCCGCCACGAAGTCGCGCGCAATTACGAGGCGCAATCCGCTCTGGTGCGCGAGCAGGTCTGGGCGGAAGAGAAGAACGACATGATCATGGGATTGTCGCTGGCCTTTCCGCCGGGCTGGTTTGCCGTCGACCAGACCGTCGAAGGCGATTACCCGGAAGCGCCGCAGGAAATCGAGGTCCTGGCCCTGGGCGCACGCAACCGCCACATCATCTCCCTCGCCCAGGAAGATCAATGCTGGCCCGACCCTAAAGTCTGGAGCCCCGCGTCATGAGGATGAAGCTCTACGGTACAGGCGTCGCGATGGCGATGTCGGCGGCGATCCTCAGCGCCTGCGGCGGCGAGGTGCCGAAGCTCACCCAGGTGATCCGGCCGACCGACAATGAATTGAGCTGCATGGATTTGCTGCAGGAGACCGGCAGGAACGATTTGGAGATCGCCCGCTTGGCCGATCGGGACGATCAGGTGCACCGCCGCAACGTCCATTACACGGTGGTCGATGGCGTGATGTTCCCGCCGGCGATGCTGACGCTGGACCTGCGCGACCAGCCGGCTTCGGAAATGAGCGCGCTCCGGGCACGCAATGACCGGCTCATCGAGCTTGCCGATATGAAGGGCTGCTGAGGCCGCTTCAGGACAGCAGGAACTGTCGGACCTTGCCGAGAATTTCGTCGGGGATTTCCTCCGGAATGAAATGGCCCGACTGAACTTGCTCGGCGGTGACCTTCTTGGCCCAGCGCTGCCATTGTTTCAGCGGGTCGCGCTTTTCATCGACGAAGGTGCCGGAATAGAAAACCATGGTCGGGCATTCGATCATGCGGCCCTGCTTGAGGTCGGCGAGATCGTGGCTGTCGTCGATCGTGGCGCCGGCGCGGTAGTCGGCGCAGGTCGCGGCGATCACCTCCGGCCGGCGGAAGCAGCGTTTGTATTCGGCCATGACCTCGTCGGGAAAAGCCGCCATGTCGCCGGCCCAATGGCGGACGATCCATTCCAGCCAGAAATCGGGATCGGCGCCGATCATACGTTCCGGCAGGCCGTTCGGCTGGGCCAGGAACCCCCAATGGAAGGTGCCGAGGGAGAATTTCTTGTCCGCCTGTTCCCAATAGGTGGCGGTGGGCACGATGTCGAGCGGAACCAGGCGGTGCACCCGGTCCGGATAGTCCAGCGCCAGGCGGTAGGCTACCCGCGCACCCCGGTCATGGCCCATGACCGAGAACCGTTCGAAGCCCAGCATCTTCATGATTTCGACCACTTCGGCCGCCATCTGACGCTTGGAATAATTGCTGGAATCTGGGAGCGGCGCCGGGGCGGCACTGTCGCCATAGCCCTTCAGATCCAGGCAGACCACCGCCATCGAGCGCGCCAGAACCGGGGCGATGTGCCGCCAGATGACATGCGTCTGCGGATAGCCGTGAAGCAGCACGACCGGGGTGCCTTCGCCTCCCTTGATGACCTTGAAACTGAGGTCATTGAGCTGAACCTGCCAGCGGCTGAAGCCGTCGAACATGCTGCCACTCCCCTTTTCTTCGCCCGATTTCGGCCCGCTTTCATCTGGCGCGGAACGGATTAGACTGTGCGCCGCGATTCCCGGTCAACCCCTCCCAGGACAGCAGTCACAGATTGACGCCGTCCGGGCCTTTCCAAGGTTCCCCCTTTCCAATCATGACGATGATCATTCCCGCTCCGAGCACCGAACCCAGCCCCTTGCGCCAGCGCCTGCGCGCGCATTACCGGGCGGATGAAACAGGCATCGTGGAGATGCTGCTGGGCCAGGCGGATCTGCCGGCCGAAATGCAGGACCGGATCGCCGCCCGCGCCCGGAAACTGGTCGAGGAGGTGCGCCGCAACCGCGTGGGCCAGGGCGGCATCGACGCCTTCATGCATGCCTATGAACTCTCCTCGCGCGAGGGCGTGGTGCTGATGTGCCTGGCCGAGGCGCTGCTGCGCATTCCGGACAACGAGACCGCCAATCAGCTCATCCGCGACAAGCTGAAGGATGCCGATTTCGCGGCGCATCTGGGCGAGTCGGATTCGATGTTCGTCAACGCCTCGACCTGGGCCCTGATGCTGACGGGGCGCATCATGCAGCTCGACCAGTCGAGCAGCGACCTCAAGGGCGTCTTGAAGCGCCTGGTGGCGCGGAGCGGCGAGCCGGTCATCCGCCAGGCGGTAACGCAGGCGATGAAGATTCTCGGCAAGCAGTTCGTCATGGGCCGCAATATCGAGGAAGCCGTCGACCGCGCCGAATCCGCCGAGAAGCGCGGCTATCGTTATTCCTACGACATGCTGGGCGAAGCGGCGCGCACCATGAAGGATGCCGAGCGCTACTTCGCCTCCTACATCAACGCGATCGCCGCCATCGGCAAGGCGTCGAAGGGCAAGGGCGTCGTCGCCGGTCCGGGCATTTCGATCAAGCTCTCGGCGCTGCATCCGCGTTATGAATTCGCCCAAAGCGACCGTGTGATGAAGGAGCTTGTGCCGCAGGTTGTGGCGCTGGCTCAAGCCGCCAGGAAGGCCGGCATCGGCTGCACGATCGATGCCGAGGAAGCGGACCGGCTCGACCTCTCGCTCGATATCATCGAAGCGGTGGCGGGCGATGCCAGCTTGAAGGATTGGGACGGGCTGGGGCTTGCCATCCAGGCCTACCAGAAACGCTGCCTGCCGCTCATCGACTGGCTGGCCGATTGCGCGCGCAGGAACCGGCGTCGCCTGATGGTGCGCCTGGTGAAGGGCGCCTATTGGGACAGCGAGGTGAAATGGAGTCAGGAACGCGGCCTGCCGGACTATCCGGTCTTCACGCGCAAGGTCTCGACCGACGTTTCCTATCTGGCTTGCGCGCGGCGCCTGCTCTCCGACGGCCAGGCTTTCTATCCGATGTTCGCCACCCACAATGCGCATACGCTGGCGGCCGTGATCGAGATGGCCGGCGGCGAGGCGGCTGCGCGCGAGAAGCTGGAATTCCAGCGCCTCCACGGCATGGGCGAACCGCTCTACGATCAGGTGACGCCCTCTGATGCGATGGGCATTCCCTGCCGCGTCTATGCGCCGGTCGGCAGTCACGAAGACCTGCTGGCCTATCTCGTGCGGCGCCTGCTGGAGAACGGGGCCAACACCTCCTTCGTCAACCGCATCGTCGATGAGAAGGCGCCCTTGGATGCCATCGTCGCCGATCCGATCGCCCAGGTGCGCAAGCTGAAGACGAAGCCGCATCCCGGCATTCCGCAGCCGCGCAACATGTTCGGCGCGGAGCGCAAGAATTCCGCCGGTATCGATCTCACCGATCCCGAAGCGATGCAGGCACTGGCCGGCGAAGTGACCGCTGCTGCCGCAAATCCGGCGACAGCCGGTCCGATCATCGGCGGCGTCGAGAAGATCGGCAAGGCGGATGATGTGCGCAACCCGGCCGATATGGGCCAGATTGTCGGCCGCGTCGTGCAGGCAACACAGGCCGATGTCGACGATGCCATATCGCGCGCCAGCCGGGCCTTCGCCGATTGGGCGGCGTCACCGGCAGCCATTCGTGCCGCCTGTCTCGACAAGGCGGCCGATCTCATGGAAGCGCGGCGCGGAGAATTGCTGGCGCTGTGCATCCGCGAAGCCGGCAAGACCATCGGCGATGCCATCGCCGAACTGCGCGAGGCGGTCGATTTCTGCCGCTACTACGCCGCGCGCGCGCGCGCCGATTTCGCCGCACCCTTGCCGCTGCCCGGACCCACCGGCGAGCGCAATCAGCTTTTGATGCAGGGCCGCGGCGTCTTCGTCTGCATCTCGCCTTGGAATTTTCCGCTCGCCATCTTCATGGGCCAGGTGAGTGCGGCGCTCGTTTCCGGCAATTGCGTCATCGCCAAGCCAGCCGAGCAGACGCCGCTCATCGCGGCCCTTGCCGTGAAGCTGCTGCATCAGGCGGGGGTGCCGGGCGATGTGCTGCATCTGCTGCCCGGCGACGGTCCCAATGTCGGCGCACCGCTGACGCGCGATCCGCGCATCGCCGGTGTCGCCTTCACCGGTTCCACCGAGACGGCACGCCTCATCAACCGCACGCTCGCGGCCAAGGATGGGCCGATCGTGCCGCTCATCGCCGAGACGGGCGGGCAGAATGCGATGATCGTCGATTCATCGGCCCTGCCCGAGCAGGTCGTGCGCGATGTGCTGATTTCCTCGTTCCAGAGTGCCGGCCAGCGTTGTTCGGCCTTGCGCGTCCTCTTCGTGCAGCAGGATATTGGCGCGAAGCTCGAGGAAATGCTGTCGGGTGCCATGGCGGAGCTTCGCGTCGGCGATCCATCCATCCTCAAGAACGATATCGGCCCGGTGATCGACGCCGAGGCGAAGTCGGTGCTCGACGCGCATGCCGCGCGCATGGACCGCGAAGGCAAGCTGATCTATCGGACCAAGCTCGACGGCGATGCCGGCAAGGGCCATTTCTTCGCTCCCGTCGCTTACCGCATCGATGGCCTGAACCGCCTGCAGCGTGAAGTGTTCGGGCCGGTGCTGCATGTGATTCACTACGCGGCGGACAAGCTCGACGATGTGCTGGCCTCGATCAATGCCACCGGCTATGGCCTGACGCTGGGCATTCACAGCCGCATCGACGGCAAGGTGAAGTACATCGCCGAGCGCCTGCGCGTGGGCAATACTTACGTCAACCGCAACATGATCGGCGCGGTGGTGGGCGTGCAGCCTTTCGGCGGCGAAGGCCTCTCCGGCACCGGCCCCAAGGCCGGCGGCCCGCATTATCTGCACAGGTTTGCGACGGAGCGGACCCTCACCATCGATACGACGGCAGCGGGTGGAAACGCGAGCCTGCTGAGTTTGGAGGAAGAGGGGAATTGAGCGTCGGCAAGACGCCACTCACCCCGACCCTCTCCCCACTTCGTGGAGCGAGGGAGTTTTGAGCGAGCCTTTGCAACAAGCCCCTCGCCTCGCTTGCGGGGAGAGGGGTTGGGGTGAGGGGTGCTTCCTAAAACACGACCTGCGTCGCCACGGCGAGTTCAGCCACCGGGATGTGGCAGGCGATGCGGTGGCCGGTTGCCGAGACCTGTTCTGGCGGCGGGGTGTCGTCGCAGATGCTGCCGACTTTCCGCGGGCAGCGCGTGGCGAAGGGGCAGCCCTTGGGGCGGTTCTGCGGGCTGGGGATATTGCCTTCGAGGATGATGCGGCGCTGCTTCACGTCCGGGTCGGCGATCGGCACCGCCGACATCAGCGCTTCGGTATAGGGATGATAGGGCGGGGCGAAGACGTCGGCCACCGAGCCATATTCCATCACCTGGCCCAGATACATCACCGCCACATGATCGGCGAGGTAGCGCACCACGGAGAGATCGTGGCTGATGAAGAGCAGGGTCGAGCCGCGCTTTTTCTGGATGTCGACCAGCAGGTTGATGATCGCCGCCTGCACCGAAACGTCGAGTGCCGAGACCGGCTCGTCAGCGAGGATCAGTTCCGGTTCGCCGGCCAGCGCCCGGGCGATGGCGACGCGCTGCTTCTGCCCGCCTGAGAGCTGGCGCGATTTGCGGCTGGCGAATTCCAGCGGCAGGTTGACCGTGTTGAGCAGATCGTCGACCTGGGCGCGGGCCTCGCGGCTGCCGATGCGCTTCAGCTTCGAGATCGCGCGCTCCATGATGTAGCCGATGGTGTGGCTGGGATTGAGCGTGCTTTCGGGATTCTGGAACACCATCTGGATCGAACGCTTGGTGTCGCCGTCGCGGTCCTCGACCGCCGTGTTGCCGATATCCTTGCCGGCCAGCATGACCTTGCCGCCGGTCGCCAGCTCGATGCCGGTCAGCACCTTGGCGAGGGTCGATTTGCCGCAGCCGGATTCGCCGACGATGGCCAGGGTCTCGGCCCGCTCGGCGGCGAGGTCGATATCGTCCACCGCATGCACGTCATAGCCGGTGGCGCCGAACATGCCGATGGATTGATGATAAGTCTTCTTGAGACCGTCGAGCGTGAGGACGGCTTCGGCCTTGGCCGCGATCGTTGCGGCCCCCGCATTGGCGCCGCCGGGGCGCGCATGCGCGGGCAATTCCGCCGCGCGCACGCATTTGACGCGGTGATGCCCGCTGTCGCCATGGAGCGCGGTCGGGATCGGAACGGTCGTGCAGCGCGCGGTCACGGCATCCGGACAGCGCGGCGCGAAGATGCAGCCCTTGGGCCGGTTGAGGATCGGCGGCACCTGGCCCGGAATGGCCGACAGGGGCCGGCTGCGCTTGTCGGCGTTCAAGGTCGGGATGCAGTTGAGGAGGCCGCGCGTATAGGGATGGCGCGGGTCGCGGAACACCTCGCCGATCGGGCCTTCCTCGACCAGCTCGCCGGCATACATGACGCCGATGCGGTCGCAGATGCGCACGACCGTGCCCAGATTGTGGCTGATGAAGACGATGGCGCTGTTATGCTTCTTGCGGAGCTGCGCCACGAGGTCGAGCACGGCGGCTTCGACCGTCACGTCGAGGCCGGTGGTTGGTTCGTCCATCACCAGGAGCGAGGGTTCCGACATCAGCGCCATGGCGATCACGACGCGCTGCTGCTGGCCGCCCGAAAGCTGGTGCGGATAGCGCGTCATGATGTGCTCGGGGTCGGGCAGATTGACCTCCTTGAGCATCTGCACGGCGCGCTTGCGGGCTTCTTCCTCGTTCACATTGGAATGGATGAGCGGCACTTCCATCAGCTGCTTGCCGACGGGAATGACCGGATTGAGGCTGCTCATCGGATCCTGATAGACCATGGCCATGCGGCCGCCGCGTATGTTGCGCAGCTCCGCCTCCGACATCCGGGTCATGTCGCGGCCTTCGAACAGGATCTCGCCGCCGGTGACGCGGCCGGCGCCGCCCAGATATTTCATGATGGCGAAGGCCACCGTCGACTTGCCGCAGCCGGATTCGCCGACCAGCCCCAATGCCTCGCCCTCATAGAGCGTGAGGCTGATGTTGGGCACGACCTTCAATTCACCGGCGCGGACGAAATAGGAGATCGAGACGTTGCGCAGTTCCAGGATCGGCTTGCGGCCGGCCGCATCCTGGGCGGGGCGGTCCAATGTGGCGGCGGCACTGCTGCTCATCTGACGATCCCTCTATTCTCGTTAGTCGCGGATGCTGATTTCGCGCATGCCGTCGGCCAGCAGGCTGAAGCCGACCACCAGCGAGGTGATGGCGCCGGCCGGGAACAGCGACATATGCGGATAGACCGACATCATCGCATAGGTGTCCTTGACCATGCCGCCCCAATCGGGATCGGGCGGCGGCAGGCCGAGCCCCAGGAATCCGAGCACGCCGATGGCGATGGTCGTGTAGCCCATGCGCAGGCACGCATCGACGATGAGTGGCCCGCGCGCATTGGGCAGGATTTCCACCAGCATGATGTAGAAGGCCGATTCACCGCGCATCTTGGCGGCCGCCACATATTCGCGTTCGCGCAGCTCCAGCGTCATGCCGCGCACGATGCGGGTGATCTGCGGCGAGGAGATGAAGATGACCGCGATGATGATGTTGAGCGCCGAGGGACCCAGCTTCATGATGACGATGATATAGAGCACGATCGCCGGGAAGGAGAGAACCACGTCGGAGACCCGGTTGACCAGCTGGTCGACCCAGCCGCGATAATAGCCCGCCATCAGGCCCAGCATGCAGCCCACCACATAGGCGCAGAGAACCGCGACCGGCGCTACCTGCAGCACGGTGCGCGATCCCCAGACGATGCGCGAGACGATGTCGCGGCCCTGATTGTCGGTCCCCAGCCAGTTGACGGCGCTCGGCGTCGGGTCGATCAGCGCATCCATGTTGCTGGCATTGGGGTCGAAGGGCGAGAGCAGGGGCGCGAAGATGGCGACGAAGATCCAGAACAGCACCAGGAAGGCGCCGATCATGCCGACCGGGGATTCCTTCAGCAGCCGGACCCGGTTCCAGGTGAGGGCGATGATACCGTCGTTAGCCATTGTTGCCCTTACCTTCAAGAGAAGCGAATGCGCGGGTTGAGCATCATGTAGCCGAGATCGCCAGCGATCTGGGTCGAGACCGAGATCAGCACGGCAAAGAGCGCGCCGGCTTCGACCACGGCGACGTCCTGCGCCAGCGCCGCTTCGAGCAGCATGCGGCCGAAGCCCGGATAGGCGAAGACGGCTTCGACCACGACCACGCCGGTCACGAGATAGTTGATCTGCAGCAGGATCACGGTGAAGGGTGCTATCATGGCATTCCTGAGCGCGTGCTTCAGGATAACGGCCCTGAAGCTCATGCCCTTGAGGATGGCGGTGCGGATATAGGGCCTGGTCATCACCTCGACCATCGAGGCGCGCACCATGCGCACGACATAGCCCAGATCGTAGAGCACCATCACCGCGACGGGGAGGACCAGCTGCTGCCAGATCGACCAGCCGGCCCCGGAATCGAGCGGCGAGGTGCCAGGCAGCCAGCCCAGCCAGATCACGAAAATGCTGGCCAGGAACACACCGGAGGCGAATTCAGGCACGGATGTGGTGACGATGCTGCCGACCGAGATGGTTCGGTCGAGGAGGGAGCCTTCGCGCATGCCGGCGCTGATCCCTAGGATGATGGACATCGGCACGATGATGGCGAACGCGATGCCGGCCAGGAGGAGGGTGTTGCCGAGACGGTCCCAGATGATGGCGTTCACTTCGGTCTTGTAGAGCGTCGAATAGCCGAGATCGCCGGTCAGGGTATTGCCGAGCCATTCGCCGTAACGGACGATGACGGGCCGGTTGAGGCCCAGTTCCTCCGTCAGGATGTCGACCTGGTTCTGCGTTGCGAAAGGCCCCAGAACCTTCCTCGCGACTTGCCCGGGCGTGAATTCGAACGCCGCGAAAACCAGCGCCGAAACCACAAGCATCGTGAAGGCAAGCAAAGCTAATCGCTTGGACAGAAATGCCAGCATTGTCCCCTCGGCCATCCCCGAGCCCATTTCCGGTCGGTGCCGGACCCCGGTTCATGCCGGGTGTAAGTGGCTCAATCGACTAACTAAAGCACAAAAGCGCGCCCTTGCCAGCCATCAATATCGAATAGCACCATAACCGATGGGTGCAATGAATATGCGCGGAAAACGGCCAAACTTCTCAATTTGCGCCAATGTGGCGTTCGTAAAGGTACTGCGCCGCCGCCAAATCCTCATGCCCGCCGCCGCCGGATTTGAACCAGGTGATTTCCCGATTGTCCTCTCGGCCCGGCCGTTCGCCGCGATTGAGTTGGAACATGTCGATGATATCGCCTTCCTTGGCGAGGCCCGCGGCCAGCGGCGCGCAGACGTCGCCGGCGACGCCGACCGTCGTCAGTCTTGCATCGACATAATGGCGGGCTGCGCGGCGGAAGGCGGCATCGTCCGCCTCGCGCATCTCCGGGAGATAGCCGCCGACGAGATCGAGATGACAGCCGGGTTTCAGCCATTCGCCCGCGATGATCGGATCGGTGGCGCGCGTCGCGGTGGAGATGATGTCGGCCGCATGCACGGCGCGGTCGAGATCGCCTGCAATCTCGACCGGCAGGCCCAGCGCCCGCAAGGGCGCGGGATCGAGCGCTTCCGGCCGGCGGCTCCACCACAGAACCCGTTCGATCGGCCGGACGGCGCAATGCGCGGCGATGAGATGCGGCGCCAGCGCGCCGCCGCCGCAGACCAGCAGCAAGGCGGCGTCCTTGCGGCTCAAGAGGTCCGATGCCATGGCGGAGTTGGCCGCTGTTTTCACAAGGGTAAGCGCCGCGCCATCCAGCGTGGCGATGGCAGTGCCCTGTCGTCCGTCGAACAAGGCGTAAATTCCCTGAATGGCCGGCAGATCGCGGCGCGGATTGTCGGGAAAGACGCTCACCAGCTTGATGCCGAAATAGCGATCGAAGCTCCAGGCGGGCAGCAGCAGCCAATCGTTCTGTCCCGTTCCATGTTCCTGTCGCCTGGTCGGCTGGCTGAGCAGCATGCGCTCGATGATATCGACGCCCTGGCGGTTCATGGCCTTCAGCGCGCCGACCAGTCCGGGATAGTCGGAGAGCGCGTGAATGCGCCGGGCGTCGAGATGCAGCATGATTGTCCCTAGAGCCTGAGAGCGAGGCGGCGGCCTTCGAAGATGGCGGCGGCTGCCTGGCGCGGTGCCAGGCAATCGCCGATCGCATGGTGCGCGATTGCCTTGACCTGCAGATCGTCATGCAACG
Source organism: Dongia sp. (assembly GCF_041918875.1). Taxonomy (GTDB): domain Bacteria; phylum Pseudomonadota; class Alphaproteobacteria; order Dongiales; family Dongiaceae; genus Dongia. The sequence continues at coordinate 305,362 of NZ_JAYRUV010000001.1, forward strand.
CGCTATCGGCGATGTTGGTCGTCGCCAGGACCAGTGAGTCGAACGGCTGCTTCCGTTCGTCGCCGGTCGACAGGTCGCGGATGGTTGCGGCGTGCCCATGCCATTCGAGGATGACGGAATCGGTGACGAAGGTGACGCCAAGCTTCCTGAGGCGCGAACGCATCGGGAAATCGGCGGCAGTACGCGCCAGATCGCGCCCGACATAGGCATCGGCCGTCAGCAGGGTCACGGCATGATCCTTCTCCGCCAGATGCCAGGCAGTGCCGGGGCCGCGCCAGTTGCCGGCATCGTCCAGCAGCAGCACCCGCTTGCCAAGACGCGCCTCGCGCCGCATGACGTCCTCGACCGACCAGACATTGGCGCCATCGACGCCGGGCAGGGCATCGCGGTGGGGAATGCCGCGCTGCCAGCCGCTCATGCCGGGTTGCGATCCGGTGGCGAGGATGATTTCATCCGCCTCGATCATCGCGATGTCGGATGCATCGAGATAGGTGTTGAGCCGGATTTCGACCCGGAGTTTCGTCAACTGGCCTTCATACCAATTGATGAGGTCGGCGATCTGCCCGCGTCGCGGCTGCAGGCCGGCAAGGCGGAACTGGCCGCCGAGCTGGCCGGTGGCTTCCGCCAGAATGACGCGGTGGCCGCGCTCGGCTGCGACGCGGGCGGCTTCGAGCCCGGCCGGCCCGCCGCCGACGACCAGCACCAGTTTCGGCTTTTCCGCCGCCGTGAAGGTATCGCCGCCCCAGTCGAATTCGCGCCCCGCCGACGGGTTGATGAGGCAGGAGATCCAGTAGTCGCGCGAACGCCGGCCCCAGCACATCTGGTTGCAGGAAATGCAGCCGCGCACGTCTTCCGGCCGCCCCGCCTTGGCCTTGTTGGCGAGATGCGGGTCGGCGATCTGGCCGCGCACGATGCTGACCGTATCGGCCTGGCCGGAGGCGATGACATAATCGGCATTCTCCGGCGTGCGGATATGGCTTTCGGCCTGCACGCGCACGGTCTTCAACGCAGCCTTCATCGCCTCGGCGAAGGGTGCGCCCATCTTATCCTCGTAGACGAAGGGCGGGATGATCTTGGTGAAGTCGAAATAGCTCCCCGTGCCCAGCGTGATGTAGTCGTAGAGTCCACGCGCTTCGTGCCACTGGGCGATTTCGATCTGCTGTTCGATGGTGAGGGCCGCCGGACTGCCGGGATCGAGGCTGATGGCCATGCCGATGATGAAATCCTCGCCCACCTTGCGGCGCATGGCGCCGAGCAGGTCGCCGGAGAATTTCATGCGTTTCTCGAAAGCGCCGCCATAAGCGTCGTCGCGGCGGTTGGCCTGCGGCGACCAGAATTGTTCGAGGATGGCGTTATAGGCCGCCATCAGCTCGACCCCGTCATAGCCCGACGCCTTGGCGCGGTGGGCGGCGGCGGCGAAGGCGTCGACGGTGGCCTCGATCTCACCGATCGTCATGCGATGGCTGCCGTCCATATCGTGCATCGACGGAGCACCCGAGGGCGAATGGCTGGCCTCGAAGGAATTGTCCCAGTCGCCGTGGGCGCCGACATGATAGAGCTGCTGGATCATGACCGTGCCATGCTCGTGGCAGGCATCGGTGATTCTGCGGAAATGCGGGATGACGCCGTCGTCGCCGCAGCGGAAATTGCCGCGAGTGAGCACGGCTTGCGCATTCACCGGCACGGGCTCCACAACGATCATGGCGGCGCCACCCCGCGCGCGTTCGCGGTAATAGCCGAGATGCCGGTCGCTGGGCCAGCCATCCACGCTCATATTGGCGGTATGCGCGCCGAAGACGATGCGGTTCTTCAGAACCTTGTGGCGCAGGGTCAGCGGCTGGAAGAGATGCGGGAAGGCTGGCGGCATGGGCTTGGCTCGTCACATGGGCATCGGCCGCCAGAGTGGTTGGCCGGCCGGCGCGGTGTCAAGCACCCAAGCAGGAATGGTTCAAGTAGCTTCCTTCATGCCGAGCAGCCATTGGATGCCGGCCAGATGCTGCTGGTCGTGGCTGCACAGGAAATGGATGAGGCCGCGTACCGTGACCGGCCCATAGCCTTCGAAGACGCCGCGCCGCCGCAGCGCCGCGCCATCGATGCGATCAAGCAGCAGCATGGTTTTCTCGCGCGCCGCCTCGAAGGCGTCGAGGGCGCTGGCAAGCTCGGTACGGTCGTATTGGCGGCTTTCAACCAGCGCATAGCCATCGATCGATTCCAGGAAGGGGTCGGTCTCGGTGAGCAGGCGCTGGAAGCGCTGGGTATATCCGTCGGCCTCGATATCGCGCATGTGGCAAATCTGCTGGCGGATGGTCAGCATCTCGCTGGGGATACCCTCCCACGATGCCGGCCGCCAATCGAGCGCCTCCGCCGGAATGCCGGACATGAGATCGCGCAAGGCAGTCGGAAAACTGCGCAGGGAATTGAGATTGTGCGGCAGCAGTTCCATGAGGCTATTCGTGGAACGGCGATTGGGCCGGCATCTCGCCGTCCGCTTCCTTGACCGCCTTGGCGTAGGCGCGGGGATTCCTGTAGGGGCCGGTCTTGACCAGATCCCTCGCCGTCGCCGCGCGCAGTTCGGCGGTGCGCGGCATGACCTTCAGGAAACCGCCGTCGCGCCCGATGAGCAGGATCGGCTGGTTGTTGCGCGTGGCGACGCGGCGGTGGCTGGCCGAATGGCGCTTCATCGCATCGCGCTCTTCCTCGTCGCGGCTGAACACATATTCGTAGGCGGCGATGAATTCGCGGATGAAGTCGCGCTCGACCACCTGCATGTTGGAGATGAGCCAGCAGCGGTCGGCGAAGATCCAATAGGTGCCGAGGCCCAGCAGTTCGCCCTGGCGGTTGAAATAGGGATAGAAGGGAAAGGCGCGGCAGGCGAGGGTGCGGTTGTCGCGCTCGCAGAAGCGCGCGCCCTTGCACTCGACCGCGACGCAATCCCTGTGGAGTTCGTCGACGATCTTGCGGGCGGTCGCATCGTGCGGCTTGAAGCGCCGCCAGAGGTCGGTCCGGCTCTTCAGCAAGTCGAATTCCGGCTTGTCGACCACGGGAATGGCATGGGTCGTGTCGCAGCATACCGGCTGGCCATTGTTGAGCGGCGCGCAAAAACGGCCGCAGTCGAAGCGCGATACATTGGCCTGGAAACGGTCGTAGACCGCCTTGAAATCCATCGGTCGCATGCTGTCAGTCATACAGTCTTTGCCTCAAATGCGAGTCGCGGGGCTCTCGCTCCAGTGATTTATGCTTTGCCGCCGACTCGAAATCCAGTTAAGAATGAGCCAGTTAGCAAGGTTTTGGCGGCGGCCCGTGGGCTGTCCGCGAGCGAGGGAAGCGTATCCATCATGACGCGTTTCTGGGTGATCGGCGGAAATTACGCCGACACGAATTTCGACCGTCTCCAAGGCGGCGGCAAAGAAGAGCGGATCGGCCCCTTTGCCACTTACAACGAAGCCAAGGCGGCTTGGCAGAAGCGGGCGTGGGAAACGGTCGATCAGGCCAACGCCCGCTACCGGATCGAGGAAGAAGGCGGCGAGGTCTGCTATTGGGTCGTTGGCGGCCCTTACTGCGATACCACTTTCTCCGAACCGGCTCCCGGCGGCGGCGAGCAATGGTTTGGGCCTTTCGACAGCTATGACGAGGCCAAGACGGCCTGGTCGCGCCATGCCTGGTCGACGGTGGACGACGCCATGTGCCGCTACCGCATCGAGAAGCTGACCCGAGGCGAGCATCCCAGATCCGCCCATCCCGGATCCGCCCACTCCAGGTCTGCCCACCCCAGATCCGCCAAGTCGCACTGACGCGCCATGGCAAATCCCGGTGAAATCTGGGTCGAGGGGATCGGCGTCATCGCCGCCTGCCTCACCACTTTGAGTTTCCTGCCGCAGGCCTTGCGCATCTGGCGCAGCGGTTCGGCGCGCGATGTCTCGCTCACCATGTACCTGATGATGTTCGCCGGCCAGGTCATGTGGCTGACCTATGGCGTGGTGATCGGCTCGGCCTCGCTCGTTTTCTCCAACATCAGCGCCCTCATCCTGGTGGGATCTGTCCTGCTCCTGAAGCTGCGCGACGGCGCGGCGATCCGGGTCAGATAGGCGCGCGGGCCGCCAGGCGCTGCACGATGGCCGCTCGCGGCTGGCTGATTTCGCCGCAGAAATAGCCCAGCACGGTCAGGCCTTGCGTCTCGGCAAAGGCCAGCAACTCGCCCGGCGCCAGCAGGAAATCGGGATTGCTGGGCTTGCCGAAGCGTTCGTTGCCCAGACCGAACGTCTCATAGATCAATAACCCGCCCGGCAGCAGGGACGTGGCGAGACGCGGCAGCAACGGCCGATACAGGTAATTGGTGACGACAATGCCGGCAAAGCGGCGGCCGGGCAGTGGCCAGGGCGAGCCGTCTTCCAGGTCGGCCGCCACGATATCGACCGCGGAACTCCATGTTCTGGCCTTGAGGGCCGTTACGTCGCGGTCGATTGCAACGACCGGATGCCCCGCCTTCGACAGGAAATCGGCATGCCTTCCGCCGCCAGCGGCGATATCGAGCACCGCGCCGCCGGGCTCGATCAGCTGGGCGAACTGGACAACCCAGGATGAAGGTGGTGAGGAATTGGCCAAATCACACACTTTTGTCAAAGAGACGTCATGAAACCGCGGCGGAAGCTGGCATTCTTACCTTCGCCCCCTATATTCTTAACTTCTCTCAGCGATCATGAAAGGGTCGCGATTGGTATGAGCGCATTGTCATGATCGTATTCCAGCTCAATTGTGGCCAGGGCCACAGCTTCGATACCTGGTTCAAGGACGGCAGCTCGGCCGACCGGCAGCTCGCGCGCGGCCTCGTCGAATGTCCGGAGTGCGGCGACCGCAAGGTCGCTAAGGCCTTGATGGCGCCGCGTATTTCCTCGAAAGGCGAGAAAAGCCTGGCCGAGAAAACCCCGGCCGAGAAGAATCCGGCGCGGAACATGACGGTACTAGCCAAGAACATGCGTGAGCAGCTCATCGAGGTGCGCCGCCAGGTCGAAGCCAATTGCGACTATGTCGGCGACAAATTTGCCGAAGAAGCGCGCAAGATCCATTACGGCGAAACGGATGCCCGCGGCATTTTCGGCGAGGCCAGCGAAGAGCAGCACCGCGAATTGTCGGAAGAGGGTATCGAGGTCGCACGTATTCCCTGGCTGCCCCGGGACGATGCCTAGCTGATCCAGTCGACGATATAGTCTTCGGGCTCGCCGGCCTTGGTTTCCGAAATCGCCTTTTTCCGGATCGAAATCCCCGCCCGATGGACCGTGCGCGGATCGCCTGAAATCAGCGGATGCCACCAGGGCAGATCCTGCCCCTGGTGCACCAGCTTGTAGGCGCAGGTCTCGGGCAGCCAATCGATGCGCCCGATATTGCGGGGCGTCAGCTGGACGCAGTCCGGCACGATCGCCTTGCGGTTCCTGTAGTCCTTGCATTGGCAGGAGCGCAGGTCGAGCTGCTTGCAGGCGATGTTGGTGAACAGCACCCGGTCGGTGTCGGCGTCGCGCAGCTTGGTAAGACAGCATTTCCCGCAGCCGTCGCACAGGCTCTCCCATTCCGACGGCGTCATCTTGGAAAGGGGCGTCGTCTTCCAGAAAGGCTGCTTGTCCGCAGCTTTCTTCACGAAGCCTTGTTTCCACGGATGAAGGCGCCGATCGCCGGGCTGATCCGTTCGCGCCAGGAGCGCCCGCTGAAGAGGCCGTAATGGCCGACCTTTTCCTCCGTCACCTGGAGGCGCAGCTTGTCGGGAATGCTCGAGCAGAGTGCCTGCGCCGCATGGCATTGGCCGGCACCGGTGATGTCGTCGCGGCCGCCTTCAACCGTCATCAGGCCGACATTGCGGATCGCCTTCGGGTCGACCAGATGGCCGCGATGCTTGAGGCGGCCGTTCATCAGCGCATGTTCCTGGAACACGATGCTGACCGTGTCGAGATAGAATTGCGCATCGAGATCCATGACGGCCAGATATTCCTCGTAGAAGCGCCGATGGCTACTGGCGAATTGGTCATCGCCCTTGGCATGGGCCCAGAGGAAGTCGATATGCGCCTTCAAGTGACGGTCGGGATTGAGCGACATGAAGCCGGTCAATTGCAGCAGTCCCGGATAGACGCGGCGCCCGGCGCCCGGATGAATCGGCGGCACATTATGCACGGCCGCCGTCTCGAAGGCCGAAATCGGATGCGATTGGGCGAGGCGCGTGACCTCGGTGGTGCCGACACGGGTATCGACCGGGCCGCCCATGATGATGAGGTTGCGCGGCGTCAGCGGATCCTTGGCTTCGGCCATCAGGGCCGTCGCCACGATCGAGGCCGGCGCCGGCTGGCAGATCGCCAGCATGTTGACGCCCGGGCCGATATGGCCGATGCAGCGGCGCAGCACGTCGACATAGTCCGCAAAGCCGAAGCGGCCGTCGCTCAGCGGAACCTCGCGCGCGTCCTGCCAGTCCGTCACATAGACATCGTGGCTGACGAGGAGGCTTTCGACCGTGTCGCGCACCAATGTCGCGAAATGGCCGGAGAGCGGGGCCACCAGCAGGATCTTCGGATCCGCGCGCGGCTTTTCCAGCACGCGCTCGAACTGGATCAGGCGGCAGAAGGGCTCGCCATGGATCAGTTTTTCGCGGATCGGCACCGTCTCGCCATCGATGGTGACACTGCCGATGCCGAATTCCGGGCGGCCGTGCCGTCGCGCCGCCCGCCCCAAGATCTCGAAAGCCGCGGCGCCCGCCCGATGCAGGGTGGTTTCCGACAGTGGATTGTGGGGGTGCGCCAGCAGATTGCGCCATGTGTCGGCGGCAATCCGGAACGGAGTCAGCGCGAGGTACTGAGCCTCGATGGCGTGATAAAGCATATTAATTCTTTACGCTGCGGTGCGACATATAGCAACCCTAACCCCGAACAATGAGTTAACTGTTAAGAAGAACACCCGCTTCAACCGGCCAAGTTAACCATAATATCGTCTCCTTGGTAAAAATTTCGGCATCGACGGCCGATTTGCGGTTCTGCAGCGAGACGGAAATCGGCGGCGCCCCCTCCCGCCATTCGGTCAGGAGCAAACTGCGGTCGCCCAGATAGGAGCCGGCCAGGGTCCGCCCCTTGATGGCATTGGCTGCGCCCTGCGGGGCGGTTGCCACCGCATCGATTTTCTCCGGACGCACGGCGACGATGGCCGCCTGGCCAGGGGCCGCACCGTTGCTGGCGGGCACGCGGACATGCTGGCCTGGGGCGATCTCGACCGCCGCGATACCGCCGGCGATGCTGGCGATGCGCCCTTCGAAGAAGTTCATGTTGCCGATGAAGCCGGCGACCTCGCGGCAGTTCGGACGCTCATAGAGCGCCCCCGCCGTATCGATCTGCAGCACCTTGCCACGCGCCATCACGGCGATGCGGTCGGAAAGCGACAGCGCCTCCTCCTGGTCGTGCGTCACGAAGATGAAGGTGATGCCCAGCGATTTCTGCAACTGCCGCAGCTCGATCTGCATTTCTTCGCGCAGTTTCTTGTCGAGGGCACCCAGCGGTTCGTCGAGCAGCAGCACCTTGGGCTCGCAGACGATGGCGCGGGCCAGGGCCACGCGCTGGCGCTGGCCGCCGGAGATCTGGTTGGCGCGCCGGCTGCCCAGTCCGCCAAGGCGCACCATGTCGAGCGCCTGCGTCACCTTCCTGGCGATGCTGGCCTTGTCGAGCCCACGATTGACGAGGCCGTAGGCGATGTTTTCGGCGATATCGAGGTGCGGGAAGATGGCATAGGACTGGAACACCATGTTGGTCGGGCGCCGGTTGGGCGGACGAATGCCCATCGGCTCACCGTCGATCAGGATGTCGCCCTCGGTCTGCCGCTCGAAACCGCCGATCATGCGCAGCAAGGTGGTCTTGCCGCAGCCCGACGGTCCCAGCAGGGAAAAGAATTCGCCCGGCGCGATATCGAAGGTCGCATTGTCGACCGCGGCAAAGCCGCCAAATCGCTTGCTGACGGATTGGAGTGAGATCATGGGTTGCGTCATTCGAAATTGTCCTGGCCGACCTCAGATGACCGATGAATCGCTGCCGGCGACACCGCGCCGGCGCAGCCATTCGGCAAACACCACGAGCACGATCGAAACCATCAGGATGAGTGAACCCAGCGCCAGCACATCCGGAATCTTGGATGGAAAGCGCAGGCTGCTGAAAATGAAAATGGGCAGCGTCGCGTCAGAGCCGGCCAGGAAGAAAGCCAGCAGATACTCGTCGAACGACGTGATGAAACACAGCAGCAGGCTGGAGACGATGCCCGGCATCACCAGTGGCAGCGTCACGCGCCGGAAACTGGCCCAAGCCGTGTCGCCAAGATCGCGGGAGGCTTCCTCGAGGCTGCGGTCGAAACCTTCCATGCGCGCCATCAGCACCAGCATGGCGAGCGGCACCGTGATCAGCACATGCGAGGCGCCCACCGTCCACAGCGACAGATCGATATCGAGCCCGCGCCGCAGGATGACCAGGGTCGAAACGCCGATCACCATGTAGGGGATGACCAGCGGCAACATGATCAGCGCATAGATCGAGCGGCGGAAGGGAATGCGGTAGCGCGTCATGGCGCGCGCCGCCAGCAGTCCCAGGAACGTGCTGGCGATGGAAACGCCGATGCCGACCTTGACGCTCGACCACAACGCCGCCTGCAGCGACGAATTGACCATCAGATTCTGATACCATTTGAAGGTGAATCCCTTCAGCGGCAGGGTGATATAGATATTGTCGTTGAAGGAGAAGAGCGGCAGCAGCAGCACCGGCACATAGAGGAAGGCGAGATACAGTACCGCGAACAGCGACAGCAGGTTGAGATGCTTGCGGATCGTTTCCATGGGTCTAGAGGTCCGCGGCCTTGAGGCGCTTGCGCCCGATCATGCCTAGGAAAGCGCAGACGGCCAGGGTGATGGCCAGCATCATGATGCAGGAAAGGGCCGCCCCCAGCGGCGCATTGTTGCCCTTGCCGAACTGGGTGACGATCGAATTGCCGATCATGATGCCCGATGTGCCGCCGACCAGGGTCGGCGTGATGTAATCCCCCACCGTCGGGATGAAGACCAATAGCGTCGCGGAGATGGTTCCCGGCAGCGACAGCGGGAAGGTGATGCGCCAGAAGCGCTTCCACCTGGAATCGCCCAGATCCTGTGCCGCCTCGAGATAGGAGCGGTCGATCTTCTCCAGGCTCACATAGATCGGCAGTACGGCATAGGCCGCCCATGCATGGGCCAGCGTGATGGTGACGGCGGTGGGATTGTAGAGCAGGAATTCCAGCGGCTTGTCGATGATGCCGGCGAATTTGAGGCCGGAATTGATGACGCCGTTGAAGCCCAGGATGATCTTCCACGCGAAGATGCGCAGCAGATAGCTGGTCCAGAAGGGGACGGTCAGCAGGATGATCCAGATGAGTTTCGATTTTCCGATGCGGAAGGCCATGAAATAGGCCATCGGATAAGCGAGCACGACGACCGCAACCGTCGCCGTGAACGACATCCACAGCGACTTGGTGATGAGGATGCGGTAGAGCGCGCCTTCTTCGGTGAAGAGGACCCGATAATTGTCGAGATTCCAGTCGGCGTTGAGATCGAAGCCGGTCTGGGTCCAGAAGCTGACGATGACGATGCCCACGATGGGCACCACCATCATGCCCAGCACGATGAGCAGTGTCGGCAGGATGAGCCACAGCCCGTCCAGCCATTCAGGTCGGATCGGGCGGGGCTCGGCAGAGGAAAGGGTTGCTTGCGCGGTCATATCTCTAGCGCCGGTAACAGCGAAGGAACCGGCGGACATTGCCGCCGGTTCCCCAGGCTGTGTCGCGATAAATGCGTCAGGCGCCGGCCTTCACTTCCTCGAAGACCTTCTGCACTCTTTCGGTATCCAGGATCGGCTGCTGGAAAATGCCCTTGGCGAAGAACTCGGTCGGATCCTTGGGCAGCCCGCGTTCGGCCAGGATCTTGTCCTCGACCAGTTCGAAGGTCTTGGTATTGGAATGGCCGTAGCCTTGGACTTCGATCAGCCATTTGCCGGCTTCCGGCGCGGTCATGGCGTTGATGAGGTCATAGGCCTTGTCGATATGCGGCGCGTCCTTGGTCAGCACCAGGCCGCAGCAATAGCTCATGATGCCTTCCTTGGGGTTGGCGAACTTGATGTTGACGCCCTGGCCGGTGAGCGTGACGACCGAGCTGTTCCAGCCCGTGGAGGCAACGAGCTCGCCGGAGGCCAGCGCCTGCTCGACGGCCGAGTTGCTGTCCCAGTAGAAGCGCACCAGCGGCTTCTGCTTGACCAGCAATTCCTTGGCCTTGGCCAGTTCGTCGTCGGTCATGTTGAAGGGATCCTTGGCGCCCAGCACGATGCCGGCGATCGATACGGCTTCCGTGGCGTCGGCGGACATGGAAATCTGGCCGGAATAGCGCTCGTCCCACAGCATGGTCCAGGATTCTTCCTTCACGTCGAAGAGATCGGGACGGTAGAGGATCGACGTGTTGCCCCAATCGACGGGAATGAAGAACTGCTCGCCCTTGTCGCCCTGCGCATAGGGCAGCTTGGTCAGGCTCGGGAACAGATCGCCGAAATTCGCGAGGCGGCCGGTGTCGATCGGCTCAGCACATCGGCGTCGCGCCAGCGCTTCAGGTCGAGATTGCAGGGATGAACGACATCGACCTTGAAACCGCTGCGGACCTTGGTCAGCGCTTCCTCGACATCGCCGAAGACCGGGCCTTCCGGCTCGGCATTGTTCTTGGCCGTGTAGCCGGGATGGAAGCCCGGATCGTTATAGCCTTCCCAGGTGAAATAGATCGCCTCGCCATCCTGGGCCTTGGCGCGGCCGACCGGCAGCATGGTCATGGTGAGACCGGCGGCGGTCAGCATCTGCAGGATATCGCGGCGCGACATGCGGCCGGATTTCATCGCACTTAGAAATTCATTGGCTTCCATCACGTAAATCCCTCCCGTCCCGTTCGTTCTTGTTTCTGGGGCAGTCATTTGCTGCCGCCTTATTATTCCTGTGTACAGGTAATCTTGCCATTGCAGCGCCGGACCCGCAACTATGCTTCTTAAATGCGCGGGAAATCGCGCTAAACTTGCCGGCGAGTCGGCGTTTGCCTGCCGAATCTGCCTGATGCGACGGCCTCGATATTCTTTCCGGACGGTCAAGCTTCCCTCAAGACGGGAACGGCGATGCGGCGCGGAAGCTGAAAACGCGCTGGAAGGAGGCCAACGGTGAGCGCCATCACTTCGAGCGACGGCACTATTAGATAAATGGTTGGCACTTGAACCACGCAATGCGGGGCATAAGGAATGATGACGCAATCCGCCGGATATCATTGTCTGGCTCTCGGCCTCGTCGGCATCCTGCTCGTCGGCGCTGAAGCAGCCCATGCGGAAGATCATTCCGTGGCGATCGTCGAGGATACCAGCGGCGCGGTCGCCGGCATCGAGGCGCTCGATCTGCTGCGGCCCGGTCGCGAGATCGACCTGCGCGGCGATGGCGGGCTTATCCTATCCTATCTCGATTCCTGCCAGCGCGAGAATATCCGCGGCGGCAAGGTCAGGATCGGCAAGGTCCAGTCCGTCGTCACCGGCGGCGTCGTGGCACGCGAGCGGCTGGCTTGCGACCCTGCAGCCTTGTCCCTGAGCCCGGAACAGGCCAATCAGAGTGCGACGCTTGTTTTCCGCGAGCCGGACAAGGTCACGGGCGATCCCGTGGCGGAAACGGCCGCATTCATGATGGATACGCGGCAGCCGCTGCTCATTGCACCCGGTCATGCGACGGTCGCGATGAGCGACCTGCGCCACGCCGGGCGCAAATGGTCGGTCAAGGTGGTCAAAGGCGTCGCCGACCTGACGGCGGGGCACGGCTTGCTCGACCAGGGCGGCGTCTATCGCATCGATGCCGGCAGCCAGAAGATCGTCTTCCGCGTCGGCAAGGACGCGACCGACGCGCCGCTGAAACTCTTGAAGCGCGTGATCCGGTTGCCCGATTAATGGCAGGAGGCCTCGTTCGGGGCCTTGCCGCTCGCCAGCCCCTCCAGGATCGGACAGTCCGGCCGGTCGTCGCCGTGGCAATTCCGAGCGAGATGACGCAGCGCCGCCGCCATCTCCTGCATTTCGGCGATCTTGGCCTCGAGGCCGGCGACATGGGTCATGGCCAGTTTCTTGACCTGGGCACTGGAGCGCTGCCGGTTGCGCCACAGGGCCAGCAGTTCGCGGATCGCTTCCAACGGAAAGCCCAGCGAGCGCGCGCGCTGGATGAAGCGCAGATTGTGCACATCCTGGGCGGCATAGAGCCGGTAATTGCCGTTGCTGCGCTCGGCGCGCGGCAGCAGGCCGATGCTTTCATAGTGGCGGATCATCTTGGCGGAGACGCCGCTGGCCTTGGCGGCGGCGCCGATGCTCAAGGGTTCACTCATTGCGGCCTCCAGCGATTGAGGGTGAGGGCATTGGTGATGACGGCGACCGAGGAAAGCGCCATGGCGCCGCCGGCGATGATCGGGCTGAGATAGCCGAATGCCGCCAGGGGAATGCCCAGCAGGTTGAAGACGAAGGCCCAGGCCAGGTTTTCCTTGATCTTGCGTGTGGTGGCTCGCGCCAGCGCGATGGCCTGCGGAACCAGCGCCGGATCGCCGCGCATCAGGGCGATGCCGGCGGTTTCGATCGCGACATCCGTCCCCGTTGCCATGGCAAGGCCAAGGTCGGCCGCTGCCAGGGCCGGGGCATCGTTGACGCCATCGCCCACCATCGCGACCTTGGCGCCCTCTGCCTGCAGCGCGTCGACCGCATGGGTCTTGTCATCGGGCAGCAATTCAGCGCGGATGTCGTCGAGACCCAATTCGGCGGCGATCCTGGCCGCCGCACCCTTATTGTCGCCGGTCAGCATCAGCGATTTGACGCCGAGGTCATGCAGGGCCGCGACAGCGGACGCGGCGCTCGGCCTCAACCGGTCGGCAAAGGCGAAAAGGGCGATCAAATGCGGCTGCGGCGCCGTTTCCGCGAGATATGAGACGCTGGCACCGTCGGCGGCGAAATTCGCGGCGGCATCGTGGAGCGTCACCACATCGACGCCATTCTCCTGCAGCATCTTCGCGGTGCCGAGAATGTACTGGCGCCGATCGACGCGGGCGGTGACACCGCGACCGGCGACAACGCGCGCTTCCAGCGCCTGCGGCAGGACCAGCCCTTCAGCAGCCTGGCGCAGAGCGTCGGCCAGGGCATGGGTGCTGCCGGTCTGCAGTGCCGTCGCGATGATCAAGGCCTGCCGCTCGTCGCCGCCGGTGGTCTTGATTCCCTGAATGCGCGGCTTCCCTTCCGTCAACGTGCCCGTCTTATCGAAGGCAACCACCGTGATGCCGCCGGCGGTCTCCAGCGCCGCCGCGTCGCGGATCAGGATGCCGCGTTTGGCGCCGGCGCCGACGCCGACCATGATGGCGGCGGGGGTGGCCAGCCCCAAGGCGCAGGGACAGGCGATGACCAGCACCGCGACGGCATTGATGAGCGCCGTCTCGATGCCGGCGCCGGCCAGCAGCCAGCCGATCAGCGTGATCGTGGCAATCGCGATCACGACCGGCACGAAGATTGCGGAAACCCGGTCGGCCAGGCGCTGGATCGGGGCCTTGGCCCCTTGCGCCGCCGTCACCATGCGAATGATGCGGGCGAGGGTCGTTTCGGCGCCCACCGCGGCGACCTCGATTTCGATGGCACCCATGCCATTGACCGATCCGCCGATGACCCGGTCACCCTTGGCCACGACGCGCGGCCGGCTTTCGCCGGTGATAAGGGATTCGTCGATCTCGCTGTCGCCGATACTGATCCTGCCATCGGCGGGCACGCGTTCGCCGGCACGGACAATTGCGATATCGCCGCTCGCCAATTGCTGCAGCGGGATGTCGCTTTCGACACCATCGCGACGGACCCGTGCCTGGGCCGGCCACAGCGCATTGAGCGCACTCAGGGCGGAGAGCGTGCGCTTCTTGGCGCGCTTCTCCAGCCATTTGCCCAAACGCACCAGCACGATGATGACGGCGGCGGATTCGAAATATAGGTGATGGGGATTGTCGATCATGAAAAGGCTGAGGCCGAAGGCGGCACTGGTGCCGAGCGCCACCAGCAGGTCCATGTTGCCGCTGAAGGCGCGCAGCGCACGCCAGGCGCCGATATAGAAGGGTAGGCCCAAACCGAACTGCACGGGCGTTGCCAGGGCTAGCTGGATCCAGGGATCGATCATCCACATGCCGCCCACCGTCAGTTCCAGCGCCATGGGCAACAACAGGGGCAGGGTGAGGGCGGCCCCCGCCAGCAGGAACCAGGCTTCGCGATCGGTCTTTTCCGAGCCGGCATCGGCGCGGATGCCGTAGCCGGCCTTTTCGACGGCCTGCTGGATCGCCGGCCGGGTGACGGCATCGCTGCCGGCGACGATCGCTTCTTCGCTGGCCAGGTTGACCTCGGCACGCTCGACACCGGGCAGGCGCTTCAGCACCTTCTCGATGCGCATGGCGCAGGCGGCACAGGTCATGCCGCTGATTCCCAACCGATATTCCGTGGCGCTGGCGGTCATTTATCGCTCCTGATCTTCATGGCGCCAACATCATATGGTCCTTCCAATCATGGGAAGGTCAAGCGACGATACAAATTGTAGCGCGGTGCTGCGATTTGCTAGGGTGCCGGCGACCGGGAAGCAGCTAAACCATGACAGAACAGCGAAAATCCACCTCGAACGCCGCCGCAAAGAGGCTTTTTGGCCGCATTGCCGGGCGCAAGGCGAAAATCGGCATCGTCGGCCTGGGCTATGTCGGCCTGCCTTTGGCCTGCGTTTTTGCCGAAAAGGGCTTTGCCGTCACCGGCTTCGACCTTGATTCCGGCAAGACGGATAGGCTCATGGCCGGGCGCTCCTATATCCGGCATATCCCGGCCAGGCGCATCGCCCCGCTGGTGAAGGCCGGATCGCTCAAAGCGAGCGCCGATTTCCGCGCCATGAAGGCTATGGATTGCATCATCATCTGCGTGCCGACACCGCTTTCCAGGCAGCGCGAGCCGGATTTGAGCTTCGTCGCCAACACGGCGGCGGAGATCGCCAGGCATCTGAAGCCCGGACAATTGGTGGTGCTCGAATCCAGCACCTATCCGGGCACCACGGATGAAGTCGTGCGGCCGGCGCTGGAGACGAGGAAACTCAAAAGCGGGCGCGATTTCTTTCTCGCCTATTCGCCGGAGCGCGAGGATCCCGGCAACGAAACCCATGGCACGGCGGCGATCCCCAAGGTGGTCGGCGGCGACGGTCCCGTCGCCCTGGACCTGGCCTTGGCCCTCTATGGCGCGGTGGTGGTGAAAACGGTTCCCGCTTCGAGCCCGGCAACGGCCGAAGCAGTGAAGCTCACCGAGAACATCTTCCGCTCCGTCAACATCGCGCTCGTCAACGAACTCAAGGTCATTTTCGATGCGATGGGCATCGACGTCTGGGAGGTGATCGACGCCGCCAAGACCAAGCCGTTCGGCTTCATGCCTTTCTATCCCGGGCCGGGCCTCGGCGGACATTGCATCCCGATCGATCCCTTTTATCTCACCTGGAAGGCGCGGGAATTCGGCATCGCCACGCGTTTCATCGAACTGGCCGGCGAAATCAACACACTCATGCCGCGCTACGTGGTGGACCGCCTGGTGGCGGCTCTGAGCGAACGCGCCGGAAAGGCCCTGAAAGGGGCGCGCATTCTGGTGGTCGGTCTCGCTTACAAGAAGAATGTCGATGACATGCGCGAAAGCCCGGCCCTGACCCTCATCGATATGCTGGAGGCGCAGGGCGCCAGGGTCGATTATCACGATCCGATCATCACCGTCATCAAGCCCTCGCGCGAACACCCGCATCTCTCCGGCCGGCGCTCCAGGGCGCTGACCGATGCCACGCTCAAAGGGGCCGATGCGGTGCTGATCGTGACCGATCACGATACGATCGATTTCAAACGGGTCGGCAAACTGGCCAAGCTTGTTATCGACACACGCAACACCATGGCGCGCGCCGGCTGGCGCGGCCGCAACATCGTCAAGGCCTGATCACCTATGACCATCCTCGTGACCGGCGTCGCCGGTTTTATCGGCTACCATGTCGCCGAAGCCTTGCTGGCGCAGGGGGAGCGCGTGCTGGGGCTAGACAATATGAACCCCTATTACGACACCAAGCTGAAGCAGGCGCGCCTGCATCGGCTGGAGCGGCATCCGCATTTCTCCTACGTCTTCGCCGATATCGGCCGCGCCCCGGCGCTCAATGCCGCCATCGACAAGCATGGCGACACGATTGCCGGCATCGTCCATCTGGCGGCGCAGGCCGGCGTGCGCCATTCGATCGACCACCCGACCGACTATGTCGGCGCCAATCTTTCCGGCCATCTCAATGTCTTGGAAATGGGCCGGCATCTGCCGCGGCTCAGGCATCTGGTCTATGCCAGTTCCAGTTCCGTCTATGGCAACAGCCGGCGGGTGCCTTTCGCCATCGACGATCCGGTCGACCGCCCGGCCTCGCTCTATGCCGCCACCAAGCGCGCCGACGAACTGATGAGCATATCCTATGCCCAGCTCTATCGCCTGCCGCTCACCGGCCTGCGCTTTTTCACCGTCATCGGGCCCTGGGGCAGGCCGGACATGGCCTATTACCGCTTCACCCAGGCCATTCTGGCGGGTGAGAAGATCGAGGTCTTCGGCGACGGCAGTGTCGAGCGCGACTTCACCTATATCGACGATATCGTCGCCGGCGTGCTCTCGGCCCTCGACCACCCGCCGTCGAGGAACGAGGAGATGCCGCACCGCCTCTATAATCTCGGCAGCGACCGGCCGGTCAGCCTCAACCACCTGATCGATCTGATCGAACGGGCCTGCGGGCACAAGGCGGAACGCAACGTCCATGCCCCGGCCGCCGGCGATGTCAGGGCTACCTGGGCCGATCTAACCCTGAGCCGCGCCGACCTCGGCTACGAACCGAAGACGCCGCTCGCCGATGGAATCGAAAAGTTCGTGGCCTGGTATCGGGATTATGCGCAGGCCTAGAACGTTTCAACGTTACTCGGAATTGTTCGCCTTGCTCCGTCATCCCCGGACTTGATCCACGGCTGTCCGGTTTAGCTTTCAGCAGCGCATAAGAAACCCCTATTCGCAGGAGATTTCTTTGCATCTTTCAGCAAGCCGGACGCTGTCTCGTCGATTCTAAACTTGTCATGGCCCGCGCAGGCGGGCCATCCACGAATTTGCCAACAAGTGCGCAGGATTCGGCCAGAAACTC
This sequence comes from Dongia sp., assembly GCF_041918875.1. GTDB lineage: Bacteria > Pseudomonadota > Alphaproteobacteria > Dongiales > Dongiaceae > Dongia. The sequence goes on from NZ_JAYRUV010000001.1 coordinate 322,621, forward strand.
GCGGATCCCCCGCCACAGCCGACGAATGCCGGCATTCGCCGATAGCGGGGGATGACAAGTGAATGTGCAATGACGTCGCAAGCTAGGCTGCGGGCTTATGAGTCGGCACCCTAGATGGGCTTCCTCGGCAGGGGCAGGCTGACGACCCAGCAATAGCCGTCGGGGTCGAGGATATAGGCCTCGCGCATGCCGTGCGGCTTGTCGGCGGCCTCGGCCAGGACGACGTAATCCAATGCCTCCGCCCGCGCCACCGCCGCGTCGGGATCGAGATGATAGAGTCGGAGTTCCACCCCCGCCCCGCGCGGATGGTCGGCGGAGACGAGGCTCAGCAGCGGGTTGCTGTGATAGGTGCCGTCGGCATGCAGCATCCATTCCGCCAGGATCTGGCCGTTCACCCGATGCCGCAGAACGGCAAAGTCCTTATCCGCCGTGGCGATTTCCGCTAGCAGGATGTCGCGGGAGAAAGCCACCGTTCGCGCCACGTCGCGGACCAGCAGGTTGATGCCGAAGCCCTTGAGGGAACGGCCATAATCCTCGCCGCTGGGGAAATCGCGCTCGCTGCTGCTCATGGTCCGCTGGCTCGCTTTGGCTGTGGCTCGGCGCCATTCAGCCATTGCCGATGGCGCCGGGCAAGCCTGGGATCGTCACGGTACAATCCGGGGGCGGCAAGGTGCTAGACTGCGCCCCATGCCGATTCGTCTTTTGCCAGCCAATCTCGTCAACCAGATCGCCGCCGGCGAGGTCATCGAACGACCGGCCTCGGTGGTGAAGGAACTGGTGGAGAACGCGGTCGATGCGGGTGCCACCCGCATCGCCGTCGAACTGCGCGAAGGCGGCAAGAGCTTCATCAGCGTCACCGATGACGGCCATGGCATGGACCGGGCCGGGTTGGAACTCGCCATCCAACGCCATGCCACGTCGAAATTGCCGGATGACGATCTGGTCCATATCGGCTTCTTCGGTTTCCGTGGCGAGGCGCTGCCCTCGATCGGCGCGGTCGGGCGCCTTTCCATCGCCAGCCGCGCGCGCGGCGCCGAGCAGGCCTGGCTGATCCGGGTCGAAGGCGGCGAGAAGAGCGGGCCCGAACCGACCGCCTTGAGCGGCGGCACGCGGGTCGAATTGCGCGACCTCTTTTATGCCGTGCCGGCGCGCCTCAAATTCCTCAAGACCGCCCGCTCCGAGCAGAATGCGGTGGTGGAGATACTGGAACGCCTCGCCATGGCGCATCCGGAGGTGGCGTTCTCGCTCACGGACGATGGCCGCAACGTCCTGCGCCTCGACGCGGCGCAGGCGGAGTTGATGGACACGCCCGGTGCCGCGCGACTGAAGCGCCTTGGCGATGTGATGGGCCGCGACTTCGCCGACAATGCCGTGGCGCTGTCGGTCGAACGCGAGGGGATTCATCTGACCGGTTTCACGGGCCTTCCGACGCTCAACCGGGCGACGGCCTCGTCGCAATATCTCTTCGTCAACGGCCGGCCGGTGCGCGACCGGCTGCTGCAGGGGGCTATCCGCGGCGCCTATCAGGACTTCCTGGCCCGCGACCGGCACCCGCTGGTGGCTTTGTTCCTCGACTGCCCGCCGGAACTGGTCGATGTGAACGTGCATCCGGCCAAGGCCGAGGTGCGCTTCCAGGACCCGGCCCTGGTGCGCGGCCTCATCGTCGGCGCCATCCGCCGCGCGCTCGACGCCGCAGGGCACCGCGCCTCGACCACGGTGGCGGGTGCGGCGCTGGCATCTTTCGGCACGATGCCGGGTGTCGCCACGGCGATGCCCAATGCCTATCAGGCGATGCATGCGGGTCACGGCCAGGCGGGCCGCTTCAATGCCGGTGTCGTGCAGCAGGCGATGGCGGCCTTTGCACCCCTGTCGCCGGAGATGGCGCGGCCGAGCGGCATGGCGCCCGCGCCGCAGCAGGACAATGCGGCTCAGGACTATCCGCTGGGCGTCGCCCGCGCGCAGATTTTCAGCACCTATATCGTGGCCCAGACCAAGGACGGCATGGTCATCGTCGACCAGCATGCCGCCCATGAACGGCTGGTTCTGGAGCGGATGAAGGTGGCGTTGGCCGGCGGCGGCGTGAAGCGTCAGGCCCTGCTCATTCCGGAGATCGTGGAACTGCCGGAGAAACTGGTCGGCGCCTTGCTCGCGCGCAGCGTGGAACTCGAGGAATTGGGCCTTGCCATCGAAGCCTTCGGTCACGATGCCGTGGCGGTGCGCGAAGTGCCGGCCCTGCTCGGGCAAAGCGACGTCAAGGGCCTGGTCCGTGACCTCGCCGAGGAAATCGCGGAACTGGGTGCCGCCTTCAGCCTCAAGGAAAAGCTTGAGGATATCTGCGGCACCATGGCCTGTCATGGTTCGGTCCGCGCCGGGCGCCAGCTGCTGCCGGCGGAAATGGATGCGCTGCTGCGCCAGATGGAAGCTACCCCCCATTCCGGCCAATGCAATCACGGCCGCCCCACTTATGTGGAACTGAAACTCGCCGATATCGAGCGCCTGTTCGGCCGGCGATGATCGCGGAATCCGGACGGCCCAGACTGCCCGCGACCATCTGGATGCTGGGCCTCACCAGCCTGCTGATGGACGGTTCCAGCGAGATCGTGCATGCGGTCCTGCCGCTGCTGCTGGTCAATGGCCTGGGCAGCAGCGTCTTCCTGGTCGGCATCATCGACGGGCTCGCCGAGGCGACGGCATCGGTCACCAAGATTTTTTCCGGAGCGCTCAGCGACCATTGGCAAAGCCGCAAATGGATCGCCGCTTTCGGCTATGCCTTGAGCGCCTGTTCGAAAGCGCTCTTTCCCATCGCCACGACACCCCTGGCGGTCTTTTTCGGCCGCTTTGCGGACCGCTTGGGAAAGGGCATCCGTGGCGCCCCGCGCGATGCGCTGGTGGCGGATTGGGTGGCGCCGGAACATCGCGGCTATGCCTATGGCGTGCGGCAGGCGATGGACAATGCCGGTGCCGTCATAGGTCCGCTGCTCGCTATCCTGCTGCTGCAGCTTTACGCCGGCGACGTGACGCCGGTGCTGTGGTGGGCGGTGGTGCCCGCCATTCTATCCGTCTCGGTGATGACGGCCGGCGTCAAGGAGCCGGCGCCGGCCGGCCCGCGCATCAAGCGGCGCTTTCCCTTGCATGTCAGCGAGTTGCGCCAGCTCGGCCGGCCCTTCTGGCTGGCGATGGGTTTTCTCTTCGTATTGCTGTTGCCGCGCTTTTCCGAAGCGTTCCAGATCCTGCGCGCGCAGGATGTCGGTGTCAGCCCCGCCTGGGCGCCGATGGCTTTGGTGGTGATGAATCTGGTCTCCGTCCCGCTGACGCCATTGGCGGGCATCTGGTCGGACCGCGTGGGTCGCAACCGGGTGATTGCCATCGGGTTTATGCTGCTGATCTTGTCGCACGGTGCGATGGCGCTGGCGCAGGGACCGCTGCTGGTCTGGATCGGTGCCGGTTTGTGGGGCGTCCATCTTGCCTGCACGCAAGGCATCTTCTCGGCGCTGGTGGCGGATTACGCCCCGGCGCATCTGCGCGGCACGGCCTTTGGCGTGTTTAATCTTGCCGCTGGCATCGCGATCTTCGTCGGCTCGGCGGCGATGGGGCTTGCCTGGGATCGGCTGGGCGCGGGCACGGCCTTCGCCCTGGCGGCCGCCGTCAATATCGCTGGCCTCATCCTGTTCCTGCTGCCGGCCAGGACTCAGGCTGCGTGACGCAGGAAGAGAATGCGTGCCTTGCCGTAGCGGCGCTCGTCGATCGGCTGGAAGCCGGCCGGTAGGGTGAAGATATCGCGGTCGCCCATTTCCGCGACGATGAGCGCATGTCCGGCGATCCAGCCGCGCTCTTTCAGCGTCGTCAGTGCCGGCGCAATCAGATCCTGGGCGTAAGGCGGATCGAGGAAGACGAGATCGGCCGGCGTGAAGCGCTTGTAGCGGTGCGCCTCCGGCGGGTTGAGCGCGTCGCCCGGCACGATGGTGGTGCGCTCGGTTTCGTGGCAGGCGGCGACATTGCGCTTGATGCAATCGGCGGCGGCGCGGTCCTTCTCGAAGGCGATGAGGGATTTGGCGCCGCGTGAAAGCGCCTCAAGTCCCAGCGCACCCGATCCGGCGAAGACATCGAGTACCTTCGCTTCGGCCACCGCGTCAAAGCCGTGGACGAGGATGTTGAAGATCGCCTGCCGCGCGCGGTCGGAGGTGGGGCGGACGTCCTTTCCTTCCGGCACCGCCAGCCTGGTGCCGCGATGGCTACCTGAATCGACGCGCATTGCCCGAACCTGATTTGCCCGAACCTGATCTGCCTCTGGGTTTGTCGCCCTTCCCGCCGGCGCCGCGCGGCCTGCCGCCTCCTGGCTTGCCACCTGCCGGCTTCCATTGCTGGCGCGGGCGCTCATCGCGTTTCGAGAAATCTTCGCCCTCGGTCCGCGCGGGCATTGGCTTGCGGCGGGTCCCCGGTTGGGGCTTTTCCGGCTTGTTCCTGGCCCATCCGGGTTTGAGTCCGGCCTTGGGCGCGCGGTTCGGTGCTTCGGCACGCTGCGGCCGCTCGGTTCGGGCGGGCTCTTTCTCCCAGCCCTGCTTGTCGCTGCGCGCCAGGCGTGCATTGCGGCCGGGCCGCTGGTTGCGTGCTTGCGCGTCCTCGCGTTCCGGATGTCCATGTTCGGGACGGCCATGTTCCGGACGGCCGCCACGCGCCGCGTGCTTGGCGCGTGCGCGCCTGTCGGGACCGCGGTCGAAGGCCGGGCGCGCGGTGTAGGTCTCTTCGGCCTCGGCCTTTTCCGGCGGACGCCAGTCATTGCCGAAGCGCAGCTGCGTCTGCAACTGCTTGCCTTTGACTTCCTGCACCTGGCCTGGCTCCATTTCGCCCAATTGGAAGGGGCCGTAGCCGACGCGGATGAGGCGGCTCACCGGCCAGCCGAAATGCTGGCAGATACGGCGGATTTCGCGGTTCTTGCCTTCGGTGAGCGCCATGGTCAGCCAGGCATTGGCACCCTGCTGGCGCTCGAAGGCGGCGATGATCGGACCGTAGCGGACGCCCTCGATCGCGATCCCGTCCTTCAGGCCATCGAGCAGCTTGGGATCGAAGCGGCCGTTGACGCGCACGCGGTAGCGGCGGATCCAGGCAGTGGAGGGCAGTTCCAGCTTGCGTGCCAGTTCACCGTCATTGGTGAGGAGCAGCAGCCCTTCCGAATTGAGATCGAGCCTTCCGATCGAAATCACGCGCGGCATGTCGGCCGGCAGGTTTTCGAACACCGTGGCGCGGCCTTCCGGATCGTAGGCCGTCGTCATCAGGCCCTTGGGCTTGTAATAGAGCCAGACGCGGGTGAGCTGCTTTTCAGGGAGCGGCTTGCCGTCGACGAGGACGATGTCCTTGGGGCCGACATTCATCGCAGCACTGGTGAGGGGCTTGCCGTTGATGCTGACCCGGCCATTGGCGATCCAAACCTCGGCGTCGCGGCGCGAGCAGAGCCCGGCGCGCGCCATGACCTTGGCGATACGTTCGCCGGGCTGTTCCTTCCTTGGTCGCTTTTCCAGCTGGCTCATGCTGCTTTGGCCGCGTCGACGAAGGCGGTGAGGATCTTGCCGTCGCCGCCGGTGACGTGAAGCTCCGGGTGCCATTGCACGCCGAGACAGAATTTGTAACGCGGATCCTCGATCCCCTCGATGACGCCGTCCGGCGCCACCGCATTGACGACGACGCCGGCGCCGACCGATTTCACCGCCTGGTGATGTGCGCTGTTCACCGGCAGCTCCCTGCCGCCGACGATGCGCTGCAGCAGCGAACCCGGCGTCAGTTTCACCTTATGCCCGGCCTCGTCGCGCGGGTTGGGCTGTTCGTGGAGGAGGGAATCCTTCACCTCGTCCTCGATATGCTGGATCAGCGTGCCGCCAAGGATGACGTTGATGAGTTGCTCGCCCCCGCAGATGCCCAGCACCGGCTTGTTGCGCTTCAGCATCGCCTTGACGATGCCGAGTTCGAAGAAGGTGCGACCTTCCTTGGTGCGGACGGTGGCGTGCTTGGTGTTTTCCCCGAACAGGACCGGATCGACATCGAACCCGCCGCCGGTCACCAGCAGCCCGGCGATGGTGTCGGCATAGGCCTCGACCCGATCCGGCTCGTGCGGCAGGCAGAGCGGCAGGCCGCCAGCGGCGGAGACGGCCTGGGTATAGGTGGCGCGCAGGGAATAATGCGGCGCCTTGGAGAGCCCGCGCGGGGCATCGACATCCAAGGTGAGGCCGATGAGAGGGGTGGTCATGAATTGGCTCCAGATGATGGCAGCGGCGCCTCGCGGCGCGGCGGATCGGGCCAAGCTATTTCACAGACCATCAGCCGAAACAAGGGTATAGAGGGCATGGCCACCCCGCTTGACCGGCGGGGTAGGCGCGGCAAGACTGGAAAGATGACCGAAATTCACCCCCATCCCCCCGTCAATTTCATGGACCTTGCCTTCCGCCAGGCCGAGGCCGCCTTCGCCCGCGACGAGGTGCCGATCGGCGCGGTCCTGGTCGATCCCGCGACCGGCGAGGTGCTGGCCGCCGACCATAACAGGGTCGAGGAACTGCACGATCCCACGGCGCATGCCGAAATGCTGGTCATCCGCGCCGTCGCCATGAGCCGCAAGGAGAAGCGCCTGCCCTTCGCCGATCTCTATGTGACTCTGGAACCCTGCCCGATGTGCGCCACGGCGATCTCGTTTGCCAGGCTGCGGCGGGTGATCTACGGCGCCCCCGATCCCAAGGGCGGCGCCATCGAGAGCGGACCGAAGCTTTATACACTCCCTATTTGCCACCACCGCCCGCAGATCGTCGGCGGCAGCGGCGAGGAACGCAGCGCGGAACTGCTGCGGCGATTTTTCAAGGCGAGAAGGTAGCGCGCCTTCACTCACCTCATCGCCATGCCCGGGCTTGACCCGGGCATCAGTCAGCAATTGAAGGACGGGGCCCGGTCGCACCCGATCCCCGGGTCAAGCCCGGGGATGACGGTTTGCAGGCCGGAATGTTAGATCGGCAGTGAATCCTTGATCCGGTAGTAGAGGATCGACGGCGCCAGGAACCAGGGGTTGCCTTCATAGAGCGGCCGGGTCTGGAAGGGTACGTTGTCGAGCGGACTCTTGCCCTCCGCCTTGCCCAGGACCTGCTGGCCGATCTTCATGCCGAAATAGGTCGCGAGCGACACGCCCGAGCCGCAATAGCCCATCGCGTACCAGAGGCCGTCCTGTTTGCCAATATGCGGCAGGGTGTCGAATGTGTAGGCGACATAGCCCATCCAGCTATGCGTGACCTTGGCCGTCTTCGTCTCCGGGAAGACCAGCGACATCCAGTCATGGAGGCGCGGGGCGCTGACCCTGGGGTCGTTTTCCTTATAGGCGACGCGGCCGCCGAACAGGATGCGCTTCTTGTCCGGCGACAGGCGGTAATAGAAGACCAGCTTGCGCGTGTCGGAAATCATGCGGTTGGTCGGCAGCAGCCGGCCGGTGAGTTCCAGCGGCAATTCCTCGGTCGCGATGATGTAGCTGCCGATCGGGATGACGCGGCGGCGATGCCAGGGGGTGAGCGGGCCGGTATAGCCGTTGGTGGCGACGATCACGTCGCGGGCCGCGACCTTGCCGAGCGGTGTCGACACGCTGAAGCCGGCCCCATCCTTTTCGACTGTCCGCACCGGGCAATAGGCAACGACCTGAACACCGGCGACTTCGGCCAGGCGCAGCAGTTCGAGATGGTATTTGCCGGGATGAAGGGCCGCATGCTTCGTGTGCACGGCGCCGCCATGATAGAAGGGGCTGTCGATTTCCTTGGCTTGCTCGGCCTTCGGCACCATGAAGTAGGGGCTGGATAGATCCTTGGGCTGGGCGGCCAGGCTCTTGGCGAGGGCATCGTATTGTTTCGGATTGTGTGCGGCATGGAAACGGCCGCTCACTTCCCAGTCGCAAGCCAGGTTCTCGGACCCCACCAGATGGCCGATATATTCCAGCGCATTGAGACCCTCGCGGCGGATATTGCGGGCGGTCTCTTCGTTGAGCCGGCCGGAAAGCTCGCCGACGGTCGGCTTGATGCTGGTCGAGACCTGGCCGCCATTGCGGCTGGAACAGCCGAAACCGGCCGCCTCGGCATCCAGGACCAGGGTGGAGCGGCCGGCCTTGGCCGTTTCGCGGGCGGCCATGAGGCCGGTATAGCCGGAGCCGATGACCAGCACGTCGACCTTGGCGGGCAGGGTACTCACGCGCCGATCCGGGCGCGGCGCATCCTCCCACCAGAAGGACTCGTTCTTGTAGCCGGCGGCGAAAATGGAATCGGTCATGTCGATGCAGCTCCCCCAAGCCTGAAATCCGTGCGCCAAATTGATAAACTGGATCGCCGTGCGTTGCCAGGGTGCGGAAATTGTCTAGCCCAGCGGAATCTGCAATGGTGGCGTGAAGGAATGACACAAGCCATGGCGGACAGAAAATCAGATCGGCGCCCCAAGCGCCTCTCCATCGCGGATCTGGACCAGATCGCCCTCGATTATCTCGCGCGCTTCGCCACCAGCCGGAAGCGGGTCGAGGAGATGCTGACGCGGCGCGTGCGCAGATCGGCGCATTTCCATGGCGACGATCCGGCGCCGTTGCTGGCGGCCATTCCCGCAATCATTGCCAAGCTGGAGCGAAACCGCTTCCTTGACGATGAGAGCTTTGCCGGCATGAAGGCGGCGAGCCTCACGAGGCGCGGCACGTCGCGCCGCCAGGTCGGCGCCAAACTGGCGAAGCTCGGGATCGATCCGGATGCGCGCGGCAGGGCGATCGCCGGCTTGGTCGACGAATTCGGCAATGCCGAGGAAGCCGCGGCCATCGCCTATGCCAAGAGACGGCGCCTCGGCCGCTATCGGGCGCGTCACATCGCCGGCGAGCAGCGCATGGAACAGGCCAGGCGCGATCTTGCCGCTATGGCGCGGGCCGGCTTCGGCTTCGACCTCGCCAGGCGCGTCCTGGGAAGCGATATCGACATCGAAAGCGACGCGGAGTAAGCCTGCTGCCGCGCCAACTGGGGGAATGGGACATGAAGATCACTGCCATCCGCGCCTACCGGGTCGAACTGCCGCTGCATGAGGGCACCTATAAATGGTCCGGCGGCAACGCGGTGACCGTGTTCGATTCCACGGTCGTTGCCGTCGAGACGGATGCGGGCGTCACCGGCTATGGCGAGGTCTGCCCGCTTGGGCCGGCCTATCTCCCCGCCTATGCCGAAGGGGTGCGCACCGGCCTCAGGGAGATAGGGCCCAGGCTCATCGGCCTCGACCCTTGCGATCTCGGCGTGCTCAACCGGTGCATGGACCAGGCCCTGCGCGGGCACCCTTATGTCAAATCGGGCATCGATGTCGCCTGCTGGGACATCCTGGGCAAGGTTTCCGGCCTGCCGGTGGCAACCTTGCTGGGCGGTGCCTTCGGGCCCGATTTCGCACTCTACCGCGCCATCAGCCAGGAAAGCCCGGCCCAGATGGCGGCGCGCGTCGGCCAGTACCGGGCCGAAGGCTATACGAAATTCCAGCTCAAGGTCGGCGGCAACCCCGATACCGATATCGAGCGCATCGAAGCCTGCGCCGCCGAACTCGAATCCGGCGACGTGCTCATCGCCGATGCCAACACCGGCTGGCTGATGCACGAGGCGGCGCGTGTCGTGGATGCGGTGCGCGACATCGACGTCTATATCGAGCAACCCTGCATGTCCTACGAGGAATGCCTCTCCATCCGTCGCCGCACGGCGCGGCCTTTCGTGCTCGACGAGGTGATCGATTCCTTGAGCGCCGTCCTTAAAGGTCATGCCGATCTGGCGATGGACGTCATCAATCTCAAGATCAGCAAGGTCGGCGGCCTCACCCGTGCCAGGCAAGTTCGCGATCTCTGCGTGGCACTGGGAATTGCCATGACGATCGAGGATACATGGGGTGGAGATATCGCCACGGCCGCTATCGCGCATCTGGCGCACTCGACCCCGCCGGACCTGCTTTTCTCCGCGACCGATTTCAACTCCTACGTCACGCGCTCGATCGCGGAAGGAGGCCCGGTGCGACAGATGGGGCGCATGGCGGCGAGTGGCGCGCCGGGCCTCGGCATCGTGCCGCGTGCCCAGATTCTAGGCGATGCGGTCCTGCATATCGGCCCGCACATAGGAAGATAGACTGCGGCGATATCGAGGCTTGCGGTCGCCTCCCGCTCATGTAAGGTCGCAAAGACGGGAATTCTCCCGAGGATTTTCGGATTTGAGGAGTATTGTCCTCAATATGCATCCGTTCTGGTCCGTCCGAAAAGCGCTGCTGATCGCGCTGCCTCTTCTTGTTGCGCTGGCTGCAATCGCCATCACGGTGGGTGGCGTACTCATCGCGCAACGCGGAACGGATGCCGCCGCGCGCGTTCTGATGCGCAGCGCCAACGCGCATATCATCTCGCGGGCGACCGGATTCCTGGGTGAGGCGGAACGTGCCGCCGACGTAACCGCGAAGCTGATAAGCGACGGCACGCTGGTATCGCAGGACCGGGCGACATTGATGCGCTACATGTGGCAGCAATTGACGACGCATCCAACGCTGTCCGGCATGTATGTCGGTTACGAGGATGGCAGCTTCAACTATGTGATGCGCGTCGCCACCGTGGCCGGCGACCAGTTCATGTTCAAGTCGATCGACGTGCAGCGCCGCACGCGCGACACGTCCGTAACCTGGCGCGATGCATATTACGAAGTGATCACGCCCGAATCCGGGATCGTCGACGGGTTTGATCCCAGGCTCCGCCCCTGGTATGCGGCCGCCCAGCGCGGGCTCAACGACGGCTGGACGGAACCCTATATCTTCTGGACCACCAGACGGCCCGGCATCAGCGTTGCCCGCAACGCGACCTGTCCCGGCGAGATTGCCTGCGTCGTCGGCGTCGACATCACCTTGGCCGATCTATCGCAGTTCTTCGGCAAGCTGGAGGACGAAATCGAGGGGCGCGCCTTCCTGCTCACCGACCGGGGCCGCGTGATCGCCGCTTCGGAAATGACCGGCGGCGAGGTCGGCCGCAATCTGATGCGTAACCGCGCCCATGCCTTGCCGGAAGTGGCCGATATCGGTTCCTCCTTGCTGCGTGCCGTCTGGCGGGCGGCGATGTCGCCGGCGGGAACCTATCCGATCGGCTTCCGCGCCCTGGAATATGGTGACCGGGCCTATCTCGCCGAACTGGCGCCGGTCGATTTCCACGGCCTCTCCTGGCTGGTCGGCGTGGCGGTTCCGCGCGCCGGGCCGCTCGGCTGGTTCGCCGGGGTCAGCAATTCGATCATCTGGTTCGTCCTCGTCATCACGCTCGTCACGGTGCTCTCCGCCATGGCGCTTTCGCAGCCGATCGTGGCGGGTCTCAAGCGCCTGGAGCGCAATGCGCAGAAGGTACGCGGCGGCGACTTCCAGCATCTCGCGGTGCCGGTTGGCGGCTTCAAGGAAATCCGGCGGACCGAGGAAGCCCTGCTCGACATGGCGCACAATCTCGAATCGCAGATGCAGGCGACGCAGCTGGCACTCGACGAGGCGATCCGCGCCGGCCAGACCAAGTCCGAATTCCTGGCGCATATGAGCCACGAGCTGAGGACGCCGCTCAACGGCATCATCGGCTTCTCCGAACTGCTGGAAATGAATGTCGGCGCCAAGCTCGACGAGCGCGAGCGCTCTTACGTCGCGGACATCATCGGGCTGGGCCGCCATCTGCAGCACCTCATCGAGCAGGTGCTGGAATTCGCCCGGCTCGAAGGCGAAGGGCAGGGACCCTCCGGGGAGCCGGTGCGGCTCGCCGACATAGCCGACAGCATCAGGCGCATGCTGGCGCGCAACTGCACCGACAAGCAGATCGGCTGGGTCAGCAATATTCCGGCCGATATCGAGGTGCGGATCGACGAGACGCCCTTGCGTCAGATCCTCACCAACCTGCTCACCAACGCGGTCAAATATACCAGGGCCAACGGCCGGATCGCCATCGACGCCGCCCGGCTGGAAAGCGGCTCGGTCGAACTCACCATCCGGGATACGGGTATCGGCATGAATGCCGATGAGTTGCGCAATGCCTTCGTTCCTTTCTCGCGTTCGCTCCGGAATCCCTACGTTGCCGCCAACAGCGGTGTGGGCCTCGGTCTGCCGATCACCAAGATGCTATGCGACCGCCTGCGGATAGCCATCACGCTCGACAGCACGCCGGACGTGGGGACGAGTGTGCGGATCGTCATCCCGCAGACGGCGGTGCGCGCCAATGCGGGGAGCGGCATGCAACCACCCAAACACGGACAGGAATTTCGTCAAGAGCCAGCGCGCTCCGACGCGTGAGTTTCGTTGCGGCGGCGGGCCCGGAGCAGTGCCGGCCCGAACACATGCCCCGCACGAGACATACATGGATCATCTGTGAATTGTCGGCGCCGGCAGGAAATTAAGCGCCTGTTAACCTGACTCTATGCCGCATTAACATGCAAACAAAATACATCTTAAATGGCTTGGCTGGCGATTCTTGAATCGTATGTTTCCGATGGGAAGTTGAGGTTCCATGTCACCTCGCTCGGTACAATGCAGTTCGTCGAATGAACATGCGCATCGTCTCGTTCGTTCGCGCTGGCAAGGGATGAACGTCAATCGCCCGTAGAGGATTTGCCGCATGCGACTTTCCCTGCGCTCAATGGTGACGTTGGCAACCGGCGTTCCGATTGCCATCTCTTTCGTGGCGGTCGCCGTCATGGTCCTTCCTCTGTGGCAGGAATATCGCCACGCCAACAAACTCATCCGCTTCGACAGCCGTCTCGGGACCGCCATTTCCGCCCTGGCGCGCGAACGCGGCATCACGGCCGCGATTCTGTCCGACCCTGGACATGCGAGTGCGGCTGAGGCGGGGGAGATAATGCGTCTGCGGAGCGAGATCGATCCGGCGATCGAGGAAGTCCTTCATGGGCTGGGGCAGGATCCGGCGGCAACAGGGCTGCTGGCCCGCCTGGGCAAGGCGCGGATCGCCTATGCCGGGATCCAGGATATCCGCAAGGAAGTGGATGACCTGCTGTCCGCGGGCGGTGAGACGCAGAGGGCCGCGCGGGAATCCACGCAGGAAGCCACTTTGTCGGGCGATGCCTGGATCGCCGCCATGACGGAGCTGATCGAGGCCTGGCAGAACGTTCGATTGGCCTTGCTGCGGAATGCCGGCTCGAGCGATACGACGTTCCAGGATCTGCAGATGCTCAGCTATTTCGCATGGAGCGTCGCCGAACATGCCGGCCGCGAGCGGGCGATGATCGGCATGCTGATCGCATCCGGGTCCGCGATCGATTTCGCGAGCAACGAGAGGCTGCAGCACAATCGCGGCGAGACGCAGTTTGCCTGGCAGATGGCCTCCCTGCTGGCCGATGCCGTCAGCGCCGAGCCCGGCCTGCCCGAAACGGCGCGGGCCGCCAGCAACGGCTATTTCATCCAGTTCGAGGAGCTGCGCCGCTCCGTGATCGCCGCCGGGCTCGCCGGGCAGGCATATCCGGTGGATTCCGCCGCCTGGTTCGCGGCGGCGAGCCACGCTATCGACGGTTTCCGGTCGCTGGAGGTGCGGGCCGGCCTGGCCACGGCGCGGCTCCGCGACGAGGCTTTCTGGCGCACGCTCAACATCATCGTCCTGGTAGCCCTTCTCGGTGTCTTCGTCGTCATATCCGCAATCGGTGCGATCTATCTGGTGAAGCGCCGCATTTTCGATCCGGTCAGGCTGATGACGCATGCGACGCGGAGCTTCGCGCGCGGCGACTACACGGCAGCCATTCCGAAGGCGGTCGGACACAATGAGATAGAAGATATGACCGCGGCGGTTGGCGAAATGCGCGACAACGCCATCGCGCGCGCCCAGCTTGAGGCGGAACTTCGATGCGCCAGGGATCTCGCCGAAACGGCGAACCGGGCGAAATCCCAGTTCCTGGCCAATATCGGCCATGAGCTGAGGACGCCGTTGAACGCCGTTATCGGCTTCAGCGAGCTTATCCTGCGCGAGTCCGTCAATGGCAGCAGATACCGCGAGTACGCCCGCGATATCAATGAAAGCGGCCATCACCTGCTTGAGATCATCAACGATATTCTCGATATGTCGCGCATCGACATCGGCGCCATGAACCTCGAACGGCGGGAGACGGACCTTGCAGAACTGCTCGTGCATTGCGCCCGCTGCTATGCCGACAAGGCAAGGCAGAAGGAACAGCATCTCGTCCTCGATATCGATCCGCTGCCCATGCTCGAGCTGGACCAGAACCGGGTCGTTCAGATGGTCAAGAACCTGCTATCCAATGCGATAAAATTCACCCCGAAGGGCGGCACCGTCCGCCTGCGCTGCGGGGTGGCTTTGGGCTTCGCCTATATCGAAGTGAGCGATACCGGCGCCGGCATGGCCAGTACCGATATCGTCAGGGCGCTCGAAGCGTTCAGCCAGCTGGATGCCGGACTGGAGCGGCGCTATGAGGGAACCGGGCTCGGCCTGCCGATCGCCCGGGCGATAGCGGAGCTGCACAATGGACGCCTGGAGGTCCACAGCGAGCTTGGCCGGGGAACCACGGTCAGGGTCTCGCTGCCGATCCGCGAAGGGGCCGATACGCGCCCGATAAATCTAAGGAATTCATGCGCCTTGTCGTGATGGGCGGCAATCTTAACTGAATCCGACTTTACTGTACCGTCTGGACGGTATAGTTTGCGCGCCGCAGCAGACTGAACCGGCTAGTCCAATTTCATTCATGAGCACTCGAGAACAGATCATCGATGCCGCCCTGAGCGTGGTGCGTGCGCAAGGGGTATCGGCGCTCACCCTTGACGAAGCGGCGCGCGTGGCCGGCATCAGCAAGGGCGGCGTGCTCTATCATTTCAAGAGCAAGGAAGCGCTCATCCAGGGCATGGTGGCGCGTCTGGCCGGGCAGTGCGAAAGCCTGCAGCAATCCCATTACGACCAGTTGACGCCGGGACCCAACCGCTGGGCGCGTGCCCTGGTCGAGACGTCCTTCGATCCGGCGGCGCCGACCACGGATCCGGCCGGCTGCGCGCTGCTGGCGGCGATCGCCACCAATCCCAGCCTGCTCGAACCTCTGGAAGGCACGATCGACACCGCCTTTCGCCGCCTCACCGCGGATTCGCAGGATCCAAGCATGGCCCTGCTGGTGGCGCTCGCCATGGATGGCCTGTGGCTGCACCGCCTGGTGGGGTCGCCGGTGATCGACGAAACGCGCCGCCTCGCCATCCGCGAGAAAGCGCTGGAACTGTTGAGCGAGGAAGGTGCGGTCGACATGCCGCCCAAGATTCATCATTCCGCCCGATAACAAGAAAAGACAAGACGAGAGCCAGGAGACCGACATGAACGCTCCATCCCCGACCAAAGCGATCCTGCGCAGCATTTTCAGCTGGAAGATGCTGTTCATGCTGATCGGCAGCGTGGCTATCTTCGGCGGAGTCTTCTTCAAGATCTTTTCCGGTTTCGCGGCGATGCAGGCAGCGATGCTCAACGCGCCGGTGCCGGTCGTCAACGTGACGGCGCAGCCGGCCGAATCGCAGGATTGGGGCATCGAAGTGTCCGCCATCGGTGTCCTGGAGGCCAATCGCGGTGTCGATGTGACCACGTCGGTCGCCGGCCTGGTCCAGCAGATCAAATTCGAATCCGGCGAAAAGGTAGGCCAAGGCCAGGTTCTGGTGCAGCTCGATGCCGATGTCGAACGCGCCAATCTGGCGAGCGCGCAGGCCTCGCTGAAACTTGCCAGGGCCGATCTGGAGCGCGGCCAGTCGCTGCGCAGCACCGACAACATCTCGAAGGCGACCCTTGAGCAGCGCCAGTCGCAATATGAAGTTGCCTCGGCCGAAGTGGCGGCCCTCTCCGCCCAGATCGAAAAGAAGGTGATCGGCGCTCCCTTCAACGGCGTGCTCGGTATCCGCAAGGTCAATGTCGGCCAGTATCTCGATGCCGGCAATCCGATCGTCAACATCCAGGATCTGAGCAAGATGCTGGTCAATTTCAGCGTCTCGCAGAAGGACCTGTCCGATCTCAAGGTGGGCCAGGCGATCCGCATGTCGACCGATGCCTATCCGGTCAGCTCGTTCGACGGCACGATCTCGGCCATCGAGCCGCTCATCAACCAGGAAACCGGCATGGTCGAAGTGCAGGGCTCGTTCGACAATCCACAAGGATTGCTGCGTCCCGGCATGTTCGCGAAGCTCGCGATCCTGCTGCCCACGCGCATGCAGGTCGTGGTCGTGCCGCAGACCGCGATCAGCTACAGCCTTTATGGCGACTTCGTCTATATCGCCAAGGAAGGCAAGGCGGAGACGGGCGAGGCTGTCACCACCGTCGAGCGCCGGATCGTCAAGAGCGGCGAGCGGCGCAACGGCGTGGTCCTCATCGAAGAGGGCTTGAAGGCGGACGAAGTGGTCGTGACGTCGGGCCAGTTGAAGCTCGATTCCGGCACGCGCGTTGCCATCGTCAAGGACGAAACGTTGGTGGTGCCCGAAGAAGTGCCGGTGGAGTGAGGCCGCAATCATGTTCGATATCTTCATCAAGCGGCCGGTCCTGGCGACCGTCATCAGCCTCCTCATTCTGCTCCTGGGGCTGCAATCGATCTTTTCGCTGCAGGTCCGCCAGTATCCGGAGCTGTTCAACACGACGATCTCGGTCACGACGACCTTTCCGGGCGCCGACGCCGACCTGATGCAGGGCTTCATCACCGACCCGATCCAGAAGGCGGTGGCGACGGCGGACGGCATCGACTATCTGGTCTCGCGTTCCTATGCCGGCACCAGCGTGGTGACGGTGCATGTGCGCCTCAACGAAGACCCCGACGCGGCGATGACCGCCGTGACGGCCAAGGTCAACCAGACCCGCTCCGTGCTGCCGCGCGGCATCAACGACCCGGTCATCGTGAAGTCCACCGGTGATCAGTTCGCTTCCATGTACCTGGCCTTCTCCAGCGACCAGATGAGCCCGGGCCAGATCACCGACTATGTCAGCCGCGTGATCCAGCCGAAGCTCTCGACCGTGCCCGGCGTCGCCGATCCGGAATTGCTGGGCGGCCAGAAATTCGCCATGCGCATCTGGCTCGATCCGATCAAGATGGCGCAGCACAGCATCTCCGCGGCCGAGGTCGTCGCCGCGATCGAAGCCAACAACTATCTGGCTGCTGCCGGCAGCGCCAAGGGCTATTTCGATGTCGTCGGCACCACCGCGCGCACCGATCTGCGCAGCGAGGAACAATTCCGCGAGCTGGTCGTGCGCAACGAAGGCACGCAGCTGGTCCGCATGTCGGACATCGCCAATATTCAGCTTGGCCCGGAAAGCACCGATACCTCGGTGTTCGTCAACGGCGACAAGGCGGTCTTCATCGGCATCAAGACGACGCCCGATGCCAACCCGCTGACCGTCATCGACGATGTTCGTGAAATGATTCCAAGCTTGGAGACCAATCTTCCCGCCGGCATGAAGATGCAGGTCGCCTACGATTCGACGATCTTCATCCGCGCCTCGATCGAGGAAGTGATGAAGACGATCGGCGAAGCGGCGCTCATCGTCATGGTCGTCATCTTTCTCTTCATGGGATCGATGCGCTCGGTCCTCATTCCGCTCGTCACCATGCCGCTGTCGCTGGTCGGCGTCTGTCTCTTCCTGCTGATCCTGGGTTTCTCCATCAATCTCCTGACCCTGCTGGCCATGGTGCTCGCCATCGGCCTCGTCGTCGACGATGCGATTGTCGTGGTGGAAAACGTCCACCGGCATATCGAGGAGGGCCTGTCGCCATTCCAGGCATCGCTGGTGGGCACGCGCGAAATCGCTGGCCCGGTCATCTCGATGACCATAACGCTGGCTGCCGTCTATGCTCCGATCGCCTTCATGTCGGGCCTCACCGGCGCGCTGTTCAAGGAGTTCGCGCTGACCCTGGCCGGTGCCGTCATCGTTTCCGGAATCATCGCGCTCACCTTGTCGCCGATGATGTGTTCGAAGCTATTGAAGCACGATTCGAACAAGCGCGGACTGGCGCACCGGATCGACGTCACCTTCGACGCGCTGCGCCGTTTCTATCTGCGCCTGCTGCACGCCTCCTTGCGCGACCGGGCGGCCACGATTGTCTTCGCGTTCATCGTTTCGGGCGTCCTCTTCATGCTGTTCCAGGTGATCCAGCGCGAACTGGCGCCGACCGAGGATCAGGGGGCCGGCTTCATGGCCTATTCGGGCCCGACCGATGCCAACCTTGACTATATGGACCGCTATGGCGACGCGATGAAGCAGAGCGTCCAGAAAATCCCCGAGATCAGCGGCTTCTTCACCATCAACGGTACCGACGGCACCAATCAGGGCTTCGGCGTCGCGGTGCTGAAAACCTGGACCGAACGCGTCCGCGATCAGGCCGCCGTGCTGCAGGATCTCACCGGGCTGCTCGGCGCCATCTCCGGCATCAACGCCGCGGTCTTTCCGGTGCCCTCCCTGCCGGGTGCCGATGGCGTGCCGATCCAGTATGTCATCAATACCACCGCCGATTACCGCACATTGAACGATGTGGTGGGCCGCTTCATGGAGCGGTTGAAGGCGAGCGGCATGGTGATCTTCTATTCCGACACCGACCTGAAGTTCGAGAAGCCGCAGACGATCGTCGAAATCGACCGCGACAAGGCCGCCGCCTATGGCGTGACCATGGCCGAAATCGCGCAGACATTGGCCACGATGACCGGCGGCAACTACGTGAACCTGATGAATCTCTACAACAAGAGCTATCAGGTCATCCCGCAGGTGGCGCGTATCGATCGCCTCGATCCCGCCAGGCTCGGCGATTTCTATGTCAAGACGGCGAGCGGCGACACCATTCCGCTGGGCAGCCTGGTCAGTCTGCGCCAGGAAGTGCAGCCGATCGCGCTCAACCAGTTCAACCAGCAGAATGCCGTGACGATCCAGGCCGTCATGATGTCGACCCTTGGCGACGCGTTGGCCAAGATGGATGAGATCGCGGCCGAAGTCCTGCCCGAAGGCTTCACGGTCGACTATGCCGGCCAGTCGCGCCAGTACATTCAGGAAGGAAGCGCCTTCTACTTCACCTTGGCTTTCGCCATCGCCATCATCTATCTGGTGCTGGCGGCGCAGTTCGAAAGCCTGCGCGACCCGATCGTCATCATGATCAGCGTGCCGCTCTCGGTCTGCGGGGCGCTCATCCCGCTGGCGCTCGGCTATTCGACCATGAACATCTACAGCCAGGTCGGTCTCGTGACGCTTGTCGGCCTCATCACCAAGCACGGCATCCTTATCTGCGAAGTGGCCAAGGAGCAGCAGGAGAAGTTCGGCAAGAGCAAGCTGGAGGCGGTCGAGATCGCCGCCGGCCTGCGGCTGCGGCCCGTGCTGATGACGACGGCGGCGATGGTCGCCGGCCTCATCCCGCTGATGTTCGCCAGCGGTGCTGGTGCGGCCAGCCGCATGTCGATCGCGATCGTCATCGTGGCCGGCATGAGTGTCGGCACTTTGTTCACGCTGTTCGTCCTGCCGGTCTTCTACACCTTCCTGGCGTCGAACCATGCCAGGAAGAAGCAGGACGACAAGCCGGAACATCAGTCCGCGCATGAAGGACCCGTCTATCCCGCCACGATCGAGGGCTAGGTCGGCGGTATAATCGGCAAAACGGCCGGGGCACACCTTGCCTCGGCCGTTTTTCTATCTATATGCTAGGGGCCGATGGCAGTTCATCGACTGGCGAGGATTCTGAACTGGCAACGATCTTGCGCAAACTGTTCGCGACATTGCTGACGCTTTCTTTGCTGGGCGGCCTGTTTCTGGCGGTGCCGCAGGCGGTGGCCGCCATCCAGCCGGTTGAGAGCGCGCACCACGGCTTGAGCATGACCCAGCCGGCCGACTGCGAGCATCACGCGCCCAAGCAGACGAACAAGCAGGCCGACTTTTCCTGTTGCATCACCGGTCATTGCCCGATGCTGGGGCAGGGCATCCTGCCGATGGCGGGATACCGCCCGCAGCCGATGATCAAGCCGCTGTTGCGGCCGGCCTCTTTCTTGGCTGATATCGGCATCGAATCCGGCCCCGACCTCAGGCCGCCGAGAATTCTCGTCTGACGCGGCCTCATCCGCGCGGTCCGCAAATGGCCGGCGCGTTTTTTCGTCTCGTTCTATGGGAATGACCTATGTCTCTATCCATCTCGCGCCGCGTCCTGCTGGGCGGCGGCGCCGCTCTTGCAACCATCGCGACGCTGCCGCGCCTGCCTCTGGCGGCCGCGCCCCTCAAGCTTGCCATCACCCGGCGGTCGCTGGAGGTGAACGGCAAGGCCGCCTCGGTTTTCGGTATCCAGCAGCCCGACGGCACGCACGGCCTCACCCTGGCCCCGGATCAGCGTTTCCTGGTCGACCTCGCCAACGAGGCCGGCGAGGATGCGATCATTCATTGGCACGGCATGACGCCGCCATATCTGCAGGACGGTGTTGCCGACAAGGAACGTCCGCTCGTCAAGCCGGGTGCCACCGCCGCCTACGATTTCGTTCCCCGTACCGGCACGCATTGGATGCACTCGCATCACGGCCTGCAGGAACAGCGGCTGATGGCGGCCCCTCTCATCGTCCACGGCGCCGACGATCTGAAGGCCGACATGCAGGAGGTCGTCGTCCTGCTGCACGACTTCACCTTCCGCGATCCGGCCGAGATCCTGGCCGACCTCGGTGCCTCCGGCGGCACGTCTCATGCCGGGCATGACATGTCCGGCATGGATATGAGCGGCACGGATATGGAGGGAATGGATATGGAGGGGATGGACCATGGCACCGGCATGGATGCCGGCATGGCCATGGACCTCAACGACGTGAATTACGACGCCTATCTCGCCAACGACCGGACGCTCGCCGATCCGCTGGTGGTGCGCACGGAACGCGCGGGCCGCGTTCGGCTGCGCCTCATCAATGGTGCAACCTCGACGGCGTTTCACATCGATCTGGGGAGTCTCGTCGGCACCGTCGTCGCGGTCGATGGTAACCCCGTCCGGCCTTCGAGCGGACGGCGCTTCCCGATGACCATGGGACAGCGCCTGGACATCGTCATCGATCTTCCGAAAGACGGCGGCGCCTTCCCGATCCTCGCCGAACGCGAAGGTGCCGTCGAACGTGCCGGCCTCATCCTGGCGACGAAGGATGCGCCCATCGCCAAGATCGGGGAGAAGGGAGAGAAGGCGGCCGGCCCGATCTCGGTCGATTTCGAACGCCAGCTTTCAGCGGTGCAGCCGCTGGCTGCCAAGGATGCGGCGGCAAGGCTTCGCATCACCCTCAACGGCACCATGTCGCCCTATGTCTGGTCGATCAATTCGGAAATTTTCGGCCAGCATCATCCGTTGGAAGTGAGCGAGGGCCAGCGCGTCATCGTCGAGATGGTCAACCAGAGCATGATGGCGCATCCGATGCATCTGCACGGCCATCATTTCCAGGTCGTGGGTATTGACGGTAGCGCCTTTCAGGGCGCCATGCGCGATACCGTCCTGGTGCCCATCGGCGGTTCGGTGAGCATCGCCTTCGATGCCGACAATCGCGGCCGCTGGCCCTTGCACTGCCACAATCTCCTGCACATGGCGACCGGCATGATGACGGAAGTGGCGTACGTCTAGGGCGTCTCCGGCTTTCTCTACTCTTCGCAAACGAAACGGGGCCCTTCCGGGCCCCGTCTTGTGCCGATTGCGGCCGCTTTCGGCTCAGTTGGCCGGCTGGTAGATCTGGTCGAAGGTTCCGCCATCGCCGAAATGCTCCGGCTGGGCTTTCTTCCAGCCGCCAAAGACCTCGTCGATCGTGATGAGGTTCACTTTCGGGAAATCCTTCTCATGGATGGCCGCTACGGTTGGATCGGTCGGGCGATAGAAATTCCTGGCGGCGATCTCCTGACCCTCTGGCGAATAGAGATAGTCGAGATAGGCTTCCGCCGCCTTGCGCGTGCCGTGCTTGTCGACGATCTTGTCGACCATGGCCACCGGCGGTTCGGCGAGAATGCTGATACTGGGCACGACGATGTCGAACTGGTCCGGGCCCAGCTCCTTCACGGCGAGGAAGGCCTCGTTCTCCCAGGCCAGCAGCACGTCGCCGATACCGCGCTGGACGAAGGTCGTGGTCGCACCGCGGGCACCCGAATCCAGCACCGGCACATGCTTGAAGAGTTCCCGCACGAAGGTCTTGGCCGTCTCGGGCGACCCGCCTGGCTGCTTCAGCGCCCAGCCCCAGGCCGCCAGATAGTTCCAGCGCGCACCGCCCGAGGTCTTCGGGTTCGGTGTGATCACTTCGACGCCGTCCTTCACCAGATCGCCCCAATCCTGGATGCCCTTCGGATTTCCTTTCCGAACCAGGAAAACGATGGTCGAGGTGTAGGGCGATGAATTATGCGGCAGCCGGGTCTGCCAATCCGCCGGCAGCAAGCCGCCCTTGGCGGCGATCTCGTCGATATCGTAGGCGAGAGCCAGGGTAACCACATCGGCCTCCAGTCCGTCGATCACGGCGCGGGCCTGTTTGCCCGACCCGCCATGGGAGGCCTCGATGCTGAGATCCTCGCCGGTCTCCTTCTTCCAATGCGCCGCGAAGGCCTCGTTGAACGCCTTATAAAGCTCGCGCGTCGGGTCGTAGGATACGTTGAGCAGGCTGGTTTCCGCCCGCGCCACGAACGGCAAGACAGTCGTGGCGATGGTGGCCAGCGCCACGGCAATCGAAAGAGAACGTCTCGAAATCAACATCTTAGCCTCCAATGGCGCGTCTTATGCACCGGTTTCCGATCAACCCGGCCAGAGAAAATACTAAATCTCGATAGATATAGTAGACAAATTAGCTCCGCTTGAAAAGGCCACAAGTTTTTCTTATGGCCGCCGGAATGTCGGGGCAGGGTCGAAATCCGCCCCGCGATCGATTGGCTCTATGCTAAACACCTCTGATTGCTTGGCGATTCCGTGTCGCCTCCGTTCGTGACGCCGCCGTTCGTGACGCCCCAACCCTGCCGAGAGTATCCGTCCCAGATGTTTTCCCTGCGTTCCTTCGCCACCGTCGGCGGCATGACTTTGATGAGCCGCATTCTCGGTTTCGTGCGCGAGGTGCTGATTGCGCAGATTTTCGGCACGGGGCCGATTGCCGACGCCTTCATCGTCGCCATGCGCCTGCCGAACCTGCTCCGGCAGATCTTCGCCGAGGGGGCGTTCAGTGCCGCCTTCGTCCCGGTCTTCACGCGGCACCTCACCGAACGCGGCATGTCGGGGGCGCGGAGCTTTGCCGAGCAGGTACTCTCGCCGCTTCTTATCGCCTTGCTCGCCGTGCTGGTGGCCGCGGAGCTGGCGATGCCCTGGCTCATCCACGTCTTCGCCCCAGGCTTCGATGCCGATCCGATGAAGTTTCGGGCGGCGGTACTCTTCACCAGCATCACTTTTCCCTACATCGTCTTCATGTCGCTCTGCGCCCTGCAGGGCGGCATGCTCAACGGCCTTCATAAATTCGCCGAGAATGCGGTAGCCCCGGTCATTCTCAACGCGATCCTCATCGCCACCATGTGGTTCATCGAGGGTGATGCGCTCTTCGTCGGCGAGGCCTTGGCCTGGTCGGTGACGCTTGCCGGCCTGATACAGTTCCTGTGGCTCGCCAATGCATGCCGCCGTGCGGGTCTCGGCCTGCGCCTGCCGCTCCCCAGGCTGACGCCCGATGCCGTGCAGTTCTTCAAGCTGATGGTGCCGGGGCTCTTTGGCGCCAGCGTGGTGCAGATCAACCTCGCCGTTTCCACCATCCTCGCCTCATTGCACCCCGGTTCGGTCTCCTACATCTATTATGCCGACCGCCTCTACCAATTGCCGCTGGCGCTCATCGGCTCGGCCATCGGCGTGGTGCTGTTGCCGGCGCTCACGCGCTCGCTCCGCAGTGGCGATCCGCAGGCCGCGATGCATATGCAGAACCGCGCACTGGAACTCGGCCTCGTGCTCTCGCTGCCCTCGATGGTGGGGCTGATCGTGGCGGCACTTCCCATCGTCACCACCGTCTACCAGCGCGGCGCCTTCACCCAGGCGGATGCCTTATCCGTCTCCATCGCCCTCATGATCATGTCGGCGGGCCTTCCCGCCTATGTCGCCAACAAGGCGCTGACCGCGGCGTTCCTCGCGCGCGAGGATACGACGACGCCGTTCCGCCAGGCGGTGATCTCGGTCGCCGTCAACATCGCCATCAGCTTCGCGCTGACCTTGCCCTACGGCTATATCGGTGTCGCCATCGGCGCCATGGTCTCGGCCTGGGTCAATGCGATCCTGCTGGGGGCGATCCTCTATCGCCGTGGATTCCTGCGGCTCGATCAGCGCTCGAAGCGCACCCTGCCGCGCCTCTCTCTCTGCTGCATCTGTTTGGGCTTCGCCACTTGGGCCGCAATTTTCTGGCTCTGGCCGGGCCAGTCGGCCACGACCCAGGCGCAGATCGTCGCCCTGGTCGCCATCATCGCCCTCGCCGCCCTGGTCTTTGCGGGTCTCTCCCTCCTGTTCCGGGTCGTGAGCGTGGCGGAGCTGCGCAATCTGCGGCGCAAACGCTGATCCCGGTCGAAACTGGATTGGCAGGCGGCCTTGCCAGTGACTAAGCTGCCGCAACAGCCAGTTCAACCGGACCCGCCCATGTTCACGCCGACACCCCGCCAGAACGAAATCCTTGGCCTCGCCCGCCTCAACGGTCGGGTCAATGTCGAGGAGCTGGCCGCCAAGTTCGACGTGACGCCGCAGACCATCCGCAAGGATCTCAATGATCTGTGCGGCCAGCGCCTGCTGACCCGCACCCATGGCGGCGCCATCCTGGCCTCGGGCGTCGAGAACGTGGCCTACGAGGCCCGCCGGCATCTCGCGGACGACGAGAAGCGCCGCATCGGCGAGCATGCCGCCAGCCTCATCTCCAACGGCTCCTCGCTCTTCATCAATATCGGCACGACGACGGAAGAGGTGGCGCGCGCACTTCGCGCCCATGAAGGGCTGCTGGTCATCACCAACAACATCCACGTGGCCGGCATCCTGCTGCCCTCGCAGCGCATCGACGTGATCGTGGCGGGCGGCATGCTGCGCCGCGCCGATGGCGGCATCGTCGGCGAGCAGGCGGTCGATTTCATGTCGCAGTTCAAGGTCGATTATGCCGTGATCGGCGTTTCCGCCATCGACGATGACGGCTCGCTGCTCGATTTCGATTATCGCGAGGTGCGCGTGGCGCAGGCAATCATCGCCAATGCGCGCAACGTCATCCTGGTGGCCGATTCGATGAAGTTCACCCGCACGGCGCCGGTCCGCATCGGCCATCTTTCCGAGATCAACATCTTCGTCACAGATCGCAACCCGCCGGAATCCATCGCCGAAATCTGCCGCCACAGCGGCACGACGGTTGCCGTGGCGCCAGGCGCCCCGATGGACGAGCCAGTGGACGAGCCGGTGGAAGAATCCGAACCCGCCTAACGGTTTAGCTGCCTTTCGCATCTGCGAAAAACGCAAGTATAATAGTTCGTTTCATGCGTTTATCCAGCGAATTCATGTGGATTCGAACCGCAATCACGCGTTAATTTTCTCTTGTCTTTCGTTTGGTTTCGTTTAAGCATCCATCGCGAAAGTAACGAAACCGGACATGCGCGACGACGCCGCCGGGTCGCCCGAAGGGCGGATCTGGTGAGCCAAGGCCCCTCTCGACGGAGGGGGTCGGCCATGAGCGGAAGCGGAGGAATGGCGGGTCATGGCCAATACGGCCGACATTTTCGACATGGCTGTCATCGGCGGCGGCATCAATGGCTGCGGGATCGCGCGCGACGCGGTCGGCCGCGGCCTCAAGGTGCTGCTGGCTGAGCAGAACGATCTGGCCAGCGGCACATCCTCCGCCTCGACCAAGCTC
This sequence comes from Dongia sp., assembly GCF_041918875.1. Taxonomy (GTDB): domain Bacteria; phylum Pseudomonadota; class Alphaproteobacteria; order Dongiales; family Dongiaceae; genus Dongia. The sequence goes on from NZ_JAYRUV010000001.1 coordinate 348,451, forward strand.
ATTCATGGGGGCCTCCGCTACCTCGAACATTACGAGTTCCGCCTGGTGCGCGAGGCGCTGATCGAGCGCGAGGTGCTGCTCAAGGCGGCCCCCCATATCATCTGGCCGCTCCGGTTCATCCTGCCGCATCATAAGGGTCTGCGGCCGCGCTGGTTCGTGCGGCTGGGCCTCTTTCTTTACGACAATCTGGGCGGCCGCAAGATCCTGCCCGGCACGCGCAGCATCGACCTCAGGCACGACAATGCCGGGGCGCCATTGAAGCCCGGCTTCACGCACGCCTTCGAATATTCCGATTGCTGGGTCGAGGATGCGCGGCTGGTGGCCTTGAACGCCCGCGACGCCGCCGAGCGCGGGGCCGAGATCCACGTGCGGACCCGCTGCACTTCCGCGCGGCGCGAAGGCGGTCTGTGGCAACTGCGCTTCGAAGACCAGAACGGCCAGGTTACCGAGGCCAGGGCGCGCGCTCTGGTGAATGCCGCCGGCCCCTGGGTTTCCAGTTTTCTGGGCGGCGCGGTCGGCATGAACGCGCCGGACAAGATCCGCACGGTGAAGGGCAGCCATATCGTGGTCGAGAAGCTGTTCGACCATGACCGCGCCTATATCTTCCAGAATGCCGACGGGCGCATCTGCTTTGCCATTCCCTACGAACAGGATTTCACCCTGATCGGCACGACCGATGCGGATTATCAGGGCGAACCCGGCAAAGTGGCCATTTCCGAGGCCGAGACCGACTATCTGCTCTCCGCCGCCAATGAATATTTCCAGGCCGCGGTGACGCGCGCCAACATCCGTTGGACCTATGCCGGCATCCGCCCGCTCTACGATGACGGTGCCAGCAAGGCGCAGGATGCCACGCGCGACTATGTGCTGAAGCTCGACCGCAAGGATGCCGAGGCACCGCTGCTTTCCGTCTTCGGCGGCAAGATCACCACCTACCGGCGCCTGGCCGAGGCGGCGCTTGAGAAGCTGCAGCCCTTCTTCCCGGCCATGCGGGCGCCCTGGACCGCGCGATCGACCCTGCCCGGCGGCGATTTCCCCGTTAACGCCTTTGCCGCGCAAGTGGGCGCCCTGGCGCAGCGCTACCCGTTCCTCGAACTCAGGGAAGCGCGCCGCCTGGTGCGCGCCTACGGCACGCGGGCCGAGCGCATCCTGGGCGATGCCAGGAGTGCCGCCGATCTCGGCCGCCGCTTCGGTCCCAGCTTGACCGAGGCGGAAGTAAAATATCTGATGGATCAGGAATGGGCCCGCAGCGCCGAAGACATCGTCTGGCGCCGGTCCAAACTTGGTCTGCACATGACACCGGCCGAGCAATCGGCCCTCGACGAGTTCGTCTCATCGCTGCGTTCCCGCAATCCGCAACCGGCTGTAGCCAGCCATGCGTGATCGCGCGGTGCATTGAAGGGGCAAAGTCGTTCAAGGATCGTCCGGCTGGAGAAGTGCGCACTGGCCGGGTGGCAGATCTCAAAGCGCACGTGAGGAGGAAAACGATCATGGCGATCCGTCGTACCGTGTCGTTGGCCGCGATGATGCTGGCAATGGGAAGTGTCCCGGCGTTCGCAGATATGGATGCGGCCAAGAAATGGATTGATTCGGAGTTCCAGCCTTCGGCGCTCTCCAAGGACGAGCAGCTGAAGGAAATGGAGTGGTTCATCAAGGCTGCTGAACCCTTCAAAGGCATGGAAATCAACGTCCTGTCGGAAACCATTCCGACGCATGAATATGAATCGAAGACCCTGACCAAGGCCTTCGAGGAAATCACGGGCATCAAGGTCAACCACCAGCTCCTCGGCGAAGGCGAGGTCGTGCAGGCGGTGCAGACCCAGATGCAGACCAACCGCAGCCTCTATGACGGCTATGTGAATGATTCCGATCTCATCGGCACGCATTCGCGTCTGCAATCGGCCGTCAACCTCACCGACTTCATGGCCGGCGACGGCAAGGACGTCACCAGCCCGACCCTCGATATCGACGATTTCATGGGCAAGTCGTTCACGACGGGTCCGGACGGGAAGCTGTGGCAGCTCCCGGACCAGCAGTTCGCGAACCTCTATTGGTTCCGCAAGGACTGGTTCGACAACAAGGACCTGCAGGCAAAGTTCAAGGCCAAGTACGGCTATGATCTCGGCGTGCCGGTCAACTGGTCGGCCTATGAGGACATCGCCGAATTCTTCACCAAGGATGTGAAGGAAATCGACGGCGTCCAGATCTACGGCCACATGGACTACGGCAAGCGCGCGCCCGATCTCGGCTGGCGCATGACGGACGCCTGGCTCTCCATGGCCGGCGCCGGCTCGAAGGGTCTGCCGAACGGCCGTCCCATCGACGAATGGGGTATCCGGATGGAAGAGGGTTCGTGCAACCCGGCCGGCGCCTCGGTCAGCCGCGGTGGCGAAACCAACGGCCCGGCGGCGGTCTATGCCATCGCCAAATGGGACGAGTGGCTGCGCAACTACGCGCCTCCGGGCGCTGCCGACTACGACTTCTATCAGTCGCTGCCGGCGCTCAGCCAAGGCAATGTCGCCCAGCAGATCTTCTGGTATACCGCCTTCACCGCTTCGATGGTGGCGCCCAAGGATCAGGGCAACAATACGGTCGATGCCGACGGCAATCCGCTGTGGCGGATGGCGCCCTCGCCGCACGGGCCCTATTGGAAGGAAGGTCAGAAGCTCGGCTACCAGGATACCGGTTCCTGGACGCTGTTCAAATCGACCGCGCTCGAGAACCAGAAGGCGGCCTGGCTCTATGCCCAGTTCGTCACCTCGAAGACGGTCGACGTGAAGAAGAGCCATGTCGGCCTCACCTTCATCCGCGACAGCACCGTGCGTCACGAGAGCTTCACCGAGCGCGCGCCCAAGCTGGGCGGCCTGGTCGAATTCTATCGTTCGCCCGACCGCGTCAACTGGTCGCCGACCGGCGTCAACGTGCCTGACTATCCCAAGCTGGCGCAGCTCTGGTGGCAGAATATCGGCGACGTGAACTCGGGTGCGTTCACGCCGCAGGAAGCCATGGACCGTCTCGCCGGCGAGATGGACCAGGTGATGGCCCGCATGCAGCAGGCCGACGAAGCCAACAAGACCTATGGCGGCTGCGGTCCGCGCCTCAACGAGGAGAAGGACCCGGCGGAATGGCTCGGCAAGGACAACGGTCCCCATGCCAAGCTCGACAACGAGAAGCCGAAAGGCGAAACCATCGCCTATGACGAACTGATCAAGCGCTGGACGGAAAACCAGTAACTGATCCCAGTAGTTGATCGGCGACACGATCGACGGCGCCATCGGGGGCGGTCCTTGCCCCCGATGGTCGTCGGTTATCCAAGTACGAAGTGAGCTGAATGACCCTTGAACTGAGACATGTGACGAAGGTTGTGGGTGCCGAGACCCATATCCACGAGACCAGCCTGGTGCTCGAGGAAGGCAGTTTCAACGTGCTGCTCGGTACGACGCTGGCCGGCAAGACCACGCTCCTGCAGCTGATGGCGGGGCTCGACCGGCCGAGTGCGGGCGAGATCTGGTTCCGCGGCACGAATGTCACCGGGGTCGCCGTCCAGAAGCGCAATGTCTCGATGGTCTACCAGCAGTTCATCAACTACCCCCATCTTTCCGTTTACGAAAACATCGCCTCGCCGCTCAAGGTTGCAAACATGGACCGGGCCGAGATCGAGCGGCGCGTCGGCGCGGTCAGCGAACTCCTGCGCCTTTCGCCGATGCTGCAGCGCCGCCCCGCCGAACTCTCCGGCGGCCAGCAGCAGCGCACCGCCATCGCCCGCGCGCTGGTCAAGGACAGCGACCTGGTGCTGCTCGACGAGCCGCTCGCCAATCTCGACTACAAGCTGCGTGAGGAATTGCGCGACGAGCTGCCGCGCCTTTTCGCCGGCCGCCGCTGCATCGTCGTCTACGCCACCACCGAACCGACCGAGGCGCTGCTTTTTGGCGGCAACACCGCGACCCTGTCCGAAGGGCGCGTCACCCAGTTCGGCCCGACCGGCGCCATCTACCGGCAGCCGAGGGATCATCTCAGTGCCGAGGTCTTCTCCGATCCGCCGCTCAATACGGCGCTGGTGACCAAGACCGGCGGCCGCATCGAACTCAGCAACGGCATCGGCTGGCAGATCGGCCCGGCTTTCGCGAGGCTGCCGGACGGTCGCTACACCTGGTCGATCCGCGCCCATCACATCACGCCGTTCCAGCAGGCGGCACACCCGGCCACCATCGAGGGCAAGGTGCTGCTGGCGGAACTCACCGGCTCCGATTCCGTCATCCATTTCGATGTCAATGGCACGACCTGGATTTCGCAATCGCACGGCGTCTATCCCTTCGACGTCGGGGTCACGGCGCGTCTCTATATCGATGTCGAACGCAGCTTCCTCTTCGCCGAGGACGGCCGGCTGGTCGGAGGTGCCGAATAATGGCGCGCATTACGCTCGAAGCGCTGAAGCACTCCTATGTGCCCGAACCGAAGCGGCCGGAAGACTGGGCGCTCAAGGAAGTCAACCTCGACTGGCAGGATGGCGGTGCCTACGCCCTGCTGGGGCCGTCGGGCTGCGGCAAGACGACCTTGCTCAATCTCATCTCCGGCCTGCTGAAGCCGACGCTGGGCCGCATCCTGTTCGACGCCAAGGATGTGAGCCAGGCGACGCCCGAGGATCGCAACATCGCCCAGGTGTTCCAGTTCCCGGTCATCTACGACACGATGACCGTCTACGACAATCTGGCCTTCCCCTTGCGCAACCGCCATGTGCCGGCGGACGAGATCGACAGGCGGGTCCGCGACATCGCCGCGATGCTGGATCTTGGCCAGTCGCTGAACAACCGTGCCTCGGGCCTTACCGCCGACGGCAAGCAGAAGATTTCGCTGGGCCGCGGCCTGGTGCGCTCCGACGTCAACGTCATCATGTTCGACGAACCGCTCACCGTCATCGACCCGCACCTGAAATGGGTGCTGCGCTCGAAGCTCAAGGAACTGCACCACCGGGTCAAGCGTACCATGATCTATGTGACGCACGACCAGACCGAAGCGCTGACCTTCGCCGACCGCGTCGTCGTCATGAACAATGGCGAAGTGGTGCAGGTGGGAACGCCGATCGAATTGTTCGAGCGGCCCGAACACACTTTCGTCGGCCATTTCATCGGCTCACCCGGCATGAACGTCCTGCCGGCGACGCGCGAGAATGGTGGCATTTCCTTCTTCGGCGAAAAACTGGATGTCATCGAGGACGCGCGCGCCGTGGCGGCCAATGGCGGCCGCCTCGAAATCGGCGTGCGTCCGGAATTCGTGACCTTCGCGCCGGCCGGCATCCCGGTCGATATCGGCAAGGTGGCCGATGCCGGCCGCTTCCGCATCGTCGAGACGCGGCACAAGGGCCAATTGATCCGCGTCCTGGTTCCGGAAGGAGACGGCGTGCCGTCGGGCAGTGCCTATCTCGCCTTCGATGCCAGGCATACGCATCTCTACAGCGACGGCTGGCTGGTGAAGTGAGGAACCATGTATAAGCAAGTCAATCAGAAAGCCTGGTTCCTGGTCCTGCCGGTGGTGGTGCTGGTGGCCTTCAATGCCGTCATTCCGCTGATGACGGTGGTCAATTATTCGGTCCAGGAAACCTTCGGCGACAACGTCTTCACCTGGGCCGGCGTGCAATGGTTCGAGCAGGTCCTCAATTCGCCGCGCTTCCACGATGCGCTGCTGCGCCAGCTCCTCTTCACCGCCATCATCCTCGCCATCGAAATTCCGCTGGGCCTCATCATCGCCCTGGCGATGCCCAGGAGGGGCTTCTGGGTTTCGGTCTGCCTCGTCCTGATGGCGTTGCCGCTGCTCATTCCCTGGAATGTCGTTGGTGCCATGTGGAACATCTTCGCGCTGCCGGAAATCGGTCTGCTCGGCAAGGGACTTAACTCCCTCGGTTTCGACTACAATTACACGCGCCAGCCGGTCACCGCCTGGTTCACCACCGTGCTGATGGATGTCTGGCACTGGACGTCGCTCGTCGTGCTGCTCTGCTATGCGGGTCTCGTCTCGATTCCGGACGATTACTACCGTGCCGCCAAGATCGACGGCGCCAGCGCCTGGGCGGTCTTCCGCTACATCCAGCTGCCCAAGCTGAAGCGCGTACTCACCATCGCCATCCTGCTGCGCTTCATGGACAGCTTCATGATCTATACCGAGGTCAAGGTGCTGACCGGCGGCGGGCCGGGCAATGCCACCACCTTCCTCTCGATCGATCTCGACAAGATCGCGCTGGGCCAGTTCGACCTAGGGCCGGCAGGCGCGATGTCGCTCATCTACTTCCTGATCATCCTGCTCTTAAGCTGGCTGTTCTATACCCTCATGATGCGGAACGAGGCACAATGATGCGCAAGCGCTCCCTTCTGCCGATCGTCTACATCCTCTTCCTGATGCTGCCGATCTATTGGCTGGTGACGATGTCGTTCAAGACGACGAACGAAATCCTCGGCGGGTTCTCGCTCTTCCCGCAGGACTTCACGCTGGAGAATTACGCCAAGATCTTCACCGATTCGACCTGGTATTCCGGCTATATCAACTCGATCATCTATGTGGTTGCCAACACGGTCCTGTCGGTCGCGGTGGCACTGCCGGCGGCCTATGCCTTCTCGCGCTACCGGTTCCTCGGCGACAAGCATCTGTTCTTCTGGCTGCTGACCAACCGCATGGCACCGGCGGCCGTCTTCGCGCTCCCGTTCCTGCAGCTTTATTCCGCGGTCGGCCTCTTCGACACGCATATCGCCGTGGCGCTGGCGCATACGCTCTTCAACGTGCCGCTGGCAGTGTGGATTCTCGAAGGCTTCATGTCCGGCGTGCCGAAGGAGCTCGACGAGACCGCCTATGTCGACGGTTATTCTTTCCCCCGTTTCTTCATCAAGATCTTCATTCCGACGATCGCGGCCGGCATCGGCGTCGCCTGCTTCTTCTGCTTCATGTTCTCCTGGGTCGAGATGCTGCTGGCCAAGACCCTGACCTCGGTCGCGGCCAAGCCGATCGTGGCCACCATGACACGCACCGCCAGCACCTCGGGCTATGAGCTCGGCCTGCTCGCGGCGGCCGGCACGCTCACCATCGTGCCCGGCGCCTTCGTCATCTATTTCGTGCGCAACTACATCGCCAAGGGTTTCGCCTTGGGACGCGTCTAAGCAAGGGACAACCGCAATGGAAGGGACTTCGCTCATTTCCTGGATGGCCTGGACCTGGCAGACCGCGGCCTTCTTCGCCTTCATCGTCGCCTGCCTCATCGGCATGACGGTGTGGGAATTCAAGGCTCCCGGCGGCGCGCCGCGCCACGGCATCCTGGGGCTCGACACGACGCGCGGCGACCGGCTCTTCATCACGCTGCTGGGCAGCGCCTACATCTTCCTCGCCTGGCTCGCCTTCTTCGGCACGCCGCTCTGGATTCCGCTCATCCTGGCGCTGGCCTACGGATTCGTGATCTTCCGCTGGGCATAGCGTCCTTTTCGTGCGCTTCGATGCCCAGCCGCTGCATATGCTTCGCATTTGCGCAATTTTATTGCTTTGGCGCCGGGGCTTACCGCGTTATCTTGCTCTCTAGAATCATTCTGCAGAGAGGGCGCGGCCATGAAGGGCGATAAGAAAGTCATTCAGATCCTCAACAAGGTGCTGAAGAACGAACTGACCGCCATCAACCAGTATTTCCTGCATGCCCGCATGCTGAAGAACTGGGGCATGAAGAAACTCGGCGACGTGACGTATCATGAGTCGATCGACGAGATGAAGCATGCGGACAAGCTGATCGAGCGCATTCTATTCCTCGACGGCCTGCCGAACCTCCAGGATCTCGGCAAGCTGATGGTCGGCGAGAATGTGAAGGAAATTCTCACCTGCGATCTTAAGCTTGAAATGATGAATTACCCGGATCTCAAAACCGGCATCGCGCTATGCGAGCAGGTGACGGATTACGTCACCCGTGAACTGCTCACCGAGATTCTCGAATCGGAGGAAGAACATATCGACTTCCTCGAAACCAACCTGGAATTGATCGAGAAGATGGGCCTGCAGAACTATATCCAGTCCCAATACGAACCCGGCGAAAGCTCCTAAGGCTTCATTCCGCCGCGAGGGGGAGGGGTGCTGCGGCGCGTTTCTCGTGCGTGCCGTCGATGATTTCCTGCGCGGTCGGCAGGCAGGTGCCGCAGCACGGACCGCTGCCCAGCAATTCATAGACCTTGCGCGGGCAGGTCAGGCCGCTGGCCTGCGCCGTCCGCGCAATCTCGCTGTCGCGATAGCCGTTGCAGATGCAAACATACATCGTCGCTGGAACCCGTTCTGGCCAACTGGGCAAGTGACCCACCACTCACATATTTAGGCTTATGAGAATGATTGTCAATATCATGACGCCGTGAATATCCGCCGGTGCCGTGCAAATGCGAATAATTATCACTTGCGAACCGTTTGCGGCTTTGTTATCTCTTTCCTTGTTGCGAATGGTTCGCAACTGGAGACCGCTAGGTCGCCCAAACGGGTCGAATGGAGTGGAACATGGAAAGAGAGATCGTCGATTTTCGCCCGATTTCAGCCGGCATGGCGACCGAGCACAGCAATGACCGCCATGATGTGCGGGAACGCCTGCACCTGCGCGATGCGCAGCATGGCTTTCCTCGTGCCGCGGTTCCGGCGCGCCAGGCGGTGCAGACCATTCCCCTGCAGGCGATCCTGAAAGGCGCCCGCGAGGCGATCATCGATTTCGACGGTGCCGCCTATCGCCTGCGCATCACCCGCAACCACCGCCTTATCCTGACCAAATAACACTCTCCCGGGCCGCCCGCCGCTCGCTGAAAAAGTGGGGCAGGCAAAGCGGGCGGCCTGGATATCGCGCCCCGCCGGCCTATATCCCCAGGACCGTCCATCCAAGCCGGGGAGAGGCTCATGACTGATCGCAGACCGAACCAGCGTGCCATCGACCTTTTCGATCGTTACACCCATGGCGAGATGGATCGCCGCAAATTCCTGGAAAAGCTGACATTGCTGGCCGGTTCGTCGGCCGCCGCCCTGGCCTTGCTGCCGGCGCTCGAGAACAATTACGCCAATGCCGAGCTGCTGCCCGAAGGCGACCCGCGCATCAAGACCGAGGCGCTCACCCTTAGCGACTATAAGGTCTATATCGCCAGCCCCAGCAGCGGCGGAAAGCTGCCCACCGTGCTCGTCATCCACGAGAATCGCGGTCTCAACCCGCATATCAAGGACGTCACTCGCCGCATCGCCGCCGAGGGGTTCCTTGCCGCCGGTGTCGATTTCCTCTCGCCCGCCGGCGGCACGCCGGCCGATGAGGACAAGGCGCGCGACATGATCGGCGCTCTCGACAAGGCGGCGACGGAAGCCGGCGCCCGCGCCGTCATCGCCGATCTCAGAAAGCGCGAGGACGGCAACGGCAAGGTCGGTGCGATCGGCTTCTGCTGGGGCGGTGGGCTGGTCAACCGGCTTGCCGTGACAGATCCGACGCTCGATGCCGCGGTCGCCTATTACGGCATGCAGGCCGATGCGGCCGACGTCTCCAAGATCAAGGCGCCGCTGCTGCTCCAATATGCCGGGCTCGACGAGCGCATCAATGCCGGCATCGCCGCCTACGAAGCAGCGCTCAAGGCGGAAGGCAAGGCTTACGAGCTTTATATGTATGACGGCGTCAACCACGCCTTCAACAACGACACCAACGCGGCCCGCTACGACAAGGAGGCCGCCGACCTCGCCTGGCGGCGCTCGGTCGATTTCCTCCATAAGACTCTTGGTTGACCGTTCTTGCCGCTTGCAGCCATCGGCTGCAACCTATTGCGGCGGCAAGTTATTTGTTCCTTAATTCCCGATGAGGTAGCACTGAAGGGCGGCGCGGTCCCGATCGGCGCGCCGCCCAACCGGGACAGAGAACATGCAACTCCGGCTGCTGCCATGGATAGGGCTCCTTGCCATCGCCGCGCTCGCGGGCGGGCAAGCGCGGCCTGCGCCGGCCGACGAGCGGCGCGTCATTCTCGCCTGCAACGATTTTCCGCCGCTCAAGATCGAACGACCTGGAGCCGACGGTCTGCGCGGCATGGATGTCGATGCCATCGCCGAAATCGCCCGCCGCTCCGGGCTGAAGCTCGAATCCCGTTTCATGCCCTGGAAGCGCGGCTATGCCGAGGCATCCGGGGGCGTCGTCGACGGCTTGTGCAGCTGTTCCTACCGCGAGGACCGTGCCGCCCTGTTCCATTTTTCCGAGGCGATCGGCGAAACCTCGATCGGCGTCTTTCATCTGCATACCGGCAGCGCCGAAATGCAGCCGATTGCCCGGCTGGCCGACCTGGCGGACCCGCTGATCGGCACGGTCGGCGTCGTCAAGGGCTACAATCTGGAAGCCGAACTGGCCGAAGCGAAGATTCCGCATATGACCGTCAGCGGCGACCAGCAGGCCTATGACATGCTGCTCAAGCACCGCTTCCAGCACCTCTATTCCTTCCGCGCCCCCATCGACTTCATCGCGCGGCACGAGACGGGCCGGGAGATCGACTATACCGAATTGCGCGCCTCGCCCTATTTCATCTGCCTCAGCAAGAAAGTGCCGGACACCGCCGCCATGATGCCGCGCATCGACGAAGCCATCGCCGGCATGCGCGCCGACGGCACCTTCGCGGCCATTCAGCGCCGCTACGGTCAAACACCCATCAACTGAGGTCACCAATCAACTGAGGCGCCGCCGGCGCTCCTCGTCTCGGCGCTGGACGAACCGGCGGCCGCCCGCCGATAATGCCGGTGACATCCAGGGACGGGCCATCATGACCAGCTACGATTCGAAGAAGATCACCGACATCCACCAACATCTCCACAGCGAATTGCCGAGCGATCCCGCCTTGCGTGTAAAGGCACTGGAAAGCCTGCTGGTCGAGAAGGGCATGGTCGACAGTGCCGCGATAGATGCCTGGATCGACCTCTATGCCGAGGAGATCGGCCCCAAGCGCGGCGCCCGCGTGGTGGCGAAATCCTGGATCGATCCGGCCTTCAAGGCGCGGCTGCTGGCCGACGGCACGGCGGCGATTTCCGAGTTCGGCTATCAGGGCCATGCGACCGGGCATCTGGTGGCGGTCGAGAACACGCCTTCCGTCCATAACCTCGTCGTCTGCACGCTCTGCTCCTGCTATCCCTTCTCGCTGCTCGGCATGTCGCCGGGCTGGTACAAGTCGCAGGAATATCGCGCCCGCGCCGTGCGCGATCCGCGCGGCGTGCTCCGGGAATTCGGCGTGGCGCTCGGCGGCGATGTCGAAATCCGCGTCTGGGATTCGACGGCGGAGCTGCGCTATCTGGTCGTGCCGGAACGCCCTGCCGGCACGGACGGCCTCGATGAGGAAGCGCTGGCTGCCCTGGTGACGCGCAATTCGATGATCGGCACCGACCGCGATCTCAAGGGGGGATGCTGAGCATGCCGCGCGTGCACGATATGGGCGGCATGCCGGGTCAGGGCCGCATCGTCATGGATGCCGACGAACAGCCCTTCCATGCCGATTGGGAAGCCCGCATGTGGGGCATCAACGAGGCGCTGGAAGGGCCGGACGGCTGGACGCTCGACTGGTGGCGCTATGTGCGCGAACTCATCCGGCCGGACGATTACCTGACCCGGCCCTATTTCGACCAGTGGATGCAGGTCTATGCCGCCATGATGGTCGATTCCGGCATCGCCAGCGTGGCCGAGATTGCCGGCGGCCACGGTTCCGGCGCCAGGCCCGTCCTGCGCGAACCCATGGCGGCAGCCGACGTCGCCAGGATCTCCCGCATCGCCCGCGACTTCCGCCGCGACACCAGGCTGCCGCCGGCCTTCAAGGCTGGCGACAAGGTGCTGGCCAGGACCTTTACCGGCGGCGCCCACACAAGGCTGCCCGCTTATCTCATGGGCAAGGCGGGCACGGTCCACGCCCATCGCGGCAATCACCTGTTTCCGGATTCCGGCGCCAAGGGCGGCCACGAGGCGCAGCATCTCTACACTGTCTCCTTCGCCAGCGCCGATCTGTGGCCGGAAGGGCAGGGCAAGAACGACCGCATCTTCGCCGATTTGTGGGAGGGCTATCTTGAGCGGAGATGACATACTAATGGCCGCTGCCACGCCCGGCCCCCTCCTTGGCCGTGATGGTGAGCCGCTCTTTGCCGAACCTTGGCAGGCGCAGATCGTCGCCATGGCAACCGCCATGATCGAGAAGGGCCGCTTCACCGCGGCGCGCTGGTCGGAATCGCTCGGCGCGGAAATCCGCCGCGCCTTGGCCGATGGCGCGCCCGACACGACGGCCACCTATTACCGATGCGTCCTCGCTACCTTCGAGGCTCTTGTCAAGGAGGCGGAACTCACTTCCGCTGCCGAACTGCACGCGCGCAAGCTGCAATGGATCGAGGCCTACGAGAATACCCCGCATGGCCAGCCCGTCACGCTGAACGCCGCACGGCTTCCGGCCGACGCCAATGGCGGACTGGGCGGCGGCTAGCCCCCCTCCCAACCTCCCCCCTGAAGGTGGGAGGAGTTGAGAGCGAGGTGTCGGAGCGAACTCGGTTGGAACCCCTCCCACCTTCAGGGGGGAGGCCGGGAGGGGGGCCTCCAGTGACGGGTGCTACCTCCGTTTCGCCTTCTGCACGGCCACTTCCAGCGCATTCAGGAATCGCGAGCGGTCGGCGGTGCTGAAGGCCGGACCGCCGCCCTTGATCTCGCCCATGTCGCGGAGCTGGCTGGAAAGCTCGCGCATCGCCAGCGCCGTGCCGATGCTGTTCTCGGTGAAGGGTTTCCCCGTCGGCCCCAACACTTGCGCACCGGCCTTGAGGCAGCGGTCCGCCAACTGGATATCCGCCGTCACCACGATGTCGCCGGGCTGGATGCGCTCGACGATCCAATCGTCGGCGGCATCGAACTTGTCGCTCACCACCACGTTGCGGATCAGCGGATTACCGCTGGGACGGAAGCCGCTATTGCTGACAATGTGCGTCACCACGGCATGGCGTTCGGCGACGCGCTGGATTTCCGCCTTCACTGGGCAGGCATCGGCATCGACGAAGATTTCACTTTGGCGCGGGCTTTCGGTCATGAAGTGACTGTGTTACTTGCGGGGACATCCATGACCTAGCGCGTAGGACGCTGTTTTCAAAGACTTTTGTGTGGCCACGCCAGCCATGCGTGATTTGCCGCGCCGCCTCCCGATAACAATCATGGCGCTTTCGCGCCCGACCCTGTATCAAGCGCGCTTAACCGATAGGCGCGCCGCCGAACGGGTCAGACATCCACTAAATCGATCATGCCAACCAAAGGGGCCGGGGCCAAAGGGGCCGGGGCCAAAGGGGCAGGGGCCAAAGGGGCAGGGGATCGTCGGATGGACCGGTTGAGAAGGTGCCCCGTCATGTATGAACCCGGCACCTCAACCAATCTCGCGCCATGCGCAAGGCTGGCGCCCTCATTTCCCAGATCGGACAGACATGCCTTTCCCCAAGACGAATCCGGCGCTCGAACGAGCTTTGGCCACGCGCGCCTATAACGAACCCACCGCCGTGCAATCGGCGGTCCTCGCCGACGAAGCGGTCGGGCGCGACCTTCTCGTCTCCGCCCAGACCGGCTCCGGCAAGACGGTGGCCTTCGGCCTCGCCATGGCCGCGACCTTGCTGGGCGACTCTGAGCGTTTCGAACGCGCGGGCGAGCCCCTGGCCCTCATCATCGCGCCGACGCGCGAACTCGCCATGCAGGTGCATACGGAACTCTCCTGGCTCTATGCCGATGCCGGCGCCCGTGTCGTTTCCTGCGTCGGCGGCATGGATGCCCGCGCCGAGCAGCGCCTGCTCGGCCAGGGCTGCCACATCGTCGTCGGCACGCCGGGGCGCCTGCGCGACCATCTCGAACGCGGCCGCCTCGACATTTCGGCGCTCAGGGCCGTCGTCCTCGACGAGGCCGACGAGATGCTGGATCTCGGCTTCCGCGAAGACCTCGAATTCATTCTCGACGCCACGCCGAAATCGCGCCGCACCTTGCTATTCTCCGCCACCATCGCCCGCGAGATTGCGAACCTTGCGCGCGACTATCAGCAGGATGCCCTGCGCATCGATACCCAGGTCAAGAACCAGGCTCACGGCGACATCGAATACCGCGCTGTCCGCGTCGCTCCCACGGACACGGATCACGCCATCGTCAATCTGTTGCGCTTTCATGAAGCGCGCGCGGCGATCATCTTCTGCCACACGCGCGAAGCCGTGCGGCATCTCCATGCCAGCCTCTCTGAGCGCGGCTTTGCCGCTGTGGCGCTATCGGGTGAACTCAGTCAGTCCGAGCGCACGCATGCGCTGCAGGCCTTGCGCGATGGCCGGGCCCGCGTCTGCGTTGCGACCGACGTTGCCGCGCGCGGGCTCGATCTTCCCGACCTCAGCCTCGTCATCCATGCCGACCTGCCGCGTGAGAAAGCCACGCTGCTGCACCGGTCGGGCCGCACCGGCCGTGCCGGCCGCAAGGGCGTCTGCGCGCTGATCGTGCCGTTCCCGCGCCGCCGTCATCTCGAACGGCTGCTGGCCGAGGCGAATATCAAGGCGATCTGGCAGGATCCGCCCAAGGCCGAGGAAATCCGCGCCCGCGATCAGGAGCGCATGCTCGACGACCCGGCCATCAAGGAACCGGCGACGCCCGAGGATCTGGTCCTCGCCCAGGCATTGCTGGCCGGAAGGCCCGCCGAGGAAATCGCCGCCGCCCTCATCCGCTTTTATCGCTCGCGCCTGCCGGCGCCCGAGGATATGTTCGACAGCGGCCCGGCGGATATGCGCCAGGAGCGCTACGAGGAGCGCGGCGATCGCAAGCGCCGCGAGACCGCGCGCGGCAGCGACAGCCATGACGCCGGTCCCGTCTCCTGGTTCCGCCTCGATGTCGGGCGCGAGAACAACGCCGACCCGAAATGGCTCATCCCGCTCATCTGCCGTCGCGGCCACATCACCAAGCGCGAAATCGGCTTCATCAAGATCTTCGACCGCGAGACCAAGTTCGAAATCGCCGCCGATGTCGCCCAGCGCTTCATGGAGGCGGTCGAGAAATCCGGCGACCAGGAAGTCAAGATCCAGCCGACGACACCCTTCGAAAAGGAACGCGGCCGTTCGAACGCCGACCGCCTCACCCGTGAAGATTCCCCGCGCGACAAGCCGCGCCTCTTTGCCGCCAGGCGCAGTGAAGGCTTCGCCACCAAGCGCGGCGACGATTTCTCGAGACCCCGCGACGACAGGAAGCCGTTCAGCAAGGAAGAACGCATGTCGGACCGTCCGGCCTTCGAGGGGCGCCGCTCCAACAATCCGAAATTCGCCCACGCGACACTCGAAGAGCAGCCCAGCCACGGCAAACCGAAATTTGGCAGATCGAAATCCGACGGGTCCAAATCCGGCAAACCCAAGTTCGCCGCGGGCGGCAAGGCGAAGAAGCAGCATCGCAAGGGCCAGTCGCGCTCCTAAAGCCGGTTCACACCGACCGGGTGCCGCCGATGCGGAGCGGCATCAGCCGTTCCCGAGCCAACTTCACGGCCAGCGCCATCGGATGTCTCACGACAACAGGGCGATCGGCGGAATTTGGCGCACCGCGCCGGGTGATGATGAGAACTATGTCTACGCTATAGCCCTCCTTTAGCCCCGCGCCTGTACTTCGGCAATTTCCGGAAGAAGCGCCACTGCTTCGGGGACGCCGAAATCGGCAAGCTGGCTTGCAAGGTACCGGAAACGCTCAATGGCAGTGAGACGATCGGATGCCGAAGTCGCGCTCCAGACCGTCGCCAGTAGCTGGCCGCAGCGGCGTCCTGCCCCGCCCCGCAGACGCTCGCGAAGGTCTGAAGCCATATACGCCACCATGATTTGCTCGAGCCAGCCGAGCGCGGGATCGGGACTGAACGCGGCCGGCGTCTGAGCTACCAGAGCGGTCACCACCGGCGGTGCCACTTCGAAGGCCGCACAAGCCTCGACCCATTCGGCGATGAGCGGTGCGAAACTCGCAGCGTGTGCCCAGTTCGGTTCGAAGACCGGCTGGCCATTGGGACAAAAGCCAGCGGCGGCGAGTGCGTCCGACCGGCGATATTCACAGCGCGCCGACATGCCATCGAAGGCGATGGACGCGGCCGCGCGCCAGACGGCAGCAAATGCCTCATCAACCGGCCGGTTCGCGTCGACCAGCCGTGTAGCATGGGCGTTTAGGAAAGTGTCGAGGATCGTCATGCGGGTTTCCTCGGACTCAATCGCGGCGATCGGGCCCACGAGGTCGATGATGGCGCGTTCAGACGGCAACGAATCGGCGATCCGGCCCATGAAAGCACCCAGCACATGTTCCCAATCCATCCGCCGATCACCGCTGTCCCAACGGCCTTCCGGGGGCTCTTGACCATCGACGAACGAGCGCAACCATTCGATCGCGGCATGGGCAAAGCGGCACAACCGCTCACGCAGGTCCGGTACCGCGAGAAATTGCGAAAGGTCAAACTGACGAAAGATCGACGCAGCGCGATAGGTGTCGAACTGCTGGTCGACATCGCCGTGAGGATAGAAGCCTTGGCTCGCCGCGACGAACGGCGCCGGAATTGGCGGAGGCACCGGCATGTCTGCGGCGTTGTTATCGGCCAAGCGATCGGCGATGGCTGCGACCGCCCGCTCGGCGCGCGCCGCCCGGTCGTCTCGCAGCCATTGTTCAAGGTCCGTGCCCCATTGGCGCCAGCTAAACAGCAAACTGTCGGCGAGCACGGCAAAACCCGCGGCAGCAGCTTGGGGTCGCGATGCCGCGAATGGCGCGATCCCTTCGATGCTTGCTTTGGCCACGTCCCGGAACGGACTGGAAACGAGCATAAGCCATGCCTCAGTCTCGCCAGGCACTGCAATGCCGCGCCCGACCAGCGCCGCGAGGCCCCGTCCGGCATTGGCAAGCGGATCGTCCGCCATGGACGTCTCTTCATAGTGGATGCCTGTTAACCAGGGATCGAGCCTCGCCGCGCGCCTAACGACCGAACGCGCCCACACTCCATGCTCGGCAAGCAGCGCATCATCGCCTCCCGTGAGCAGCGACGCGGCAATCGCTGCGACGGCCTGCGCGCGCATAGTAAGCTCGACGTCGAAAGCCATGCTGTCGAAGAGCGGCGGGTGATCGAGGCTTATTGCTAATGGAATGACGTCGGCGATGGGCGTCCCATCCGTCGATACGACACCGCGTGAACGGCCGAATGACCAGTCGAGCAAAGGACCGGTGGCGTTGAGCGCTTGCTGCCGTTCGTCGACCTCGGCGGCGCGTGCCTGCAGATGCTCGGGAACGATATAGCGCATGGCGAACCAGCTACGATCCTCGGCGACCTGTAGCTGCCAGTTGTCGGGATCGGCCTGCGATCGATAGGTTTCGAGGCGTTCGGCCAACTCGCCGTTTTCATCCTCAAGTGACTCCTCGAAGTCGGCGAGATCAGCAATCTGCCAGTTCGCCGCTGCGGCGGCGAACGCCGCCTTGCTCGCCTCGTCTCCGAGCACATGGAATTGCGCAACGAGACCCTGGAGTAGCGGCCGCTGGCGTCGACGGCGCTCAAGTAGCGCCATGACATCGGCATGATTGTCTTCGTCCCCAGACCTCTAGCCGATGCCATGGGCTGTGGCGCGTTCATCCTCCAACCAGCGCGCGAGATCGTAGAACCAGAGCCGCGGTGAGCACATCAGAGGCAGCATTACGGCAAGGTCTGCCTGCACCTGATTGCGGTCTATACCGGCGGCAATCACGGGCCCGGCTACGGCCACCAGCGACCCCGCGCGGAGAGTCTTGGCAACCAGTTCGGCGAGCGGGCGACCTGCTGCAACTTGGGCGGCGAGCCATTGATCGGCCGCGAGCAGCAACGAGGTCAAGATATGCGGGCCAAGAACCCCGCGCGACCATTTGAAGACGTGCTGGTCGCCCCAGAGTTCGATCGGCCCATCCGGCAATTCAAGCCGGACCGGTCGCGGCGTGAGCCCGCGCTGCCGCTGCTGTAAGCACCATTGCTCGCTGGCGACACGACAAAATTGGCCGAGCAGCCCGAGCGCCACATCCTCATCTGCTTCGAACAAGGTGTCGAACCCTGCCCGGCCAGGCGCACTTGGAAAAAGCCCTGAGGGACCGCGCAAGCCATAACCGCGCGTGACGGCAAGGCTGGTGCCGAACGGCTCATCGCGGTGCTCATAGATCATCGCCCGGGCGACGAGATCGGCGAACAAACCCGGCTCGAGGCGCGGCAGGATGCCCGGCGAGACGACGACGGACTCGATATGGCGAATGCCGGTGTTGGACAGTAAACGTTCGAGATATGTGCGCGCCATATCGGGCGCCGCATCTGAGCCGCGTGTCACGACGAGGCGCAGAACCGCCGCCGGATCGCGATCATCGTCATCGAGCCCCAGCTCCGCGAGGCGACGGTCGCGTTCCTCACGCTGGTCCCAGTTTAATGCTTCGGCTGAATCGGTGGCGGCGAGCCAGACACCGACCTGCTCGACGGCACGACGGCTAATCTGCCATTGGTGGATCGGCCGTCGCAGCCAGAAGAGGGTAAGTCGGCTCAATATGGGAGCGAGGGTTTGCGGCCAGCTCGGCCAGCGCGCGACCGACCAGGACATGAAGGCAGGCCAAGCGGGCCAGCGTGGCACCTGGTGGCGCTGCGCAAGCGCTGCCCGTGTAGCGGTATCGACTTCGGGATAGGCAGTGCCGGCGAGGATCTCCGGATGTGGCTGGAGCTCGAAGCTGGTGAGCGTGTCGGCAAGCTGGCGCATCAGGATCGGCCCAGCGCTGCCAGAAATCTCCTGCGCTGAGCGACAGTCGGGCTGCAAGCGTGGTGCGTTCGGCGTCGCGCGGGCCGAATCCACTCTGTCCGGTCACGATCCTGAACCGATGCGCGTCGCCTGGATTAGCTCGAATGTGGCGTGCCGCTTCTGCGATCGGACGCTTGAATGCCGGATCGCTGCGTTCGCCGGTCAAGGTGTGCTTGATCTGGATGACGGTAGTGCGGGTGCCGCCGGCCGGCAGGCGGTGGCGGACGATGGCATCGTCGAATCCCGCCGCCGCGCCCGGGCGTTGCAGTTCGATATTCTCAATCACCAGCCCGGGACCATCGCCGAGCGCGGCGGCTTCGCCGAGCAGCGCCGCCAACAGACACGCCACAGCCCGAGTTTCAAAGGTCGTGCCGGCACCACTTGTGCCGATCACCGTGCGAGGCATCGATGCGCCTCCCTACTCATTAGCCGAGGATGGAGATTAACCCCGCGCCAGAACATTAGCTCGGTTAGGTCACACTCGACCACGTTCAAGCTTTCGTGGCAGCGGGCTTGGTCAGACTGCACGCAACAAGTTTGCCAGCGTTGATGATCTTGCGCCTCATTGCGGTCGGCAAAACCACCAATACGCACCAACTGCCGCCGATCGAGCATGTTTGGTCTTGTCTCAGCGAGCAAGTTCATTACCGAATGCGATGCAGACGAAAGTTTTTGTTGGCATAGGCTCCCCCTTTTAAGCCATCGTGGGGAGCGGGTCGGTTCCCTCGCTCAAGATGGCGAGATATCGCCGGTAACTGAACACGCGCCCCCGTTTGCGCCCGGTGATTTCCTCGACGATGCCAAATTTCTCCAGATCAGCGAGCGCCGCGTTGACCGTGGGAGCCGAAAGCCCTGTTTGTTGGACGAGTTGGTTGGCCGTCAGGAACGGGTTTTGCTGAAACAGATCGTGGATACGCAGCGCGGACCCTGCCCGGTCGCTCTCTGTCGTGATCCGTTCGCGATCTTCCTTGAACAGATCGACGATCCGGGTAGTGGCCTCGAACGCCTGATTGGCCGTATCCGCAACGCCAGTGAGGAAGAAATCAAGCCAGGCTTCCCATGCCCCGTGCTCGCGCACCTCCTGAAGCAGGCGATAATAGTCGGCGCGGTGGGTTTTCAGGTACAGACTCAAATAGAGGAGCGGCTTGCGCAGAACGCCGTTGACGCACAGGTACAGCGTCACCAGTAAACGGCCGATTCTTCCATTGCCATCAAGGAACGGGTGGATGGTCTCGAACTGAACGTGCAGCAGCCCGGCCTTGATGAGGGCGGGCAGACGCGAGGCGTCCTCGTGCATGAACCGCTCCAGCGCATCGAGACATTGTTCCATCTCTGTCGGCGGCGGCGGCACGAACAGCGCGTTGCCTGGGCGTGAGCCGCCGATCCAGTTCTGGGATCGCCGAAACTCGCCGGGATTTTTCGTGCCGCCACGCCCGCTCTGTAAGAGTCGTTGGTGCATCTCGCGGATCAGACGCAGCGACAGCGGCAGGTTTTCCAGCCGCTCCAGCCCGTACATCATGGCATCGACGTAGTTCGAGACTTCGCGGATGTCGTCGATCGGCTGGCCGGCCTGCGCCTCGGTCTCGAAGCGGAGCAGGTCCGAAAGGGTCGATTGCGTGCCTTCGATCTGGGACGAAAGCACTGCCTCCTTCCTCACATACATATAGAGGAACAGCTCCTGGCGCGGCAGCAGCATGGTGATGCCGTCCAGACGCCCCAAGGCCCGCTCGGCCAGGCTCAGCCTTTCCAGCAAGGCCAGCACGTCGATCGACGGTTCAGGCGGCAATGGGGGCGGCACGAAAGCGCGCACGATTTCGCCTGCAATAGGGGTCTCTACCAAGCGGCCTAGCCGGAGATTAGATGCTGATTCGGACATGCCCAATTATGAGGGCGTAGCGTTATTTAAGCAATTGGCTATTGGCTTAAATAGGAATTGGAGTAAGTTAAACGCCCTTAAATAGCGGAGCGATACCATTATGGGCAGGTAGCTGCGTCAGCCGAATGGCTTCTTCGGGCCTAGCGGACGATTGCTCAGCTACAGATATGAAGGCGCGTAGCTGCCCTACAAAGCTCCAAACGTGAGGCTTTGTAGGGCAAAATCCCAATTGACCGGAGACGACTCGAACTTTTTTACCGCCAAACGCCGCCGTTTCTACGCTTTTTGTACACAGGCTGCCCACTACCCGATACAAAGGAGTACATTCGGCGGTTATAGCGTAGTGTAGAGGGCGATCGGCGGAATTTGGCGCACCCGATACGATTCGAACGTACGACCTTTGCCTTCGGAGGGCAAGGCGTCGTCTTAATATCATTCGCGAATCCAGTATTTTCAATCATTTAATGTCACTACGTATCGCTGTGCATCGCTGGTTATCGGTCGGCAATGTGCCAAAATTGTGCCAAAACTTGTGCCACATAGAACGTTCAGAAGTCCAGTGAAACCGGGCATTTCTGCGGCACCATACGACATCAAGCGATATATGGCGATAGTCGTTGGCACAATCTGACACAGGGCGCTATGCGGCGATACAACACGACAAGATTATTGACATAATCGTCCTGGTGTGGCAGTGTCTGTTCCATAAGTTTGAAGGCTTCGGCATCGACCTAAGCCTCGCAGGAAGAAGATACGGGCAATCACGAAATAGGGGCCCGGCCGCACACGCGGTGACGGGCACTCAATGTTTTGTGGCCCATACGTGGGGAGGGCCGGGATGTCCGCCTATGTCTATTCCTTCCGACCAGCCCCTTCTTCTCTTGGATTACCCGTCTGCCGCCGCCGCCCTCTCGATGACGCGGCAGGCGTTGTCTGACCTCGTCTATAAAAATCGTGGTCCGGCGATTGTCAAAATTGGCAGCCGGACCTTTTTCACGCCGGACGATTTAAAGGCCTGGATTTCCAGGCAACGCATGCCTGCGAACGACCATCGGCCTGTAATGTCTGCTCCGGCTCCACAAGCCGCCATGCAGCCTGCCAAGCGTAAGCGTGGTCGGCCGACCAAGGCGGAGCAGCTTGCTCGTGCGGCGCACTTTCAGCACTGCTGACCTCGAAAAGAGTCATCGGCGGAACCGCCGCCGATGACTCAGGCCTATCTGCTCCCGCTCCTCACTGGTGCCGCTCCATCCGATAGAGCGTGTTCTTCGTCCGCACCCAGCCGCTCTCCGAAATCACTTCGATTTTCGAAGTTTTCACAACACTCACCCCACCGTCCGGTCCCCCGATTCTCATCGCGCGCAAACAGGCTACTTGCTGGACATCAAGCTCCGGATTGACAAGCACTGCCGCAACCGAAAGCTCCCCATGGCTCGGATACCCACCCGCCGAGTACAGCGAATTCATGTCGTAGAGCAGCTTTTCCAGCCGCCGAATCTCCTTCGCGACATCCGCGCGCCAGCTACCTGTGTCATCAATTTTGATCATGCCGACATCTCCTAAGACCAGTTAAGCATCGATAGCTGTTCATCGCTCGTACTGGCCTCAGGTCATCCGTCGTCATCCCCGCGCACGATGGCCTCCAGCTCGGCGATGACATCGTCCATGTCGTGGACATTCCCAGCCGCAACCTCTTCCAAGCCCTGTACGATCGCCATCGTGTCCTGGCCGTCTCTTGATTTCAGCCATGCCCTGATGATGAAATCGACGATCTCTTGCCTCGATTTCCCGCTCGACGCTGCGATGCGATCGATCTGTGTCAGCAATGCTTTGTCAACAAATTCGTCCATCTCGACATCTCCTAAGGCCAGTTAAGTGACCGCTAGCTGGTCATCGCTCGTACAAGCGCCTCAGTGCCTCGCCGCCGACATTTCCCTTGCTCTGAGCGCCCCCTCGATCAGCCGACGCAGATACCTGATGGAAGGCTGGCGCTGCCAGGCTTTGGCGATGGCATTGAGTTCCACTTGGTCCAGGGGTTGGTGCCAGTGCGTGTGGCCCTGGGATGTGGACAGCTCTTTGAGAATCGTGGCCGACAGGGCGGGGAGATGATCGAGCCCGGGCTGGTCGACATGGATGATGCGGAGACGATCGAGAAGAGGCGGGGAGAGACCCTGCACACTGTTTGCGGTGAAAATCCAATTCACGTGGCTGACATCAATCGGCCCCTGAATGAAGGGATCGACCCAGCTCCGCCCTGTCTCGGGTTCCAGCATTGCTAGGATGACATCCATCAGATTGCCGCTGTGTCGGCTCGTTGCCGCCTTTTCGATCTCATCCAAAATCATGATGGGATTCGGATATGTCGAACTTCGAATTAAATCGAGGGCCGCCGACGGGTGCGATGAATGCCAGCCTCGGGATACGCCGCCAAAATGGGCATCCGAAACACCCCCACAGGGAAACACCTTGTAACCAATTTTTGAGGCTTCAGCGATCCGCCGGGCCAGCCTGGATTTGCCCGTGCCGGGAGAACCGACAAGCAAAGTGGGTCGAAACTCGAACGACTTTTTGCCATTCATCGCGCGGGTCTGGAGGTCACCATGAACGGCATCGATGGCGGCCGAGCAGTGCGGAAATTCGGCGAGCAGAGACTGGCGCCAAGCGGACAGGTCGGCGGGCATTGGGGCCAGCGGCGTCGGCCGAGTAAACGACTCAATAGCTTTCAGTGCCATCTTCATGTCGGTGCTGGCGACATCTCCGTTGCCAATATTTTTGATGACGACAACGGATTCCGGCTGGAACTTCGCGAGTGCTCGGGCTTTGAGCGACGAGAGCGGGCCTTTGGATCTCGGTGTTCCGTTCTTCCAGTCATTGCCGTCGAGGAGGTGCGCATGCGGGTTTGTCGGCAGCGGATCGCCATCCTCGATCACCCGGTCGGCATCGGATTCGACTTCTGTTTCGGCCTTGGCATCGGCACGCCGCTCAGCGCCGATCTGGCGCTCTGCATCCATGAAACTGTCGAGCGCCGTGGCATGTCGTGTCTTCGACTCTTCCTCGGAATGTGCGACCAGCGCCTCAAACAAATATTTGCCTGCATGTCCGATGGCCGTGTCCACAACATTGCCGTACTCATCGTGGTCTTCGATGAGGCGAGCGCCGCTTGCCACAGCAAGCATGCCCAGGGAGGCCACCAGGAAAGTCTTGTTGGCATCGTGATAACCCCGGCGAAGAGCGTAGCCAGCGGACTGGTACATGGCTTTACGGTCGCCACCTTGCGCTGCGGCGAACAGCAGGGCTTCTACCTCTTCGCCGACATCAAACTCGGTCTGCCCCCGCATCGTTTTAACCAAGGTCCAGACATGCGAGACATCCTTGGGATCATTGATGATATTGTCGGCAAGCTGAGCGAAGAAAGGCAACCGTGCTTTGATCTTGGTGGCGAGCGCTCCGGCAGCAATCGCAGTATTGGCATGGCCACCGAGATACAATTCGTCGGCGTTGGTTCCGCAGAGTCGTGCGGGAAGCTGAGAGTGGGGGCACAAGGCATTGCCGCTCCAGCCGTCGTAGAGGCGGTCGCCGGGCATAACGAGATTGTCGAAGCCATCATGATCGACAAGCTTGTCGAAAATGTCGTCGGACAGGCGGGCGCCTTTGACATCCGCTGCCAATCGGTATCCATGCAAAGCATGTTGGTCATCGGCGCCGACCGCCAGCCGGGAATGCTGCATGGCGCTGGCGCCACTGGCACTGGCAAAGAAGCCGAGTGCCAACATCAGGCGCTTTGTCCTGACTTCAGGCGCCAGACCATCGTTCAAAAAATAAGTGTTGAGCAGGAGCTGTCCACAATGCAGCTCTGCTTCAGGGTCACCACAATACCGCGCCATCAGGAGACGGGTCGCCACGATCAAGCCGTGGTGCCGAGGCACCGACTTCAGCAAAAGTCCTACGACATGTTCGCCATGCCCGCGCGCCATGCTGGCTTCGAATGCGGCCATGCTCTGCGCCAACCTGCCATCTTTCCGCAGCGTCTTATCAGCCTCAATGGCTTTGCGGACCTTGCGCGCGTACACAAATTGGTCGGCACGGCCGTCGAGGATTTCGAAGAAAAGACTCAGATTGTCGGCTTCGGCGGCCATCGGGGTATCTCCAACATATGCGTAATAGCGGTCGCCAGGCTGGGTGCCGAGCGAGGGGAAAAGCGCGATTACGATATGTGGAGTGCGGCCGAGGTGTGCATGCGGCGAGAGTTAGGGGGATCCTGGACTTTCGTCAAGGTGCCCGGCGAAAAATAAAGTTCGGGAACATAAGTCGCTGAAGCGCAAAGGCGTGTCCACAGATTTGGCGTATCTGAGGAAAGCGCAGGGTTTTGAATCGTTTGTGGCTTGCAGGAGGTGGGGTGACCCTTGGTGTGTCGCCCGTTGGTGGGCGGCGGCGTCGATCAAATGTTTGCAGCCTTTGATCGATTGTCTGATGAGCAGGATCAGAGCGCGCCGCCAGATGCAAGTCTGGGTCTCTCACAAGCAAGAGACAAGGTTTCCGCGATGAGCCGATACCGCGGAGACCACTATGGAAGGCTTTCGAACCATCATTCTGGCGGACCCAAATCCGGTCGCCGAAGAGCTAATGCATCGTGTCATCGAGGATGGCGCTCATACGCGCCTCAAAGAGATTGCGACCATCGACGAACGTCGTGATCAGGAACGCAAGAAGCGACTGCTACGCAATGTAGCTGCGCCAACTGCGAACGACAACTTCACCGCTGAGCATGCTGAGCGGATAGAGACGACACGCTCAATCTTGGCGCACAGGGCAAAAGAGAAGCTGTCTCGTACCGAGCGCCTAAAACACCGCTACGAATTTGGCTACGTCCATGATGGTGCAACTCCTATTGGAGGCAAGTTGCAGGATGGCTTCGTCTACAAACCCCTGAAGTCCCGCGACCACCCGCATCTCCAGGCATTTGTCCGTACCCTTCCGCGCCTGGGTAAATTGAAGGCTGGGCAGACTAAAGAATTCGTCGACAATTTGGGCGATTCAAAGGTCCATTTTCTCGACTACCGATATATCGAAGGCAATAAGGAAGTTGTCGGCTTCATCCGTACTGACAATGATGGCATCTACGACTCTCCCGAGGACCTGAAGCGACAACTCCACAAGGTACTCGACCCTCGCGGAATTCCGCTTCCTCACCTGGCTGTCGGTGAGCAGTCGGCTGATGGGCGAATTCACAAGCCTCACCTGATCACGCTACTCCCGGTAGGCAATGGGGTCCGCACCGATGAGAAGGCAAACTGGCGGCCGATCGCGCTGCTTGATGCCGTCTCTCGTGCGCTATGTCATGCCACGCTTTCCATGAATAGCGATCCGGGAGGAATGTCCAACCCACTTCGCGTGAAGAATCCTCTGTCACCCCATTGGACGACGGTCATTCTCAATGAAGACCTGCCCCTGACCCTGGCTGAGCTTGGAAAGCGCCTTGACCTAAGGGTGACAAACGCTCGTCTACAGCGTGATCATGCCGTGGTCGTCGGCGACCGGGAGGGCATGACGGAGTGCCAGTCGAATTCCGCATTCACGACTTTCCGGGCGGCGACTACCAACCTTCTCCGGCATTGGCACAGAACACGCGATGTGAAATTGGACTTGTCCAATCGTGAGAAACTCATGGCAAATCTCATGGTTGAACTTGGATCTGAGGCCCGGCATTCGATGTCCCATGGTCTCAAACCCCAACAGGCGATGGCCATCCTTTACAAGGTATGTGCGTATTTGGCCGTCGACTTCAATCCAGCCCGGATCGGTTCCCTGCGCGACAACCCAGGCTGCATGAAGGATGAGTTGCAGGGCGTCCGCTCCCTGCGCACGCGGCAGAGCCTCGGTGCGCACCACACGGCGACGAAGAAACGTGCAAGGACCCTTGCGATAATGGTCTTCTACATGAAGAAGGCTGGAAGCGATGTCAGCAAAGCTCGCGTAGCACGAGACTGCGGGTTGTCGAAGGACACGGTCTATCGTCTCTGGAACGAAGCTGTCGCGGGCCTGTGAGGTCGGCGTCAGAGTACGATTAGGTCTATAGTAAAAAAGAGATACTTAGAACAGATATCAAATTAGAAACGGAACCCGATCATGAACATCCCTTCCAACATCCGTGCATCACTCAACGCCCTTCGGCAGAAGAAGCATATGCCAGCCCACTTGGAAGACACGGTCGCCAAGACCTTGAAGCCCAACATTGATCCTGCTTGGGAATATGACACATCGGATCGGCCGAAATCCCTTGATGCTCATATCTGGAATACAATCTGCTTCAGCCATCGAGAGACTGTAATGCTGGAGTGCGCTCGGAAGCTTCGGTCACACGCTGCCAACCCCAGCACTGTTGCGGCCGAAACCTCCAATCGCTTGTATGGCCGTGATGTGTCCGCGCCGGAAACTCTCATCGGAAAGCTCTCCAGCGCTATTCATGCCGGGTACGGCAAGAACTCCACCGCATCACTCAAGCGTGCCAAGGCGGCTCTCCGCAAGGCTCGTGAGGCACATGCTATCTTGGTCTCTATCCCGTCTGAGCTGGACAGGTTCATCAGTGCTGTGATTCCGGATGGAGATGATCACGGCAAAGCCAATCTGAGAGTGGCCGTTTTCGAAGTCGCCAACATCGAGAATGATTATCGAAAGGCCTATCTCGTCAGGGAATAGCGAATTTCAAATTGGACATGTCCAAAATCATTTCGTTCTTTGCAAGCCAACATTTCAACATTTCCCTACCGTCCGAAATGTCTCGGTCCGCGAAACAGGGAAATCGCCATGTCCTCACTCAACAATCTCGAACTCGCCATGCTCACTCACGCGGCATTGAGCCCTCGGCCAACAAAAACCTGGGCAGACCGCAAGCGTGAACAACGCGCCAAGGCGCAGGCTCGGACCCCGACAGGCAAGCTCCTGGTCAATGCCAACACCATCGACCGCGCTCTCCTCGATGCCATGGCCCATCTCATGCGCTCCGCCAACAGCAATGAACCCCTGGCCACGGTCGTGGAGCTTGCCAGCCACCGATTCCCCATCCCCGCTGTGGCACGGCTGGCCATTGAGGCGCGACTGATGAACCGCAAGCAGAAGGTACGGTCATGACAGAGATCATCGAACGCCGTCGCCGCACTGCTGCAGAGCGCAAACGTGATCAAAGGCTGCGCGCTGCCATCGATGCTGGCAACGGCGAAGTCGGATTCACTGCCGAGAGCATGGCGACATCTATCCTCGATGCCCTGGCAATCATGCTTAGAGAGGGCGACCGCCACGGTCAGGCCGAAGCGATCTTCCGCAATGCTGCCACGGGCTTTCGGGCGCCGAGGCCCGCCCAATGGGAAATGAAGAGGCGGTTGAGTACTGGGATTCCGAAGCTGCTTCGGGAAGGGTGAACCGACCTCACGCCCAAATTGTCAACATTGGGCAGTCCTCGTTTCCCGTACTCGGCGCCATGATTTCTTATCGGCGCCGCCGTTTCTTGCAACCTCCGGCCCCACAATGAATCTGGTGATGAGCTGATTACGAAAGGCAGGGCCATGGCAAGGAATCGAGACAACGTCAGGCGGGTGAATCGTGCATCGCAGAAGCGGTATGCCGAGAAGCTTCGCATGCGCCGGGCGCCCACGCAGACTGACATTAACCGTGCGCTGGCGAACGCCTTGTCGGAACGTGGCCGGACGCTATCGGGCGGCACCCCGGAGGCACGAGCGGCTATAATGGCTCTGCTGGAGCAGACCTACTCTATGCTGGTTGATCGGGGCTTCCGCGAATCTGAAATCCGGCACCGCTTGAGCTTGATGATGAAGCCCAAGGTGAAGCCTATGGCGGCCGAAGCTACCGCAACGGCGATCGAGAGGGCGATGCTGGCGGCGATCAAGGCTGATCGGGGAGGGCAATGATCGTGAATGATCGGTCTCCCCATATCTCCCTGATCAGTCCGCGACGCCCGTACTCAGCATCATGAGTACGCATATGGAAGCCTGAGCACATAGCACGGTCAGCCCGACCACATGCTCTAAAGAAATTGAATAACCTCGGTGACTTTGTGAAATGCACATCGTCGGCGCGATGGCCAATTGTCGGCGGCAAAGAGTGGCAAGCAAAAAATATTTGTTGCCAAGGAATTCGCCGAAGTCCGCTTGCGACGTCCACGAATTGGTTGGTCGGCGCGTAGTTCCTTGCATGTCGACGGTTTGAAATCTCCTTGTGAGCGGCCTAGCTCATACATGTCAGCACCATGGCTGGCATCGAGAACAGGGAGAATGAAATGATGACATCAACAGGACTTTGTCGCGATGAGTTGGCACTTGCGGTCCACCTCGGCCGCCAGCTCAGGCAACAGCACGCCAGCGCGGTGGAAGTCGCCGGGACTGTGGAGGAGGCCTTCGATCACGAAGAGGCGC
Organism: Dongia sp.; assembly: GCF_041918875.1. Classification (GTDB taxonomy): domain Bacteria; phylum Pseudomonadota; class Alphaproteobacteria; order Dongiales; family Dongiaceae; genus Dongia. The sequence goes on from NZ_JAYRUV010000001.1 coordinate 377,521, forward strand.
GCAGCGTGGCGATGCGTGAGGCCTTCCGACAACGTGTGGTCCGCCTTCGTGCCGTCCAGCGCGAGGAGGCCTGACACATGACTAGGCAATCCCGCTTTCGGTCGGCGCCAAAAGACCTGTGCGACATTACTTATATCGTCGGGGTGTGCCAGGGCAGCATCGCGCCAAATCCCTGTGCATACACACGCATCACCGGGGCGCTGAAGCCTGCCATTGCGCTAGATGAGATGGAGACGGCCGATGCGTGCCGCAATATCGGTTACGCCCAAGGCTGGGAGTGTGAACTCGGTGGCCGGGTGGAAGTACCGACGCCGCCCTCAGGTATGCCACGGAAATATCTTGCGGCATTTGTGGGCGGTGTACTGGATGGGGCTGAAGCCGCCCGGCTCTATCCATTGCCTGGCAACGAACACCTGCAGGGCAAAGCAGGCCACAGGGCAGAGCCGCAGTGGGCGGCCATCACCGACCCCTTCGGCGACATTCATCCCGGCATCGATCCCGCTGATAACGACATTGAGGACACTGACCCGGAGACCCCAAGCCATGACTGACCTCAATGCCGAATTGGCGGCTCTCCGCAAGATGGGTGCTGCCAACGACCATAGGTGTCGCCCGCGGTGAGCCGTGGCTGGCTCGTGGCCTCATCAAGCTCCATGATTGCGACATCTATGACGACGCCGAAATGCAGAGAAGGCAGTCGGCTGCGCTGAACTCCGGCGTCATCACGACGCCTGGCGCCGCGGACGATGGTGAAGTCGTCGCTGGGATCATGGGTGCTGACCAGCCCGAAGAGGTGGTCATCTCCAAGATGTCGCCTAGCGGTATGTCGGTCCTGCCACCCGGCTATAACATTGAGTTCATGAACCCCGCTGAAGTCGGCGGGTCGTATGAGGCCTTCCAGCGTCAGCAGCTCTCGGCTGCCGCGGTGTCGGTCGGCATGTCATATGAGGCCCTGACCGGAGACCGTCGCGGCACGAATGACAGGATTTATCGTGCGGACGTGTTGGGGTTCACCCGCCTTGTGACCATGTGGCAGTATCACATGGTCGTATTCACGATGTGTCGCGCGATCTGGCGCCGCTTCGTCGATCTCGCCATTGCCAGCGGCAAATGGACGCCGCCGAAGGGCGTTAAGCGTCGCGACTATATGCGCGTTACATGGCGCCCCCGGCTCGCGGCTATATTCATCCGGTCCAGGATGTTGAAGCCCACAAGGCGGCTGTTGCGGCGGGCTTTACCACGCGTCGTGAAGTCGCGGCGGCGATGGGCTCGACCACCGAGGAGACCGATCTGGTCAATGCTCGCGAGATGACCTTTGCGCCGATAGTCGCGATAGCTGGCTGATGGATGATGACTTACTCATCGCCAATGTGGTTGCCCAGGCCAGTGGCGCGGCAGCCAAGAAGGCCCGGTCATGGCCGTCATATCCGTCACCGCTGCCCACATTTAAGGCCAGTACTTCTCTGAGCACTTGCACGACGAGACGCCGCCGTCGGGAGGGCCTTTCCGGGCGACCATCCACGTAGATGTCGATGGCCGGGAAGGGGCGACGCACTGGTAGCCTGGGTATGAGCCGGATCATCTGACGGTCGAGCCAGCTTTCGATGCTGGAGATATCGACATTGATGCTAGCCAAATGGCTGGTCTCCATGGCCTGGCGGAAGAGGCAGTTGACCGGGCATGGCAGGACGGCGGTTGGGATGATCGGGGAGGCGAAGTGGTGGCGGATGACAAGGTCACCTGGACGCGACCAGCACTTCTTTCGCTCAATCGGCGAATAAGTTGAGTGGAAACGGTGCGCGGCGATCCGACCGAATGACATTTTCAACGCCTTATATGGTGATGATAATGTCATTCCAGCGGGCATAGCAGCCTTGCAATGGAATTCGCTTTGAGCAATCGGCTGACAGATTCACCAAGATTGTATGAGTTCTGCCGACTGGCGAGCGGCAAGGACACAGGGAATACAAACATGCTTGAGCAGCTCACCGCTGCCAAGGAAATGAGTCTGCCCCCACGCTGGACCACGGATAGGGTCTCCTGGTGCCCCTCTTAGCTCAGCTCGGGCCGTGTGACGCTGAGCAGGATACCAGTGAGATCAGGGGTTTGTTGCCGATCGCACTGCGCACGGTTCCATCTCAAGCGATCCTGGCCGAACTTCCGCATGACGCGACGCCAGATAGGGGCGTTCTTGATGGGGCAATCCTTGGTGACATGTTCTCTGGCGGATGGCGCCGATGAGAGTTGAACCAGAACTATAAGCTGTCTCGGCCCAGAAAAATGCGTCAAGCCAAATTTGTTTTTGCATTCAACCATCAGGGGCCTCTCGGTGAATAACTCTTAAAAGTCGTCAAGCACATCTCAAAACTCTGTTTGGCGGGCCAAGGAAATGAGTTTCCATTTTCCTTGCTCTTTGTTTGGTCCGGACCAAATTGCTTAGTAAAATCCTATATTTTGTGAGCTTTTTGGCGAGAGTCTGCACAACTTCCGGGCTCTTCCAGGAACGCGCTAAATAGGAGATCCGTTGTGCCGCAGCCGTTGCTGGCTGTCACACAAATGGAGATCTGAATGCAGACATTCTTAGATTGGGCGAGCTACGGCGCTGCCGAAGAACTCGCCGAGTTACATGGCCCATACAGGCCGAAGCTGACGCTGGTGATTGATGACAGCACCGCCATGCGTGAGATCGCGGTTGCCGCGGCACGGGTGCTGTTGGAGACACCAGATGCAGCGGCGGTTGAGCCAGCCATGTTTTCGGCGTCACTGCACAGCTTCTTTCTGACCGAAGAGGAGGCGCAGGCGCGGGCGGGTGCAGATGGCGCGCCGCTCCGACCGTCATTGTTTGCATTACATCCCGATGTCGTCGCTGCCCTGCGGCCGATGTTCGCGACACCGGAGATCCGTAAACTGGCGTTGCAGGAGGGATTGCGGCGACGAGTGAGCTATTTCGACCTACCGCATGGCGTCTTCATGCTCGGAGCCGAGCTTCAAGTGCGGGCGGTTTTCCTCTTTGCATCTGTTGCCCGCAAAGGTGATCTCCGCTATGTGGCGGTTCTCTCAAAGCCCGGCAGCAATCAGCATATGCGCCTCACTTGGTACAGCCACGATAGCCAGGTGCCCTATGTCGGTGAGGTGACACCTTGCTGCAACCTGGCCGAGGGCCTTGTTAAAGAAGACCTGACCACGACGGATGTGATGACGACAGTCGGGTCGTTTACCGCTCTTGCGATGGTCTATGCTCTATCGGTTGAGCTCTTCCAGCCGGAGTATCTGCCTTATCTGGCGTCGGACGATCCTCGACGGCAAGGACGTAAGGGGCCACAGAACGCCAAGAAATACTCTCTCTTCAAGGTTCGCGTGTTGGGTAAGACGGGCGCTGTGTTGCATGACGCCTTGGGGGAGGAAATGCGGCCATCGATGGCCTCGCCTGGCTCCCGCCCAGCCGTTTCCCTGATCGCTGGCGAGGCGCCGCCACAGCCGCCAACGCCAGTCTGTGGCCATCGGCGTCTTCAGCCCTATGGCAAGGGCCGCCTGCTGCGCCGTCCTGTCTGGATTGCGCCGCATGACCGCACGCTCAAGCCCAGGATGCGCGCTCTGCAAATGAATGAGGTGGCATGATGGGGGAACTGATCAAGATCAAAGTCTTTGAGGTTCTGGTGCGGATTGCTCATGGCGAAACTGATAATGATCCCGACATACGCGACGCGCCGGATGAGCCTCGCTTCAGGAGGGTCGCGATTTCAGCGCGGCGCCACCTGAATCTTGGCCACAGCCGTTGTGAGACCGCGGACGCCATGGTGGCGGCGCTGGCGGGGGAGTATAGGGGCGCCTGCGTCGATGTTTGCTCGGACGATCCGATGAAATCCCTGATCATATTTTACAATGATTGATATTTAGGGGGCAGGACGTGAGGCGTTGGCGGGGTGGCCAGATATGTCACCCGGCCTCGTCGGCACTATGGGTCGGGTCTCTCGCTCGGCCCATGCGCCACCGCAATCAACAGCGAAACGCGCGTCAATGCTGGTCAAGCAGATTCAGAATGCTGCGCTCCTCCTTCCAGAAACGCCGGAGGGCAGCCCGAGCTGCATCGGGCCGCGACCAGTCGAGGGATGTGCTGATGCGGAGGATCTTCCGATAGAGATTGCGCGGTAGCGATATCGCTGCGCCAAGATTGATCAAGGATTGTCTGCCATGGTCGAGCAAGTCGGCTGCCGGACTGCCACGGTGAAACAGCATGGCGATGGGTTCCGGATAACCGTAACGGCAGAACAACAGATAGCGCCACGAAGGATCGGCAAATCCGCTATCCGGCAGAACCTCGTGGGCGAAGCGGAGGTCGCCGCCGCTACTGGCTTCTTCATACAGCGCCTGCGCGTCACGGCGCTTGCGGGCAATATAGATCGCGGGCCCCGGTGACATCGGCCGAACATCCTCAACCAAGTCAAGGGCGCCCCACACGCGATTGCGTATATTGGCATCAAGGCTGATTTGGCGCGCCAGAAACCAACTCAATGCCTGCGCCGAGAGGCTGACTGATCTTGCGAGTGTGCCAGGCGGCGTGGGCCAGCAGGTGACGATGAACCGGGCTGCTTCGATCGTCCGGTAAAGTTGGTCGCCAGCGCTGTCATCCTCGTCGTCGCCATCGGAAGGTGGATCATCGATGCTCTCTTCATCAGTGGCGGGTGTGGCGTGCGGATCTGCCTTGCCTTGGGCTTTGGCCGTCTGTCTTTCTTGTTGGGCGGGTGCACTCTTGGCATTGAACCGATGCAGCTCCTTGCGGCCGACTGGAAGATAGTCGAGGAGGAGGGGGAGGCCGTCACTTTCCACGAGGTAGAGTGTCTTCATGGCTTGTGGTGGGATAGTGCTTTGGCCCAACTCGAAGCTCTGAGGGATTGTTGCGGCATCAAGGTCATGGACCTCGGCCCCAACTTCCAAGGCCACCGATAGCACTCGAAGATCGGATGTCTCTGATGGCGCTCCACTGGCGTCGGGAAGGGTGGTGTCTGCGAAGACAGATGCGCCTCCATCAAGCTGCGCGAGGAAGTCGTTGAACTCGGCCTCACGGTGGATACGCAAAGTCTGCGCTATGAACTCTGTAGTCCGCTTATATGCCTCTTCTTGAGCGTAGCGTAGTCGGGACCGGAATATGCGATCCTTGCTGCTCGGCACGCAGTAGATGGCGCCCAATGCGCATATGGCATTGGCCAATGTGGGAAACGTCACATCCACCTCCGGATGAACCTTGAGTATGTCGGGGATACCGCCAAAGCCCCTGACGTTGCGCCAAGTCTGGGTCAGAAACCGAAGTGGATCGATAGGCTGGGATCTGCGGCAGAGATAAACCCTGCGGAAGGAGGTGCCTTCGATTTCAAGTGCCAGGATCAGGACGGCAGTGAGCCCGAGGAGTGCCGCATCGCGGGCGCGTAGATTGTCTCTCGCAATCAAAAAACCATGGTGGGTGCTGAAGAAGGCCTTCTTGGCAGTTTGGATACTAAAATGATGGATGCGCTGCATAGGCTGTTGGCTCCATCAGAATTGCGTCGGAGCCCCGAATTCAACTCCGTTTGACAAACAACTAAACCATACGTTGTTGGAAGCGCGCAAAGATGAAGGCGGGACAGTTAACTCATTTATATGCATCCTGCAGGAATAATTCCTTGATTGAATCGTAGCGGTTTCATAACCTTTGCTAGAAATACATAGAAATATAGCTCGTACGAGCATTGGCAGGGGTTGGTTATGGGCAAGGCTCTGCATCTTTTGTCAGCGTCAGTCGGAGAGGTGCGTAGCAAGCAAGGCGTTGATACGGAATTAAAAATTCTAATTTTAGCGCCTCGATTCCATGGCGGATCATTGGATTCCGCTGCGGTGGCACATTCCCCGGCGCAAGATCCCACTGAACTATCGGATTCCGACCTTTTGCGAGTGGCGCGGAATGCAGGATCTAAGTCTCGATCAGCGGGTGCCCAATGGAAATGGTTAACAACGGCGTTTGCTCCAGCGATTGCGAAAAACAGTGATGGTAAATGCATCATTCTTTCAAAAATCGTATTGCCTGACCCCGATGAAGTGAATGCTACCATCGACAACCTAGCGCATGGGCATCAAGGCGCGATCGATCGCGAGGAGTTCGAGCGCTATCGTCTCACAGACTTGAACGCTGCCGAATCCGATATTGCACAATCGACTGAATATCCGAAGAAGGCGGAGCAGCGACAACCCCAACAGCAGCTTTTGGGCCTCGTATTGGGCTCAGTTCGGCAAATGCAGCTTCACGCCGTCGGCGGTGTCGTCAGCCTGGCCCGGCAGTTGATGGCGATCGTACCGGACGCCTCGGACATCGAGATCGAGGCGACAATCGAGAACAAGGATATTGGCTTTGTTCGCGGGGGACAGAAAGCCGCCGTCAAGCTGGAAGTGCTTCCGTTCACGAAATACGGGCTCATCGCTGGGAGAGTCATTACCGTTTCGGATGATGCGGTTGAGCAGCCAGGCCAGAACGGGGAGGCGCCGACGTTTGGATATGCAGCCCGCATCCGCCTCGAAAAGGACATGATGAACATCGATGGTAAGGATGTGCGCTTGTCGCCGGGTATGGCGGCAACAGTAGAGGTCAAGACTGGTGTGCGCGGGTCATGGAGTTTGTATTGTCGCCAATCTTCAAGATGGGTGATGAGGCAGGATAGGAAAGATAGGAAAGATAGCAAGTGATTGAGAGAACCATGAATAGTCGCCGCAATATGCATCTTCTTCCAGGCGTCGCAGTGCGGGCGTTGTTTGGTGGACTGGTAGCTGGTGTTATTCTTAGCATCCATCCAGCGATCGCTGTCCAAGATTGCTTGGCAGCAGCCAAAGCAACCGTTGTGGGAGATTGTAGCTCAACCGCCGCTAAGTTCGGCGAAAAAGAATACTGTCATCTAGTCCCAGCGTCCGACGCTGATTTAGCGAAGATGTGGAGAGGTGCCGATGCTCGGATGCAGAATCAACTTGAGCTCATGGGGCTAGACGCCAGCGGTATCGCTCCAGACTCAATCGCGGTGTTGGCTACGCTGGACGAAGCAGGAATATTGGCGCCGACTAAGGCCGATCAGCCGGGCCTAGTAATCTACGGCAGCATCGCAGGCTCTCTGTCATGCGTAAAAATATTTACCCTTTCAAGTTCAGATAGTCGGACCTCAATGGGGCTTCCGCAAGAGGATTGCGAAATCTACGGCGCAAAAAAAATAGCAATAGTGGGCAGGGGAGATGCAGTCTATCTGCAAGTCATTCGCGCCGCTGATTCTGCGCGTATTGCTGAAGGATACCTCGAAGAATATGAGGTAAGACAACAAAGGGACCAGCCCCTGGAACAAGAGGGCGCTGACGCCACAGCGTCCACCATCTTCGTCGAGTTGAAAGAGCAATCTCCTTGCGAACTGACCGAGTAGACTCAGCCTCACATTTGTCCAAACAGAAAGAGCCAAAGTCATGGATGGCGTAAGTGGTGGTGTAAAGCCCGGATTTGGCGAGGCAGTCAAAGAAGGCATAAAGGCCAATGAGGGTGGTGGGTACAGTCTTGGAAATGCCGTTGCTGGCAATAGCGGGTACGCGTTCGGATTCAGTCAAGGCGATATAAGAAAGAACAATGGGGCTTGGGGTGTTTTAAAGGACATCTTAGATAAGGCGGTCGAAGATGGAACAATGACTCAGGAGGAGGCTGATATTGTCGCAGCCAACAGGAAGAATGCTCCGGGGGCTACAAATCCTATTGACGATCTCGTTTCTAAGATCAACGAAATTCTCTCCGGTGCGTATGGCATTGCCAAAGTCGATGAGATGGATGCCAAGCACCTTGCTGAAGGTGCTGCTTGGGCGGAACTGGTAGCAGCAGCATCGGCACAGCGCTGGGGAATTTCACTTGATTTGTCCGCCGCCGTGGCGCTTGGACAATGGTCAAATATGTCAGGGGGGCTTGCTCAAGCGTTGAAGCAGTTCTCCGCTAATGCCTTTGCGCATCCCCCTGCATTGCACAACGTGCTAGATTTCATCGAGAAGCAGAAGTATTTCCGCGAGAATCCAACCAAGTTCCAGCATTTCCTAGAGTCTATTGCCGAAGGCATTAAGAAAGGGCTTAAGAACGGTACAATTGATCCCACAGATCTTTCAGTCGCAGAGATAGCCGACCTCAACGTTGCGCTCCGTGACGAGGGTTCCACAATCCGAGCTGAGTATCCCAAAGAACTGAGGGACTCGCCGAATTTTAACCGCGATTTCCAGCGCGCTTCGTTGGAGAGAAGCTGGGATCGGACGCTCGATCGAACTGGCAGAGATCCTAGAACAGATTACGATCATCAGCGAGATGCCTGCTTTACCTCGGGCACTACGGTATTAATGGCCGATCAATCGGAGAAGGATATCTCTCTCTTACGCGAGGGAGACCATGTCCAATCCTTCAGCAAAGACGGCCATCTTGCTGTAGGCGTCGTATCCGCGCTTCATAAGCACGAAGACTGTGATGTAGTTGATTTTGGCGCATTCGGAGTTACTGCTACTCATCCCTTTATAACAAGCAAAGGTGTCTTGCCGCTCTGGGAAGCAGTTCGCAGTGGCGAAGCTGGTGTTGCAGCCGACGGTACTACCAAATGCCTTCCGGTGCGGCCCCAGTTGAAGGCGCGCAAATATACAACATACAATATCTCGGTTGAGCCGACCCACAGATATATTGCGGGCGGGTATCGAGTTCACAATAAATCCGTTCCTCCCGTAGTGCTCGACCTTGATGCTGATGGTGTCGAGTTGCTAAATCGCGCGAATGGAGTGAGTTTCGATCTCGACAACGATGGCTATTTGGAGACGGCTGGTTGGGCAGCAAGAGACGACGGCTTTCTAGTTGTTGATGTAGATGGCGATGGAAAGATCGACAAAAGCGAAGAGCTCGCCTTTGCCTCGACAACCTCAGCAGACGATACAGATTTAGAGGCACTGCGCACGCTGTATGACAGTAACATGGATGGCTGGCTGGATGCCAATGATACAGATTGGGGAAAAGTAAAGGTTTGGCGAGACAAGAACAGCAATGCAGTTGTCGATGAGGGAGAGCTCGTTGGACCCAGTGATGTTGGAATCAGCAGAGTTTCGTTGATCTCAGATCAGCAAGAAGATGAGGTCGCAGGCAACAAGATATTTGGTAGAGCGTCCTATGTTCGCTTGGACGGAACAACAGGTGAGGTTGCTGACGTTGCTTTTGATGCGTCTACACGAGGATACAAAGTCACCCAAACGCCAAACGGAACGCGCATTGATATCGAAGGTGAAACAACGAGCGTCATTTTCCTTAGTCAGGAGGGGCTCCCGGTCCAGTTGGATCTCAAGGCGGCAGGTGCAGTTGCGGCGTTTGGTTCAGGCGCTGCAGATGACTTTGATGCGTCCTCTTATAGAGCTGTAAGCGGACCAAGTGGAATTACGAATGCAGAGTTAGTTCAAACAGTAACACTTGTTGGCAATGCTGGTGACGACATTCTTAGCGGTGGCGATGGTGATGACTTTATAGATGGGGGCGACGGAGAGGACAGGTTATCTGGTGGTGCTGGGGATGACGTACTCTTCGTGGATGCTGACGATAGTGTTATCGACGGCGGGGACGGCTCGGACCTGGTGGTGGTAACAAGCAATGTCGGAGTAACTATCAATCTCGCTGCTAGCTACGTTGAGGCGGTACGGGGGTGGTATGGAAATGACGTGCTCGACGGTGGCGGCAATGTCGTAGCCGCTGACGGTCTGGGAGTTAATATAGATGGGGGGGCGGGCAATGACATCCTGATTGGCTCAGCAGGAGCAGATTACCTCATAGGTGGCGCGGGTATTGACAGAGTATTTTCGGGAAATGGCGATGACTATATTGAAGCGGATTCCTACGATATCGTAAACGGTGGCGGTGGAATAGATGCGGTCACATATTCCGGCGCGATAGGAGTTTCTCGAAATCTAGCTGAGATGGATGTGGAGATTGTTGCGGGTACCGGAGGCGACGATAAGTTCACTACTTCTGAGTCCCATGCAGTAATACTCTCGGGAAATGATGGCGATGATTGTCTTTTTGGATCTCGGGGCGGTGATGTCTTCGATGGCGGCAAAAATGACGATATGGCCGCTGGTGGTGCCGGAGCAGATACCTATCAATTTACTCGGGGTGATGGCCACGACGAAATCTTGGATCGAGATGCATTTTCAGTTCAGGTAACTGACGCCAACGAAACTCATCGCTCTATTTACCAAGTCATCTATTGGCCTAACTACCCCAATTCCGGCCAAGGCGGCGCGCACTACGAACAGGCGATGTACGCTACGATCCGCGACTATGACATTGTTACGACACCGGAAGACATCCATCTCGACGCTGGCGCCGACGTCCTGGAGTTGGGCTCCGGTATTGTCGCTGCTGATCTTGTGTTTGAACTCCGTGGCAACGACCTCTATCTCGGGCTAAAGGACTCCAGCAATCCCAACGCGCCCGCCAACGCCCTCGCAGACTCCATCAGGCTAGCCAACTGGCAAGATCCAAAGGATCGTATCGAGAACGTCAAGCTAGCGGATGGCACGACCCTGCTCATCGCTGATCTTGTGATTGCGCAATTGGGCGCCAACTCAATTGCCCTTGCGGCGCAGAATCCAGTAGCGGGAACTACAGGTAACGATAATCTGAATGGCCTCTCCATCTCCGACAAGATTATTGGTGGAGATGGAAATGATACCATCGACGGCAAGGCGGGCGATGACCGCCTGGAAGGTGGCGCTGGAAACGACACTTATGCTTTCGCCCGCGGGGCGGGATGGGACGTGGTGAAGGACGAGAACCGCTATCTCGAAACGACCACCACAACGCAAGATATCTATAACCTCTTTGAGACATATTTGTCGCGTACGGTGACTTACACAACGACGTCAGGTGGCGGTCAGAACACAACGACGACATCACACACCATTACCCAAGCGGGCAATTTCACGGTGACGCAGAGTGGCACGCGTAACGTCATCACGTCACAGTGGAAGGATGCCGATGGCGGGTCCGATACCCTGATCTTCGGCGCCGGGGTCAGCGTGGAAGACGTTGCGATCAAAGTCATGGGTGACGATCTCCTGATCGCCCTCCGGAGTCGCGATACGGTGGATGCCGCCAAGATTCTGGATGACAGAAGCTTCTGGGCGGAAGCCGACCGGATGCGGATCGAGAACTGGTCGTCGACCAATAACCGGGTCGAGACCTTCGCCTTCGCCGACGGGTCGATGGTCGACGTTTCCCAGATGCTGTCCGCCTATACGGGCGAAAGCGGCGACGAGATTGTCACTGGAGATGACGGCACCAATTGGCTGGCAGGCGCTGCTGGCAATGATGTGATCCTCGGCATTGGCGGCAAGGATGTCCTGATCGGCGGAACGGGCGACGACATTCTCTCCGGCGGTGAAGGCACCGACCGGATTTATGGTGGCGTCGGGCGCGATCGGGCGGATTACTCGGACTCCACCTCCGCCGTTACGGTGGACCTCACGAACAACGCGAACAATATAGGCGGCGATGCCGAGGGCGATCAGCTCTTCGGCATCGAGGATATCGTGGGCAGCCGCGGCAATGACAAGATTACGGGCGACATCAATGACAATCGGATCTGGGGTGGCGACGGCGCCGACCAGATCGATGGCGGCGCTGGCAATGACACGACTTCTTACGCGAACTCTATCTTTGGCGTGACCGTGGATCTGGCGAACAACGCCGATAACAAAGGTGGTTTTGCCCAAGGCGACACCCTCACCAATATCGAGAATGTCGTCGGATCGACCTTTGATGACAGCCTCACTGGAAACGCTGCCGACAATCGCCTGGAAGGCGGTGCGGGTAAGGATGCGCTTGTGGGCGGCCTTGGAAATGACACGGCTGTCTATGAGCATGCAGCAGGTGGTGTCACGGTCGATCTCGGAAGCAATACGGGCAAAGGTGCCGAGGCTGAAGGCGACAGCTTCAGTGGCATCGAAAACGTCCTTGGCTCGGACTTCGCCGACAGCCTGACTGGCGATGCCGCCGCCAACAAGCTTGAGGGTGGCAAGGGCAACGACGTTCTGGAAGGCGGGGCTGGCGCCGACAATCTCATCGGCGGCGAGGGAACCGATACGGCGAGCTATAGCAAGGCAGCAACCGCGGTCACGGTGAATCTGGCCAATAATGCCCTCAACGCAGGCACCGATGCCTCAGGCGATGTTCTGTCCGGAATTGAAAACCTAATTGGCTCTGCCTTCAACGATCAATTGACAGGCGACACGCAGGACAATGTGCTGGATGGCGGCCGTGGGTCTGACGCGCTGACGGGCGGCGCTGGCAACGATACGGCAAGTTACGCCGCAGCGCAGACAGTGCTGCTCGCCTCGTTGGTGACTTTGCCTGCGGGTCAAAAATACAAGATCACGCAATCTGGCGTTAGTGCGAACCTCGTTGCAGGCACGGCGACCCTCACCACGACGGTTGAGATCGTCAGTGCTGTCGATGGTAGTCTGATCTCTACCGTGTCGACCGAAACCTTTGCCGACACGATAGCCGAGATAGAGAACCTGGTCGGGACAGCGTTCAACGATGTTCTCACAGGCGACGCCAACGCCAACAGACTGATTGGCGGCGAAGGCCTGGACACCTTGTCCGGCGGGGCAGGTGACGATTGGCTGGATGGCGGCACGGGCAATGACACGATCGATGGCGGCGACGGCGTCGACACGGTCTCCTATGGCGGAGCGCTGGCGGGCGTAAAGGCTAATCTGGTGACAGGCGTGGTCTCCGGTGGTTCGGCCGAAGACACGCTGTCGAACGTGGAGAACGTCATCGGCGGCATCTGGAACGACGATCTCCTCGGCAATGGCGCCGCCAACCGCCTGGAAGGCGGGGCTGGCAATGACCGTCTCGACGGCGGTCTCGGTTCCGACACACTGGTCGGCGGGTTTGGCGACGACACTTATGTGGTCGACAATGTTGGCGATCAGACGATCGAAGACGGGGAGTATGGCGTCGATAAGGTCGAGAGTTCGGTTGACTGGACCTTGGGTGACCGCATCGAGGATCTGCAGCTTACGGGCTCGGCCACAGTCAACGGCAAGGGCAACGGGCTCGACAATGTTCTTACCGGGAACGCTGCCAGCAACAAACTCGAAGGCCTTGACGGCAATGACAAGCTCGATGGCGGTGCTGGTGCTGACCTATTGGTCGGCGGCAAGGGGAACGATCTCTACATTGTTGACGACGTAAGTGACCAAGTTGCTGAGGCTGTCGATGAGGGTATTGACCTTGTGCAGGCGTCCGTGAGCGTTGCGCTGAGTGCCAATGTCGAACACCTGGTTCTGACAGGTTTGAGTGCCATTGATGGCACGGGCAATGCGCTCGACAACACGATCCAAGGCAATGAGGCCAATAACCAACTCGCGGGGGCAAGCGGCAACGATACGCTGGTGGGCGGTCTTGGCGCCGACGCGCTGGATGGCGGCGACGGTACTGATCTTGCGTCCTACGCGGCCTCGACTGCGGGCGTCAGTGTCAGTCTCACCACGGGGATTGGTACAGGTGGCGAGGCCGAAGGTGACACGCTTGGCAATGTCGAAAACCTGACCGGGTCCAAGTTCGACGACACACTCATTGGCAATATCAGCGACAACCACCTCGACGGCGGCAAGGGAAATGACACACTGACGGGCGGGAGCGGCAACGACACCTATGTGGTCGATGCGACTGGCGATGTTGTCACGGAGGGTGTGAGCGAAGGCACCGACAGCGTGGAAAGCGCTGTCACCTATACACTCGGCGCCAATCTGGAAAATCTTACCCTCACGGGATCGGCCGATATAGATGGCGCTGGCAATGCCCTGGACAACAAGATCACAGGCAATGACGGCGACAATGCGCTCGTTGGCGGCGCTGGCAACGACCAGCTCGCAGGCGGCAAGGGCGACGATGTCTATAGGGTCGACAGCCTGGGCGATACAGTCACGGAAGCCGATGCCGCCGATGAATATTGGGGCCATGACCGCGTGGAGAGCTCGGTCGGCTTTACTCTTGGCGACAATATCGAGGATCTGACGCTTACCGGGAGTGCTGCAGCAGCAGGCTTCGGCAACAAGCTCGACAACACGATCCTCGGCAATGACGGTGCCAACGACCTTCGCGGCTTCGACGGTGATGATCTCATCCGTGGCGGCAAAGGTGCCGACAATATCGTCGGCGGTGCTGGCGAGGATACGGCCAGTTACGAGGGTTCCAGCGCCGGAGTGACCGTCAATCTCACAACGGCGCAAACTGCTGGTGGCGATGCCGAGGGCGATGCTGTCTTCGAGGTCGAACACCTCATTGGTTCCGACTTCGCCGATAGCCTGACGGGCAATCAGAGCGACAACCGCCTGGATGGCGGCAAAGGTACGGACACGCAGGTGGGCGGCGCTGGCAACGACCTCTACGTGGTCGACAATGCAGGCGATGTCGTTACCGAGAACGCCAATGAAGGCCTGGACCGTGTCGAAGCCTCGGTGTCTTATACAGTCGGTGCCAACATCGAAGACGTGCGTCTCACGGGGACGGCTGATATCAACGCCACGGGCAATACGCTCGATAACAGGCTTTGGGGTAACTTTGGCGCCAACCGTCTGGATGGCGGTGCTGGCAACGACGTGATGGCTGGCGGGGCCGGAAACGACATTTATGTGGTCGACAGCGTTGGCGATACGATCACCGAATATGGTGGGGGCGGTATCGACACGGTTGAAACGGCTCTTACCTATAAGCTGGGGACCGAGCTCGAAAACCTCACGCTGACCGGGGCCACGGCGGTCGATGGCACAGGCAACGCATCCGACAACATCCTCATCGGCAATACGGCCAATAACAAGCTCTATGGGCTTTCGGGCGACGACACCCTGAAGGGTGGTGCTGGCGCAGACACGCTGGATGGCGGCGAAGGCGTCGATACGGCAAGCTATGCTGGATCGGCCGCAGCCGTCACGGTCAATCTCAAACTCGGAACCGCATCGGGCGGCGATGCCGCAAGCGATACCTTTGTCTCTATTGAGAATCTGATCGGCTCAGACCAGGCGGACAATCTCACCGGATCGGACGCCGAGAACCGGATCGACGGTGGCAAGGGTGTCGATACGATGGCGGGGGGACTCGGTTCAGATACCTATGTCGTCGACAACGCCGGGGATGCGATCTCGGAGGCTGCCGATGCGGGCCGTGACACGGTCGAATTGATCGAGGGCTTTATCGGCGCCAGCTATACGCTGGGTGCCAATGTCGAAAACCTGCTGGTGAAGACGAAAGCCGATGTCAATCTTGTCGGCAATACGTTGGAGAACATCCTCATCGGCGGCGACGGCAATAACCGGATCGATGGCGGCACGGGCGCCGACCAGATGGCGGGCGGTTTCGGCAACGATACCTATGTGGTGGACGATATCGCCGACGTTGTTGGCGAGTTGGCCGATCACGGCACCGACACGGTTGAGGCGTCGATCGGCTATACGCTCGGCGCAAATCTCGAAAACCTCACTCTGACGGGCACCGCTGCAATCGATGGCACGGGCAACGGTCTCAACAACGTCATTATCGGCAATACGGGCGGCAACAAGCTTTCCGGCGGATCCGGTGACGATACGCTGCAGGGTAATGCGGGAGCCGACACAGTTGATGGCGGCGACGGTATCGATACCGCGTCCTATGCGGGCTCGGCCGTCGGGGTCACGGTCAGTCTGGCCGCAGGGACAGCCTCCGGCGGCGATGCCGCAGGCGACACCCTTGGTTCAATCGAGAACCTCACCGGATCAATGCAGGCCGACAATCTGACGGGTGACGACAAGGACAATCGACTTGATGGCGGGGCGAGTGCGGACACCCTGACAGGTGGCAAAGGCAACGATGTTTATGTCGTCGACAATATCGGCGATGCGGTGAGCGAAGCGGTCGATGAGGGCGTCGACCGGGTCGAGGCATCCGTCAGCTATACCTTGGCTGCCAATGTCGAGAATCTGACCTTGACCGGAACTGCCAATGTCGACGGTACGGGTAACGGGCTTGGCAACGAACTCATCGGCAATGTCGGCAACAACAAGCTCGATGGCGGCACGGGTGACGATATCCTGATCGGCGGTGCTGGTGCCGATCAGCTCATCGGTGGCAGTGGTACTGATACCGCGTCCTATGCGACTTCGTCTGCCGGGGTCGCCGTGAGCCTAAAATCCGGTGTGGCTGCTGACGGTGATGCCGCAGGTGACAGCTTCTCCGGTGTTGAGAATCTGACAGGCACGGTCTTTGCAGATAACCTCACAGGTGATGATACCGCCAATCGTCTCGATGGCGGTCGCGGGAACGACATTCTGGCAGGTGGCCTGGGCAATGACGTCTACGTGGTCGACAATGTCGGTGACAGTGTCCTGGAAGCAGCTGGCGCAGGCACGGATACGGTTGAGGCCAGTATCAGTTACACTTTGAGCGATCAGGTTGAAAATCTGACGCTGACCGGAACGGCCAAGATCGATGGCTCCGGCAATGCGGGCGTCAATATCCTCATCGGCAATGAAGCCGCCAATACCCTGGATGGCAAGGCTGGTGCCGATACCCTACAGGGCGGCAAGGGTGACGATACCTACATCGTCGACGATGCGGGCGACCAAGTGGTCGAAGGCGCCGATGAGGGGGCCGATCTCGTCAAGGCGTCGATGACCTACACACTAGGTGCGAACACCGAGAACCTTACGCTGACAGGCGTTGCGGCCCTGAATGGCACAGGCAACGCTCTTGGCAATATCGTCACGGGCAACGACGCAGCGAATACCCTTTCCGGCTTGGATGGTGATGACACACTGATCGGCGGGAAAGGCGGCGATACGTTGCTGGGTGGCACGGGGGCCGATATGGCATCCTATGTCAACGCGGATGCTGCCGTTGTAGCCAATCTTGCCAATGCGGCAGCCAATACGGGCGAAGCAGCGGGTGATAGCTACAACTCGATCGAAGGCCTGACCGGAACCAAGTTCAACGACACGCTGACGGGCGATGGTAACGCCAACCGCCTCGACGGTGGCATTGGCGCCGACCAGATGACGGGCGGCCTTGGCGACGACATTTATGTCGTCGATCAGGCGAGCGACGCGATCACGGAAAACGCCAGCGCTGGCAATGACACCGTCGAAACGTCCCTGACCTATTCGATTGCCGCTCAGGCCAATCTCGAAAACATAACTCTCACGGGCAAGTTCAATATCAATGCCACAGGCAATGCCTCGGCCAATTTGCTTGTCGGCAATGACGGCAATAACATCTTGGATGGCGGCACGGGCGCCGACATCCTCCATGGTGGCAAGGGCCATGACACCTACTTGGTCGATCAATCGGGCGATCAGGTCAGTGAGTACACCTACGATGCGAGTGGCGCGGAGACGCTCACCCTGGACGATCCGGCAACAGCAGGCGTCGATGAGGGGGGACAGCATATCGACGCGGGTGGCATCGACACGGTGGTGGCGTCGGTAAGCTATACCCTGAGCACTTTCGTCGAAAATCTGACACTGTCTGGATCGGCCGCGAACGGGACGGGCAATGCCTTGGATAACGTCATCCTCGGCACGATTGGCAGCAATGTTCTCTCTGGCCTCGATGGCAATGACCGCCTGGACGGCAAAGGTGGAACAGATACGCTGGTCGGCGGCACGGGCAATGATACAGCCGTGGTTGACAGCACCGACGATGTCGTGACGGAGCTGGCCAATGAGGGCGTCGATACGGTCGAAGCGGCGCTCAACTGGACTCTGGGCGCCAACCTTGAAAACCTGACCCTCACCGGGACGGCTGCGACGGGCACGGGCAACGGGCTCGATAACCGCATCGTCGGCAATGCGAGCGTCAATACGCTCTCTGGTGCTGCGGGTAACGATTACCTCGATGGCGGCGTAGGGGCTGACATCCTGCAGGGTGGCAGCGGTGACGACACTTATATCGTCGACAATGCTGCCGACGCGACCAGCGAAGCCGCAAATGAAGGGACTGACCGGGTTCTGGCATCGGTCTCGCTCACCTTGGCAGCCGAAATCGAGAATCTAACCCTCACCGGGGGCGACAATCTCGACGGTACGGGCAACGCACTTGGCAACGAGCTCATCGGCAATAGCGGCAACAATCGCCTGGATGGCGGCCTGGGCGCCGACATACTGAAAGGCGGTGTGGGCAACGACACCTATGTCGTCGACAACGTTGGGGATCAGGTGACAGAGCTTGCCGATGAAGGTACCGATCGGGTGGAATCCGCCCTGACCTACACCCTCGGTGACAATCTCGAAAATCTTACGCTGACAGGTAGCAACACGGTCAATGGTACGGGCAACGTGGCGGCCAACGAGATCGTGGGTAACTCGGCCGTCAACACCCTCGATGGCCAGGCAGGCAACGATCGCCTCATTGGCGGTGGTGGTGCCGATACGTTGAAGGGTGGCATCGGCGACGATGTCTATGTCATCTCCAGCGGTACCGAGACCATCGTCGAGAACGCAGGTGAGGGATATGACAAGGTTGAGGCCAATGTCACTTACACCATCGGCGCCAATGTCGAGGATCTGACTCTCAGCGGAACCAACGCCATCAATGGCACGGGTAACAGCGGGAACAACAGAATCGTCGGCAATGTTGCGGCCAACACCTTAAACGGCGGCCTTGGCGACGACACGCTGGATGGTGGCCAAGGTGCCGACACGCTGGTGGGTGGCCAAGGTTCCGATATCTATTGGATCGATAATGCGGGCGACATCGAGACGGAAGCGCTGAGTGAAGGCTATGACGTGGCCTATGCCAACGTCAGCCACACCATCGGCGCCAACGTCGAAGAACTGATACTGACCGGGTCCGGCAATATCGACGGCAGCGGGAACGCCATTGCCAACACGCTGGTCGGCAATGCGGGCAACAACAAACTCGATGGTGGCGCTGGTGCGGATATTCTGATCGGCGGCATTGGAAATGACACCTATGTCGTCGACAATGTCGGCGATGTGCTGGTCGAAGAGTGGGATTCCGGCGCCGACACCGTGCAGAGCTCTGTCACCTATGCCCTGGGCGACAATGTCGAGAATCTTACCTTAGCGGGCGCCACCGCCCTCAATGGCACGGGGAACAGCCTCGATAACATCATCATCGGTAATTCCGCGGCCAATATCCTCAAGGGAGATATCGGCGACGATATCCTGGAGGGCGGTGCCGGGGCGGATACGCTGGATGGCGGCTACGGCGATGACACGGCGAGCTATAAGAACTCCGGTGCCGCGGTGAACGTCAACCTCGCCACGGGGGCTGTTTCCGGCGGCGATGCGGCGGGCGATATTCTGAAGTTTATGGACCGTCTGGAGGGGTCGAACTACAACGATACCTTGACTGGCGATGCTTACGACAATCGCCTCGACGGTGGGGTGGGCGCTGACACGCTCTCCGGTGGCGATGGCAATGACACGATGGTGGTCGACAACGCGGCCGATCTTACCTATGGCGGCAACGGCATCGATACGGTTGAAGCGTCCGTTGCGCATACGCTCTATGCCGATGTCGAAAATCTGACCCTGACCGGGACGGCCAACATTGCTGGGACAGGCAATGCGCTCGACAACACGATCACGGGCAATGATGGCGCCAACACGTTGGATGGCGGTACTGGCAATGACATCCTGATCGGTGGATTGGGAGCGGATCTGCTCAAGGGTAATTCCGGGATCGATGCTGCGTCCTACATTAATGCAAAAGAAGCAGTAACCGCGGACCTCGCCAATGCGGCGAACAATGCGGGCGAAGCCTTAGGTGATACCTACGATCAGATCGAAAACCTGATCGGCTCCAGCTTCAACGATGTCCTCACGGGGAATAGCGCTGATAACTGGATCGATGGCGGGGCCGGGGCTGATCGTATGACGGGCGGCGCTGGCAACGATACCTATATCGTCGATCATATCAGCGACAAGATTGTCGAGCTGGCGAGTGAAGGCACCGACTCAATCTTGAGTTCCGCCTCCTATGTCATGGCTGGAAACGCCGACAATGTGGAGAATTTGACCCTGACTGGAACGGACGCCAGCTTCGTCATCGGCAACGGCCTCAACAATATTCTGACCGGAAACGATGCGGATAACCGCCTCGACGGTGGGTCGGGGACCGATACGCTGGTCGGCGGCAAGGGTGACGATACTTATGTCGTAGGTGAGATCGGCGATAGCATCACCGAGAACGCGTCGGAAGGTGTCGACACCGTCGAAACCACCCTGGTCGGCGGCTATACGCTTGGTGCCAATCTGGAGAATCTCATTCTTGTTGGCGCTGCCAATATCGGTACGGGCAACGGCCTCGACAACGTCATCACGGGCAATGCTCTTGCCAATACGCTCAGCGGTGCTGCTGGGAACGATACCCTCATCGGCGGAATAGGTGCCGATACCATGACGGGCGGCGTCGGTGACGATATCTATGGTGTCGACGATATCGCCGATGT
Organism: Dongia sp.; assembly: GCF_041918875.1. Classification (GTDB taxonomy): domain Bacteria; phylum Pseudomonadota; class Alphaproteobacteria; order Dongiales; family Dongiaceae; genus Dongia. Next base: position 398,037 of record NZ_JAYRUV010000001.1, read on the forward strand.
CGTGCAGGAGAACGCCAGCGAAGGCACGGACAGCGTCAATTCCTCGATCAGCTATCAGCTCGGCAGCAATCTCGAAAATCTGACTCTGACAGGAACCACAGTCATCAATGGTACGGGCAATGCGCTCATCAACATCATCACGGGCAACGATGCCAATAACATCCTGTCCGGTGATTTAGGCAATGACACGCTGAACGGCGGTCTGGGAGTTGATACGGCATCTTATGGCTACCTCAGCGTTACCGTGACAGCGAGCCTTCTCACCAATCTAGGCAATGCAGGTGCCGCCGATATCGATACGTTGATCGGCATCGAGAACTTGACGGGCGGGGCGGGCAATGATGCCTTGACGGGCAACGACTTGGCCAACCGTCTTGATGGCGGTCTTGGCAACGACACGCTGGTTGGCGGCAAGGGCAATGATGTCTATGGGGTCAATAGTGCCGGAGACATTGTGACAGAGGTTGTCAATGAAGGGATCGATACGGTAGAGGCCAGCCTCACCTACACCCTTGGTACCAACCTCGAAAACCTGACATTGACGGGGACCGCCAACATCAACGGCACGGGCAATAGCGTCGACAACAAATTGATCGGCAACGTCGGCAACAACACACTTACGGGCGATACTGGCAATGATGATCTCGACGGCGGTGCTGGCTCGGATCTGCTTGTAGGCGGCGAGGGTGTCGACACCTTCCGCTTCGGGCGTGGTTCCGGCCAAGACATCGTCGATGCCGCGGACACCGATGGCAGTGCCGACAAACTGGTGCTCGGAGCGGATATCGCTACCGATCAGCTCTGGTTGTCCAAGTCTGGCAACGATCTTCTCATCGACATCCTCGGGAACGGCGACCGGGTGACGGTGCAGGGCTGGTATGCCAGCACGGCCAACCAGGTTGACCGGATCGAGCTTGGGGATGGCTCTTACCTCGACGACAGTGATGTTGAGCAACTCCGGCAGGCGATGGCGACCTTCACTGCGCCGACCGCAGGACAGATCAACCTCGATCCGACCGTGAAGCAAGCCTTGGCGCCCGTGCTGGCCGCTAGCTGGCATTCCGGTCAAGCGGCTTAAGGCAGGCTGGTGCAAATGGTTTTCTGAACGCCGTTGAGGCACGGCACGCCACGATATCTTCCGCGTCGTGCCAGGTGTTTGGCCCCAGGCGATATCACGGACACGGGCCAATCGGAGACTGGCCCGTCTTGGAGACATGATCTGAAACAGCCTAGCCGCCAGAGAATAAGATGGATATGCGAGCCAGTAAGTAAATGAATGAACGACCGGAAACGGCGCCGCAGCGCCGCAAAAAGATGCGCTCCTCCAACAAAACGGCTCCGGGGTCCACCAAGAAGGTGGAACAAGTTGCACTTGAGCGCCGTAAGTCCTTGGTGATGTGGTCGGGTGGTCTTGATTCGACCTATGGTCTGATGCGCCTGCTGACAACCACGGATGACGATGTCTATGCACATCATATCCACCGTCAGGCACGTCATGATTCCGGGAGGAAGGCCGCGTTGACCTTGCCCTACGAGGCCGAGGCGATCGGGCGCATGACCCCCTGGATCAGGGCGCGATATCGTGGGTTCACATATTCGGAAAGCAATGTCGATATCACCGCTTTTCCCAAGTTCGCGCGCGACACGGCGACCTCCATGTTTTTTGCGGGGTTGGTGACGCGGCGCTACGGCTTCGGACCGCAGGACAGGATTCTGCTGTCGATGAACCGGGACGAAGACAGGGAATGGAACCCGGATTCGGAGAAGTATTGGTTCTTACGCATGATCACGTTGCAGACTCTGAAGCTCGTCTGGCAATCGGAGGAGGTGCCGGATGCCTTCCTCTGGGCACCGCCGCCCAGCAAGCAGGAGGAAATCGACTTTCTCCCGCCTGACTTGGTCGCCATGACGGCCAGTTGTCGCGATCCTAAGGCTGTCAAGGAATCGTCCACAGGTCTCTTGACCTGGCAGACCTGCGGCACCTGCGATGAGTGCAAGACCTTGTCCGGGGCACGCTACGGGGTGGCGGTTGACAAGTCGCTACCACGGCCTTTGCGATTGGAGAGGACGGTCCAGGCGATCTCCGGCACGAAGAGTCGTACTGGAGTGGAGGGTGCTAAAGAATGATAGGTGGCACCAAGACATTGCTTGAGGAGCGTCGCCCGCTACAGCAGCCGCTACCGAGTTCCAGTAAGGCGCCCCCATTGCTCGGGGATATGCGGCGCATGGTCGGGCATGAAGACTGTATCGGCGCGGATCCATCTATGCGGCAGCGGTTCCTCGGCTTGCGACGCCCGGAGAGTCGTCGCTATCCCGAGCGTTTGCTCGACGACAGTCGCGGCAATGCCATTCTCGCTTTGCTGGAGGCGGCGGGATGGGAGGCGATTGCCCTTGGTGATGATGCGGTGGTGTTTGCCGATGCGGACCGGGGCCAGGCCCTGCGCCTAGCGCAGAATGCCGGACCTTACAGCCAGTTCGTGGCGCTGGCGGTAGAGGCGCGGAGTCCGCATTTTCCCAAATTCCATCACCATGAATGGGATGGTCAATTGGCACTGAGCTGGGTTGAGTATCTGGAACTCTTGCCGATCAGCTATCCGAATTGGGCAGATATTGATCACGTGGCGGCCCTGGCGCACCGCTTGGCGGACGGTCGGCCGGGCAAGGGAATGGAGACAGACACCCACGCCCTGCAAGTGGCGGCCATCGCGCTCGGGTGCGGAGCCCGCGACGGATATTATGCCCTCGACCTTGGCGTCGACAACATCCTGCTGCGACCAGGTACCGGAGAGATCGTGTTCAACGATCCCTGGTGCCCTTGGGGGGAATGATGACGGCCCTTTCTCTCACCGCCGAGCAACTGGGCTATTTCCTGGTTTGGACCGGGCTGCTCTATGGCATTCATCGCCTGGCGCATCGCTGGGCACCCCTCTGGCAGCTCCACCGGGCGCACCATGAGGAAGTCTACGATGGCAGCTTCGAGTTCGCCTGGACCAATCTCCTCTTCATCTACGGGAGCTGGCGGACAACGCTCGATCAATGGCTTTGCGAGATTGTGCCCACCATCGCCTTTATCGCGGCCGTGCCCAGGGCCTGGCCGCTGGGCATTCTTTACCTTCTCGACAATATCTTTGCCGAGGGGATCACCGATCACAATCCCAGGATCAGCCCACCACTACTGGCGATGGGGCGTTACCACCTGGCGCACCACAAGAATTCGCGGGTAAATTTTGATGGCTTTACCCAGTTCTGGGACTGGGTGTTTCGGACAAGGTATCAGATACATGGCTAAGCCGACCGCGCCCAAACACCCGAAACGCAAGAAGGTGCAAAGCGGCTTTGCAGAGACGTATGACGATTGGTCGGAGCTCTACCAGTATCTCTATGCCGACCCGGAAACGGCCATCGCCGAGGCCAGGGCGGCCTTTGCGGCTGCCCTGGCTGATTTGCCCAAGGGTGCACGCGTGCTGGATGTTGGCTGTGGCGTCGGCTTCACCAGTGCTGCGTTAATGGACTTGGGATACAAGGTTGCGGGTATCGATCTCAGCTCAAAATCCATCAAGCGCGCTGAGGCGCTATGCCGGGGGCGCAACGGCGAACAACCCAGCTTTGTCGCCTCGGATGTCATGACACTGGCGGCGGATCACGGCTATGACGCGGTGGTGGCCATGGCGAGCCTCATTGGCCACGTCGCGAACCGTGAAGCGCAGGAATCACTTCTGGGCGCCTTCGTCGGCCAGCTACGCCTTGGCGGACGCCTGGTGCTCTCCAGCCACGACTATCAGAACCTGCTTGACCGTGAACCGGACGATGCAGTTTCCTCGGTTACCACGCTGGCCCATGCAGATGGCAGTCAGAGCTTGACCTTCCAGCGGCGCCAATGGCAAGGACGCCCGCGAGAGCGGCTGCATCTGTGCACCTACTTTATGATCCGGAACGGAACGGCGTTACACCAGGTATCGTTGCCAGCTCTGGCGACACCTCTTAGCGAGATCACCGAGGTATTGGCTGGACGAGGCCTCACCGACATCATCTGGCTCTATCCGGAGGCGACGGGCTATTACCAGCCGATCTGCGTGGGAGTCCTGCGTGCTGCGGCGGAGCTCGTCCCAGAACGGGCGCCAAAACGTCTGCTGGCATATCGGGCGCGGAAAGCTGATACCCGACCCATCCGTACGCTCCTTGCATGGTCCGGCGGCCCGGCCAGCACCTACGCGCTGCTCAAGACCCTCCATGAGACCACCGACGATGTCATGCTGCTCCATGTCCTGGCCAGCGACCGGGCGGATCGGCGGCCGAATGATAAGAGCCTAGGTGGGCATGGCTCGGCCAAAACCTTAGGACTTCTCCAGGAGATTCGAACTAAATCGCGTCCCTTTGAGATTGCGACCAGCATTATTGGTCCAGATCGTCTCAGCGAGATAACCGATTCCGCCAATGTCGTGGCGTATTTTGCCGCGCAGGCGGCGATGAGCTGGGAGCTCACGCGCTTTGACCGGATTCTGTTTGGGTCGCTCATTCGCCCAGGTTCGGCATTGTCTGCCCGCCCAGGTAACCCTTATCAGGATCGGCTGTTTCTTGCGCGGCAGATGGTGAAGACCATCATGCGCAGTGAAGATGCGCCGGAGGTGGCTGCTTATTCGCCGCGGCACCATAGTACGGCGGTGCAGGCATATCTCCAGGATCATCTTGGCGCCGATATTGCTGCGCGTGTTGTGGCGGAGTCCGAATTGTTGGCCGGGCATAGCCTCTGAAGCAGGCCGTGCGGCCGTGTTCATGGCGGTGCATCGTATGGAATGGATCGACTGTACCACCTTCGTCGGTGTTCGTCGTGATGAGCGTCGCCACTATTTGCGTGTGCGTTCAGATGTCATTTGCTTTGAGCTTGATCACAATAAATGTTTGCCGGAATCGTCAGGCGACCACGACAGCCGACAGTTTGTGGTTCTGCCGAGGTTTATCCCGATGCTGACGCCAGCGGGCCATGCCCAATAACGAGAATTCGATATGACGCAGAAGTGCGGTCCTGGGTGACCACGGCTTAAGCCAGCGCCGAAATAGTCTCGACTTCTTCCGGCAGCACAAGCGCCAGAAATCTGGCGACCTCGCGCCTGGCATCGGGTCCAGCGCGGTGCGGGTGAGGAAAACGACCGTTGATTTGTTCGACCAGGCTCTGCGCCCATGCTGGAGTCAGTTTCGAAAGAGCGGCGGCCATAGCTTCCAACTGCCTGCTGTCATGCAACTCGAATTCCTGCCGAACTCCGGTGTCATGGAAAAGCTGCTTCAACCAATCGCCATCGCTTACCGGGTTATCTGACAACACCTGCTTTCCGGCACAAATCCGATTGATCTCGCGCGCCGCTTCCGCCGCATCAATGCCCTGATCGAAAAGTTCCTGCAATTGAATTCCATGAATGAGCTCTGATGCAATCGACCAGTCCGTCCACCGCTCTAACGGCTTCACGAGAAAGCTATCGGCCACAAGGTCGGCGGCACACCACCCGATTTCGATGGGGAAGCTATCTACGCTGAGCGATGACGCTTCGACATCCAGCCAAATGTAACTCGGAAACAACCCGACGAATTCAGCTCCAGTCAACAATCTCTCCATGCTCCTGGCGCCATTTTGCCCAAGCGGATTCTAACGCATCGGCCGCCTCGGGGGAGCCCCAGATCGGCGTGCCGTATGCCAGCCAGTGCGGATATTTGTGCGGCTCTGGGCCGGACTTCGTATTCCGAATGAGCTGGTGATATGGCTCGCGGGGGACCGAAGATCGTGCTGGAACGGGTGCCACGGCGACTGGCGTTGAGACGGTGCCACGCAGGGGAAGGGCAGGGCGCCAGGCCTTGGTTTTGGCGAGAAGGGACATTGGGTGGCTCCTGAGTTTGGTGTCGGTTTACGGAAGCCGGAGGCGATAGCTCGATCCCCCCGGTTTCCATCAAACGACATTTCCTCATCATCAATGGGAGATGTGCTTGTCGGTGTGTTACGCGGCCATCTGGGTTTCGTGCGACATCGCCGGAGCCGAGGTACGGATGGCGATCTTCGCGGCTTTGGCAGCACGCTTGGCTTCACGGGCAATCTTGCGATCGGCTTTTGCCTTGGCCTTTGCTGCGCGGGCGGTTTCTTTTGCGATCAGCGCGCGCTGGCGATCAGACAGCGTGTAGATATCGATCACGCGGGCTTTCGGACGCTGTGAGATGCGCTCCACTGCAGTGAGATACCAGCCGTGCTCGCCGCGCTGAATGCGGACCCATGTTGTTGCAATCGACCACTTGTAAGCCTTGGAATCTGCACCGCCGTCGGCGTACTCGCGCTTCGCACCGACCATGCTTGATGTCGACAGGCCAGATTCAGAGAGATGCTTTTCTGCGTCTGCGGCGATCTCAGTGATCAAGAGAGATGCCGAGACATCATTCTGACCGCGCCCCGTCTGCACAGTGCGAAGTGCTGCATTGAGAGCGTCGTCGTTGTCGGCGTGAATGAAGATTTTCATGACTTGGGTTCCTTATTTTCTCTTTCGTCGGCCGCGTTATTGCGCCGACACATATAAAGATTGAGTCGATCATCGCCGCCGTCAAGCACGCGCCGACAACTCATGTCGCCAAGAATGTTGACAGCACTAGGCAGGCTTAGTTTTCAACTCAAAATACAGCGCGGTTATTTTTCATTTTGTTTGTTCGTTGGGGATTTCTGTCGGCGGAATTGGCGATCTATCGGCGGAATTGGCGGCGATTTGTGCCTTGCAATGGGCGGCGGAATCTTTGTGTGCAGCGGTCGGCGGGGAGGCTGATCGCATGGATAGACACAAGGAGATTCACATCATGAACGACCGCCTAGACATTACCCTCTACCGCGCAAAGCGCATTGGTCTCTTCTTCGTAAAATGCGTGGCTTACCCCATCGGCTCGATCGTCGGGATATATGACATCAGCGACTTCACCCGCGGCACTGCCGACAATGAGGAGCGTGCCGACCTGCGCGCTCTGTCCGCCTCTCCGGCATTCATAAGGCAGCTTGGCCGCGAGCCTGAGATTGCAGCGTGGCTGCACATTTGCGCTTACCCGGTCAACAGGAAATACATCGATCTCAGCAAGCTCGCGCCATCGGTAAGAATCTGGACGATGGTTCTGACCGACGCAGAGCGAAAGAAGCTCATCGAAGCTGGCATGGAGCTGGCGATGCAGCATGCGAAAGGCCAGGTGAAAATTGATGGCGTAAGGCAGCCGCGTGAATTCCGCCACCGTCCGATGAATGAGAAGGCGCCGCTGATCATTGATCATCGTCGAGTTCTCGATGATTGCTATCGCGGACCACGACCGTCGGCAGAACCATCGGCCGATCTGTCGGCGGATTTGGTTCCTTGCAGCCACCAGCCTTATCTCTGAATCACCACCCGATAGAACAAGGAGAATTCAAATGTTCCGCACCATCGTCAGAATCGTCAAATCCACCGTCGCGGCTGCTTTCAAAGCCATGCGCCGCGCAGCCCTCATCGCCGCTGGCGCCGTCGGTGGCATCTTTGAAAGCTTCTTTGGCCGCGAGGTAAGTTTGCCGGAGCCAGACCAGGTGATCTACGATGTCGAGCAGCTTGAAGCCGAACACCTCGCCCACGAACTGCAGCAGGTCGACAAGCTGGCGCCTCGTGACCCTCGCGCCCTGGCTTACCGTTTCATCTGCGCGGACAACATCAAACGTGCGGCCATGGACCTCAGCGCAATGTCCCCCGACTTGCAGTCATGGGTCTCCCGCTTGACCGCTGCAGAAGCTCTTCTCGTGCGTAAAGCGGGTCTCGAAAACATGCTGCGCCATGTTGACGGCAAGAAGCAGATTGCGGGCGTTCCGGCTGTGAAGCCCCGCAAGTCCGTCGCGGATTACACGCAGCGTGAGCAGGTCGACAACGACCTTGGTCAGGACCTCGGTTTCGATCCGAGCATGCGGCTGGCGATGTAAGCGATCAGCACTCGCGCAGGATTTCCAACTCGACCTGCGCGAGTGCGAGCTGATCACGAAGGGACTGGATTTCCAGCGCTTGGCGAGCCGCCCTCCGCTCCGCCTTTGTGGCCCTTTGAGTCATGCGGTCGAGGGCAATGCTCCAGCGGTGGACGGTCGACAGAGCCTGTTGATGAGCGACGGCGTTGTCCACGGCTTTGCTTGCAACCAATCCAAGTCCGACGAGGCCGCCAGAAACCATGCCGACCGTGAATCCCGATTGCGCCATTGAAGACATCTGAAACCCTCCTGAGTGCCTAACGGTACCAAGTAGATCCGATTTCCGGGATCTCAAGAGTCGGCATGCAAAATAGTTGTCGCGGCTGGCAGATTTCGTCTGCAAATTGTGCTAGATCTTATTCAAACAGGTGGCCTCGGCATGCACATTTACATCGACGAGTCAGGGACCTTCCTTCCCGCTCCTGGGAAGGACGTTTCATTCTCTTGCGTCGGCGCCGTTGCCATAGCAGGGCGGAACTTCGGACGCCTTGAGGCTGACTTTTCTAAGCTGAGCGCGACATGGCCAAAGGAAAACGGCGAGATCAAGGGAAAGCTGCTGAACGAACCTGAGATCGCCGATCTCTGCAAATTGCTCGCATCTTATCGGGTAATTCTAGAAGCCGTAGTGATCGACATGAACTGGCACACGGAAGGGGAAATTGATTATCACCAGAAACGGCAAGCAGAAGAAATCATGGAGCATGCCGACGACACCCTTCATCCCTCGATGATCGCGACAATGAAGTCTCTACAAGAGACATGTCTTCGGCTACCGCGACAGCTCTATGTCCAGCAGGTCCTACTCACCACGCTAACGTGGGAAATCTTGGAGAAGGCCATGCTCTTCTGGGTCCAGCGCTGGCCCGGCGAACTTGCTAAGTTCCTATGGGTGATCGACGCAAAGGACAAGACGCCAACCGAATATGAGAAATGGTGGCATATGTGTGTGAAGCCGTTTCTTCAGGCCCAGTCGGTTGATCGACCATTCACGTTTCTAAAGGGGGCGGACTACTCCGCTTTTCACCGCAACTTTCCAGCTCGACCTGTACCAAAGCACCTCCCGAGGCCGGAGGGAAACACCACCGCGAGGCGATCGCATGGCAGTGACTTCGGAAAAATTCTGAACCGGGATCTGGTTTTCGGCCAATCTCATCAGTACATCGGATTGCAGATAGCCGACATTCTCACCAATGCGCTGAGGCGCGCTCTATCCGGAAGGCTGCAGCCCGAAGGATGGCTGCCGATCAGAAATCTATTGATCCGAGGAAAGACTGCGGGCATTCGCTATATTGGGCTTACTCGGAACCGGGTTGATCCTTCGTGGGTGGGTGATCCGGTCCCCCGCATGTTGGCAAAGGGAATGCTAGTCATGGTACCGGAGTGAGCTTTGTTCATTCAGCTTGCTTCAAAGCTTCAAGCTCAGCCGTGGCCCGCGCGATTTCTCTTTCGAGTCTGGCCCGTAGTTCCTTTTGATTTTCCAGCACACTGAGAACCGAGATCTTATCAAGCTCATCTGCCAGCCAAGACGGACGAAGGTTGGCATATCTCTTCAGTGTCTTGGGATCCTGGAAGCCAATCTGAGTCATGACGGCGGTATCCGACATTCCGGCTTCGATCAAAGAAGCCGCACGCTCGTGGCGAGTATCGTGGAACCGAAAGAACTCTACTTCGGCACGTTTCCTTGCACGCTCAAATGCCCCCTTCAATGCATCACTTGACATCGGGAATACAGGACCATCGTTCGATGGTCCTCGCGGTAGTGCATCAAGGATCTTGAGGGCGGCCTTGGTCAGGCCAATTTTGTAACTGCGCGGGTTTTCCGGGGAACGAGACGTTTTTGCTTCGCGGATGTGGGCTGATCGTTCAGTGAAGTCGATGTCGGACCACTTCAGGTTCAGCAGAGATCCTCGGCGCTGCCCTGTTTCAAGTGCGAATTCGACGATGGGTCCCAGAAACCTGTTTCTGGTTTTGTCGGAATAGCACTCCTCGATCACCTTTCTGACCAGCTCGGGCGCAAGACGACTCCACCGCTCATCTTTAACGACCGGGCGTTTGACGCGATCCGGATCAAGAGGATTGATCGCCAACCCGGTCTCGAATTTCCGGTAGTCCAGGACGCGCATCAGGGTGTCGAGTTCCTTCTTAACTGTGCCTGGCGCGATCGGCCTCAGCGGTTTTGGAGGAGCCTTCGCTTCAGCCGCGTTCTTCCGTTTCTCGCCGTCTTTCCGCCGCTTCGGTTGAAAATCGGCCTGGGGTTTATAGCGGCCGCGGCCACCCTCTTTCCCGCGGGTCGCAAACTGTTTGAGACGACGGTTGCGATAGTCCTCGAACATAGCGGAAGTCAGGTTCGCAAGTGAATGTGCGCAAAGAGCCTTCTCTTCATTTAGGAAGCGCTGAAGGCGTGATTTCTCGGATGCGACTGAGGACTTGCCGGGCCGAAGCTCGGTCACGTTTTCAATGTACGCGGAGATGTGATCCGCCAACGTGGTCTTCTTTGCCAACTTCCGGCTTACATGGGTGCCAGCATCCATATCGGCGACGGTCTTCGCCTCGAAGGCCTTCGCCTCTCTTTCCGTCGAGAAGGTCTGCCGCACCTTCGGGAAGCCGATTCGGATGATGACGACCTGAAACTGGTGTGGACCGCGATTACGGATCATCGAGTCAGGCCTTCTTTGTGATCCAGCTACCCTGGTTCATGGCGAGCTCAACCTCCGCAGCCCATGCCTTAGCTTCTTTCAACGTGTCGAAGGTCTGCGCCACTGGTGACCAGCCTTGCTTCCGAATACGAGCTTCGAATTTGCTTCTCCCATCCTTTGTCGTGCGAACGCGAATTGAGGCCATGGCTATTCTCCTTGAACCATCACTCTAGATTTCAATGTGCCAAAAATGTGCCAATAAATCGTAAATCGGCCCGAGATATTCGGAGTCGATTTTCTAACTGATTGATTTTCTTGAAGAAAAGTGGCGCACCCGATACGATTCGAACGTACGACCTTTGCCTTCGGAGGGCAACGCTCTATCCAGCTGAGCTACGGGTGCATGCCGTCTTGGATGGGGCGGAACATAGCTGTGGGGCGGGCGGAGGGCAAGTCCCGGGTAGTGGATTGCGCCAAGACTGGAAATCGGTGTTAGAATGCTCCCTATGCTCTTGAAATCGCCCAAATCCCCACCGCCGGATCCGGAGGCATTGGCGCTCCAGGCGCTGGCCTTCCTGACCGCGGACGAGGACCGGCTGAGCCGGTTCCTGGGGCTCACGGGGCTGCAGGGCGGGCAGCTGCGCGAGATCGCGCGCGACCCAAACGGGCTGGGGGCGGTGCTCGATTATCTGCTGGGCTTCGAGCCCCTGCTGCTGGAATTCGCGGCCGAGATCGCGGTCGATCCGGCCATCATCGCCAGCCAGCGCCGCAAGCTGCCAGCGTGACGTTTATTCTACATTGTAGAATATGACTTGACCGATTCAGGGCCCGAAATCGGCCCCGGAGGGCAGTTTGGCGGCCGGATCGCGGATCCAGGCGGCGATATCGTCGTAGATCGTCCGCGCCTGCAGATCGCGGAGCATCATGTGATGCGCCCGGCCATAGAAAGCGACCCGCCCGGCCTCGGGCGGCAGCTTGGGAAGCTGGTTCAGGAAGCCGGCGACCGAGCTGCCGGTGAGGATGTCCTCCCGCCCGCCGAACATGATCAGCCAGCGGGGGCTCGGCCCCAGCCGGGCGCCGGCATCGAAGGCCTCGGTCATCAGCTCGACCAGGCCGAAGGCGGTGTCGACGCGGGTCGCCTTGATGATGTTCGGATCGCGCCACATCTGGCGCAGCATGTAGTGATTGCTCGAGGCTTCGCGGTAGACGCCGCGCGGCTGCACCCTGGCGCCGGGGATCGTCGCCATGGCGATATCGAACAGCGAACGGTTGATGGGAGCCTGCACCTGCCAGCCCCAGATCGCGGGGGCGGCGAGGATGACACCGTCGACCGGCATCTCGACATGGCGCGTGATGGCGGCGAGCATGACGGCAGCGCCCATGCTTTCGCCCAGCAGATAGAGAGGTTTATCCGGATGCGCGGCCTTGGCGAGCTTCGCGGCCGCCGCAAGATCGGCCACCATCTGGTCGGTGCCGGCCCAGAGGCCCCGTTGCGGCGATCCGCCGAAGCCGCGCTGGTCGAAGGCATAGACGGCAAAGCCTCGCCGCGCCAAGCCCTTGCCGGGCGCATCGAAGGCGCGGCGGTAATCGTTGAAGCCGTGAAGTGCCACGATCGAGGCTTCGAGCGGTTTGTCCCAGGGCAGCCAGATGCGCATCGGCAGATCGGCGCCGTCGGCGGTATGGAAGGCCTTGGTCGTGAAATGGGGCGTATCGACCGGCGGGCCGATCCGCTGCCATTGCGGCGCGCAGCCAGCCAGCAGGACGAGGAGGCCGAGGCTGGCGAGAAGCCGCATCATGAAGCGGGCTGGCGCCGCGTCAGTTCGAGGAAGATGTCCTCGAGATCGGATTCAACGGTGGAGAGGTCGGCGATATCGAGATCGGTGCGGCGGATCGCATCGAGGATGGCGCCGACTTTCATCTGGCTTGGCCGGTAGTGGAGCTTCAGCCGCCGCGGACCCTGCAATTGCGGGGTAAACTCGGCCAGGGCCGCCGGCACTTCGGCGAGGTCGGCGGCGAGCGTGAGGACGACTTCCTTGCGGTCCAGGCGGCTGACCAGTGTCGCCGTCGGTTCGCAGGCGATGACCTTGCCATGATTGATGATGGCGATGTTGTCGCACAGCTCCTCGGCTTCCTCGAGATAGTGCGTGGTGAGCAGCACGGTGACGCCGGCCTTGTTGAGCTCGCGCACATAGACCCAGAGCTGCTGCCGCAGTTCCACATCGACGCCGGCGGTGGGCTCGTCGAGTACCAGCACCGGCGGATTGTGCACCATGGCCTTGGCCACCATCAGGCGCCGCCGCATGCCGCCCGAAAGCGTGCGTGCATAAGACCCAGCCTTGTCGCCCAGCGACAGCGCTTCCAAGAGTTCCATGCTGCGCCGTTCGGCCTTGGGCACGCCATACATGCCGGCCTGCAGATCGAGGAGATCCTTGGGCGTGAAGAAGGGATCGATATTGAGCTCCTGCGGCACCACGCCGATCGCCGCCGCCGCGTGCCTGGGATCGGCGTCGAGATCGATGTCCCAGATTCTTACGGACCCTTCCGTCTTGCGGACCAGTTGCGCCAGGATGTTGATCAGCGTCGATTTGCCGGCGCCGTTGGGCCCCAGCAGGCCGAAGATGCCACCGCGCGGAATGGCGAGATCGACATGGTCGAGGGCGAGCTTGGGCGTCCGGTTGGCCTTGTCGCCGGCATAGACCTTGACCAGCCCCTTGATCGAGACGGCGAGGTCGGGGAGGGCGGCACTTTGCTGCGGGATCATGTTCGGACGTCGCGGGATTGATTCAAAGCTGTGGCCTGCCTATCATTGCGGCATGTGAAGCGTCAATCTCAAGCCGAGTAACCCTATGAAATCCATTGAAACCCAGACCGTCACCGAAACCCGTATCGCCTGCGACGGCGGGGGCGACCCGTCGGGGCACCCCCGGGTCTTCCTCAATCTGGGCAAGGAGGGGCACGCGGAATGCCCCTATTGCGGCAAGAAGTTCGTGCTCAAAGAGGGTGCCGCAGCCGGTGCGCACTGAGCGCGTGGCCAACTGATGTCCGCCACCGCCGCCAAGCCGGACCATGTCTATCTCATCGACGGGTCGGGCTATATCTTCCGGGCCTTCCATGCCCTGCCGCCGCTGACGCGCAGCGACGGCACGCCGGTCAATGCCGTGCTGGGCTTCACCAACATGCTGCTGAAGCTGATCGAGGATTCGGACGCGGAGTATATCGCGGTCATCTTCGATGCGGGCCGCAAGACCTTCCGCAACGAGATCTATGCCGAATACAAGGCGCACCGGCCGGAGGCGCCGCCCGAGCTCGTCCCGCAATTCGCCCTCATCCGCGAAGCGACGCGGGCTTTCAATGTCTCGGCCATCGAAATGCCGGGCTATGAGGCCGACGATCTGCTGGCGACCTATGCGACGCAGGCGGCGAAACAAGGGCACGAAGTCACCATCGTTTCGTCCGACAAGGATCTGATGCAGCTGGTGGGCGAGCATATCGCGCTCTTCGACCCGATGAAGAACCGCAAGATCGGGCGCGACGAGGTGATCGAGAAGTTCGGCGTGCCGCCGGAAAAGGTGATCGACATCCAGTCCCTGGCCGGGGATTCCTCGGACAATGTGCCGGGGGTGCCGGGCATCGGCCTCAAGACCGCCGCGGAACTCATCACGACTTACGGCGATCTCGACACGCTGCTGGCGCGCGCGGCTGAGATCAAGCAGCCCAAGCGCCGCGAAAACCTGCTGGGCAATGCCGAGCTGGCGCGCATCAGCCGCGACCTCGTCACCCTGAAGCGGGACGTACCGGTCGAGGTGCCGCTCGCCGATTTCGCCAAGCGCGCCATCGACGGCGCCGCGATGGACTTCCTGGTCAAGAACGAATTCCGCTCGCTCGCCGCGAAATTGAATGCGCGGCTGGGCGAAGCCGCGATCAAATCGGCGCGGACATCCGCCGCCGCGCCGGCCGCCGCCGCGCCCACGGCGCCGGCGGGACTTGCCCCAGGTTCCGTTCCCGTCTTCTCGGCCAGGATCGGCGACGGCTATGAGCTGGTCCAGGACGAGGCGGCGCTGGAAAAATGGATCGCACTCGCCAGCAAGGCGGGAGCGCTTGCCTTCGATATCGAGACCACGTCACTGAATGTGAACGAGGCAAAGCTCGTTGGCATGTCGCTGGCGACCGAGGCCGGGCGCGCCTGCTATGTGCCCGTGGGCCATGTCGGCACCACGGGCGATCTGCTGGGCGACGGGGCGGCAGCGCCCAGGCAGATTCCGCTGGCGCGCGCGCTGGAATTGCTGAAGCCGCTGCTGGAAGATCCGGCGGTCTTGAAGATCGGGCACAATATCAAATACGACATGGCGGTGATGGCGCGTTACGGCGTGGCGATCGCGCCGATCGACGATTCCATGCTGATTTCCTATGTGCTGGAAGGGGGCGCCCACGGCCATGGCATGGACGAGCTTTCGGAACTCCATCTCGGGCACAGCACCATCAAGTTCAACGATGTCGCGGGCAGCGGCAAATCGCAGGTGACGTTCGATCACGTGCCCCTCGACAAGGCGCTGGCCTATGCGGCGGAGGATGCCGATGTCACCTGGCGCCTTCACGAGACGCTGAAGCCGCGCCTCATCGCCGAGCGGCTGGCGACGATCTACGAGACCATCGAGCGGCCGCTGATACCCGTGGTGGCGCGGATGGAACGCGACGGCGTCAAGATCGACGCCACGGAACTTGGCCGTCTCGCCCAGGATTTCGCCAAGCGCATGGGCGAGATCGAGCGCGAGATACATGCCATCGCCGGGACCGAGTTCAATGTCGGCTCGCCCAAGCAATTGGGCGAGATCCTGTTCGACCAGCTGAAACTGCCCGGCGGCAAGAAGGGCAAGACCGGTGCCTATGCGACCGGCGCCGACGTGCTGGAAGAACTGACGGTGAGTTCGGGCCATCCGCTGCCGCAGAAGGTGCTGGATTGGCGCCAGCTCTCGAAATTGAAAAGCACCTATGCCGACGCGCTGCCGCTGGCGATCAATCCGGAAACGGGGCGCGTGCACACCTCGTTCGCGCTGGCGGCCACATCCACGGGCCGCCTCGCTTCGACCGATCCCAATCTGCAGAACATCCCCATCCGCACCGAGGAGGGCAGGAAAATCCGGAGGGCTTTCGTGGCGGAGCCGGGCAACATCCTGCTCTCGGTCGATTACAGCCAGATCGAGTTGCGCCTTGCCGCCGAAATGGCCGAGATCGAGCCCTTGAAACAGGCCTTCCGCGAAGGCGCCGATATTCACGCGATGACGGCTTCCCAGGTGTTCGGCGTGCCCATCGAAGGCATGGACCCGATGGTGCGAAGGCAGGCCAAGGCCATCAATTTCGGCATCATCTACGGCATCTCGGCCTTTGGCCTCGCGCAGCAGCTCAGCATTCCGCAGGGCGAGGCCAAGGCCTATATCGACGCCTATTTCAAGCGCTATCCCGGTATCCGCGACTATATGGAGCGAATGAAGAAATTCGCGCGCGAGAAGGGCTATGTCGAGACGCTGTTCGGCCGGCGCTGCCATGTGCCGGGCATCAACGACAAGAACCCGGCCAGGCGGTCCTTCATGGAACGCGCCGCCATCAACGCGCCCTTGCAGGGGACGGCCGCCGACATCATCAAGCGCGCCATGATCCGCATGCCTTCCGCTTTCGCCGAGGCCGGATTGAAGGGCCGCATGCTCCTCCAGGTGCATGATGAACTGCTGTTCGAAGTGCCGCTGGCGGAAAAGGACGAATCAGCGCGCGTGGCGCGGTCGGTGATGGAAGGGGCGCATCTGCCGGCGAGGGAAATCTCGGTGCCGCTGATTGCCGATGCCGGCACGGGCATGAACTGGGCCGAGGCGCATTAGCGGCGGGCAGCCGTCGCTTGTGGCCCCCCACCCAACCCTCCCCCCTGAAGGTGGGAGGGCTTTCCAACCGAATTTGCGCCGATCGCCTCGCTCAAGAACCTCCCACCTTCAGGGGGGAGGCAGGAGGGGGGCGCGAGTGACGGGTGGTCGCCCGCTAGACAATCTCTCCACTCAATAAGGCGACAGCGCGTTCACCAGGTCCT
This sequence comes from Dongia sp., assembly GCF_041918875.1. Taxonomy (GTDB): domain Bacteria; phylum Pseudomonadota; class Alphaproteobacteria; order Dongiales; family Dongiaceae; genus Dongia. Next base: position 414,736 of record NZ_JAYRUV010000001.1, read on the forward strand.
TGGTGTTGGGGTTGGAGACCTTGCGGTCGATGACGATGTGCTGGGGCAGGGTGCCGGCGCCGTAATAGGCGGCGTTCCAGTCGTTCTTCCTCAGGATTCCGGCGCCGTTGAAGCTGACGCCGCCGAAGAGGCCGGCGGTCTTGGCGAAGGTGTAGACGTCGGCGTCGAGGTTGGTCGTCGTGTTGGCGCCGACACCCTTGCCGATCGGGCCGGCCGCGATCGACATGTCGCCGCCGAATTTCATCTGGTCGTTGAGCACGGCCTGAAGGGCCTTGTCGCTCATGATGGTGAAGATCGATTCCGAGGATTGCCCGCCGATCTGGAGGCCCACCGACCCCGCGGCCAGCGTGTAGAAGGCCGGCTGGCTCCAGCCCTGGCTGGGGTCGCGCACCATGAGGACGCCGTTGCCGCCTTCGCCGCCGATGACGAAGCCCGCCTTGAAGATGTCCGGGAAGATCATCACGGCCTTGGCGCGCTTCAGATATCCCGGCAGCTCGCCGAATTCGTAGGAGCCGATCAGCTTTTCGAAGGTGATGCGGGACTTGTCGATCAGCTCCTGCTGCTGCGTCAGCGCCTGAGCCGGTGTCAGCAGGGCGGGCGCCATCGGGCCGAAGGCGATGCCCATGGTCAGGGCCGCAAGAGCCGTCAGTTTGCGCAAAAGATTCATGCCTCATCTCCTCGTCGATGCGGGGGCCTATCAAAACGCCGGCCGCCGCCCTGGGTTCCCGGATGCCTGCCACAAGTGTTAACGCGTGCCGCGACTCGGGAGCGGATCAGAGTCACAGATAAACCGGGCGGAGTCGGGCTGCAATCCGGCTCACGGAAGGTTGAGGTGCGGTTCGTTTGGAGGGAGTCATCGGTTGCGGCCCCCCACCCGACCTCCCCCCTGAAGGTGGGAGGGTTGGGTGGGGGGCCGCGCTCAGCCTCGCTTTGCCACCGCCATGTAGTTGACGTCGAGGTCGCGGCTCAGATGGAACGTGTCCTTCAGCGGGTTGTAGCTGACGCCGGTGAGTTCGGTGAGGTTGAGGCCGTGGTGGCGCAGGCCTCGGGCCATTTCGGAGGGGCGCAGGAAGCGGTTCCACTGATGCGTGCCCTTGGGCAGCCAGCGCAGGACATATTCGGCGCCGACGATGGCCATGGCGTAGCTCTTCATCGTCCGCGACATGGTGGCGAGGAACATGATGCCGCCGGGCTTCAGCAGCTTGGCGCAGGCATCGAGGAAGGCGTCGACATCGGCCACATGCTCGACGATCTCCATCGCCAGCAGGATGTCGAAGCGGGCCCCTTGCGCGACGAGGTCTTCGGCGGCGCAGTTGAGATAGGTCGCCTTGATGCCGGCCTGCTCGGCGTGGTGGCGCGCCACCTCGACATTGCGCGGCGTGGCGTCGACGCCGACGGCGCCGGCCCCAAGCCGCGCCATGGGTTCGGTGAGGAGCCCGCCGCCGCTGCCGATATCGAGCAGGGTCAGGCCCGCGAGGGGCGCCGGATCCTCGGCATCGCGGCCGAAATGGGCGGCGGCGCGGTCGCGGATGAAGGCGATGCGGACCGGGTTGAGGCGGTGGAGCGGCCGGAACTTGCCGGTGGGATCCCACCAGGCCTCGGCCATGGCGGCGAATTTCTCGATCTCGGCCCGGTCCACGGTCGAACGCGGGGGCGTGCCTAAATTTTCGCCAGTGGCGCCGGCCTCGTGGGCAGTGCTGGCAGCCGGTCCCGGAACCATGAGGATAACCCTTCAACTATCTGAATCAGGCGATTGAATAACAGGCCGGGAATCGGGCGGGAATGCTTGCGTCCGCGGCCTTGGTTCAGTATGGATACGCCCGCCCGGCAAAACAAGATTTCACCCGCCACTATTTCGCGCTCCCCGAATGCAAGCGGGCGAGGTCATATTTTCCCGGTTAGTCGAAGGTTTAGGGGCATTTCCCGATGAGCGTGAGCGAACGGCAGAGCGGGTCCAGGAAGACCCGGATCGTGATGAAATTCGGCGGCACCTCGGTTGCGAATATCGAGCGCATTAAATCGGTCGCCCTTCGCGTCAAACGGGAAGTCGATGCGGGACATGAAGTCGCAGTGGTGGTTTCGGCCATGTCCGGCGTCACCAACCAGCTGGTCGACTGGTGCAAGGAACTGGCGCCGCTGCACGATGCGCGCGAGTACGACACGGTGGTGGCGAGCGGAGAGCAGGTGACCTGCGGCCTGACCGCCATCGCGCTCCAGGAACTGGGCGTCAATGCGCGCTCGTGGCTGGGCTGGCAGGCGCCGATCGTCACCGACGACGCGCACGGCAAGGCCCGCATCGTCAGGATCGCTTCGGAGGAACTCGACAAGCGTTTCGCGCAAGGGCAGGTCGCGGTCTTCGCCGGCTTCCAGGGCGTGGGCCCGGATAACCGGGTGACGACACTCGGCCGCGGCGGGTCCGACACCTCGGCGGTGGCGATCGCGGCGGCGATCAAGGCCGACCGCTGCGACATCTTCACCGATGTCGACGGCGTCTACACGACCGATCCCAGGATCGTCGCCAAGGCGCAGAAACTGGATAAGATCACCTATGAGGAAATGCTGGAGATGGCGTCGCTGGGCGCCAAGGTCCTGCAGACCCGCTCGGTGGAAATGGCGATGAAGCACCGCGTGCGCGTGCAGGTCCTCTCCAGCTTCGAGGACAAGCCCGGAACGCTGGTGGTGGACGAGGAAGAGATCATGGAAAAGGAACTGGTGAGCGGCATCGCCTACAGCCGCGACGAAGCGAAGATCACGCTGACGCGCGTGGCCGACAAGCCGGGCGTGGCCGCGGGCATCTTCGGGCCGCTCACGGACGCCAACATCAATGTCGACATGATCGTCCAGAACATCTCGGAAGACGGCAAGACCACCGACATGACCTTCACCGTGTCGAAGGGCGATTTCGACCGCGCGCTCCGGGTGCTGGAAGGCAGCCGCAACACGCTCGATTTCAAGGAGCTCATCTCCGACAGGAATGTGGTGAAGGTCTCGGTCGTCGGTGTCGGCATGCGCTCCCACGCCGGCATCGCGCAGCGCATGTTCAAGGCGCTGGCCGAGAAGGGCATCAACATCCAGGTCATCTCGACCTCCGAGATCAAGATCAGCGTGCTGGTGGCCGAGGAATATACCGAACTCGCGGTACGCGCCTTGCATACCGCTTACGGACTCGACGCCGAATAGGCCGACACAGAGGGGAGCCCGAGCATGGACCGAGCCCACGCGATCGCTCATCTCGACGCGCTGTGGCAGCGTGGCCGGGATTTCCTCGGCACGCGCTATGCCATCATGGGCGGCGCCATGACCTGGGTCTCCGAGCGCAATCTCGTCTCGGCCATCTCCAATGCGGGGGGCTTCGGCGTCATCGCCTCGGGCTCGATGCCACCCCACATCCTCGAGGCGGAACTGAAGGCCACCCGGGCGCTCACCGACGCGCCCTTCGGCGTCAACCTCATCACGCTGCACCCGCAGCTCGATCAGCTCATCGACGTCTGCCTGGACTTGAGGATGTCGCATATCGTGCTGGCGGGCGGGTTGCCGCCGGGCGGCGCCTTGAAGAAGATCAGGCTCGGCGGCGCAAAGGCGGTGTGCTTCGCGCCGGCCGTGGCGCTGGCCAGGAAGCTGGTGAAATCGGGTGCCGACGCCATCGTCATCGAGGGCATGGAAGCGGGCGGCCATATCGGCCCGGTCTCGACCAGCGTGCTGGCGCAGGAGATCCTGCCGGCCATCACCGAGGTGCCGGTGTTCGTGGCGGGCGGCATCGGCCGCGGCCAGGCGATGCTGGGCTATCTGGAGATGGGTGCCTCGGGCGTGCAATTGGGCACGCGCTTCGTCTGCGCCACGGAATCGATCGCGCATCCCAAGTTCAAGCTGGCCTTCATCCGGGGTGCCGCGCGCGACGCGGTGCCGTCGACCCAGATCGACCCTCGCTTCCCGGTCATCCCGGTGCGGGCGCTCGCCAACGAAGGCACCAGGAAGTTCATGGAAATGCAGCGCCAGGTGATCGAGCGCTTCAATGCGGGCGAGCTCGACCAGAAGGCGGCGCAGCTCGAGATCGAGCATTTCTGGGCGGGCGCCCTGCGCCGCGCCGTCATCGATGGCGATGTCGAGACGGGCTCGGTCATGGCCGGCCAGTCGGTCGGCATGGTGACCAGGGAAGAGCCGACAGCGGACATCATCCGCGATTTCATCGACGGGGCGCTGGCGGCCCTTGCCGATCGTAGACACCTATCGCAGGGGTAACGGAGCGAGATGACGCAGCAGGGCGGCGCCTCGGGTGGTGATCTGACGGGCGCTCGGCTGTTGCTCAAGCGCATCCGCACCACGATGGCGCGCAACCTGCCGGCGCAGCGCCGGCTGGACGAGGTGGTGCGCACCATCGCCGGCGCCATGGTGGCCGAAGTCTGCTCGGTCTATGTGCTGCGCGCCGGCGAGGTCCTCGAACTCTTTGCGACCGAGGGCTTGAAGGCCGAAGCCGTCCACTTGACGCGCCTCAGAGTCGGCGAGGGCCTGGTCGGCGACATCGCCAGCCACGCGCGGCCGCTGGCGCTGGCCGACGCCCAGCATCACCCGCAATTCGCCTACCGTCCGGAGACCGGCGAAGAGCTCTATCAGTCCTTCATGGGCGTGCCGGTATTGCGCTCGGGCCGGGTGCTCGGCGTGCTCGTCGTCCAGAACAAGACGCGGCGGCACTATACGGAAGAAGAAGTCGAGACGATGGAGACCGTCGCCATGGTGGTGGCGGAACTCGTCGCCGGCGGCGAACTGATCGGACGCGAGGAACTGACCCCCGTCACCGGCATCGGCGTGCTGCCGGAGCGCCTCGATGCGCAGGTGCTGGCGCCGGGCCTGGCGCTGGGCACGGCGGTGCTACATCAGCCCGACATCCAGCTCACGCAATTGGTGGCCGAAGAGCCCTTGAAGGAAATCGAGCGCCTCGACGACGCCTTCACCTCGATGAAGCTGGCGCTCGACGAACTGCTGACCGAGGAGGACGGCGCCGGCGGCGGCGAGCATCGCGAGGTGCTGGAAACCTATCGCATGCTGGCCGAGGATCGCGGCTGGGCCAACCGCATCATCGAGGCGATCGAGACCGGCCTCACGGCGGAAGCCGCCGTGCAGAAGGTGCAAAACGACATGCGCGCAAGGATGCGCGACATCCAGGATCCTTACTTGCGCGAGCGCCTCTCGGATCTCGACGATCTCAACAACCGCCTGCTGCGGCATCTGCTGGGAATCCAGGAATTGCCGGCGGCGCGCGATCTGCCGGACAACGCGATCCTGGTCGCGCGCAACATGGGGCCGGCGGAACTGCTCGACTACGACCGCAGGCGCCTCAAGGGCGTGGTGCTGGAGGAGGGGACGGCGAGCTCGCATGTCGCCATCGTCGCGCGCGCGCTCGACATCCCGCTGCTCGGCCATTGCGCGAACCTGATGAGCAAGGTGCAGGCGGGAGACTCGCTGGTGCTCGACGGCGAGAACGAGCAGGTCTTCCTGCGCCCGTCGGAAGATATCCTGCAGAGCTTCGCCCTCAGCATGAATGCGCTGCGGGCGCGCCAGGTGGCCTATGCCGCCGACCGCGACCTGCCCACGATCACGAAGGACGGCGTCGCAATCCAGCTGATGATCAATGCCGGACTGCTCATCGACGTGCCGCAGATGAATGTGACGGGCGCCGCCGGAATCGGCCTCTACCGGACCGAAGTCACCTTCATGGTGGCTCATTCCTTCCCCGATGTGGCCCGTCAGCGCGACGTCTATGCGCGCGTGCTCGATGTGGCGGAAGGGCGGCCTGTCATCTTCCGCACGCTCGACATCGGCTCGGACAAGGTGCTGCCCTACTGGCATCGCGATGCCGAAGAGAATCCGGCGATGGGGTGGCGCGCGCTCAGGATCTCGCTCGACCGGCCGGCGATGCTGCGCCAGCAATTGCGCGCGATGATCCTCGCCGCCGGCGGCCGCGCGCTCAACGTCATGTTCCCGATGGTGTCGCTGGTCGAGGAGTTCGATGACGCCAAGGAAATTCTCGTGCTGGAACTGCAGCGCGCGGAAGAGAAGGGCAATGCGCTGCCGGAATCGGTGAAGGTCGGCGCGATGTTCGAAGTGCCGGCACTGTTCTGGCAATTGGAGGAGATGCTGGAGCGCGTCGACTTCCTTTCGATCGGCAGCAACGACCTGGCGCAGTTCGTCTTCGCCGCCGACCGTGGCAACGCGCAGCTGCAGGGGCGTTACGACAATCTGTCGCCGGCCTTCCAGCGATTGATCGGCGGCGTGATCGACGCCGGCACGCGCTACAAGAAGCCGATCAGCGTCTGCGGCGAGATGGCGGGCGATCCGATCGATGCGATGGCGTTGCTGGCCCTGGGGCTGCGCACTCTCTCCGTGGCGCCCCCGGCAATCGGCCCCTTGCGGGCAATGATCCGGAGCCTCGACCTGGTCAAGTTGCAGGCGTATGTGGCGGCCCTGGGCATCCAAAAGGGGCCGGATATGCGCTCGTCGCTGCGGGCCTTCGCCCGCGATCACGGCGTCGCCCTCTAGCGCGGCAATCGTACCTCCGTGTGTGTTTTTGCGCTTCTGACCAATGTTGGAGCTTAAAGGCGATTGCGATTGAACTTCGACGAAGATATATAAGTAGTTGACTCGGCGTGGCCTTTTGAAGCCGGCCACGACCTTGCGGGCGGTAACCAGGATCGCTAATGGCCAGTCGTAAAGTGGGAATGTTCGGGGTTGAGCCGAACGAGTTCATCGATGATCGCAACGAAGATGGGGTTGCGGCCCTCTTGCGCCGACGCCGCGAGGAGCTGGGGCGGGACGTTGCCACCGTCGCCCGGCAGCTCCGCATCCGTGCCGTCTATATTTCTGCCATCGAGGAAGGCCGCCTGCAGGATCTGCCAGGAACGGCCTATGCCGTGGGCTTCGTGCGCGCTTATGCCGATTATCTGGGCCTCGACGGCAACAGCGTGGTGGGCGATTACCGCGACGAGCTGGCCCGGCGCTCGCGCCAGAACCAGCTGATCTGGCCGGTCGACCAGGTCGAACACAAGCATTTCCCGGGCGGAATCGTCCTCCTGGTCAGCCTGGTAATCCTCGGCGCCCTCTATGGCGGCTGGTACATGGCCTCGCGGCCGGGTGGGACGGGGATCGAGCTGATCGACCAAGTCCCTGAATTCATGAAGAAACAGACGACCGACGGCAGCACGGAAGGGGCCGTTCCGGCCGATGGCGGGCAGTCGGATACCGCAAGCCAGGCCAGCAGCACGCCCTCCAGCGCCCAGGCCTCGCAGGCGCCCGCGCCGGCCGCGGCCGCCAATCCGGTTCCGGCCACGCCGGCTGCCTCGGCAGCAGCTCCGGTGGCGGATGAAACCGCCAGCGCCGCAGCGCAGACGTCAGCGGGTGAAGCGCCAGTGGATGAGGTGTCGGCAACCAGTGAAGCCACGGCGGCGGCTGCCATTGCGGCAGCGACTCCCCTTCCGGCGGCGGCCCCGGGGTCCGAACCGGTGGCTTCCGCAGTGCAGGCGGCTGCGGCTGAGGCGCCGGTTGTCGGGACGCCGGTGGTGAATCAGCTGGCGGAGAATCAGACGGCGGCCTTGCCTGCAGCCTCGGCGGCGGCAGAAGCGGAGGTTACGGCAGCCTCGGCGGCAGCACCTGGCAAGCGCATCGTCCTGCGCGCCACGAAGGATTCATGGGTCGAGATATTCGATGCCAATGAAGAGATCGTCCTGCAGCGGATCCTGCGCGCCGGCGAGACTTTCGCCGTGCCGGATCAGCCGGGCTTGACCATGAATACCGGCAATGCCGGCGGCGTGGTCATCGAACTCGACGGCAAGGCCCGTCCGGCCCTGGGTTCGGTCGGTGTGGTCAAGCGTGGCGTAAAGCTCGATCCAGCGGTACTGGACGGTCAATAAGCCTTTGAAATAACCGGGCATTTTCCCGCGCAACACAACGCGCGGGCAGGTGCCGGGGCTTGATCTTTTGGCCCGGGCGGCGCATGTTCAGGCCAATTCAGCCACCAGGGTTGCCTGGAGGAAGTGACGCCGGCGGGCGATGCCCCCGGCGCCAAGCCCCTTAGCCAATTGTGAGCGACATCGAACCATGAGCGTCCGGCCCTATCGCGATATCCTGCGCCGTAAATCCCGCCAGATCCGGGTCGGCAACGTCCTGGTCGGCGGCGACGCACCGATCAGCGTGCAGACCATGACCAACACGCTGACCACGGATGTGGCCGGCACCGTGGCGCAGGTCAACGCGGCGGCGGCGGCCGGTGCCGATATCGTGCGCGTCTCCTGCCCCGACGAAGAATCGACCAAGGCCCTCAAAGAGATCGTCAAACAGGTCTCCGTCCCGATCGTCGCGGACATCCATTTCCACTACAAGCGCGGCATCGAGGCGGCGGAAGCGGGGGCGGCGTGCCTGCGCATCAACCCCGGCAATATCGGCAGCGCCGATCGGGTACGCGAAGTGGTGAAGGCCGCCAAGGATCATGGCTGTTCGATGCGCATCGGCGTCAATGCGGGCTCGCTGGAGCGCGAATTGTTGGAGCGCTATGGCGAACCCTGCCCGGAAGCGATGGTGGAAAGCGGCCTCAACCATGCCCGCATCCTTGAGGACCACGACTTCCGGGAATTCAAGATCAGCGTCAAAGCCTCGGATGTGTTCCTGGCCGTGGCGGCCTATCAGGGGCTGGCCGATGCCTGCGACTATCCGCTCCATATCGGCATCACCGAAGCCGGCGGCACGCGTATCGGCACGGTCAAATCATCGATCGGCCTGGGCTCGCTGCTTTGGGCCGGGATCGGCGACACGGTGCGCGTCTCCCTTTCGGCCGATCCGGTCGAAGAGGTGAAGGTCGGCTTCGACATATTGAAGTCGCTGAATTTGCGCCATCGCGGGGTCAACATCATCTCGTGCCCGTCCTGCGCGCGGCAGAATTTCGACGTCATCAAGACCGTCGAGGCGCTGGAGAAGCGCGTCGCCCACATCACCACGGCGATGTCGGTCAGCATCATCGGCTGCGTCGTCAACGGCCCGGGCGAAGCGCGCGAGACCGATATCGGCTTCACCGGCGGCGGCAACAACACGCACATGGTCTATATCGCCGGCAACCAGCACCACCGGCTGAAGGACCAGGATATCGTCGAGCATATGGCCGAGCTCATCGAGCAGAAGGCGGCGGCGATCGAAGCAGCAAAGAAGGCGGAAGCCGCCGAGTAGCGGGCCATTCCGCCGTCCTCCGCCGACCCTCGCCATCTCCCGCAATCAGACCACCCGGATCACCCAATCATGTCAGCCTTGCAGCCGGTGCGCGGCACCCACGATCTGTTGCCCGACGAGATGCGGCGCTTCCGCCAGGTGGCGGACACGGCGCGCCGCGCCGCCTTGTGCTTCGGCTATCACGAAGTGGCGACGCCCATCTTCGAATTCACCGAAGTGTTCAAGCGTACGCTGGGTGATACGTCCGACGTCGTCACCAAGGAAATGTATACCTTCACCGACAAGGGTGGCGAGACGGTCACCCTGCGGCCCGAAGGGACGGCGGGCGTTGCGCGTGCGCTCATCTCGGGCGGCCTCTCCCAGCATCTGCCGCTGAAATATTTCTATGTCGGTCCGATGTTCCGCTATGAACGCCCACAGAAAGGGCGCATGCGCCAGTTCCACCAGACCGGGGTCGAGTTGCTGGGCGTCAAGGAGCCGGGCGGCGATGTGGAGGTGATCGCGATCGGAGTCGAGTTTCTGCGCCGCATCGGTGCCTGGGAGCGCTGCGAGCTGGAGCTCAACACGCTGGGCGATACAGCGAGCCGGCAGGCCTATCGCCGCGTGCTGATCGAATATCTCAACGACTTCCGCGACCGTCTGTCGAAGGACAGCCTCGACCGGCTGGAGAAGAATCCCTTGCGCGTACTCGACAGCAAGGATGAGGGCGACCAGAAAATCGTCGCCAATGCGCCGATCTATACCGACTATTTGAGCAGCGAGGCGCAGGTTTTCTTCGGCGAAGTCAAGCAAGGTCTCGATGCGCTGGGCATCGGCTACCGGATAAATCCGCGGCTGGTGCGTGGGCTCGATTATTACTGCCATACCTGCTTCGAGATCACCTGCCCGGAGCTTGGTGCCCAGAAGACCGTCCTGGCCGGCGGCCGCTATGACGGCCTTGTCGGCATGATGGGCGGGCCGGAGACGCCGGGCGTGGGTTGGGCCAGCGGTGTCGAGCGCTGCTCCATGCTGCTGAGGGAAACGCCTGCTGCACCGCGCCCCATCGCCATCGTGCCGCTGGGCGAGGCCGCCGAACGCAAGGCCGCCCAGCTTGCCGGAGAACTGCGGTCGAAGGACTTCATGGTCGATCTGGGCTATGGCGGCAATATGGGCAAGCGCATGAAGCGCGCCAACAAGGTCGAGGCGGCCGTCGCCGTCATTCTGGGCGATGACGAACTGGCGCGCGGCGAAGTCGCGCTCAAGATCCTCGATACGGGCGAGCAGAAGACCGTGCGCCTTAACGATCTGGAGGCGGCGCTCGGCGCCTATCGGTGATTTGCTTGGGATAGCGCCGCGCACATTCCTGGTGGTCGGTGCCGAACATAAACGGGCGCCCATCCTGCTGCGCGAGCATTTGCAGGGCGACGAGTCCGACGCGCTGCGCCTGTTGTCGCGTTGCCGCGAGACGGGCCTCGACCAGGCCATGGTTCTGGCGACCTGCGACCGTTGCGAGGTCTGGGCGGCGGTCGAGGATCCCGCACGCGCCATCGCCGACATCAGCGCACTGATCGCCGAGGCGGCCGGGCAGAATGCGGGCGAAATCGCGCCGCAGCTGCATGCGCTGAGCGACGAAGCGGCCTTGCGCTACGCTTTCGCCGTGGCGGCGTCGCTGGAAAGCCAGGTGGTCGGCGAGCCGCAGGTGCTGGGCCAGGTCAAGGACGCCTATCGCCTGACGACACGCGCCGGCATGTCCGGGACGATGCTGGATGCCGTGCTGCAGGCAGCACTCGCCGCAGCCAAGCGCGTGCGCACCGAGACCGACATCGCCGCGCAATCCGTTTCCATGGCGGCCTGCGTCGTGAAGGTAGCGCGCCAGGTCCATGGCAAGCTCGACAAGGCGGCGGCGCTGCTGCTGGGCGACGGGGATCTGGGCGAACTGGTGGCCGACCAGCTCACCGAAGCCGGGATCAAGCGCTGGGCTGTCGTGCATCCACTGGCGGCACGCGCCCGCGAGCTGGCCGCCCGCCGCCAGGCACATGCTTTTTCGCCGGCGCAGATTGGCGAAGCCCTGGTCGATGCGGATATCGTCGTGGCATCGCTCGACAGCCTTGCCTATATCGTCACGGCGCCGATCGTCGAGGCGGCGCTGAAGAAGCGCCGCCGCCGGCCGATCCTGCTCCTGGATCTGGCCGTGCCCGGCGATATCGACCCTTCCGTCGACAAGGTCGACGATGCCTTCCGCTATGCCTTCGACGATCTCGAGCGCCTGGCGATGACCGGGCGCAAGGAACGCGCCGAGGCGCAGGCGGCGGCCTTTGCGCTCATCGATGCGGAGCTCACGCAGTTCCAGCGCGCGCAAGCGGAGCGGGGTGCGGCGGATACCGTCTCGACCTTGCGGGCGCATTTCGAGGCGGAGCGCGCGGCGCTGCTGGCCGAGAACCCGCAGATGGACGGTGCGGAACTCACGCGCCGCCTGGTGGCGCGGCTGCTGCACCGCCCGACCCTGGCGTTGAAGCAGGAGCAGCCGGACAAATCGCTCGATGCAGCCGCGAGGCGGCTGTTCGGGCTGGATGGGGAGTAGCTAGGATTTAGTGGAGTTGCGGATAGTCCCCCTCACCCCAACCCCTCCCCGCGAGGGGAGAGGGGCGGGGTGAGGGGGATCTCGCCAAAGGGAAGTAAGAGAAGACTATGTCGTTTCGCGATAAGCTTGGCCGGGTGGTCAAGCGTCATGAGGAACTTTCCGCGCTGCTGGCCACGGGCGGGCAGAAGGACGCGCAGGAATTTGCGCGCCTCTCCAAGGAATATTCCGATCTCGGGCCGATCGTCGAGACCATCACTGAACTGCAGAAGACCGACCGGGAGATTGCCGATCTCACCGCCATGATGGCCGACCCGGCAGCGGATGCCGAGATGCGATCGCTGGCGGAAGAAGAGCTGGCCGAGCTGAAGAAGCGCCTGCCGGACCTTGAGCAGAAGGTGAAGGTCTCGCTGCTGCCCAAGGACGAGGCCGATGCCAGGAACGCCATCCTCGAAGTGCGCGCCGGCACCGGCGGCGAGGAGGCGGCCCTGTTCGCCGCCATGCTGTTCCGCATGTATGCGCGCTATGCGGCCTTGAAAGGCTGGCGCTTCGAGCCGATGGAAATCAGCGAGACGGGGCTTGGCGGCTACCGGGATGCGACGGCCTCGATCACCGGACGCAATGTGTTCGAGCGCCTCAAGTTCGAATCCGGTGCCCACCGCGTGCAGCGTGTACCGGAAACGGAAGCCTCGGGCCGCATCCACACCTCGGCGGCGACCGTGGCCGTGCTGCCGGAAGCCGAAGAAGTCGATATCAAGATCGATGAAAAGGATCTGCGCATCGACGTGTTCCGCTCCAGCGGCCCCGGCGGGCAGTCGGTCAATACGACCGACAGCGCCGTCCGCATCACGCATCTGCCGACCGGCCTTGTCGTGCAGCAGCAGGATGAGAAGTCTCAGCACAAGAACAAGGCCAAGGCGCTCAAAGTGCTGCGCGCACGCCTTTACGATCTCGAACGCTCGAAGCTCGACGCCGAACGCTCGGCCAACCGCAAAAGCCAGGTAGGCTCGGGCGACCGGTCGGAGCGCATCCGTACCTACAACTTCCCGCAGGGGCGCTGCACGGATCACCGCATCAACCTGACGCTCTACAAGCTCGACCGCATCATCGAGGGCGAAGCGCTGGACGAGATCGTCGAGGCGCTGATCGCGCACGACCAGGCCGAACGCCTCGCGGAAGTCGAATGACGCAACGCATCGCCGATCTCCTGAGCGAGGGGATGAAGGCCCTCAAGGCGGCCGGCGTCGAGGCGCCGGCACGCGAGGCGCGGCTGCTGCTGGGTGTTGCCGCGCAAGTGACGCCCACGATCATGATCGGTTTTCCAGAACGCACGGTCGGTGCGGAAGCGGCCGAAGCCTATCTCGCCCTCATCGCGCGGCGCGTGGCGCGCGAGCCGATCTCGCATCTCATGGGCGTGCGGGAATTCTGGTCGCGGCCGTTCCTGGTGACGCGCGACGTGCTCGACCCGCGCCCCGACAGCGAAGCGCTGATCGCGGCCGTGCTGGACGAGATTTACGACAAGCGCCAGCCGCTGCGGCTGCTCGATTTCGGTGTCGGTTCCGGCTGCCTGCTCCTGACCCTGCTGGCCGAACTGCCGCAGGCCGGAGGCTGGGGTGTCGATCTCAGCGCGGCGGCATTGACGGTGGCGGCACGCAACGCAGCGGCGCTGGGACTTGCCGGCCGCGTGAACTGGCGGCGGGGAAGTTGGGACAGCGCGTTGCAGCCGGGCGATCCGGCAGCCTTCGACATCATCGTCAGCAACCCGCCTTATATACGCAGCGGCGATATTGCCGGCCTCGAGCCGGAGGTCGCACGACACGAACCGCACCTGGCGCTGGATGGTGGCGCCGACGGCCTCGACGCCTATCGGCAATTGGCGCCGGCCATCGCCCGGTGCCTCGCCGCGGGTGGCCTTGCGGCACTGGAAATCGGTCAGGGCCAGGGCGAGTCGGTGCGCGCGTTGATGACGCAGGCCGGATTGGCCGATGCCGGCAGCGCTTTCGACCTCGGCGAGCGGGAACGCTGCCTGCTGTTTCGCAAGGCGTGAAATAGGCTGCGTTCTCAACCGATTAGGTATTCCAGGCGGAATCCGTCACCAGATCGTCGCAGAACCCGGTTCGGGCAAAAAAGTTGTTGGAATTAAAGGACGAAGCGGATACGGTTTGCGCGGCATCGGGGCGAGCAATTGGGTGACGACCGAGAGGGTCGAACCGCCCCCACCGGGCCTCCGCACATTACGTTCATTCCGGGACGTTTAAGCCGGGGAGTCTGAACCTGCCATCGGCAGTCGGTTGACTGTCTTCGATGGCCGTTGGACCACGGGACCCTGCGGAATGGCCGACGCCGCAACAGAAGCGAATGATCGACGCATGAGACCAGGCAATAACAACAATCGGCGCGGCCGCAATCGTGGTCCGCGCAAGCCGCATGGCGGCATGCCCAATAAAAGTCAGAGTTTCGACGGCGGATCCGATACCAGGGTCCGCGGCAATGTCTATCAGGTGCTGGAGAAGTATCTGCAATTGGCGCGCGATGCCGGTGTTGCCGGCGACCGCGTTGCCGCGGAAAACTTCCTGCAGCATGCCGATCACTATTACCGCGTGATCACGACGATGAATGACGGCCAGCGACCGCGAGTCGGCGGGCGCGAGATTTCCGTGGCCGACGTCAATGTGCAGAATGTGAGCCAGGGCCTGTCGGCGGCACTCTATAGCGGCGGTCCGTCGCAGCCGAACATGAGTGACGGCGGCAGCGGCAACCCGGCGCCGCAGCAGGGCAACGGCAATCCACGCGGCAATGAAGGCTTCAGCGGTCAGGGTGCCAATAGCGGCAATGGCCAGGGCAATGGTGCCGGTGAAGGCGCCGACAGCAATCGCGCCGATGGCGAGGCCGGCGACTATCCGCAGCAGGGCCAGCAGCGGGGCAACCGCAACCGCCATCAGGGCCGCCAAGGCGATTATCGCCAGAACGATCGGCAGAACGACCGCCAAGGCGGCGAATTCCGCGATCGCAACGAGCAGCGCAACCAGCCGCAGGCAGCCGAACCGGTAGCCGCCGCCGAGCCGCCCATGGCACCGGTCGCCGACGAGCAGCCGGATTATCCAGAGCATCTGCTGCCGCCGGCCGGAGAAGCCGCGCCAGAGCCTGCAGCCCGTGCCTCTCGCGAGCCGCGTACCCCACGCAGCCGCCTGCGGACCCGGCGCCCGCGCACGGCGGAAGGCGAGGGCGATGGCGCCGCCGAACCCGCACCCGCGGTCGAAGGTGGCGAATAAACGCGTTCCCGCCCGGCGTCATTTTGGCGCAGGTCTCGTGAGCGGAGAAAAATCAAGGGCCGGGACGGCGACGTTCCGGCCTTTTGCTTTTCCAGCCCCTTGTTTTGGCGTTAACCTTTTCCATATTCCCTATTGAACCCGGGGGAGTTCGGGCAAGAGAATTTCCCTAAGAGCGGCATCTAGCGCCATGTGCCTCCAAGAGGGCGTGGCCGAAAGAGGGCTATACGATATGGATATGGAAAAATTCACCGAGCGGTCCCGCGGCTTCCTGCAGGCGGCGCAGGCGCTCGCCTTGCGGTCGGGCCATCAGCGGCTGTCGCCAGAGCATCTGCTGAAGACCCTGCTCGACGACAAGGAAGGCATGGCCGCCAATCTGATGCAGGCGGCCGGCGCCGATCCGGCGCGCGCCTTGTCCGCGGTCGAACGCGAACTCGACAAGCTGCCGCGTGTCGAAGGCAGCGGCGCGGGCCAGGTCTACATGTCGCCCGAATTGGCGCGCCTGCTGGGCCAGGCCGAAGAGGTGGCACAGAAGGCCGGGGACGGTTTCGTCACGGTGGAGCGCCTGCTGCTGGCGCTCGCCATGGCCGGCGACACGCCAGCCGGGAAGCTGCTGAAAGAGGCGGGCCTCGTCCCGCAGAAGCTCAACCAGGCGATCAATGAACTGCGGAAAGGCCGCAAGGCCGACAGTGCCAGTGCCGAGGAAGGCTATGACGCATTGAAGAAATATGCGCGCGACTTCACCCAGCTGGCGCGCGAAGGCAAGCTCGATCCGGTCATCGGCCGCGATGAGGAAATCCGCCGCACCATCCAGGTACTCTCGCGCCGGACCAAGAACAATCCGGTCCTCATCGGCGAGCCCGGTGTCGGCAAGACGGCGATCATCGAAGGCCTGGCGCTTCGCATCGCCAATGGCGACGTGCCGGAGGGCCTCAAGAACCGCAAACTGATGTCGCTCGACCTTGGCGCCCTCATCGCGGGCGCCAAGTATCGCGGCGAATTCGAGGAACGGCTGAAATCCGTGCTGCAGGAGATCGCGGCGGCGGCCGGCGAGATCATCCTCTTCATCGACGAGCTGCATACGCTGGTCGGCGCCGGCAAGGCGGAAGGGGCGATGGACGCCTCCAACATGCTCAAACCCGCCCTGGCGCGCGGCGAACTCCATTGCGTCGGCGCCACCACGCTCGACGAGTATCGCAAGCATATTGAGAAGGACGCGGCCCTCGCGCGGCGGTTCCAATCGGTCTTCGTCTCCGAACCGACGGTGACGGACACCATCTCTATCCTGCGCGGCCTCAAGGAGAAATACGAACTTCATCACGGCGTTCGCATTACCGATGCGGCGATCGTGGCGGCGGCCACTCTGTCGAACCGCTATATCACCGACCGCTTCCTGCCGGATAAGGCGATCGATCTTGTCGACGAGGCCGCCTCGCGCCTGCGCATGGAAGTGGAATCGAAGCCGGAGGAGATCGACGAGGTCGACCGCAAGCTCATCCAGCTGAAAGTGGAGCGCGAGGCACTGAAGAAAGAGACGGACGCCGCCTCCAAGGAACGCCTGCAGCAGCTTGTCGAGGAAGTCGAAGGGTTGGAAGCGAAATCGCGCACGCTTACCGCGCAATGGAAGGCCGAGAAGCGGAAGATCGACGACGCGCAGAAGCTTAAGGAGCGCATCGACCAGGCTAAGAGCGAAGTCGATCAGGCGCAGCGCAACGGCAATTTCGCCCGCGCCGGCGAGCTCACCTATTCGGTCATTCCCGATCTCGCCAAGCGTCTCGCCGAGGCCGAGCAGGCGGCGGAGCACCGCATGCTCAACGAAGTGGTGAAGGAAGAGGATATTGCCGGCGTGGTCTCGCGCTGGACCGGCATTCCGGTCGATAAGATGCTGACCGGCGAGCGTGACAAGCTGTTGGCAATGGAGCAGTCCATCGCGGCCCGCGTCATCGGCCAGGACGAGGCGGTGAAGGCCGTCTCCAACGCCGTGCGGCGCGCACGTGCCGGCCTGCAGGATCCCAACCGGCCGATCGGTTCCTTCCTGATGCTGGGTCCGACCGGTGTCGGCAAGACGGAACTGTGCAAGGCACTGGCCGGGTTCCTGTTCGACGACGATCAGGCGATGGTCAGGATCGACATGTCGGAGTTCATGGAGAAGCATGCGGTCTCGCGTCTCATCGGCGCGCCGCCGGGCTATGTCGGCTATGAAGAAGGCGGCGTGCTGACGGAAAGCGTGCGCCGCCGGCCCTATCAGGTGATCCTGTTCGACGAAGTTGAAAAGGCGCATCCCGACGTCTTCAACGTGCTCCTCCAGGTGCTCGATGACGGACGCCTTACCGACGGCCAGGGCCGCACGGTGGATTTCCGCAACACGATCATCATTCTCACCTCGAATCTGGGCAGCGAATATCTGGTGGCCTTGGGCGAGGGCGACGATTCGGACAAGGTGCGCGATCAGGTGATGGGTGTCGTGCGCCAGGCCTTCCGACCGGAATTCCTCAACCGCCTGGACGAAGTGATCCTGTTCCATCGCTTGAGCCGCCGGAACATGACGGGTATCGTCGATATTCAGCTGAAGCGCCTCGAAGCGCTGCTTGCCGACCGCAAGCTGGAACTGGAACTCGACCAGAAGGCCAAGGAATGGCTGGCGGAAGCCGGCTACGATCCGGTCTATGGCGCGCGGCCGCTGAAACGCGTCATCCAGCGCGAATTGCAGAACCCGCTGGCCTTGCTGATCCTCGAAGGCAAATTCAAGTCGGGCGAGACGATTGCCGTCTCGGCCGATAAGGACGGCCTCACTATCGGCGGCGCGAAGCTCTCGCAAGTGGCGGCCTGAGACACGCGACAATCTCTGAGACACGCGACAATTGATGAAGCCGCACGGCGGAGCGATCCGCCATGCGGCTTTTCCCTTGTCGGCGAACGGTCCCGCTATTCCGCCGGTTGGGACACGGACGCCTGTTTCGCGGCTTGGATCTTCCATTGCGGCAAGCGGCGGCCGAGCAGTGACATGATGGCCAGCGCCACGACGCCGATGGTGAAGGCGGCCAGCGGAAACTCGCCATTGCCGAGCATCACCAGGATAGGGATGGCCACGGCCGGCGGGTGCAGGATATCGAGCGCCTCGAGCGCCAGAATCGCACCGCCGGTCGCCAGGGCGACGCCCCACCATTCAGGCGGCAGGGCGTCCTTCAGCAGCACCGAGATGACGGCGGCAACCATATAGGCCGCGATGAGCACGTTGGGCGCCGAGCCAGGACTGCGCGGCTGCGTGAGGATGGCCAGGATGCTCGGCGCGAAGGGAGCCATCAGCAAGGGCTGCGACGAGAGATGGGCGATGAGCGCCAGAATGCCTACAGCCAGGACAACCAGGCCTGCATTATGCAGCCGGCGCGCGAGTAGTAACAGGAACCGCATGTGAAATAGACCTTGCGATGTAGAATGTCATGGGATGTTAAGGATCGAGCGGCCGTCGTCCAATCGAATCACCGGATCGCTTCATCAGGTCCATTTATTAAAGAACCCCAGGAAAAAGCGGCGGGATCCAGGATCGCCGCCGCTTTTGCCGATGACATGTGTGGAAGCCGCCGCTCGTTTCCGGCAGCCTTTTCAGTTCTGGCAACCCTGGGGATCGGCGCAATCGGTTGTCGGCGCATCCGGCCGCTCGGCGATTTCGACTGCACCGCGCATGCGCTGGCGGTCGGAATCGATCGCTGCGACCTGCTCCTTGAAGGCCTTGAGGTCCTTGCCGGCGAGTTTGGTGCTGCCGGTCGACTTGATCTTCTTCGGGTTCACTTGAACGCCGTCGACCAGGACTTCGAAATGGAGGTGCGGGCCGGTTGAACGACCGGTGGTGCCGACATAGGCAATCACCTGGCCCTGTTTGACCTTGTCGCCCTTGTGCAGGCCCTTGGCGAAGCGGCTGGTATGGGCATAGGCGGTCTGATAGGTGCCGTTATGCTTGATGCGCACGTAATTGCCATAGGCGCCCTTGGGCCCCATCTCGATGATCGTGCCATTGCCGGCGGCGTAGATCGGCGTCCCCGTCGGCGCGCCGAAATCCATGCCCTTGTGCATCTTGGTGTAGCCGAGAATCGGATGCTTGCGCGCGCCGAAGCCGGACGTGATTCGCGCACCGTCGATCGGGGTCGCCAGCAGCGTCTTGCGCACGGCTTCGCCCTTCGAATTGTAGAACTCGCCTTCACCGTCACGCTCGAACCAATAGATCTGTCGCGTGACGCCGCTGGTGTTGAGGGCGGCGTAAAGCATCTGCCCGGTCCGGGCCAGTTCGCCATCGGCGTTCTCGAGCCGCTCGTAGACGATCTCGAACGTATCGCCTTCCTGGATATCGCGCTGGAAGTCGACATCGTAGGAATAGGCCTTGATGACATCGGCGATGACGGAGCTGGGCAAGCCCGCCTTCATCGCGGCGTCGTAGAGGCTGAATGTAATCACGCCGGCGGCGCGCGCGCGCGTCTCCGTGAGCGGCTTGTCGATCGCCTCGGCCACCAGTTCGCCTTTGGAATCGCGGCTTACCGTGACGTCCCGCTCAACCGAAGGCTCCAGGCTGAGGCTTACCAGCTGCGGCTGCGGCGTCGTCACGACACCGCCGGCGGCCGTGGTGAGGTTGAGCGTGATTTCCTGGCCGGCTTTCAGGCTGCGCGGCGAGAAGACGTCGGCGAGGGCGCCCACGGTGTCTTTCGCTTCGGTCTCGGAAAGGCCGGCTTCGACGAGCACGCCATAGAGCGTATCGCCGCGCTGCACTTCGATGACTTTCTGGATGTCGCGCTTGGCTTCGAGCACGACCGAATCGTCGGCATCCCAATCGCGGCGGCCGGCGCCCATGCCGAATTCGGCGGCCACCGTCTCGAGCGGCGAGGCGAAGACCGGTTCGATCGGCGCGGCACTGGGAACCGGATCGGCGGCAACGGTTTCAATATCGAAGTCGGTGTCGGGCGTGGGCTCGAGCGCGCTGCCCGGCATCAAGGTCGTAAGGGCAGGAGCCGCGACAAAAGGCGTCGGCGCCACGCTGCCGGCTTCGGCCGCGGCGACACTGAATGTGTTGGCGTCGGCTGCACTGGGAATGCGCTGCGCCCAGACTGGCAGGGTTTCGTCGCCGCCGAGCGTGCCGAGATTGGCAAAGCCTTGCGCCACGGCCTGCGTGCCTGAAAAGGCAGCGACAAGATCCGACGCCAAGGAAGGCGATACGCTCGCGGGACGATGAGCCTCGAACGCGCCGACACCGCCCATGATGGCGATACCGGCAGTGGTGTAGGTCAAATAGCGCCGAAGAGTGCCCCAAACATGCGTGTGCGGCTTTTGCAAAACTGTCACCAACTACCCGAACTTTTGTTTATTGCGCCGGATTACCCGGTTCCGAATATCGCCTTGAGCGATTTCCCCCGGAAACGGGTGTTCAAGCATGAAAGCAATCCTGACCTTGCCCCCCGGGCGGGAGTCTTGTCAACCCAGAATTCCCCAAGCAGATCAAAACATTATGTGATTAACGAAGGGGCCGGCGGCAATATTTGCAAATATAGTTAACGAAGGTCGCGGTTTTGTTAAGTGTCGGTGCGGTGGTGCCGGTCTGCCACTCGGAACCCGCCGGAGCCCGCGGGCCGGCGAAAAATATCGACCGGCGCGCAAAAAATCGACCCGTCGCGGCGTTGCGACGCGGGTCCGGGCCTTGTTCGGAGGCGTCTAGGTGCCTAATTTACCTAGTGTTTCCGCCGCTTTCCGCCATTCTCGCGGATTGTTACGAAAATAATTAAGACGGGCGTTGACAGCGTCGGAAAAGGGGGGGTATAAGCCGCTCCCTCGACGCGGCCCACCGGCCACCGGGTGCAAGCCCGGGAGACACTGAGCTACGGTTCAGAAGCAAGCGACGAGCAGCTATTTGACATTGTGATTATTCGAAGAAGGGATACGCGGGCGGCGGGTCTTTGGGCATGTTGCTTGAGGATTTTAGTGAGCCGTTTTGCGTGTTTCTGATGGAGACCTTGGTCTATTTGGTGGCT
>NZ_JAYRUV010000002.1:0-378406 GCF_041918875.1 Dongia sp.
AACTCTCCTAGGCTCAGTTCCATCACCTTCTCCCATAGCCGAAGCACCGCTATAGAGAGTCAGCTTCCGAGCCAATCCGCAAGTCCCACGAGATGTGTGAACATCGTAGCCCGCGAGGGGAGAGGGGATGAGGTGCCGAGGGCAATGGTCTTCAAGACTGAAGATTTTGCATGTGACGCAGTAGCCCCTCTCCCCCGTCGACGAAGTCGGCATTCGCCTCCAGGGCGGGCTACGAGTTGGGGTGAGGGGGAATGCGACCTAAATCCCCACGCCCAGCTTCCGCAACTGCGCCAACGCCGTGCCGTCGTTCTTGAAGTGCACGGTCTTGATGCCGAGTCTGTCGGCGGCTTCGATGTTGTGGGGGTTGTCGTCGATGAAGACGCATCGCTCGGGCGGCAGGGCGATTTTTGCCAGGAGGTGGTGATAGATTTCCGGCTCCGGCTTCACCATCTTGAGATGGCCGGAGACGGCGACGTAGCGCATGTGCTTGACGAAGGGCAGATGGTGTTGGCGCGTGTCGTAGGTCTCGCCCGACCAGTTGGTGAGGCCATAGGCCGGAATGCCGGCGGCCACCACGCGCTCCAATATGTCATGGCCCTCGGCCACCGGCCCGGTCACCATCTCGTCCCACTGATGATAGAAGGCGCGGATGAGGTCTTCATGCCGCGGGTGCCGGGCCACCAGCAGGTCGATGGCCTCCGCCCAGGGGCGGCCGCGATCCTGTTCCAGGTTCCAGGCCGGGCTGCAGACGTGGCTAAGGAAGGTCTTGCGCTCAGCCGCATCGGGAATCAGGCGGCGATAGAGATTCTCCGGGTCCCAACCGACGAGAACATTGCCGAAATCGAAGATGACGGCGCCTATGGTCATGAAAATCCTCTGCTTTTGGGGAATCACGCGGTTCGTGTAGAGTGGTGCCGAATGTGGGGAATGAATATGGCATTTTTGGGCGCGCCGGATAGGACATGAAGAAGCTTGTCGTTCTGCTGGTCGTCCTGCTTCTGCTCGGTGGCGGTGCCGCCGCGGCATGGTGGTATTTCCTGCGCCCGCCCGAAGACGGCGCGCCCGTGGTCGAGGAGGTGCCGCCGCCGGTCCTCACCCAGATCGACCTGCCGCTCACCTCCATCTCGATCGTCAGGAACAACAAATCGACCCAGCGCATCGATTTCCTGATTACGATCGTGTTCGACGATCCGGAAAAGCAGAAACTGGTCGAGGAGCGCATGCCGCGCCTGTTCGATGCCGTGAACACCGAACTGCACGGTATCCTGCCGCGCAAGATGGTGGAGCAGGGCGGTTTCGAGCGGACCTATCTCGAGGAGCGCCTGACCAGGGCCGTCGCCGCGCGGTTCGGCGCGGGCACCGTCTACAAAATCTATATCAAGGACATGCAAGTCTACAAATGAGCGTTTTACCACAAGCCACTCCCGCGCCCGCCGACGCGCATCGTGCTGTCTTCGTCCTGGCCCTGGCACAGGCGACGGCGATGATCTGCAACTCGATCATGATCGTGACATCGGGCCTGACCGGCCAGATGCTGGCAGAGAACAAGGGCTGGGCCACGCTCCCGTTGGCCTTCCAGTTCATCGCCACCATGCTGACGACATTCCCGGCTTCGTTCCTGATGAAGCGCGTCGGCCGCAAGCAGGGCTTCATGGTGGGGGCCTTCATCGGCATCGCCGGCGGCCTCATCATGGCGGCGGGCACCTATGTTGCCAGCTTCTGGCTGTTCGCCATCGGCAACACGATCTTCGGAATCTCGGCGGCCTTCACCTTGTTCTATCGTTTCGCCGCGGCGGAAGCGGCGGACGATGCCTTCCGGCCCAAGGCGATTTCGCTGGTGATGGCCGGCGGTGTCATTTCAGCCATCCTGGGGCCGGAGCTTGCCAAGCGCGGCCAGGAGATATTCCTGCCGCATCTCTTCACCGGCGGCTTCGTCTTCATCGTCGGCCTCTCGATTCTGGTCGTCCTGCTCTTGCTGCCGCTGCGCCTGCCGATCATCGCCAACGAAGCAGCGGTGCATGCCAGGGAACCGGCGCGGCCCTTGCGCGAGATCGTGCTGCAGCCGCGCGCTTTCTCGGCCATCGTGGCCGCCATGCTGGGTTATGGCGTCATGTCCTTCGTGATGACGGCGACGCCGCTCGCCATGACCTTCTGCGGCTACAATCTGGATACCGGCATCGCCTTCGTCATCCAGGGCCATGTGCTGGCGATGTTCGCGCCGAGCTTCGTGACCGGCCACATCATCCGCAAGCTCGGCGAATATCGCGTCATGGCAATCGGCGTGCTGTGCTATGCCGGCTCGCTGGCGATGGGGCTTGCCGGCATCGACATCCATCATTTCTGGGTGTCGCTCGTGCTCCTTGGGCTGGGCTGGAACTTTCTCTACGTTGCAGGGACGAGCCAGCTCACCAAATCCTACCGGCCGTCGGAGCGTGCGAAGATCCAGGCCTTCAACGATTGCATGGTCTTCTCCGGCGTCGCGCTCTGTTCCTTCATCGCCGGCACGGTCGAGCAGGCCTATGGCTGGGATTGGGTCCTCTACGGTGCGATGGTGCCGGTGGTCCTGATTGCCTTGGCGCTGGCGGTCGGTTGGCGGCGGGAGCGGGTGGTGGTTGGGTGAACCCCGTTGTCATCCCCCGCGCAGGCGGGGGATCCACGAGTTACTTTCTTCGCGTAGCCGACAAACTCGTGGATGGTCCGCCCTCGCGGACCATGACAATAATCAGAAGGCAGGCGAGAGGCCCGGCATGACCGACTCCCACGCGGAAGAATATGACGGCCGCATGCTAACACTCCTGCAGATGATCTGGGGCGAGGGGTATCTGTCGCCGGGCGGGCCGCAGGCGGTGCGCGAGATCGCGGGCGGGATCGATCTTGGCGGGAAGCATGCGCTGGATATAGGCTGCGGGCTTGGCGGGCTGGATCAAGTGCTATTGACCCTGGGCGCGGCGCATGTGACGGGCGTCGATGTTTCGGCCGGTATCGTCGAGCGCGCGCGGGAGCGTATCCGCCGCTCGGGGCTTGCCAACAGGGTCGACATTCAACTGGTGGCGCCCGGACCCCTGCCTTTTGCCGATGCCAGTTTCGATATCGTCTTCGGCAAGGATGCCTGGCTGCACATACCGGACAAGGCGGCGCATTTCGCGGAAGTATACCGGGTGCTGAAGCCGGGTGGCCGCATTGCCGCCGGCGACTGGATGAAGGCGCCCGGCCCCTATAGCCGCGACATGGAATATTTCTTCGAGATGGAGGGGCTGACCTACCATCTGGTGACGCTCGCCGCCTATGGCCGCCACCTGCATGACGCCGGATTCGTGGATATCCGCCTCGCCGACATCACCCGGCGCTACCGCGCCGAGGCACATGAGGAACTGGCGCGGATGCAGGGAGAACTGGCCGGCATGATGCTGGCGGAGCTGGGCGAGGCGGGGAACGCCCATTTCGTCGAGGACTGGCGGTCGCTGACGGTCGTGCTCGACAAAGGGGAGTTGCGGCCGGCGCAGATCTGGGCCACCAGGCCCGCGGCCTGATCGCGCTGCGGCGCAGCAACGCAGGCGACTCGAAATTATTCAGGCAATCCGGGCCCTTGGCGGGTATCGAGAACGCCTGTTTTGATCCCATGCCCGGTCCCTTGGTTGCAACGGCATGCCTATTCCTTTATGTTCCGGCCACTTCAAATGATCGCCGCAGGTGACTTCGATCGCCGACCCAAGGCCTTCGAGCGACCCCAAGTGGCGACCCGTCAACTCATGTTCGAATAGGGGATGCAAGAATGGATTCGTGGCTTTGGGGAGTAATGGCTTGCGGCGTGCTGGCGCTGCTTTACGGCGTCTGGGCGACCAGATCGGTCCTGGCGGAAAGCGCCGGCACCGCGCGCATGCAGGAAATCGCTGCCGCCGTCCAGGAAGGTGCCAACGCCTATCTTAACAAGCAGTACACCGCCATCGGCATCGTCGGAATCGTGGTGGCCATCATTCTTGGCTTCTTCCTCTCCGGCCTCTCGGCGCTGGGCTTCGTCGTCGGCGCGGTCCTCTCGGGCGCCGCAGGTTATGTCGGCATGAACGTGTCGGTCCGCTCCAACGTCCGTACCGCGGAAGCGGCGCGCAAGGGCTTGGCTCCGGCGCTCGCGGTCGCGGCGAAGGCCGGCGGTATCACCGGCATGCTGGTAGTGGGCCTGGGCCTCCTCGGCGTTGCCGGCTATTACATCTTCCTGCGCTCCACCGGCGTTGAAATGCGCGCCATGCTGGAAGCGCTGGTGGGCCTCTCCTTCGGCGCCTCGCTGATTTCCATCTTCGCGCGTCTTGGCGGCGGCATCTTCACCAAGGGCGCCGATGTGGGCGCCGACCTGGTCGGCAAGATCGAAGCGGGCATTCCGGAAGACGATCCCCGCAACCCGGCCGTGATCGCCGACAATGTCGGCGACAATGTGGGCGACTGCGCCGGCATGGCCGCCGACCTGTTCGAGACCTTCGCGGTCACCGTCGTTGCCACCATGCTGCTGGGCTCGATCTTCTTCACCGGCCCGGCCCAGGAAAAGCTGATGCTGCTGCCGCTGCTGATCTGCGGCGCCAGCGTCATCGGTTCGGTCATCGGCATGTTCTTCATCAAGCTTGGCTCCAGCAACAACATCATGGGCGCCCTCTATAAGGGCCTCATCGCCGCCAGCGTGATTTCGATCGTCATCATCGCCGGCCTGATCAACCAGGTCGTCGGCTTCGACGTCATCGAAGGCACCATGACCGGCGCGAACATCCTGTGGTGCGCCGTGATCGGCCTTGCCGTCACCGGCCTCCTCGTCTGGATCACCGAATACTATACCTCGACGGCCTATCGTCCGGTGAAGTCGGTTGCCCAGGCCTCGACCACCGGCCATGCCACCAACATCATCCAGGGCCTCGCGGTCTCGATGGAAGCCTGCGCGCTTCCGGTGCTGGTGATCTCGGCCGCCATCGTCGCCGCCTTCGCCCTGGGCGGCCTCTATGGCATCGCCATCGCCGCCACCACCATGCTGTCGCTGGCCGGCATCGTTGTCGCCCTCGATGCCTACGGTCCGGTCACCGACAATGCCGGCGGCATCGCCGAAATGGCGGAACTGCCCCCGGAAGTGCGCAAGGTGACGGACGCGCTCGACGCGGTCGGCAACACCACCAAGGCCGTGACCAAGGGCTATGCCATCGGTTCGGCGGCCCTGGCGGCGCTGGTGCTGTTCGCGGCCTATACCGAGGATCTGAAGCACTACTTCCCGCAGCTCATCGACACCATCAAGTTCGAGCTCAACAACCCCTATGTTGTCATCGGCCTGTTCATCGGCGGCGCGCTGCCGTTCCTGTTCGGCGCCATGGGCATGATGGCTGTGGGCCGCGCGGCCGGTGCGGTGGTGGTGGAAGTGCGCCGTCAGTTCAAGGAAATCCCGGGCATCATGGAAGGCACCGCCAAGCCGGAATATGGCAGGGCCGTCGCCATGCTGACCACGGCGGCGATCAAGGAAATGATCATTCCCTCGCTGCTTCCCGTGGCGGCGCCGATCGTCCTCTATTTCGTGATCTCGACCGTGGCGGGCCAGGCCGAAGGCTTCATCGCGCTGGGTGCGATGCTGCTCGGCACCATCGTCACGGGTCTCTTTGTCGCCATCCAGATGACCTCTGGCGGCGGCGCCTGGGACAACGCGAAGAAGTATATCGAGGACGGCCATCACGGCGGCAAGGGCTCCGACGCCCACAAGGCCGCGGTGACGGGCGACACGGTTGGCGATCCCTACAAGGACACCGCCGGCCCAGCCGTCAACCCGATGATCAAGATCACCAACATTGTGGCCCTCCTGCTGCTGGCGGCACTCGCCCACTAAGCAGCCAAGGCACGATCATCAAGAAACCCCGGCCGATCGATCGGCCGGGGTTTTCTATTGGGCAGAACGGGCGGCGTCACGCCGTGCTTACGCCGTGCTTACGCCGGTGAAGAAGCCTTCGAGTTCCGCAAAGCCCATGGCGCTTTCGGAAAAGCGGAAGGTGCCTTGCTGGCGCATTTCCCGGGCGGCGCTGACGAAGGCGCCGTAAGCGAGGCGCGCCAATGCCGAGCCGACGCTGATGCGTTTGACGCCGGCTTGCGCGAGGTCCGCGACACTGAAGGCCGTGCCGGGCAAGCCCATCACGACATTGACCGGCTTCGTCAAGGCGCTGCAAACGGTTTGAATAGTCGCCAGATCGCGCAGGCCCGGCGCATAGAGCACATCGGCGCCGGCCTTCTCATAAGCCTGCAGGCGCCGCACCGTGTCATCCAGATCCGGCCGGCCCCAGAGGAAATTCTCGCAGCGTGCCGTCAGGACGAAATCCCGCCGCAAGGCCCCGCTGGCGCGCGCCGCCGCATCGATCCGCTCGACCGCCAGCGTGAAATCGTAGATGGGGTCGTCGGGGCGGCCGGTGTGATCTTCCAGCGAGCATCCGGCAAGGCCGATGCCGGCGGCGGCGCGGATGGTCTCGGCGGCACTTTCCGGGCTGTCGTCAAATCCCTTTTCAAGGTCGGCCGAGACGGGCAGCGCCGTTGCCTCGGCAATATCCCGGCAATGGCGCAAGGCATCCTCCCTTGGCACGCGCCCCTCCGCGACGCCGAGCGCAAAGGCCATGCCGGCGCTGGTTGTGGCGAGGGCCGGAAAGCCCATGGCGGCCAGTATCCGCGCCGTTCCGATATCCCAGGGATTGGGAATGATGAATGTTCCCGGCTGCTCATGCAGCCGGCGAAATGCAGTGCCCCGGTCGTCCATCTGCGTCGCCCTTTCCTGATTCAGGGTGACGATAGCAGGACTGGAACGAATATAGAACAGTATCTTTTGTGCAGAGCCGCGAAAAGGATGTGTCCGCCGATCAGACGCCACCCGGCGCGCCGGTGGTGCCGGTCGGCCCGGTCTTGGGTCCGTCTTCGCCCGGGCTGAAGCGGCCGAGATTGCCCAGCATCTGCTGGATGATGGTCAGCTCGTTGCCATGGGTCGGCGTCACGCGGTCGACCATGGCGACCAGGCGCCCGTCGGCCTGGTCGTAGACCTTCATGTCCTGGACGATGCCCTGGGGATCGAAGGAAATGGCAAGCACGCCCTGGTCGATGACATCCGGCTCGAAGAAGGCGGTCTGGCTGGTGCGCTTGGAGACATAGTACCAGACATCGTCGCCGAACGTGCCGGTGGTCGAGGGCGAGCCCAGCAGCTGCTCGACACGGTTCTTGTCGTCCTGGCCGGGCTGGATCTGCACCACCTGCTCCTCGTCGGGCACGTTGCCGTGCTGGACGATCTTGGACTGGCAGCCGGCGCCGAGGATGCCCAGGCTGAGGATTGCGGCCAGGAGAGCGAGGCGGGTGGGTGCGGGTGGGTGAGCCATGGCCATTGATCCGGGAACTGCCAAACTTGTTGCGCGCGCATCGGGCCGAAAGTACGGTCCCGCCCATCGGGAACAAGGCGGCAGGCGCGCCGTGGCAAATTCGCACCGTGCCCCCCAATCGTCAAGCTAAGCGGCGGCGGACGGGCGGGCGGCTCCGGAATGGCTGGAAAGGTGGCAAACGTGGCGCAAACGGCATTGGGCAGTCTCCTTGCCCGGGTCCTGCGGGGACCGAGAGCGACCCGGGACGTTGCCGGCAAGCTGTTCCAGCAGCTGGTGACCCAGGCGCGTGCCCGGGTTTTCTATGAAAAACTGGGGGTGCCGGACTCGGTCGACGGGCGCTTCGACATGGTGGCGCTCCATATTTTCCTCATTTTCCAGCGCCTGCGGGGGAAGGGTGACCGGGCGGCGATCCTGTCCCAGGCGCTCTACGACACGCTGATCCATGATTTCGAGGCCTCCCTGCGCCAGCTGGGTGCCGGGGATGTCGGGGTCGGCAAGCGGATCCGGGTCATGACCGAGGCGCTGCAGGGCCGCATCAAGGCCTATGAGACGGCGCTGGCCGGGAACGATCCGATCGAGCTTCAGGGCGCTCTGCGGCGGAACCTTTACGGCACGACGGAACCTGATATTGAAGCCGTGCGGATCGTCGCCAATTACCTGCGGCGGGCCAAGGAACTGGCCGACCGCCAGCCGATGGATCGGATCCTGCGCGGCGTTTTCGAGTTTCCACCGCCACCGGCCGGTGCTCAGCAAGATTATGGGCTGGATTGAGGAAGATGGAACAATATTCTGATATTACGGTATTTTCTAGGGAGATTGAAGCTGCCTCGGTCAGTGCCCGGGCGACGGAACGGCGGATCGAGGCAAAGCCTGACGAGCGCGCGGCCCTGGCCGAGGTGCTCGACCTCAGGGCCATCGACCGGCTGACGGCGACACTCTGGCTGCGCCGGCTGGCCTCCGGCCTCATCGAGGTGAAGGGCGAGCTGGAGGGCGAGGTCGTGCAAACCTGCGTGGTGACGCTGGAACCAGTCCCGGCCACGGTGCGGGAGAGCTTCCGCCTGACCTTTGGCGACGCCGAGCCGGAGCCGGCCCTCGACGAGATCGACATCCATTTCGACGATTCGGACCCGCCCGAGCCGATCGAGGACGGCAAGATCGACCTTGGCGCCCTGGTGGCCGAGCAGCTATCGCTGGCGCTCGATCCCTATCCGCGCAAGGAGGGGGCCGAGATTCCGCAGGAATATGCACCCAAGCCGGGCGAGGTGACGGATATCGGCACGGCCGGCAGACGCAAGCCATTCGAAGGGCTGGATAAATTGAAGAAATAGGCCAGGATGCCGGGCCGCGAGGGCAATTCGCGGGCCAAAATCGGCCATATGCCGGCCGTTCACCATCCCCTACTTGCGCTTCCTGGGGATTTTCGATATCTACCCGGCCATAGGCGGCCTCCGAACAGCTCGGGCGTGCCGCCGCTATTTTTTTGTGAAGAGAGTGGATCATGGCAGTCCCCAAGAAGAAAACCAGCAAGTCGCGCCGTGACATGCGCCGCAGCCATCATGCGCTGACGGTGAGTGCGTCGGCTGAATGCCCCAATTGCGGCGAGCTGAAGCGCCCGCACCATGTCTGCGGCTCCTGCGGCCACTATGACGGCCGCGAGGTCGTGGCGCAGGGCACCGAGGCGGACGCAGCGTAACTCCGAACCCGCTGCTATGATGGCCGGGAAGGAGTGACGGGTGGGCAGCACCAGCCTGGCTATATCTTTAGATGCGATGGGCGGCGACAACGCGCCTGACATGGTTGTCAGGGGCGCCGATATCGCGCGCCAGCGTTTTCCCAACGTCCATTTCCTGATGTTCGGCGACGAGGCCAGGCTCAAGCCCATGCTCGATGCTTTGCCGGAACTCGCCAAAGTCAGCACCATTCGCCATACCGATTCCGTCGTCTCGATGGACGACAAGCCGAGCCAGGCGCTGCGCGGCGGGCGTCAATCCTCCATGCGCCTCGCCATCGATGCGGTCCATGCCGGCGAAGCGGGGGCCTGCGTTTCCGCCGGCAATACCGGCGCGCTGATGGCCATGGCGAAGTTCGTGCTGAAGACGATGCCTGGCATCGACCGGCCGGCGATCGCCTCCTTCTTTCCGACCATGCGTTCGGAAAGCGTGATGCTGGATCTCGGCGCCAACGTGCAATGCGACGCCAACAATCTGGTCCAGTTCGCTGTCATGGGCAATGTGTTCGCGCGCCTGGTGCTGGGCGTGCAGCAACCCAGCATGGGCATCCTCAATGTCGGCGCCGAGGAACTCAAAGGGCATGACGCGGTGAAGGTCGCGGCGGCCATCCTGCGCGACGTGCCGCTGCCCGGCAAATTCGTCGGCTTCGTCGAAGGCGACGATATCGCCAAGGGCACGGTCGATGTGGTGGTGACCGACGGCTTCACCGGCAACATCGCCTTGAAGACGATCGAAGGCACGGTGAAGCTCTACGGCCATTGGCTGAAGCAGACCTTCTCCGCCTCGCTGATGTCCAAGCTCGCTTATCTCTTCGCGCGGCCGGCCTTGAATGGTCTCCGGGCCCAGGTCGATCCCCGCCGCTATAACGGGGCGATTCTCATGGGCCTCAACGGTATTTGTGTCAAAAGCCATGGCGGCACCGATTCCTATGGTTTTGCCAATGCCATCGGGGTTGCGGTAAACATGGTGCAGAATGATGCCATGGAGCGCATGAAGCAGGATTTCGCCCAGCTCATGGCCGTTCCCGGCGTCGAGGCCGTCGCCGCGGCGCTCTGACGGCGAGTCCGATCACTTTATTCAAAGATTCCAATGGCCCGCAGATCCCTGATCCTCTCCGCCGGCAGCTATCTCCCCAAGGAGATCCTGACCAATGCCGACCTCGCCAAGCGCGTCGACACCACGGATGAGTGGATCTCGCAGCGCACCGGCATCCGCCAACGCCATATCGCGGCCCCCGGGGAACTGACCTCCGACCTCGCCGTGCACGCGGCTGAACAGGCCCTCCATCATGCGGGCCTGCGCGGGGCCGATATCGACATGCTGGTCCTCGCCACGACGACACCGGATCATACCTTCCCGGCCACCGCCACCCGGGTCCAACAGCGCATCGGCATGCGCGGCGGCTTTGCCATGGACATGCAGGCGGTTTGCTCGGGCTTCGTCTTCGGCCTCGCCACGGCCGACAATTTCATCCGCTGCGGCCAGGCGCACCGCGCGCTCGTCATCGGTGCCGAGACCTTCTCGCGCATTCTCGACTGGAACGACCGCAACACCTGCGTGCTGTTCGGCGACGGAGCGGGCGCGGTCGTGCTCGAGTCCGGAGAGGGCGACGGCACGTCGAAGGATCGCGGCGTGCTCTGCACCCATCTCTTCTCGGACGGTGCCCATTACGACAAGCTCTATGTCGATGGCGGACCGTCGACGACGCAGACTTCCGGCTTCGTCCATATGGAAGGCAAGGAGGTCTTCCGTCATGCCGTCGTCAACCTCGCGGCGGCGGTCGATGCGGCCATCGCCTCGGCCGGGATCACGCCCGAGGATGTCGACTGGCTGGTGCCGCATCAGGCGAATCGGCGCATCATCGACAGCATGGGCCACAAGCTCAAACTGCCGCCCGAGAAGGTGGTCGTGACCATCGACCGCCATGCCAATACGTCGGCGGCCTCGATCCCGCTGGCCCTGGCCGAAGCGGTCAACGATGGACGAATCCAGCGCGGCCAATTGGTTCTGATGGAAGCTATGGGTGGTGGCTTCACCTGGGGTTCGGCCTTGATTCGCTACTGAATCTTCCGTGACATTGCTGAACCAATCCCTACACGTATGAGCGAAGATCAATGTCGCTCTCTAATTGACTGATTTCAGAGTAAACGATACGCTCATTCATCAAGAGCCGCTGGAGAAGGGCAGGGGGAGATGAAGGGCAACACCATCACGCGTGCGCATCTGGCCGAAGCCGTCTATCAAGAGGTGGGCCTGTCGCGCAATGAATCCGCCGAGCTGGTCGACACCGTGCTCGATGAAGTCTCGCATGCGCTGGTGCGCGGCGAGAGCGTCAAGATCTCCTCCTTCGGCAGCTTTCTCGTGCGCCTCAAGGGCGAACGGGTGGGGCGCAATCCGAAGACCGGGGAAGAGGTGCCGATCAAGCCGCGCCGCGTTCTCGTCTTCCGCGCCTCGCATGTCTTGAAGGACCGCGTCAACAAGGGCGCTGAAAAACAATCATGAGCTCCACGGCAGAACGGCTTCCCGCCGCCGAGCGTGCCGCGGGTAACGCGAAGCAGGATTCGGCTGCCCAGCGCCGCGCCAATGCGCGCCGGGTCGAAAAGGCCGCCGGCGCCTTCCGCACCATCTCGGAAGTGGCGGACGATCTCGAGGTGCCGCAGCATGTGCTGCGCTTCTGGGAAACCAAATTCCCCCAGATCAAGCCGATGAAGCGCGGCGGCGGCCGCCGCTATTACCGGCCCGAGGATGTCGACCTGCTGCGCGCCATCCGCGGCCTGCTCTATGACCAGGGCTATACGATCAAGGGCGTCCAGAAGCTGATCCGCGAAGGCGCCCTGCGCCTGGGCGCCGACCTCTCCGAGGTCGAGGCCTTAGGGCTCTCCCCCGATGCCGCCGGCAACGGCCACGCGGCGGCGGAAGCGGCGGGCCCAGCCGATTCCCAGACCGACCCCACGCTTGCCGCCAAGCTCGGCCAGGCCACGGCCATGCTGGATCTACCCCTCTTCAAGGCAGCCGCCCTCGACGAACGCCAGGTCCGCGAAGTAAAGGCCATCACCGCCGAACTCGAGGAACTACGCGACCGCCTGCGGAAGGTCCTGGGCTGATCCGCAGCCGTCCGACCCAGACCGCCAATAGCACCGTCATGCCCGGGCTTGACCCGGGCATCTGTCGGAACCTGAAAGGCTGCCCCCCAACCTCACCCCGACCCACTTCGTTGGGTGTGCGATTCCAGGAACGCAGGAAGAGCCCCATTAACTATTCGCCCCCATCTCGGTTCTTTACGTTGCGCGCGCGGGGGAGGGCCGCTATATAAGCCTCGCCGCAGGCACCCCCAAAGGCCCGTTCCAAAACGCGCCTTCCGCCCAGGCCCGGGATCCCCATCAGCGGGACCCTTGAGAAAGAAGCGTCGGAGCGTGGCGCAGCCTGGTAGCGCACTAGACTGGGGGTCTAGGGGTCGCAGGTTCAAATCCTGTCGCTCCGACCATTTTTCAGTGAATTCAGTGGTGTGTCGGGTCGGCTCTGCCGGCTCTTTTCGTGCTGGGGTAACGGAGAAAATACTTGGAGCCGCATTTTGTCCGCCTTAAGTTTGTCCGCAGCCGTTTGGGCACAGCTTGCGAATCTGGTATTCTGTAATCATTGTTAGATTGCCAATTCGGCAGTTGGAGCAAGCGGTGAGCGAAGAGGGCAAAATTCTCGCGGCGTTCAGCGAGGATCATGTTGAAAGGCTGACCGGCCTATCCAGAGCGCAGCTGCGACACTGGGACCGGACAGGCTTCTTCACGCCGGCATTCGCGTCACAGGACCGTAGTCAGCCCTTTAGTCGGATCTACTCCTTCCTAGATGTGGCGGCGCTTCGAGTTCTGCACGCCTTGAGGCATGATCATGGAGTCACCCTGCAACATCTCCGGAAGGTAGCGAAGAAGCTAGACAATCTAGATAGCTCTGGCTGGGTGCAAACGAAGTTGTATGTTTCGAACCGGAAAGTCTACTTCGAGGACCCGCGCAGCGGGAAGCCGATGGAGGCATTGACTGGTCAGTATCCGCTTCAAGTCATTATCCCTCTAAAGCGGGTAATCGCCGAAACGAAAAAAGCTGTTGGCCTGCTTAGTCGCCGGTCAAAGGAGACGCACGGTCATTTCGAGCGACATAAATTTGTTGCACAAAATGCTGAAGTAATTGCCGGTACCCGCATCCCAGTGGCCTCGGTTGCACGGATGATCGAAGATGGTGCTACCGTGCGACATATTCGGCAGGAGTATCCCTCTCTGACAGATGCGGATATTGCCGCCGTAAAGGCGACACTGAAGGCCAAGAAAGCCGCGTGACGACCGCAGCTAGCAAGCCGCGAGTCTTGACAGATGAAAGCGTGCCCGCTTCGGTTGGAAAGATGCTGCAGCATCACGGTTATGACGTGAAAAAGGTCGGAGAAATTGTACCGGCTGGCTCAGCCGATCCGGTTGTCTGTCAAGCGGCTGTTCAGGCAGGCCGCATTCTCATCGCAGTCGACAAAGATATGCGGCAGCATGCAAAAGACCGCGGGCCTAGGCCCGGACGGTTTCCCAATCTCCATCTGATTTTTCTTTCCTGCCGCGAAACGGAGTCCGCCGACCGCGTAGAAGCCGCGCTGTCATTCATCGAGCATGAGCATGAACTCGCGATAGCGGCGGGTACTCGGATGTGGGTTGATATTGGAACGTCATCCATGCGAACGCACAGGTGACGGATGGGCGAGCGATGTTGGGGGAGCAGCGCGGCAACAACCGGGAAGCTGTGTTCTTCGATGCCGAGGACTACCGGCTCTATCTGGCGCTGGGCGCCGATGGCCCGGCACGGCGGCGCGCCTACCGCGCCTTGTTTCGCGCGAGCCTTCCGGGCGAAACGGTCGAGGCTCTGCGCCGCGCCACCCAAGGCGGCTGGGTACTGGGCAGCGATAAATTCGCGGCCAGGATCGCGCGCATGGCCGGCCGCCGGACAGCGCCCCTCCCAACCGGCCGCCCACGCCGCGCGGCAGAAGAAAACAGGCAAGGGAAACTGATATGACAAACCAGAATCGCACTCTGACCCCGATTCTTCTTCGTGAGAGTCATCGCTTCCGCCCCCCTCCCGGCCTCCCCCCTGAAGGTGGGAGGAGATGAGAGCGAGGCTGATCGGTAGACCTCGATTCAAAGCCCTCCCACCTTCAGGGGGGAGGGTTGGGAGGGGGGCCGGTTCGGTGGTATAGACCGGAGAGATAGGTAACAGTTTGGACCGGAGACATGGGTAACAGGTCAACATGGTCGGCAAGGGGGACTTGCCGATGCCTTGGAAAGAGACCTGCGTTCACTTCGCGCTCACCCTCGGCGAAGGGCAAAAGGCCCTTGATGAAGGAGAGGTAGCCTGCCGCCTTCAAGCCGATCCTGGAACAATGATATGGTTCCTATTTTGTTCTTGACAAGTGTCTGGGAATCCGGTACTAATTAGCTTGTGCACACATCACCTCCGGCGCTCAGCCGGAATTGCTCGGTTGTCCTCGGCGCAAGCTCCATTTCGGGGGCGCAGGCCGCTTTCATAGCTCCCTTGATCCAGCGTTTGCCTGGGGTGGAGCGGCCTTGGCCGGCGGCTGAAGCCCGGCCTCCCGGATCGGATGGATGAGCGATCCCCCGCGAGTCCCGGGTCACAGGACGCTCCCCTTGGGCCGCAGCGGTTGGCGGCCCCCGCTGGACCCGATGCGGTGACCGGGTTCCCCTTCCGGATTGCGAGGCACGTAATCCGCGTCGCGGCCGAAACGACACGGCCGACATACTGTCCGAGCAATTCCTGATGGGCGTCGATTTGTATCTGTAGAGAGGGGAGAACAACTCACTGCGGCGCCGGCACATAGATCTTCGCATCGCCATAGAGGCGCTGGCGGTTCCAGGTATCGCGCGAGCCGAGATACTGCTCGGTGGCGGCGGCGTCGATGCCGTTGCGGCCATAGCAGACATGGCGGCTGCGCTCGCAGATGAGCCCCTGCGCTGGCGAGAAGTGGTTGGCGCCGAGATAGCCGGTGGTCTCGCCGTCGGGCAGGCCCCAGGGTGTCGCATAGCCGTAAGGAGAGGGGTTGCCATAGGCGTGGAGTGCCAGATCGACACCTTGTCCCGAACTCACATAGCGCGTCTGCACCGGCTTCGGCGGCGGATCGGATGTGCAGCCGGCGAGCATCGTCCCCACCATCGCGAGGACGGCAAATGAGACAAGGCGGAGTTCCTGACCAGTTCGGGTAAGCGACCATTTGAGCATGGCATACCCCCGGGGCGATCGTTTCGCGGCGCGATGTGCCAGTATCACTCCTGGTGCCCAAGAGTTCCAGGTCGGTCGCGGCATCCGGGTGGATGAAATGGTTAAATTCACCCGCCATGCCGGGTCCGCTGGACTCAAGACCTAGTCGGTCAGGCCTCTGCAAAAGTATATTTGCAGCGTATCCGCTGGGGATTTCGATCAAATATGCGGGAAAAACCCACTTCGCACATTTGCGTGTATCCAGCGCCAAGATTCGCCGGTTCATTTCCGGCCCGAGAAGTGCCATAAATAATCTCGGAAATAAGCAGTTTAGGCGAATGCGGCCTTTAGGGGCTGGGCAGCTTGGCCTTCGCTGAAGCGAGAATTGAGATGATTGACGCTCCTGAGCACTTGCAACCGATTGTACCTAATGCTGATGGCGAAGCCGGCAACGGCGACGCCATCAGCCTTTCTCTTGCTGATCTGCTGCCCGACAGTGGCGGCGCCATTGTCATTGAAGGCGATGGTGGCGATCTCAGCATCCGAATCATGACCGATGAGCCGGTGGTCGATACCGGCGTGGTCGAAACATTGGTGACGGCGACGGGGGAAGATGTCTCCGGCCACACCTTCTTTTCCTTCGGCAACGGCACGACCGTCTACGCTCCGCGCGAACTGGACCTGCTGATCGTCAATATGGACGTTTGACTGGCCGCTTACTACGCCGGCCGGCGACGGATATATCACTGAGCTTTGGAGATGCCGGCACAAGCCGGCATTTTCTTTTGCGGCGGTAGCGGTGGCTGCGTCAGCTAGAAGCTGCCGCCGCCGTCATTGTCGCTCTCATGTTCATGCTCGTTGCCGTTTTCATGCTCCGGCTTGTCGCCGCGGTCGCGCCGCAAGCAGAAATCGTCATGCGGATCGTAGCAACGCTTCTTGCGCGGAATGACTTTCTTCTCCTGCGGCGCCGGTGCGATTGGCGCGAGCTGTAACTGCGGCGCTTTGAGGAGATCGAAGCCGAACTCGGGCCCAGGCACGTCCGTGGCGGCAAGAAGAGCTGCGACCTGTGCTTCGTTCCAACGCGCGATTGCGCCCAATCCCTGCTCGGTCACGGTGACGCCCAGCGTGCGGGTAAGCGTCGTGGCGCTGACGCCGGAAATCTCGTTCTTGCGCACGCCCACCCGGCCGGCGATGACCAGCACGTCGCTTTTCACCTGGTCGGCGAGGATCCCCCATTCAGTCCCGCGCACGGCGGTGATCGCCCGGGGCGTCCGAATCTCGAAACGCGACGCGGGTGTCGCCGGCGCCGCGTGGGCGCGCAGGGCGCCTTGCGCGAGGTCCAGCTTGACCTGCCGATCGCCGCCGGGGCCGCTGCTGATCACATCGTCGATCGAGAAAGTCGATTGCGATCCGAGGTTGATGACTGATCCGTCGATCAGTTGCAGGCGCACGCGGCCATTGGCATCGGTGGTGAGTTGGTCGCCTGGTTCGAGCGCTGCGCCGAGCAGGAGCGGCGCAGTCGCATCGTCGCGGGTGAGGATGGCCTGGCCGCGGAGCTTCACGACCTGGGCGACTGGATCGGCCCAGGCGAGAGCGGTCGAGGCGAGAAGGGCGAGCACCCCCCAAGAGAGTTCGCGCAAGCACATCATCTTCATTTTCCGTCGAGAGCTTTCTCAAGGGTAGTGGACACGATCCGGTCCGTCCAGACGCGCTGGACGAGAAGCATTCCTCAAGTCCAGCACGTGTATCGGCCGTCAGCCTGTTGGTCGGGACAAGCCGGGCTCCGGTTCGCTCCACCGCTCACACAGGAATGGAATATCCTGCGATGTCCTTACGGAATGGGCGGTCTTCAGATATCGAGATTCTGGGCGAAGCGCGCGTTTTCCTGGATGAACTGGAAGCGCATCTCGGGCTTGCGGCCCATCAGCCGTTCGACCAGATCGGCGGTCTCGCGTGCCTCCTCCCGTTCTTCCTCATTGTATTTGTGCGGGATGCGCACCTTGAGGAGCGAGCGATGGCGCGGGTCCATCGTCGTTTCCTTGAGCTGGGCCGCCGGCATTTCGCCAAGGCCCTTGAAGCGGCTGATCTCGACCTTGCCGCGGCCCGAGAACGCGCCCTTCAAGAGCGCATCCTTATGCGCATCGTCGCGGGCGTAGGCGACCTTGCCGCCTTGCGCCAGCCGATAGAGCGGCGGCTGCGCCAGGAAGAGATGGCCGTTCTCGATGAGCTGCGGCATCTCGCGATAGAAGAAGGTCATCAAGAGCGAGGCGATATGCGCGCCGTCGACATCGGCATCGGTCATGATGACGACCTTCTCGTAACGCAGCCGTTCCTCGCTGTACTTGTCGCGGCTGCCGCAACCCAGAGCCTGGATGAGATCCACCAGCTCCTGGTTGGCGGCGAGCTTGTCATTGGTGGCCGAAGCGACGTTGAGGATCTTGCCGCGCAAGGGCAGCACGGCCTGGGTCTCGCGGTTGCGCGCCTGCTTGGCGGAGCCGCCGGCGCTGTCGCCCTCGACCAGGAAAATCTCGGTCCCGGCCATCGCGTCCTTGGTGCAATCGGCGAGCTTGCCGGGCAGGCGCAGCTTCCTGGTTGCGGTCTTGCGCGACAGTTCCTTGTCCTGCTTCTTGCGGAGGCGTTCCTCGGCCTTCTCGACGACGCGCTCGAGAAGGTCCTTGGCGCGGCCGGGATCGTTCGACAGCCAGTGATCGAAATGATCCTTGATCATGTTGTCGACCAGGCGCGTCGCTTCCGGCGAGGCCAGCTTTTCCTTGGTCTGGCCCTGGAACTGCGGATCGCGGATGAAGACAGAGAGCAGCATCGCCGCATTGCCGCAGATGTCGTCCGACGTGACGAGGCCGATCTTGCGGTTGCCGACCAGATCGCCATAGGCCTTGAGCGAGCGGGTGAGGCCCGTGCGCAGGCCGCTCTCATGCGTGCCGCCTTCGGGGGTTGGCACGGTGTTGCAATAGGAACTCATGAAGCCGTCTTCATCGACCGGCCAGGCGATCGCCCATTCGAGGCGCCCCTGCTCGTCGGGGAATTCGGCCTGGCCCGCGAAGGGCGCCGAGGTGATGGTCTTGCGGGTTCCCAGCGTCATGCCGAGATAGTCCATCAGGCCGCCGGGGAAGTGCAGCACGGCCTGGGCCGGCGTCTCTTCGCCTTCATGGATGAGTGCGGGATCGCAGCTCCAGCGGATTTCGACGCCGCGATAGAGGTAGGCCTTCGAGCGGCACATGCGATAAAGGCGGCTCGGTTTGAAGTGAAGCTGCTTGCCGAAGATATCGGGATCCGGATGGAAGCGGACCGATGTGCCGCGACGGTTGACGTTGCCCTGATTGGTCAGCTTGGTGACCGGCTTGCCGCGCTTGTAGCTCTGCACCCAGAGTTGCTTTTCCTTCGCCACTTCGACGATGAGATCGTCGGAGAGGGCGTTCACCACCGAACTGCCGACACCGTGCAGACCGCCGGAAGTCTGGTAGACCTTGCCGGAGAATTTACCGCCCGAGTGGAGCGTGGTGAGAATGACTTCGAGCGCCGACTTGTCCTTGAACTTCGGGTGCGGGTCGATCGGAATGCCGCGGCCGTTGTCGCGCACGGTCACATAGCCGTCCTTATCGAGTTCGACTTCGATGCGGCTGGCGTGACCCGCCACGGCTTCGTCCATCGAATTGTCGAGCACTTCGGCGACCAGGTGATGGAGCGCCCGCTCGTCCGTGCCGCCGATATACATGCCGGGGCGGCGGCGGACGGGCTCCAGACCCTCCAGAACCTCGATATCCTTGGCGGAATAGTCGCCGCCCTTCTTGGGCGTGCCTTCGAAAAGATCGCTCATGGGACTCCAAACCGTACTCGACTCGTTCGCGCCGCCAGGCGCGCTCGCGCGCAGTGATACAGAGCCAAGGGCCGCCACCGCAAGGATTTGGTCAAGCCATTAATTTATAACGATATTTATCAGTCGGTTGGCTGATTGCTGCCGGGATGCCGGCAGGAAAGGGCGCGGTGCAGCACATCGGGAGCCACTTCGACGCCCATCAGATTGGCACGCCACAGGTCGGCCCCGTCCAGGTTGGCACCGGAGAGATTCGATCCCTTGAGATTGGCATCGGAGAGATCGGCGCCACTCAGATCGGCATCCTTGAGATGCGCGCCGGCAAGATTGCAGCCGGCCAGGTTGGCCCCCTGCAGCTTGCTTTCGGAGAGGTCGGCGCCGGAAAAGTCGCAGCCCGAGAGATTGGCCATGGATAGATCAAGACGCGGCAGCTTGAGGCCGGACAGATTGCGGCCGGTGAAGTCGGCCCGCTCGCCGCCATCGCCGCGCAGCCAGTCGTGATGGGCGCGCAGGATGTCCAGCAGCATGCGCAGGTTGCGCGACTTGGCCGCGCGCTCCGCCGCTTCGATCTCGGCCTTCTCCACCAGATTGACATGCGGCGGCAGGGCGGGAGCCAGCAGCTTCAGGCGAAGCTGACGCTCGGCATCGGCTTCGTCCTCGGCGAGGATTTCGCCGCGCAGGGTCGGCAGGCCTTTGCGTTGCTGGATGCGATAGACGAAAACCTTGGGCTGGGAATCGCCCTCTTGGGGCTGGTTCTCGTCCGACAAAGCCATGATGCGGGGATTCTCCCTGCCTGATCTGAACTGGGCGACTCACGCCCTTGCCGAAAACTATACCAAGCGATTGCTGCCCAGACCCTAAAGAAGAATGGTTAACGGGATATGTATGGAG
The DNA here is from genome assembly GCF_041918875.1 of Dongia sp. Taxonomy (GTDB): domain Bacteria; phylum Pseudomonadota; class Alphaproteobacteria; order Dongiales; family Dongiaceae; genus Dongia. Next base: position 20,055 of record NZ_JAYRUV010000002.1, read on the forward strand.
ACGTTCTGGCGCTGGCGTGGGATGCCGGCGCCCGCTATAGATTTTCGTGCTTTTCCAATATTCCACCTAAGTCCCCGAGCGAGATCATGAGCACGAATTCCTTTCTTCCCTACGGTCGCCAGAGCATCGATGCGGACGATCTGGCCGCGGTCGCCAGGGCGCTGCAGGCGGATTATCTGACGACCGGGCCGGGCGTCGGCCGTTTCGAGCAGGCTTTCGCCGAGATCGTTGGTGCGCGCTACGCCGTGGCCAGCAACAGCGGCACGGCGGCCCTGCATCTTGCCTGCATCGCGCTGGGGCTCGGGAAGGGCGACGCGGTCATCGTGCCGACGCTCACCTTCCTCGCCACGGCAAATGCCGCGCGCTTCTGCGGCGCTGATGTCATCTTTGCCGATGTTGATGCCGATAGCGGGCGCCTGACGCCAGCGACCTTGGAGGCAGCACTTGCGCGCGCGGGTTCGGCAAAGGTCAAGGCGGTGCTGCCGGTGCATCTCAACGGGCATTGCACGGACATGGCGACGATCCGCGCCATCACGGAAGCACGTGGAATCAAAATCGTCGAAGATGCCTGCCATGCCCTGGGGACCGTGCATCAATCCGGCAATAACAGCACGGCCAGAGTGGGAGCCTGCGCGCTGTCGGAACTGGCCTGCTTCTCGCTGCATCCAGTCAAGACGATGACGACGGGCGAGGGTGGCGTCACCACAACCAACGACCCCAAGCATTACAAGATCATGCAGCTCTATCGCAGCCACGGCATGGTGCGCGACCCGGCCGATTTCCGGCATCGCGATCTCGGCTTCGCGCCGGACGGACAGGCCAACCCCTGGTATTATGAGATGCAGGCGCTGGGCTGGAACTACCGCATCACCGATTTCGCCTGCGCATTGGGCGAGAGCCAGCTTGCCAAGCTGTCCCGCTTCATCGACCGGCGCCGGGAACTGACGGCGCTCTACGATGAACAACTGGCGCCGCTGACGCCACGCCTCAAGATCGTGCCGAAACAGCCAGGCGACAATGCAGCGCTGCATCTCTATGCGGTGCTCATCGATTTCGTCGGCATCGGCAAATCGCGCGCTCGGGTTGTGGCCGAGCTCAAGGCCATGGGCGTTGGCACGCAGGTGCATTACCTGCCGGTGCACCAGCAACCTTATTATCGCGATCTTTATGGCAAGCAGGATCTGCCGGGCGCCGATTCCTATTATGCGCGGCAGCTCTCCATCCCGCTCTATCCGGACATGCACGACAAGGATGTCGGCCGTGTGGTCGATGCCTTGCGGGCCGTGCTCGGCTGACCTAACGTGCGGGCAGCACCATGCAATTGAAGGGGAAGATCATGCTGAAGGAATTCCGGGACTTTGCCGTTCGCGGCAATGTGGTGGACCTTGCCGTCGGCATCATCATCGGCGCGGCCTTCACCGGCATCGTCAACTCGCTGGTCAAGGATATCATCATGCCGCCCATCGGCTTCGTCATGGGCGGCATCGATTTCAGCGACTTCTTCATAGCACTCAGCACCGAGCATTACGATACGCTGAAGGCGGCGCAGGATGCCGGAATCGTCACCATCAATTACGGCCTGTTTCTCAACGCCTGCATCAATTTCCTGATCGTGGCCTTTGCCATTTTCCTGCTGGTCAAGCAGATCAACCGCTTCAAGAAGGCGGAAGAGGCCGCTCCCCCGCCGGCACCCAGCGAGAGTGAAAAGCTGCTGGGCGAGATCCGCGACCTGCTGAAGAGCGGCCGCTGATTACTTGACGCAACCCAGGCTGTTGAAATCGGCTTCGGGCGCCTGGTCCGGATCGTCACTCTGCAAGCGGGCATGGCCGGCATTCTCGGCAATGAGGCGCTGAATGAGTGCGCGGTCCACGGCATTGTCGAGATGCGTGCTGGGGTCGGCGGCGATTGCATCGAGCACGCGCAAGTAAGTGACTTCGCCGCCATGCATGCCGTCGACGAATTCGCAAGGGTCGCTGGCGATGCTCGCCGGGTCGTGAAGGTCGAAGGTCAGCACGGGCAATGTCGTCAGGCGTCTTTGCAGTTCCTTGACGAGATTGGGTTCCGGCTGCGCCGACAGCCAATCGTGGATCGGCTTGGCCACGGGTGGCAGCAGCACGATCACTTCGGTGCCGGCTTCCTGCAGGCGCTGTACCAGCGCTTCGAGGCGCTGCCAGCTTTCCTCCGAGAATGGATTCCAGGGGGCGCGGTCGTTGTGCCTTGACTTGCGGGCGATATCTTTCAGAGTCTCGTCGAAGCCGATATCGTTGCCGCCGCCCTGCTCGGTAAGGACGCTGCCGTAATCATAATGCCCGAACGCGTCCCAGCCGGCATGTTTGAAACGGGCGGATATGCCGATGCCGGGGTTGAGCGCCGCCGGATCGAACAGCAAATTCGACAGATCGTCGAAGGACAGCGTGCCGTCCCACAGCCAGACGGGGAGCTGCGTCAACTCATGAAGCGTCAGCTGCGTTTCGGGCGAGGCATCGCTGGGGGCGTCGGGCCGGCGCATCTTGCTGAACCACCACCAATCGAGGACGATGATCATCTGCCTTGGCTGATAAACCTTGAGCATGGCATCGACGAAGATTTCTCCGGACTCGAGATCACGCATGGCGCCGCCGGCATTGAATGCCGAACCTCGCCAGGGTGCCGCCACGAACTGCATGGCGCGCGACGAACCGAGGAGGACGATGTCGGCTCGGCGGAGCGCCGCGCGTTCGATCTTGTAGGGGCGGGGCCGATAGAAGAGCGAGGAGCTGTAGTTGATTTCCTGCTCCTGCTGCAATGTTGCAGCGGCAATCGGATCGATCGTCTCGCCAGCGCGCCATAGAACGAGATAGGAAAGGCCCAGGCCTGCGAAAGCGACCGCGAGCGGCAGCGCGAAGAGCAGAGCGTAGCGAAGATAGCGAGCCATGGTCATCGCGCCTAGAATTGAAAATAGAGGAATTCGGATTGCCAACCCAGGATGGCGACGGCGCCGGCCGTCGCCACCAGGCCGGCGACCAGCGCCCAAGCGGTGACGGGGCGCCATTCCAGGCGGCGCTCGAACCGTCCCAGATGGCGCCGCGTCAGTGTCACCAGCTTCAGCGTGGGTGCATAGCGGCGGAAGATTTCGGTGCTGTTCGGCGCCAGCGTCGCGACAAGACCGGCGAGCAGAATGACCGGCCAGCCGTCGAGCGGCAGACCCGAGAGATTGGGTGCCTTGAGACCGAACCCATTGGCGCCAATCAGCGATGCGAGAACGCTATGCGCCGTGCCTATGTCGGGTGCGCGGAAATAGACCCAAGCCGCCATGACGCAGAGCGCTGTAATGAACCAGCCGACGGGTCGCGGCAGCGTGAAGCCCCGGTTCTTGGCAAAGCCCGACCACAGGCGCTGGATGGCAAGGAAAATACCATGCAGCGCTCCCCAGATGATGAAAGTCCAGCCGGCGCCGTGCCACAGGCCGCCGAGCAGCATGGTGAGGAAGAGATTGAGCATCTGTCGGGACGGACCACGGCGGTTGCCGCCCATCGGTATGTAGAGATAGTCGCGCAGGAACCGCGACAGGGTCATGTGCCAGCGGCGCCAGAAATCGGCGATGTTGACGGCCTTGTAGGGCGAATGGAAATTGGCGGGGAAACGGATGTTGAACATGCGGGCAAGACCGATCGCCATATCGGAATAGCCCGAGAAATCGAAATAGAGCTGCAGGCTATATGCCAATGCGCCCATCCAGGCTTCGACCAGGGTGAGGTCGGCGCCGCTTTGCGCAGCGGCGAAGGCCGGGTTGGCGACCTGGGCCAGCGTATCGGCGATGACAGTCTTCTTGAAAAGGCCGAGGCCGAAGAGCGAGACGCCCACCAGCAGGTTGATGGAGCGCGGGCGCAGGAATCCATCGGCGCGGATCTGCGGTATCGCTTCGTTGTGATGCACGATCGGTCCGGCAACTAATTGCGGGAAGAACGTCACGAACAGGCAGAAATCGGCGAAGCGGTAATGCCTGGCCGAGCGACTATAGGCATCGACCAGATAGGCGATCTGCTGGAATGTGTGAAAGGAGATGCCGAGCGGCAGGATGATGAGGCCGAGGGTGAGCTCGGTGCCGCTCAGATCATTGACGATGCCGAGGAAGAAATTGGCGTATTTGAAGTAGCCAAGCACAACCAGAATCGCGGCGATCGCCCCGGTGAGAATAAGCCGCCGCCGCCGATCGCCAAGGTCGGTCCGCTCAAGTTGTCGGCCGACGAGGAAGCTGAACACGATTTCGGCGAGGATGAGCAGGATATAGATCCAGTTCCACCAGGCGTAGAAGAATATCGACGCGAGCGTCAGAAAGCCGATGGCGACGTCGCGGGTGGCAATGCGGCCGAGCAGGAAGAACAAGGCCAGCGTCACCGGGAGGAACGCAAACATGAACGGATAAGAATTGAAGAGCATGCGTCATCGATCCTTGTCGCAACTGTCATGCCGGAAGAGAGCGTCGTGGGCTGCATCCGCCGGCAACAATTCGGCCACGCGCACATGTCCCGAATTGGAGCCGATCAGGCTTGTCACCATATCGCGATCGATGGCTTGGCTGAGATATGTCCCACCGAAATTGCCGATGGCGTCGAGCGTCCGCAGATAGGCCACTTCGCCGCCAGCGATATCGCTGGTGAACTCGCAATCGGTCGCGCCGAGCGCTGTTGCGTCCTGGAAGTCGAACACGCGCTGACCCAATGAGCGAATGGCATCGTTCGAGAGGGGGACCAGGCGATTTTCCGGATCCTGAGCCAGCGCACCGCGCATTGGCGATGCCATCGGCGGCAGCATGAGGATGACCTCGATCGATCCGCCGTTGAGTTCGGCGACAAGCGCGCCGAGTTGCGCGACGGATTCGCTTGACGGACCGACGTGGACATCTTCGATGCCGGCGGGCATGTCGCCGCCGCCGCCCGGGTGCATGGCGTTATCATAGCGGCCATAGGCATCCCAGCCTTCGCCGTTGAGGACCGCGAAGGCACCGATGCCGCGCGCCTCGCTGTTCGACGGCAGCAGCACCGCAAGCATCGCCCGCGGCGAGACCCGGCCCGTTACGAGCCATTGAAAGGGGTCGAACAATTGTTTCATGTAGCCAGGCGATGACGTGGCCGGTGCCGGTGCGGGGGGCAGATCCGGGTTGAACCACCAATAGTCCAGCCCGATAAGGATCGATTTTGGCGAATGCGCGGCGACGGCGCTTCGGGTGAAAGTGATCAGCTGCGCAAGCGAATTGGCGGCGCCGGCCGCATTGTAGACAGAGCCCGAAAAAGCTTCACCGGGAAGAGCCGCCAAGCGCCGCGAACCGACTACCAGAATGTCCGGCTGGTGCAGCGTGTAGCGCGCGAGCTTGTATACGAAGACACCGTCATCGGTCGCCGGTCCGTAGAGGCCACCATGGCGCTCCTGCAACTGCGCGGCGGTTTCGGGCGGCGTCGTTTCGCGCGCCAGCATCAGGATGATGGCACTGACGAGGGTGCCGAGCGCGACGGTCGCGACGACCGCGACCGAAAGGATGGCCATATTGCGCAAGCGCCGGCTGGGCCTGTGTCGCCAGACCCCGCGTCGAGGCGATCCGATGGCACGATTGGAAGGCATATTGCGGCGGGTCACCAGTGGCTGGGTTAAGTGGGGAGAATCAGTCGGTTGCACATTGCCAAGGACGGGGCCGGGTTATATCAATTGGCGGGCCCGCTGTCATGCGCCGCGGCGTCCGGAACTTCCTTGCCCATCAAAAGGTTAACCATGGCCCGATTCACCTTTTCCTGCATCGACGCACATACTTGCGGCAACCCTGTCAGGGTCGTCTCCGGCGGTGGGCCGCAGCTCGCGGGCGACAGCATGAGCGCGCGTCGTCAGCATTTTCTCAAGGAGTTCGACTGGATCCGCACCGGCTTGATGTTTGAGCCGCGCGGCCACGACATGATGTCGGGCAGCATCCTCTATCCGCCGACACGGCCGGACTGCGATGTTGCCATCCTGTTCATCGAGACCTCCGGCTGCCTGCCTATGTGCGGCCATGGCACGATCGGGACCGTGACGGTGGCGATTGAGAACGGATTGGTCCGCCCGAAGAAGCCGGGCGAGCTGCGCCTTGACACACCGGCGGGCCTGGTCGTCGCCACCTATGACCAGGTCGGCGAATATGTGGAATCAGTGCGCCTCACCAACGTGCCGGGTTTTCTGCATTCGGAAGGACTCGACATCGATTGTCCCGAGATCGGGCCGATCAAGGTCGATGTCGCCTATGGCGGTAATTTCTATTGCATCGTCGAACCGCAGGCCGGCTATCGCGACATGGCGGATTTCTCGGCCGGCGAGCTCATCGCCATGAGCCGCGAACTGCGCCGGCGCATGAACGAACGCTATACTTTCCAGCATCCCGACAACCCGACCATCCAGGGCCTGTCGCACATTCTGTGGACCGGCAAGCCGACGGTGGACGGGGCCGATGCGCGCAATGCCGTCTTCTATGGCGACAAGGCGATCGACCGCTCGCCCTGCGGCACCGGCACGTCGGCGCGCATGGCGCAGCTGGCGGCCAAGGGCAAGCTCAGGGTCGGCGACAATTTCGTCCATGAAAGCATCATCGGCTCGCTGTTCAAGGGCCGGGTCGAGCAGGCGGCGAGCGTCGGCAACAAGCCGGCCATCGTGCCATCGATCGAAGGCTGGGCGCGGGTCACGGGCTACAACACCATCTTCATCGACGATCGCGATCCGTATAAGCACGGTTTCCAGGTCATCTAATCAAGAAGCATCAACCCGGCTTGCGGGAACAGGGAGCATCTCATGGTCAAGACGTTCAAGGAATTTCCGACGCTCAACGTGCTCGATCACCCGCTCATTCAGCACAAGCTGTCGATGATGCGCGACAAGGGCACGCCGACGACCCTGTTCCGGCAGCTGCTGAAGGAGATCGCCCTGCTGATGGGCTACGAGCTCACGCGCGACCTGCCGATGACGACGCAGGAGATCGAAACGCCGCTGACCAGGATGGACGCGCCCGTGATCAAGGGCAAGAAGATCGCCGTGGTCCCGATCCTGCGCGCCGGCCTCGGCATGGCTGACGGCCTGATGGAACTCGTCCCGGCTGCGCGCATGGGGCATATCGGGCTCTACCGCGATCACGAAACGAAGCGGCCGGTCGAATATTTCGTGAAGCTGCCGGAGCCCGAAGGACGCATCTTCATCCTGGTCGATCCGATGCTGGCGACGGGCCACTCGGCCGCGGCGGCGATCGACACCCTCAACAAGCGCGGCATTCCCGACAGCAACATCCGCATGATGTCGCTGGTGGCCGCACCCGAAGGTGTCCGCGTGGTCCAGACGGCCCATCCGACCGTGCCGATCTTCGTGGCGGCCCTCGACTCCCACCTCAATGAAAACGCCTACATCGTGCCCGGTCTCGGCGATGCCGGCGACCGTCTCTTCGGCACGAAATAGAAATAGGGGGCGCCGCCATGGCCAAGGCCGACCTCATCCTCGCCATCGACCAGGGCACCACCAGCACGCGGGCGATCGCCTTTTCGTTGCGCGGCGAACCGCAGGCGACGGTGCAGAAGGAGCTGCCGCAGATCTATCCGGCCGACGGCTGGGTCGAGCATGATCCGGAAGAGATCTGGCGGGCGACCGTCGATGTCAGCAAGGGCGTCCTCGCCAAGGCCGGCGCCGAACGCATCGCCGCCATCGGCATCACCAACCAGCGCGAAACGACGGTGGTGTGGAACCGCAAGACCGGCAAGCCGGTGCACAATGCCATTGTCTGGCAGGACCGCCGCGGCGCGCCACTGTGCAAGAAGCTCATCGCCGACGGCATGGAACCGATGATCCAGGCGAAGACGGGCCTGCTCATCGACAGCTATTTCTCCGCCACCAAGGTCGCCTGGATCCTGGAGAATGTCGCCGGTGCCCGCGACGCGGCGGAGAAGGGTGAACTGGCGTTCGGCACGATCGATACTTTCCTGCTCTGGCGCCTCACCGGGGGCAAGGCGCATGCAACCGACGTTACCAACGCCTCGCGCACCATGCTGTGCGACATCCATAAACTGGCCTGGCATGACGAGCTGCTATCCTTGTTCAGGATTCCGCGCTCGATGCTGCCGGAGATCCGTGAGAATGCGGCGGCCTTCGGCATGACAGATCCGCGTGAATTGGGTGTCAGCCTGCCCGTGGCCGGCATGGCGGGCGACCAGCAGGCAGCACTCATCGGCCAGGCGTGCTTCAAGCCGGGCATGATCAAGAGCACTTACGGCACCGGCTGCTTCGCGCTGATGAACACGGGCGGCAAGGCTGTACTTTCCAGGAACCGGCTGCTGACCACCGTGGGCTACAAGCTCAAGGGCGAGACGGCCTATGCCAGCGAAGGCAGCATCTTCATCGCCGGCGCCGCCGTGCAATGGCTGCGCGACGGCCTGAAGCTCATCCATCAAGCGGGTGAAACCGAGGCGCTGGCGCGCTCCGTGCGCGGAACCGGCGGTGTCTATCTGGTGCCGGCTTTCACGGGCCTGGGTGCACCCTATTGGGATCCGATGGCGCGCGGTGCGCTGCTGGGCCTCACGCGCGATACCGGCATCGCCGAAATCGTGCGCGCAGCCCTCGAGGCCGTCTGCTACCAGACGCGCGACCTGATGAGTGCCATGACCAGCGATACCGGCACCGAGGTGCAGTCGTTGCGCGTCGATGGCGGCATGGTGCGCAACGATTGGGTCATGCAGTTCCTGGCCGATCTTCTCAACGTGCCGATCGGGCGCCCCGTCGTCGTGGAAACGACGGCCCTGGGTGCGGCGATCGCGGCGGGACTCGGTGTCGGCCTCATCCCGGACCTCAAGGCCGCCGCCGCGAACTGGCAGCAGGAACGCGAATTCCGCCCGGAAATGGCGGAGGTGGACCGCGAGAAACTCTATGCCGGCTGGAAAACGGCCATCGGGCGGATCCGCTCCTGATGCAGCTGTTCGAGGCCACAATGACGGGAGAACGGATGTTGGGCCATGTCGGGCGTAACGTCCTCAGTGTCGCTCTCCTGATCATGACCGCTGCCTGCGCCTCGTCCGAACCCGCGTCGAAGGGGCCGGCGGAGACCAGCGAGGGCCTATGGCGACTGAGCGGGACAAGGGATGCGCTTGTCGAATTGCATCACGCGCTCTCCGATGCGTGCCAGGCAAAGCTCGAAACACCGGATGACCTGCTAACATTGCCGGCCGGTCAGGCGGTCTGCGTGCGCTCGCGCCTGGTCGAAGCCTTCGATGCAGGAAAGGGCGCCAGCTCCTGCAGCCAGGGGCGCGACCTCCGGCAGTTCGTCAGCTGCATCCTGGAAGGGCAGTTTGTCGGCGCGGTGATCAAGAACAGCGGTTCCGCGGCCTTGCCGGTCGACGTGCAATGGGGCAGCCGTGACGCGCGCGGACAGCAGGCCAGCAAACTCATCAGCGACCGGATTCACGCATCATGTTTGACGCCAAGCAAGTCGGCCATGAAGGAATGCGTCGAAAGCTCGATGTTCCGCTATTTCGAAGTCAAGCCTGAGGCAATCGATTTCTGCCCGAGCAAGGAGCAGCGTGACATGTGCATCTATTGGGCTGGCTTTGCCCATTCGATCCGCCTGAAGCTTGATCGCGTGCATTCCTGATGAATGTCGCACGGTCAAGCAACCTTGGCGCGACAAAAATGCCATTTGCCGTCCAAAAAGAGCATCGTTAGTATTCTCCCCGGTACTGAAAATCGGGGGGCGGAATATGCGTGCGGTTACATCGGTGGGCGCGTCTGGACTACTCTTGCTGGCCTTGGCTGTCGCGGCCTGCCAGCCAAGTTCTCCCAAATCTACGTCTTCTGCCGCGACAATCGCGGCGCCGGCCGACAATTCCGCAAACGCTTCATCTTCCGCGCTCCGCAACGGCAAGTGGCAATCTACGGGCGTCTTTGATGAACGGTTGGAAGCCGCGACACAGAAGATGACGTTGAATGCGGTCACTGCCTGCATGAGCGGCGGCAGCGCCGGGTTGATGGATTGTGTCACTGATAACTTGGTGATGGCGATAGATCCCAGCGGCAATGCCAAGAACCATTGTTCCGACCAGCCGGACGCCGACGCTCGGTTTCAATGTGCCTTCGACGGCACCGTTGTCATGAATCTTCGAAAGAAGAGCGGCATTGAGATGTCAGACAGTGCCTGGACAAATTTTCAAAAATCCATGCAGGATGAGTTACTGACGATGGCCATTCACGAGTCTTTTGATTGCGCGAAATTGCACGACCCCAAGAGCAGGGCTTTCCGTGAATGCATGTTGGAGAGGATACTCACCAAGATGGACGCGCAACCCGAGATGGGAGAACCGTGCTTGACGCTCGAAACGGACGAGAAGTTCGGCCAATGCGTCGGCGAGGCCGGCTTGGTCAATCTGCTGGAAGTCGCCGCGGCGCGGGCAATCTGATGCAGCCGAGGGCAGCTGCGCCGCCTCGAATCCAGCCGTCGGCGTGGAGAACATTCTACCTTCTTTTGACGATGATTCTCGCCTTGATCGGGTGCACGCCTACGACGAAGACGGCCACAACCAGTCCCGTTGCCGCTTCATCAACTGATGCGAGGATGGACGCGTCTCTCGCGGTGCAGGAAATGCGGGCGCGATTGATGACGGCTTGTACTGAAACGGACCCCAGCAGGATGGGAGCTACCGCTCTCTATTTCGTCGGCTACGTGAGCGATATCAAGGCATGCTTTCGAGAAAAGCTGACTGCGGCCTTCGCCAATTCTGAAGGGATCGAGCATTGTGCTGCAGAGCAGGACCTTGGCGACTACGCCGTATGCATTGCGAAGGGCGATTGGCTCAACATGCTGCGTCGTGGTGCCGGCATCCCAGGTTCACTCTCGGCGGATGAATGGCAAGACCTCGACAGGGCAGTAATGCTTACCGCAGAGGAATTGTCGGTACGGTCATTTGCGACCTGTACTGGAAAAACCGGCGCTCAGCGTGGGGACTGCCTCTCGGAGATATTCGTAAAGTCTTTCAATATTCCTCCCGACGATGTCGCCCTGTGCCGGGGTGATATTCTCGTGCAAATGAGGTGCATCGGGTACAAAGCTGTGACCCGCTACCTGCGCGACAAGGCGATGTTGATCTGGTGAACTAGCGGGGTTTAATCCAATCTCTGAGATCCCCCAGCGCGCGCCGACTGAGGCGCGGTTTGCGGGCGGATTTCCATTCGCGCAGTTGCGCCTTGGTGAGACCCTCCGGCGCGTCGATTTCGGGGAAGAGGCCGAAATTGACGTTCATGGGCTGGAAGGTCTTGGCATCGGCCTGGCCGGTGATGTGGCCGATGAGGGCGCCCAGTGCCGTCGTGAGCGGTGGCGGTGGCAGGTCGCTGCCCAGCCGCTCGGCGGCGGCGAAGCGGCCGGCCAGCAGGCCGATGGCCGCACTTTCGACATAGCCTTCGACGCCGGTGACTTGGCCGGCAAAGCGCAGGCGCTTCTGTGCCTTGAGGCGCAGCGACCCATCCAGCAGCTTGGGGCTGTTGATGAAGGTGTTGCGGTGGAGGCCACCGAGGCGCGCGAATTCGGCGTTCTCGAGGCCCGGGATCATGCGGAAGACACGGACCTGTTCGGCGTATTTCAACTTCGTCTGAAAGCCGACCATGTTGTAGAGCGTGCCCAGCGCATTGTCCTGCCGCAGCTGCACGACGGCATAGGGGCGCCGCTGTTCCCTGGGATCAAAGAGGCCAATGGGCTTCATCGGGCCGAAGCGCAAGGTGTTGGGCCCTCGTGCTGCCATGATCTCAATGGGCAGGCAGCCTTCGAAATAGGGCGTGCCTTCCCACTCCTTGAACTCGGTCTTCTCGCCGGCGAGGATCGCCTCGATGAAGGCCAGATATTGCGGCTTGTCGAGCGGGCAGTTGATGTAATCGGCGCCGTCGCCCTCGGGGCCGACCTTGTCATAGCGCGACTGAAACCAGGCCTTCTCCAGATCGATGCTGTCCTTGTGCACGATCGGCGCAATCGCATCGAAGAAACTCAAGCTGGCTTCGCCGGTCAATTGCAGGATGGCCTCGGCGAGGGCGGGCGAGGTGAGGGGACCGGTGGCGATGATGACGCTGTCCCAATCCTCGGGTGGCAATCCGCCGATCTCGCCCCGTTCGAAGGTGACGAGGGGGTGCGACGTCAGAGCGGCGGTGACACGTTCGGCAAATCCGTCGCGGTCGACGGCGAGCGCGCCGCCCGCCGGCAATTTGCTGGCATCGGCCGATTTGAGGATCAAAGAGCCGGCGCGGCGCATTTCCTCGTGCAGCAGGCCCACCGCATTGTTCTCCGCATCGTCCGAGCGGAAGGAGTTGGAGCAGACCAGTTCGGCGCAGCGGTCGGTCTGGTGCGCGTCGGTGCCGCGTTGGGGCCGCATCTCGTGGAGAATGACCGGCACGCCGGCCGAGACCAGCTGCCAGGTGGCCTCGGACCCGGCGAGGCCGGCGCCGATGACGTGGATGGGTTTGGTTTTGTTCGCGTTCATGCGGCGGGTCATAGCGCCCATTGCGTCCATGGGCAAGGCCAGGCGCCAGGATTGACAATCGGCGCGCCCGACGGAACGATAAAGCGCGTGCCATCAAGGAGATACAGATGCTGAACTTCCTCAATCCCCCTTCGGCGCCGCCACCCTTCAGCCGCTATTCGCAGATGGTCTCGGCACCCGAGAACTATCGCTGGCTCTATATCAGCGGGCAGGTCGGCTGCGACCGGGATCATAAGACGGCCAAGGGTTTCGAGGCGCAGGCGGAACTGGCGTGGAGCAATCTGGCTGCCTGCCTGGAAGCCGACGGCATGAATGTCCAGGATCTGGTCAAGGTCAATATCATTCTCACCCGTGCCGGCGATGTGCCGGCTTCGCGCATCGCGCGGGATAAGATCCTCGCCGGCGCCCAGCCGGCCTCGACACTCATCGTGGTGACATCGCTGGCCAATCCGGAATGGTTGATCGAGGTCGAGGGTATTGCAGCCAGGGCAGCGTAGCCCCGGCCAGCCAACTGCCGCACCATCGCCATGCATCCCCTTGGGGAGGGAGAGCATGGCGGAGACCGGACCTGACAAACGCCGCCACCCGCGCCGAAAAATACTGAGGGGCGCCAAGGCGGTCTTCAATAACGGCGCCAGTCTTTACGATTGCCAGGTGCGCGACTGGTCGGAATCCGGCGCGCGGCTGGTCTTTCCAGGCCTGACCCCGCTGCCGCACCTTTTCACCCTGCGCCTCAGCGACGGCAGCGAGTATCCATGCGAAGTGGTCCGCGCCGACGGTGTCGTGGTCGGCGTACGGTTTGCGGGCAGTTAGAACGCCTCATGGTTTGACGGAAACGTTGTCTCTCTTTCCGTCATCCCCGGGTCAAGCCCGGGGATGACGGAGGAAGGCGCGCGATTCTGAGTGACGTTGAAACGCTCTAGTCCGACATCACACCGGCTGATCGATGCCCTCGTCCTGCAGCATCTGCGCGTAAGCGGGGCGGGCCATCGCCGAGCGCACCAGCTTGTTGAGATGCGGATAGATGTGGCCGGGCTTGGGCATCTTGCGCGTCCAGCGGATCAGCATCGCGAGGAAATAGTCGCAGGCATAGAAATTGGCACCGCACAGATACGGGCCTTTCCTGGCCAGTTCACCATCGAGGAACGACCAGATCCTCGCCAGACGCTCTTCGGCCTTCGCTTTCATCCTGGCCTGCGCGTCTGCGCCATCGACATAGTTCTCAGAATGCCACCAGTGCATCGACGCTTCCTGGGGCGTGTTGGTGAGATAGGCCATCCATTGCAGGTAGAGACCCCGATCGGCATGGGTGATGGTGGGGGCGAGCTTCGCCTCCGGATGCCGCTCGGTCAGAAACTCGCAGATGGCGGCACTCTCATACATGACCTTGCCGTCATCATAGATCAGCGTCGGCACCCGGCCATGCGGGTTGAGCTTCATATATTCCGGGCTCTTCTGCTCGTTCTTTTCGTCATCGATCAGGATGAACTCGGCCTCGACGCCCATCTCGACCATCATCGCATGCGCCGCCATCGCGGCACTGCCCGGGCTGTAGAAGAGCTTGTACATCGCTACCCCCTCGCGGCCTTCTTCTTCACGCGCTTGCTCAAATAGGGCGCCAGATACTGGCCGGTATAGCTGCCGGGCGTATCGGCCACATCTTCCGGCGTGCCTTCGGCGACGATGCGGCCGCCTTTGTCGCCGCCCTCCGGCCCCAGGTCGATGATCCAGTCGGCCACCTTGATGACTTCGAGATTGTGCTCGATGACGACAATGGTGTTACCCTGGTCGACGAGGTGCTGCAGCACTTCGAGGAGCTTGCGCACATCCTCGAAATGGAGGCCTGTGGTGGGCTCGTCGAGGATATAGAGCGTGCGGCCGGTGGCGCGGCGGGAAAGCTCCTTGGCGAGCTTCACGCGCTGCGCCTCGCCGCCGGAGAGGGTCGTCGCCGCCTGGCCGATATGGACATAGCCGAGGCCCACCTGGTTGAGCATGGCGAGCTTGTCGCGGATGGCGGGGACCGCCTTGAAGAACTCGACGCCTTCCTCGACCGTCATGTCGAGCACGTCGGCGACCGACTTGCCCTTGAAATGCACCTCGAGCGTTTCACGGTTGTAGCGCTTGCCCTTGCACTGGTCGCATTGCACATAGACGTCGGGCAGGAAGTGCATCTCGATCTTGATGACGCCGTCGCCCTCGCAGGCCTCGCAGCGGCCGCCCTTGACGTTGAAGGAGAAGCGCCCGGCCTTGTAGCCACGCGCCTGGGCGTCGGGGAGCCCCGCGAACCATTCGCGGATCGGCGTGAAGGCGCCGGTATAGGTGGCGGGGTTCGAGCGTGGCGTGCGGCCGATCGGCGACTGGTCGATGTCGATGACCTTGTCGAGGAATTCGATGCCCTCGATGCGGTCATGTTCTCCTGGATGCGTGCGCGCGTCATGCAGGCGCTTGGCCAGCGCATTGTAGAGCGTCTCGATGATGAGGGTCGACTTGCCGCCGCCCGAGACGCCGGTGACGCAGGTCATGGTGCCCAGTGGAATATCGACGCTGATATTCTTGAGGTTGTTGTGCTTGGCGCCGACGATGCGGATCCTGGCCTGTTTGCCGGCGCCCTTGCGGCGCTCGCTCGGGATCTCGATCTTGCGGCTGCCGTTGAGATATTGCGCGGTGAGGCTGTTGCTCTTCATCACCTCGGCGGGCGTGCCTTCGGCGACGACCTTGCCGCCATGGATGCCGGCGGCCGGTCCCATGTCGATGAGGTAATCGGCATTGCGGATGGCATCCTCGTCATGCTCGACGACCAGCACCGTGTTGCCGAGATCGCGCAAGCGCTTCAGGGTCGCCAGCAGCCGGTCATTGTCGCGCTGATGGAGGCCGATGGACGGTTCGTCCAGCACATAGAGCACGCCGGTTAACCCTGAGCCAATCTGCGAGGCCAGCCGGATGCGCTGGCTCTCGCCGCCGGACAGCGTTGCCGAGGCCCGGGAGAGCGTCAGGTATTCGAGGCCCACTGAGTTCAAGAAGCCCAACCGCTCGTTGATCTCCTTCAGGATGCGATAGGCGATATCGTTCTGCTTCTTGGTGAGCTTCTTCGCCAGGCTGCCGAACCAATCGGCCGCCTGCAGGATGGAGAAGTCGGAAATGTCGGCGATGTTCTTCTTGTCGATCTTCACGGCCAGCGCTTCCGGCTTCAGGCGCCGGCCTTCGCAGGCTTCGCAGGGGCTGGTCGATTGGAAGCGCCCCAACTCGTCGCGCACCCAATTGCTGTCGGTCTCGCGGAAGCGGCGTTCCATATTGGTGATGACGCCCTCGAACGGCCGCGTCGTCTTGTAGGAGCGCGTGCCGTCGTCGAAGGACATGGTGACGGTTTCCTCGCCCGAACCGAACAGGATGATGTCGCGGATCTTCTTCGGCAGATCCTTCCAGGCGGTCGCCAGCGAGAATTTGTAATGCTTGGCGAGGCTTTCCAGTGCCTGATTGTAATATTGCGAGGTTGAATTGGCCCAGGGCGCGATGGCGCCCTCGCGGAGCGACTTGGCTGTGTCCGGCACGACCATCTCGGGGTCGAAATAGAGCTTCTCGCCCAATCCGTCGCAGACCGGGCAGGCGCCGAACGGGTTGTTGAAGGAGAAGAGGCGCGGCTCGATCTCATCGATGGTGAAGCCGGAGACCGGGCAGGCGAAGCGCGAGGAGAAGAGGATGCGCTCATCAGGCTTGTCGGCATAATCGGCGAACAGCAATCCGTCAGCCAATCCGAGCGCCGTCTCGACGCTGCCGGCGAGGCGTGTTTCCAGTCCAGGTTTCACGGCGATGCGGTCGACCACCACTTCGATATCGTGCTTCAGCTTCTTATTGAGGTTCGGCACATCGCCGATCTCATGGATCTTGCCGTCGACCCGCACGCGCTGGAAGCCGCGCTTCTGCAGATCCTGGAATTCCTTCTTGTATTCGCCCTTGCGGCCCCGCGCGATCGGTGCCAGCAGGAGGAGGCGCGTGCCCTCGGGCAGGCCCATGATGCGGTCGACCATCTGGGTGATGGTCTGGCTCTCGATGGGCAGGCCGGTGGCCGGCGAATATGGGATGCCGACGCGCGCGAACAGCAGGCGCATGTAATCGTAGATCTCGGTGACCGTGCCGACGGTCGAGCGCGGGTTCTTCGAGGTCGTCTTCTGCTCGATGGAAATGGCCGGCGACAGGCCTTCGATCGAATCCACGTCCGGCTTCTGCATCAGTTCCAGGAACTGCCGGGCATAAGCGGAGAGGCTCTCGACATAGCGCCGCTGGCCTTCGGCGTAGATTGTGTCGAAGGCCAGGGACGATTTCCCCGAGCCGGAGAGCCCGGTGATGACGACCAGGGAATCCCTGGGCAGGTCGACATCGACGTTCTTCAGATTGTGCTCGCGCGCGCCGCGGACGGAAATCTTGTGCCCAGTCAATTGGTTAGCCATGCGATCGGTCTTTTCGGGAGCTGGAATCGGGAGCGGCCGGCGGCCACCTTTGGGCGGCATCATAGCGGCCTTCTCGGCGCCGCAATACCCCTTTTGTTCTTCTTTCCAGGATGCTAGGAAAATGCCCGGCGAAGCGCTATACGGGCGCGACATTTCAATCGGATTCCAGCAGGGGGCAGCGTCATGGCGGGCAGCGTCAACAAGGTCATTCTCATCGGCAATCTGGGGCGCGACCCCGAGATTCGCTCGACCCAGGACGGGACGAAGGTCGCCAACCTGTCCATCGCCACCTCGGAGTCCTGGCGCGACAAGAGCTCGGGCGAGCGTCGCGAAAAGACCGAATGGCACCGCGTCGTGATCTTCAACGAGCGCCTGGTCGATGTGGCCGAGCGTTTCCTGAAGAAGGGCTCCAAGGTCTATCTCGAAGGCCAGTTGCAGACCCGCAAATGGACCGACCAGTCGGGCGCCGAAAAATACACGACCGAAGTCGTCCTGCAGCGCTTCCGCGGTGAACTCACCATGCTCGACGGCAAGGGTGAGGGCGGCGGCGGTATGTCCGACAATGGCGATGCCGGCTATGGCGGCGGCGGTTATGGCGGCGGCTCGTCCGGCGGCGGTGGCTTCGGCGGCGGTTCGTCGGGTGGTGGTGGCCGCGGCGGCGATCTCGACGACGATATCCCGTTCTAAGAAGGTGGCGTTCGTGCCGCGCCGCATTTTCCCTGGCGCGGCCGAACCATCTGGCTCATGCATCCGGCAGGGTGAAGACGGCGCAGGGGGCCGCGATGCCGCGCAGGAGGTGGTCGCCCAGCGGCACCAGCGGCGTCGCGGTCTGGGCTGCGACCGCGCCTGAGACCAGAACAGAGCGGCCGAGCGGCCGGCACAATCCCTCCAGGCGGCTGACAAGATTGACCGCGGGGCCGATAGCGGTGAAATCCAGCCGGTCGATGGCGCCGATATTGCCCCACAGCATCTCGCCGACATGCAGTGCCGCGCCGAAGGGCAGCGGTGGCAACCCCTGCGCCTGCCGTACTGCATCGAGATGGGCCATGCCGGCACGGGCGGCGGCGACAGCACGTAAAGCAGCATCGCACGCCTCGGTCGGCGTCCCGGTGACCGGAAATATCGCCAGCACGCCATCGCCGATGAACTTCAGCACCTCGCCGCCGAAGGCGTGTACTGCCCCGGCGACGCGGTCGAACCAGGCATCGAGGGCGGCAATCATCGCCGTTGGCTCCGTCGCCTCGGATAAAGCGGTGAAGTCGCGCAGATCGGCATAGAGCAACGCCGCGCGGATGGTTTCCCCGGTGCCACGGCGCAGCGCGCCGGCCCGCACCCGGGCGGCACTGCGCCGGCCGAGATAGGCTTCGAGCAAAGTCTCCTGGGCGGCTCGTGCGGCCAGGGCGGCAAGTGGCGCCGCGACGAAGCGCGCGATCTGGTGCAGCCGGCTCACTTCGGCGGGGCCGAATGGCCGCGTGCCGGCCCAGCCCAGCACGGGGCTGTCCGGTGCCAGGCCAATCGCGTCCTCCTGCACCGGGCCAATTCCGGCCAGCCAGTCGCGCCCGGCCTGGTGCGGACTGCCGGCGAACCCCAGCGCTTCGATCACGGCTCCGGTTTCAGCGCGCCAAAGCCAGGTGCGGCGGGCGACGATCGGATGCGGCACGGCGAGCATCAGGGCGCCACCCGCCAGCGGCAGGCCACCGGCGAGCAGCCGGCCGCCGAGTTCGGCAAGGAACCGGTCGGGACCGGGTGAGGCGCCGGCCTCGTCGACCAGCCAAGCGAGAGGTGCAGGCATATCCATGCCGTGATCATGCGGCTGCCGGCCCGGCCTGTCACCCCCGGCCTGTCACTCCCTGGCCCCGGCTGGGCTAGGAAGAATCAGCCCTCGCGATTGCGGTCCGGGCCTGGATCGCGTCCGGCCGCGACCTCGGCCAGCCGGCCAAGATAGTGGGTCCAGCCCTTCGCGTGACCCTCGCATTGCTCGGCATTGGGCAGGCCGGTATGGGTGAAGCGCAGCAGCGTTCCGTCCGGCTGCTCGATCAGGTCGATCTCGACCAGGCTCGATCCCGGCGGGACCGTCTCGCTGCCGTCCCAGCCGAAGCTGTAGGCCAGGCGGTGTACCGGCACCACCTCGCGAAAATAGCCGCGGGCGACCTTCCGCCCCGTAACATTGACAAGATAGAGCCCGCCGGTCCGCGGCTCGACCTGCGCCTCCGTTCCCATCCAGCGGAGGATTTTCTCCGGATCGGTGAGGAGAGCGAACACCGCGGCAGGCGGCGCCGGAATATGTGTCTCGCGACGGACGACGAGGGCTTCTGGCATCGATCTTCTCCATGGTTGCGGCAATGGGAGCGATCACGAACGAGGGCGCCTCGCGGCTCTTCGCACTGTACTCGATACGACGCGCTGGCGATATCCGAAGGACAAGTTAGGGCCGCATGTCGAACGGCGGAAGTGACAAATGTGGCGGGATTGGGCAGCCCCGCAGATCGCGATCGTCGCTCAGGAAGACGCTCGTGGGGATCGGCTTAGGTCCTCCGCGCCGACAGGATGAAGCGGCGATAGACGAAGGTGCGCAGCTTGTTGCGCAAATCGGCGTTTCGGCGCTGCGCCGTGGCGATCGGTCCCTGCGAGGTCACGGCGATTTCGGCAAAGCCGGCTGCTTCCAGCAACGGGATCAGGCGGGTGGGTGTAAGGCCGTCTCCGAACGGCAGGCTGGCCATGATCTCGCCATGGCGGTCGCTCATGGCGCCGTCATAATGGGGATCGGCGCCCCGCAGCCGGTCGAGCAGGGCGATCATTCCGGCGGCGATCCTTCCGCCGGGTTTCGGGCGCGCCCAATTGCCGTCGAAAGCCAGCAATCGTCCACCGGGCTTCAGAAGCCTGCGCCACTCGCCAAGCGCCGCCATCGGCTCGGTAAGGGTCCAGACCAGATGACGGCAAACGACCGCGTCGAAACTCCTCGATGGCAAGAAGGTATTTTCCGCATCGGCCAGCAGGAAGTGCACGCGCCCGCCTGCATCGGCATGCTTCTTTCGTGCGACAGCCAGCATCGCTTCGGAGAAATCCAGAGCCGTGACCTGGTGGCCGAGGGAGAGCAAGAGGTTGGTCACCTCACCCGTGCCGCAGGCCAGTTCCAGGACGTTCAAGGGCCGCGTGCCCAGATGCCGCTCGATCGCACCGCGCCAGGCGTCGAATTCAGGCCCCGCCGGAATACGATGGCCGAAAGCCAGATCGAATGTCTCGGCCCGGTCCGACCAATAGCGCCTGATATCCTCCTTCAAGGAGTAGTTGCGGTTTGAATTCATTGGGCGGCTTCCAGTTTCGCCGGTTGGCCGCCGTGATCGGGCAGGAAATGGATATGCTGGCGGCCGTGATGGGGCGAACGCTCGACATAGGCGCGGACACCGAAGACGTTCCGGATCAGGCTTGGCGTCATGATGTCGTCCGGCGTGCCCGCGGCCACCACGCGTCCCTTCTGCAGAACCGCGATCTTGTCGCAGAACATGGCCGCGAGGTTGAGATCGTGGAGCGCAACGATGCAGGTGGCAGGCAGCCGGCTCGCCAGGGTCAGTATTTCCAGCTGATGCTGGACATCGAGATGGTTCGTCGGCTCGTCGAGCAGCAGTTCGCTGGGGGATTGCGCCAGGGCGCGGGCGATATGGACACGCTGCCGCTCGCCGCCCGACAGGGTCTGCCAGATCTGATGGCGCCTTTCCGCCATGCCTACCTGCCGCAGGGCGTCGTCGACGGCGTCGTCGTCGATCTGGCTCCAGGGCGAAAGCGCCCCGCGGTGCGGCGTGCGGCCAAGACGCACCACGTCGAGCACGGTGACATGGGCCTCGGTCGTCGCATGTTGCTCCACCAGGGCGACGCGGCGCGCGATGTCCCGTTGCGTCATGGTGGAAATGTCGACGTCATCCAGTGTGATGACGCCGCTCGCCACCTTGCGCAGCCGGCAGATGAGGCGGAGGAGGGAGGACTTTCCCGATCCGTTGGGCCCCAGCAGGCCCAATGTCTCGCCGGGTGCCAGGCGGATGCTGACGCCGTCGACGATCATCCTGCCGGATGCCGACCAGCTTATATCGGACAGTGCGATGCTCATGCGGTGTGCCTCGCGCGATAAAGAATGAGGGCGAAGGCGGGTGCGCCGAACAAGGCGGTGACCACGCCGATGGGAAGAATCTGCTGCGGCACGATGGTACGGGAGAGGATATCGGCGCCGACCATGAAGATGGCTCCCGCCATCAGCGATCCGGGCAGCAATCGCGCATGGGTGGGGCCGACGAGAAAACGCACCGCATGCGGTACGACCAGGCCGACAAAACCGATCGACCCGACCATGCCGACCATCGTCGCCGTCATCAGAGCCGTAACGCCGAACAGCACCAGCCGCACGCGGCGCACTGGAATGCCGAGCGCCGCAGCCGCGTCGATGCCGAAGACGAAGGCATCCAGCGCGCGCGCGTGCAGAAGGCATACGATAAATCCGCCGACCGCTATCGGCGCAGCCAGGTAGACATCCGGCCAGCGCACGCCGCTGAGGCTGCCCAGCAGCCAGAACATGACGCCGCGCGCCTGCTCCGCATTGGCCGACATGGTGACGATATAGGAGGTGAAGGCATTGAAGAGCTGCGACCCGGCGACCCCGGCCAGAACGATCCGGTCCGACCCGCCCCCCGCGCCCGTGGCAAGCAGGGTAACAAGAAAGAAAGCGACGACCGCGCCGGCAAAGGCGCCGGCAGAAAGGGAAACAAGACCGGCGCCGATGCCCAGGATCATCACGGCGACGGCGCCCGTCGAGGCGCCGGCCGAAATGCCCAGAACGTAAGGCTCGGCCAGCGGATTGCGCAGCAGCGCCTGCAGGATCGCGCCGCTCAACGCCAGGGCGGCGCCGCAGCAGGCCGCGACCAGCGCCCGGCTCAGCCGGTAATCCCAGATGATGCCTTCCTGGATGGGGCTGAGTTCGAACGCCGTCGCGAAGAGCCGGTTGCCGATCGCCTTGTAGACCGCATCCAGCGGAACAGGCACTTCGCCGATGGACACAGCCATGCCGATGGCGAGCATTAGAATGCCGAGCGCCAGCAGGGCGAGCGAGGCGCGCTGGCCCCACCCGCCCCGCGACGCGGCGTTGACCGGTTCGGCAGTCAATGCGTCAGACCGAACTTCTTGATGCCCGCCGACACCGCCTCGATCCCATCGATGGTGCGCAGGGATGGGTTCATCGATTGCGAATCGATGATCACGATATGGTTCTTGCGCACGGCGTCGAGCTTGCTGGCCACCGGGTCGGTCGCCAGGAAGTCCAGCTTGGCCTGGATGTCGTCGGCCGGGAAACGGCGCCGGTCCATGCGCGCCAGCACGATGACCTGCGGATCGGCGCCGGCAATGGTTTCCCAGCTTACCAGCGGCCATTCCTCCTGCGTGGCGATGACGTTGCCGGCGCCGAGAGCCTGCATGATATAGGCGGGCGTGCCGTTCTTGCCGGCGATGTAGGCGTCGCCCTTGATCTCCGGGCTGGAGAACCAGAACATCATCGAGAGGCCATTGGCCTTGCTGTCGGCGACGGCGGCGATGGCCACCGCCTCGCGCTTCCTGAGTTCGGCGATGAGGGCATCGCCGCGCTCGACGACATCGAAGATTCGAGCCATGTCGCCGATCTCCTGGTAGATCAGCGACATGTTGAAGATTTCCTTGCGCACGCCATCGCCGCCGCCGGAATTGTCCTTTGCCACGCAATCCGCCGGCGATACATAGCTGGGGATATCGAGGTCGTGGAACTGCTGGCGCGTGGCGACCGACCCCTTGGGGCCGACATGCCATTCATACTCCGCCGTCACCAGATCCGGCTCCTGCGCCAGTACGCTCTCGAAGCTGGGATCGTTATCGGCCAGCCGCTTGATCTTGGCGTTGGCCGCCTCATAGCCCGGCAGGACCGGGCCGAACCAGACCGCCGTGCCCACGACCTTGTCGGAGAGGCCAAGCGAGTAGAGGATTTCCGTGCTGCTCTGGCCGATCGACACGACGCGCTCCGGCGCCTTGTCGAAAGTCAGCGTCTCGCCGCAATTCTGGATCGTCAGCGGGTACTGGGTTCCGGCGGCAAGGGCATGCCCGGTCGCGAGGGTCAGGCTGGCGAGGCCTGTCAGGATGGCGAGGATAGCCGGTCGGCTCGTGCCTGGGTGGTTCATCTTATCTCTCCATGTCGATATATGTAATGTTATAACATTACATATATAATATTTCGATATCAATTGGCTGGTGCTCCGCACGAGCCGGAAGGGGAGCCGGGTAATGGAATTCACCGCCGGGAACCCAGCGCTCGCTTCGCTACCAAGGATATGAGAAAGACGCCGGTCTCCCGGCGCGCCTGGATTGGCGCCATGTCAACGTCTCCATCTCGGGCACCCCGCCCGGTTTGAAACAGAACGTGTCGATGGCAGGTCTCCTGACTCGCGGGTTGTCGCCCTGCGCCGACCTTCCCGATCGAACGATCAGTGGTCGCTCTGGCACTGGGCTATCCGCTTACAGTTGCGGGGGCAGCCACGGTTTTGGCCCCTTTTGGGTCGTCCGCACCGTGTTCCCTATTAATCCCCTGGATTCCATCCGTCGGGGAACCATCGGCGACTGTCTTACGGCCTGGCGCCATAGGCCGTCAAGATGCCGGCTGCGGCGTGCCTAAGGGTTGCTGTCGCCGGTCAGCGGCGTGCATTCCGTGCGCAGGATGTCCGGATACATGTCCATGCCGCGCATCATCAGCTTCATGCGCAAGCCATAGGATGTGATCTTGCATTCGCTGATCGTCAGCGGGACGGCGGCGGCGACGTAGTCGGGAAAGAACAGCCCATAACCGTGGGCGATGGACCAGATCTCGTTGAACAAAGTGGCGCGGATGCGGAAGTAGAAGCTGTTATCGTCGGTGCAGGGCAGGGCGTGGCACCCTTGTACCGAATGCACATTTTCTTCCGGCACGATCTCCTGCGAGTTGGTGAGATAGACGATTTCGTCATGCTTCACGGTCGCGAAATAAAGCCCGGTATCGAGGGCCAGGACCAGCAGCGGAACCAGCAGGAACCAGACGAAGACAAGTGTCGTGGTCAGGAACAGGCCGGCCCGTGTCTTCGAGAATTGCCGCTGCCTGAAGCGGTCCTCGACATAAACGATCCGGGACCAGAGCCGCCTGTACCAGCCGAACAGAAAGCCCGCGGGAATGGCCGAGAAACGACCGGCCGGCGCCAGAATATGTTCATACATCCACAACCCGGCGAGGACGATCTGGCTGAAGAAGCGGCTCAGCGCGCCGATGTCGTTGGCGGCCTTATACTGCCAGGTTCCGGCTTCCTTCCTGTCGGCTTCGTAAGCACGATCCTCGATGCGTTGTTTGAGGCCATCGATCTGTTTTTGCAGGTCGTTCATCGACTGGCCACTTTTTCCAGCACTTGCCGCGCGGTCTGCTTGACGTCGAAATTCCGGGTTTCCGGCTTGTAGAATAATTGCAGCTCTCCGCTGGCTTTCCCGTCCAGGATCATGTTGACGATGATCGGTTCGACATTCGTCTGAATGAAGCCGGGCAGGCCGCGGGCGCCGATGGCCGGGTCGTAATGCGCTTCGCAGAAGGCCTTGAGGTCGGGCTCGGCGATTGTCACGCGGACGCCGTCCTGGCCGTAAGTGCGGTCCATGCCGTCGAATTCGCGCCGCACGATCTTCTCGATCGAATCAAGGTCGAGCCGGTTGAAGCAGACGATGTTCTGCCGCCCGGCGAAACGATTGAGGAATTCCGAGCGATAGGTCTTGCCGACTTCCTCCTGCGCCGCGGCGCTGGCTTCGGCGAAGGTGAGGGAACGGTCCAGGAAATGGGGTTGGCCGATATTCGTCGTCATGACGATGATCGATTCCGAAAACGACACGGTGCGTCCGACATTATCGGTCAGCCGCCCGTCGGATAGAATCTGCAGGAAGACATTGAAGACATCCGGATGCGCTTTTTCGATTTCGTCGAACAGCAGGATGCGGATCGGGTTCTTGCGCATCGCATTGGTCAGGATGCCGCCCGCCTCGAACCCCTCATAGCCCGGCGGCGCGCCGATGAGGCGCGAGACGGCGTGCTTTTCCATGTATTCCGACATGTCGAAACGCGTCAGCGCCTTCTCGTCGTCCAGCAACGCTTCGGCGAGCGCCTTGGCGATTTCCGTCTTGCCGACGCCGGAAGGCCCCATGAACATGAAAGCCGCCTGCGGCTTTTCGCTGTTGCGGCGGCCGACGCGGGCGGTCTTCACCGCATTGGCCAACTGCGCCACGACATGGTCCTGGCCGAAGATGCGTTTCTTCAACGCCGCTTCGAGGTTGCGCAGCTTCTCGCGCTCGTTCTCATTGAGCTTGCTTGCCGAAATGCCGGAGATTTCGGCGAATTCCTGCAGCACGATGTCCCGCGTCAGTTCCAGATGCAAGTTGATCTCGGCGGTCAGTGCATCGAAGGCGGCCTTGTTCTTGGCGAGCTCCTGCTGGTAGCGGCCGATCTGGTCCTTTATGGCGCGGACCTGTTCGGATTCCAGCCCGGCGCCGGAACTGAGGCGCGCGAAGGCGGCGATCTTGCCGGAAGCCGGATTGGCCGTGTCGGCGGCGCTGTTCTGCGCGCGGTTCCTTTCTTCCTCCAGCAGACGCGCGGCAAGCTGTTCTTCCAGTTCCATGATGGCGGTCTCGCCATCGCGCTGCCGCTTGTAGAGGGTGCGGATCGTTTCCTGCTTTTCATGCCAGGTGGCATTGGCCGCGGCGATCTCTGCATCGATCGCCGCGATCGCGTCCTGGTCGCGGGCCTGGGCGCGCCGCGCCTGCAAGGCGGGCAGACCGGGCGGTATGCTGTGCGCCGTCAGGCGATAGGAGGAAAGGGCACGATCGATCAGCGTCGCACTCCGTTCCGGCTGGGCCCGGTTGATGCCACCGTCCCTGGAGCGGTATTTGGTGGTCAGCTCGATCGACGCCTTGACCGCCTCCGGCGCAATGCGGATCTTATGAAACGCGCTGAGATTGACCGCGCTGTCCTTGACGATCTCCATCAGATCGTCGCCGACCGGTTCTTCCAGGTCTATGAAAGTGAACAATTCGCGGATATCGGAATGGCTCTTCAGGATGAAGTCGAGGTCTTCGTCCCGCGCTTCGATAATGGCCTGCGTCTTCCTGGACTTGATCGCCAGGGTGAGCGCGTTGATCAGGTGGGTTGAACCGTTGTTGCGTGCCGCCTCGATGAGGTCGCGCATATCCTCGATGATGAGGATGGATTCGGGCGTGCGGTAAAGCGTCTTGATCATCCGGTCGATGGAATCGTTGACCTTGCCCGCGTCGCCTTGGGAAAAAAGCGCATCGGTGTCGAGCCAGAACAGCCGCTTGGAGACGATATCGAAAGGACTGTCGGGATTCTTCTTGCTGGCCTGCAAGCCAAGGCACAAAGCCGAGCAGCCGACGCCGCCGGGGCCGACGAGCAGGACCGAATTGGCCTTGCTGCGGACCAGGATCGACGACAGGCGTTTCAGTTCCTTGTCGCGCCCGACCAGCTTGAAACCGGGCGTGCGGGAAAGATATTCGTCGCCTCTGATGAGGTAGTTCATATTCGGCTGCTCCGCGGCAAGATGATCGGCGGGACGGCGGTCGGGCCGTCCCGCCTGGTTGGTTCCGCTGCGTCAGTTCGTCCCGAACTTGAAGGGCGATGTGCTGCTCGGGGCCGCCGGGGAAGATGCCTTTTCGGCCGCCGGCTTGGCGCTCGCGATGTCGGCATTGACCGCGATGGCACCCTTGAAATCGTCCTGCACGACTTCGGTCAGCTTCTTCAGTTCTGCCAGCTTGCCCTGCATCTCGGTCAGGCCTTCCTTGGTGATGTTGGTCGCGGCGCGCACGACCTCGCCATAGGAGCCCAGATCGTCGATCGCCTTGGATAGATCCGCATTCTGCTCCTCGATGCCCATCGCGATGCGGATGCTTTCCTTCTGCGCCACCTTGTTGGTGTTGTCGGCCATCATCTGCAGCGTATCCTTGGCCATGGCCGAAGCCTCGCCGAGTGCTGCCGACGAGACCGCCTGCAGCACGACCGAGAGGCGATCGGCGACACCGGAGATGCCCTGGCTGTGCATCGTCCGGGCGCGGATCGACTGCTGGTCCACGGCATCCTTCATCGTCTTGATGCGGATGGCGCCCGAGGTGAGGTCGGCATATGTCGCCATCGTGTCGCTGGCCGAGGCGTCGAGCAGGCTCATATGCTGTTCGACCGCCATGCGCTTCTGATCGCGCGTCATCTGCGCGATCGTGTCCTCGTCCGGGGCGGCGGCCTGCAGGGATTCGCGCAGCTTGACGTTGTCGGTGCTTGCCGCCTTGATGCCTTCGTTCATGACGGCATAGACCGTGCCCATGACATTGTTGGCATCGGCCAGATTTTCGACCTGATCGCCCATCTTGCCCAGATGCTGGCGCACGGCACCGACACGCGCCTTGGCGGTGTTGACGAAGTTGAGCGCCGAACTCACCAGATCCTGCTGCCTTTGCTTATGCTCTTCCGTGGTGATGTCCAGCAGCTCGCGCAGTTTCTTCTTCTGCTCGGCAAATTCGCCAAGCTGGCTTTCGCTCGGCACCTGCCTGTCGAGTTCGGCGATCTCGCCGCTGAGCGCCGAGAGGCGCGAATGGATATCCGACAGCTCGACATCGTTCTTGGCGATCTGCTGGCGCGCCTCCTCGGTGACACCGCCGAAACCGAAGAAGGACTTCTTTTCGCCCTGAATGGCATTGTCGGTCGTCAGCCGTTCGATCCGGCTCTTCAGCCCGGTCAGTTCCTGCTGCTTGAGCTCCCGGTCGGCGCGCAGCTTCTCCTCGGCCTTGCGGTCGCGGATGATCTCCTGGAAAGCCTCCACCGTCAGGCCGTTGGTGCGCAAGGTATAGACCGCGTCGATGATGTCGGTCAGCGGCCGCATCTTCTGGTCGAACTCGATGAGGGCCGTGTTGAGGTCGTCATAGACCATCTTCAATTCCGAGAAGGTCTCGGTGTCCGTCAGGCGGATGATCTCCTGCGCCATCGCTTCGCGCTGCGCCTGGAGGTATTCCTTGAAGAGTTCGAACTCGCGGATCTTCTCGCGATTCTCCTCCTTCGTGCCCTCGAAAGTCAGCATCTTCGCGACGGCCGATTTCTTTTCCTCCGGCCGCGATTCCTCGGCGAACATCACTTTGAAGAAGGCGTTGGACTGGATGTTGGCAAAGCGGGCCTCTTCGGCCGCCGGCGCCGATTGCTTGGCCGAAACGGCCTGGGCACGCTGCCGGACGCTCTCGGTCAGGACTTCGGCTTCCGCCTTCTTGCCGGACATTTTGGCACTACCGCTCATGCTCATCCTCTGCTCCGTTGCCTTAATCTGTTGTTTTATTTGTGGTTTCGATCTTATCGCCCCGCCGGCGACGCCTCCATGCGCGCGCTTACCCCAAGGGTTGGCAAAGTCTAGCCAAACCCACTTTAGTGTTCCAACCGATTATGGAAATATCAAGGCAATATGACACCTGAGGTAGCCGCACTGGATGGCACCTCCGTCAGTCGGCGCCTTGTCCCCGCAGCCAGCGCGCCGCACCATGGCCGGCCACGAACCCGCTGGCAAAGCAGGCGGTAAGGAGGTAGCCGCCCGTCGGGGCCTCCCAATCCAGCATCTCGCCCGCACAGAAAATGCCCGGCAACCTCCGGAGCATGAGGCCGGGGTCGAGCGCTTCCAGTTTCACCCCGCCGGCCGAACTGATGGCCTCGGCGAGGGGGCGCGCGGCGACGAGACGCAAGGGCAGGGACTTCAGTCTTTCCGCCAGAACCTTGGGATCGGCCAGTTCCTGGGGCGCCAGGCGCTCGCGCAGCAAGCCGGCTTTGGCCCCGGAAATGCCGAGGCTCGATTTGAGGTGCGAGGACAGGGAGCGCGCACCGCGCCTCGCTAGGGCCTCCGCCACATGGGCGAGATCGGTATTGGGCAGCAGGTCGAGCGTCAGGCGTGCCGATCCGTCCTTGGCGATGGAATCGCGCAAAGCGCCGGACAGGGCGTAGATCGGGCCACCTTCGATGCCCGTTTCGGTGACGATGGCCTCGCCGGGCCGCCGTATCCCACTGAATTCCGCGGCGATGTTTTTCAGCGCTGCGCCGGCATGGCGCTGGCGGAAGTGATCGCTCCAGCCGATGTCGAAGCCGCAATTGGCGGGCCGCAGCGGCGCCAGATCGACCCCGCGCCCGGCAAGGATGCGCTGCCATGAGCCGTCGGCGCCCAGTTGCGGCCACGACCCTCCGCCCAGCGCCAGCACGGTCGCATCCGCCCCGGTTGCGATATTCCCTGCGGGTGTTGCGAACAGAAGCTTGCCTTTCTCCGACCAGCCCAGCCAGCGATGACGCACATGGATATGCAAGCCCGCCTGCCGCAGCCGATGCAGCCATGCTCGCAGCAATGGGGCCGCTTTCATCTCCGCCGGAAAGACACGGCCCGATGTGCCGACAAAAGTCTCGATGCCAAGGCGATGAATCCAGTCGCGCAACGCGGCGGGTCCGAATTCGTCCAGCCATCCGGCAACATCGCCCCGTCGCGACCCGTACCGTGCCGTGAACCGCTCGAGGCTCTCCGAATGCGTGATGTTGAGCCCGCCTCTGCCCGCCATCAGGAATTTGCGGCCGACCGACGGCATCGCGTCATAAAGGTCGACATGCATGCCCGCCTGCAGCAGCGTTTCCGCAGCCATCAGGCCAGCGGGCCCGCCACCGATGACAACGGCGCGCTCAGTCATTTTTCTGGGTCATTTTCCTGGCGGAAAGGCGAAAGGGTCTGCAGGCCGGCGATCTCGTTCAGCATGACGCGACGCTCGCGTGCCAGATAGTCGGCAACCGCATCGCGGAAACCGGCATCGGCGATCCAATGCGCCGAGTGCGTTTCCACCGGCAGATAGCCGCGCTGGATCTTGTGCTCGCCCTGGGCCCCGGCCTCGACGCGCGCCAGCTTGTGCGCGATGGCATAGTCGATGGCACGGTAGTAGCAGCATTCGAAATGCAGGTTGGGTATCTCCTCGACGGCACCCCAATTGCGGCCATAAAGAGCATCGTTGCCGCGCAGATTGAGTGCGCCGGCGATGGGTGTGCCGCCGCGAAATGCCATCACCAGCACGATACGATCGCGCAAGGTCTGCTGCAGTGCCTCGAAGAAAGCGCGGTTGAGATAGGGCCGGCCCCATTTCCGGCTGCCTGTGTCCATATAGAATTCGAAGAACGCGTCCCAATGGCTGGACGTGAGATCGTCGCCGGAGAGGGCGCGAATGTCGAGCCCGGTTGCCGCCACGCTGGCCCGTTCCTTGCGGATCGCCTTGCGCTTGCGCGAGGCGAGCTCGCCCAGGAAGTCGTCGAAACTGGCATAGCCTCGGTTGGTCCAATGATATTGCGTGCCCAGGCGATGCAGATAGCCATGCTCGACCAGATCCAGCGCCTCGTTCTTCTGGCAGAAGGTGATGTGCAGCGAGGAGAGACGGGATTTCTCAGCCGTGCCGGTCAACGCCTCGATAAGCGCGCTGCGCATCGCGGGCGCCTCGGCGCAAGGCTTCACCAGCAAGCGCGGTCCGGGCACGGGAGAGAAGGGGACTGCGACCTGCAGCTTGGGGTAATACCGTCCGCCGACACGTTCGTATGCTTCGGCCCAGCCATGGTCGAAGACATACTCGCCCTGGCTGTGACCTTTGACATAGAGCGGCACCGCCGCGTGAATCTCGCCCGCCGCATCCTCCAGCACGATATGCTGCGGCAGCCAGCCGGTGCCATGCCCGACCGAACCGGAAATTTCCAGGGTGTTGAGGAAGGCGTGCGAGACAAAGGGATTGTCGCTCCCGGCGCAGGCATCCCAGGCATCCGCCGGAACCTCCTCAATCCGGTCTACCACGCGGGCGGTGAGGGTGAGGTCGCTCATCGAAGCAGCCCCTCACCCCGACCTTCTCCCCGCAAGCGGGGCGAGGGAGATTCGTTCAGGGCCCCTCGCCCCTCCGGGGAGAGGGGTTGGGGTGAGGGGACTTTCAGTCCCGATCCCTCAAGCAATCTCGATGATCGCATCGACCTCGACCGCCACGTTGAGCGGCAGGGTGTTGACGCCGACGGCCGAGCGGGCATGCTTGCCGGCTTCGCCGAAAATCTCGACCATCAGGTCGGAAACACCATTGGCAACCTTGGGCTGCTCGGTGAAACTGTCGAGGCAGTTGACGAAGACGCCGAGCTTGGCGACGCGCTTCACTCGGTCGAGATCGCCCAGCGCGTTCTTCAACTGTGCGATGATGTTGAGGCCGCAGATGCGCGCCGCCTGGGCTGCCTGCTCGGTCGAGAATTCCTGGCCGACTTTGCCGATGAACTTGAACTCGCCGTTCCACACCGTCACCTGACCCGAGACATAGGCTGTATTGCCGGCGATCACAACCGGCACGTAATTGGCGACGGGCACCGCTGCCTGGGGCAGCTCGATCTTCAGTTCAGCCAAGCGGGCATCGATTTTGCCGGCCATGAGACGTTCTCCTTCGCAATGATCCAAACGGTTCGGGGGCGATCCTAGCGGGTCGCCTGGCGGCAATCCAGAGAGGAACGGCCAATCGCAAGGCGATGGTTGGCGAAGCGGCCGTTTCCCGGCTATAAGGGCACTCCCAACGATCGGATTTTCCGGCTTTCACCGTGAGCGACGATATTCTTCTTGGCAAGATTCCTCTTGGCCGGCCAATGGCACCGGCGGATGGAAGTTCCGCCGACGGGCAGCTTTCGGCGCCACCGCCGGCCTTCACCGTCGCGCAGGCAAAGGTGCTGGCGCACGACTATTTCGGCCTCGACGGGGATGTGAGCGCGCTTACCAGCGAGCGCGACGCCAATTTCCGCGTCCGCGCCAAGGCCGGCACCTTCGTACTGAAGATCGCCAACCCGGCCGAGGCGCCGGAGGTTACCAATCTGCAGACCATGGCGCTCCTCCATGTCGCCAAGGTCGATCCGGGCTTGAAGGTGCAGCGCGTACTGCCCGCTCTGAGCGGCCGCCATGAGGAAATCCTGCGCGACGCTGAGGGCCGGCCCATGATACTGCGCCTCTTCACCTATCTCGAGGGCCAGCCCTTGCACCTGGCGCCGCGCTCCGCGGCGCAGCGGCGCGGTATCGGCGCCGATCTCGCGCGCCTGGGCCTCGCCTTGCGCGAATTCCGGCACGAGGCGGCCGGACACGAACTGGTCTGGGACATCAAGCATGCGGCGCGCCTGTGGCAATATCTCCCGCATATCGAGGGAGCGGATCGGCGCGCACTGGTCGAGCGCATCCTGAAGGCGTTCAAGGATTTCGTTGCGCCCGTACTGCCGGATTTGCGTGCGCAATTCGTCCATAACGACCTTAACCCGCACAATGTACTGGTCGAAGAAGGCGATCCGGACAGGGTCGCCGGCATTCTCGATTTCGGCGACATGGTGATGACGCCGCTCGTCAACGATCTCGCCATCGCCTCGGCCTATCAATTGTCGCTGGAAGGCAATCCGCTGACCGAGGCCGGCGATCTCATAGGCGCCTATCATACGGTCAATCCCTTGCTGCCGGTCGAGATAGAATTGCTCTATGACCTCATCGGCGCGCGCATGGCGACGACGGCGGCAATCACCAGCTGGCGCGCCGCACGCTATCCGGAAAACCGCGACTATATCCTGCGGAACGCGCCGCGCGCCTGGGCGGGCCTAGAGGCCTTTGCCGCTTTGCCGCGGAAACAAGCCCAGGAATATCTGCGCCGCATCTGCGGCGCCTGAAGGAGAGATTGTCATGGCGATGGTGAACCAATATGTGCCCGGCCGCGAAGGCGACATCAGCGCTGCCGATGCCGCTCTCATCAAGCGCCGGGCGGAGCTGTTGGGGCCGGCCTATCGCCTGTTCTACGAAAAGCCGCTGCATATCGTGCGCGGGGAGGGGGTCTGGCTCTACGATCCCGAAGGCAATGCCTATCTCGATGTCTATAACAATGTGGCCTCGGTCGGCCATTGCCACCCGCATGTGGTGGCGGCGCTGAGCAAGCAGGCCGCTATCCTCAACACGCATACGCGCTATCTGCACGAAACCATCGTCGAATATGCAGCGCGGCTGCTGGCGAAATTCCCGCCGGCGCTGAAGCATGTCATGTTCACCTGCACCGGCTCCGAGGCGAACGACCTTGCCCTCCGGATCGCGCGGTCCCACACCAAGGGCACGGGGGTTATCGTCACCAAGCTTGCCTATCACGGCCTGACGGTCGCGATCGCCGAACTGTCGCCGTCGCTTGGCGACTATATCGAACGCGGACCCAACGTGAAGCTGGTCGCGGCGCCCGATACCTACCGCATCGACGGCGATGTCGGTGCCGCCTTCACCGCCGGCGTCCGCCAAGCCATCGCCGAGATGCAGGCGGAAGGGATCAAACCCTGCGCCTTGCTGGTCGACGGTATCTTCTCCAGCGACGGTGTCTTTCCGGGCCAGCCCGGCTTCCTCCGGCAGGCGGTCGAGGCCATGCGTGCCGCCGGCGGTATCTACATCGCCGACGAAGTGCAGCCAGGATTCGGCCGGGTCGGCCCCGAATTCTGGGGCTTTGCGCGCCACGGCCTGGTGCCGGACATTGTCACCGTCGGCAAACCCATGGGCAACGGCCACCCGATGGCCGGTGCCATCATGCAGCCGCGGCTGGTCGAGGAATTCGGCCGCCGCTCGCGCTATTTCAACACGTTCGGCGGCAATCCGGTTTCCTGCGCCGTGGGCCTGGCCGTGCTCGATGTCATCGAAAATGAAGGCCTCGCCGCCAATGCCGGCAAGGTCGGCACTTATATGCGCGAAGGGCTGGAGAGGCTGGCCGCGCGCCACGACATCATCGGCGACGTGCGCGGGGCAGGGCTTTTCCTTGGCGTCGAGTTCGTGAAGGACCGCAGAACCAAGGAGCCGGCCCCGGAAGAAACCGCGCGCGTCGTCAACGACCTGCGCCGCCGCAAAGTCCTCATCAGCGCCACCGGCCCCGGCGCCAATATCCTCAAGATCCGCCCGCCGCTTGTCTTCACCCGGGAACATGCGGATATATTCCTCGATGCGGTGGGTCAGTCGCTGGCGGGGTTGTAAAGCCCTTGGCTTGCCCCTCCCGGTTTCCATTGGGAACATATGTCCGCATAATCGGTTAGTCGGGTTGGGGCGAAGGTCGCCGCGACAATTTCCCTCTTTGGAGGCCACCGATGACTAGCACCAGGAAGCTGTGGATCACCTTGGCGGCTCTGCTGATCGCCTCATTCGGTGTCCTTTTATG
The DNA here is from genome assembly GCF_041918875.1 of Dongia sp. GTDB lineage: Bacteria > Pseudomonadota > Alphaproteobacteria > Dongiales > Dongiaceae > Dongia. Next base: position 54,271 of record NZ_JAYRUV010000002.1, read on the forward strand.
GGCCGGATACGAAATCTATCAGGAGGCGCCGCCGATGCCGGAGCAGGTGGTCTCCGCCGACGGCGATATCATCTACACCCGTGCCGACATCGAAGAAGGCCGCCGAGTTTGGCAATCGGTCGGCGGCATGCAGCTTGGCTCGATCTGGGGGCATGGCGGCTATGTCGCTCCAGACTGGTCGGCCGATTGGCTGCACCGCGAACTCGTGGCACGGCTCGACGCTTGGGCCAAGAATGACTTCGGTGCGACCGACTATGCGTCGCTATCCGGAGAGCAAAAGGCGCTGATCGAGGGGCGCCTACGCGAGCGCACCCGACTGAATAGCTTTGACCCGAACACCAAGACGATCACGCTCGATCCCGAACGCGCCGCCGCCATCGCTTCCGTGTCGGCGCATTACGACAGCCTCTTCGGCGACGACCCGGCGTTGGCGGAATTGCGCGAGAACTATGCGATGAGGAATGGCACGGTGCCGGACCCGGAGCATCGTCGAGTTCTTGCGGCGTTCTTCTGGTGGACGGCCTGGGCCGCGGCGACGGAACGGCCGGGTGCCGGTGTCACCTACACCAACAACTGGCCCAATGAACCGCTGATCGGGAATCGGCCTCCGGCCAGCACTTTCCTGTGGTCCGCGTTCAGCGTCACATTCCTCCTGGCCGGAATCGGCTTGCTGGGATGGCACCATGCGGTCACGCACGGCCGGGGTGAAGAACCGCATCGTATCCCCGAAATCGATCCGATGCGACATATTCAGGCCACCCCTTCCATGTTGGCGACGGCGAAATACTTCTGGGTGCTGCTCGCCTTATTCATCGTGCAGATCCTGTTCGGCGCGATGACCGCGCACTACCAGGTGGAAGGCCAGAACGTATACGGCTATGAGCTGGCGCAGATTCTGCCATATTCCATCACTCGAACCTGGCATACCCAGCTCGCGGTCCTATGGATCGCCGTGGCGTGGCTCGGTACCGGCCTTTACATCGCTCCGGCCATCTCGGGCTACGAACCGCCCTATCAGCGTCTCGGTGTGAACTTTCTCTGGATTTGCCTCATCGTCATCGTTGTGGGGTCTTTCGCCGGACAATGGCTTGCTGTGATGCAGCTGCTCGGCCTGGACTATAATTTCTGGTTTGGCCATCAGGGCTGGGAATACGCCGATATGGGGCGCTTCTGGCAAGTGTTCCTGTTCGTCGGCCTGATGCTGTGGCTTTTCCTCGTTGGACGCGCCCTATGGCCCACATTGCGCGGCAGTTCGGAATCCCGGTCGATCGTCGGCCTGCTGTTCCTCTCGACCGTGGCCATTGGCGTTTTCTTCGCCGCCGCCCTGCTTTGGGGCGAAAGAACCTCCCTGTCCATGGTCGAGTACTGGCGCTGGTGGCTGGTTCATCTCTGGGTCGAGGGCTTCTTTGAAGTGTTTGCCACGGCGGTGATCGCGTTCCTTTTCACACGCCTCGGTCTTCTTCAAGTTCGGACCGCCACGACGGCAGTGCTGTTCGCAACCATCATATTCATGGCGGGCGGCGTCCTCGGCACGCTTCATCATCTTTACTTCGCGGGCACGCCGATTGCGGTTCTGGCGCTTGGCGCAAGCTTCTCCGCCTTGGAGGTGGTTCCGCTCGCCTATATCGGGTTTGAGGCTTATCACACATGGAAACTGGGTACGGCCGCGCGTTGGGTACGTCGTTATCGTTGGCCTGTCATGTTCTTCATTTCGGTCGCGTTCTGGAATCTCGTAGGGGCTGGCCTCTTTGGTTTTCTCGTCAATCCGCCGCTATCGCTCTATTACATGCAGGGCCTCAACCTGACGCCGTTGCACGGCCACACCGCGCTGTTCGGCGTCTACGGTATGCTCGGCATCGGTCTCGTCCTGTTCTGTCTGCGCGGGATGAAGCCGCACCTGGCCTGGCATGAAAACATCCTGAAGGTGAGCTTCTGGTGTCTCAACATCGGCCTCGCGATGATGGCGCTCTTCACGCTCCTGCCGCTCGGGACCTTGCAGCTCTTCGCGGCGCTGGAGCATGGCTATTGGTATGCGCGCTCCGAGGAGTTCATGCAGCAGCCGATTGTGGAGTTGCTGGTTTGGATGCGCGTCCCGGGAGACACCATTTTCTCGATCGGCGCGCTTGCGCTCGCTGTCTTCGTCATTGGCCTGTGGATATTCCCGCGCCGTGAGGATGAAGTGCGGGCGCTGGAGGCGGAGTATCGCGAGGAGACGCGAGCCGCTTCGCGTGGTGCGCAGAGATAGACATTCCGCCGACGCCGCCTGTGATAGAGTTCTATGAGCAGATCAAGCTGGTGCACATCGCGGCAGTGTCGGCGAGCGGCAGCCTGTTCGCGTTGCGTGGCCTGCTGCTTAACCTGGGCTATGGCTGGGTGATGGCGCCGCCCATCCGCTGGGTGAGCTACACCATCGATACGGTACTGCTGACGGCCGCGCTCATGCTGACCACGATAACTCAGCAATATCCGTTCGTCGATACATGGCTCACCGTAAAGGTCGTGCTGCTCGCCGTCTACATCGTCCTCGGCTTCATCTCATTCTGGCGGGCGCGCACCAAGGCAACTCGATTGGCATGCTGGCTTGCGGCCCTGGCCGTCTTTGGATTCATTGTTTCGGTGGCACGGGCACATGATCCGCTGGGTTTTCTGGCCATGTAGACCCAGTCCGATTATTGGCCGAAGCCGGTCATCGGGCAGTTGCCGCAGCCAGCGGATCAGATTCCATCGATCATAGAGAAAATGGTATGGCAGAAATCGGCGGGGGACTCCACCAGCTGGTCTGCGCCGGCGGTTTCAAGTTCGTCTCGGGTGCCGTAACCCCAGAGTACGCCAAGACCGCGCATGCCGACCGCATGTGCACCGGAAATATCATGCCGGCGGTCCCCGACCATCAGACCGTGAGACGGCGAGATACCATGTCTGGAAAGAATATGGGCGAGCAATTCAGGCTTGTGATCCAGCTCGCCGCTCGGCACCGAGCCATAGATGCCATCGAAGTATGGGGTGAACTTCAGATGGTCCAGAATGCGGCTTGCGAAAGCCACCCTTTTCGATGTCGCGAGATAGAGTTGCAGTCCCGTCCGCTTCATCTCTTCAAGGGCTTTGCCAATTCCCGGATAAGGCGCGCTGCCGAGATACCCGCTTTCACCGTAATGCTGGCGGTAGGCAGCAACGGCTTCGCCAACTCTGTCGTCTCCATATGGCTGCAGCAGGAGTTGCATGATGTCTTCGATCGGCGGGCCGATGGTTCCTCTGATATCGAGGGCGTCATCCGGTTCATGTCCAAGCACGCGCAGCGCCGCGACGCAGCTTGCTAAAATGCCGGGGCACGAATCGATCAAGGTGCCGTCGAGGTCCAGGAGGACGGAGTAAGACATGACCTCAGTATACTTTGTTGCGTGACTCATAGATTGCAGTTGAGGATTCGCTAGCTCCTTGAGGCATAAGACCCCGCCAACCGCTTCTGACGCATAATCTGCAGCAAAATGACTCAATAACCTGCAGTAGACCTGCCGAACTGATCAAGCTCACCAACTTGAGCTGCGCTGCTGCTGTAGCCTTTTCCGTCGCCAATGCAGGATGGCAATCGCAGCTACACAGACGCTGGACAGAGCAAATGATATGAGACTGAGTTCCAATGCCGCCGCAGAGCCGTCACCTTTCCAAGCCAGTCCTCTTCCCCACGAAACGCTCAATACTGCTGATAAGAGGATGTAACCGAGCAGGTTCCAAGGCCACCATCTTCTTGGCAGTCCAATGATAGTGCCGACTATTAGCCAAAATACAGCGGCAATGATAATGAAAGAAGCCATCGAGATTGTCTCCGCTACACCGTGCCTGTCGTAAGGTCGACTGGCATACAAACAAAAGCCTCAAACGAAATCACCCCAACTGCCTAATCGGCAATTGGGGCAATTTTCAGGCTACTGCACGCTGTTGCGTCACTTACTGCAAGCTATGCACCCATTTTCGATAAACTATGAGTCACGTTTCAAATAAACTTTGAGCCACAGCGGACTTACGAACATCCGCTTGTCGAGCCGCAGGTGGTGCACTTCATGCAGGTGCCGTTGCGCACCAGGGTGAAGTTGCCGCACTCGCCGCAGGCATCGCCTTCGTAGCCCTTCATCTTGGCTTCGCGGATCTTGCTGAGGCGGGAATCGACGGCCTGGACGACCGAGGCGCTGACGCTGGTCTGGGTCGCCGTGACCGAAACGCTGGTCACGCCATTGCCACCGTCATTGCCGCCATGGCTGTGCGAGGCGTGGGCAGGCGCGTGGTCGTGGTCATGCGCATGATCGTGCGCCAGCGCCGTGTTGCCGATGGAACCGCCCATCATGGAGGCGTTCTTCAGCACGATGAGGTTGGAGCGCACATAACCGGTCGAGGTGATGCGGCGCACGGCCTCGACGCCGCGATCCGCCGTTTCCTTCTCCGGCAGGGCCTGTTCGTCGGCGCCGCTGCCCATGGCGTCATGCAGCAGATCGGAAGGCTGCACATGGGCAAGGTCGTTGCGGCCCAGATACGAAACCGCGAGTTCCCGGAACGTATAGTCGAGGATCGAGGTCGCCATCTTGATGGCATCGTTGCCTTCGACCATGCCGTTAGGCTCGAAGCGGGTGAAGGTGAAGGCCTCGACGAACTCCTCGAGCGGCACGCCATATTGCAGGCCGATCGAGATGGCGATGGCGAAATTGTTCATGAGTGAGCGGAAGGCGGCCCCTTCCTTGTGCATGTCGATGAAGATCTCGCCGAGCTGGCCGTCCTCATATTCGCCGGTCCGCAGGTAAACCTTGTGGCCGCCGACGATCGCCTTCTGGGTATAGCCCTTGCGGCGCTCGGGCAGGCGCTTGCGGCCCTGCTCGACGATCCGTTCCACGATCCGTTCCACGATGCGCTCGGCAACGATCGGCGCGCGGGCCGCGGCCGGTGCCTCGATCACGTCATCGACGGTGTCCTCGTCACCCAGCACCGAGGCCGAGAGCGGCTGCGACAGCTTGGAACCGTCACGATAGAGCGCGTTCGCCTTGATGCCCAGCTGCCAGGAGAGCAGATAGGCCGACTTGCAATCCTCGACCGAACTCTGGTTCGGCATGTTGATGGTCTTCGAAATCGCACCCGAGATAAACGATTGGGCGGCCGCCATCATGCGGATATGGCTTTCGACCGACAGATAGCGCTTGCCGATGCGGCCGCACGGATTGGCGCAATCGAACACCGAGAGATGCTCGTCCTTGAGGAACGGCGCCCCTTCCAGGGTCATCGCGCCGCAGACATAGGTGTTGGCGGCTTCATACTCCGCCTTGCTGAAGCCCAGCGCCGTCAGCATGTCGAAGGTGGGGCTCGCCAGCTCCTCAGGAGAGAAGCCGAGTGCACCTTGGCAGAAGCCTTCGCCGAGATTCCACTTGTTGAAGACGAAGCGGATGTCGAAGGCCGCTTCGAGCGATGTCTCGAGCTTCTCCAGCGTGTCGTCGTCAAAGCCGCGGGCCTTCAGGCTCTGATGGTTGATATAGGGCGCGTCCTTCAAGGTCGCGTGACCCACAGCATAGCGCACCATCTCGTCGATCTGCGCGGTGCTGTAGCCGAGCGTGGTGAGGGCGTCCGGCACCATGCGGTTGATGATCTTGAAATAGCCGCCGCCGGCGAGCTTCTTGAACTTCACCAAGGCGAAGTCGGGCTCGATGCCGGTCGTGTCGCAATCCATCACCAGGCCGATCGTGCCCGTGGGCGCGATGACGGTCGACTGGGCGTTGCGATAGCCGTGCTTTTCGCCCAAGGCCAATGCATCGTCCCAGGCGCGGCGGGCCGCTTCGACCAGGCGGATATCCTTGCAGCTCTTGGCATCGAGCGTCACGGGCAGGACCGAGAGGCCTTCATAGCCACTGGTCTGGCTGTAGGCGGCGCGGCGATGGTTGCGGATCACGCGCAGCATCTGGTCGGCATTCTTGGCGTAACCCGGGAAGGCGCCAAGCTCGCCGGCCATCTCGGCCGAGGTCGCGTAAGCCACGCCGGTCATGATGGCGGTCAAGGCCGCCGTGATGGCGCGGCCTTCTTCGCTGTCATAGGAAAGGCCCATCGACATCAGCAGGCCGCCGATATTGGCGTAGCCCAGGCCCAGCGTGCGGAACTCGTAGGAGAGCTGGGCGATTTCCTTCGAGGGGAACTGCGCCATCAGCACCGAGATTTCCAGTACGACGGTCCACAGGCGCACGGCATGCTCGTAGGACTCGATATCGACCGAACCGTCGGCGGCCTTGAACGTCATCAAGTTGAGCGAGGCGAGATTGCAGGCCGTGTCGTCGAGGAACATGTATTCCGAGCACGGATTGGACGCATTGATGCGGCCGGATTCCGGGCAGGTGTGCCATTCGTTGATGGTGGTATCGAACTGCACCCCCGGATCGGCGCTGGCCCAGGCGGCCTGGCCGATCTTTTCCCACAGATCGCGGGCCTTCAAGGTCTTGTGGACCTTGCCGTCGGTGCGGCGGATGAGATCCCAGTCGCCATCCTGCTGCACGCGCTCGATGAAATCGTTGGCGATGCGGACCGAATTATTGGAGTTCTGGCCGGAGACGGTCAGGTAGGCATCCGAATCCCAATCGGTGTCATAGGTCTTGAAATCGATCTTCGCATAGCCCTGGCCGGCGAAGTGGATGACGCGCTGGATATAGTTGTCCGGCACCTTTGCCTTGCGGGCGGCGCGGACCGCGGCCTTCAAGGCCGGGTTCGACTTGGGGTCGAGCTTATTCGGCCCTTCGCCGTCATGGGCGGCCTTGATAACCTTGTTGAGATGCTCGTTGCAGGCCTGGCTGCCGGCCACCAGGGCCGCGACCTTCTGCTCCTCCAGCACCTTCCACTCGATATAGGCCTCGATATCCGGGTGGTCGAGATCGACCGTCACCATCTTGGCGGCGCGGCGCGTGGTGCCGCCGGACTTGATGGCACCGGCGGCGCGGTCACCGATCTTGAGGAAACTCATGAGTCCCGAGGAGCGGCCGCCGCCCGACAGGCGCTCGCCATCGCCGCGCAGCGCCGAGAAGTTCGAGCCCGTGCCAGAACCGTACTTGAAGAGGCGCGCCTCGCGCACCCACAGGTCCATGATGCCGCCTTCGGAGACGAGATCGTCCGCGACCGACTGGATGAAGCAGGCATGGGGCTGCGGATGCTCGTAGGCGGAAGCGGAAAGGGTGAGTTCGCCGGTCTTGAAGTCGACATAATGATGGCCCTGGGCCGGACCGTCGATGCCATAGGCCCAGTGGAGGCCGGTGTTGAACCATTGCGGGCTGTTCGGCGCACCCATCTGGCGCGCCAGCATGAAGCGCATCTCATCGTAGAAGGCGAGGGCGTCTTCCTCGGTGTCGAAATAGCCGCCCTTCCAGCCCCAATAGGTCCAGGTGCCGACCATGCGGTCGAAGACCTGCTTGGCGCTGGTCTCGCCGCCGAAACGCTTCTCGGCCGAAAGCTTCACCAGGGCTTCCCGGTCTGCCTCGCGGCGCCACAGGAAATCCGGCACGTCGCCTTCCACCACCGGGCGCATCGCGGCGGGGACGCCGGCCTTGCGGAAATATTTCTGCGCCAGCACGTCGCTCGCCACCTGCGACCAGTCGGCCGGAACCTCGATGTCCTTCAACTGGAAGACGATCGAGCCATCCGGATTCTTGATCTCGCTCGTGGTGCGGCGGAACAGGATTTCCGAATATGGCGACTGGCCGGCTTTGGTGAATCGACGAGCAATGCGCATCTTGTGGCCCCCGAAAATGATCTTTATCTGCACTTCACGAACCGAATCCTCGCCCCTCTGCAGAATCTGGTTCAGCAAAAGCGGGTAAAGGATTGGTTCGGCGCGCCTATATCTAGGTGCCTAGAGTGGCGCCGTGACCAGATATTGAGCCTTGGGACGGTCGAGCGGCAACAGGAAAATGTCTATATTTGGTGATTAATAATCTTGACGCCCATAGATGTTGAGGAAGCTCCCGGTTTATGGGCGTTTCTGAGCCATACTGCAGTGCAAAGTGGCGGAATTAATCGATTCTCATTTTTTGTGACGCCCGGCGACGCTCGAAAAGATGATTGATATCAATAGGATGATGGTGCCGATCCATTGCTGCGCCGAACTTGCCTCGCCTAGGACGACGGTCGCCGCCACCAGGCTGATGGCCGGTTCCAGGTTCAAAGTCATCGCGGTTTCGGTGGGTGACAGGGTCTTCATCGAGGCAAACCAGCAGATCATCGCCATCACATAGCAGGCGGTGGCCCCCAGATAGCCGATCCAGCCCATGCCGCTTGCCGGCAGGGCAGCGCCGCCGACCAGGCTGACATAAAGGGTGGCAAGCCCGATCATCCACAGATTGGCCCAGAAATTCATGACCCGTGAGTCGACGCCGTCGAGATAGGCCCCGCCCCAGGTGATGAAGCCCGCGACACCCAGCGACGCGACGAGTGCCAAGGCCGCCCCCCGCCAATCGAGCGAAATCTGGCTGGAATCGAAGGCGATGCCGGCAAGGTCCACGGTGAGGCCGATATCCCGCCCCAAGGCGATGACAAGGCCGGCAAAAGCCGCCACCAGCAGCAGCGCGCGCATGGGGCCGATACGCTCGCGTCCCGAAAGTGCCGCGAACACGGCCACCAGCAGCGGGTAGGTATAAAGCAGGATGACGGCAAGGCTGACCTTGATGAAGGCGACCGAGCTCAGATAGCCGACCGACATCATCATCAGGCAGATGGCGATCCAGAAGGTGGCGCGGAAGTTCCGCTTTGGGAGGCGGAACGTGCCGCCGGAGAGCTTCAGGATGATCCCCAGCGCCATGACCAGGGCCGTGAAACGCGACCAGACCAGCAGCATCGGCGTCGCCCCATCCTGATAGGCGAGGCTGGCGAAGGTGGTGATCAGGCTGACGAAGATGGTGCCGACGAGCAGCAGCCCCAGCGCAGCCCAATGTCCGCGCGGGGTCGACAACGACGAATTGCTCAGGATAGCCCCCAGACAGATGGTATGTTTCCTGTCAGGATCGTCGAAACTCATATGTGCGTCAAATTGCAGCCTCCATGAGCGACCTGCTTACACTCGGCCGCGCCGGCCCTCCCGACGTGAAGGCCCTGGTCGGACTCATCCATGCCTGCTTTGCTGAACTGGCGCGCCTCGACCCTCCTTCAGGCGCTGCCGGCGAGACGATGGAAACCATAGGCGGCCTCCTCGCCAGGGGCGCCGTCATCAAGGCCGAGCAGGGTGGCGCGCTGGTGGGCTGCGTGGCGGCCGAGCGCCGCGCGGGCGGCCTGTATATCGGACGCCTGTCCGTCCGGCCAGACCGGCGGCGCCGAGGCATTGCCCAGGCACTGCTGGCTGCCGTGGAAGCCTATGCCCGGGAAATCGGCGCAGGCCATGTTGTTCTCAACGTCCGCCTGGTCCTCGACGGGAATATCCGCCTGTTCGAGAGGGCCGGGTATCGGATCGTCGGGCAGGGGAGCCATCCCGGATTCGGGTCGCCGACCTATCACATCATGGAAAAACGCTTGGATTCCGCGACCTAGCGCCCCTTCCTTGCTTGGGGGAAGGCCGGCTTGTATAGTCCGCCCCGAGTTCTTAACCTGTTGCTCCGATTGGGCAACGCAAGACGGCGAATCACGCGATGAGCATCGGCACACGGCTTTTCACCTGGCTCAATGGCGAGCTGGTCGGGACGGACGAGTTCGGCAACAGATACTATGTCCACCGGCGCATGAAGGGCCAAAAGCGCGAGAAGCGCTGGGTTCTCTATAACGGCGAGGCCGAGGCCAGCCGCGTGCCGCCGGAATGGCATGCCTGGCTGCATGCGACCATCGCCACCGCGCCGACCATGCGGGCCAAGGCCAAGGATTGGCAGAAGCCGCACGAACCGAACCGCACCGGCACCGACCTCGCCTACCGCCCGCCCGGCCATACCCTGATGGGCGGCCAGCGCGCCAAGGCCACCGGGGACTATGAACCCTGGCGGCCGGCGTAAGGACGGGCGAGGGGAAACCGGTCGATGCAGCGCAACGTTCTTGAAACCATCATGGGTGCCGTGGTGCTGGTCGCCGCGGCCGTCTTTCTCTACGTCATCTATAGCGGCAGCGGCATCAAGGAAGACCGGGGCGGCTATCAGCTGACCGTGCGTTTCGACCGCGGCGGCTCGGTTCTGCCGGGCACCGATGTACGTATCAGCGGCGTCAAGGTGGGCGCGGTCACCTCGCAGGATTTCGACCCCAAGATGTTCCAGGCCGTGGTCACGCTCAACATCCGCAAGGATGTGGAGCTGCCCAAGGACTCTTCGGCCATCATCACCAGCGACGGCCTGCTCGGCAATTATTACATCAAGCTGGAACCGGGCGCCGAGGACGAGATTCTGAAGGATGGCGATCAGGTCGCCTACGCACAGGGCGCCCTCGATCTGGTCGAACTGATCAACAAGTTCGTCGTCGGCGGATCGTCCGAACCCAAGCAGGACGGATCCGCCACGCCGTAAGGCGGGATGGCTCCATGAGCAAGAATAAGGAAAGCAGGGATTTCGAGGTTCCGGTCTGGAAGCAGCCCGACGGGCAGCCGGTTTCCTGCCTCGAAAAGGTCAAAGTCCTCAATCAGAATCTCGTCGAGATTCGGCAGCTGGCGCAGGATGCGCTCGAAGACGCGGTGCTGATGGGCTGCGACGAAGCGCAGATCCGGGCCGTCTTCTACGATCTCGTGGCGAAACTCGAGAACCCCTACGGAAAAAAGTCATGAAGCTGTCGAAGGCCGTGCTGACGGCAACCGCATTCGCGGGCGCGCTCGGTGTTCACGCGGCCCACGCCATTCCCGGCGACAATGTCGTCCTGCGCGCCATGGACAAGATCACCGCGCGCGTCTCCACCATCACGGTGCCGGTTGGCGGCACGGTGGCTTTCGGCTCGCTGCAGATCACGGCCAAGGCGTGCGACAAGCATCCGCCGGAGGAAACGCCGGAAGCATCCGCCTTCCTCGATGTGGTCGAGGAGAAGCCGGGCGAGGCGCCGCAGCCGCGCTTTCAGGGCTGGATGTTCGCTTCCAGCCCCGCGCTCTCGGCGCTCGAACATCCGGTCTACGATCTGTGGGTGCTGGACTGCACCGGCGACGATGCGGGTCAGCCGGCGCCGAGTTCATCCAGCACGACCGAATCCGGCACCTCGCAATAGAAGCTCGCGGGCCTGGCCAGCGCCACATTGAGGCGCTGGCGATATTCGTCGCGCGGAATCTCGATCGCGCCGAAGCGGCTGAGATGCCGGGTCACGAACTGCGTGTCGAGCAGCACATAGCCGCCATGGCGCAGCCGCGCCATCAGATGCACCAGCGCCACCTTGCTGGCATCGGTCGCCCGGCTGAACATGCTCTCGCCGAAGAAGGCGCCCCCTAAGCTGATGCCATAGAGGCCACCCACGAGTTCGTCGCCGCGCCAGACCTCGACGCTGTGCGCGTGGCCCATCAGGAACAGCTGCCGGCAGAGATCGAAGATCGTGTCATTGATCCAGGTCTGGCCGCGTCCAGGTGCCGGCGCGGCGCAGCCCTCGATCACCTCCTCGAATGCCCGATCGCAGGTGACGCGGAACCCGTACTTGCCGCCGGCAAGGCCGGCACGCACGGTCTTCTTCAGGCTGCGCGGAATGTGGAAGGAATCGAGCGGCAGGATGCCGCGCTGCTCGGGGTCGATCCAATAGAGTTCCGGGTCGTTGCGGGCCTCCGCCATCGGAAAGATGCCGATCGCATAGGCGCGCAGCAGCATCTCCGGCGTGATCTTGGACGGCTTGACCCTGTTGGACATCGGCGACACCCCGAGGAGCTAAACCGTGATGAGACCAAGTTCCCCCTCACCCCAACCCCTCTCCCCGCAAGCGGGACGAGGGGCTTATTGCAGGGCTCGTTCGAAACTCCCTCGCCCCACGAAGTGGGGAGAGGGTCGGGGTGAGGGGTGGTCGTTACATGTCGACTGAAAGACTGCCGCAGGTTCGGCGCAGCGTCAAATGCCGACGAACTTCTCCAGCCAGCGAATGTCGTAATCGCCGTTGATGAAGTCCGGCGCCGTGACCAGGCGCTGATGCAGGGGGATATTGGTTTTCACCCCCAGAATCACCATTTCCTCGAGCGCACGGCGGGCCCGCATCAGGGCCTCGTTGCGGGTCTTGCCATGCACCACCAGCTTGGCGATGAGGCTGTCATAGTTCGAGGGCACCTTGTAGCCGGCATAGAGCGCCGAATCGACTCGGACGCCAAGGCCACCCGCGGCATGGAAATCGGTGATGAGTCCCGGGGACGGCATGAAGGTTACCGGGTCTTCCGCATTGATGCGGCATTCGAAGGCGTGGCCGGTGAAGGCGATGTCGGCCTGGCTGAAACCGAGCGGCGTCCCGGAGGCGACGCGGATCTGCTCGCGCACCAGGTCGATGCCGGTGATCATTTCCGAAATCGGATGTTCGATCTGCAGGCGGGTGTTCATCTCGATGAAATAGAACTTGCCGTCCTGGAACAGGAACTCGATCGTGCCGACCGAGCGGTAGCCCATGGCCTTCACCGCCTTCACCGCGATCTCGCCGATCTCCTTGCGCTGGTCGGCGTTGAGGGCGGGCGAGGGGGCCTCTTCCAGCACCTTCTGGTGCCGGCGCTGCAGCGAGCAATCGCGCTCGCCCAGATGCACCGCATTGCCGTGATTGTCGGCCAGCACCTGGATCTCGATATGGCGCGGATGGCCGAGATACTTTTCCATGTACATGGCGTCGTTGCCGAAGGCGGCTTTCGCCTCGGCCTTGGCCATGGCCAGCGCTTCCTTGAGCTCGCTCGGATCGTTGGCGACCTTCATGCCCTTGCCGCCGCCGCCGGCCGCGGCCTTCAGCAGCACCGGATAGCCGATCTCGGCAGCGACCTTCGCCGCTTCCGCTTCGTCGGCGATGGCGCCGTCGGAACCGGGCACGCAGGGAATGCCAAAACGTTTGGCTGTCAGCTTGGCCTCGACCTTGTCGCCCATCTGCGACAGATGTTCGGGCGACGGACCGATGAAGGTGAAGCCATGTTCCTCGACCATCGAGGCGAATTTGGCGTTCTCGGAGAGAAAGCCGATGCCCGGATGGATGGCGTCGGCGCCCGTGATGGTCGCGGCCGAAATGATCGCCGCCATGTTGAGATAGGAATCGCGCGACGGGGCAGGGCCGATGCAGACACTCTCATCGGCCAGGCGCACATGCATCGCGTCGGCATCGGCGGTGGAATGCACCGCCACGGTGCGGATGCCCATTTCGCGGCAGGCGCGATGGATGCGCAGCGCGATTTCGCCGCGATTGGCGATGAGGACTTTTTCAAACATCGTCGCGGCTGACCTTCACTTACTCGATGACCAGGAGCGGTTCGCCGAATTCGACCGGCTGCCCATCATGGACCAGCACTTCCTTGACCACGCCGCCGGCGGGTGCCGCGATCGGATTCATCACCTTCATCGCCTCGATGATGAGGACGGTCTGCCCCTTGGAGACGCGGTCGCCCACCTTCACGAACGGCGTGCCGCCGGGCTCCGAAGCGAGATAGGCCGTGCCCACCATGGGCGAGGTGAGGGCGTTCTTCGCCGCTTCGACCTTGGCCGGGGCGGGCGCCGCGGCTGGCGCGGTCACATTGGCGACCGGCGAGGCATGAACCACGGTCGCGGGTGCCGCCTGCGACGTGACACGGATGCGCTGGCCGTCTTTTTCCAGTTCAAGCTCCGTGAGGCCCGTTTCCTTGAGCAGCGATCCCAGCTTCCGGATCAGGGCTTCATCGATATCGAACTTGCTCATGCGCGTGCCTTCTTCGTCTTGATGAGATTGGCCATCGCCTCCAGCGCCAGCAGATAGCCTTGGCTGCCCAGCCCGCAGATGATTCCAGTCGCGGCCTGCGAGGTATAGGTGTGATGGCGGAACGGCTCTCGCCGGTGGATGTTGGACAGATGCACCTCGACGACCGGCAGTTCGCTCACCAGCAGCGCGTCGAGGAGGGCTATCGAACTGTGCCCGTAGCCGGCCGGATTGATGACGATCCCGGCATGGCGGCCGCGTGCGTCCTGCGTCCAGGTGATCAGTTCGCCTTCGTGATTGCTCTGCCGGAAGTCGAGCCCCAGCCCCAGCCCTTTCGCCTTTGCCGCGCAGGCCTTGGCGATATCGTCGAGGGACTCGCGGCCATAGATCTCAGGCTGGCGCTGTCCCAGCATGTTCAAATTCGGCCCATTGAGGACCAAAACGGTCGGATGCTTGGCCAAGATCGATATTTCCCAATGAATTCGGGCAGTAAATCGGCGATTTCGCGCCCTTATAGCTGTGCCAGCATGCCAGGGCAACCGGTGCCCGGCCGGCGAGACGAGAACCAAGTCGGAACGCGTTTAACATGGTGCACATTTTTTTAATATGGTGCACAATTATGCAAATTAAATCCGGCCAAAGAGTTGGAAAGCTGGGGTTTTCAGGGGGAAGACGTGTCTCATACGGATGCCGTTCCGGGAGTCAGCCCAGAAGTCGCCGGGCCAAAAGTCACCAGGCCAGAAGTCGCCAGGCCGGAAGCCGGCGGGGTAGATTCCCGCCTGATCGAGGTCGGCCTCGAAGGTCTCGAAAGCCTGCAGCATGGCATCGCCCGGGTGCTCGAAGCCCAGACCCTGTCGCTGGGCGAGATCGCCGAACGCAGCCAGCGCATGAGTGCCGCCCTCGATCATTCGACCGAGGAAGTGCTGGCCAGCGGCCGCATCGCCGGCGATCTGCGCCAGTCATTGGCGGCGGAGATGGCGGCGGTGGTGACGAACATCAAGGCCGAGCTGGAACAGGTCGTATTGGCGATCGAAAGCAAGGCCGGCGACGCGCTCACCGTGCTGCGCGAGATCGAAAGCATCGCCAAATCGGTCAACCTCCTGGCGCTCAATGCGACGATCGAGGCGGTTCATGCCGGCGAACAGGGCAAGGGCTTCGCCGTGGTCGCCAGCGAAGTGCGCCAGCTCGCCCAGCGCACCATGCACAGCGCCAAGGAAGCCGGGCGCAGCATCGATCTTTCCGAGGTGCAGAAGCGCGTCGCCGGCACGGCGGGCAATTCCGACCGGATGCTGACCGAGATTTCGGCGCATCTCGCGCGCGAACTCGATCGCCTCAACGCCAATTTCGAAGCGATCAACCAGCGCATCGACGATCTCAAGGACAATAACCGCGTCATCTCGGTAGCCGTCCCGCAGGCGTCCGCCCGCAACGACGGAATCGTCGGCAAGTCGCGCTGGTCCATGCAGCTGGCCGAGGAACTGGCTGCCGCCCTGGATCAGGGGACGGAAGCGGTCCGCCGCGTGCTGCAGCAGCATCACCTGCCCAGCAGCGCCGATTTCGACCGGCTGGCGGAGATTCGCCGCCGCGGCAAGCTGCGCATTGCCGTCGAGCCGGCCTTTGTCGGCCTCTCCTTCCGCCTGCGGCCCAACGGCCCGCTCACCGGCCTCGACATCGATTACGCGACGGCCTTTGCCAATTGGCTGGGCGTGAAGCCGGAATTCGTCGAATATCCGTGGGACCAATGCACCGAGCTGCTGCATCTGGGGCCCACGCCCGGTGAGGCGCCGGCCGATCTGGTGTGGAGCGCGCTGCCGCCCAATGCCGCCTATCGCGGCACGGCCTTTTCGGAAAGCTACACCTATCTTCACTATATCCTGGCGCGCCGCCGGGGCGACGACCGAATCCGCGGTGTCGCCGATCTCTCCGGCAAGGTGCTGGGCTGCATCAACGATCCCGGCGCCTTCGCGACGCTGGAGGCCGCCGGCATCCGCTGGGCCGCCAATGCGGGGAAACCCGGCGGCAAGGTGCGCCTTGCCAATCTCATCGCCTATTCGGACCAGAGCCAGATCCACGATTGCCTGGTCGAGCGTGTCGTCGACGCCTTCGCCGTCGACCAGCCGATCTATTTCTGGGCCGCCAATGGCGCCGAAAGCCGCTGGAAAGACCGTATCGATTTGCTGCCGGGCAATCTTGCCCCGGCACCCTGGTACTATGCGGTGGGGGTCGCCGCGACGAGGGCCAGCTGCACCCTGCTGGCCAAGGTCAACGAATTCATCCGCTGGTTCCGCGATCAGCCCGAACGCGCCAGCCTCGAGCGCAAATGGCAGGGCGAGGCTATCGTCGGAACCAGCACCTATCGCGACGAACCCGGCAATCTGCTGGGCGAGGAAGATCTCGCCAAACTGGCCGCATTGCACGGCACCGGCTGATCACGATCCCTTGCGGACGTCTTCGATCAGGCCCTTCAATTCCTCGATCGACAAGGCGCCCGGCATCACCTTGTCGCCGACGATGAAGGTCGGTGTCGAGCGGATGGAGAGGCTGAGCGCCAGTTCATGCGTGGCGGCGAGTTGCTTCTCGATCGTCTCGGACTTCATGTCCTCGGCCAGCTTCTGCGGGTCGAGACCGACCGAGGCCGCAATCGCGGCGATTGAACCCAGATCGAGCGCGCCGCGATGCGCCATCAGCGCCTGGTGGAAGGGCAGATATTTCTCCTGCTTCGCGGCGGCAAGGGCGGCGCGCGAGGCCAGCACCGATGCATCGCCCAGGATGGGAAACTCCTTGAAGACGATCTTCAGGTTCGGATCTTCCTTGAGCAGGGCTTCGAGAGCCGGCGACACCTGCTTGCAATATGGGCATTTGTAGTCGAAGAACTCGATCAGCGTCACATCGCCATTGAGATTGCCGGCCACCGGATCGCTGGCATCGCCGAACAGGGCGTCCTTGTGCTGTGTCACCGCCTGCGACTGGAAGTCGGCCTTCTGCGCTTCCTCTTTTGCCTGCAATGCCTGGATCGCGTCGCGGATGATTTCCGGGTTCCCCAGCAGATAGTCGCGCGACAGCTTCCCGATCTCGGCCACCTGCGCCTCGTCGAACAGGCCCGAGCCGACCGCGGCGTCCTTGCCGGCCGGTTTGGGATCGATGGCGCCAAGACTGATGGCAAGGGCGGCGACGCTCACCGCGAGTGCGGCGAGGCCGGGAAGATGACGCAGGAAATTGGGCATACGCTGGACCTTGTCTGTCGATGGCTGTTGGGGACGGTTACGCGGAAGTGACCCGCGCTGTTACATGAATGGCCGTTACTTGTTCTCTTTGATCATCTGCGCTTCGGCGATGATATCGTTGGCCTTGAGCCAGCCGGGCGAACCCGCTTCCAGCCCTTCCAGGGCGCGCTTGGCCCAGGCCCAGGCCTCTTCGGAATCGCCGATGGCCATGGCGTGTTCGGCCTGTGCCAAGGCCGCCATCGGCAGGTTGTCGTCACGGCCATAGGCGATCGCCAGGAACTCCCAGGCGCGGGCGTTCCTGGGCTCGATGGTTGTCACCCCTTCGAGGTGCCTGATCGCCGACTTGGTGAGCTCTGGCTGTTCCAGCTCGATCTCGACATGCGCCAGTTCAAGGCCCAGCAGCGGTTCGTCCGGCAGTTGATTGTAGGCCGCGGTATAGAGCGGCAATGCCTCGGCCAGCTTGCCGTTCTCGAACAGGATCTGCGCCTTCTGCTCCTGGAAGAACGGGTCGTTGGGCACGTCGGCGAGCAGGCTGTCCATTTCCCGCAGCGCTTCCTGCATGCGGCTGACGCGGAAGAGGGCGATCGCCCGCGCATAGCGCGCGCCGATCGACTGGTCGCTTGCCGGATATTCCTGCTCGACGCGCGACAGCGGCCAGATATAGCCTTTGAGCTTGCCCACCATGCGTTCATGCCGGGCCAGATCCTCGGGCGGATCCTTGGCATCGCTCAGGGGCGAATTGTCGACATGCGCGCGCACCGTGTCGATGCGGTCCGTGGTGAGCGGGTGGGTACGCAAGTACGGATCCTGGTTCTGCCCCAGCAGGAATTCCTGGCCTTCGAGCTTCTCGAAGAATTCCAGCATGCCGCGTGAGGATTGCTTGGTCGCATCCAGATAGCTCATGCCGGCATGGTCGGCGGCCGATTCCTGGGTGCGCGAATATTTCAGCAGGTTGCGCTTGGCGATTTCGCTCCCCAGCGTGGCGCCGGCGACCATTGCACCGCCATCCCCGCTGGCCACCGCCGCGGCACCGCCCAGGACCAGGCCGATGATCTGCTCGATCGTGGCGTTCTTCAGCTCTTCCTGGATGCGCGACAGATGCGCGCCGGCGATATGCCCGGTTTCGTGCGCGATCACGCCTTTCACCTGGTTGGGTGTGTCGGCCCGCATCAAGAGGCCGGTATTGATGAACAGGCGCATGCCGCCGGCGACGAAGGCGTTGATCGAATCCTCATTGACCAGCAGGACGCGAATCCCGCCGGGGTCGAGGCCGGCGGCCTTGAACAGCGGGTCGGCATAGGCGCGGATCGTCGATTCGACCTCGGCGTCGCGGATGAGGCTCAAGGGACGCGACTGGGCCAGGACCGCCGGCGCCATGGCGGCCAGAATCAAAAATGCGGCCGAAAAACCGGCCAAAAGCCGCCGCGCAATGGCTCGGTTGATCAATCCGGGCTTCCTTCTCTATTCTCCACCCCGGAAATGGGTAGGGGCCTTTACCCAAACAATATGACCAGGGCGGAGTTTCATCATGTCGGATGCCTATCATAACGGCCGGGCCAAGGGTGGCCAAGGCAAGACCGGAGGGCATCGAGTCCCCGACACAGCCCGGCAAATCGCCGTGCAAGGCCCGATTGTCCGGCGCCAGGCCGGCAGGTTCGGCCTGGCGGCCTCGCTCTGCCTGCTGCCCATCCTGCTGGGAAGCTGCGGAAACACCCGCTCCGTCGCCTCGGATGCCACCCAGATCGAAGGCTTCCGGGCCGGCGTGGTGGCGGACGAGCCGCGCGCAGCGCTGATTGGCCGCACCATGATTTCCAACGGCGGCAATGCGGCGGACGCCGTCGTCGCCGCCTATTTCGCCATGTCGGTCACGCTCCCCAGTGCGGCGGGCCTGGGCGGCGGGGGCATCTGCATCGCCCACAATGCCGACGAAACGACCACGGACATCATCGACTTCCTGCCGCGCGCGGCGGCGGCCGGCACGGTCGCCGTGCCCGGCAATGTCCGCGGCATGGCGGCGCTCAACGCCCGCTACGGCAAGCTGCAGTTCGCGGCCCTTGTCGGACCCGCCGAAAGTCTCGCCACCACGGGGACACCGATCAGCAAGGCGCTGGCGCGCGACCTGCAGCAATATGGCGAGCTCCTGACCGAGGATCCGACCCTGCAGGCGACCTTCACGCGTCTCGACGGCACGCAGCTGGGCGAGGGCGACAATATGCGCCCGGTGGATCTCGCGGCCAGCCTTGGGCAGATCCGCGCCCAGGGCGTCAACGCCTTCTACAGCGGCCTCCTCGGGCAGAAGCTGGTCGAAGGCGCCCAGGCGATCGGCGCGCCGCTCACCATAGACGACCTCCGGAACTACAAGGTGGCGATCTATCCGCCGCTGGAAACCGAGTTCACCGACCTCAGCCTCTATGTGGCCCCACCGCCCGCGTCCGGCGGCGTGATCACGGCCCAGGCGGCGGCGATGCTGTCGGGTGCGGACAATTCGCCGGCGGGGCAGGCCGCCGTCTCGCGCCAGATCATGTCGGCGCGCTCGGCCTGGATGCAGCCGGACGGCAGCGCGCAAGGTGCGCCCGCCGAACTTCTCTCGCCCGACAAGGTCAAGGCTCTGGCGGCGCAGAGCAGCATCGCGCTGCCGCAGGAGAATACGAGCGCCGCCAGCATCGTCGCGATCGATTCCGACGGCATCGCCGTGGCCTGCACCTTCACCATGAACGCGCCCTTCGGTGCCGCCCGCGCGGCCCTTGGCACCGGCATCGTGCTGGCGCCGGCTCCCAACGACCAGGGCGTCGGCTATTCCACGCTCTCGCCGGTGATGCTGGCCAGCAAGTATAATGGCGAGGTCTATTTCCTCGGCGGTGCCGGCGGCGGCGCGCCGGGTGCCCTGGCCGAAGGGCTGGTGCTCGACGGTGTCATGCGCCGGGCCATGCCGCTCGATCAGGCGATGCAGCTGTCGCGCGCCTATGATGACGGGACCCAGCAGATCGATGAGAGCGCCGGCGTGCATATCGGCCGCTTGAATGCGATCTTCTGCGCCCGCGGCGCACCGTCCGATCCCGATTCATGCCAGCTCCGGAACGATTACCGCGGCAACGGCCTCGCGGCGATCCTGGGCGAGGAATAGGCGGACCCATGGCCCTGAAGGCATCGCGGCGCGCGGCGATCGATCCCTTCATCGTCATGGAGGTGATGCGCGCCGCCAACGAGCGTGCGGCAAATGGCGGCGACATCATCCATATGGAAGTGGGCCAGCCCTCGACCGCGGCACCGCGCAAGGTGCTGGAGGCCGCGAGAAGCGCGCTGGACAGCGATCTCATCGGCTATACCGATGCGCTGGGCCTGCCCGCCTTGCGCAGCCGCATCTCCCGGCATTACGCCGATTTCTACGGCCTCGACGTGCCGGCGTCGCGTATCGCCGTCACGACCGGCTCCTCCGGCGGTTTTCTCCTGAGCTTCCTAGCCGCCTTCGATCCGGGCGACCGGGTGGCGCTGGCCATGCCGGGCTATCCCTGCTACCGGCACATCCTCACGGCGCTGGGCCTCGCGCCGGTGCTCATTGAAACGCACGCCGCCACCAAGTTCCAGCCGACCATCGCCGATCTCGAAGGCGTGGAAGGCCGGCTCGACGGGCTCATTCTCGCTTCGCCCTCCAATCCCGTGGGTGCCGTTCTGCCGCGGGCCGAGCTTGCCGCCATCGCCGCCTGGTGCGCGGCGCGCGGCGTGCGCCTCATCTCCGACGAGATCTATCACGGCATCACCTTCGGCGCGGTCGCGGCGAGTGCGGCGCTGGCGGAAGGCGCCGTCGTCATCAACAGCTTCTCCAAATATTTCAGCATGACCGGCTGGCGTCTGGGGTGGATGGTGCTGCCGGACGACCTCATCAAGCCGGTCGAGCGACTGACGCAGAATTTCTTCATCTCCGCCCCGGCACTCTCGCAGCTGGCCGGCATCGCCGCCTTCGACGCGCGGGAGGAATTGGAGGCCAATGTCGCGCGCTATGCCAGGAACCGCGAGATCCTCTTGAACGACCTGCCCAAGGCCGGCTTCGACGACCTCATCACCACCGACGGCGCCTTCTACATCTATGCCAATGTGGCGCACCTCACCAGTGACAGCCTCGATTTCTGCCGCCGCATGCTGTCCGAAACCGGCGTCGCCGCCACCCCCGGCATCGACTTCGACCCGGCGCGCGGCCATCATTTCGTCCGCTTCTGCTTCAGCGGCGCGACGCCGGACATGGTGGAAGCGGCGCGGCGCCTCAAGGAATGGCGGAAGTAGCGCGCCACACGGTTCGTCATCCCCGGGTCAAGCCCGGGCATGACGAACCAAATAGAAAGTCGCCGCTACCCGACCTTCACCACGACATGCTTCTTCTTGCCGGCGGAGAGCTTGATGACGCCATCGGCATTGATGTCGGCGGCACCGACCTTCAGCGCATCGTTGCCGATCGGCTGGTCGTTGAGCCTGGCGCCGTTCCCCTTGATGAGCCGGCGCGCCTCGCTCTTCGAGGCCGCAAGTCCCGCCTGCACGAGGAGGTCGATCACCGCGACACCGGCCTCGATCGCCGCGCGCGGCACGTCGACGGTCGGCAGATCGCCGCCGAGGCCGCCTTCGACGAAGACCTTGCGTGCGGTCTCCCTGGCGTCGGCCGCGGCCGCCTCGCCCCGGCACAGGCGCGTCGCCTCGTCGGCCAGCACGATCTTGGCTTCGTTGATCTCGGCGCCTTCCAGCGATTCCAGCCGCTCGATCTCCTGGAGCGGCAATTCGGTGAAGAGGCGCAGGAAGCGGCCGACATCGGCATCCTCGGTGTTGCGCCAGAACTGCCAGTAATCGTAGGCGCTCAAGCGCTCTTCATTGAGCCACACGGCACCCGCCGCCGACTTCCCCATCTTGGCGCCCGAGGCCAGCGTGATGAGCGGCGAGGTGAGGCCGTAGAGCGCCTTGTCGTCGCAGCGGCGGCCCAGTTCCACGCCGTTGACGATATTGCCCCATTGGTCGGACCCGCCCAGCTGCAGCACGCACTTGTTGCGCCGCGCCAGCTCCAGGAAATCGTAGGCCTGCAGGATCATGTAGTTGAATTCGAGGAAGGTGAGGGGCTGCTCGCGCTCCAGGCGGATCTTGACCGAGTCAAAGCCCAGCATGCGGTTGACCGAGAAATGCCGGCCATAGTCGCGCAGGAAGTCGAGATAGTTGAGCTTGTCCAGCCAGTCGGCATTGTTGACCATGATCGCGTCGGTGGGCCCCTCGCCGAAGGTCAGGAACCTCGCGAAGATCTGCCTGATGCCGGCGATGTTCCGGGCGATGTCGGCATCGGAGAGCACCTTGCGCATGTCGTCGCGCCCAGTGGGGTCGCCGACCTTGGTGGTCCCGCCGCCCATCAGCACCACGGGCTTTCCGCCCGAACGCTGCAGCAGGCGCAGCATCATGATCTGCACCAGCGACCCCACATGCAGCGAATCCGCCGTGGCGTCGAAGCCGATATAGGCGACCAGCGGCGCCTTCCCGGGCATGGCCAAGGAATCAAGTTCCTCCATGGCGGTGCATTGATGTAGATAGCCCCGCGCGACGAAATCGCGCAGGAAGGGGGATTGCGGCTGAAACATGGGACTTGCTCGTCGGCTTGGCTTGTTTTGAGGCCGGTCATGTAACACATTCGGGCAAAGCGGGCCAAGTCTGCCAAGAATCGCCGACAACCCCTCACCACAACCCCTCTCCCCGGAGGGGCGAGGGGCTTGACAGGCAAGTTTGGTGGAGACTCCCTCGCCCTGCGATAGCGGGGAGAGGGCCGGGGTGAGGGGTCTTTAGATCGGAATGGCGGGGCTTTTGATGCCGGGAAAATGGGCGATCGGGCTGATGAGCGGGACCAGCGCCGACGGGGTGGATGCGGCGCTCATCGAGGCGGATGCCGAACATATCTACGCCTTCGGCCCGGCGCTCTCCGAACCCTATGACGCGGCCTTCCGCGACAAACTGAAATCCACCTATGGCGGCAAGGCGCCTCCCGATCTCGTTGCGGAGGTGGCACTTGAACTCACGCGCCGCCACGCCTCGGCGGTGCTTCACCTCCTCGACCGCGCGGGGCTGGCGGCGCGGGAGATTGCGGTGGTGGGTTTCCACGGCCAGACCATTCTGCATGCACCACACGAACGCCGCACCTGGCAGATCGGCGACGGTGCGCTGCTGGCCGAACTCACCGGCATCGACGTGGTGAACGATTTCCGCTCGAACGATGTGGCGGCGGGCGGGCAGGGCGCGCCGCTCGTGCCGATCTTCCACAAGGCGCTGGTCGCGGCATTGCCGCCGGAAACGCCACGCCCCGTCGCCGTGCTCAACATCGGCGGTGTCGCCAACGTCACCTGGGTCGGAAGCGATGGATCCTTGCTCGCTTTCGACACCGGCCCCGGCAACGCCCTCATCGACGATTGGGCGCAGCGCCATGACGGGCGGCCGGTCGATCTCGGCGGCGCCATGGCCCGCAGGGGCCGCATCGACGAAGACGTGCTGGCAAAGCTCCTCAGCCATCCCTTCTTCGACCGCACCGCGCCCAAATCGCTCGACCGCAACGCCTTCCATTCGACTCTCGTCGACCATCTGTCGGTCGAGGACGGCGCCGCGACCCTGACCGCCTTCACCGCCGCTGCCATCGCGCGCGCGGTCTATCTGTTTCCGGCACCGGCGCAGGCCTGGCTCGTCTGCGGCGGCGGCCGTCACAATCCGGTCCTGATGGAAGCGCTCGAGGAACGCCTCGATGCTCCCGTGCGCGGCGTCGATCAGCTGGGTTGGGACGGCGATGCGCTGGAAGCCCAGGCCTTCGCCTATCTCGCCTTGCGCTCCCTGGCCGGATTGCCCATCAGCTTCCCCACCACGACCGGCGTGCCGCAACCGATGACCGGCGGCAAGCTCTGGCGGGCCCGGGATGCGCTGAAAGCCCGAGATGCGCTGAAAGCCTGAGATGCGCTGAAAGGACGCCTTCACAGCGCCGCCGGCGGACTCCAGACTTCCGTTCTTCGGCAACATCTCCCGCGCGATGCGAAAGGATCGGATATGACCAAGGAGTACAAGGCGATCGTCGGCGACATCAACGCCTACACCAAGGAGCTGCACAAGCTCATCCCGGACACGATGACGGGCTTCGCCGCGATGGCCAAGGGTGCGACGCAGGCCAAGGTGCTCGATGAAAAGACCAAGGAACTGATCGCCCTTTCGCTCGGCGTCGCCGCCCATTGCGACGGCTGCCTGGGCTTCCACACGAGGACACTCGCCAAGCTCGGCGCGACGCGCGAGGAAATCGGCGAAGCCCTCGCCATGGCCATTTATATGGGCGGCGGCCCCTCCCTGATGTACGCTGCCGACGCCTTGCGTGCCTTCGACCAGTTCAAGGAAGGGTAGGACAAGACGACACGGCACTACCTTCTCCTCTTACCTTAAGTCGCGGCCCCCCTCCCACCTTCAGGGGGGAGGGGGGCGGCAAGTGAAGATTCTTGCTAAGCTCGCGCAAAGGCACGCATGCAACGGAGAAACGGATGACCGGGCAACATGAAGGCGGCTGCGTCTGCGGCGCCGTGCGCTATGTGACGGCGGGTGCGCCGGAACGCGTCAGCATGTGCCACTGCAGCTGGTGCCAGCGCCGCACCGGCTCGGCCTTCGGCACCGAGGCCGTGTTCAAGCATGAGAACGTGACCTTCACCGGTTCGCCCATGCGTGTCTATCGCCACCTCTCGGATATATCCGGCCGCTGGCTCGACCAGCATTTCTGCCCCACCTGCGGCAGCAATCTCGGCCTCACCATGGAAGCCGTCCCCGACATCCGCTCCATCCCCGCCGGCACCTTCGACGACGCCTCCTGGCTCGACCCCGCGAAGATCCCCTTCCGCCACATCTTCATGCGCTCCGACCATGGCTGGGCCGACGTGCCTCAAGGCATGGAACAATACGAAGAGCATTTCCGGAAGTAGGGCGAAGAGTCGCCGCAATCCACGCCCAAGGTTATCGCATGCGCCATCTTTTTATGCCGTCATCCCCGGACTTGATCCGGGGATCAGCCCGCAACCGATGGAGAGAACCCTCTCGAACCAGATGCCCGGCCATTCTTGATTCAAGAGTGGGCCCGGACATGACGTGCTTTGGAATACTGTCGTCTCCTCCCGCCTTCAGGGGGCTGTCGGCATCGAACTGACCGCCAAGGCGCATAGTTGACGGTAATCTCTGGGCCGATATTCTCCTAGAGTTCCCACTTTGTCATGTCCTGCTCAAGTGGCTAAACCAAGAATGGCTGCTCTCTGTCCGCAGATATATGGATTGTGAAGTTTGAAACGCCATTGATTCTTTTGACCCGTTCTTTCGGAGCTTAAGGACAGTATGCGAGTGTATCATTTCATCAATGAGTGCTATGGCCTTGACGATATTCGCCGCTGCAGGCTCAAGGTCTCGACGATAAGTGAATTGAATGATCCATTCGAATTGCTCGGGGTTAACTTGTCCAATTCTGACGTGCGCCATGCATTTCTCGAAGTCAGGAGGACACTCTCTTCCAATAGAGGCATGCTTTGCTTTAGTCGTAATTGGCGTAACCCCGTCCAATGGAGCCACTATGCCGACAGGCATCGCGGATTGTGCCTTGGTTTTGACATTCCAGACGAATATCTGATCCACGTCAGTTACCAATCAACGCGTCTACCGTTCGACCCAACTCGTTTTGGGGACACAGGAACAGTAGGTCAAGCCGCTATTCAGGAAGTGCTCAGTACCAAGTATTGTCACTGGCGCTATGAACAGGAAGTTCGTGTATTCGTGAGCCTGGATGAACGGGAAGGAGATTCCAACTGGTACTTCAAATCGTTCTCCGAAGATCTAGCTCTTAGAGAAGTCATTGTTGGCTGCAACTCTGAGCTTAGTAAATCTGCCTTGCTAAGTGCGCTGGGTGACACGGCCTCTAAAGTCGATATTTGCAAAGCACGCCCCGCCTTTCGAACATTCAGAATCGTAAAGCAGAACAATAAAGTACTTTGGCCGTAGCATTCGACGTCAATCTCGCGAAAAGATTGGCTGACGAGATGATCCTGAAGCGTCCTGCGGAGTATTCTTGATAGCAATCCAAGTGTATTTCCCCGCGAAGGCGCGGGACCCACGAGTTTCTTTCTTTAGCCGCCAACAAACTCGTGGATGGCCCGCCTGCGCGGGCCATGACAACAGGGGCAAATCGCGCTTCACTTCCTGCCCCGACCGCGCCAAAGTTGGCCTGCCGCAGACCCCGCCACAATTGACCACCCCCAGGACCCCCATGCCCCCCACCTCCCACGCCCGCGGCATCGCACTCTATCTTGCCGGGGTGGCGCTCTTTGCCGCCAACGATGCGCTTGGCAAATGGCTGGTCACTGATTATTCCGTGGCCGAGTTGATGCTGATCCGCTCGGCCGGCGCCGGGTTGCTGCTGCTGTTTCTGGCGCGTGGGATGGGGGTCTCGCTCAGGCTGCCGGCGGGGCAGGCGCCGCTGCATATCCTGCGGATACTGCTCTTGGCCGGCGACAGTTTCTCCTTCTATTTCGCCACCAAGGCATTGCCCTTGGCCGACGTCATGACCTTCTACATGTCGGCACCGCTCATCATCACGGCGGCCTCGGCCTTGCTCCTCAAGGAGCGGGTGGGGTTGAAGCGCTGGTCGGCCATCCTCATCGGCTTTGGCGGCGTGGTCATCGCGCTGCAGCCGACCAGTGCGGCGTTTCAGCCCGCGGCGCTCGTGGCGCTCTTCGGGGCGGCGTGCTTTGCGCTGGCGCTCGTTATCACGCGGCGCCTGCGCGATTACCATTGGCTGTCACTGGTGGCCTGGCAGTTCATCGGTTGCGGCATCGTCGGCGCCGCCGCCTCGCCCTTCGACTGGGTGACCCCAAGCTGGCTCGATTTCTCGCTGATGGCGCTGGTGGGTCTGGTGGCCAGTGGCTGCTTCATGCTGATCACGAAGGCCCTGTCGCTGGCGCCGGCCTCCCTGCTCGCACCGCTGCAATATACCGCCATCGTCTGGGCCTCGATCCTGGGCTGGATGTTCTGGCGCGACGAGCCGACGCCGCACATCATCCTCGGCAATGCGATCATCATCGGCAGCGGTCTCTTCGTCCTCTCCCGCGAGCGCAGGCTCAAAGTGGATGTGAACGCGCGCATCGAGCCCATTCCCTGACCGCCGCATGCTTTATGTTCCACAAATGTTCTTGACAAGTGATATGGGAATATGGTACTAATTTGACGGTGTGCACAGATCACTGAAAACACCCGGTTCCGGCCCGCTTCAGACAGCGATTCTGGCCCCGCCGGTCATCTGGAATTGCTCGGTTGTCCCCGGCGCAAGCCGCTGTTCGTGCGGCGCAGGCCGGAAACCCTTGGCATCGAGGGGGTGCCCACCTGATTTGGCGGGCGCCAATGATGCATCCTGGCCGGCGATCCGCCGGCTCCCCGGAGCGGCTGGGTGAGCGCTCTCCCGTCAGGCGCACGCTGGGAAAAGTGCGCCTCCCCGGATCCAGGGTGACGCGATCCCCCCTTGGGCCCTGCGGTGAGCGGGCCTCCCCGGATCGCCAGGGACAGCGATCCCCCATCGGACCCAAGGGCGGCGGGTCCCCCTAAGATCGCGCGGGTCACCGATCTCCTCCGCCCGGCAGGACAGCCGCGCAAACCCAAGCTGCCCGAGCAATTCCAGATAACCGGCCAAGACCAAGTATCCAAAGAGAAAAGAGGTGGGGATTAAGGTCCGCAGCCGGGCCGGAACAGGCGATGAGATGCGATGGGTTCTTCTCAAATACGCGGTACGCACACATTAATGTATGAACCCGGCGGAAAGCTTATTTTTCATCTACCGATTAACATATTGTTCACGGAGGCCAAATAGAACGGCGTTCCTATCGCCTTCGCATTTAGGACTGATTCCATGAAAGACATTGCCTCCAACGCCACCACCCGACCGGGCCTGGCGTCGCGCCTGCCGCTTTCCCTCAAGATCCTGCTGCCGATCGTGCTCGCGGTGACGCTGGGCTATGTCGCCTCGACCTGGATTTCATCGGACCGCAGCGGCAAGGTCGTCAACGAGATCGCCCTGCAGCAGGGCCAGCAGATGGCCCAGGCGCGCGCCGCCGAAATGCAGGCGATGTTCAATGCCAATTTCCAGATCGCCTATACCTTGCGCGATACCTATGTCGGCATGCGGAGCGAGGGCGCGCTGAACCGCGCCGCCTTCACCGCGGCCCTGCGCGCGGCCTTGAAGGCCAATCCCGATCTCGTCGGCGTCTGGGCGGGCTTCGAACCCAACGCGTTCGACGGCGCCGACCAGGCGGCGGTGGGCAGCGAAGGCGCCGACAAGACGGGCCGCTACGTGCCCTATGCCTATCCCGACGGCGGCGCCATCAAGCTCGACCCGATGGCCTCGCTCGACAAGCAGGATGCCAGCGGCGACTTTTACCAGATCCCGTTCAAGACCGGCCTCGATACCGTGCTGGAACCCTATATCTACGCGCTGGCCGGCAAGGATACGCTGCTGGTCAGCCTGGCGACGCCGGTCAAGGTCGACGGCAAGGTGATCGGCGTCATCGGCGTCGACATGTCGCTGGAGCAGATGAATGTCGATCTGATGAAGGTGCGTCCCTACGGCACCGGCTCCACCGCCGTCATTTCCAGCGGCGGCCTGATGGCGGCCTCGGTCGAGCCGAAGAATCTCGGCAAGCCCTTCGTGGGCTTGAGCCCCGCCTTCGAGGACGCGCTGCCGCGCGCGCAGGCGGGCGAAAGCTTCATGATCACCGACTGGTCGAACGCGCTCGACACCAGCGTCACGCGCGTCTTCGTGCCCCTGAGGATCGGCGAGGTCGAGAAGCCCTGGTCGGTCATGCTCAACCTGCCGGATGACAAGATCATGGCGCCGGTCCGGCAAGTGGTCTGGGTCAATTCGATGATCGCCGTCGTCGTCGTCGTCATCCTGGCCATCGTCATCATGCTGCTCGTGCGCATCGTGGCGGCGCGTCCGGTGAAGGCGCTGACCGGCGCGGTCGAGGCGCTGGCTGGCGGCGACACATCGATTACCGTGCCGATGACCGGCCGTGGCGACGAGATGGGTGTCATGGCCAAGGCGGTCGAGTTCTTCCGTCAGAAGCTGATCGAGGTCGAGGATCTGCGCGTCCGCCAGGCCGAGGTCGAACGCAAGGCCGCCGAGGATCGCCGCCGCGCCATGCTGCAGCTGGCCGACGGTTTCGAAGCCAGCGTCAAGGGCATCGTGCAGACGGTCTCGAGCGCCGCCACGCAGCTTGAGTCGAACGCGCAATCCATGTCGGCCGTGGCCGAGGAAAGCTCGCGCCAGGCCAATGCCGTCGTCAATGCCGCGACCGAAGCTTCGACCAATGTAACGACCGTCGCCGCGGCCTCCGAGGAACTCTCGGCTTCGATCAACGAGATCAGCCGCCAGGTGGCGGAGAGCAGCACGATCACGCGCGTCGCGGTCGATGAAGTTGCCAAGACCGGCGCGACGGTCGAAAGCCTCGCGGTCGCGGCCGAGAAGATCGGCGGCATCGTGCAGCTCATCAACGACATCGCCAGCCAGACCAATCTGCTGGCCTTGAATGCCACCATCGAAGCCGCCCGCGCCGGCGACGCCGGCAAGGGGTTCGCCGTGGTGGCGTCGGAGGTGAAGAACCTGGCGACGCAGACCTCGAAGGCGACCGAGGAAATCTCCAGCCAGATTTCCGGCATGCAGGATGTAACGCGTGCCGCCGTGAACGCGATGTCGGAGATCCGCGGCACGATCAACCGCATCAACGAAATCTCGTCGGGGATTTCGGCGGCGGTCGAGCAGCAATCGGCGGCGACGCAGGAAATCTCCAGCAACGCTCAGCAGGCGGCCAAGGGCACGGACGAGGTGAACCGCAATATCGGCGGCGTCAGCCGCGCGTCGGAAGATGCCGGCTCCGCTTCGTCGCAGGTGCTGAGTGCGGCGGGCGACCTTTCGCGCCAGTCGCAGGCCCTGGCCAATGAAGTCGACGGCTTCATTGCCAAGGTCCGCGCCGGCTGAGGATCGAGAAAGGAAGAAGCGCGGGGCCAGCTTCCCGGCCCCGCGCTTTCTGTTTTCACCGGTCGACCGGCCGCTTGATCGCCATGGCGGAAACCATGCTGACCAGGGCGGCGAAGACGACATAGGCGGCGAGGTAGGTCGGGCTGCCTTCGTTCTTGGTGATGAGGTAGGTGGCGATGATCGGCGTGATGCCGGACGCGAAGATGCCGGAGAACTGATAGACGAAGGAGATGCCCGTGTAGCGGACGCGTGCGTCGAACAGGTCGGAGAAGAGCGCCGCCTCCGGCCCGTAGCACATCGCATAGACGATGCCGAGCGGCACGATCAATGCAAGGCCCGCGATGAACGGATCGCCCGTGCCCATCATCCAGAAGGCCGGGAAGGTGACGAGCGCCAGGGCCATGGAGCCGATCGCATAGGTCTTCGGCCGGCCCCAACTGTCGGACAGGCGCCCGAAGATGGGTATCGTTCCGATCATCACCAGCGCCGAGGCGGTCACCAGCCACAGCGCCGTCGTGCGCTCGACATTCACATATTTCGACAGGTAGACGATCGAGAAGACCGCGAACACGTTGAAGAAGACCCCGTCGATATAGCGCGCGCCCATGCCGAGCAGGATGTTTTTCGGATATTCGCGGATGAGATCGACGAAGGGCAGCTTGGCCTCGGTCTGCGTCTCCTTGATCCTGGTGAATTCCGGCGTTTCCATGATCTTCAGGCGAATGTAGAGGCCGACCGCGACCAGCAGCACGCTGGCCAGGAAAGCGACACGCCAGCCCCAGGACATGAATTCCACCTCGGGCAGGAGCGAGGCGATGGCCGTGACGCCGGAAGCGAGGCACAGGCCGATGGCAAGGCCGATCTGCGGCAGGCTCGCATAGAAGCCGCGCTTGTGGCCGGGCGCGTATTCATAGGCCATCAGCACCGCGCCACCCCATTCGCCGCCGATGCCGATGCCCTGCGCGATGCGCAGCAGCAGCAGCAGGATGGGGGCGGCGATGCCGATCTGCCCGTAGGTCGGCAGCGCACCGATGAGCACGGTGGCCACACCCATGATCATCAGTGTCATGACCAGCATGTTCTTGCGGCCGATCTTGTCGCCGAAATGGCCGAAGATGACGCCGCCCAGCGGCCGCGCCACGAAGCCGATGGCGAAAGTGGTGTAGGCAAGGAGGGTCGAGACGACCGGATCTTCGGCGGGGAAGTAGAGCTTGTTAAAGACGATGCCGGCGACGATGCCGTAGAGAAAGAAGTCGTACCATTCGATGGTTGCGCCGATCACGCTGGCAAAGACGACCCGCCGCAATTGGCCGGGCGTTGGCTCGTTGGAATGCATCGTTCCCTCCCATGGGTTTGTTGGTTTGTTATGTGCGCTGAACCGGATCCGTATCCTCTTGAATGAGATCTGCTGCCTTTTCGGCGATCATGATCGTGGGCACGTTGGTATTGCCCGAGACGATGCGCGGCATGACCGAGCAATCGGCGACCCAGAGGCCGTCTATCCCCCTCACGCGCAAGCGTGGATCGACGACGCTGGAATTGTCGCTATCGGGTCCCATCCGGCAGGTGCCGGCAGGATGGAAGATGGTGGCGCCGTGCTGGCGCGCGAAACCGAGGAGGTCGGCATCGGTCGACTTGTCCGCACCCGGCAGGAACTCGTCGGCGATGAGATCGGAGAGCGGCGCCGTCTGCGCCAGTTTGCGGGCGAACTTGATGCTGGCCACCGCGCAGCGTTGATCGGTTTCCGCCGTCAGATAGTTGGCGACGATCCGGGGCGGGCGCAGCGGATCGGCGCCGGCCAGGGTGATGGCGCCGCTGCTTTCCGGGCGCAGCTGGCAGACCGACAGGGTGATGCCGGAGAAGTCGTGTACCTTGCCACCGGCCATGTCGGCCGAAAGTGTCGCGATGTGGAACTGGATGTCGGGCGTCTTCGATTCCGGCAGCACGCGCGTGAAGAGGCCGCCCTGGTTGATGCCGATCGCCAGCGGCCCGCTGCGCTTGAATATCCAGTCGAGCCCCATGCGCATGCGCCCGGTAAGCGAGCGCAGGGCATCGTTGGTGCTGATTTTCCGGTTGAGGCGATGGATGAGGCGGATCTGCAGATGATCCTGCAGATTCCCGCCCACACCCTTGAGATCCAGCTTGACGTCGATGCCATTGGCCTTGAGATGTTCCGCCGGGCCGAGCCCCGAGAGCATCAGGAGCTGCGGCGACTGCACGGCACCGGCCGAAAGAACGACGCCGCGCCTTGCGCCGAGCTGGCGCCGTTCGTGACCGAAGTGAATCTCGACGCCCGTCGCGCGCCGGCCCTCGAAGAGAATGCGCGTCGCCTGCGCGTTGCAGATGATGCGCAGGTTGGGCCGTTCGCGCGCGGGTCGCAGATAGGCGACGGCGCTGCTCTGGCGCCAGCCGTTGCGCGTGGTGAGCTGGTAGTAGCCGACACCTTCCTGCGCGCGGCCGTTGAAATCCTGCGTGCGCGGCACGCCGCATTTCCCTGCGGCTTCGATGACGGCTTCGACGATCGGATGCCGGCCTTGAATGCTGCTGATATGCAAGGGGCCGTGGCTGCCGTGCAGTGGATCGCCGGGGAAGGCGAGGTTGGTTTCGAGCTTGCGGAAATAAGGGAGGACATCGGGCCAGCCCCAGCCGGCATTGCCGAGCGCCGCCCAGTGCGCGTAATCCTCGGCCTGGCCACGGATGACGATGAGGCCGTTGATGGAGGAGGAGCCGCCAAGCACGCGCCCGCGCGGCCAATAGATGCGCCGGCCCGCCATCGATGCTTCGGGCTCGGTATAGAACTGCCAGTTGACGCGGCTGTCCCACATCGTCTTGCCGTAGCCGATGGGCAGATGAATCCAGAAATGGCGGTCCGGCGGCCCGGCCTCGAGCAAGGCGACGGAATACCGCCCGTTCTCCGACAGGCGATTGGCCAGCACGCAGCCGGCCGAACCGGCGCCGACGACGATGAAATCGAATTCAGTTGCGACACTCATGGCGGTGTCTTTCTCCCCTTGGCGCTAAGGCTGACCAAAGTCCCAATCAGAGTCAATCAAAAATGAGACGATTTGTCTCATTTATTGAGACGATATAGGTTGGAAAAACGAGCGGAATATCGGGCAGTATCGGGCCAGATGGGGAGAATGGATTGGCCAGCAAAGCGCAAATGGAACGGGAAGGCGTATCGGCGGTCGGCCGAGGCCTCGACCTGATCGATACGATTGCGGCCGCCGGCCGGGCGCTCACGGTCGCCGAATTATGCGCGATGCTCGACCTGCCCAAGCCGACCGTGCATCGGCTCTGCCAGCGCCTCTCGGCCACCGGCTATCTGGCGCGCGAGCCTGGCGGGCATCATTACACGGTGGGGCCGCGCCTCATGCGCCTGGGCCTCAATGTACTGCGCGGCGGCGCCGGAACCGAGCGGCGCGCGATCTTGCAGAGTGTCGTCGACCAGGTGGGCGAGACATGCAACTTCACCGCGCTGGCCGGCGACGAAGTGATCTATCTCGACCGCGTCGAGGCGCGCTGGCCGCTGCGCCTGCATCTCGAACCGGGCTCGCGCGTGCCGATGCATTGCACGGCGAGCGGCAAGCTGCTGCTTGCCCTTCTGCCCGAGGCGCGCAGAGCGCGGCTGCTGAAGAGCATCGACCTGTCGCCTTTCACGCCCAACACGATCACCGATCCGGATGCCTTCGCCGCTGAACTGACGGAGATCAAGACCCGAGGCTACAGCCTGGACCGAGAGGAATTCCTGCTGGGCCTCGTCGCCATCGCCGTGC
Source organism: Dongia sp. (assembly GCF_041918875.1). GTDB lineage: Bacteria > Pseudomonadota > Alphaproteobacteria > Dongiales > Dongiaceae > Dongia. The sequence goes on from NZ_JAYRUV010000002.1 coordinate 88,086, forward strand.
CCGTCACCGACGCGCGCGGATCGGTGCTGGCCGCCATCGCCTGCCACGCGCCCAGCGCCCGCTTCAGCCTGGCCCGTGCGGTCGAATGCCTGTCCATCTTCCAGCACGCCGCCGAACAGATGGCGGAGACGCTGCCGGCGGGCGCGTGAGGAATTTCTTATCGGAAGGGTGCGAAAGGCGCCAAGTAGGTCTGGACCATGGTCGCCTGCTCACCAGCATCGCCCCAACGCTGGAGATCAAAAATCAGTATTCGCGAAATCTGGCGCAATGGATGGAAGAAGCCGAGCGCGGGGACGGTGACAACAATGAACATCCGCCACTGCCGGCCTTCTCCGTCGGTTCCAATGGCTATAGTCCTAAACTAGGCCGTGCCGCCGCCAGCTAGAATCTTGGGCTATTGACATAGGCGTATATGCGCCTATATTTGGGCGTATATACGCCTATATGAGGATCTGGCACATGACACCACAGGCAGCGGCGAAGTTCGAGCAGTGCAATTGCCTCGCGGTTCGGCAGGCAGCACGGCACCTGACCCAGTTTTACGACCAGTTCCTCGCCCAGTCCGGACTGCGGACGACGCAGTTTTCGATCCTCGCAAAGCTGATGGGACTTGGGCCGCTCTCGATCAACGCCTTGGCCAAGGAACTCGTGATGGACCGAACGACACTCGGGCGGAACATGCTGCCCCTTGAGCGGGAAGGGCTGATCGAAATCGTGGCGGGAACAAGCGACCGGCGGACGCGGGAATTGCGCCTGACCAGGGCGGGCCATGAGCGAATGCAGGCGGCTGCACCCGGATGGAACGCGGCGCAAGCCAAGTTCGAGGCTTCCTTCGGTCGGAAGCGGTCCTCGGAACTCCGCGCGCTGCTGGACCAGGTCGTGGCTTCGGAACTGTAGGCCGGAAGTGGCCTCGGATACGGGCATGTCGGCTTTGCAGCCACTCAGTCCGACCCCAAGAAAATGGCAGACCCCGAGAAAATGGGCGGTATGCCCGGAACCAGGAGAAAAATGAACGCGCTTGCGAGAAAGACGGCGATCGTGACCGGTGCATCCACAGGTATCGGCCGCGCCAGCGCCGAAGCTCTGGCGCATGCGGGGTTCCGGGTCTTTGGAACGAGCCGCCGGGCTGCGGACAGCGATCCGCGTGACGTGTCCATGCTGACATGCGACGTGACCGACGATGCGGCCGTAGCCTCCGTCGTCTCGACGGTGCTGGCGCGAACCGGCCGGATCGACCTCCTGGTCAACAACGCGGGCTTGAGCCTTCTGGGCGCCGCCGAGGAATCCTCCATCAGCCAAATTCAGAATCTCTTTGACGTGAATCTGTTTGGCGTCATTCGCATGACCAATGCCGTCTTGCCCCTGATGCGGCAGCGCGGCGAAGGCCGGATTGTCAATATCAGCTCGGTACTGGGTCTCATCCCCGCGCCTTACTCCGCCCACTACGCCGCAACCAAGCATGCGCTTGAGGGATATTCGGAATCTCTGGACCATGAAACGCGCGCCTTCAATGTGCGCGTCGTCCTGGTCGAACCGGCTTACACGCGCAGTGCGTTCGAACAGAACACCCTCACGGCGGATTCCATGCTGAAGGAATATGACGAAGCCCGAGCCAGCGCCCGCGCACTGCTCAAGGACACGATCGCTGTTGGCGATACGCCGGAGAGCGTGGCGGAAGCCGTTCTGCTGGCCGCAACCGCTGGCCGCCCGCGGAGACGCTATCCCTCCGGAAAGATGGCGCGGCAGGTCAGCATGCTTAGACGGTTCGTGCCCTCGGCGGCTTTCGACAAGAGCCTGCGCAAGCAGATGCGCCTGCCGGCCTGAAGTCCGCCGCGATCGCGCCAAGTGAAACGAGAACCGCAGAAATGAACGCATTCATGCATACGACTGCCATTGTCCCGCGGAAGCGGCCGCGTCGGAGTGCCTCGCGCGCTCTTCTCGCGTTTGCCGCCACTTCACTCCTCTTCACCGCCGGCTGCGACCAGGCGACATCGACACCGACAGAGCCCGATCCGCTGGTCCGGGTCGTCGCGGTGGCGCCGGCGGCACTTGAGGAAACCGCTTTCACCGGCACTATCGCGGCCCGGGTCCAAAGTAGTCTCGGGTTCAGGGTCGGCGGCAAGATCATCGAGCGTCTGGTGGATACTGGCGAAGTGATCCGCGCCGGAACGCCGATCTATCGCATCGATCCGACCGACTACGACCACGCCATCGCCGCTCAGCTTGGCAATGTCGCCGCCGCGAAGGCGCGACTCATTCAGGCCGCGGCCGATGAAAAGCGCTATCGCAACCTCTTGCCAACGCGCGCCGTCTCCGTCTCGGATTACGATGCGGCCAAGGCGGCGGCCGACAGCGCTCGCGCCTTGCTGGATGCCGCGCAGGCGCAGCTTCTGGTCGTGCAGGACGATAGAAGATATACCACGCTGGTCGCCGATGCCGATGGGACCGTGGTGGAGACGCTGGCGGAGCCCGGCCAGGTAGTGAGTGCGGGGCAGATCGTGGCGGGTATCGCCCATACGGGTCCGCGCGAGGCATCGATCAGTCTGCCCGAAACCATCCGGCCGCGCCTTGGGTCGGCGGCCCAGGCGTCGCTCTATGGCGGCGATGGCCGCTGGCCGGCACGATTGCGGCAGCTTTCCGATGCGGCCGATCCCCAGACCAGGACCTTTGAGGCGCGCTTCATCCTCGAAGGCGATGCCGCGGGTGCGCCACTGGGAGCCACCGTGACAATCTGGCTGTCGAATGAAGCGTCTGCTCAAAAGACATCCGTGCCGCTGGGCGCCCTGATCGACGAAGGGAACGAGACCGGCGTCTGGATTCTTGACGACAAGAGCTCCACGGTGACCTTTCGGCCGGTGCGGATTGATCAATTGGGGGCCGAAACAGCCGTCCTGAACAGCGGAATAGCGACTGGAGAGCGCGTCGTTGCGCTTGGCGCCCATCTACTACATGAGGGGCAACGCGTGCGCACGAGCGATTTCCAGGCGGGCCGGCCTTGAACAAGTTCAATCTCTCGGCGCTCGCGGTGCGTGAGCGTGCGATCACGCTGTTCCTGCTGATCGCGATCAGCGCCGCCGGGGCATTTGCATTCCTTCAGCTCGGGCGGGCCGAGGATCCTGCCTTCACCGTCAAGGTTCTTACCGTGGCCGCGGCATGGCCAGGTGCAACGGCCGAGGAGATGCAGAACCTCGTTGCCGAGCCGCTGGAGAAGCGCCTCCAGGAATTGCGCTGGTATGACCGGGTCGAAACCTTCACGCGGCCGGGCTTGGCGTTCCTGACCTTGTCGCTGCAGGATAAAACCCCGCCCGCCGCAGTGGAGGAGGAGTTCTACCAGGCCCGAAAGAAACTCGGTGACGAGGCTCACGACCTGCCCGCCGGCGTCATCGGGCCCATCGTCAACGACGAATACTCCGACGTTCAGTTCGCACTCTATGCGATCAAGGCACCGGGCATGCCGCCAAGGCAGCTGACGCGGGAGGCCGAAACGCTTCGCCAACGTCTTCTGCATGTCCCCGGCGTGAAGAAGGTGGACATCTTCGGAGAGAGGCCGGAACGCATCTTCGTCGAATTCTCATATGCCCGGCTGGCCAATCTAGGCATCAGCGCGCGTGAAATCTTCGAGAGTCTCGAGAAGCAGAATGTCGTGACGCCGGCGGGTTCGATCGAAGCGGACGGACCACAGGTCGTGATACGCGTCGATGGGGCGTATGACGGCCTGGCGAAGATCGCCGATACCCCCATCGTCGCCGCCGGACAGATCCTCAAGCTGTCCGATATCGCTCATGTCCGGCGCGGATATGAAGATCCCGCGACCTTCCTGATCAGGCATGACGGTGAGCCGGCAATGGTTCTCGGTGTCGTCATGAAGGAGGGCTGGAATGCCCTCGACCTCGGCAAGGCGCTCGATGTCGAGGAGCGCAAGATTGCAGCCGATCTACCGACGGGCCTTTCATTCAGCAAGATCAGCGACCAGGCGGTGAATGTCACCGAGGCTGTCGACGAGTTCATGATCAAGTTTTTCGTCGCGCTCGGCGTGATCATGGTCGTGAGCCTGATCAGCCTGGGATGGCGCGTCGGGATCGTCGTGGCCGCCGCCGTGCCGCTCACACTCGCCGCCGTGTTCGTGATCATGCTGGTCACCGATCGCGTGTTTGACCGCATCACGCTTGGTGCGCTCATTATCTCGCTGGGTTTGCTCGTCGATGACGCCATCATTGCCATCGAAGTGATGGTGGTGAAAATGGAAGAGGGCTGGGACAGGATTAGGGCGGCCGCCTATGCCTGGAGTCATACCGCCGCACCCATGCTTTCCGGAACGCTGGTCACGATCATCGGCTTCACGCCAGTCGGTTTCGCGCGCTCGACCGCTGGAGAATATGCCGGCAATATTTTCTGGATCGTGGGCTTCGCGCTGATTGCGTCCTGGGTCGTGGCCGTGATCTTCACGCCCTATATCGGCGTCAAGCTGCTGCCGAATATCCCACCCGTCGCCGGCGGTCAGGAAGCCATCTATTCGACACCCCGCTACGAGAGGTTCCGGCGACTGGTGACGTGGGCGGTGAATCACCGGTTCTGGGTGGCCGGCGCCGTCATCGCCGCCTTTATGCTGGCTGGCGCCGGCATGGGACTTGTGGAACAGCAGTTTTTTCCCGCTTCCGACCGGCCGGAGGTCCTCGTCGAGGTGCAGATGCCCGAGGGGACCGCCATCGAAGTGACCGCCGATGCGGCGAGGAAGGTGGAGGTGTGGCTGAAGCAGCAGCCGGAAGCGAAGATCGTCACGACCTATATCGGTCAAGGGGCGCCGCGCTTCTTCTTTTCCTACAATCCGGAACTTCCCAACCCTTCATTCGCCAAGCTGATCGTGTTGACGCCAGATGCAGCGGCGCGCGAGCGGCTTAAGCTTCGCCTTCGGACGTGGGTTGCGCAAGGCGAGGTGCCCGAAGGGCGCGTGCGGGTCGCGCAGCTGGTGTTCGGCCCGTATTCCCATTTTCCGGTTACTTTCCGCGTCATGGGGCCGGACCCCGCAAAGCTGCGCGCCATTGCGAAGGATGTGCAGGCGGTCATGCGCGCCAATCCAAACACGCGGCAAGTCAATCAGGATTGGGGCGAGCGCGTGCCGACAGCCCGCTTCGTGCTGGACCAGGACCGGTTGCGCTCGATCGGACTGAGCTCCGCGGATGTCGCCCAACAACTGCAGTTCCTCCTGACCGGCGTGCCAGTCACGCAGCTGCGTGAGGATATTCGCACGGTCGAAATCGTGGCGCGGAGTTCCGGTCCGGAAAGGCTCGACCCCGCCCAGCTCGGCAACCTGACCTTGACCAGCCAGGATGGCCGCTCCGTCCCATTGAACCAGATCGGCCGCATCGAGGTCCGGCCGGAGAACCCCATCATGAGACGGCGGGACCGCACGCCGACGATCACGGTACAGTCCGATATCGACGAAAGCTTGCAGCCGCCGGAGGTCTCCCGGGAGATCGAAGCGGCGCTGCGGCCGATCATCGAGCGTCTTCCGTCCGGCTACCATATCGAGATGGGCGGCAACATCGAGGATGCCGGCAAGGCGAACAGCGCCCTTGCGCCTGTCTTTCCCATCATGATCGCCTTGACGCTGTTGGTGCTCGTCGTTCAGGTCCGATCGCTGTCCGCGATGGTCATGGTCTTCCTGACGGCACCTCTCGGGCTGGTTGGAACCGTCCCGATCCTGTTGCTGTTCCATCAGCCCTTCGGCTTCAATGCCATTCTCGGCATGATCGGCCTGTCCGGTATCCTGATGCGGAACACGCTCATCCTGATCGGCCAGATTCAAACCAATCGGGAGGATGGCCTTGATCCTTACCGCGCCGTTATCGAAGCCACCGTGCAGCGCGCACGTCCGGTCGTTCTGACCGCGCTGGCCGCGATCTTTGCCTTCATACCCCTCACGCAGTCTGTATTTTGGGGCTCGATGGCCTACACCCTGATTGGCGGAACCGCGGTGGGCACGGCGCTGATCCTGCTCTTCCTTCCGGCGCTGTATGCGATTTGGTTCCGCATTCGCCCGATAGACTCTGCAAATATGACACTGGTCGAGACCGAGGTTCGAGCCGCCACCCGATAGAACGGGGTTGCTCAGATCGATCGCTCGCATCATCGCCGGCGAGGATGCCGGCCGCCAGGGATAAGGTCCTGCGGGTCGCAGGCGATGGACAGAAAGTCCGCGCGATAGTTCTTGGTTCCCATTTCATCATGATTAGACAAGCGCCAAGAGAAAGTCGCGCGTGAATATTCCATTATTCAATGTAGTACGGAATAATACTTAGATAACTAATCTATTTTTCATGCTTAGGTGCGATGCTTCACGCGAATCAAAAATGAAGTCTCGCCGTCCGTCGGCATAAGCGCGCAGCACATGCATCTCAACTGGGAGGAGCTTCACGTGCTTTCTTTGTTTCGTCATCTTCGCATCAGTCACCGCATCATCATCGTACTGGCGGTTCCATCGATCGCCCTGGCGGTTGCTGCCGCAATCATCATCGCCGGCAAGCATCAGACGGCCTCGCAAATGGAACGCCTGTCGATCATGGCCAATCTGGCGACGACAATAGGCGGCCTGGTGCACGATCTGCAGCGCGAACGCGGGGCGTCCGCGGTGTTCCTGGGGAGCAAGGGCCAGGAACTCGCGAGGGAGCTGCCCGAGCAGCGCGCGCAGACCGACGCCCAGCTGGTAAAATTCCAGGAGGCGTTGAAGGTCTTCGACGCCGGGGCCGCGGGAGAGCTTGAAGCAATCATCGGCGACGCCGGCAAGCAGCTGGCGGAACTGGACACCAAGCGGCAGCAGATCAGTTCGCTGGCTATTCCGGCGCCTGAGTCCAGCAAGTACTTCACGGCCACGATCGGCCGCCTTCTCGATGTCAGCCTGGAGATCGTCAAGCTCGTGAACAGCGAGGAGGTCGCACGGTCGCTCTCCGCCTATGTGAATTTCGGCCAGGCGAAGGAGCGGGCCGGACAGGAGCGGGCGACCGGAGCACCGGGATTTGCGGCAGGCAGCTTCGAGCCGGCGCAGTATCGCCGCCTGCTTGCCGTCGTGGCCGACCAGGAGACTTATTTCCGCCTCTTCCGCTCCTATGCCACCAAGGCGGATATGGAGTTCTTCGCCGCGACCGTCACCGGCGAGCCGGTAACCGAGGTGGATCGCATGCGCAAGGTCGCCATGGAAACCATGCCCGGACAGCCGATTGACGGCAGCGACGGTGCCTATTGGTATCGCATGACGACGGCGCGCATCGATCTGCTGAAGAAAGTTGAAGACCATTTGGCCGTCAATCTTCTGGATCTCGCAGCTGCCATCCGGGCGGCGATGGAACGCGATCTGTGGATCGCGATCGCCGCAGCGGGCATCATCATCGGGCTGACCGGATTTGTCGGTTTCGCCATTGTCCGCGACACGACACGTTCGATCGGCGGCATGACCGGCGCGCTCAGCGCATTGGCCGGCGGCGACATGACGGTCGAGGTTCCCGGAACCGAGCGTTCCGACGAGATCGGCGAGATGGCTGCTGCCGCGAAAGTGTTCAAGGACAGCATGCTGGAGGCCAGCCGGCTCGCTGCTGCGCAGGCGGCGGAGCAGGCGCGACAGATCGAGCGCGGCGTGCGGATGGAGGAGGCGGTCGCCAAGTTCGACAAGGTGATATCGGAGATCGTGGGTTCGGTCAGTTCGGCGGCGACCGAACTGCAGTCGACGGCGGAATCTCTTTCCGCCACCGCCGAGGAAACCTCGCAGCAGTCGCGCGCCGTTGCCGCCGCTTCCGAGCAGATGACGCAGAACGTGCAAACGGTGGCGTCGGCGACCGAGGAGCTGTCGTCGTCAATCCGCGAGATCGGCAACCAGGTGACGGAATCGACCCGCATCGTCGGCAATGCCGTCACTCAGGCGGAGGACACTAACGCCAAGGTGAAAGCCCTGGCCGAGGCGGCACAAACGATCGGCGATGTGGTGACGCTGATCAACGAAATCGCCGCGCAAACCAACTTGCTGGCGCTCAACGCAACGATCGAGGCGGCACGCGCCGGCGAGGCGGGCAAAGGTTTCGCCGTCGTCGCCAGCGAGGTGAAGAACCTCGCTACCCAGACAGCCCGGGCCACCGACGAGATTTCCGGTCAGATTCGTTCCATCCAGGACGCGTCGACGAGCTCGGCCAAGGCGATCGACGGCATCACCCATACGATCAGCCAGGTGAACGAGATATCGACCGCCATTGCCAGCGCGGTCGAGGAGCAGGGCACGGCGACGCAGGAGATTTCGCGCAATGTCCAGGAAGCTTCCGCCGGCACAGCGGAGGTATCGTCAAGCATCGCCGCCGTGACACAAGCTTCCGAACAGACCAGCACCGGCTCATCGGAGGTGCTGAACGCCGCTTCCGAGCTGGCCAGAAATGGCGAACGGTTGCGGCAGGAGGTCGAGGCCTTCCTTGTTACCGTGCGGGCTACCTGATCCCCGGCACCCGCCTGCGGCCCCCGCGGCGAAGTGTCGCTGCGGGGGCGCACCGTCGCGATCTGCCGCGTGACATACCTCGCGCGCCTTGGGCGATCGACCTCAGTCAATCTCGCCAATCATAGCGGATGACAGTGACTGGCAGCGATCGACCTGCGGGGACGAGCCGGCGGCGACACTGATTCTGCCCGGCATGGAGGAGGCGCATGTAAAGTCGATATCGGACTGGGTCACGGAAGTCAGGCGACCGATCCGTGGCGCGAGCCACAGGTGCAGATCGTCCATGTAGCTGAACACCACGGGGACAAAGATCAGGCTGAGAAGGGTCGAGGCAATCAAGCCACCGATAACGGCGACAGCCATCGGCGCACGGAAGCCCGCGTCGGCACCGATGCCGAGTGCCGCCGGCGCCATGCCGGCAACCATGGCGACCGTCGTCATGATAATTGGGCGGGCCCGCGTGACACCCGCATCCAGCAGGGCTTCCCGGCGCGACAGGCCGTGGCGGCGGCGCTCAATCGCGAAGTCGACAAGCAGAATCGAGTTCTTGCCTACAATACCCATGAGCATCAACAGACCGATGGTCGAGGAGAGATCGAGCGCCGCGCCGTAGAGCAGAAGCGCCAGCACCGCTCCGCCGACCGAGAGCGGCAGCGCGATCAGGATCGTCACCGGTTGAAGAAAATCCTTGAACAGCAGAATCAGCACCGCCAGCACGAGGAGGATACCCGTCGCCATAGCCAGCGCGAAGTTGGCGAACATCTCGGCCATGTATTCCCCGTCGCCATAGGGCACCTGCCGGACACTTGAAGGAAGTGTCTTCATCGCCGGCAGCGCGGCAACGGCGTCGAGCGCGGTGCCAAGCGATACGCCGTTCAGATCCGCCTCGACCGCGATGCGCCGTCTGCGGTCAAGGCGTTCGATCTCAGCATCGCCGCTGCCGAAGACGATGTCCGCCACGGACGTCAGGGGAACCAGCCCGCCATTGTTGCGAAGGACACGAAGCTGGCGGAGCGCGTCGAGATCGCCGCGCGCGTCCGGATCGATCAATACCCTGATAGGAATCTGCCGGTCTCCCAGATTGAATTTCGCTGAATTGGCGTTGGTGTCCCCAAGGGTGGCAATCTGTGCCGTCGCACCGATGGCGCCGGTCGAGACGCCGAGGCGCGCCGCCTCGTCGAAACGCGGTCGAATGAGGAGTTCCGGCCGTGGCAGGGGTGCGGTCGACTGAACATTGGCGAGTTGCGGCAGCCCACGCATCTGCGCCTCGAGGTCATGGACGGCTTGGGCAAGCTGCGTCGGCTCGTCGCCAGACAGGATGATGGAAACGTCCTTGCCCCCAGCATCGCCGAGGAAGGCAAGACGTATATCAGGAATGCTCGAGAGAACCGGCCAGACAATCCGTTCGAACGCTTTGCGGGTCAGGTTGCGCTCACTCCGCGGCTTCAACCGTGCGATCACCATGGCCTCGTCGGGGGATGATGTCATAACCAGGACGTGCTCGACTTCCGCGCGTTCCAGCAGCTTGGACGCGAGATGGGCGGTAACACGCTCCGTGTCGTCGAGCCTCGATCCTGGCGGAAACTCCACCTTGAGCTGAGAAATGTCGCTGTCGCTCACCGGCAGGAAACCTGTCGGCAGCAGCGGCACAAGCATGAGAGAAGCAATCAGGATCATGCCCGCGATCCCCATCGCCGTCCGCCGATGGTCGAGAGACCAGCTCAGCAGGTGCAGATAGTACCCGCTCGCGCGCGGGCGTTTTCCATCGTCTTCCCTGGTTGCGATTAGAGGCTTCGGCCGCAGCAGGTAGGCGGCCATGAGCGGCGTTACCAGCCGCGCGACCAATAGCGAGGCAAGGACGGCGACGGCGACGGTCAGCCCGAATTGCCGGAAATACTGTCCGACCACCCCACCAATAAAGCTCACCGGCGTGAATACCGCGACGATGGTGAGCGTGGTCGACACAACCGCGAGGCCGATCGCGTCGGCGGCATCGATCGCGGCAAGATAGGGTCTTTTGCCTTGATCGATGTGGCGATCGATGTTCTCGATCTCGACAATGGCATCATCGACCAGGATGCCGATGACCAGGGTCAGCGCCAGCAGGCTGACGCTATTGAGCGTGAAACCGAACAATGACATCGCGGCGAAGGTCGGCAGGATGGAGAGCGGCATGGCCACCGCGGCGATCAGCGTCGCTCGCCAGTCGCGCAGGAAGGCAAAGACGACGATGACGGTCAGCAACGCGCCCTCCAGGAGGGTTTGCATCGCCGCATCATAGCTCTCGCGTGTGTATTCAACCGTCGACACGGACTCTTCGATGGTCACATCGGGCATGCGCGCGGCGATCTCGGCGAGCTTCGCCGCCACCGCCTCGGCCACGACCGTGTCGCTCGATCCCTTGGAGCGAGAGACCGAAAAGCCAACCACCGCTTCGCCGTCATACCGCGCGAAACCCCTGGCTTCGGCGGCACCGTCTCTGACCTCGGCAAGGTCGGAGAGCTTCGCCCAGCGGCCACCGGAAAGAGCGATGGTGCGCGCGGCGAGTTCTTCCACCGTGCGCGCGCCACCGAGCGTGCGGACGGACTGTTCGCGCGCGCCAATCTGGCCGCGGCCGCCGGGTACTTCGGCATTGATACTGCGTAGTTGCGCGTTCACTTCATCGGCCGATGTGCCGAGAGCTATCAGACGGTCAGGCTTGAGTTCGACGCGGATCTCCCTGTCTGCCCCGCCGAAGCGCTGCACGCGCTGTACGCCAGGCACGGTTAGCAGCTCGCGCCCGATTGCATCTTCCACGAACCAGGACAGTGCCAGCTGCGTCATGTGAGGCGCACGAACCACATAGTAGAGAATTGCGCCTCCTTCGACATCGATGCGCGTGATGATCGGCTCCTCGATCGACTGCGGCATATCGGCCCGGATCTGGGCGAGCGCATCCCGCACATCGTTTGTCGCCCGGTCCGGGTCGGTTCCAAGCTGGAATTCGACCGTGGTGTCGGACAGCCCGCTGGAAACGGTCGACTGAATGTGCCGCACGCCGACGAGGCCGGCGATGGCGCCTTCGACTTTCCGGGTGACCAGCGTCTCCAACTCGATAGGCGTCGCGCCGGTCTGGGCAACGGTGACGCCTACGACCGGGAAGGAGACGGGCGGGTTGGCGTTCACCGGCAGGCGTAGAAAAGAGACCCAGCCGGCAAGCGTCAGCGCCAGGAAGAGCACAATGGTCGGGATCGGTCGGCGGATCGCCCAGGAAGAGATACCGCGCCTCACCGCCACGCCTCGCTCACGCTCAATGGCTGTGACGCCGGAATGACCGGTTCGCCGTCCCGGAGGAACGCGCCCGACCTGGACACCACGCGGTCGCCGTCGGCCAGCCCGGACCTGATCTCAACATGGCCATCGTGTTGCACGCCCGTTTCCACGGGCCGGCGGATTGCTCGGTCATTGGCGCCGACGACAAATACGTAGGGGCCGTCGGTGCCGTGAATCACTGCCTCGCTGCTCAGCGTCAGGGCCTCGCGACGTTCGAGCAGAATGGCGCCGCGCGCAAAAACGCCGGAGCGCAGGTTGGGTTCCGAAGGCAGGGCAATCCGGACGAGACCGAGCCGCGTTTCCCGATCGACCTTCGGCGCCACCCGCCGTACCTGACCCTCAATCGCCTGGTCCATGCCAGTTGCGAGGACGCGGACAGCCTGACCAGGATCGACGCGGGGGAGATCGGCTTCGGGCACCTCGGCCTCGAACTCGATTTCTCCCTCGCGGATGAGTTTCACGAGTGGCTCCGCACCCGCCAGTGAGCCGGGCTTTGCGGGGCGTTCGGACACGATCCCCGCGGCCGGCGCATGGATCACCGCGCGTTCGAGGCGCGTCTGCGCCTCCGCAAGCTGCGCCTGGGCCTGCGTAAGCTCAGCCTGGGCGGCGTCAAGTGCGTGGCCCGCAGCGAGGAAAGCCGTGTGCCGCTGTCCGTGCTCTTCCTTGGTCAGGGCGCTGGATCTGGAAAGCTGTTCCGCTCGCCGGAACTTCGCCTCGGCATCCGACAGGAGCGCCTCCTGTTGCGCGGCGGCGGCACGGGCTCGCACTACCCGGCTTTCGGCGTCGCGCCGCTGTATCTCGAGGATGTCGGTTTCGAGTTTGAGCAGCACCTGGCCGGCGGTGACCCAGTCACCTTCCTCCACCAGGACTTCGGAGACGCGCTGCCCCTCCACCGCCGTGCCGATTGCCACCTCGTCGCGCGCGACGAGTGACCCCGTCACCGGCAGAGATGCCTCCAGCAGCCTCACGGAAGCGATTTCAATCGTCACTGAGCGCGGCGTATCGCCCGCCGATTGCTCCAGGAGCGTCGCGGATTTTTCGCTGGCGGCGCCGAATAATGCAGCGCCCGCGACCACCGTAATTGCGGCGGCACCGATTGCAAGCAGTCCGCGGCGACGATGTTTGAGAGGACGTTCAGTGCCAGCCTCCTCGCGTTCGCTCGGTATTGTCCTGTCGCTATCGGGCGATGGAACCACGCTGGCCTCCCTCGTGCCGATGGCTTCGCCGCAGCGGCAGAAGCTGAAAATAGGTGACCATCCGCAGCAGCCATTCCAGCGGTCCGTAAGCGAAGCGACCCATCCACAGGTGGCTAAGGATGAGTTGAGCGGCGAAGATGGCGAAGGTCAGCCAGAACAGTGCGTGGGGCGGGATGCTGCCGATCAGCCGGAAACCCCAGGCATGAAAGATCACCGCGCAGACGAGCGACTGCGCTATGTAGTTGGAGAGCGCCGTTCGGCCGGCAGGTGCGAGCAGCCCGGCCAGCACGCGCCCGCCTGGTGTCTGGCACAACAGTAGAAAGGCCGCGACATAGGCTCCGGCCAACAGTGGCGACGTCAGCAGGTCGACCGAAAGGGCGAGAACTTCCCAAGCCGAGCCCATCAGATTGACTGAACCATAGGCATAGAGGGCCGAACCCGGCAGGCCAATGACGATGCCGGCGAACAATACTCGACGGAGCTCCGGCCGCAGGTGTGCGACCTGGGCAAACAGTCTGCGTTGGCCGGCGACGAGGCCACAGATAAACATGGCGAGCGCCGTGGGCGCCTGCATCAAGCCGGTTATTACCCACATCTGCGCCAGGTCGCGGAGATGTTGCGCCACCACCGTTGTCGGCGTTCCCCGATAGGCCCTTAGCGCCGCCCCCGCCGCGGCATGCGCGGCAGCCTCGTCCGGCTGAGCGGGGTCGAGCGCCGTAAGGATACCCACGCCGAGCCAGAACAAGGCGGTGGCGATCACGAGTCCGACGGCCAACCGCAGGAGAACGGTCTCGCGGCACCTTCGCAGTGCCCATAGGACAATTCCGAGCAAGGCGTAGGTCGTCAGGATATCGCCATGGAAAAGCAGAACAGCGTGAGCGAAGCCAATCACCCATAGGGCCGTCTGTCGGCGCAACAGGCGTGGCAGGATTGGTTTATCGGCCCGCTCCGCCGACTGCACCTGCAAGGTGAAGCTGTACCCAAACAGGAATGAGAACAGCAGATAGAACTTGGTCTCGAACAGCAGGCTGATCAGATATGGAAAGAAGTTGCCGGACGCCGCGCTTTCATGTGGATCGGCGACACCCGATCCATAGTATGGGGTGGCGAAGGCATTGATATTGACGATCAGAATGCCAAACAATGCGAACCCGCGGAGCGCATCAACGAAGAGCTGGCGCTCGCCAGATGCGGATATTTGGCTGGAGCCGGTATCGCGACCGCTGGGCGCCTGGAGTTCAGCCGGAAGTTTCATGATGCGCTCATTCCGGTTGGTGGGGACGCAGAAACCGGGTCACCAGCGTGCGCAGGATTGGGCCGTGATCGACGGCCTTGAAAGACGGATCGAGGGCGGCGCGCCCGACCGCCCCGTCGGCAAGCGCGATGATCCACGTCGCCGCCTGTTCGAGGTCGAGTTGTGAGTCGATCTGGCGGCGTTCGGCCGCCTTGTGGAGGAGTGCGACGAGATTGGCCTTCAGTTCGGACTCGCTGCGCGCGAAAACACGCGCAATGCGCGGATTGCGCATCGCTTCGGCGGCGATCTCCATGCCGATCCGTGCATAGATGGGATCCATGGCGAGCGCCAGGCTGGTTTCAACCAGTTCCAGAAGGCCCGCGAACAGATCTTCCGCGTCTGCTATTCGCGCGAAGAGTTCGGCGGTTTCGCGCCTGTCCTCTTCAACGATCGCCTCGATAATCGCATCCTTGCTGTCAAAATAGTGAAAGAGATTGCCTGAGCTCATACCGGCTTCGGCGCAGATCTGCGCCGTTGAGGTCTGGTGGAAGCCATGCCGCGCGAAACAGATGATCGCCGCCTCAAGGATCTGCTGCAGCTTGGCTTCGTATTTGTCTGGGTCGAGCTTGCGCGCCATCCGCTAATCGTCCTGACTAAATAATTAACCGAGCACTCAGTCTATTAATTATACAATGCTGTTACTCCCGTCAAGACGGCAACTCGGGGCGCTTTGCGCAGGGGAATGGGCTGTTGGCTAACAGCCAGATCGGCTATGTCCCAGATCGGCTATGTCTATGACGTGGCCGGAGAATTTCATCACCTCGATAGATGAGACAAACGACGTATCCGCCCGCCCTTACTCAGGCCGCGGCCGACACAAGGCTTGTGGGGCCTACTTAATGTTGCCGATGCCTGTGCGCCTAAGCGTCTGATTCGTAAAGCAACCTAGCCGACTGCCTGCGGTTTTCAAAGCCGCAGATAGTCGCTTTTGCATCTTTTTCAGTATCGCTCAGTCTGAAATAAAACTTATTCGCCCGAGCAATAGGGGCCGGACATCCGGTGTCGGACTTTGAATGCAAAAAACGCCGCGGGAGCCGCAGCGTTTCTGAAGGCGATCTGATTAGCCGATTATCTTCGATGTCGGATTAGAAACTCGGTCCATGAAGGATTGGAATCCAAGTCCGTCTTGCGGAAGATTCTTTGCTCAGCATTTGGACCGTTGTCCCCGCCGATAGGCTGGAAGCCATGTCGCGAGAGGAAAAGGCCGATCGTCGTCGATCGGACGTCCAGTTCCTTGGAGAGCCTGGCGACGAAGGTGTAGTCGCGGAGAAACTGTTCGATTTCCCCGAGGACATAGCGGTTTTGTCTGCCGACAATCGGCCGGATCAGTCCGAGGCCTTGCGCACGAATCAGCACATGCTTGGTCGTGCCGAGAAGCTGGAGAGCTTCTTTCGAAGTTATAATGAGTCCCTTGAGGGGACCGCTAAGAAGGCGTTGTTCGATGAGCGCAGATGACGGGGTTCGCACACGTGCTGGCGTCTCATTCGTCAACAACGGAATGCCGAGGTTTTGAAGAACAACCGCGATAGCGGTGAAGCCAAGGCCGTGTTCGCGGACGAAGCCTAAGGCGTGCTCTAGCGACGCTACACAATCGGTGCCGGGAGGGTTGGTGCCGAGCGCTCGGAATTCCCCGCCGTGCAAGAACTGTAGCTTGTGCTCACGTTCGAAACGCCTTTTCGCTGAATCACCAAATAGCGAGCGGGATGCGAGATCTCTAAGTTTACTCTGACATATGCCGAGCCTCCGCGAAGCAGTTGTCACGCTCATAACGTCGGCTCCATCGATGTCGAGGAGTTGCCGCTCCGCCAATGCTTGAACACGATCTCGGATGAGATAGTGTCGATACGGTCCGTCGGCTTCAGCCGGGTCCGTAAGATCATACTGCTTGATCAAAGCAGATACATGTGCGGACGACTTGCCAAGCAGTTTGATGGCCTCTCGGCGATGCATCAGATGCGGCCCTGGATCGGGCGCTACAAAGCCGAATGTGCCATGATTGCCATTCAAGAAGAGTTGCTGGTGAATCTCGAAAAGGACCGCGTCGGCACCTGTCATCTTCCGCTGAAGGAGGTTATGAGAGAGAAACTTCTTGAGGCGCGCGTTCACGAGCGATCGGTCAGAAGCGGCACGGTTCCTCTCAACCACTTTTCGCAAGCCGTTGGGCCAGTCCAAGAGAAGTGACAGACCCAAGGTGGCGAGCGGCCTGCCGTCCGCGGTGATGCAGACGTTTCTTGTCGGAATCGACGGTTCATGCACCACCGCCGCTTTCCCGAGAACGACCAGCAGGGCGGATAGATCAGCAGCTTTCAGCGCAGCAAATGCGGCCGGCAAGCGCGTTGAGAGTGCCGGCCATCGACGCTCACCACCACACTTCTCGAAGAGTAGCCGCAAACCAGCCATGTATTTGCCGCTGAGTGGTTTGTCCCAAATTTGGCGACCGACGAGAGGTTTGCCGCAAAAGCATGTTCGGAGGTTGGCCCGGCGCCAGTCGAGCTTCTGGCCGCAGCTCCCGCAATCTGCCTGCAGGGGTGTCGCGTGAATCGGACAATGAGTCACAGCTTTCAAGTGCCATGAAAGGTGATGAGTGCCGGTTTCGTCCAGGCACAGGGGGCAGATTCGTTGCCGCAGCGACACCACGTTGCGCCGCACGCTGAGGGTCGAGCTGCTGGCGTTCAACGTCGAGACCTGCATGCTCTTCAACACACTCTCATCTACCCTGACCCGCTCGGAAAGAACCGATAGTGACGCATCAGACATAGGCGCGCTCAGAACGGTGCCATGCCCAATGTCGTCCAAGATCGGACCGATGCCATTGAACCGATTGATCGCCGCCACGCGGCACAGAAATCCAAGTAGGCTCTCGCCGGCGACGGGCTGCAGAAGCAAGGGATAGGACACGGTCTCTCCTGAAAAGTCTCAAGAAAGACATTGGTCCGCCAGCGAGCGATGGGTCCAAAAAAGCCCGTGAGATCAGCAAAAAACGCTGCAATAGAGTCGAAATCTGCACCAGCGCCGATGCTGCGAAAGTGAAGCTCGAAATGGCGTGCGATTTACCGGTCTGGGTCATCGGACCTCCCGATCGATGCGGCCGCACGAAGCAACTCTTCTCTTCTGAAAATCTCGACGATGAGGTCGCCGGAGATCGTCGACCTGATAGGCGTCAGATTGATCTGCCTGGCGGCTTTGCGAAGTTGCCAGATATCCTTCCGCTTCGGCCCTGCGACCATCGCAACGGTCGCATATCTCGCCACGAAGGACGTGAAGCTCGATAGGAGAACGCGGGTAAGGTGACCGCGCGGCCGGCGGAGCAATCCAGCGCTGACCGCCGCCTGGAGCACGGCCTCTGGCACCCCAAATGACTTGGCCAGCGCACTCATGGAGCCGGATACTTGCTTCGCCCGAGGCTGAATGAAGTCCGCAAGCGAGTTCGGGTCAAACTGAAGGTCAAAGAGCCGATCGGTCTCCCAGGCGGGCACGATCACCTCGCCGCGGATGACGGCGGCGATGACATCACCATGCTGGGTGGCGCAATTGCCGTGACTTCGAGAAAAGAACCGCCAGGAGACGGCGCGTCGCACTTGGTTCTCGGCAACGCGTTCCCGGATCGCGACCTTGAACGCCTCAAGATCGGCGGCCGTTGAATGCCATGCGGCCTTCTTGTTCCGAACGCCGTCGGCGGCCGGTGCGGTCAAATGGCCTAGCCGGATGAGGCGCCGCAGGCAGTTTTGGTTGCAACCCAGGATTTTCGCGGCTTCCACGAGATAGATCGGACGGATTCCGATTTGCGGATCATTGACAATGTCGTCGCGACGCAGCCAGATCGGACATCGACATCCGATTTGCCGGTGCCCCAGCCATCGTCGCGCTTTTGCGATCGCGGCCAGCTTCAATGCGGGGATGTTGGCGATCTTGGCGCCGTCGCGGAGCGAAACAAAGCGCTCGGCGAAGTCATCCGGCGTGTAGCCATAAGTGACAGGTGGAAGAATGATCCCTTGCCTGGCGGCATGATTCCAGATCTCCGCAGTGATCAGCTTGGCGTAAGGGAAGTCGCCTTCATGGCGGAATCTCAGGCTGACAAGCCGATGTGCCGATGGATTGAGGAAGGGCAGGGGGCGATACGCCGTGGTCTCCAATGTCCGCAGGAGCCGATGGAAGGCATTTGGCCATTTCCGAAGCAGCTCCATGCCGTATGCGGCTCGGACCGCGTCTTCGGCCAGCCAGGCCCGACGGGGGTGATAAGCGGGCTGCTGATCATGGGCCATCGAACCCACGAGCCGAGCCATAAGCACCAGGTTAGCCAGGTCGAGTTGCTGAATGTCCGGTGGGAACCCGCTGGATACTTTGCACTTGTCCAGCCAGCTGTGGATCGCCGTCGCTAGGCGATTTTCACGGGCGCTGGCGGCATGAGCCTTCCGGACATTTGCCGTGATGGGAAGGCCACACTCGGCGCAGTGTCGAAACCAGCGCCGGTGGCGCCTTAGGCCTGAGCCGCAGACTTGGCAAATATCAGTCAGGTGGCAATTGTGGGCCAGACAGGATGGCAGGGGTGAAAAATCCCAGACAGCAAGGTGAGGGCGGCCCTCCCAGACGCAGATTGGGCAGAACCGCGTGTGGCTCCGGGCTATCATCCAGGCGGGAACCGTGGTCGTGCCCAGCTTTCGAGCCCTGTCGTCGCCGCACCAGTAGTGCAGGCCGATCTCATCGGGTGCGCAGTCAGCTGCCGAGGCGAGCGTCGAGGATACGCGCCTCGGCAGTGGGCCTTCCGCGCCATTCAGGCCGATCAACTGCCAGATCGCTTGGTAAGAGGGTGCATCCATAGCTTCGGCCAGGCGATTGACCCAACCGTAGAGGCTTTCGCCTGGCTCGAGCGTCTGGATATTGCCGAAGAAGGTCGACATGGCGCCCAGTTATCGGCGGCGCGGCCGGCTCGGCCTCTTGCCCATGTCGATCCCTTCCGTAATGGGTGCCGGCTCCCACGTAGCCGGTAACGACCGCATCTGGAACGGATCATCCGGCATCGGTTTCAGCGTCTTGTTCAGCTCGTAGAACGCGACCGAGAGATCGTCGGTCGTGATCGCCCGTCGCCCCGCCTCGTGGGCCTCGATTTTGGCCAGCGCGAGCAGGTTGGTCGTGGCTCGCAGGAGTCCCCGGGATGCAAGATGAATGCACCCCGCGAGACCCATCGCGCTGATGTCGACATCGGCGTAAGTCTCCGGCGCTCCGCATTGAATTGTGTGGAGGAAACCGCGGTAGTCATCCTGGTCCGCCGGATTGAACCAATCGAAGGGTTTAACCATAATGGATCGAATCAGACGCCCGGCAAGTTGCGGGTTTCTGGAGACCAGCCCCACAAGGTCGTAGACGCCTGCCAGGAGAATGCGGCAGGGAAACTCTTCGACCATACCTTTCAGCACGTCAGCGACCGGATACTCGCCGCTACGTTCGAAGTGCTGGGCTTCGTCGATAATGAGAAGCTTGGTCTTATGGGTCTCGAGATAGAACTGTATCCGATCGACGAGGGCGTCGATGGTTTCGCGGGGATTCGAAGCTCCTCCGAGCTGCTTCAGAAGCTTGGAGCAGAACCCATGCATCGTGCCCCGATCCGGAACGCGAGAATAGACGATCGGGACAAGCCTCCGCGTCGCCGTCACGCGGACCTTGAAGTCGTCGGGATCGAACGACCAAGCCAGCAGCTGGGTCTTGCCGACGCCCGTTGGGCCGCAGACATACATGAAGCGTTTCGGTGGGATATTGATGCCATCGCCGAAGTCGCGAATCTGCCGCTGTAGAGGTTCCGCGCGTCTATAGTCGATGAACCTCTCACAGTGCAGTCCAGGATAGATTTCCGAAGTGTCGTCATGCGGGGTCATGCCTGACCCCGCGTCTTGTAGGGCTTCGGCGAGTAGGGCTCCGCTGCCGTCTGTTTGCCGACCATGCCGGCGATCTGAGCTTTCGTCATCGGGACCGGAGCGTTCTCGGCGAGAATCTGCTCGAGATCCGGATCGAGTTCCGGCTCCTGGTGGAGCGCCAGGCTTTTCGCCTGGATCGTGTTCGACCCGCTGAGCTTGCGCGCCGCTTGTGCTCGGCTCTTCGCTGAACTCCGCTTCATGTTGAGGATCGCCACGGCCATGTCGTAATGGGCGATACGAGCCTTGCGGTAGACTTCCTGGTTCATGTGCTCGACACCGTCTGCCTTCATGGCGGCGAGGATGCACGCATGCTGGTGGAAAGAGACGCCGTGGGCGTGCGGATTGGTGCAGGGCACGACGACCAGGTCGTGGGTGACCGGATGGACAACCACGATCTTCGCGACGTTATCCGGATTGCGTTTGACCACGACCTTCTGATTCGGATGCGCACGGTGGATCAGATTGAGCTCATCCGATTGATAGGTGAGCTTGGCGATCTCGATACCGGTGTTGGAGACCGAGTATTCCTTGCTGATACCCAGCAGGAGGTCGATGTCCTTGACGTTGGCCGGCAAACGAACCGGATATTTCTGCACCTCCTCCGCCCAGCGCATTGCCGGAACCGCGTTGATGCCCCGATGTGTCGCATTGCAATACATGGCGAGCAACCAGCTGTGGACGTGTCGGCGGAAGTCCTTCAGCGTGATGCACGCATGCTTTGCCGGATCGTAGTCGCGGCGGGCGGAGATGGAGCCGAACGTCTTGCCTGGCATCCAGGTATAGCCCGAGGTAGCGAAGGTGCCGTTGAGGCGCTCAAGCGTGCCCTTGAATTCGGGGCGGCCGACCGGGGCGTAACGAATCTCGACGTTGAAGCAGGCAGCAGCGGCCTTCAGTGACTCGCTGTGGTTTTCCTGCGCATTGTCGACGAGGATTGCCGCCGGAATGCCATAGGCATCCCACGTCAGTCCCAGTTCCGGAAACTCTTCTTGAACGTAGGTCTTCGGCATGATCATGTTGCGCAGGCATTGCATGATGCTCTCGGTGCCGGGCGGATGAAACCCAATGTAGAGCCCGACAATCATGCGGGTCCGTTTGCAGATCGCCCAGCAGATCCAGGGTCGCCCCAGGAATGCCTTGCGCTCCTCATCGACGACCATGACGTCGGCACGCGTGTGATCGATCTCGACGAGCTCGAGCCGGCGGCTGGGCTGGAAACCCTTGCCGCGCTTCTGGAACTTCTGACGAGCCGCGGCTTCACCTTCGCGCTGAAGCGTCGTCTCGTAGGGATCGAGTTCCTTGATCCGGCGGCGAATGGTCGAGGCGCTCGGCGCCTTCCATTTCGAAGCGCCGGCCATGGTCGCGATGGCCTCCGCGTAGCGGTCCCGGACCTCCTTGACGATTTCCTCCATCGTCGGCCGTTCGGCGACCTGATACCTGGAGATGATCGACGAGAGGAATCTCTCCTCAAGGCTGGAGAGCTGCTTACGCTTGCGGCCGCGGGCACCATAGCCGGGCAGCAGGGCACGGATATCCATGTTCCGCGATTTGTAGGGTTTCGCCCAGCGCTTGACCGTTTCCCAGTTTGGCGGCGTTTCGTTTCGCTCCGCGGCGACGCGGGCGATGATGATCGGCCAGGCCTTGTCCTGGGGTGCCGGCTCGCCTGCCTCGATGATGGCATCGCAGTATGCCTTGCGGCGGAATGCGATCTGCCGATGCGCGAAAGGCCGCGAGAGGAAGTCGGACTTCAGCGCGATTTCGCGCCAGTTCGGCAGCGTTTTGCCGATATTGAGGCTGCACTGCAGTCGGCCCTCGACAAAGGCCTTCTCGACCTCGTTGAGCGTCTGGTTGAGGACAGTGCCGTTCTGCAGGCTCTTGAAGCAGTAGTCGCCATTGTTGGTGACGTGCGTGAAGTCGTAGATGTGGCTCTGATGGTCGATTTGGTCGCCGCGGTTGAGTGATAGCATGTTCAGCTCCTTGTGTGGTCGATGAAGGGTGAAGAGACCTTTTGGATGAGGCTCTCTTCGTTGAAGGGAAGGTCGAGATTGGTCCAGAGGTGACGCTGCACGAGCAGCGTGGCGACGGTGTCGCGGACGAGCAGGCGGTCCTCCGACAAGGTCTGCAGGTCCTTGAGGGAAATCACCTTCTGACGCGCGAACGCCTGATCGATGAGATGCGCGATATCGAGATCAACGCCGCTCGAGCGATAGATTTGGAGGAAGACTAGATTGTCGTAACGCGGCTGGCGGAGAAGCTCTTTCTCCCCCATCCAGACGAAACCGAGCCCAAGTGCGCGGGCGCTTTCCTTGATGCTGCGCCACTTCTCCTCGCTGCCTTCGGCGCGATAGGCCCATTCGGGCTTGGTTTCGACCAGAAGACGGTGGCCGGTCTCGAATGTGGCGTAGAAGTCCGCGGTATAGCTCCGCAGGCCTTCAGGCGTTTCGTAGGAGATGGAGCGGGGCTGAGCGCGCAGTTCCTTGCACCTCGGGTCCAGCCCCATGATCTGGATGAAGACGCGTTCAAGCGAGGAGTGATACGGCAGCATTTCCTGATCGATCATGCTGAGCATCAGCCCGACGACGCGCCGGCTGCGGTTGATTTTGACCGGGTAGGTATGTGCGTCCTTACGCGGCGGATTGGGGATGCGCGTCGGCGCCTGATACCAGGCCGTTTGCACTGTTTGTTCGTTAACCATGTTTGTTACCTGCGAGACTCGTTTTGGCTGTAAAATAAACGTTGGCCCCTGAGCCCATGGTCGTTTCCTAATTTGCACGCATATTTTTTAGGCCTGAAAAAGTCACACCAAAACAGCTACTTGGGAGGCTTGGCTTGACGCAAGATGAGTCTTTTTAAGTTGAAAAAGAATGCGCTCATTCAGCGAATAAACGCTGTGCGCTTAAACGTAGAAGGCCTTCGGATACAGGACATCAGTCCGGTTTGAGGTGTTCCGGGTAGGCCACGGCGAGCCGCATGGCGGCGGGCGGTGACCAAAGTTGGTCCAGATAATCGGCAATACGCTGGTAGTCGGTCGCCCGTATTTCCGAGAGGGTGCATTCCCGGCCGAGGCGATAGAGCCGATTGCGGGTTTGAGCCTGTCTTCGTGGCCGGCTGATCCACTGCATGGCGGTGCTTATGAACCGGTGGCCATCCGGGATGAGCTCGTGACCGGTAGCTACGCCGCTGAGGTGATAGTAGGGGAGCAGGATCCCCCGCCATTGGACCTCAACCACGAACCAATCGGTGGCAAGCGGATCCGTCATGCTTTAGGGCTCCTGAAACACCCAGACGACATTGTCGTCGAGGGAAAGCCGAGTAGCGGGATCCAAGGGCCACCTGGCGAGGCTCGACGCTATGCGGGCGGAATCAGGTGCGAGCGACGTCGGATCCCGTGAAACGAGACGGAAGATGATGACATCATCCGTAGAGGGGGCGATCGCGAGTTCGTCGAAGCCGATGGCGCGGAGCTGATCAATGTGCAGCAACAAGCGGCCGGCAATCTGCATCGCCGTCGGCGGCAGGAAGACACGATCGGTAACCTGTTCGAATGCGAAGTCGAGATGTCGAAAGTGGGTGTTCCTGTGGTTGAAGCAGAGTGGGATGAACGTATCCCTGACCTCTCGCAGCTGGCCGGCCTCGCCACACATGAAGCAAATGTGGATTGTATCGCGCTGGGTCGCCTGAACGAGATCGAAGTATTTTCGGATACGGGGTTGGCTGTCGAACAGCCGCATGTCGGCGGAGCCGACGGGTGCGTCGGTGAGGAAGGACGAGTAGAACGCTAACTCGCCGAGCTTCTCCTTGATCTGAATGAGGTGGAGCGCTCGCTTTTCCATCTCCGTGAGCAGCCGCTCAATATCGGCACATAACCGCTCGATGACGGGCAACCAACCTGGCAGCAAGTCGCTGTTGAGCGTGTGTTCCTTCATGAACACGTGCTTCTGGCGCAACAGCTCGACCCGCGCCTGGTATGCGGCAGGTGTCATCGGCGATCTCCACGAAGAAATCGTTATGGGTGCTGTGTTAGGCGAGGTCGCCTTGCGTCAGCGGCGACTCGATGGCAAATGAAATAGACACAGTGACAAACAAAATGGACAACAAAAAATCAGTAAAATGGAGAATATCGGCGACTAACGCCACATGGCCTTTACCCGGTCTTTGAGGTCGACCATGGGTTTTTCGGAGATCGCCTGGGTTACCTCATTGAGCGAGCGGCGGGCTGGCCAGTATTCCTGTTGGAAGTGGTCAAGAATCGACGTCGGAATAAAGCGTGTCCGGGTTGCCGTCACGTGGCGATCGCCCAGGCGATGTTGATTGTGGGTGTAAAACCGTCGCGGCTGGACCAAGTGGAGGCTGGTCTTGGCTCGGGTCATGGCGACGTAAAGTAGCCGGCGCTCCTCTTCGATGTCGTCCTGCTCACCAGTCCCGAGGTCAGACGGGATACAGCCATCCACGATATTTAGGACGAAGACCGATCGCCATTCCTGGCCCTTTGCGGAGTGGATGGTGGAAAGGATGAGGTAGTCGTCATCCTTGGAGGGCACGCCGGCTTCGTCACTCATGGCATCGGGCGGATCGAGCGTCAGATCAGTTAGAAACTGCTCGCGGGAAGCGTATCCATTGGCGATCTGGACCAGTTGCTGAAGATCCGCCTCGCGCACATGTGCGTCTTCATACTGTTCTTGCAGAAGCGGTGCATACCAGCGGGCAACTGCCTCCAGTTCGCTCGGCCAGCCTGACACCTGCCTCCGCAGCCCACTATAGGTCGAGCAGAATTCGCGCCATTGCTGCCCAGCGGCCGCCGGTGCCTTGAACCGAGCGAGGACATGGGTGGGATCGTCGACCTGGGCGAGCTTGTCGACGAGTTTGCGTGCCGTCGCCGGGCCAACGCCTGGAAACAGCAACAGGACGCGGAACGCTGCAACACTATCTTTGTGGTTCGTGGCCCAGCGCAGGATTGCCAGAATATCCTTCACATGGCTTGCCTCGAGAAACTTCAGGCCGCCGAATTTCACGAAAGGAATGTTCTTGCGGGTCAACTCCAGTTCGAGCCGGTCGCTATGGTCGCCCGCCCGGAAGAGAACTGCTTGGTCCTTGAGGGCCTGCCCGCTTTCCCGGTTGGCCAGAACACGCTCGACGATGAACTCAGCTTGGGCGGTCTCGTCTTCCACCACAACGATGGATGGCTTCTCGCCCTCCGGCTTGTCGGACCAGAGGTTCTTTGTGAATCGCTCTAGGGCAAGGCCGATAACGGCGTTGCTGGCGTCGAGAATGGGCCGCGTCGAGCGGTAGTTCTGTTCGAGGAGTGCCACACGAGCTTCGTTGGCGAACTGGCCGGGAAAGTCCAGGATGTTGCGGACCGTTGCGGCACGGAAGGAATAGATCGACTGCGAGTCGTCACCGACGACCGTAAGGTTTTTACCCGAAGGCCGGAGCCCATGGAGGATCGCCGCCTGCAGGCTGTTCGTGTCTTGATACTCGTCGACAAAGATGTCGTCGAACTTTTCCGAGACAGCCTGGGCGACCGCTGGGACCAACATCGCCTGAGCCCAATAGAGCAGCAAATCGTCGTAGTCGAGGATTGCCTGGGCGTGCTTGGCGTCCACGTAGGCGGCAAAAAGCGCTCGCAGTTCCTCCTGCCAATGGCGGAACTTCGGAAAGTCATTGCGCAAGATCTCGTCGATGGATCCTTGAGTGTTCACAACACGGGAGTAAACCGAGAGACAGGTCGCCTTCATCGGAAATCTGGATGCCTTGTCGGCGAATCCGAGATCGTTCCGCACCAGATTCATCAGGTCCGCGGCATCACCGCGGTCGGCAATAGAGAAGCGGGGCTCGATACCGAGATGAACGGCAAACTCGCGCAGCAGCCGGGCGCCGATCGCATGGAATGTGCCGGCCCATGGGAGCCGTAGCGAACAGTTCGTCGCCTTCGCCACGATTGCTTCGGCACGACGACTCATTTCCTGGGCTGCGCGCCGGGAGAAGGTGAGGAGGAGCATCCGGTTTGGGTCGGCACCCTTCACGACGCGATGGGCGACGCGGTGGGCGAGGGTATTGGTCTTGCCGGAACCGGCGCCTGCAAGGACGAGGAGTGGACGGTCGTCACCATCATCCCCGTGCTCAACGGCTTCTCGCTGCTGATCATTCAGCTTTCCGAGATAGGTGCTGGCGTCGTCTGAGCCCATAGCTGCTGCCTAAGGATGAGTTACGGCGGCAGTTTATGTTCTAACTATGTTCCGTGCCAATACTAAAGGCGCGTAACAAATAACCGTCTGATTTCAATCAGTTGCTTGTTGTGGCATACTCTGCTTAAGGCCAGCCTCGGGCTCTCTCTCGCCTGTCGCCAATCGCCTGGATGACGCGCATATGGCCACCCTGGATTTGGATCGCGCTCAGCCGACCGCTTTCAAATGCCCTGGTGTCGAGATTGAGCCGATTGGGCAACAGTTCTGGTTCGTCGTTCGGTGTGTGGCCATGCACCACGATCAACCCGTCTTCGAAAGGCCCGGCGTGGGTAAGGAACGGGCCTCGGATCCACAGTGGGTCGAAGTCCTCCAAGATCTTGCCATAGGAAGTTCTGCGCCAATCTGGATCCAGAGTGGCAAGGCCGAGTAGGGGATGTATCCCGGCATGCACGAAAAGATACTGGCCTGACCGATGATGGCTTTTGAGCTCGGCGAGGCGCTCGATCAACGATGGCCCGAGCGCAGCGATCAGGGCTTGTCGAAATGGCTCGGGTTCGGCCAGGGCGTCTCGAGCCCGCCAGCCGAGCTCAGTGGCCAATGCATCGCCGCCGATCTCGAACCAGATCCGGAGAGGCACCTTCGGTGCCTCGGCCTCCTTAACAAACCAGAGCAACATCTGCTCGTGGTTTCCGGGCAGCCGAACGAGCTCGACGTCTCCCGGTTCGCTATCATCAAAGATCTCTCTTAGCACAGCCAGACTCCTCGGACCTCGACTGACATAGTCACCCAAAAGGACGAGGAGGCTGTCCGCGAGGCTATCGGAAGCGATCCGTTGGCGGATGCAAGCGAACAACGCGCGGAAAAGGTCGTGACGTCCGTGTATGTCGCCTATTGCGAAAAGAGGGCGACGAGTGGCGGCTGGCGCCAGCTGCCAAGGCCATTCTTCAATATCGATAAACATGGGCTGATGCTGAAGAGGGCAGGGCGCCATTACAAACCGCTTTTAGCGGAAGACGGGGCGGCGTCGAGACACTGGTCCAAATATGGCGAAACCTTCAATTTTGCAGCTTGGAGCGTTCTGAAGGATCGCTTCGGCAGCTTGGCTAAAACGAACTACCTGTGGAAATGACGTCATCAACAATGATGACGCGGGTCATTTTGCGGATTGTTTCTCCCATCTCTGCGGTGATAAGCGGAACGAACCGCCTAAGACGAACCGGTATGTGCTTCATGGCAATTGTGGCACTTCGATCCAAACTCGTTAGCCGGCGCCGAAAGCTTGCGTAATCCGCTCTCACGCCAGGAGATACCGCCGAAACCGGTGGCATGACTTCGAGCAGTTCCTCGACAGAGCGCTTACGAAGGGCGTGAGCGATAGGCGGCCGACCGGACATACGGGCGGAAGCATACCTGCAACATCTGCTTACGATCTCCGACGTCGTCGGCATCGGAATTAGGGCATCGGTATATTTCCCCTGGATGGCACCAATACCGAGAGAGATAGCACGCTGGGCAATCGTCAGTGTATCGGATCGCGAAATGCAATAATCGCGGCTTCCCTTCATGGCGTGAAGCAGCGCTGCGGCGTCGCCCGATTTGCCTCCGGGGTGACGTGAGAAAAGATAGGTGATCTCGAACTTGATGCTGCCGGCAATGTTGAAATGAAGACGATGCACACGCTGCCGAATGTCCGTGTTGACGCACTGATTATGGTTGTCACTGAGGCTGACGAGATTTCCAGCGGTGACAATAACTCCCATGTCCTCACTCCCCCTGGTGGCGGCTCCTTCAGGAGCAAAAACTGCTTTAGTGTGAAATTTTCCTCACATCCCTGGGTCGTAACAACTGATTCGACACCACTATAGGTATATTGCTATTGCGAGCGATTAGGACCATTTTTCGGCGGCGAATGACGATGGAGAGGCGCGTGGCGAAGAAAGTGGTGGCCAAGAAGGCAAGGAAGTCATCCGGTCGGATGGCCAGCAAGGGTTTTCCCAATCCAATTGACGTCCATGTCGGGCAACGTATCCGGCAGCGGCGCACGCTTCTCGGAATGAGCCAAGAGAAGTTGGGTGAGGCGATCGGTCTGACGTTCCAGCAGGTTCAGAAGTATGAGCGTGGCGCCAATCGCGTTGGCAGCAGCAGGCTCTTCGACCTCAGCCAAGTCCTCGACGTGCCCATCGTCTACTTCTTCGAGGACATGCCGGGCGATGTTCAAAAGAAGTCACCGGCAAATTTGATCGGCGTGTCGGCGCCGGAACCGGTCGAATACGATTTGAATCCGATGATGAGGCGCGAAACTCTTGAGTTGACCCGCGCCTATTACAAGATCCCAGATCAAGGCGCGAGAAAGCGTCTAGCGGAACTCGTAAAGGCGCTTGCGAAAACTGTCGGTTTCGACGACTGATCCGGAACCTCGCCGTCTATACTGTTACTCGCTTGCAGTCGGTGAGTTAGGAAGCGTCTGCACCATCCGCTTTCTTCCCACGCGCGACAACTCGCAGGCTGCCATCGGGTAATGGTCTTTGCAAGGAAAGAGCTTCCTCCACCGGTGCAGTCATCCATGTCTCGATCTCTTCGTTTGTCCGCAGGATGACGGGCATCGCCTTTGGATGAATTGCCTCGACCTCGGCGTTTGGATTTGTTGTCAGGAAGCCGTAGAGATCAGTCGTGACTAGACCTTCGCGAACTTTTCGCACTGAGGTCCAGTTCGTCCAGATGCCGGCGAAGAATGTCAATGGACGGGTTTCGTCGGTGGCGAACCAGACTGGCTGCCTTCCGCCGCCAGGTGCGTCTTCGTTCTCGGAAAAGCTGGTGAATGGCACGACGCAGCGGTCCTCTAGTCCAAGCCAACGCTTCCAATGCTGGCTTTTTGTATTGCGGATGTTTGTCGTTCCGCTGTCGGGCTCCATCTTGAGTAGCTCTTGAAAATCGAAATCTTTCCCTTTGGCTCGAAGCTTATCGGCCCGCTTCTGTGCAGCTTCAAGTTGGGCCTTTTGCGAAGAAGGCATGCCCCATCTCGCCAGGCAGAGTTCGCGGCCTTTGGCTGTGTTGCGGACGATTGGCGCGCTGTAGTCGGGGAAGACGCCGGGCATCGGCGGCAGATTGCCGGTGCTATCGACCATAGCGTCGACAGCCTCCATGATCGCCTTCTGGCCTTTGGTCACACTGTAGAGGTTGCACATTGTGGTGAGCCCATCGTGTCAGCCAAACATCGGCCTAAGGTATTAAACGTATTGGGTGGATAGCAATCCCGGATCAATCTGATGGCCAGACCAGCGCTTGACTGGCAACGACACCTGATCGGCCATATCTGGATGTGAATGATGCCTAATAACAGCGAGGTAACGCATCCCGGATCGGCGGAAGCCGCTGTGATTGAAGATCCGGAGATCCTGGATGGCCTGCCAGTTCTCAGGGGAACACGCATGCCGGTCTTTATGGTGGCGGATATGAGAAGGTCTGGCATGTCGATAGGAGCGATGCTGGCAGAGTATCCATCCCTAAACGCTGAACTGATCGAATTTGCCGAAGTTTATGCGGCCACGCACCGCCGCGTCAGCCCGACGGCTCCTACTTGGCGTAGCCAAGCACCTATGGGCGCTGCATTTGTATCTCGCCGGCGTCAGACAACGCCTCAATGAGCGCCTGATGAGCAATAGGAATGAACCAACGGTCCTATGGTTGTGGCCAGAGCTATCTAAAGAAGAGAACGCCCAGATGGACTTACAGGCAGAAGCGGATTGTAACGCCGGTATAGGTATTCCAATGGATGAAGTAACCGCCTGGGTGGAAAAGTGGATCGACGGTATTGAAGCCCCCATGCCCAAAGCTCGCAAGCTTTGGTGAGGCATTTCAATATTATCCAACTCTGACGACAATCGGTCGACGCTTCGCCAGCCTATCATCTGATCGTAGGACGACGCTATCGCCGAGGCCGAAGCGGCTGGCGATGCATCGGCAGAAGAATCTGAGCGACGTGCCGACGCTTTATTGATACGTCTTGGCGGACTAGCACTTGAGGGGAGGATTCAGCCCTGACGTGAACACTTAGGGTTGACGATTCCGTGCCGGGTGACGTTGTCTTCAAGCCTTCTCTTCGACGGGTAGGATATCCTCAAAGCTATCGACACTGACACTGTTGTCTCCGAGCCGAATCTCGATATTCAGTTCACCGCCGATGTTCCACAAATAGGTCCGCAGCGTGCCGAGATAGATATCAGTCCAGCGTTCGATGTTTTCGTTCTCGCCCGGACGAACGCTTATGACTTTGGCGAGTTTCTCTCTGGTTATCTGCAGGACGGTGAGAAGCTGCGTGTAATGTCGTCGTTGTTCGCTGGCGATAGCGGCTTTCTGAAGCCGGTGATATGTCTTCGGTTCAATAGCGACAGTGACGATCCGACCTTTGTCGACGATGGCGATGAACTTTTTCTTTTGCAGGGCACGAGCGAACACGTTCCACCGCCGGCGCATATCCGCGGCTTCCCATGTTGGCAGGTCTTCTAACGGGCGCAGTTTTGCGAGCATCCAATGTGGTGCTTCCAAGATTAAACTCATCTAAGCCTGTCACACGGATCGGTCGGCGCCACACATGAATTGCGTAAATTATTCGACCGAGCGGGCGCCAGCATCCGGCGATAAGGCCTTGCCCAGCATTTCATGGACCAGCTCGCATGCGCCGCGTTCCTTCCATGGCCAATCTCGCATAGACGATCGATAAGGTCCAAGCATGGCATCCATCCAGGGATCCTCTGAGAACTGCGCCTTATAGCTCGCGGTAGATGCCGACGTTTTGTCTGCGAAGTGGATACTTGCTTCTCCGATTGTCCTAGCATTGGCGGCGTCGCTTTGCGGCAATACTTCGATTGATATCTTAAGCATCAGGACACGCCTCCCGTATCGGAGATGCCTATGGCCGCGGTCACGCTGAGAATTTACTTCTGATCGCCCAAGTCGGATGGAGCTTCTTCATCGCTCGGCGAGCCGGCCCACAGTCCTAGCAGCAGCCTTGCTGTCTCATTAACACTTATGCGATTAGAGCTGGCCCCCTAGGTCTTGCTAGTTGACTCTATCATTGGATGTGTCAGTCTGCATCTGCAACCGAAAGGGGCTGATCTACCTCCTTGCGCAAGAAAAGGGAGGCGATCAGGGGCAAGTTCGATGAGCGCGTGCCCGATCGGTTCATTCCAACAACTGACATCCGAGGCCGAAGGGCTTCCGCATGACCGAGGTGAGAGCATTCATTCGGAGGATAATGATGGCCTATGGCGGACGCTTGTCAGTCTTCTGGCTTCGCGGAGCGCGCATGAGCGTGCTTGCGGCGATTTGGATGTCGATCTTGTCTACTGCTGCCTATTCCGATTCCGTTCAGCCCTCCGAACGTGTCGTCAACTATCTCGTAGTCCGTGAAACACCCGAAGCCGACGGTCGGCAGGTCGGCACTCTCCGACCAGGAGAGAGTGCTCAATATCTCGGGGATGAACCTAACCGATACTTCATCCAGCTAACCGATGGCACCAAGGGCTACGTGAGTAAAGCCTGGGCCAGACGTGTCGGCGCAGCGGCGACTGTGGTCGGAACTGGTGAGCTTCAGATTGACTTCATCGACGTTGGGCAGGGGGATTCTTCTCTCATATCATGTCCCAATGGTCGCCATATCTTAGTTGACGCTGGATCGACCTCGGATCCGGAGGAAGACGCAATCCGTGATTTTGTCCTGAAGAGAGTCGACGAGCACCAGAGATCCATTGATGACCTTGTGATCACTCATGCTGATGAGGATCACTACAATCTCATTCCCTCAGTTCTCCATGACGTTCCCGTTGGCGCTATCTTGCGCGTTGGCGACATGGAGGATTATCGGGCTGACTTCCAGTCGTGGCTCCAGGACCATGCTTCGAAAACGGAGGTCCTCAGTCCGGAAACGTTCGATAAGGAGGCGACGCCGAGCGCAAAACTGGATTGCGGCGCTGCGAAGGTCTGGGTCCTGGCTGCAGCCGTAAAAGCGAAGAAATCTCCCAAGAATGCCATGAGCATCGTCCTCATGGTGCGGTTCGGTGACTTCGAAGCGATATTGACCGGAGACGCCACGACGGACACCGAGAAAGTGATCCTGGAGCGCTACTCGAAGGATTGGCTGCGCGTGGATCTGCTCAAGATCGGCCACCACGGCAGCCTAGCTACATCGACCGGAACAGCCTGGGCTCAAGCGCTTGAGCCGAAATACGCTGTGGTTAGTTCTGGCTACGACAGCAAATACGGCCATCCTCGTAAGGAGGTCGTTCAGCGCCTCGAGCCATTCACCCAAGCCGCCGCCCCTCATGCCATGCGCTACTTCACGGGCAAGTCACGGAAATACCAGAGTGAAGAGATCGAAACGTATGCAGAGGCCATCTACTCCACGGCAGTAAGTGGCAACATCACAGTGATAACGGACGGTAAGACGACCAGTCTTTCGACGGCGTTCTTTGAAGAATAGCGCGGCCGAACGGCGCGCAAGAGGTCTGATATGGGGTAGTGAAGATGCCAAAGCTACCAAAGAAGCCCACGAAGCCTATTGGTGCTGCAAAGGGCGCAATTAAAAGCCCCCCAGCGCCTCTAATCCACTATGTCGTCTCAGGCGTTGAGAGAGCCGAGCTCATGGCAATCGGCGATTCCATGTTCAACGGCGTCCGGTCGGCGATGATCAGCGACGAGCTGGCCGCTCATTCTCCGGTCGTTCTGTTCGCACGCGCAGCGGGCATAGGAACTTTCCGGCGGCCGATTTACCCAAGGCCAGTGCTGCTTGACGTTGAGGCTGAAGCCAGAAAGTCGTTGCCCGAGCTTATCAAGGACTTCAAGACCCTAAAAGCGATCGTGGTTCCAAACGCCAGGCTCTGGCTGAGCGATGGGGATCTCACGGGGCGTCCGGCATTTCACGACAATATCGCGTGCGCGGGTGCCACCTATGAAAGCATGCACCTCCAAACGGGTGCGAAAGCACTGGAAATCGCCAAGGAGGCTTTCGCGAAGATTGAGACGAGTAAGTCGCTCGATTTTGGCGACCTACTTAACTTGTGGTTTGGTCTCAATGATGCCTTCGTCCTCGATCCCTCACGCGGCGGTCTAGGAAAGCAGATATCCGACATGTCACAGGTCGCCCAGGTCATCGCGCGTCGACCGAAGCGGCTGCTCGTCAATGTTGGGTCAAACGAAGGCCTCTTCAATTTTGGTTTGATGGGAAAGCACAAGAAGTCAGACCTCGATCCGAAGACTAGTGTGGTCTTCAAGGTGCTCGTCGATGGCGCCCGTGAGCTGGGGGTGGCACTCAGGAGTGGCATGGGAGATCGGGAGTGTGACATCCATTTCAACACACTCGTCCGACCTCGTTGCGTTCCTAACCTGGCTCCGCGGCGCGATGATGAGATGCTCCGGGGACCAACTCCGCCTGGCGCCTATTTTGAGCGCTACTCCACGAAAGTCGTATTGAAAAGTCCCCTAAAGACCGAGGTAGTCAACGCCTACGACCGAATGATATCGGCAGCCAACGACGCTGCCTTTGACGCGTTGGTCGGCGCCATTGCTGGATCGAAGTTACGAGCGCACAAAGTGGACATGTATGCAGAAATCGACCGGTATGACGCGAAGCACTGGGGTGACTCTCGTGCGCTGGATGTCGGGGCACCATGGCGCATGCGGAACCTGCCGTTTGCTACGGGAGGACCGACGAACAAGCGGCAGGGCGGTATTTGCGGTCTCGACAACATGCACCCGACGGGCGTGGGCTACGCAAAGATGGCGCAGGCGATGCTCACATCGGCCGGACTGGATCCGGCGAGAATTGATATTCGTGCGGCGTTCTTGGCGGATTCGTTGCTGCAGTCTCCACCGGCGGGCTGGGAGACAACAAACGTGATTGTGTCGGTTATCGCGGAGTTTCTGCTGCTGTCGCTAATGAGGCGAAAGACTGCCTAGCGAGTGCAATTGAGGGGGAAATCAAATGGCGACGATCGTAATTGATCCGGGACATGGAGGGACACAAGAGGTCGGCGGTTCGAGCCCAAACAATGCGACTGGCCCCACCGGATTGTTGGAGAAGGACGTCACACTCCAGGTTGGGCGGCGGGTGGCGGATATTCTTGGGGCCAATGGCCATGCGGTCGTTCTGACGCGCACGAAAGATGTGAATGTAGGTCTGTCGGCCCGTGCCAGGGTCTCGATGGACAACGATGCCGATGTCTTCGTTTCGATCCACTTCAATGGCTTCAATCATCAGGCACAGGGCACGGAGACGATATGTGATCCTGACCATACCGCCAACTCGGCCAACTTATGTCGGAGGGTTCAAGCCTCGCTGGTCGCGGCGACCGGACTGGCCGATCGCAATGCTGATGAGCCGAATGGGGTCAAGGTTCAGCCCTTGAGCGTTCTGAAGCGAGTGAAGCATCCATCAAGGACTGGATGCTGCCTGACCGAGATTAGCTTCATGGACGTAGCGACTGAGGAAGCACGTTTGAAAAATCCTGCGTATCTTGAATCTATCGCGACGGCGATTGCTGGCGGAATTCGAAGCTACCTGAATTGATGGTGCATCACTGTGCCACGAAGCGGCCATTTCGGGCCGTGCGTGCTTGAGACGAAGGGGATGGAATGGCTGGTGGATTTGCGCACATTACCGCGGCCGCGGAGGCGCTAGGTCGCCTGCGGGATGTTCGGGGTTTCACTCAAGATCAGAAGCGCCTGCTACGGCAATTACAGCCTCTCGTGGAGGTGGGGTCCGTTGCTCCTGACTATCCATATCTAGGGGGCCAGTCTGAATGGGCCGATCTGATGCACTATCGACTGACGGGCGAAGTTATCAGGAATCTCGTAAGGCACATCCGAGTAAATCTCGACGCCAACGACGGGCAGCATTGTTGCGCTTGGGCGCTTGGTTATACGGCCCACGTGGCGACCGATCTCACAATCCATCCTGTGGTAGAGCGGATAGTGGGGACATACGCCGAGCATAAAAATGAGCACCGAACCTGCGAGATGCATCAGGACGCGTTTGTGTGGGCACGTAGGGGTATCGGCGACGTGGGTCTAGCGGATTACTTCCGCGTCGCCATCGGGCATTGCTCAAGTGAGGAAGGGGCAATGTTGGCGAGTCTGTCGGCAATGTGGGGCGACGCGCTACATAAGACATTTCCGAAAGAGTTCGCTCAAAATGCCCCAGAAATTGGGTCCTGGAATAGGGGCTTCCGGAGGATAATCGATGCAGTCGATGACGTCGGATCACTGTTTTCTTTTACACGACACCTTCTCGCCGGCGGGGGTCTCGCATATCCAGCAGCCGATGCGCTGGACAAGAAGTTCCTCATTGGTGTGCCGACGCCGGAGGGCGCGATGGATTATAAGCTCGTCTTTGAGCGAGCCGTCAGTTCGATCTTGCAGCTTTGGTCGCAGGTGGGCGTGGCACTCAATGCAAAGACCGAGGGTGAAGTTGAGGAGATACTAGCCGGCATCCCTGACGGCAATCTCGATACGGGTCGACGCCTAAGTGACGGAAAGCTCATTTTCTGGGAGGGAATGTAATGGCATCTGTTGGAGTCTTACGGCGGTGTCTCATTCCGATCATCATGCTGTGTGGGAGTTGCTCGATTGCCAATGGTGACAGTGCCGAAGCATTGGCCGATGCCGCCGTCGATCTTGGATATCTTGCCGGCGCGCTAGATGGGCTCGTCGAGTTTGGTCAGCCGACGCCAGGCGCCGAGGACATGGATCTCCTGAAAGAAGCAGTTGGTAACAACACACGTTCGCTGAACGCCTTGAAGGATTTCACGCTCAAAGCCC
Organism: Dongia sp.; assembly: GCF_041918875.1. GTDB lineage: Bacteria > Pseudomonadota > Alphaproteobacteria > Dongiales > Dongiaceae > Dongia. The sequence goes on from NZ_JAYRUV010000002.1 coordinate 124,262, forward strand.
GTTACGTGGGCCAATTCAGCTCAGTGCTCATGTGTGACAAAACCTCTACGAGGGCCATTGCAGAGGACGCGGGATGCACGCCTGCCGAGCTTGATGAGGAGTTTTTTAGCAGGGGGAGGGTCACACCACCTGTATGCGCGTTTGTGCTAGATCCGAACACAGCGTGTGCTGCCAAGTAGACAGCAAAGGACGAGAGGAGAGTCTAGACATGAGACCCAGTTTAATCGCCGCTGTCACTGCGATTGGGGCAATGGTCGGCATTCCAGCGGTTGGCTTGGCTGAGGACCCGCTTTACATTGCTGCATTTGCTATCACGAGGAACCCTGTGGCGGTGCAATCCCCAGATCCATTGCCGGGAGAGGTAAGTCCGGTCGCAGCGCGAGTGCCCATAGGTCTTTGGACGAAGCTTGCTGGAAACCAGGCCGGATTGGATCGGCTACGCAAAGGGCGCTTTGAGCTCTTCCATCTTTGGACACAAGACTGTGGAATACTGGGCGATACCTCGTCGACAACGGTGGAAGGAGAAAAGAAGCTCGCGGTCAATGGGAGAAAGGCATGGCAGCTTATTGCCGCCGACCTCCAGCCGGAGGTAGACGATACGGGCTACTTTGATTGGAGGACCGTCAGCGAGCGCGAGTTTCTGGTCTCATGCCGGTATACGATCAAGATTGTCGATGAACGCGGCGCACCTTTGCCGTGTCCCGGCCATTCTGCTGGTTGTGAGGTAACCTTCGATGCATCGGATGTGCAGCCATGAGTGCCGATCGTGAGCTTTCTAAGTTGGCCGATGATTCGATGATGCTTTTGCAGCAGGCACAGCGGCGCGGGATACAGATTGACGAGGCCGATCGAAAAGCAATCCTAACACTTCGGACTGAAGTTCTCGCTGGGAAAACGGATATTGCGATCGATACCCAATCAGCTGCGTTTGGGGCGGAAGCCAATATCGCAAACAAGTTCAAACCCATAACCATAGATGGCTTGCGTGCCACGGATTATTCCACCGTTCAGGAGGGCCATAGTTGGCAGCGATTGGCAGCGTATCTTACCATGTATTGGTTTTCGTTCGGCGCGGCGATACCGGCGCTCGCGTTCCGCGTCGTCTATACTTATTCGGTGTTGGCATTGATCGTCCTTGCGGCTGTTGTTGGAGTTATCCAGGCGACAAACAGCCAGATCGCATACTTTTCCTTGCTAAACCAAAGCGTCGCAAAGAACCAGCAAGTATCGATCGAGCGGAAAGCCAAATCTCAAGAGATAGAGGATCTTAACAAAAAGCTTGATGCGACGCCTGCACCCTCGGACGAGGCGGCAGACGTTATGGAGCGCAAGCTGAGCGAACTGAGACTGGAGGATGGTAGGTTATCTGTCGCAGCAGAGCAGGCGGCCTCAACTTACATGGTCGCTCTGGATCGGCTTGGTGGTCCGGACGGGCAAATCGACGTTGGAGGCTGGTTCGGCCTTTCCCAGGAGCCGGCAAAGGACTACGGAGCTAACAAATTTGCTACTCAGATCAGTGTGCTCCTGGCTGTGAAAATTGCATTGATTGTCCAACTAGGATTCTTCGTGCCTGCACTAGCTGCATTGTTGGGCTCATGCGTTTTTTCCCTTCGAGGGATAGCGCGCGAAATCGCTGAAGATACTTTTACGGAGGCATCGCAGATTCAATACCGTGTGCGAATGATCCTCTCACCGCTTTGCGGGATAGTCGTTGGCTTACTGGTCGTTGGAAGCGATATTCCGATGCCGGGGCAGTCTTTCGCCGATTTGACGGCTGATCTGCTTGCGGACACAATGTCGTCCAAGAGTATCACGCTTCAATTCACATCGGGATTCTTGGTGGGATACTCGGTGGAGTTCCTGTTCTCAATTGTTGATGGCGCAATTGGCGCGGTTAAACCCAGGAAGAGTGAGGGCAATAAGCCTTCATGATCTCTATGGGGTCGAAGGGATCATTCGGGCACGCCGTCGAGTTCTGAACCCCTGGCGACGATCTTGGGGCTTCCGTCCGGGAGGGGCCGCTGCAGCTTGAGTGCATCTTCGATAGGTGTGGTCATCCAGATCTCAATTTCCTCTTTCGTGCGCAAGATGACCGGCATTGCTTTCCGGTTGACTGCGAAGACCTCAGTGTTCGGATTGATCGTCAAAAAGCCGTAGACGTCGGCAGAGACCGTGCCTTCCCGGGCATTGCAGACATGCGTGAAGTTGGTCCAGAGACCGGCGGATAAGGCGAGGGGCCTCCTCTCGTCGAGTGTGAACCACACGGGTGCCAGGCGGCCGCCGGCGGTATCGTCGCTCTCGGAAACGCTCGTGAAAGGCGCGACACAGCGATGCTCTAAGGCTTACCATCGATTCCAAGGTGCGCTTGCGGTGTTGCGGATATTTGTCGTGCCTCCCATCAGGCTCTAGCTGACCGCCGCCGTCACGCGTTGGCGGGTCACAACGATTCCATCGCAGCCGTTGCCGGTGCCAGGGTTAGGCCGAGCGCGTTGGCAGCTGGAGCAGATCCGTTGCGAGGCGGGTGAATGCGCGGATTGTGAAGTTGAGGATTGCGATTTAGAAGGAAGGCTGTCGCTTGCCTAACGGGTGGAAACAAAGGAACGGATTCTACTTCCGAATGGGTGAGCCATGGGGTTCAGGTCAGTCGCTCTGAAGAGGTGGAAATCCGTCTATTAATAGTCTCGGGCGGGATAAGCGAGAGTTGGAGCAGCGAGTATTTACCAAGCTAATTGACTCGAAAGCGGCGCTTAAAGCGAATGCGAATGCCTGCGCGCAAAAACTTTAGTTGTGCACCTCGCGCTTTCAGCCTGACGACAAGGTGTCTCACTGTATCTTAACAGATCAAACTCGTTGCCGAGGAGGGTGTGTAATGCTCCGGGGCTCGGCAATCCGCGCCAGTTCTCTCCGCGATCTTGAAACGTCTCCAGGATCAAGTATCCGTCTGTGCGAACAGCCGAGATAACCGCGCGGACGTCGATCTCAATCGAATACTCTATAAGCATGACAAGTGCGAAAGTCGCTGGGCGAATAGGTGAGCGCTGTGAGAGGTCTGCGCAAACTGCTGTAATCTGTCCACCAAGCTCAGCTCTGTGCATTCCGTAGTGTGTCATGAGGCTCGTTAAAGCATTGCGGTCCAGATCAAAAGCGATGATATTCCAACCCTGCATGGCGGCAGCGAGCGTATTCCTCCCGTAACCGGACCCAAAGTCTGCTGCGACACCGCTTCGATCGTTACCGGTCTGGGCGAGGCACGAAGTGACGAAGCGGGAGGGGGGCGCCCAGCGCGGCCGCGGAGCACTCTTTCGTTTAAGGGCCATAACTTGATCTCGGGCGGCTGGCACCTTTACCAGCGTCATTCGGGATCCCCCGCCGGATCGCCGTCAAACTCCAGCGTCTTAAGGAATGAGGCAAGCTCCGAAATCTCTCTATCGTCCAGATATCCCATTAGCAGACGCTCTCCCGCCGCGGTCTCAAGCCGCTTAAAGAATTCGTGCCGATCAAGGGCGCTCATTTCCTTCGGGTCGACAGAGCTCAGCGGATCGAAATGAACTCGTATAGCTTCTTCCACGGTGGCTACTGACCCACTGTGTCCATATGGCGAGGTCTTTAAGACATTCCAAAGAGGTGGCGTTCTAAACTTGTATAGATCTTCGGGGTCTTGGGTGACGTTGAAGCGGCCGTAGTCGACGCCAAACCCATTCTTGCCAAACCCGATTTGAGGAAATGGCACGGCGTGGAAGCGGAAGTCAGTAAAGTAGGTTCCGCTATGACAGGTTGAGCATTTACCTTTGCCATAGAACAGTCGAGCGCCGTCGAGCTCATCGGTGCTGAGCTCAGCGCCGTCGAAGACGAACCGATGGAACTTAGTTTCCTTCAGACGAAAGTTGGTTCTGATGAATGTCGTCAGTGCAGTGGCGTAGTGGATGTATTCAACCTGGTCCGGCCCGATGCCGAACGCCGTCGCGATTTGCTCCGTCGCGGCGGCTTCGTCGCGATGTAGTTTTCTCGCAAGCTCTCGATAGAGAGTTTCGGCTGCTGCCACCGCCTCAGACTTGTTGTCTTTGACAACGCCTGTCTCTGAGAGCATCTCGCGAATTTCGACCACAGGGAGGTGGTCGGCCACAATCATGGGATCGTTGGACGGTGGCGCGTCGCCGAATTGGCTGATCTTGGCGCCAGCGAGGAAATCGACTTTTCCGTCCCAGAAGAAGGTGTCGAAACCTTTTCCGCCACGTCCCCAGAAGGGGAGTGTATTTCTCGGCAAGATCCCGCCGGCACCCATGACGCGAGCGGCACCCTTTCCGTCGCCGCCGACGGCTACAGCGTTTGGGATGCCGTCTGCGGACCCAAATTGGTCCAGATGGCACTGCTGGCACGAAATATCGCCGTTGAGACTTAAGGAGCGAGATTTGAAGAGTGTCTTGCCTGGCTCGAAGAGCGCCATATCTACGTCGGCGTAAGTCGCCTCGGGTCGAGTAAGGCCGGAATCTATCGCGGCCTTCCGAATGATATCCTCGAAAGGCAGCGCCGCGGCTGCAGAAATGCTGAAGCCTAAGACGAGCGCGCTAATAGCGAATTTCGTGAATCTCGACGAACTTGCGAAGCTCATACTTCTTCTCTTCCAGTGCGCTCAGGCCTATGGATGAGAGCTTGCTGTCTGATACGCCGAGATCGGTCATCTCTTTCCGAAGCTTGTCGTATTCGTGGCAGTCCAGCAGCCCCATCTCCGCTGCCTCAAGGGCTTTTATCGATACCTCGCTAGGCGCGAACTCGACTTCCTTCTTGGCGATGAAGTGCTCCCGCATGACCTGATCGCACTTAAACATGAGACGCTTGTAATCTTCGCCCCAGTAAGCCGCTGCGATCGATGGTAGAGCGAGCGACTTGAAGCCGAATGCAATCACCACAACGGCCGCGATCACATTGAGCGTGATCAGCGCCCGTTTCATTGAGCGACGATGCCGAGCGAAGAAAGCGTCTGATTTGTCACTTTGCCTGAGGGAATCTCACCATTGGCGGATTGATACTTGAAGAGCGCTGCGACCGTCACCGCGTCGACTTGGCCAGTGATGTCGCCTGGATGAAAGCCCTTTGACATCAGCGCCAATTGAACGCGCGTCACAATATCTTGGAACTTCGCACTATTGCCTGGGAGGACCTTGAGTTTCTTTGTGAGTGCGGGGCTGCTCGGGAGCACCGACGTTGGCGGCGTGCTGCGCATATTGCGTTCGTCAAGCTGCAGAAATGCCGTGGCATCGCCAGGCTCCATATCGGGTGGCCGGAAGTATGAGCGGTGGCTCCAATGCGATTGATGGCTCGCATGGCTGGAGTGACTGCTATGGCCGACGAGGATGAACTCATGCGATTCATCAATATTCTGAATGAGCTTGAGCGCATCGTCGAAGAATGAGTTCTTTTCTTCCTTCGGAACATCGCTGCCACCGCCATCGGCCTGCACACCGAACGGCAAGAGACCTGCGGTGACAAGGGAGCCGATGAGATATTTCCCCTTCTTAGACACCGCCGCCTCCTCAGTTAACTTTCTTCACGCCGGCCCAGGCGTATTTTGGGGCATACCACTCAAAGAAGCCGCAGCATTTCTCGCGCTCTGCGCAGCCACTGCAGTCTTCTAAAAACTTACGTTTCCAATCCGAAATGGACTGGGTGCACGCTTCCCTATAGTGCGCGGGAATCGTGCAGCGGGGGAAATTATACAACTTGCACGGTAGGCTGTGAAGTCGGGCAATTTCGAGCGCGGAAATGATTGGTTGCGGGAAAACACTGTGGTCAAAGAAGAGACGATCCCAATGTGCAATTGCGTAGCCAATTGATTCCATTCCCATAATTGCCCAAAGGCTCACGAAGGGTAGATGCTTGCTGATGAAGCTCGCTAAATGAGGCAGATCTAGAGCGTTAATGGATGTGAAGACGGTGCGGAGCTCAATTTGCGCCCCTGTGCTTCCCAGGAGCATCAGATTGTTCATCAGCTGTTGGAAGGCCCCGCGCTTGCCGACAATCTCGTCGTGTATGCTGGGTTGCGCGGAATAGAGAGGAATGCCCCACGTGACTGACACTGAGGAATGGAACTCCTTGAGGCTCTGTTGGTCCGCTGGCGTGAAGTGCTGTGCGTTAGAGAGGATGTGATAGGAAATATCCGGCCGGCTCTTGCTCACATCGGTGAGCATATTGAGGAGGTCGCGTTTGTATAGGGTGGGCTCGCCTCCGGTGATTCCAATTCTGGCGCCGGGATCCGTCAGCTCCAATGCCGTCCTATATACCTGAAACCGCCATTCGTCGTCGCTTTTCTTTGGCGGCTGACTGCACATGACGCACAGCTGGTCGCAACGCTCGGTCAGCAGTAGCGAATTCTGAGAGCTGCGGCGCCGAAACAGGCGATGAACGCTCTGGCCTGTCGGAGAGCACAAAAGCACGTCGCCATCGATTGAGTCTTCATCATCTACATCGATAGAGAACATGCCGAACTCGGATATCAGTTCTGTCGCGTTTGCGTGTGCCGTTGCCCGCCGGATGATGGCGTCGTGCCGCGATCGGGGACTATCTCTTTCATCGACGGCTTCGCGAGCCTTGACGATGAATGGATTTCCACTCCCGTCAAATGTCGCTTTGAAATGCAGTCGAATCATAAAATAGCTCATAGGTGAGGGGCGGGTCTTCGCGCCGATAAATCCATTTGAGGAACAGGTCGAGATAGTCTTTGTCGCGCTCGGCAATTTTCTCGAAGATGAAGTCGAACAGCGAGATCTGTTTCCGACAGAACCAGGTATCGTCTTTCGGGAGATCTACGCGCCCATACCGGGAGAGGTCGTCGATCACGTCGATTCCGCAATAGGGGAGGTAGGCGCAATGAACACAGTCGGGGTTCCCCTGGTGCATTGCGCCGGCGTTGAGTTCATCGGCGCGCTTGCGCGCCAGGCCAGTCGATAGCGACCCGATCGCAAGATCTACATGTCGAACGCGACTGAGCATGCGAGCTTCATCGGTCGGGTAGATTTGACCGTCGAAATCGATCACGCAATAGTCGAGGCCGAAGCGACTTGGTGAGCGATAGTCGACAAATCCGGTGCCCAGGCCGGCAAATATCGATCGCAGCTGCAAAGCCAGGTAGAATTCCTCGAAATAGCGCGTGCGGTTTACTTCCTTGATATGGTCGAGGGCCAAAAAGTAGAACTTGTTCCACTTCGCGATGTCGTGGCTGAGAGCAGCGTGTTGCTTTCGCGCGAAGCCCATATAATTGACCGGGCGCAAGAACACACCATGGAAGCCCAAATTGGCGTAGAGATCGACCGTGGCAGCTGGCTTGTCGATTGTCGCTTCTGTGATCGTTGGGAGCGCGGAGACCTTCGACGGGCCATACGTGGCGATCACATGTCGAAGATTTGTGAAGAATTGGTGAGACGTCTCATCAGAGGCGGTTCGGTTCGACGTCGTCGCTTCGATGTCTCCGTCGATCGATGTGCTGATAGTAACGTCCGGCTGACGCAGGACTTCGCGGAACGCGGGCGTCAATTCAATGAGGTTGGTGCAAATGACGAATTCCGGTTTGTCGAAGCGCCGTCGCACCACCTCTATGAGCCTCATCAGCAAATCGGGACGTAACGACGGCTCGCCGCCTTGGAACTCAACCTTCAACCGCGGGCCGGGCAACGTTTGCAGAAAGACTTCGAACTGCTGGATCTGCTGATCTGTCCAATCAAACCCCTCCGCGGTAAGCGGCGCGCGCGAGACCTGGCAATAGGCACAGCTGAGATTGCAGCGTAGTGTCGGGATGACAATGAGATATTGAATGCCGGCATTTGCCGATCGGTGACGCTTTCGCAGGCGCCGACCGAGTGACGTAATGCGCCACGGCTCATTCGGGCTTACAATTGCGGATATAGATTCCATTTGCCGCCTATCAGTCGCGGTCATGGCGTCTGTCGCAAAGCGTTCGATAAATTCACCGTCTGTGAAAGTGAAGTCACCAACCTCGTTGGTGATGAGTATCTGTTCTCCAAACGGCTTAAACCTAAAGGGCGTAACGATATCAGCCATCAAAGCGCCTCATAGAGACGGCGGCGGATGACGGCTGTCTCCAACAAGATCTTCTCGCGATAAATCTGGTAATTGAGATCTTTCTGAAGAGCTGCCTTTCGCTGATTAACGTCGCCGGCTGCGACCACTTGTGGCGCATCGTGGTCGAATTCCCAGGTAATGTCGGGATAGAGATATCGTAGACGTGTGAGAGCAGTTTCCACGAACTGGACCAATGACCGATCTATGGTCAGCGAGATTTGGTTTTCCATATTACCGGTTGCCTTGATAAACGCGCATTAATCTAACAAAAATACTCGCATGCCCGTAATAATGAAATAGTGTTTTCTCGCGCGATTTTAGCTTGCTTTGCTTGGATAGGAGGACAAGGGCAGGTCGCAGTTGCTTGCGAACTAAACTTCGCGTTGCCTACCGACTGCGCGAACAAGGGCAATTGCGAGCTCAAATGACGAGCATTCGAGGCCGCGCTCCCGGCCCAAAGTATAAGACTAGCCCCAGTATGCTTACTTGGAGCCTTCAGTAATTCTCCTTGAAACTGACCCAGTTCGATACTTCAGCATCATCGTTCATGAGGTCATGCTTTTCGAGGATCGGCGCCAAGGCCTCCGGGGAAATCTGATTTCTAAGATGGTCCGCTAGCAATGTCGCAAAAAGGACAAGCGAAGCAGTGGGTTCCACAATTTCGCCAAACTCAGCTTGATAGTCATTGGCAAACGCTCGCAACCGCTTCACCCGCGCGAGCTGCTCAATCTGGAGATCAAGGAACTCGCAGCGCTTATTGTGCAAGGTGACTCGGCGCTCCTGGTCCTTTCGCTTCCAGGCGTCTTCTTCCCATTGTCGCTTCTGCGCCTCATCTCGAACGCGCTTTTCTTTTCGCGCAGTGGCACAGGCCGCCATGCCGGCGAGAACACTGTCCATACTGTCCTCAAGCCGCCGGCGCTTGGTGTCGCCGAAATTGCGCTGCAGGCCGTCCCAATGGTCTCCCTGGTCGATACCAAAGACCAATAGACCGTTTGCAACCTGGTCAGTCTCTGGAATTCGCGGCTTGTCCCAATCGCTGTAATAGGTCCCTCTCTTCTGGCGAACCAGCTTGTCAGCTTCCCATCGCCGCAGATCTGCCTCTTCTTTGGTTGTGAGCACATGCGGCACGCGGTCCAGGCGCTCCGAGATGCGTAGAGAAATCCTTTCACCATCGACGCTCAGCATAAATCCTTCCTTGCTGTCGATGACCTTGTAGCCGGCGGCGATCGACCGGGCGAGCAGGAGGTCAAGCAGGCTGACCGCCCGTTCAACGGCCTCCGGTGAAATGTTGACGGCGGGGAGACGTGGCTTCGTGAACGAAATCAAGCCGGTAGCGTCGGCGCGCCGGCCGGCGAGTTTTCGGCGTAGCCGGTCGACCACCGGGTGCAGGGCGTGAAGCGGTTGCGCCGCGCCGGGAGCATCATTTACCTGGGCGTCGAAAGATGGAGTGGGCTGATCGACTGCTGGAGCTTTGGCCAGCGGGTGTTCACGCAATCGGGCTCGGGCAGTCGCCCTAGCCGCCGCCACAGTCGGCGGCAGTTGGGCTATTGGACTACCGAAGATCCGCACTTCATTGAGGTGCACGTCGGCGACTTCCCGAAAGATCGCACGCGCAACATCTTGACCAGCGGCGAGCTTGGCCCAGTAGCCGCGCCCTGGCATGGGCACACGATGCTTGTCGCAAATCTTGTGAAGGGCGACGCTGGAAATACCAAACTCGGCCGCGATCTTTGTGAGTGGGCGGTCCCAGACTAGATCAAAAAGGGCGCGGCGGGTCAGCGTGTGCAAGGTGGCCTCCGTTCATTGCGGTTACGGGCCCATAATCGTGAGGAGAGTTTTCCTGGCAAGTTTTGCTGTGGTGCCGGCACGGGAGATGGAATCAAGTTCTCCCTAGGGCGACTCCCTCCACTGATGTTGGCTCACTCACGCTTGATGCTTTTTGGTATTAGTGATAAACTATAATACAATCAGAAATAATACATGGAGAGTGCGATGGCACGGTATTTGGTCAATACCAACCCGCAGCCAAATGGTGATCACGAGGTTCATACGACGAGTTGCGGTCACCTGCCGAATCTCACCAATCGACTCGATCTGGGAGAGCATTCGACTTGCACCACTGCGGTGGCCGCGGCGAAGCGCTATTATCCGACTGCAAATGGCTGCTACTACTGCGCTAATCCCTGCCATACAGGCTGAGCCAAGCCATGCCCCCCTTACGGTCGGTCTGGTTCGCAGTCTCATTTGTGCTGCTTTGCATCACGGCACCGCTTGTTGGCCGGGCTGCCAACCTTTCTGACGCCGAAATTGCACAGAGGCTAATTACTGCCTCAATCGCCAATTATCCCGGCAGCTGCCCCTGTCCATACAATCTAGCCCGGAATGGTAGCCGCTGTGGCAAGAGAAGCGCTTGGTCGCGCGCAGGTGGATATGCGCCCCTATGCTATCCCGAAGACGTAACGCCGGACATGATCAGGCAATATCGGCTCCAATTTGGGAATGAGATAGGCGCAGCGCTGCCATAGCCCATGCCGTTGCAGGCCGACATTTTCAGAGGCTTTTTTTCTGGAGGAAGAGTGACCCAATGGCCAAACGCGCGCATTAGAAATGCCAGTTAATCGGCCGGACACTTTTTGAATGGCACTGCGTGTTCACCTAGAAACATCGTGGCTGCAAGATGTCCAGAACTTTCAGCCTGGCTCCGAGCAACAGTTGGAAGTTCCCGGAGAGATCGGTTGACTTGATCGAGCGCAATTGGGTCGTCCGTCTCCGGGGGATCAATTCGTAAAACGTTGTTTCTGCCGACCAGTAGATATGCCTGGCCAAGTGCATTCTTCGATTGTGCGCGAGCGATGGCGGCAAAGCCCTGCGGCGGCTCTATGCCGAGGAGCGGCTACAAGTGCGCCGCCGGGGCGGTCGCAAGCGCGCCCTGGGGACACGGGCGCCGCTGGCGATCCCGCAGGGGCCGAACCAGCGCTGGTCGCTGGATTTCGTGAGCGATGCCTTCACTGATGGGCGCCGCTTCCGAATCCTGACGGTGGTCGATGACTTCACACGGGAATGCCTCACCCTGGTGGCCGACACCTCGCTTTCCGGGGCACGGGTGACGCGCGAACTGGAGGCCGTCATGGCCCGGCGCGGGCGTCCCTTGACCTGTGTTTCCGACAACGGCACGGAGCTGACCTCCTTGGCGATCCTCAAGTGGTCGCAGGAGACGGGGATCGAGTGGCATTGCATCGCACCGGGTAAGCCCACCCAGAACGCCTTCATCGAGAGCTTCAGCGGGCGCCTCAGGGATGAACTGCTGAACGAAGTGCTGTTCACCTCGCTCGCTCAAGCCAGGCAGGCCCTGCGGGCCTGGAAGGACGACTACAACACGGTCCGGCCGCACAGCACGCTGGGCAATATTCCACCAGCCATCTACGCCGCCATCAGCGCTCCGGAGAAGCAACTGGCCGGGTCGCCTGCGCTGGTTGAGGGCTTCGCCCCCTCCACCCCGTTGCCCAACGACCCAGACTGGGGTCAAATGCGGAACGGATTCTCCTGCCGAATGGATGAGCCATGGGGCTCAGGTCAGTCAAGCTCCTCTCAGTGGGCTCTATCGCCTGCAGCCCTTCGACCAGTAAGAACTGAGTGACAATGTGGCACGTGGAGATTGCCAGCATCTCCTTTAGTAATGCGTTTTGCCTCTCTGTGCCGGTTTTCGCGCTTGGTGGCTTCATTCCTGCGCGGCAGGCTGCGAGAAGTCGGTCAATTTGGGTCGGATCCGCCGGTCTATTAGGTCGAAATCACAGCGAATAAGGAGAATGCGTAATTCTCGGGCGCGCGTTCTCGGCAACGAATTCACAGACTAAGCGTTGACAGGATCGTTGATCGAAACCTATATGTGAATGGGTAGAGATGGGAGGCAGGCTGTGTCCAACGAGATCTGGAGCTACCTAAATGACGCGAAGAATCTGTTGTTAGTAGCAAAGAATGAATTAGTTGACGCAAAGGTTGACGGTCTACTGAACGCAACATTCGAGGCGTCGGCACGTGTTTTACCTTCCGCCAATGCTACCGAACTCAAGTTGGGCGCTGATGCAGCAAGGGCAGCATTAAGAGCAATATCGAGGTCTCATCCAATTCAACGCAACTCCCCCGCTTTCGTGGCTGGAAGGTTGGCGGCGCTGGTTGACTTGCTGGGTCACACTGCTTCTCAGACGGCGAATTCAGAGGCCGAAGTGATGGCGCGGAGGAAGCCTTACGCCGACGTATTGGCGGCACTGCACGTAAAGGCACTGCGGAATGCGGACCTCGCAAAGCAGCTGGGCAAACCAGAGGAGAGCATTTGCAGGCAACTGAGGGACCTTCGTGAGAATGATCTGGTAACGAGCCATCGGCGAGGTCGAGAGGTATACAACTCCCTAACGCCTATCGGGCGCCTGGTCGTCGATATCGGCATCGAACGCGTGCAGCGAAGGGACATTGATGACACGAATGTCTACGCAGGGAACTTTGAACTCTGGAGGCGTAGGCCTCGGGAGAAGAGAGGGACTGACCTCTTTCGGCTTGGGAACGTCTGAATCAGATGTCAAGTGTCACCACTTTCTATTCTTATAAGGGCGGCAGCGGCAGGAGTATGGCGCTTGCTAATGTTGCCTGGGCGTTGGCAAGCAATGGCGAGCGTGTCCTAACGATTGATTGGGATTTGGAAGCGCCTGGACTGCACCGCTATTTCCACCCATTTCTCAGAGACCCTGGGCAGACAAATAGCCGCGGACTGATTGATGAAGTCTGGAATTACGTTGCTTTCATGGAAGCGAATGAATCGGCCGAGCCTGGATATTTCGCACTTCATTCGGAGAGCATTGTCCAGAAGCTGGATATGCCGATCGATGGGCCGGGCGAGATTCATTTCATCGGTGCCGGTCGACAGGACGAACTCTATAGCGCGAAAGTGGGCGGGCTGAACTGGTCGGATTTCTATGCGCGTTTCGATGGAGAGAGGTTCATCGACAGTATAGTCGAGTGGGCTAGGAGCAAATACACGCACATCTTGGTAGATAGTCGAACCGGTGTTGCCGACACGGCGGGCATATGCACCACGCTGCTTCCGGATACCGTAGTCTTTTGCTTTGTCTACAATCGTCAGAGCATCGAAGGGTCTGCGGCAATCGCGCGTTCCGTGGCGGCGGCCCGCGAGACGCGAAAAGAACGTGTTCCGGAGTTCATTATTTGTCCATCTCGAGTTGAAGATCGATCATCAATCGACGCTGCTCGCAGGCACACTATGGTGCATCTTCGCGGCATTCCCGGTATTTCGCCGGGCAGAGTCCAGAAGGAACTGCGCTCTTACGAAATTAAGCACTATCCGTGGTGCGCCTTCGAGGAAAAGCTCGCTATCTTTGAGGAGGAGGCCGATGAGCTAGGCACTCTGCTCGAAGCGATGCATGTTCTTGCGGGGCGAATATCAAAACGTGACCTAACGCGACATAGTATTGACCATGATGTTCTGGCGCGATACTGGCGCCGAGCAGCGTTCGTTGATCCGAGGCTTGCCGAACTGGAAGAGACGCTAGAGACGCCGTCGGACGAAACTCATGTGAAGCTTCTCACGTGGGCCGATGAAGCGCTTCGACAAGAAAATGAGCGTTACGACTGGATTTCTCGTCTGGCAGAGGCATGCGTCGAGGAAGGCGCCGAGCCGAGCAAGTTAGTCGACGGATCAACCAGTTCCTCGCTCGTGACCATGGGAATGGAGCTCGCAAGGCGGGCTTACGCGCAAGATGCGAAAGGCTATTACTATCGCCTATCTCGCCTGCTGCAGCTGCGCGCCGATCAATTGAAGTTAGAAGGAAATGCGGAAGCAGCCTATGATCTGGCTCGCGAGGCCTCCGCGCTTCTAAAAGACGACACCGATCCAATAGGAAAACACCGATATCTCCGGGCGGAAGAACGAGTGGCCGAGCTCGAACTAAAGTTAAAGGGCCTTGATGCAGTATTGCCAACTTACATTCGCATTGCTGCCGAGTATCGGAGTCTAGAGAGACGCTCAGTAAAGAATCCGCAGAGTCATCAGCAGAGCCTAAGATTTCACCGCATTCTCGCCGAGCGATATTACGATGCGGGAATGATGGAGGACAGCGCGAAGGTCTCTGGAGGAGCTATTGGTCGCGCCCGGCGCCTGATTACGGCTTCCTCCAGGTGGATTGATCAAGTGGAGTTCTCTAAGTTACTTGGTATCTACGTTGAGGCAAGTGCTCGTTTAGATCCAAATATCGCAGACGTTGCGATTTCTGACGCCGAGAAGCTCGCACAGCAGCACCTACGAAGTGAAATGGCGATCGCTCACTTCAGTAGAAGCGTTGCAAATGCAAGGGCGGTCGGGTTAGCGGGTGCGGGCAAGATTGGCGCCGCCTTCGAGGAGCTCAGCGTGGCCGAAGAAGAGGGAGTGAACATTGCGACAATTCAGTTGCGAGTAGAGCTTCTTCTTTCACAGCGCCGTTTGAGCGAAGCACAGATAGCGCTTTCGCCGATCCTAAGCGACATGTCTCGCCCGCTGACATCAACTCAAATCGGCCTTGTTAGAGATGCGTTCTCTCACGTCGAGCGAATTGAGAATGCCCGTTCGCTATTGAATCGTGCCATAGCTTGTCCATATGATCCAGAAGTCGATGAAATACGAGCGATATTTCAGTCCATCATTCATCGACAAAACCTGGATCCGAGCGACGTTATTCAAAAGCTCCTTGGAATTACAGGGGCAAGTTCGACAGGGAAACGGGGCCCCGTTGAATGACAACTCCGGGGAGGATGTTCGGTAATTTGTGGAAGGTCGTGCGCCCCCACGAAGGTGCTGTGCTCACCGTTCCCTGGCATGGAAGAAGCGCTAGCGAGTTCGATTCTATCGTCTCATACCTCCGTAACTGCATCACACCGGAAGTTCCGCCTGAGATACACAATTATCTTAGTGGGGGCGCTGTCCCATTTGCCACCGAGGTGAAGATTCCTGAGCAGAGAGCATTCGTGGTAATGTGCGCTATCGACGAGGTGGCGATGGACATCCACCCTTCTTCAAAGACAAGAATCTCTGGCCGATCTATTACTTTGCACGTAATGCTGAGTCAGATGTTGCAAGAACGCACTCTGACCGGAAGTTATGCGCGCCTGGACGACCAAAGTCTCGTGCTCCCTAAGGGCCAGCTCACAGATCGGCGTCGCTTTGACGAGAGTATCGAGAATAGCGGCGCAAACTTGGCGGACCAGTTCTGCTATCTGTCCTACTTGCCTCCTCTGGATTCTCAAAGAACAGTGGAGGTTCTAGTTTTTCCGCCATCCGTGTTCGCCGGAGCCGCAGACAAGGTGAAAGTTGGTTTCGCTCCAATCGCTGAAGATGCCAATGATCTGGAGTTTACGTCTAGCGTTCGCACAAGTAGGCCTTTTTTGGACGCTCGCCCTCGAGATGCAGAAATCTTATCGAAGCGCCTCATTGCAGCGGTTGAGGCGCTTATCAAATCGAAAGCGAATGTTGCGATCCTGCCTGAGCTCATCTCCAGTAGTGTCGCGAATGGCTTACTTTCAAGATCTCTGCGCGACAGCGCCCCGGATGGCGAGAATGATGACGTGCTAATCATAGCTGGCAGTGCATGCACGGAAGAAATGTGCCCGGCTTCTAATCGACCATACAACGAGTGCATTGTTTATAGTGGAACCGGTGACGAGCTATTTCGGCAGCGTAAACTACATCCCTTCAACATGCGCTTTGACCGAATGGATGAGTGCCACGTTTCAAAGGCCCCAGGCTACGAACGCCAGAATCATCTCGAGGATATTGGGGTGGGGGGCAAGCTAACCATTTGTGATCTCGAAGGCATAGGTAGAGTTGTTGTCCTGATTTGCGAAGACTTCGAGCAGCAACATCCAACTATGGAAGTCTGCGAGGCAACCAGGCCTGATTGGATTTTCAACCCAGTCTTGGACGTTAGTCAAAGATATGGGAGATGGACTCATCAGCGCGCCGTGGAGATTGGCCGCCGAACTTGGTCGCGTGTCGTAGTGAGCTGCAGCGCGACTCTTACTGTCAGGCAGCATGAGAGGAGCCTGTTGAGCGAACTCGGTGACACAGAAGTAAACATCGGGATAGCTTACGATGGATACCAACAAAATCATCTACGGACTGTGGCAGTAAAAGGGCCATTCGATCCCGTAACCGTGGTGATCCCGTGGGAGCCAGACGCGTGGCCCCTCCACAACGTTGGAATTAGGGGTAGCCGGTAACTCCTATGCGTTGCGAGAACAACAGTCGTAACTTTGCGACTTCACATAATTGAAGAACGTGCGGCCGCCCTTCTGTGCAGGTTGCTTTAGGGCAGGTTCGTCTGTTTATCGCCATTAGTATCGGCTGTGGGTAGCAAAGCCGATGCTGAACTCCTCGGAGCTAAAACCTATTCCTGTGGGCTTGTCATCCCTTTCGGGTGATTATCCTTCAGAGTGATCCTTCAGAATGCGCGATAGTGCCAGGCTCAATTGCAAGTGCTTGGCCCTGAGTCGCCTTATTCGAGGAATGGCAGCCGGCAATCTCAGCAACGAGGAAGCAGGTTCGATAAATGCCTAGTGACATTGCTTCGAAAAATGTGAGCGCAAGTGATAAGGCAATTTTCTCCAGGCACGAAATCGTCAGTTCGACTGAGAGCCTCTCAAGGACGGCCACCCTGACCGCGCCACTAACGCGATCGCCGATTTCTCCCTGTCATAGGTGTGGACCTGCGATACAGAGAACCATCCCAAACATCCAGACTATTTTGTTCCTGAGCTCGAAGATCCGACGTGCAAGATCTCCCGACCCAAGAATGCGTCACCGTTGGATCGAGCGGCAGCGATCTTAAGGGTTGGCGCGTGGAAGCAACGCCTCGAGCATTACTTCGTCCGAGGTCAGCCCGAATTGTGCCAGGTATTTGGCCCGTGAAGGAGCCAAGTGGATCCCAATAGCTTCCACGGGCTGAACGATGCTCGTCGACGGCCTCGGTTTCGATGCTGTCGGTCTTCATTTCCTTAATGCCAATGCGTCGTGCGAGTATCGCAAAGGTCTGCATTAGACGACCGTTGGTGCCTGTGCTCGTGCATGTTGATGGCTTCAACTCTGTTCGGCAGCCCGGGAGGACATAATCTCCAGGGTCAGTAAGTGCATAAGAGAGGCGAGGAGCAGCAGTTTCTCGTCTTCCTCCTCCGTCGAATACGGAAGCTGGAGCGAACCATGGGCAACGCTGTTTCTCAAACTCTCCCAAGCCTTCAGATGCGGTGCCGATATACGTCCTTTCTCGATGAGAACTTTTAGCTTCTTCCGAGGTGTTGGTTCCCGAATGCGATCCAGGGCGCGGTTCGCGACGTCGCGGAGGCCCTTTGGGCTCGATGCTTTGGAGATATACTCCTGCAGCGACGCGATCGGATCGTCCTCAATCAAACTCTCTGCAGGCGGATCAGGCAGAAAACTGGTCAATCCTTCGATGGCGCTGGCGAAGGTGAGTGCCCAGACCCATCTTGAGCCGTCCGATGCCTGTATGATCTCGTGATAAAGGCGTGTGATCAGGTGGTTTTCGAATTCGTTCCCGCTCGCGATGAACTCGAGCAGCGAACGATAGATGTCCCAGAATCTTTGAGCCGTTTTGTCGCTGACTTCAGCCCACAATGCTGCCCATTGTGCGCCTCGCAGAACGCCGGGTGTCGGTCGGATCCATACATGGGAGCTCCGATCTGATGTGTGGCGAAAGGTAACTCTGGGATAGGTGAACTGGCCGAAGAGAATATGCAGTGGTTCAGCAATCCAGTTCTCGGCAAACGGCGGTCTAAGAGCCTCGGAGGCCGGAGCAGCGATGCTGAATGTCGATGATCGCGGGTCCAGCGAGACTTCAATCTCGGAACCGAGAACTTGGATGGTTTTAGTGTAGCGCTGCGCCGGATCCGTCGACCACAATACGTTGCTGAGAATAGTGAAGGCTGGATGTCCGCGTTGCATGCCGAAGAGAAGTTGAGTGCCATTTTCTCGTCCAGTGTTTTCTACCGAGGTGCAAAGTGCGTCGAACGTCCCTCTGAACTCCCAATCATCGTTGGAGACTTCGACCTTAGGTATCGTCCAACCGCAGGTCCATTCTCGACCAGTATCGTCTGTCGCCGACAACCTGAGTCGTGCCATCGAATCGTATGGTTTGTCTTCGATGTTGCGCAGCGACCGGATCAGGTAGGCGCCATCACCGGGGTCAGCACGCATGTAATACTCGAAGTGTGTAAGCTCAGTGGCACGTATCTCACCGGCACCGATAGAAATTGGCGGCTCCCCGTCGTGTCCAATCAGCTCCATTCGAGGGCACTTGAGAACGACGGGCACCGAAAGAAAGTTGTGCCACTCAGGGCCAATGGGCATGGATGGCCTCTCAGTTACTGATCCTGATGCTTGGCAAGTGCCGTCATGAGGGACGCGGCAAGTTGTAGGGAGCGGCTGTCCAGCTTGCGCATGAGGCCAAGCATCGAATGTATCTTGGGATCTATTGTTTCGGGTGAAGCGACGCCCAGCTCGACAGTCTCCGGGAGTGTCAGGCCAAACAACTCAGCGAGCTTCTCGACGGTCGGAACGGATGGAGAGACCGATCCGCTTTCGAGGCGGCGGAGTGACTCGCGGGTGAGCCCGGTGAGTGAGGCAAACTCCGACGGACCAATATCTCGGTCCTCACGCAGCCTACGGACGGCTGCGCCGAACCGTTTCGTGTCGAATTTCCCTGAGGCCTTTCTCAAGGTTTTCGGAGCCGATTTTCGAGGCTGAGGACGCTCAGATCCGTGGGTCGGCATTCCCATCAAAACCTTCCAATAAAGACGAAGGCACTAATTCATGGATTCTCAGGCATTAAATAAGAAATTCAGGCACTTAATACCGGTCCTCACAAGGCTACTTCCCCGCCCGCGATTTCGCCGCCGCTTCGGGAAGCGCGGTGTCGAGGTAGGTGTCGCAGATCCTGGTGAGCTGATCGAGGTGCTCGGTGAAGAAGTGGGAGGCGCCGGGGACGATCTGGTAGTCGATCTTGATGCCGCGCTGGTGGGTGAGCTTGGTCACCAGCTTCTGCACCGATTCCTGCGGCACCACCGAATCCTGGTCGCCCTGGATGACCAGCCCCGAGGAGGGGCAGGGAGCGAGGAAGGAAAAATCGTAGATGTTGGCGGGCGGCGCCACCGAGATGAAGCCGGAGATTTCCGGGCGCCGCATCAGCAATTGCATGCCGATCCAGGCACCAAAGGAGAAGCCGGCGATCCAGCATTGCGGGGCGTTGGGGTTCCAGGTCTGCAGCCAGTCGAGCGCCGCCGCCGCGTCCGAAAGCTCGCCTTCGCCACGGTCGAACTTGCCCTGGGAGCGGCCGACGCCGCGGAAATTAAAGCGCAGGACAGAAAACCCACGCTGCTGGAAGGTCTGGTAGAGGCTGTAGACGACCTTGTTGTTCATCGTCCCGCCATGCTGCGGATGGGGATGCAGCATCAGGGCGATAGGGGCATTCGGAGTGCTTGCCTGCTGATAGCGGCCTTCAAGCCGGCCTTCCGGCCCGTTCATGATAATCTCAGGCATCTCTTGTCCAATAACTGATACATATCAGCAGGTTAAGGGGTCGTCGCCAGACCGTTCGCAGACGCATGGTTGACATTTGCGAATGGAAAACAACCGGCCAACCCTCGGGTTACAACGATCAATACTTGATCGTCATAGTCAGGCATATTATATCACCTGCGAACGGTGACCTCCGCCTAAGCCCGGGCCCATAGTTGACTGAGTTCGTCAGCCATTGGCCGAAGTCGGCGGCGCGCTAATAAACACGATGGCGATGATGTTTTTCAAGAACATTGCGGCTGAGCTGGATGCAATTAAGGCCCGCGACCCTGCTGCCCGGTCGCGCCTGATGGTGGCGCTCACCTATCCGTGTTTCCACGCCATCCTCCTGCACCGCCTGGCGCGGCCGGTCTACCTGGCCGGATTTCCGACGCTGGGGCGGGTGATTTCGCAGTTTTCGCGCTTCATCACGGGGATCGAAATTCATCCCGGCGCCCAGATCGGCAAGCGCTTCTTCATCGACCATGGCATGGGTGTCGTGATCGGCGAGACGGCCGTCGTGGGCGATGACGTGACGCTCTATCACGACGTGACGCTGGGCGGCATCGCCCCGGCTGTCAATTCGGCGGCCCAGGTCAATGTGAAGCGCCATCCCACACTCGAGGACGGGGTCATTGTCGGCGCCGGCGCCCAGGTGCTGGGTGATATCGTCGTCGGCAAGGGTGCGCGCGTGGGCGGCAATGCCGTCGTCATCAAGAGCGTGCCGGCCAACAGCGTCGCGGTCGGCGTGCCGGCCCGGATCGTCATGCCCAAGGAATGCGGCAGCGAATTCGCGGCCTACGGCCTGCCCACCCAGGACCTGCCCGATCCGGTGGCGCGCGCCATCGAAGGGTTGCTGGATCAGATTTCGCGCCTGCAGGCACGCATCACGGTCCTGGAGACGGAAGTGGAAGGCCGTGCCGCGAGCGCTGCACCGAACGCCAATGCGAAAGAC
The DNA here is from genome assembly GCF_041918875.1 of Dongia sp. Taxonomy (GTDB): domain Bacteria; phylum Pseudomonadota; class Alphaproteobacteria; order Dongiales; family Dongiaceae; genus Dongia. Next base: position 144,895 of record NZ_JAYRUV010000002.1, read on the forward strand.
CAAGACGGGCTTGACGAAAGCGGGCTGGGCGATGTGCGCCGGTTCGGACGGAATTGAGAGAGCAGGCCCGGATGATCGCCCAGGCGATCGCCCAGGTGATCGATCGGGCCGGCAAGCTTTAGGAGAAGTGTCATGAGATTGAGCACCAAGGGCCGCTACGCCGTGATGGCGCTCGTTGATCTGGCCACCAACAGCCATGGCCGCCCGGTATCCTTGGCCGACATTTCGGGCCGGCAGGAGATTTCGCTGTCCTATCTGGAACAGCTTTTTGCCAAGCTGCGCCGGGCCGGGCTGGTGAAATCCGTGCGCGGTCCGGGCGGCGGCTATCTGCTGGCCCGCACGGCGGACGATACGCGCATCGCCGACGCGATCCTGGCGGTGGACGAGCCCATTCGCGCCACGCGCTGCAAGCCCAACACGGCCACCGGCTGCCATTCGGACAAGTCACGCTGTCTCACGCACGATCTGTGGGAGGAACTGTCGCGCCAGATCCATCTGTTCCTGAGTTCAGTGTCGCTGGCCGATGTGGTCGAGCGGCGAATCCTCGGCATCGCCCATAAGGTCGATGGCGCGCAGGCTGGAACGAACGCCGGCAACGGTGCGACCCACGGCACGGACGCGGCGGCGGCGGAGTAACGGACCGGATCATGAATCGCGGCGTCTACATGGACTGGAATGCAACCGCGCCGTTGCGCGCCGGAGCGCTGGCGACGATGGCGGCCGTGTTGCAGGAGGTCGGCAATCCGTCCTCGGTTCATGCATTCGGCCGGCGCGCGCGCGCCTGGGTCGATCATGCGCGCGATGCCGTGGCGAAGCTGGTCGGCGGCCGCGCCGCCCTGGTCACCTTCACCTCGGGCGGCACGGAAGCAAACAATCTGGCGCTCCATGCGCGCCAGGGGCGGACGCTGGTGGTGAGCGCCATCGAGCATGAATCGGTGCTGCGGCCGGCGCGCATCGCCGGGGCGCAGATCGCGCGCGTCGGCCGCAATGGCGAGATCGACGTGGCGCATCTTGCTTATCTCATCGACAAGGCGGACCGTCCGGCCTTCGTCTCGGTCATGCTGGCCAACAACGAGACCGGGGTCATCCAGCCAGTGGCGGAGATCGCCCGCATCGCCAAGAGCAAGGGTGCGCTGGTGCATTGCGATGCCGTGCAGGCGGCGGGGCGCGTGCCTGTCGATATCAGCGAACTGGGCGTCGATTACCTGACGCTGTCGGCGCACAAGATCGGCGGGCCGCAAGGTGCGGGCGCACTGGTGCTGGCCGGCGACCTGCCGGTCGAGCCGCTGGTGCAAGGCGGCGGCCAGGAACGCAACCGCCGCGGCGGGACCGAGAATGTGGCGGCCATTGCCGGCTTCGGCGCCGCGGCCGACGAAGCGACGCAGCTTGGCGACAATGCGCGCATCGCCATCCTGCGCGACGCGCTGGAGGAAAGACTGGTGGGTTTCGGCCTGCCGCTCACCGTTTTCGGCCGTACAGCCATGCGCCTGCCCAATACGAGCTGCTTTGCCAGCGGCACGAAGACGGCGGAAACGCTGGTGATGGCGCTGGATCTGGCCGGCATCGCCATTTCGGCGGGGTCGGCCTGCTCGTCCGGCAAGGTCAGGCCCAGCCACGTCATCTCGGCCATGGGATTCGATGCGGCGACGGCGGGCTCGGCCATCCGCGTCAGCCTGGGCTGGCAAAATAGCCAGAACGACATAGATCAATTCGTAGGCGCCTGGGGGCGCGTACAACGTATCGGCCTGAGTGCCGGGCCGGATACCGGACTGGCCCGGGGCGATGCCGACGATGCGCGCATCCCGGCGTGAGAGAATGGAAGAGTGAGCAGGCAATCATGAATATCGCGAACCAGAATCTGAAGGCGGCACCCAATGGGACCAATCCGGGCGTCAACATCCCGAAGCTGCCGATCTATCTGGACTATCAGGCGACGACGCCCTGCGATCCGCGCGTGGTCGAGGCGATGCTGCCGTTCTTCACCGAGCATTTCGGCAATCCGCATTCCCGGAACCACAAATATGGCTGGGATGCCGAAGCCGCGGTCGAGAAGGCGCGCGCGCAGGTGGCCAGCATCATCGGCGCGGACGAGAAGGAAATCATCTTCACCTCGGGCGCCACGGAATCGAACAACCTGGCGCTGAAGGGTGTGGCGCATTTCTACAAGGACAGGAAGAACCACATCATCACCACGGTGACCGAGCATAAATGCGTGCTCGATTCCTGCCGCCATCTGGAGCTGGAAGGTTTCGAGGTCACCTACCTGCCCGTGCAGAAGAACGGCCTTATCGATCTCGATGTGCTGAGGAAGGCGATCACGCCGAAGACGGCGATCGTCTCGATCATGGCGGTCAATAACGAGATCGGCGTCATTCAGCCGCTCGCTGAAATCGGCAGGATCTGCCGCGAGAACCATGTGTTCTTCCACACCGATGCGGCGCAGGCGGTGGGTAAGATCCCGCTCGATGTCGAGGCGATGAACATCGACCTGCTCTCGATTTCGGGCCACAAGATCTACGGGCCCAAGGGCATCGGCGCGCTCTATGTGCGCCGCAAGCCGCGCGTGCGCCTGGAAGCGCTCATTCATGGCGGCGGGCAGGAGCGCGGTTTCCGTTCCGGCACGCTGCCGACCCCGCTGTGCGTGGGCCTGGGCGAGGCCTGTGCCATCGCCGAGAAGGAGATGGGCGCCGAGGCTGAGCGGCTGAAGAAGCTAGCCAAGCGCTTCTATGACGGCGTCACCGCCAAGCTGTCGGAAGTCTATCTCAACGGCGATGCCGAGCATCGGATTCCCGGCAATCTCAACCTCTCCTTCGCCCATGTCGAAGGCGAGGGGCTGATGATGGGGATCAAGGATCTTTGCGTCTCGTCCGGTTCGGCCTGCACCTCGGCCTCGCTGGAGCCCTCATACGTGCTGCGGGCACTCGGTGTCGATATCGAAATGGCGCACACGTCGCTCCGGATCGGCATCGGCCGCTTCACCACGGAGCCGGAAATCGACTATGCGGTCGAGCATCTGGTGCAGGCGGTGCAGCGCCTGCGCGAGATGAGCCCGCTCTGGGAAATGGCGCAAGCGGGCATCGACATCAAATCGATCCAATGGGCCGAGCACTAAAAAAGCCAGGCGTTGGATCGCACGTTTCAAAGGGAGTAGATCATGTATAGCGATAAGGTCGTCGACCACTACGAGAACCCCCGCAATGTCGGCGGTTTCGCGAAGGAAGAAGCCGGTATCGGCACCGGGCTGGTGGGTGCGCCTGCCTGCGGCGACGTGATGAAGCTGCAGATCAAGGTCGGCGCCGACGGGCGTATCGAGGATGCGAAGTTCAAGACCTTCGGCTGCGGTTCGGCCATCGCATCCTCGTCGCTGGCCACCGAATGGGTGAAGGGCAAGACGCTCGACGAAGCCGAGACGATCAAGAATACCGAGATCGCGCAACACCTCGCCCTGCCGCCGGTGAAGATTCATTGCTCGGTGCTGGCCGAGGATGCCATCAAGGCCGCAATCAAGGATTACCGCGAGAAGGCTGGTATCGCCGACAAGGCGGCGGAATGAGTGACGGTGCGATCATGACGGAAACGAGTGCGGCGCCGGCCAGGCCAGCGCGGCGGCCCAAGCCCGCGGCGATCACCGTGACGCCGGCGGCGCTGGAGCGTGTGCGTGAATTGCTGAGCAAGCGCGGCAAGCCATCGGTCGGCATCCGCATCGGCATCCGGTCGAAGGGCTGTTCCGGCCTTTCCTATACGATCGAATATGCCGACGAGCGCGGGCCCGGCGACGAAGCGATCGAACAGGACGGCGTCACCATCCTGATCGATCCGAAGGCGTCGCTGTTCATCTTCGGCACGGAGATGGATTTCGTCGAAGAGAAACTGCAGAACGGCTTCGTGTTCCGCAATCCCAATGAAAAAGGGCGCTGCGGCTGCGGCGAATCCTTCCACGTCTGAGCGAATATTATGGCTGTGGTCCAGAAAATCGGCGGAAGCGGCGCCGGAAGCATTGGCGCGGAATTTGTGCCGTGCTGGTCCTGCAAGGGTCCGGTAGCGAGCCGCGCGCTTTTCTGCCACACCTGCGGCGCCGTCCAAGCGCCGGGTTCGACGGACCATTTCACGCGCCTGGGGATGGAGCGCAGCTTCGATCTCGATGACGAACGTCTTGAGAAGCAGTATCTGGGGTTCCAGCGCGTGCTGCATCCCGACCGCTTCGCCGGCAAGCCCGCCAAGGAGCGCGCCATCGCGGAAGCCCAGGCCGTGGCGCTCAACGAAGCCTATGAGACGCTGAGCGATCCGCTGAAGCGGGCGACCTACCTGCTGCGCCTCAAGGGTGTCGTGTCGGAGGCGGCCGCGGACAAGACGGTCAACGACCCGGCGCTGCTGATGGAGGCGATGGAGAAACGCGAGGCGCTGGCGGAGGCGGAAAGCGCCGATGCGATCGAGACGCTGATGGCCGGCGCGGCGGCGGGTGCCATCCAGATGCTGAGCGACATCTCGCGCGCCTTCAACGCGGACGATCTGGCGGCGGCCAACCGGTCCGTCCTGCGCCTCAGATATTTGCGCAAATTCCTGGAAGAGGCGCGCCTGCGGCGTGCCGCGCTGGAATCCTGATGGTGAAGTCCTGATGCTGCTGCAGATTCACGAACCCGGCGAGACACCGGAACCGCATGCGCTGGAGCGCAGCCAGGCGATCGGCATCGATCTCGGCACCACCAATTCGGTGGTCGCCATGGTCTCGGGCGACCATCCGGAGGTCCTGCGCGACGGGTCGGGCGACGGGCTGGTGCCTTCGGTCGTCGCCTATGTCTATGACGAGCCGATCGTCGGCCGGGCGGCGCAGGCCGAACTGGCGCAGCATCCCGATCTCGTCATCTCGTCGGTCAAGCGCCTGATGGGACGGGGTGCGGCCGATGTGAAGACGCTTGCCGGTGCGCTGCCCTATCAAATCGCGCCCGATCCGGATGGCAAGGCCGGCGGCATGGTGCGCCTCAAGGTGGGCGACCGGGTGCTGTCGCCGGTCGAGATTTCAGCCGACATTCTGAAGGCGTTGAAGCAGCGCGCCGAAATCAGCCTGGGCCACAAGGTCGAGAAGGCCGTGATCACGGTGCCGGCCTATTTCGACGATGCGGCGCGCACGGCTACCAAGGATGCGGCGCGTGTCGCCGGTCTGGAAGTGCTGCGGCTGGTCAACGAGCCAACGGCGGCGGCGCTCGCCTACGGCCTGGACAGCGCGGCAGAAGGCATCTATGCCGTCTACGATCTGGGCGGCGGCACATTCGATATCTCGCTCCTGAAATTGCAGAAGGGCGTGTTCCAGGTGCTGGCGACCGGCGGCGACGCGCAATTGGGCGGCGACGATTTCGACCATGCGCTGGCGAGCTGGGCCATGCGCCGCACCGGCATCACGGGCCTTACCTCCGGCGAAGCCAAGATCCTGCTGCAGGCGGCGCGGGCGGCGAAGGAACGCCTCACCACCGCGCCGGGCGCCGAACTCAAGGCGAAAGTCGCCGGGCACGATGTACGGCAGTCGATCGACCGCGGCACCTTCGAAGTGCTGATCGAACCGCTGATCGGCCGAACCTTGCGCGCCTGCCGGCAGGTGCTGGAAGACGCCAAGCTGACGCCGGCCGATGTGAAGGGCGTGGTCCTCGTCGGCGGATCGACGCGCGTGCCTTTGGTACGGGCCTTCGTCGCCGATTTCTTCAAGCAGGAGCCGTTGGCCGATATCGACCCCGACGAAGTCGTCGCTGTCGGTGCTGCCCTGCAGGCCAAGGCGCTGACGCAAGGGTCCGAGACCCTGCTGCTCGACGTCATCCCGCTGTCGCTGGGGATCGAGACGATGGGCGGCATTGTCGAAAAAGTGATCGAGCGTAACACGCCGATACCCGTCACCAAGGCACAGGATTTCACGACCTATCAGGACGGCCAGACCGGCATGCTGATCCATATCGTGCAGGGCGAGCGCGAGACGGTCGATGCTTGCCGGTCGCTGGGGCGCTTCGAGCTCAAGGGCATTCCGGGCATGGTGGCGGGGGCCGCGCGCATTCGAGTCACTTTCGCGGTCGATGCCGACGGGCTGCTCACGGTGAGCGCCGAGGAACGCATGACAGGGGTCAAAGCCGAGATCGCGGTGAAGCCATCCTATGGCCTCAGCGACGAGCAGATGGCCGACATGCTGCGCGACTCTCTTACCTATGCCCGCGAGGATATGGAGAAGCGGCTGCTGCTCGAATCCCGCGTGGAGGCGGAGCGGGTGCTGCTGGCGCTCAAGGCGGCGCTCGCGGCCGACGGTGCGCTTCTGTCATCGGCGGAGCACGCCGAAATCGACCGGGTGGCGCAGAAGCTGAAAGGCCTGGTGGCGGGAGACGATCGCGCCCGGATCCATGCCGGCATGGAAGAATTGGATCGGGCGACCCACGATTTCGCCCAAAAACGCATGGATCGGGCCATTCAGGCCGCCCTCAAGGGCCAGCGGCTTGACGAGGTCGAAGCCGGTATGGCACCTGACAACCCGAATTGACGGATTTCAGGGCCGGCAAAGACCGGCCCGCGACGGAGAATTAACCAAAATGCCGAAGATCACGTTCGTGAAGCAGGATGGCACCCGGGTCGAGTGCGACGCGCCGCTGGGCCTATCGGTGCTGGAAATCGCCCACCGCAACAGCATCGACCTAGAAGGCGCATGCGAAGGGTCGCTCGCCTGCTCGACCTGCCATGTCATCGTCGACCCGGAATGGTACGACGTGCTGGTGGAAGCGAGCGAAGATGAGGAAGACATGCTGGACCTCGCCTTCGGCCTGACGCACACCTCGCGCCTGGGCTGCCAGATCAAGATGACGGAAGAGCTCGATGGCCTTGTCGTCAGCCTGCCGTCTGCTACGCGCAACATGCAGGTCGGCTGACCGGATCGGCTTCCATCATGGCCAAGAAGCTGCGCTGGACGGACGTTCGCGATATCGCCATCGAACTCGATGAGCGGCATCCCGATGCCGACATCGTCAATCTGCGCTTCACCGATCTGTGGAAGTGGGTCCAGGAATTGCCGGACTTCGAGGACGATCCCAACAACAGCAGCGAGAAGATTCTCGAAGCCATCCAGATGGCCTGGCTCGAGGAACGTGACTAGGACTCTCTCAGTCTCCTGCCGCTCTTATTGTCATGCCCCGCGCAGGCGGGGCATCCACGACTTCCGTTCATCAAACGCGTGCAAATTCGTGGATGGCCCGCCTGAAGCGGACCATGACAATTCTGCAATTCTGGGCCGCATCGCATGAGCAGTAATGGCGGCCTCGCCCGGCTTCTCGCCAAGCCCTGGATCGATCCCTTGTGCCTGTGGGGCATGGGCTGGCTGCTGCCGGCCGCGCGCTGCTGGGCGGCGGCGGGGGCGGGCGATGCCGAGGCATTCCAGCGCACGCTGCAGCTCCATGCCGTGCCGGGCGCCATCGCCGCACGCGTGCGCCAGACTGGCGATCTGGGCCGGATATACGCGCGGGCGCAATCCGAGTGGATCGAGGCGGCATTCGGCCACGGCAAGGATGTGCTGGCGGCCGAACGGGCGCGGCGCGAGGCGGCGCATAATTATCTGGGCCATCGCTTCAGCTACGTCTGGTTCGCGCGGCGCGCGCATGTGCCTGCCGTGCAGGTCGACGTGCCGCTGCCGGGCGAACTGGCGCTGGCAACCGGCGGACTGTCCCCGGACGATTTTTTCACGCTGCCGGGTGAGTTGCCGCAGATCGAGCGCAGCCATGTGGTGGAGCATGAGGATGTGCGCGAATACTGGCTGCGTTTTCCCTCGCCGGACGATCTGGCCGATTTCTGCTGGGTGCATATATATGAGGGCCGGCAAGAAAAGCTGCCGAGCCTCATCTACGGTCATGGCTTTGCCATGGAGATGGAGATGATGCGCGGCGACTTGCGCGGTTATCGCGCCCTTGCAGCGCGTGGCTGCCGCATCCTGCTGCCCGACGGGCCGGGGCATAACCGGCGCACGCGTGCCGGGCTTTATGGCGGCGAGAGCTTCATGCGGCGACCGCCGCTTTCGGGCCTGCTGCATTTCCGCCAGGCGGCGCGGGAGCTTGCCACCATCATCCATTGGTGCCGCGAGAATGGCAGCGCGCAGGTGGGCTTGAGCGGCACCAGCCTCGGCGCACTGACCGCGCAAGTGGCGGCCGAGCGCATGGGAACCTGGCCCGCTGCCTGCCGGCCGGATTTGCTGCTGCTGCTCACCACCACGGACAAGGTGAGCGCGCTCACCTTCAATTCATCGCTGGCCACCATCACCCGGCTGGATGAGGCGGCCAAGCTCGCCGGCTGGGGTTCCGCCGAGGTTGCGGAATTGGGGCGCTTTACCGATTGCGGGCCGACGCCACCCATCGACCCCGCCCGGATCGTGCTGCTGATCGGCACCAGGGACGATGTGACGCCCTATGATGGCGGCCGGCGGATGGCCGGAAACTGGCGAATTCCGTCCGAAAACCTGTTCGTGCGGGAGCAGGGGCATTTCTCCGCCGCGATAGGATTGGAAGCGGACCCGGCCCCCTTTATCCGCACGATAGGGCTGCTAAAGGGTCATTTTGGCGCCTGAGCGCCCCAGTGTTATAAGCTCGGCCCATGAACAGCCTCGGTTTCCATAAGGCACCCGCCGATACCCGCGTCATCGTCGCCATGTCCGGCGGCGTCGATAGCTCCGTCGTGGCTGCGCTCCTCAAGGAGCAGGGCTATGACGTGGTCGGCGTGACGCTGCAGCTCTACGACCATGGCGTGGCCCTGGCGCGCAAGGGCGCCTGCTGCGCGGGGCAGGATATCTATGACGCGCGGATGGTGGCCGAGCGGCTGGATTTTCCGCATTACGTGCTCGATTACGAGAGCAAGTTCTCCGATGCGGTGATGCAGGAGTTCGCGGACTCCTATTTGAAGGGCGAGACGCCGATCCCCTGCGTGCGCTGCAATCAGCGTGTGAAATTCCGCGACCTCCTAACCCAGGCGCGCGATCTGGGCGGCGACTGCCTGGCGACCGGGCATTATGTGCGTCGGGTGATGACGGATGCGGGGACCGAACTCCATCGCGGCAGCGATCCGGCGCGCGACCAGAGCTATTTCCTCTTTGCCACCACGCAGACCCAACTCGACTATCTGCGCTTTCCGCTGGGCGATATCCCGAAGACCGAGACGCGGGCGCTGGCCAAGCGCTTCGGCCTGGAAGTTGCCGACAAGCCGGACAGCCAGGATATCTGCTTCGTGCCCAACGGCAATTATGTAAGCGTGGTCGAGCGCCTGCGTCCGGGTGCAGTGGACCCCGGCGAGATTGTGCATATCGACGGGCGCGTGCTGGGGCAACATCAGGGTATCGTGCACTACACGATCGGCCAGCGGCGCGGCATCGGCGTCAGCGAGAAGGGCACCAACAACGAACCGCTTTATGTCGTGCGCCTCGATGCGGCGGCAAAGCGCGTCATCGTCGGGCCGAAGGCCAGCCTCGCCCGCGACACGGTAGCCTTGCGCGAGATGAACTGGCTGGGGCGGCCCGACGAGGCCACAGCCGACGCCCCGGTCGGCGTCAAGCTGCGCTCGATGAGCGAAGCGGCGCCGGGAAGGCTCACCATCGGCGCCGACGGTGCGGCGCAGATATTCCTCGATACGCCGCAATTCGGCATCGCGCCCGGCCAGGCGGCCGTGGTCTATCGGGGTATGCGACTGCTGGGTGGCGGGTGGATTGCGGCCACGGCCAAGCTCGGGCAGGATAGGGCAGCGGAGTAGAAACCGGGGGTGTCGGATGGATGCGGAAAGCCTGATCGCCGAAATGCGCCAGCGCGCCGGGCAGAACCTCAAGCTCGGCTACAAGGTCAAGTTCCTGGTCGGTGACGAGATCATCTTCTGGGACGGCACCGAGCACCCGCCAGTGATCGACGGGACGGACCATGGCGATGCCAACACGACCATCACCATAACGGCCGAAAACCTCGCCAAACTGATGGAAGGCAAGCTCGACCCGACGCTGGGCTACATGACCGGCAAGCTCAAGGTCGAAGGCAGCATGGGGGTGGCCCTGAAACTCACCGCCATGTTCGGCGATTGAAGGCGAATAGGTGAGCCTCTTCAAGGGCTTGCGTTCTTCTTGACAGCTAGGGCAAGGCCCCTATATACGCTGGGGCCCAACCGGCCGGGTCGTTCGCACCCGGCATCTGATGTGGCACCGTAGCTCAGCGGTAGAGCAGGGGAATCATAATCCCTTGGTCGGCGGTTCAAATCCGTCCGGTGCTACCATTCCTCCTTTTTACATGTTCTTGAGAGTGGTGCCTCTTGGCGCCTCTCTGGCGCATCGGTCGGGGTTGTCATGCAGAAGCATTTTTGCGGTCTCGATTTCGGGACGTCGAATTCGACGGTGGGCTTGAGCGCCGGCAATGGCGTGGCGCTTTGTCCGCTGGAGGGGGAGAGCGTTACCCTGCCCAGTGCCATTTTCTTCGATTACGAGGATCACAAGGTGCGCTTCGGGCGCGATGGGATCGGCGCCTATATCGAGGGGACGGAAGGGCGCCTGATGCGGGCGTTGAAAAGCGTGCTGGGGTCGAGCCTCATCGACGATACGACATTGGTCCAGCGCAAGCGTGTCGCCATGCGCGATGTCATCGGCATGTTCGTGCGGCACTTGAAAGCGCAGGCGGAACGAAAGCTCGGCGGCACGGTCGACCATGTTGTGCTGGGCCGGCCGGTGCGATTCGTCGACGATGACGATGCGGCGGACGCCAAGGCTGAGGCGGAACTGATCGGCATCGCCAAGGCGCAGGGTTTCCGCCATGTCGAAATGCAGTTCGAGCCGGTGGCGGCGGCTTTGGCTTATGAGCAATCCCTGACCCGGGAAGAACTGGCGTTGATCGTCGATCTTGGCGGCGGTACGTCGGACTTTGCCGTTGCCCGCCTATCACCGGGAAGGTCGCGGCAGCACGACCGGTCGGCGGATATTCTGGGGCGCAGCGGCGTTCATATCGGCGGCACCGATTTCGACCGGCGCCTCAGCATCAACCATGTCATGCCGCATCTCGGCTATGACGCGCTGATCGGCCCAAAGAAGCTGCCGATGCCGAGCCATCTCTATCATGACCTCGCCACCTGGCACCGCATCCCCACGCTCTACACGCCGCAGAACATCAATTATCTGCGCTCGATCCTCTCCCAGGTAGACAGGCCGGATCTGGTCGAGCGGCTGATCAAGGTGCTTGTCGAACGCAAGGGCCACCGCATCGCCGCCGAAGTGGAGGCCGCCAAGATCGCCCTGTCGGAACAGGCGGAAGTGACGCTCCATATTCCGCTGGACCCGGATGTGGAAACGGTCCTGCATCGGGGCGATCTCGACCATGCGGTCTATGACGACGCGGTCAGGATCGTGCATGCTATCGACCTGTGCCTGGGTGCAGCCGGTGTTGCACGCGACGATATCCAGTCGGTGTTCCTGACCGGCGGCTCAACGGCAGTGCCGGAAATCCGCCGCCAGGTCCTTGGGCATCTGCCGAACGCGGTGCCGGTTTCGGGCGACATGTTCGGCAGCGTCGGGCTGGGCCTCGCCATGGATGCGGCCCGGAAGTTCGCCTAAGCGACGCGCGGCCGGCCCCAGGAACCGCTCGGCGCCGTGACGGTTTGCAGTCGCGGAAGATGGATAGACCGCCCGGAAACCGCTGAATTTTCGTCGGTGCAAAGGGAAGGCCGAGAAACTTGTCGCTGTCCCCAGGCCCAGGCGATATACACACCAGATGACCAAAGATGACGATTTCGAGATATTCCTGGTGGCCGCGCCCGGCTTCGAATCCATCCTTTGCGCGGAGGCGGCAGAGAAGGCGTTCAAGAACCCGAAGCCGGTAACCGGCGGTGTCACCGTCAGCGGCGGGTGGCCCGAGGCCTGGCGGGCGAACCTCAAGTTGCGCGGGGCATCGGCTGTCTTTGCGCGCATTGCGTCGTTCCCGGTCTTTCATCTGGCGCAGCTCGATAAAAGGGCGCGGAAGGTCGCCTGGGGACAGTTCCTGCGCAAGGACGTGCCGGTCGCCGTCGAGGCGTCGTGCAAGCATTCCAAGATCTACCATTCGGGCGCCGCCAGACAGCGCGTCGAAACGGCGATCGCCGAAACGCTCGGCGCGCCGATCTCCGACGAAGCGGAGGTCCGCGTCAAAGTGCGGATCGAGGACGATCTCTGCACGGTCAGCATCGATACGTCGGGTGAGTCGCTGCACAAGCGCGGCCATAAGGAGGCCGTCAACAAGGCACCGATGCGCGAGACGCTGGCGTCGCTGTTTCTGCGCCAATGCGGCTTCGACGGGACTGAACCTTTGCTCGATCCGATGTGCGGGTCCGGCACCTTCGTCATCGAGGCGGCGGAGATAGCGCTGGGGCTTGATCCCGGGCGGTCGCGGCCGTTTGCTTTCGAGCAGTTGAATAGTTTCGACGCCAGAGCCTGGGCCAAGATGCGAGCCGGCGCCGCTGCCCGATCTGCGCCGGCTTTCCGCTTCTATGGCTGCGACCGCGACGCCGGCGCGATCACGATGAGCAGGGCCAATGCCGAGCGGGCGGGTGTCACTGAGATCACCTCGTTCCGGCACTGCGCGATGAGTGCCGCGACGGCGCCCAACGGACCGCCGGGCCTGGTCATCGTCAATCCGCCTTATGGCCAGCGTATGGGTGACAAGAAGCGGCTCTATCCGCTCTATCAAACGCTGGGCCGGACCATGGCAGCGCGCTTCGCCGGCTGGCGCGTGGGCGTCATCACGAACGACGTATCGCTCGCCAAGGCCTGCGGCTTGCCTTTCGGGACGCCCTTCGGCCCGATCTCGCACGGAGGCCAGCGGGTGAGCCTGTATTTGACCGATCGGCTGCCCAGTTCCTAAAGGGGCAGGGTGTTCTCTGGCGGCCGATCGGGCTTTACCTCGGGAATCTCGGTCATGGTCGCTTCCGTGAGCAGCAGGACACTGGCCACCGATACGGCATTCTCAAGAGCCACACGGACGACTTTGGTCGGATCGATGATACCGGCTTCGACGAGATCGACATATTCCTTGCGGCCGGCATCGAAGCCATAGCTGCCTTTTCCTTCGAGCATGCGGGCGACGGCCACGCCGCCGTCGACCGACGAATTCTCGGCGATCTGCCTGGTTGGCGCTTCAAGGGCCCGCCTGAGAATCTGCACGCCCGTCTTTTCGTCGCCTTCGAGCTGTCCTTCCACCTGCGTCACGGCGTCCACACAGCGCAGCAGCGCCAGGCCGCCACCGGGCACGATGCCTTCGGCGACGGCGGCCTTGGTCGCATTGATGGCGTCGTCGAGCGCCTCTTTCCGGGATTTCATCTCGGCTTCGGAAGGTGCGCCGACGCGAATGACGGCGACGCCGCCCGACAGCTTGGCCAGGCGCTCCTGCAATTTCTCCCGGTCGTAGTCGCTGGTCGTCTTCTCGATTTCGTGCCGGATAAGCTCAATGCGAAGGTCGATCTGCTTCTTGTCGCCGCCGCCGCCGATGATCGTGGTGTTGTCCTTATCGGAGACGACCCGTTTCGCCTTTCCCAACTGCTCGATCGTGGCGTTCTCAAGTTTGAGGCCGACTTCCTCGGCGATGACTTGGCCGCCCGTCAGCGTGGCGATGTCCTGCAGCATGGCCTTGCGCCGATCGCCAAAGCCAGGTGCCTTGACGGCGCAGCTTTTCAGCGCGCCACGGACCTGGTTCACAATCAGGGTCGCAAGCGCCTCACCCTCGACTTCCTCGGCAACGACCAGCAGGGGTTTGCCCGATTTGGCGATCTGCTCGAGCAGGGGCAGCATGTCGTTGAGGACGCTGATCTTGCGGTCGGACAGCAAGATCAGGCAATCCTCCATCACGGCCTCCATTTTTTCGGGATTGGTGATGAAATAGGGCGATTGGAAGCCGCGATCGAATTGCATGCCCTCGACGACCGCCAACACGGTTTCCGTCGTCTTGGCCTCTTCGACGGTGATGACGCCTTCATTGCCGACCTTGTCCATCGCGTCGGCGATGAGTTCGCCTATGGCAGGGTCGTTGTGGGCGGAAATGGCCGCGACCTGGGCTTTCTCCTTACGCGTCGAAACCGGTCGGGAGAGGGCTTTGAGGGCGTCGATGGCAGCCTTGGTCGCCCGGTCGAGACCGCGCTTGATGTCGATGGCGCTGGCGCCGGCCACGACATTGCGAACACCGTCGGCGAAGATGGCATGCGCCAGGATGGTTGACGTGCTGGTGCCGTCGCCGACCATTTCGCCGGTTTTCTCCGCGGCCTGGCGCAACATGCGGGCGCCCAAATTCTCCTCCGGATCCTTCAGATCAAGTTCCTTGGCAATCGTGACGCCATCGTTGCAGACCACGGGGGCCGCCCATTTTCGTTCGATCAGCACCGATTTGGATCGGGGACCCAGGGTGACGCGGACGGCATCGGCCAGCTGCGTCGCGCCGCGCAGAATTTTTTCGCGGGCGGCGGATCGGAAGAGAACCTGTTTGTGAGCCATGTCGCTCCTCAGTGCCGCGGCGGGATCGCGCACGCCGGATCGCCGCCAAACATGGTATAAGGGGATGCAGCAGCGGCACTGATCCAAATCAATGCGGGACGAGCGCGGCGTTTCGCCGGATGCGCTGCTGCTGATATCATTTCCGCAGCCGTCTGGAAGCGGCGGCCGCGCGGCCGGCACCAAGCCGATCTTTACGAAGGTTAAGTTCTGTCGGCGCGCCGACCCGGTTGGAGAGGAATGCGAGGTGGCAAGATGACAATTTCCCTGGAGAGCCTGGCTTATATCATCGAGAAGGCGCGCGAATTCGACGTCGAGGTGGCGCCGGCCGGTGATGAAAGCAAGACCGGCGACGATGAGGAAATCGACGATATCCTGGAGGCGACGCGCAGCAACCCGACATATCAGGAACTGGTCGGAGCATTGCGGTCGCTGAACGATGACGAGCGCGACGAAATCATCGCGATGACCTGGATCGGCCGTGGCGATTTCTCGAAGGACGAGTGGGACGCAGCGTTGACGGAAGCTCGGAACCGGCACAATGGGCGGGAAGTTCGCTACCTGGTGGGCACCCCCTTGCTCGCCGACTATCTGGAAGAGGCTGCGGCGCAGCTGGGCTACTCGCTGGAAGAGTTCGAGACCGGACGAATGTAGCGTTGGCCGCCGGGTCCAGGGGCCTTCCGGCAGCAAAACCAGGCCGATTTCGCCAAATGAATGACGCTCGCAGGCTGGCGCCGACGCCGGCTGACGGTGACTCTTGCACTTTCGGGCTGCTGTTGCGATAGCATGGGTCTGGGTTTTCGCGGCCGCCGTCAGCATGGAGTTGAGATCGCCGGATGTTTTTGAGTGTCTTCGATATCTTCAAGATCGGGATCGGGCCGTCATCGTCGCATACGATGGGGCCGATGACGGCGGCGGTGCGCTTTCTCGAACAGCTGCGCGGGCGCGGCGGCGCGCCAGCCAGGCTGCGCGCGACCTTGCACGGATCCCTGGCCTTTACCGGCAAGGGTCATGCGACGGACCGCGCGGTGGCGCTGGGGCTCATCGGCTACACACCCGCCGGCATCGTGCCGGGCGAGGCGGAACAGCGCCTGGCGGACCTGCAATCGGAGAAGGTCGTGCGGCCCGCGGGTCTGCCGGCACTCGGCTTCGATCCGGCTGCCGATATCGTGTTCGATTATGGGCCGTCTCTGCCGGGGCATTCCAACGGCCTCGTCCTGGAGGCGTTCGACGCGGCGGGAAAATCGGTACTGCGCGAGGTCTATTATTCGATCGGCGGCGGCTTCGTCGTGACCGAGGCAGAACTCAATAATCCGACGGCGGTCGATAGCAGCGCACAGGCGGTGGCGCGGCCCTATCCATTCGATTCGGCGGCGGCGATGCTCGAGATGGCCAAGGCCAGCGGCAAGTCGATTGCCGAGATGAAGCGCCTGAACGAGTTGAGGACGATGTCGGCGGCCGAACTCGAATCCGGGCTGGGCCGGTTGTGGCAAACGATGAATGGCTGCATCGAGCGCGGCCTGTCGCAGCAGGGCGAGCTGCCCGGCGGGCTCCATGTGAAGCGGCGCGCGCAATCTATCCGCGCGCAGCTGGAGAAGGAGAAGGGCACCAATCGTGCTCAGCCGCATGTGACGTCGGACTGGCTCAGCGTCTATGCCATGGCGGTGAATGAGGAAAACGCCGCCGGTGGAAAGGTCGTCACTGCCCCGACCAACGGGGCGGCCGGCGTGGTGCCTGCCGTCATCCGCTATTACCTCGATCATTGCTTCGGCGCCGATCCGGCGCGCGTGTCGGAATTCCTGCTGACGGCTGCGGCCATTGGCGGTCTGATCAAGCATAATGCTTCAATCTCCGGTGCCGAGGCCGGCTGCCAGGGCGAAGTCGGCTCGGCGGCGGCGATGGCGGCGGCTGGGCTGTGTGTGGTGCTCGGCGGAACGCCGGCGCAGGCGGAGAATGCGGCGGAGATCGCGCTGGAGCATCATCTGGGCATGACCTGCGACCCGGCGGCGGGCCTTGTGCAGGTGCCCTGCATCGAGCGCAATGGCATCGGCGCCATCAAGGCCGTGGCGGCGGCATCGCTCGCCTTGCGCGGCGACGGTTCGCATTTCATGCCGCTCGATAATTGCATCGAGGCGATGCGCCAGACGGGACTGGAAATGAGCGCCAAGTTCAAGGAAACAAGCCTCGGAGGTCTCGCCGTCAACCTGCCGGAATGCTGAAGTCAGATGAAGCGCAGGCTCTGCCCGATACCGAGCCGCGCCGCCTTGGCGAGCAGGGCATGGCCAAGGGCGATGTCGCTGAGGCTGAGGCCCCGGTGCCAGAAGAGATTCGTCTCGGCATCGCTTTCGCGGCCGGGCTTCAGGCCCGCCACGATCTGGCCGAGTTCCGCATGCAGATTTTGCTCGGTCAGGCGATCGCTGTCGACATGCGGGCGGAGAGCGCCGAAGGGTAGGCCCTTGCGGCACTGGCCCCAATCGTCGACCACCATCTTGTCCATGATGTCGGTGAGCGACAGTTCGACGGCGCTCATCGTACCATACGGCACGACCAGGGCACCGCGCTCGATCCAATCCGTCTTCAGGAGCGGCTGCGGCCGCGGCAGGCGGGAGGCTTCGACGACGATGTCGGCGCCGCGCACGCAGGATTCCCAATCGGCCGTGACGCTGACCTTCTTGCCGAGGTCGGCCGAGAGGCGCGCCGCGAATGTGTCGCGGCTTTCGGGCCGACGGGAATGCACGCGGATTTCGTCGAAATCGAACAGGCGGTCGAGCAGACGCACATTCCAATAGGCAGTGCCGCGGGCACCGATATGACCCAGCACCTTGGCATTCCTGCGCGCCAGATGCTTGGCGCCGAGCGCAGTAATGGCACCGGTCCGCATGTCGGTGATCGCGGTGGCATCCAGGATCGCCTTGGGCATGCCGGTCTCGGGATCGAAGAGGTTGAGTACCGCCATTTCAGAGGGCAGGCCGCGCTGGAAATTGTCGACGAAATCGCCGACGACCTTGACCCCGGCCAGGCCCAGGGGTTTCACCACGCCGCGCAGGACGTTGAAATGCCCCTTGGCCGAATTTTCCGGCACCAGATGCACGCGCGGTTCGATGACGGTCTGTTGGTTGCCCTGCGCGCGCAGGGCATCTTCGACCGCCGCCAGGATTTCATCGTCGGTCAAAGCCAGCCGTGCTACAGCCTCGCCATTGAGGAAGGTGATGTGGACCGGCTGCTTTACGCTCATGTCTCTTCCATTGCCTCTACCTGGTCTGGGCGATCAGGAGATCGGCGCCGACCGTATAGACGTCCGGCTGCTGCACATCCGCACCATACACCGCGCGGAAGGCCTTGGGGTTCTTTTCCCGTTGCGCCAGGAACAGTTCCGGCAGGGCTCCATAGGTGAACTTGGCGACTTCCTGCGAGGAGATCCAGCCATCGCGCGGGTCGACATCGGCTTTGCCCTTCAGCGCCTGGTCGACCAGATAGGTGAGGAAGCCGGCGCCGAGATCGGCGCTTTCCGGGGCCAGCTGATCGCGCCTTGTGGCGGTGAGAACCTGGATGCCGGAACTGCGCAAGCCATTGGTGAGGAAGCGTTTCTGGAATGAGCTGACGGCGTAGAAATTCTCGACCGTGCCGCCGGAATAGCAGGCGTCGATGATGACGAAGACACGCTGCGCCCCCGATTTTTCGAGCGCGGCGCGGATTTCGCTGGCTGAGATCCAGCTGTCGGAATCCTCCTCCGTCGCATCGCCGGGGAGGAAATACCAGTCGCTTTCATCGGTGAGGCCGTGACCGGAGAGGAACAGGATCACCGAATCTTCCGGCCGCGCGGTCTTGAGACCGTCGAGGGTCGCCAGGACCTGCGCCTTCGTCGCCTTGCCGTCGGTCAAGTCGGTGGCGGCGATATCGGTGAAGACATTGTGTGAATATGCCGAGATGGCGGCCTTTACACGTCCTGCATCGGCGGCGGCGACCTTGAGCTGATAGGCCTGGGGCAGGCGGCTATATTGCGAAACCCCCACGGTGATCAGGTTGAGACGGCCCTTGCGCAACTCGCCGCTGAAGGTCTGGCGCATCTCGGCCTGGTCGCCCGGATTGTCATAGACGCCGGTCGCCACCGCCTGGAACACGTTCGGCCCCGGCACCGGCCAGACATTGTAGCCGATGACGCGCACATGCTTGCCGTCGATCTGGGCGTCCTTCTGTTCGAGGATGGCGCCCACGTCGACGATCTTGCCATTGTGATAAAGGCGGACATCCTTGATGCCGCCGCCCTGGTCGGTGGCGATGACCATGAGCTGATAGGGTTTGTCGCCGGCAAGCTCGGCGGAAATCGGCTCTATCTCGGCCTTGGGCGGCAGGGGGAACTTTTCGACCGGATTGCCGGGCACCTGGCGCAGCTCGCGCTGGTCCTTGTCGAGCAGGGCGGACAGCATGCCGGGGTCGGCAAAGGCCTGGGTCAGCGACGTGATGGGGAAGTTCGATTTCTTGACCGCCCAGGAGATGCCGCGCAGACCGCTGGTGGAGCCGTCGAAACGGCCCTGGCGGTCGATCAGGGCCCAGCCCTGGGTAGAGATGAATATCTGCAGCACCATGTCCCTGGTGACAGTGTCGAAGACCTGCATCGTGCCGGCACTATCGACGACGATGACTTTTGCCGCCGCTTCGTCGTAAACGAGCCCGATGGCGGGCGTTTCGAGCTTGGCGACGGTGTATCTGGTCTTTCCCGATTTGAGGTCGACCAGATCGAGAGCGCGGCCATCGCGCAGGACAATTGCCGTCTCGCCAGTAAGGCCTATATCAGCCGCCGTGAGCTGTCCGACGCTGCCACCGCCGTTCCCGGCCATGAGCTTGCCGTCGGCGCCGATCGCCACAAGCTGATTGCCGGCATCGGCGACATGGAGGGCCAATGGGGCCCCGCCCAGCGCTCCAGCGGGCGCAACCTTGCCGGTGGCGGCGTCGAGCCTGACAAGCGCGCCACCGGCTGTGGCGGCGGCGGCGAACTGTCCGTCCGCCGAGACGGTGAGCCTGGCGATGGCGTCCGGTGCCGCAGCCATCTGCCAGGTGGCTTGACGCGCATCGAGCTGCCAGACGGCAATTTCGCCATTGGCGTGGCCGACATAGAGCGTGGCATCGTCCGGCGAGGCGGCGAGGGCGGTGACGGCATCGCCGGCGCCGGGCAGGGTCGTGAAGGCCTTGCCGCTTTGCGGATCGATCAACTGGACGGAACCGTCGGCCATGCCGACGAAAAAGGTCGTGCCACCGGCGGAAGGCGCAAAGGCGGTCCCGGCGGGAGCCTTGATGACGGCTTGCTGGCTGCCGGCCCGCAGGTTCCACAGGCGGTAGGCGCCGTCGCTGCCTTTGATCGCGAAGCTGTCATTGCCGGTTCCGGTGACGAGGCCGGTCAGCTTGAGGAGCGGCGTCGAAATCCTGAGTTGTGCCTGGGCGTAGAGGACATTCTCGAACAGATTGCCGCTGATGGCGTCGAAGACCGCGTCCTGCGCCTTGGCCGGACCGGCAAGCGACAGCAGGCAAAGCGGTAGCAAGGCGATGGCGGTCTTCACTCTTCTTCCCAGGGCGATCATGCCGGCAACTCCGATTATGCAGCACCGTCCGCATAAAGAAAGGGCGTGCCCGCGACCCACGAGCAACGCCCCCATTCTATTCCATCCCGGAAACTTTTCGGATCAGAAGCGGGCCTTGAACTCCACCTGGCCGCCGATCTGGTTGGTTTCCTGGTTGACGACCTCGGCGCGGACGCCGGCGCCCAGCGACAGCCAATCGTTCACCCGGCCGCGCACGCCGCCGGAGAGGTAGAGGAAGTCCTGATCGCCTTCATCGACTTCCGGGACGTTTTCCGGGAAGACATGTTCATACTGAACGCCGAGATACGGCACGAAGGGATCGAGATTGTAGCCGACCTCGAACGAACCCACGGCGGTGTGGGCGTCGCTGTCGTCATCGCCTTCCGCTTCGAAGTCGAGCAGTTCGGTGTAGGCGAAGCGCCAGCCGGCCTTGCCCTTCAGGATGAAGTCGCCGACCGGGGCCGCCGCATTGAGGGCCAGTTCGGTTGAGAAGGTCTGGCTGTCGGAATCGACATCGTCGGTATCGTCCGCCGTGCTCTTGCCGTCCGAGTAGGCATAGGAGAAAAGGGCGGTGGCGAAGAAGTAGTCGGCGAAGCGGTAGGCGGCGTAGGGCGAAACCGTGAAGGTGTCGCTGTAGAAGTCCGCATCCGGGCCGCCATCGATAATGTCGATATCGGTAGCCGAATTCGCATAGGCGGCCGAGAGGCCGAGGAAGAAGGAATCGCCGAAGCGGTGATCGAAACCGAAGGGGACAGTCCAGAGGTCGGTGTCGAACTTGCTGCCGGCCTCTTCGATCAGGCTGTCACTGTCGCTGGTGATGTTGGCATAGCTGGGTGTGAGCCAGACGCTGTTGGTGTAGCCGGTATCCGGCATGCCTTCCATGTCGGAGGTCACGTCGTCGCCGATACGCTTTGAAATCGCGTCAGTTACGCGGCGGCTGACTTCGTCGCGAATCTTCTTCTCGATTTCATCGTCGGCCCGCGCCAGCGTGACGGCGGTGCCGCAGAAGACGGTCGCCATCAGGGCAAGCCGCAGTGATTTTCCCAAAAATGCCATGTCGTCCCTCGTAGTTGGTGAACGGCAAACCCCCCTCGGGCTGGCGGTTCACGGAATTGTGTCTTTTTGTACAGCCGGTCGAATACCGCTTCTAATGACCGGCGCCAAGAGCGTCAACGGTGGCTTGTGACGGGAATCACAAACCACTTAGCTGCCCATGGCGTCTAATTCAGCCACGTGCTTATGATGCCCTCCAACGAACCCGTCCGGGAAGCTAAGAAGTTGCTAAAATGACGAGCAAGTTTAATAAAATCAGATATTTGCTGGGAAACGGCCTCGTCGTCGCAGCGATGCTGATTCTACCCGGACATGCGGCGGTGGCGGCGCCCAAAGCTGTTGCCATCGTCGATGAATCCCCCCGAACCGAAGGGCCGGGCCAGATTTTCGAGATGCTTCCGGAAAACACGATTCTGGACTTGGCCGCGGGAGAAACGATCGTCCTGGGTTATCTGAAGTCCTGTGTCCGGGAGACGATCACCGGGGGCAGGGTGACCGTCGGCCCCAAGGAATCGGTGGTCGAGGGCGGCAAGGTCATTCGGGAAAAAACCCAATGCACCGAGACCCACCTGGCCCTGACCGCCGACGAATCGCAGCAGAGTGCCACCATCGCCTTCCGTGGCCAGATCAAATATATCTTCACACGCCAGCCGATCATCATCGCGCGCAAGAGTGCCGGCGTGATCATCGAGCCGGTCAATGGCGGGGAGACCTGGAAGATCGAGCCCGAAAATGGCCGCGTCGACTTCCAGGCTGTGAAGTTGGAAATGCAACCCGGCGCCGCCTACCGCGTGAAGGGGTTCACCCAGACGGTGATCGTCGAGGTTGACCAGAACGCCACCAACGCCAAGACTGGCATCCTTGAGCGGGTTGTCATTCTCGACTAAGAGGCTGGCCGCCAGAATAATTTCACATGCGAGGCAGTTTGCGGGGGCGCCGGAACCTCATCATCAGTCTGGGCCTGGCGGCGCTCATCGGCGCCGCCTCGTTTTCGTCCTGGGGCATCGCGCTCGACCGGCTGTCGATCGACCTACTGCATCTCATCCATTTCCGCCTCTGGGGTCCGCCGCCGCTCAGTGATGAGATCGCGATCGTCGCCGTGGACGAGGAAACCTACCGCGACGAGCATTTCAGCAACCTGCCACAGGCCTTGTGGACGCCCGAACTGGGCAGCGTGTTGGATGCTGTACTTGCAGCAGAGCCAAAGGCCGTGGGCGTCGATATCATTATCGGCACGACTGCGGACTCGATCGTCCCCGGTTACGACCGGCCCTGGCTGAGGGCCCTGAAAAAGGGGGCCGAGAGCGGAAAAATCGTTCTCGGTTACACGAAGCATCAGACCGATCCCGTGCAGCCGACCATTCAGCAGCGCTGGGCCGTGGGGGCCGAGGATGTGCACGACCTCACAAACCAGAATCCGGTCAATATACAGACCGATGAGGACGGCGTTGCCCGCAGCGTACCGATCTCCATCGCTACTGAAGGTGCGGGGAAGAGCGAGTTGGGACTAGCTGCTGCCGTCCTCGCACGAGCGGCCGGTACCGATCCCACAGCTGGGCAGACTCGCAACGAAATGATCCTGAATTTCGCCGCGGCAAAGCGACCGGCCGTCTACTCCCTTGCCGATCTGCGGGCCTGCGCCGAAGCGGGAAATGGTGCCTTCTTTCGCGAAAATTTCGCGGGGCGGATCGTATTGCTGGGCGGAATCCTCGATGTGGAGGATCGGGTGCTGACTTCCGGGCGGTTCGCCACCTTGCCGGACGGCCAGGATCTGGGACCGCGCTGCCAGATTCCGGCGGATCTGTCGAAATTCACAGGGGTAGCCCGGAACGCCATGCCGGGGGTGCTCATCCATGCCGCGGCACTGGACAATCTCTTGCATCAGACCGATTTAATGCAGATCTCGCCGACTGCGCGGTTTCTCCCACTCTTTCTTGTCGCTCTTGCTTCGATCCTGCTCTTCGTCCTGGCGAAACCGTGGCGCGCCTTGCCGATCTGGCTGATTCTGGTTGCGGCGTGGGCGGTCGCGTCGATGGCCGCGTTTGTGCATTTTCTGGTCGTGCCGCTCATCACAGGTCTTTTCGCCATGTCGCTGGCGGCGCCGTCTGGATTAGCTTTGCGCATGGGCAGCATGGACCGCGCGCGGCGGCAGTTGCGCAACGCCTTCTCGCTCTATCTCCCGAAGAGCGAGGTGGACAAGCTGATCGAGGAAGAAAAGCTGCCGACCTTGGGCGGTGAGTTGCGGGATGTGACGATCCTCTTTTCCGACATCGCTTCCTATTCGACCCTCTCGGAGCGGGTGGAGCCGGGGCCGCTGGTCGACGAGCTCAACCGCTATTTCGGTCGCATGACGGATATCGTCCAGGCCCATGGCGGTTTCGTCGACAAATTCATCGGCGATGGCGTGCTGGCGATCTTCGGCGCACCGCTGGCGCGCCCCAATGCAGCGGCCGATGCGGTGCGGGCCAGCCTTGCCATGATCCGCTCGCTGCAGGATGAACCGCTCTATATCGGCGGCGATGGGCGAATCTCCATCCGCATCGGCCTGCATCGCGGTGAGGCGATCGTCGGCAATATCGGCTCGGCGCAACGCTTCAACTATACCGTCATGGGCGACGCTGTGAATGTCGCCTCGCGCCTGGAAGGTGTCGGCAAACATTACGGTATCCCGATCGTGGTGAGCGAGCAGGTGGAAGCTGCGGCGGCAGCGGAATTCACCTTCCGCGAACTCGATTTCATCCGCGTTGTCGGGCGCGAACAGCCGGTGCGCCTGTTCCAGCCGCTGGAGGCCGAAGCCGCGGCGAAGCTCGACCTGCCAGCCTTTTCCTCGGCATTGCTGTTGTGGCGACAGGGTGCGTTCGCGGAGGCCGGAAAGGCCTTCTCCGCCCTGGCCGAAAAGGGAGATACGCTCGCGGCGCGTTATGTGGTCTGGGCGCAAAGCTATGCGGAGACGCCGATGTCGGATTGGGAAGGCATCATCCAGCAGGGAACGAAGTAGATCCTGCTGGGGATATGGATCTCAAGGGAAAACGCGTACTGGTGACCGGCGGTGCCACCGGCATCGGTACAGCGATCTCGTGCGCGCCGGGCGGTGCCGGCGCCAAGGTCGCCGTGCACTATCACGGCGGCCAGTTGATGGTCTAGACCTTCGGCACCTTGACCCAAGCCGCATTGCGTTGCGAGGACTTGACGGCTGCTTCGATGAAGGCCACGCCGCGCGCTCCATCGGCGACCGTGGGGAACGTGACGGCCGGATCGGTGCGGCGCCTTGCGCGCGCGGCGCGAATGGCGGCGGCGACTTCGCTGTAGATGTTGGCGAAGCCCTCCAGATAGCCTTCCGGATGTCCAGGTGGAACGCGCGTCATGCGGGCTGCCGCGGCGTTGGCGGCGCTAGTGCCGCGCGCAATGGTCCGAGTGGGTTTGCCGAAGGGTGACCAGAGCAATTGGTTGGGATGTTCCTGGTGCCATTCGAGGCCGCCTTTCGATCCGTAAAGGCGCAGGCGAAGATTGTTCTCGTTGCCGGGGCTCACCTGGCTGGTCCACAGCATGCCCTTGGCGCCGCCACGGAAGCGCAGCAGGATGTGCGCGTTGTCATCCAGCTTGCGGCCCGGCACGAAGGATGAAAGATCGGCGGCGAGGGAATCGAGTGTCAGTCCGCTGACGAAACAGGCGAGGTTGTAGGCATGTGTGCCGACATCCCCGATCGAGCCGCCGGCACCGGATTGTTTCGGGTCCGAGCGCCATAGGGCCTGCTTCTGCCCCGTGGCTTCCAGTTTCTCGGTCAGCCAGTCCTGCGGATACTCAACCTGTACGACGCGCAACGCGCCGAGCTCACCGTCCGCTACCATCTGGCGGGCATGTCGTACCATTGGATAGCCGGTATAGTTATAAGTCACGGCCAGCAGCTTTCGTGCCTTCCTGGCACGCTGCTGCAGGTCGAGCGAGTCCTTCAGCGTCGTCGTCAACGGCTTATCGCAGATCACATGAATGCCGGCATCGAGAAAGGCGCGCGCCGCAGGTGCGTGAAGGTGGTTGGGCGTCACGATGGCGACGACCTCGATACCGTCTTGGCGCGCTGCTTCATTCTGCGCCATGGTGTGAAAATCGAGATAGGCGCGGTCGCGAGCGATCCCGAGGGCCGCCGCCGACCGTTTCGCTTTTGCCGGCGTGGAGGAGAGCGCGCCGGCGACGAGTTCATATTGATCGTCCATGCGCGCGGCGAGGCGATGCACGGCACCGATGAAGGCGCCTTCGCCGCCGCCCACCATGCCGAGGCGGATGCGGTCCCGGCGTGCCTTCTCTTTGCTGCCTTCGATAGCCATGGCGTTCTTCTCCCGTTAGATGCCGAGCATGCGGCGGTTGGCAGCCTTGTCCGTGCCGGCGCCGGCGAAATCATCGAAGGCTTTCTCGGTCACGCGGATGATGTGGTCGCGAATGAAGACGGCCCCTTCGCGCGCGCCCTCCTCGGGATGCTTCAGGCAGCATTCCCATTCCAGCACAGCCCAGCCCTTGAAACCGTATTGGGCAAATTTCGAGAAGATGCCTTTGAAATCCACCTGACCGTCACCCAGCGAACGGAAGCGGCCCGCACGGTTCACCCATGTCTGATATCCGCCATAGACGCCCTGGCGCCCGGTCGGGTTGAATTCGGCATCCTTCACGTGAAACATCTTGATGCGCTCATGATAGATGTCGACATATTCGAGATAGTCGAGGCATTGCAGAACGAAATGCGATGGATCGTAGAGAATGTTGCAGCGGGTATGGTTCTTCACCCGTTCCAGGAACATCTCGAAGGTGACGCCGTCATGCAGATCCTCGCCAGGATGGATTTCATAGCAGACATCGACACCGACCTTGTCGAAGGCATTGAGGATCGGTAGCCAGCGCTTGGCCAATTCCTCGAAGGCGGTGTCGGTAAGACCCTTGGGACGTTGCGGCCAGGGATACATGAAAGGCCATTCGAGTGCACCCGAGAAGGTGACGTGGGCGTTGAGTCCGAGATTGGCGGAGGCCTTGGCGGCCAACATCATCTGGTCGACCGCCCATTTCTGCCGCGCCTTCGGATTGCCGCGCACCTTGGCCGGTGCAAAGCCGTCGAAGGCTTGGTCATAGGCGGGATGAACCGCAACCAGCTGCCCCTGCAAATGCGTCGAGAGTTCGGTGATGGCAATGCCGTGCTTGGCGGCGGTGCCTTTGAGTTCGTCGCAATAGGCTTTCGACTTTGCCGCCTTTTCCAGATCGATCATGCGGCCGTCCCAGCTCGGTACCTGGACGCCCTTGAAACCCAATGAGGCCGCCCACTTGCAGATTGCGTCGAAGGAATTGAATGGCGTCTTGTCGCCCGCGAACTGCGCCAGGAAGATGGCGGGTCCCTTGATCGTGGTCATGGCCATGTTCGTCTCTCCCGTTGCTGCGCCTTGTGACCGGCGCGTTGCTTGTTCGATCAGTGATAGATGTTGGCGAGGTTCTCCAGCATCTCCTGGCGGCCGGAGCGCGGGGCCGGCTCGCTGTTGCGCGCTTCGACCGCCGCGGCAAGGTCGGCCAGCGAGCGTTTGCCGCCGAGAATGGCGCGGCCTTCGTCGCTGTCCCAGCCCCCATAGCGCTGTTTCACATGCTGGGCGAGTGCGCCGTCCGTGATCATTTTTTCCGCGATCAGCAGGGCACGGGCCGAAACATCCATCCCGCCGATATGGGCGTGCAGCAGATCGTCGGGATCAGTCGATTGGCGGCGTATCTTCGCGTCGAAATTCAAGCCGCCATCGGTGAAGCCGCCACCTTGCAGGATATAATACATGGCTAGGGCGGTATCCTGCACATTGTTGGGGAATTGATCGGTATCCCAGCCCAATTGCGGATCGCCCCTGTTCATGTCGATCGAGCCGAAGATGCCGAGCGCCTGCGCTAGCGCGATTTCATGTTCGAAACTGTGGCCGGCAAGTGTCGCGTGGTTGGCCTCGATATTGACCTTCACTTCCTTGTCCAGGCCATAGCGCACGAGGAAGCCGTAGACCGATGCGACGTCGAAATCATATTGATGCTTCGTCGGTTCGCGCGGTTTGGGCTCGATGAGGATGGTGCCCTTGAAGCCGATCCTGTGCTTGTGCTCGACAACGAGATTGAGGAAGCGACCGAGCTGGTCGAGTTCCCGGCCGAGATCGGTGTTGAGCAATGTCTCGTAACCTTCGCGGCCACCCCAGAGGACATAATTGGCGCCACCCAGTTCGTGCGTCAGTTCGAGAACGGATTTCACCTGCGCTGCCGCATAAGCGAAAATATCCGGATCCGGATTGGTCGCAGCCCCCGCCATGTAGCGGCGATGAGAGAAGAGGTTGGCGGTGCCCCAGAGCAGGCGGACTTTTGCGCCCTCCATCTTGCGGGCGAGAATATCGCCCATTTCCCGTAGGTTCCGGTTGGACTCGACGATGTTGGCGCCTTCGGGAGCGACGTCACGGTCATGGAGAGTGAAGAAGGGGACGCCAAGCAGCCGGAAGAGTTCGAATGCGATGTCCGCCTTGGCGCGCGCCTGCTGCATGGGATCGCCCGGCTGCATCCAGAAGCGCTGGAAGCTGTCGCCGCCGAAGGGATCCGTGCCCGGCCAGCAGAAGCTGTGCCAATAGCAGACGGCGAAACGCAGATGATCTTCCATGCGCTTGCCCAGCACGACCCGGTCGGGATCGTAATGTCTGAAGGCGAGCGGATTTCGCGACGCCGGACCTTCAAAAGGAACCGGACTGCTGACGGAGAAGAAGGATCGTATCGGTGCATTCATGAGTTCATCTCCTTCAAGGCGGGATAGAGCTTGCGATAGCGCGCATAGGCGCCGGCATAGGCTTCGCGCAGCACAGAATCGGGTTCCACGGTGCCGCCGCGGGCGGGTGGCAGGCAGATATCGGCCACATTTTCGCCCGTCACCGCCAGACGGGCGAGGCGCGCTGCGCCGAAGGCGCCGCTGACCTCGGCGCTCGTCACCTGCGTAAGCGGCATGTCGAGCACATTGGCCAGTATCGACAGCCATAGGGGCGACCGCGCACCGCCGCCGATCGCGTCGGCCTTGGCGATACCGGTTCCGGCCGTCTGGAGCGCCAGCAGGCAATCCTTCAGCGCGAAGGCGACACCTTCCATGACCGCCTGGACCAGCATGTCCCGGTCGGTCTCATGGGCCAGTCCGATAAAGGCACCACGAATCTGCGCATCATTGTGCGGTGTGCGCTCGCCTGAGAGGTAGGGGAGGAAGAGAACATCGCACGGCCGCGCCGGCTTCCGGCCGAGCGGCGCCAGAAGCGCGCTTTCCGTTTCACCCAGGGTCCGTGCCAGCCACGATAGGCAGGAGGCTGCCGACAGGATGACGCCCATCTGGTGCCATGTCTGCGGCAGGCAATGGCAGAAGGTGTGAACGGCCGCGGTTGGGTTGGGCGCGAAGCCCGCCGTCGTGGCCCATAGCACGCCGGATGTGCCGAGCGAGATGAAGGCGTCGCCGGGCCGGACCGCGCCGAGGCTGATGGCGCCGGCTGCATTGTCGCCGGCGCCGCCGGCAAGGATGGGCGAGGCCCTCATGCCCCAGCGCTGTGCCAATTCGGACCGCAATCTGCCGGCGGGCGCCGATCCTTCCACCAAACGCGGCATGTGCCTGCGCGCAAGGCCCGTCGCTGCAAGTGCTGCGTCCGACCAGTCTCGCCTGGCGACGTCCAGCCAGAGGGTGCCAGCGGCATCGGACATCTCCTCGACATGCTCGCCGGTCAGCTTCAGGCGCAGATAGGCCTTGGGCAGAAGAACCCTGGCTGTGGCAGCGAATATGTCTGGCTCGTGCTTTTTCACCCAGAGCAGTTTTGGCGCCGTGAAGCCGGGCATGGCGATGTTGCCGGTGACGGCACGCAATTCCGACCATGCGGTTTCCATTTCGGCGCACTCCATGGCGGCGCGGCCATCGTTCCACAGGATGCACGGGCGCAAGGCGCGGTCGGCGGAATCGAGGAGGGTAGCACCATGCATCTGCCCGGACAGGCCGATCCCCAGAACATCCTGCATGGCCTGGGGTTGGCTGGCCGCGAGCCGGTCGAGCGTCCGCTGGCAGGCTTGCCACCAGGAATCCGGATCCTGCTCGGAATGCGCGGGAGCGGGCCGGCTTACGGTGAGGGGCTCGGTTGCTGTGGCGACGACATTCTGGGCAGCATCGACGAGGACGCATTTGAGCGACGAGGTGCCGAGATCGATGCCGATATACAAGGGCGCCTCCGCTCAGGGCAGGTTGTCGCGGAGGAAGATGTCGATACGGATGCGTTCCTGATCGTCGATCATCGGCTGACCGCTGCAATAGGCTAGAAGGACGCGTGCAGCCGAGCGCGCCTCGTGTCCCGCATCCTGATTGATCACGGCGTCCATGATGCCACGGATCAGGTAGCGGCGGGAGAATTCGGTCAGTTCATGGCCGATGAAGAGAATCTGCCGGGATTTGCCCGCCTCTTCGAGCGCCTCGACGATGCCGCGATTGCCGGCACCGATGCTGTAGATGCCGACGAGATCGGGATTGTCCTTCAGCAAGGCGTGGGCCAACCCCTTGCATCGCACGGCATCGTCATTCCCTTCGAGCGCCGGCAGGGGGGCGAGAGCGGCATATTCGGCGGCAATGACCTGCTGAAAGCCGAACAGGCGTTCGGCGTGGTCGCGCAAGGCGAGGCTGCCGGCGATGAGGCCGAGCTTGCCTGCACGCTGGCCGACAAAGCGTCCCATCAAGGTGGCAGCGGTCCGGCCGGCGGCGGAATTGTCGATGCCGATATAGCGGTGGCGGCGAGAGGAAGGCACATCGGAGACGAGGGTGACGACATGGGCGCCGCTTTCGACCAGCGCGTTGATGGCGTCGCGCACCACCGGATGGTCCAGCGCCACCACGGCGACACCATGATAGCGCCCGCCCAGGCCGCGCAAGGTGTGGGCCAGAACCTGCGGGTCGAACACATCGACGCGCAGGATATCGCCGAATGTATTCTGATCTTCGAGCCATTGCAGCGACCGTTCCACTTGGGCCGCCAGCATCGACATGAAGGTGTTGGTGCCGGCTGGAAGGACGAAACAGAAATTGAACTGAATGCCGCGGGCGAGCCGCACCGCCGCCGCATCCGGCCGGTAGCCGAGCTTCACCAAGGCCTGCTCGACACGCTGCACGGTTTTTACACTGACGCCGGGGCGGCGATTGAAGACGCGATCGACGGTGGCGAGGCTTACCTGGGCGTGCTCGGCGACGTCGACAAGGGTAGGGCGGCGAGGGCGGTCATCCATAACCGCAACCTGCCGTGAAAGATTGAGGTGCGCAACTCAGAAATTGATGTGATGTCGTCCCATGACATAAGCGGAGATGTTTACTATGTTTAGTTCGATTGCAGAATGATGAGAAAGAACGCGACGGATTTCGCGAGTGCGAAAAACTTAATGACTCTATTGCTGCATAGCAGCGCAGCTTTACTGCTGAATTTTGTTGTGTTGCCTGCGTTCGGGCCTTGTGATGTTTAGTGATATGGATTATTACTGAACACCGCGAGCCAACCGACAAAGACCTCAAGAACAGGTTGGCGCGGAATCCATCGAAGAAATGCCCGAAGGCGCGGGGAGCGCGATCGGGGCCCTCCAGCACCACCGCGAGAACGAAGCGGCGCGTATGGGGGAAATGGATGCAACAATGGGAGGGTACCGGAATGAAGAAGTTCCTTGCGGGCGCAGGTGCGCTGGCGACGGTGGTCGCCTTTGCACCGATGTCGAGCGCCAAAGCCGATTCACTGACACTCTGCTGGGCGGCCTGGGATCCGGCCAATGCGTTGGTCGAACTGTCGAAAGACTTCACCACACAGACCGGCACGGAAATGAAGTTCGAATTCGTGCCCTGGCCGAACTTCGCCGACCGCATGCTCAACGAACTGAATTCAGGCGGCAAATTGTGCGACCTGCTGATTGGCGACTCGCAGTGGATCGGCGGCTCGGCGGAGAATGGCTATTACGTGAAGCTCAACGATTTCTTCGACAAGGAAGGAATCAAGATGGAGGACTTCGCGCCGGCCACCGTCTATGCCTATTCGACTTGGCCGAAAGGCACGCCAAACTATTGGGCGCTCCCGGCGATGGGCGACGCCAATGGCTGGTTCTACCGCAAGGACTGGTTTGAGAATCCGGACCTGATGGCGGAGTACAAGGGCAAATACAATCGCGACCTGGCGCCGCCGAAGACCTGGGAAGAATTGAAGGAAACGGCCGAGTTCTTCCAAGGCCGCGAGATCGATGGCAAAAAGGTCTATGGCGCGGCGATCTTCACCGAGCGCGCCTCGGAAGGGATTACCATGGGTGCCACCTCGGCCCTCTATCCCTATGGCTTCAAGTACGAGAACACGCCCGGCAAGTATGACATGGAAGGTGCCGTCAACTCCGCCGATGCGGTGGCCGGACTGGAAATGTACAAGGCCATATACAAGTGCTGCACACCTCCGGGCTATACCGACAGTTATATGGGTGAGGGCCTCGACGCGTTCAAATCGGGTCAGGTCGCCATGATGATGAACTGGTTCGCCTTCATGCCCGGAATGGCCAAGGACGAAACCGTCGGTTCGAAGACCGGCTTCTTCGTCAACCCGAGTGCCAAGGTCGCCGCATCGACGCTTGGCGGGCAGGGCATCTCGGTCGTCGCCAACACCGACAATATGGATGGCGCACTTGCCTACATCAAATGGTTCGCCCAGCCGGATGTGCAGAAGAAGTGGTGGTCGCTGGGTGGCTACGCCTGCCACAATGCCGTGCTGAACGATCCGAGTTTCAAGGACTCGCAGCCCTTCGCCGCGCAGTTCCTCGAAGCCATGGGTGGCGTGCAGGATTTCTGGCAGGAACCGGCCTATGCCCAGCTGCTCCAGGCCATGCAGAAGCGCATGCATGACTTTGTCGTGGCCGATCAGGGCACAGCGAAGGAAGCGCTCGACGGCCTGATCCAGGATTGGACCGCGATCTTCCAGGAAGAAGGCAAGCTCTAACGACTTTTCCCGAATGCCACGGCGTCTCCAGCGATCCTGCCGGAGACGCCGCTCTTTCCAGAGAGCCATATGCCGAATATTGACGCCATTGCCCATCGCGCTGCTTCTGCGACGCCACCCGGCGTTGCCAGGACCGTGCGTGGATTATCCGACCGGTCGATCGCCTGGCTGTTCGTTGCACCAACGATGCTGCTGCTGCTGGCAATCAACATCTTCCCCTTGATCTGGACGGTCTATCTTTCTTTTACCAACTTCGCGTCGAACCGGCCGAACCGGCCGGTGGTGAATGTCGGCCTGAAATGGTATCGCGACATTCTGAATTCGCCGGAAATCTGGGCGGCAATGCAGGCAACGGCCCACTTCGTCTTCTGGACAATCCTGTTCCAGACCTTGATCGGTTTCGCATTGGCCTATCTGATCGACCGCAAATTCCGCGGCCACGCTTTCTGGACGACCATCATTCTCATTCCGATGATGCTGTCGCCGGCGGTGGTCGGGAATTTCTGGAAGTTCCTGTATCAGCCGCAGATCGGCCTGTTCAATTATATCGTCTCCTTCTTTACCGGCGTCCCACCCTCATCCTTCGAAATGCTGGGGTCGGTCACCTTGGCGCCATGGGCGATCGTCATCGTCGATACCTGGATGTGGACGCCTTATGTGATGCTGATCTGTCTTGCGGGTCTGCGTTCGATCCCGGACTACATTCTGGAAGCGGCGGAAGTCGACCGCGCGTCGCGCTGGCAGCAATTCTGGTCGATCACCCTGCCGATGGCGCTTCCCTTCATCATGCTGGCGGTCCTGTTCCGCGGCATCGAGAACTTCAAGATGTTCGACATGGTCATGCTGCTCACCGGCGGCGGCCCCGGTTCGACAACCGAGCTGGCATCGATTGCCCTGAAGCGCCAGGCCTTTGAGGCCTATCGGACGGGATACTCATCGGCCTTCGCCATCATCCTCTTCGTCGTCGTCTTCGGTCTCGCCAATGTCTATGTGAAGGCACTCAACAAGGTGAAGCAGAGATGAGCGGCGCGTCAAACACAGCCCATTCCGTCGTCGAGCCTTCGTCCAACTCGAAACGGGTCGCCGGCTTCTTCGTGGTTTTATATGCGCTCGTATCGATGGTGCCGCTTGCCTGGATATTTGCGACCGGCTGGAAGACGCCGCCTGACTCGATATCCTATCCGCCCAAGGTCGTGTTCGATCCTTCGCTGGAGGGATACTGCAACCTTTTCACGACCCGCACGCGGCAAACGGACGAGTATATCGAGGCGCTGGGTCCGCCCCAGGGCGCCTGCGACGAGGTGACGAGGCGCCGCGAAATGGTTATCGCCGGTTCGTCGAATTATGTTCCGCGCTTCGTGAATTCGCTGATTATCGCGTTCGGGTCGACTTTCCTGGCTGTCTCGCTGGGCGTCTTCTCGGCTTATGCCTTCTCGCGCTTCAAGATTCCGCTGGCCGACGATCTGCTGTTCTTCATCCTTTCCACCCGCATGATGCCGCCCATCGCGGTGGCGATCCCGATCTATCTGATGTACCGCCAGCTCGGCCTATCGGACTCCGCCCTGGGCATGATCCTGCTCTATACGGCAGTGAATGTGTCGCTGGCCGTCTGGCTGCTGAAGGGCTTCATCGACGAGATCCCGCGCGAATATGAGGAGGCGGCGATGATCGACGGATATACGCGCCTTCACGCCTTCTTCAAGGTAGTGCTCCCGCAGGCCGCGACCGGCATCGCCGCGACCGCCATCTTCTGCATGATTTTCGCCTGGAACGAATATGCCTTTGCCGTCCTGCTGACTTCCGGCGAGGCGCAGACCGCGCCGCCCTTCATCCCGACGATCATCGGCGAGGGCGGCATGGACTGGCCCGCGGTCGGCGCCGGGACAACCTTGTTCCTGATCCCTATAGTGTTCTTCACGGTCCTGCTGCGCAAGCATCTGCTGCGTGGCATCACCTTCGGCGCGGTGCGCAAATGAGCATGGAGCCATTCACCGACGATCGGCGACGGCCACAGCGGAACTGGCCAAGCTGGGCTAGGCGCGGCCTCATGGAGAATGTCGCCATCGCACTCATATTGTTCGGTGTCTTCATGCTGGTGCAGCCTTTCTCGATAGACCTCTATGGCTGGTCGTTCGTCACCGTGCTTGCGGGTGTCGTGATGTTCATCGTCGTCAGCAAGTTTCCGGAGTAGGCCATGGCTGAGATCCGGGTTGAAAACCTCCACAAGAGCTTTGGCGATTTCGCCGCTGTGAAGAACTCGAACTTTACGGTGGAGGACGGCGAGTTCTTCGTGCTGCTGGGCCCGTCGGGCTGCGGCAAGACAACGACCTTGCGTATGATCGCGGGGCTGGAGTTGCCGACATCGGGGCGTATCATGCTGGGCGGCAGCGACGTGACCTTCAAGCGGGCGGCGGAGCGCGATATCGCATTCGTCTTCCAGCTGTTTGCGCTTTATCCGCATATGAATGTGCGGCAGAACATCGGCTTTTCGTTGAAATGCCAAGGTTTCTCGAAAGCTGAAATTCGGCGCCGCGTCGATGAAGCGGGGCGTATCCTGCGCATTGAGCATATTTTGGATAAATCCGTTTCGGGCCTGTCCAGCGGCGACCGGCAGCGTGTCGCTCTGGGGCGTGCCATCGTGCGCGAGCCGATGTGTTTCCTGATGGATGAGCCCCTGGGTGCCCTCGATTCGGAATTCCGCCATGTGATGTGCGGCGAGCTGCGCGGACTGCACAATCGCCTGAAGGCGACGACGGTCTATGTGACGCATGACCAGCTGGAAGCGATGTCCATGGCGGACAAGATCGCCGTCATGAGCGGGGGCCTGATCGAGCAGTTCGGCGCGCCGCAGGAAATCTACCAGCGGCCGGTCAGCATGTTCGTGGCCGATTTCATCGGCTCGCCGCCGATGAACTTCCTGCGTTTCCATGGCGGTCTCGCCCGCGGATCGGCTGAAGCGCGTCTGGGTGATACTGTGGTGCCGATGCCGTCAGTGCACGAGGATGTGGCGCCATCGTTCCTGGTGCTGGGTGTAAGGCCGGAGCATATTCGCTTCGACGATGCGTCGCCGCTACGCGGTGCCGTCTATGGTGCCGAATATCTCGGTACGACCCAGATCGTCACGGTGGATACTGAATTCGGTCAAGTCAAGGCACGGACCAATTCCCATATCAATGTGGTGCCTGGCGCGCATGTCGGGCTGCGCTTCAATCCGGATCGCTTGTCCCTATTCAGGGGAGAGGGTGGCCGCGCCGTCAACACCGCCTTGTTCGATGGTGGCGCCCATGGCTGAGATCCATCTTGAGAAGGTGACGAAGAAGTTCGGTGACGTGACGGCGGTCGATGCCATCGACCTCACAGTGCGCGATGGCGAGTTCGTTGTGCTGCTGGGACCGACCGGTGCCGGCAAGACGACGACCTTGCGCCTGATCGCCGGGCTCGAAAAGCCGGATGCGGGCCGTGTGATGATCAACGGGCGGGACGCGGCGCGACTGTCGCCAGCCGAGCGCGACGTGGCCTTCGTCTTCCAGCAATACTCACTCTATCCGCATCTCAGCGTCTTCGAGAACCTCGCTTTCCCGCTTCGATCGCCGGCGCGGCGGCTGGACGAGGCGGCGATCAGATCGACGGTCGAACGTGTGGCGAAGCTGCTGCGGATCGAAAAGAAGCTGCAGAACCGTGCCACGAGGCTTTCCGGCGGCGAGATGCAGCGCGTCGCGATCGGGCGCGCGCTGGTGCGGTCGCCCTCGATCTATCTGATGGACGAGCCGCTATCGTCGCTCGATGCCAAGCTACGTTCGGACATGCGACTGGAACTGCAGCATATCCAACGCGATCTGGGTGCCACCATGCTCTATGTCACCCATGACCAGATCGAGGCGATGACCATGGCGACACGGATCGGCGTACTCGATCACGGGCGCCTGGTGCAGGTCGGGACACCGCGCGAGATCTATGAGGCGCCGCGCAACATTTATGTGGCCACGCGCCTCGGTATGCCGTCGATCAATCTGTTGCCGGCGGCTGCCTTTGCCGATCAGCCGATGCCGACGGGTACCGCCACCATCGGCGCGCGGACCGAACATGTCGTGGTCGGGCGGGCGGCACAAAGCCGCAGCAATCCGGCCAGGGTTGACTGGATCGAACATCTCGGCGATCAGAACCATCTCCATCTCAGCCTGGGTGAACATAAGCTGGTGACCCTGGTGGATCCGGATATGGCCCTTTCGGTGGGCGATGCGGTCGATCTCAGCCTCAGAGGCGCCCTGTTCTTCGGTGCCGATGGCGAGCGCATCGCGGCTTAGGAGGGGAATGTCGAACGTCATGCGCATGGGTCGTGGAAAATGAAACAGGACGCCGAACTTCGCCAAGCCCTGCTGGCAGCCATCGTCAAGGTAATCGAGGAACATGCGGATGAGCTGACCTCGCTGGACCAGGCCATTGGCGATGGCGATCATGGCATCAACATGAAGCGTGGTTTCGAGGCGGTGGCGGCGGATGCCGCAACGCTGACCGTCAAACCCTGGCCCGACTTCCTGAAGGGCGTCGGCATGACGCTGGTGATGAAGGTGGGCGGTGCTTCCGGACCACTCTTCGGAACGCTCTTCATGACGCTGGGCAAGGAGTTGCCGCCGGAGCCGACGGCCGTGGATTTGGTCAAGGCATTCCGTGCTGCCATCGCGGCGGTGCAGAGCCGGGGCAAGGCGGAAGCGGGGCATAAGACGATGCTCGATGTGCTGATACCGGTGGCGGAGCAGCTTGAGGGCGGCAATCTGGAGCTGGATGCCCTGAGCGCCAAGGCGCATGCGGCGAGCGAGGCGACCAAGCCGCTCAAAGCCATTCGCGGACGTGCGTCCTTTCTGGGCGACAGGTCAATCGGCCATATGGATCCGGGCGCGCGCTCCTCGGCGCTGATGATCGGTGCGGTGGCAAATGTATTGAAGGAAGTGGCATGAACAGGGTTGGCATCGTCATCGTTTCCCATTCGCCCAAGGTTGCCGAAGGGGCCGCCGACATGGTGCGCCAGATGGTCGGCAACGAGGTGCCGCTGGCTTGGTGCGGCGGCGATCCGGCGGGCAATCTCGGCACCTCGGTGGAGCGCATTCTGGAAGCTATCGACAAGGCCTGGTCTGAGGCCGGAGTCGCCATCCTGGTCGATCTGGGGGGAGCCGAAACGAATTCCGAAATGGCAGTCGAAATGCTGCCGGAGGACAGGCAGGGCCGGGTCGTGGTGTGTAACGCGCCCATCGTCGAGGGGGCGGTTATCGCGGCGACCGAGGCGTCCGGCGGGTCTTCTCTGGACATCGTCCGGCGGACCGCCGAAGAACTGTCACCGCAATGATGTCAGGCATTCGAGTCGCGGATGAAACCAGGTGAGCATGACTGAAAGCACGATCAAGGCGATGATCGAGATCACCAATCCGAGCGGGCTGCATGCGCGGCCCGCGGTGAAGATGACCAAGCTCGCCAAGACCTTTGCCGCCAAGGTGCAGCTCGCCTTCGATATGTCGGGGCCCTGGATCGATGCCAAGAGCGTTGTCAAGGTGATGGCGCTGAAGGCGCCTAAGGGGGCGGTGCTGCATTTCGTTGCCAATGGGACCGACGCGCCGGAAGCGATTGCGGCTTTGTCAGACCTGGTGCGTCGTGATTTCGATGAAAATCATGAAGGTGAGGCCGCGGGCGCGGCCGTTGGACAGCATGGCGGCCAGGGGCATGGCGGCTGAAAACTGGCATAGCGGGCGCCCGGCATCGCCTGGCTTGGCTGCAGGGCCGCTTTTCGTTTATCGCCCGGCGGCCATGCGGCGCGCATCCGCCGGCACGCCGGAGCAGGAAGCGGGTCGACTGCGTCAGGCAATCGCCCACGCGATCAGCGAAATTGAAAAGCTGCAGCAGCGGGCGAGCGAGGACGCCGCCGAGATACTGGAATTCCAGATTGCCATGCTGGGGGACGAGGCCTTGGCGGAATCCGCCTTTACCGCGATTCCCGGCGGTGTTTCTGCCGATGCCGCCTGGACAAAGGCACTCGACGAGCAGATCGCGGAATATGCAGCGGCGGATGATGAGTATTTCCGGGCGCGGGCCAGCGATCTGGCCGATATCCGCGACCGGGTGCTCGACGGGCTGCTCGGTGCTGCCGCCGAATTGCCGCCAGCCGGTGCAATTTTCCTCGCTGAAGACATGCCGCCGTCGCGGTTCCTGTCCTGCGATTGGTCGGCCGGCGGTGGCGTAGCTCTCACCGGCGGCAGCCCCAGCAGCCATGTTGCCATGCTGGCCCGGGCGCGCGGCGTGCCGATGGTGGTGGGGCTCAACATCGATCTGGATAGCATTCAGGCCCACAAGGCTGCCTTGCTGGACGGCGAAGCCGGCCGTCTCAATCTGGCACCGAGCGATGAGGCATCTCTCGACTTCCGTCGGCAGGTCGAGCGCGCAGCCCAAGAGGCTGCGCAATGGACCGAATATCTGTCGCAATCCGCCGTGACCGCCGATGGCGAGCGTGTGTTGACCCAGCTAAATGTCGCAGCACCCGCCGAGCTCGATGCGCTGGACCCGGCAATCTGCGACGGCATCGGCCTGGTGCGTACCGAGTTCCTGTTCTACGATCAACCGCGCCTGCCCGACGAGGAGCAGCAATTCGCGGTCTATCGCCGGATCGTTACCTGGGCGGCGGGTCGCCCAGTTACCATACGCACGCTCGATGCCGGTGGCGACAAGCCAATCGTGGGCCTGTCGATGGCGACCGAATCGAATCCGTTCCTGGGCCTGCGCGGTATCCGGTTGTCGCTGGCCAACCCGGAAGTGTTTCGCGTTCAGCTGCGCGCGCTGGCACGCGCGGCGTGTTTCGGGCCGCTGAAGATCATGCTGCCGATGGTGACCGTGCCAGCGGAAATCGAGGCGGCGCGGGCCTTGCTGGTCGGCGAAGTAGCTGATCTGGAACGCGTGGGCATTCCATGCCGCTTGCCGGCACTCGGCATCATGGTCGAAGTGCCGGCTGCGGCCCTGGCGATCAACCGCTATGACGCGGCATTCTTCTCCATCGGTTCCAATGACTTGACGCAATATGTAACCGCGGCGGCACGGGATATTGCGTCGGTTGCCAACCTAAACGACACAGCCAATCCTGCGGTGCTGATGCTGATCGAACATGTCGCGCGCTTCGGACGTGAAGCGGATCTCGATGTCAGCCTGTGTGGCGATGCCGGGGGAGATCCGAAGCTCCTGCCCTTGCTGCTGGCCGCCGGTGTGCGCAATGTCTCGATGCCGCCCATGCTGTTGGCACGGGCCAAGGCGGTCATCGCCGGATGGTCGCGCCCATGAATGCTGAAACGGAAGGCTCCGGCACCGAGGCCACGGCGATGGCCGAGTATAAGGGCATACTGCAACGCCTGCTCGACAACCGTCCGTCGGGCACGCGCCAGCGCCTGGCGCACGCTTTGGGCAAGAACCGCAGTTTCATCACGCAGATTACCAATCCAAGCTATGCCGTGCCGATCCCGGCGCCGCATATAGAGACGATTTTCGAGATCGCCCATTTCCCGCCCCAGGAACGGCAGGCATTCCTCGATGCCTATGACCGCGCCCATCCGGGGCGGCTGCAGCGCGCGCAGTCGGGCCGCCGTATCCGTACCGCCACCCTGCACGTGCCGGATCTGGGCAATGAGGAACGC
The DNA here is from genome assembly GCF_041918875.1 of Dongia sp. Taxonomy (GTDB): domain Bacteria; phylum Pseudomonadota; class Alphaproteobacteria; order Dongiales; family Dongiaceae; genus Dongia. Next base: position 184,670 of record NZ_JAYRUV010000002.1, read on the forward strand.
AACCAGCGCCTCGACCATATGCTGAGCGAACTTGCCGTGCAGATCGCAAAGATCGTCGAAGGCGGCCAATAAGAATCTGGGGAGATGTGAGCATGAAGAAGCTGATCAATGGGATCGAAACGGTGCTGGCGGAGACGCTCGATGGATTTGCCGCGGCCCATGCCGACATTGTCGAGCTTGGTGACGAACGCAAGTTCATCCGTCGCCGCAGCCAGAGGAAGGGCAAGGTCGGACTGATCTCCGGCGGCGGGTCTGGGCATGAACCGCTGCATGGCGGCTTCGTCGGACACGGCATGTTGGATGCGGCCTGCCCGGGCCAGGTCTTTACCTCGCCGACGCCGGACCAGATGCTGGCGGCGGCGCAGGCGGTAGATACGGGCGCCGGCATCCTTTTCATCGTGAAGAACTATGAAGGCGACGTGATGAACTTCGCCATGGCGGCCGAGATGGCCGGCGACGCGATCGGCAGCCCGGTTGCGACAATCATCACCGATGACGATGTGGCTGTTGAAACCTCGACTTATTCGACCGGCCGGCGTGGCGTTGCCGGAACGCTGATCGTCGAGCGCCTGGTGGGTGCGGCGGCAGAGCAGGGGCGGGATCTCAACGCGCTGCAGGCATACGGCCAGAGCGTCAATGCGCGCACCCGGTCGATGGGGGTGGCGCTCACGAGCTGCACAGTGCCGGCTGCGGGCAAGCCAACCTTCACCCTGGCCGAAGACGAGATGGAGATGGGTGTCGGCATTCACGGCGAACCGGGACGCCGCCGTGTGAGGCTTGCCTCGGCCGATGCGATCGCTGCCGAAATGCTGGGTGCCATTACCGGCGATCTGGCACCCAAGTCGGGCCAGCAGGCGATCCTGCTGGTCAACGGCTTCGGTGGCACGCCGTCGATGGAGCTCTACCTGATGTGCAATGCCGCCCGAAAGATTCTGGCTGGGCAGAAGGTGCTGGTCGCGCGCTGCCTCGTCGGGCCCTATGTGACGTCGCTGGAAATGGCAGGCTGTTCCCTGACCTTGTCACTGGTCGAGGATTCAGATATCGGCCTTTGGGATTCACCGCTGCATACGGCGGCTCTGCGCTGGGCCATGTGATATTCAGCGATACTGCCGAGGCAGGGTGGCGATCGCGCGCGAGGCGGTTCTGATGCCGGCGGCGACGGCATCGGCGAAGCCGGTGCCGTTCGCGACTTCAGCGAGATAGGCGGCATCGAATACGTCGCCGGCGCCGATCGTGTCGATCGGCGTGACGCTGGGTGCCTTTATGTCGATCTGGGCGTCCCGATAGCGGCCGACAGCGCCATCGCTGCCGCATTTTATGACGATATAGGCATCTTCGCCGACAAGGCCGGATAGGGCGGAGAGGGCGTCCAGTGTCGAATTCGTCGCGGTGACGGCCTTCGCCTCGACATCATTGAGCAGAACGTGCCGGCAGCGTTTCAGCCAGCCACGGGTCCTGGCGATGGTTTCCGCGGTCCATCCGCCGATCGGCCAGCCGGTATCGAGCGCGACATCGACCCGGTATTCCCGCAGCCAGGCGAAGAGGTTGTCATACTCGTCCGTCAGGGCATCGGTGAGATAGGAGCCGACCACCAGCACGATGCCGCCTTCGATGGCGGATGCATCGAGAGCGCCGCGGACCTGCGCCAGGGTGAGCGACGGCATATGTCCGGCGATCGTGAAGAAGGTACGCTCGCCATCTGGATGGGTGACCCCGACCGAGAATGTGGTGGCGGTCGGGGTCACCGGCCATTTGGCACTGTGCGCCTTGAAGGCCTCGCGCAGCCAGCGGCCGAAATGGTCGTCGCCGGTGTTGGCCGCGATCTGATACGGATGCCGGAGCGCATCCCAGGTCAGCCCGACATTGCCGGCCGCACCGCCGATGCGAATCTCGCCATGGTCGACAAGCGCCTCCGTACCCGGTTGCGGCCAGGGAACTGCCGGGCCGATGATGATATCAACGTTGACATTGCCGATCACGGCAAGCGGGCGCGAGGTCATTCTATTCCTCGCGCGTGATCTTGCCGCTGCGCAGCGGTGTGCCGACATTGTCGACCCGGGCATCGGCCAGTTCGATGATGAGAGACTGGGCGGGCGGCAGCAGCGCCAGGGCGGCGGCGACATCGGCAGCCCTGCGGACCAGGATCTGAATCGCGCCGGACGGCGCCGGACTGCCGCTGGCATCAAGCAGGATGGTCGGCGAGCCGGCGGCAATACACTGCGCGGCGATATTGTCCACCAGCGTCGCGGTCGCCGCGTCCGACTTGATCAGCACGACGCCGACATCCTTCCCCAGTATCTCAAGCGGACCGTGACGGAATTGCCCGCCTTCGAGCGCCAACGCGGGCAGGCGACCCAGTTCCATCGCGCCCAGGGCGGCGGCTTCCGCAAGGCCGCGCATGGCCCGGCCCGAAAAAACCAGGGCGTTGCAGGAAAGGAGTGCCGCCAAGGCGGCCGAGAGATCCGGTGTCTCCGGCGCTGCGAGTACCGACAAAGCGGGTGCCGGATCGCTACCGAGGTCCGCCAGAACGCGTTGATGCAAGGCGAGGCTGATCAATAAGCTCCGCGTGGCAGCGAAAGCACGCTCCGTCCCGCCGCGTCCGATAAGAGATGGGCAGGACTGTGCCAGTGTCGAGCCGCCTTCGAGGGTGAGGCCGAACACGTCACGGTGGTCCTTCAGACTTCCAAACAGCCGATGCACTTCGATGGATTCGCCCGATTGGGATGTAACGATCACGACACTGCCGCTTATATCGAGGGGCGCATACAGCTGCTCGGAAAGAGGCAGCGAGACGGCCTCGATGCCAAGCCTGCGATAGCTGATCTCGACCATGCGGTTGACCGCATGCGAAGCGCCCATGCCGAGGAGAAGGAGGCGCCGCCGGTTACGCAAGGCGGTGGCGATCGACGCGGCAACCTGGCCATTGCCATGGTAGGAATCCAGGGCGTCCCGATGCTGGCGCGCCATCTCGGCACGCAAGGCCAATAGTCCTGGTCCGGGGGTACGCATATTCATGGTCATCCTTTCACACCGCCGGCTGTCAGGCCGGAAACAAGGGATTTCTGCAGGAAGAAGCCGATCAGCACGGGCGGTAGCGAGGCCATGACACCGGCCGTGGCGATGAGCCCGTAATCGGCCACCCGCCCACCGGCCAGATCCGCGATGAAGACGGGTAGAGTCTTCGAATCCTTGGCCGTGAAGAGCAAGGCGTAGAAGAACTCGTCCCACGCGAGCAGGAAGGCGAACAGGCCCGCCGTCGTCAGGGCCGGTGCCGCCAGGGGCAAGGTGATGCGCCGCAGAATCTGGTCAAGCCGCGCGCCGTCGATCATGGCAGCCAGTTCGATTTCTGTCGGCACATGGTCGAAATTGCTCTTCAACAGCCAAGTGGTGAAGGGCGCCAGGATGCTGAGATAGACGATTGCCAGGCTGAAGACGGAATTGAGGGCACCCAGCGCGCTCAGCGCGAAATAGATCGGTACGACCAGGGCGACGGGTGGCAGCATATAGGTGGCGACGACAAGATAAAGCGGTGGGTTCAACTTCCCTTGCGCGCGGGAAACCGACCACGCAGCCGGAATTGCCACCAGAAGCGCGCCGAGCGCTGCGATACCGGCCACGAGAAGACTGTTGCGCAGGGCAGAGAGAAAGGCGAAACCGACGCTGTTCTCCGCCAAGGAGAGGATCTCGCGATAGCGATGCAGGTCCAGCGAACGCGGCAGCCAGCGCAAGGGAATGGTGGTGAGGTCATTCGTCTGGCTGATGCTCATGATGAGCAACCACGCTATCGGCGCCAGAATGAACGCGGCGAGAACCAAGGCGCTGCCGTAGACGAGGAGGCTGAAGGCGAGACTGCGGCGCTCCAACATGTCAGCGGAACTCCCCCTGCCGGCGCAGCAGCATCACATAACCGGCAATGAGCAGCGAGCTGACCAGAACCATGAGCAGGGCGATCGAGGCACCGATGCCGGCTTTCTGGAATGAAAAGGCCTGCTCGTAGACCAGCATGCTGACCGTCTTGGTGCTGTTGGCTGGGCCACCGCGCGTCATCACCCAGATGATGTCGAAGACCTTGAAGGCTTCGATGGTGCGCAGGACGATAGCGACGGTAAGGGGGCCGATGAGATAGGGCAGAATGACGGCGCGGAAGCGCGCGACGGCACCGGCACCGTCCACGACCGCCGCCGCATGTAATTCGCGCGGAACGGATTGAAGGGCGGCCAGTGCGATCAAGGTTACCAGCGGGAAGTTCTTCCAGACATCGGCCAGGCAGACGGACAAGAGCGCCGATCCAGGCTCGCCCAGCCAGGAGCGGTAGGAATCGATCATGCCCGTCTGGGTGAGAAGGGCGTTGAACGCACCGAAATCCGGGTTGTAGATCAGGCGCCACATGGTGGCATTGACCACGGTCGGCAGGGCCCATGGTAGAATGAGCAGTGCACGCAGAAGGTTGCGGCCGACGAATTTCTGGTCGAGCAGCAGGGCCGTGCCAAGACCGATGACGAATTCCGCCGTCACCGATATCAGGACGAACCGGATCGTGATCCAGACGACATTGTAGAAGGCGCCGCTGCCGAGGACTCGCGCGAAATTGTCGGTGCCGATCCAGTTGACGTCGCCGCCGATGAGTTTTGCATCGGTGAAACTGACGCCGACCGTCTTGGTCAGCGGCCAGCCGATGATGAAGGTCATGACGGCGAGGAGCGGCGCCAGCAACAGCCAGCTCCGCAGCATCGTCGATCGTCCGGTCAACATATTCGTTTAAGTCCTGAGGCGGCGACCGGATGTTCGGTCCGGCCGCGCCGTGTCTTAGAGACCGCCGCCGGCGCTGTCCGCCGCTGCCTTCAAAGCATCTTCCGGGGTCGACTGCTTGAGCAGTGCCGCATGGACCGCCTGTTGCAGCTGGGTAGACAGCTGCTGATAGGTCGGCGTGGTCGGGCGCGGGAACATGACGCCGAGCGAAGTCTCGGCGGCTGCCACCAGGGCTTCCTGACCGGCCGTCACGGCCGGCTGGCTGTAGGAATCCGCCCAGATCGGCAGGCTGAGCTTGGCGAACTTTTCCTGCTCCGCCTTGGAGGTCATGAAGACGATGTATTTCCACGCATCGTCCGGATGCTGGCTGGTGCTGGTAACGCCCAGCCCCATCGAGCCGTTGACGGCGGAAGCTTTGCTCTTGCCCTCGACACCCGGTGCCGGAACCACGCCGACCTTGCCGACGATCTTCGATTCCTTGGGATCGTTGGCCATGTTGAACATGTAGGTCCAGTTGAGGGCGAAAGCGGCCTCGCCGCTGGAGAAGACACGGCGCACATCCTCCTCGAGATATTCTTTCGAGTTCGGATTGGTCAGGCCCTGTTCCAGCGAATCCGTCATGTATTTCAACGCATCGACGCCGCCGCCGCTCTGGAAGGCGGGCTTGCCATCGGCGTCCAGGAAGGATCCGCCAAAGGCTGCGACAAGGGTGGTATAGTCGCAGATCGCCGCCTCGGCCTGTGCCCAACTCCAGACGATGGGATATTCCGCGAGTTTCTTGTCCTTGATGACCTTCGCCTGCTCGAGCAATTCGGCCCAGGTCTTGGGCGGCGCCGCTATGCCGGCCTTCTCCAGGATATCTGTGTTATAGAAAAGATATTTGGTGTCGAGAATCCATGGCATGCCGTAGCGCTTGCCCTGGTATTCGACCGTGGTCCAGGCGCCGGGCAGGACGCCGTCCTTCATTTCCGTGGTGATCTTGTCGGTAACGTCGACCAGCACCTTGTTCTCGGCGAATTCCGCCGGCCAGATGACGTCGAACAGGACCACGTCGTAGCCGCTGCCCGCACCTTGCGCGAGTGTCGTTTTGTCGTGCAGCCCCTCATAGGGGACGAATTCCAGGTTGATCTTGACGCCCGGGTTGGCGGCTTCGAAGTCGGCCGTCATCGCGCGGACATTGTCTTCGCTATAGGCCGCCTGCGCCATGAACAGCGCATTCAGCGTCGTATCGGCCAGTGCGCCGAAACCGAATGACTGCGCGCCGGCCAGAATACCGCCGCCGACGATCGCCTGCACCAGCCGTGAGCGATACGATTTGGACATGAATACCTCCCTAAGATGCGTGCCGGATGGCAGCAGCGTTTCACGCTCCCTTGATGCCGCCTTCCATCTTCGCTTGCGTGGAAGGTCGGCACCGTCGATAATAAATCAAATTGGTTGACTTAATAAGTCTCAGGTAAAAGCGCGGTCGTGTCAATGGAGTTGGGCGCGCGGGAAGTTGGGGAACGTGAAATCCAAGCGAACCATTGTCGCTACCGCCGGCACCAATCTGGGCGGCGCCAGCGCCCATAACCGGCGCGTGGTCTTCGATGCGCTGCGCCTCAATGGCGCCCTCTCGCGCGCGGATATCGCCCGGGCGACGCAGCTGACGCCGCAAACGGTCAGCAACATCATCGATCAATTTGCCCAGGACGGCTTGGTTGCGGCCGACGAGCCGTTACGTGGCGCGCGCGGGCAGCCGGCGACGCCATATCGCATCCTGCCGGGTGGCGCCTGGTCGATAGGCGTCGAGATCGACCGTCACCGGGTGCTGGGCGTCGGGGTCGACCTTGCCGGTACCACGCTCAGCCGCCGCCATTGCCGGCTGCTCTCCGGCGGACCGCAAATGGGGCTGCCGGTCGTGCTCGACCTCATTGCCGATATCGAGCGCGACCTGAAGGATGTGGCCAAAAACCGAAAGAGCAGGGCGGTTCCACTGCTGGGCCTGGGGATAGCGATGCCGGGACCGTTCGGGACCGGCAATGACACCGTGCCGGCCGACCCGTTGCTCGATCCCTGGGTCATGCGCGAATGGCACAGCTTTCCGCTGATGGAGAAGCTCAGCGACGCTACCGGCCTGGAGGCGCGGCTGCAGAACGATGCCAGCGCGGCGGCCATCGCCGAGAAGATGTATGGCGTCGCCCGGGGTCTCGACAATTTCGTCTATCTGTTCCTGGGTTACGGCTTGGGGGCCGGCATCGTCATCCAGGGCGAGATCTATGCCGGCATGGCCGGGAATGCCGGCGAAATAGGGCAGCTGCCGGCCTCTGCGCTGGGCGCGTCATCGCCGCCACGCTCACTTGAGGAATATGTATCGATCCTGTCGCTGTGCCGAGCCACGGGACTGGACGCGGCAAGCGGGGACCTCTTCGAGGAGATGCAGCGACTTTGCGGCGAAGGCGACCGCAAGCTGCAGAAATGGGCGCAACAGGCCGGCCAGCATCTGCGTCAGGCCGTACAGATCGTCGAGGCTTTGTTCGACCCGCAGACGGTGGTGCTGGGCGGGCAGGTGCCGGGACCGCTGCTGGCCGAAATCGCGCGGCATATCGATCCGCTTTTGCCGTCGGTCTCGGCGCGGCACGATCGCAGCCGCGCGAGGTTGACCTTGGGCAGCGCGGACATGTGGGCGGTGGCCCAAGGCGCCGCCATGGAACCGATCGCCCGGACCTTCGATCCTCAGTTCCGGGCGATCTTCAAATCCATCGAGTGAGTAGCGTCGAAGCTACTGCTTCAGCGCTTTCACTTCTTCCCACAGCTTGATGTATTTCTGGTTCCGCGCCGTCTCGACCGGCTCGAACAGGATGCCGTTGTTGAGATGCTGCACCGGATCGGTGATGCCGAGGGCGGCGACCTGCGCCGGATCGGCGATCTCAAAGGCTTTCCGATTGCTGTGGCCGTAGCCATAGGCCTCGATCATGTATTTGCCGGATTCGGGCGACAGCCAGGCGTCGAGGAAGTCGTAGGCGGCAGCTTCGTCGGCCTTGCCCGTGTTTAGCAGCGTCATGCCGCACAGCCAGGTGAAGATGCCTTCCTTGGGCTGGGCATATTTGACCGGCACGCCCTGTTCCTTGAGGCTTTTCACCGTCTCGTTCCAGGCATAGGCCGCGACGATTTCGCCCGAGGCCAGGGCCTGGTTGATTTCGGTATTGTCCTTCCACAGGAAGCGGCTGTTCTTGACGATCTTTTCCAGCAGCGGCCGGGTCGCTTCCAGTTCGGCGTCCGACATTTCGAAGATCTTCTTCTTGTCGTAGCCCAGCAGCAGGCCGACGATTTCCGCCGCGGCTTCGGTGTCCGACATGGACAGCTTTCCCTCATAGCGGTCGTCGGTGAAGATCGCCCAGGATTCGTTGGCGGCGTAGTCGGGTTCAACCAGATCGGTGCGGTAGGCGATACCGGAATTGCCCCAGTCGCAGGGGATCATGACGACATTGTCGCCGACGACCACGCCAACCCCGGTTTTGAGCGGATCGAACACATCGTTCCAATGGCTGAGACGCCCGGTATCGATCGGCTTGGTGAGGCCGGCTTCGACGAAATAGCCGACCGAATAGGTGCAGGGATGAACGGCATCGGCGTTGAAGCCGGAACGCACTTTCTGCAATGCCTCGTCTTCGTTGGCGAAGATCGAGAAGGCCGGCGGTGCACCGTACTTGTCGACAAAGGATTTGAAGAAGTCCGGCTGATCGTAGCCGCTCCATTCCATGACGACGAGTTGCTCGGCGGCGCGCGCGGTTGGGCAGCATCATCATGCCGACGCCGAAAGCAGCTGCCGAGCGCATGACGTCGCGACGCGACACGCGGCCCTGCGCCATGCGGTCAATGAATTTTACGCGGTTCATTCCCATAGCCCCCTATCCATTTAAGTCGTTTTGAATTTGTTGGATGGTTCAGACCGGGGAATTTGACGACCAGCTATATACGGCTGTCAACGCTCTTTGCTGCATGCCGGCATCGGGCCCGCGAGCCCGATCGGCAATGCATGAGCTGAGGTCGCGCATTCATGAATTGTCATCCGCTTGACAGTGGCGTCGCCGGCAATTGAAACTTCGCTCAAGGCATGGCGCATCAAGACTATGCCAAAGGGATGGTGGCGTGATTGGGAATTTCGCGAAATGAGTGACTCTGCCGAAAGCAGAATTGTCACTGGTGTCGCGCGCAGCAATTCTGCTAACAGCACGATTCTGCAGCGCTATCCGTGGCTGCGCGGCTATCTGCTGATGTCACCGACGTTGCTCACCATGCTGGCGATGCTGGTGGCTCCCATAATCGCATTGGTCGTACGCAGCTTCTGGACTCAGAATGTCTTCCAGATCGATACGACCCTTACCTGGCGCAATTACGCCGAGATTTTCGGGCTGGGCGACAAGATCACCTACTGGATGGGAATTCCCTTTCCCTTCGCCAATCCGGTCTATGTCATCCTGTTGGTCAAATCGATCCTGATGTCGCTGGCGGTGACCGTCTTCGTCATGCTGCTCGCCTATCCGATGGCTTATTTCATGGCTTTCCGGGTGCGTCGCCACAAGATTCTGTGGCTCATTCTCATTACCGTGCCGATCTGGACCAGCTATCTGCTGCGCGTCTTCGCCTGGAAAATCATGCTGGGCTTCAACGGTGTCATCAATTCCGGCCTCATCAAGCTCGGCCTCATCGACAAGCCGCTCGATTTCTTGCTCTACAGTCCAACGGCGGTGATGTTAACCCTGGCACATGCCTGGGTTGCCTTCGCCATCCTGCCGATCTATGTGAGCCTGGAGAAGATCGACCGATCGCTGCTGGAAGCGGCGACCGATCTTGGCGACAGACCCTGGGAGAGGTTCTGGCATATCACCCTGCCGCTGTCGGCGCCGGGCAGCATCGCCACCGCCCTGATGGTCTTCATTCCGACGGTCGGCGACTATGTGACGCCGACCCTGGTGGGCGGCTCCGGCGGCAGCATGATCGGTAACAGCATCCAGATCCTGTTCGGCCGCCAGAACGACGCGCCACTGGGCTCGGCCGTCTCCGTCGTGATGATGGCGCTTATCACCGGCATCGTCTGCCTCTTCCTCTGGGCGGTCGGCTACCGCAAGATCCGCGCGCGCGAGGCGATCTGAGCATGCGCAAACGCATCGATTTCCTGCCGCTCTACGCGATCCTCTTTCTGGTGTTTCTCTACGGTCCGGTGCTGCTGCTGCCGCTTTTCTCGTTCAATGACGCGACCTATGCCGTCTTTCCGTTGAAAGGCTTCACGCTGAAAGCCTATCAGCAGATGGTCCACGACCCGTCGCTGATCAGCTCGCTGAAGAACAGCCTGACGGTGGCGATCGGTGTCTCCATCGTCAGCACGACTTTCGGCCTGCTCGCGGCCATGGGTGTCACGCGCTACAGGATGCCGGGACGAGGACCGGTGATGGGCGGCATCATGCTACCTTTGGTCGTTCCCAGCATCATCCTCTCCGTGGCGCTGCTGGTCATAGCACGCCAGGTCTTCGACATACCGCTCACCTTGTGGACGGTGGGAGCGGGTCATGTGCTGCTCTGCGTGCCGTTCTCGATGATGGTGCTGATGGCGCGCCTGGAGGGCTTCGACAAGAGTCTCGAGGAAGCCTCAAGCGATCTTGGCGAGACCGGCTGGATGACCTTCTGGCGCGTGACCTTTCCGCTGGCGCTTCCCGGTGTCGTTTCCAGCCTGCTCATGTCCTTCACCATTTCGCTCGACGAATATGTGATGGCCTTCTTCCTCTCCGGCCTCGATCAGACCTTGCCGATCTTCCTTTATGGCCAGCTGCGCTTCCCGCAACGCCTGCCGATGACGCTGGCGCTGGGCAGTACCATCCTGGTCGTCTCGACGATCATTGTCGTTTTCTCGGAAGTCCTGCGCCGTCGCGGCGTCCCCACCACCAAGCCAAGCGGATTGTGAGATCATGCCCGAAGCCGATACCATCATCTCGCTCGACAATGTTTCCCGGCATTTCGGGCCGGTCCGCGCGGTGGACAATGTCAGCTTCGAGATCAAGCGCGGCGAGTTCTTTTCGCTGCTGGGGCCGTCTGGCTGCGGAAAGACCACATTGCTGCGCATGCTGGCGGGCTTCGAGGTGCCGACCGCCGGCGCGATCCTGATCGACGGCCAGGATGTTTCGACCGTGCCGCCCTATGCGCGGCCGACCAATATGGTGTTCCAGAATTACGCCATCTTCCCGCACCTCAATGTCGGGCAGAACATCGCCTACGGTTTGCGCAAGAAAGGCCTCTCCAAGGCGGACATGAGCCGTGTCGTCGAGGAGGCGCTCGACCTCATCAAGATGCCGGGCTATGGCGCGCGCGCCAGCCACCAGCTGTCCGGCGGCCAGCGGCAGCGCGTTGCGCTGGCGCGGGCGCTCGTCTGCAAGCCGAAGGTGCTGCTGCTCGACGAACCGCTGGGTGCGCTGGACAAGAAGCTGCGCGAGGAGATGCAGATCGAGTTGCGGCAGATCCAGCGTTCGGTAGGCGTTACCTTCGTTTTTGTGACGCATGACCAGGAGGAGGCGCTGGCCCTGTCCGACCGTATCGCGGTGATGTCGGGCGGCAAGGCGCTGCAGATCGACAGCGCCAATCGGCTCTACGAGGCGCCGAGCTGCCGCGAGGTGGCGGCCTTCATCGGGTCCATGAACTTCTTTCCAGGCATGGTCAGGTCGGTTGCCGCCGGGATCGCCAGTGTCGATGCCGGCGCGCTTGGCAATCTGGCTGTGTCCGTGAATGGTTCGACACCTGCGATCGGATCCAGCGTTACCGTCGCTGTACGGCCGGAAAAAATGCGTCTTGCCTGGGCGCAGCCGGCCAGGGCCGGAAACGCAGTCTCGGGTAGGGTGGCGGCCGAGGCCTATTTCGGCGACCGCAGCCATTATCATGTGGCGATCGACGGGATGAAGGAGCCTGTCGCCGTCGCGCACCAGAAGGCCGACCGTCGTCTCGATGATTCAGATTCGATCGGTCGCCCGGTCTGGCTGAGCTGGGCGGAGAGCGCTGGCGTCCTGCTCAGCGATTAAGGCCGCGCCGCTCAGCCGAAATGCGTGCCGATGGCGCGCAGACCAGCCATGATATGCCGGTCCATGCCCTCGTCGACCGGCAAGGGCTGCGACGAGACCTTGACCGCAACCAATTCCGCCTTGCGGTCGATGAAGATCCATTGCCCATGAATGCCGACGGCGCAGAAGGCTTCGCGGTCCTCATCGACGATGTACCATTTGCTGCGATACTTGCCGCCTTCGATGAAATGGGCCATGTCGCCGCGCGACCAGGCGCCGGCATCGCCGTTCCGGAGAATGTCGTCGATCCAGGCGCGTGGCACGATGCTCTTTCCGGCGACCTCGCCGTGGCAGCGCATCATCTCGCCGAAGCGGCCGAGATCGCGCAAGGTGGCGCTCATGCCGCCGGCCGTGCGCGCGGCGCCGAGCCGGTCGACGGTGACATAGGCCGGCATTTCGGCGCCAATATGCTGCCAGATGCGGTCGCTGAGGAGGTCGGACAGTTTGGAGCCCGAAGCGCGTTCCAGCAGCCAGCCGAGCAGGTCGGAATTGGGTGACACATAATGGAACGTATGGCCGTGCTCGCCGCCGGCTCGTTTGGTTGTCGCCAGGAAACCGCGCAGGTCGATCTTTTCGGCCGGATCCTCGACCGGGTTCCAGCCGCTGGCGCGGCGATAGCGCATGAAGTCGCCCTTTGGATCGAGATAATCCTCGGTAAAATCGATGGCGACGGTCATGTCGAGTACTTGCCGCACAGTGGCATCGCCATAGGCCGAACCCGTGGTTTCGGGGAGATAGTCCGAAACCGGGGCGCTGGGATCGAGCTCTCCCTTCGCGACCAGCAGTCCGGCCAAAGAGCCGGTGATGGATTTGCTGACCGAGAAGACGATATGCGGCCGGTTGGCGGCCAGCGCCGCGGCATATCGCTCGGTCACGATGCGGCCCTGATGCAATGCCAGGAAGCCGTCGGTAAACGTATCGGCGACCATGCCGCCGACTGTCCCGTTCTTTCCGTCGGCCGTGCGATAGGCGATTCCCGTGAGGTCCATTGAGGATGTCGCCAGGGGTCTGACGCGGGACGGATCATGGGCAATGATCGCGCTGGGGATGATCTCCGACACATGCGAAAAGGCCCAGCGATTGAAGGGGGCTGTTCGCCAATTGGCCAGGGTTACCTGATTTTCGACACTTGCCGGCGATCCCTGCATCAATCCGGCCTGAAACGGCATTCCGTCCATCGCGACACCCATCCCATTATTCGCTCGTGCAATTGGCGCTGCAATCTAGCGCCGGGAAAGGAGCGGTGCCAAGTCCTGCCGAGTGGCTGGAGCGGTTGGAAAGCCGGCCATTGCTGGTGGCAGGCAGCAAAAAAACCCCATGCCGGAAGCACGGGGGTTCTTCTTTGGTGCGCCCGGGCGCCGGCTCAGCCCAGCTTGCCGACCGCGACGAGCGTATCGCACATGCGGTTGGAGAAGCCCCATTCATTGTCGTACCAGCTCAGCACGCGGACGAAGGTGCCGTCGATGACCTGGGTCTGTGACAGATCGAAAGTCGAACTGTTCTGGTTGTGATTGAAATCGATCGACACCAGCGGCTGGTCGTTGACACCGAGAACGCCCTTCAAGGGGCCGTTGGCCGCCTTGATGATCGCTTCATTGACCTTTTCCTTGGTTGTGGCCTTCTTGGCGACGAACTTGAAATCGACGACCGAGACGTTCGGGGTCGGCACGCGGATCGACGAACCGTCGAGTTTGCCGGCCAGTTCCGGCAGCACCAGGCCGACGGCCTTGGCAGCGCCCGTCGTGGTCGGGATCATGCTGAGGGCCGCCGCGCGGGCGCGATAGAGATCCTTGTGCATGGTGTCCAGCGTCGGCTGGTCGCCCGTGTAGGAATGGATCGTCGTCATATAGCCATGCTCGATACCGATCGCCTTGTGGAGAACGGCCGCGACCGGCGCCAGGCAATTGGTGGTGCAGGAGGCGTTGGAGATGATCCGATGCGATTTCTTGAGTTTGGCGTGGTTGACGCCGTAGACGACGGTGAGGTCGGCGTTGGTCGCGGGCGCCGAGATGACGACGCGCTTGGCGCCGGCATTGATATGCGCCATCGCCTTTTCACGGTCGGTGAAGAGACCGGTGCACTCGGCGACGATGTCAACCTTCAGGTCCTTCCACGGCAGCTTGGCGGGATCGCGCTCGGCGCTGACATTGATCCAGCCGCGGCCCACATCCATGGCACCGGCCTTTGTCTTCACACTGCCGGGAAAGGCCCCATGCACGGAATCGCGGCGGAACAGGTGGGCGTTCGTTTCGACCGGGCCCAGATCGTTGATGGCGACGATGTCGAGATCCTTGCGGCCCGATTCCATCATCGCACGGAGGACCAGTCGGCCGATGCGGCCGAAGCCGTTAATCGCAACCCGAATTGCCATGTCAGTACCTTTCACAAAATCTGGTTATCAACACTTGGTGACTACATTGGGTACTCGCTAAAACTCCACTTGTCATCCCCCGCGAAGGCGGGGGATCCGCGAGTTTCTGTCGCTCGATAAAAACTCGCGGATGGCCCGCCTGAAGCAGGTCATGACAAGGCTGTTACATTCGGGCAATGACGGCGTCGACGATCGCCGCCGGCGTGATGCCGAAATTCTTGTAGAGATCGGCAATGGGCGCCGAAGCGCCAAAGCCCTTCATGCCGATGAAAATCCCGTCCGTGCCGATATAGCGCTCCCAGCCGAAGCCGATCGCGGCTTCGACTGCGACCTTGAGGCCGCTGCCAAGAACTTCCTGGCGATAAGCCGCGGATTGCTGATCGAAGAGTTCGCAACTCGGCATCGAGACGACGGCGGCGCCGATACCCTTTTCCTCGAGCAGTTTCTGCGCATCGACGGCGATGGCGACTTCCGAACCGGTGGCGATCAGCGTGACCTTGCGTTCCTTCTGCGTCGGGCGGATGACATAGCCGCCGCGCGCGCAATGATTGGCGTTGGCGGCGTCCGCCCTGAGGTGCGGCAGGGCCTGGCGGGTGAGGGCCAGGACCGACGGCCGGTCCCTGGTGGTGAGCGCCAGCGCCCAGCACTCGGCCGTTTCCATCGTGTCGCAGGGGCGGAAGACGAGCAGGTTCGGAATGGCACGCAGGGCGGCCAGATGCTCCACCGGCTGGTGCGTCGGACCGTCTTCGCCCAGGCCGATTGAATCATGAGTCATGACATAGACGACCCGCTGGTTCATGAGCGCCGAGAGGCGAATGGCCGGACGGCAATAATCGGTGAAGACCAGGAAGGTGCCGCCGAATGGAATGACGCCGCCATGAAGGGCCATGCCGTTCATGGCGGCGGCCATGCCATGCTCGCGAATGCCGTAATAGATATAGTTGCCGCCATAATTTTCGGCGGTAACGGCCTTGGCCACCTTGGCCTTGGTATTGTTCGAGCCGGTCAGATCCGCCGAACCGCCGATCAGTTCGGGCAGGGCGGGGACCAGGGTATCCAGGACCAGCTGCGAGGACTGGCGGGTCGCCAGCTTCGGCGCGTCCTTGGCGATGGTCGATTTCAGGTCGCCCAGGACTTCGGCGAAGTTCGCCGGAAGTTCGCCCTTCATGACGCGCTCGAACTCGGCCTTCTGCTTGTCGGCATCCAGGCGCTTGCCCCAGGCTTGCATCGCCTCGCCGCCGCGGCTGCCGATGTCGGCCCAGGCAGATCTGATATCGGCCGGGATGTCGAACGGCGCATGAGCCCAGCCGAGCTTTTCGCGCGCACCTGCCACTTCGTCCTTGCCCAGCGGCGAACCGTGGGTGGCGGAGGTGCCTTCCTTTTTCGGCGCACCGAAGCCGATCACCGTCTTGCAGGCGATGAGGCTGGGCTTGTTCGACTTCCTGGCGGCGGCGATGGCGGCCGAGACGGCTTCCGGATCGTGCCCGTCGACGCGCGTCGCGGCCCAGCCGCTGGCCTGGAAGCGCATCAGCTGGTCGTCGGAGCAGGAGAGGGAGACGGCGCCGTCGATCGAGATACCGTTATCGTCGAAAAGGACGATGAGCTTGCTCAGTTTGAGGTGGCCTGCCAGCGAGATCGCCTCGTGGCTGATGCCTTCCATCAGACAGCCGTCGCCGGCGATGACATAGGTGTGATGATCGACCAGATCGTCGCCGAAGCGGGCATTCAGAATGCGTTCGGCCAACGCCATGCCGACCGCGTTGGCTATGCCCTGGCCCAGCGGGCCGGTCGTCGTCTCGACACCCGGCGTATGGCCGAATTCGGGATGGCCTGGCGTCTTGCTGCCCCATTGGCGGAAGCGTTTCAACTCGTCCAGGGTCACGCCGGGGACACCGGTGAGGTGCAGGAGCGAGTACATCAGCATCGAACCGTGGCCGGCGGACAGCACGAAGCGGTCGCGGTCGGGCCAGGCCGGATTGGCTGCATTGAATTTCAAATGCCGCTGGAACAGGACCGTCGCCACATCGGCCATGCCCATGGGCATGCCGGGATGTCCGGAATTGGCGGCTTCGACTGCATCCATCGACAAGGCACGGATGGCGTTGGCGAGGTCTTTGTGGGGGATCGTGCTCTTGGCGGCGGCGGCCGAGTTGGCGTCCATCATCATTCCTTGGATGACCGGCGATTACCGGAGAATCCTAACGTGGCGGCCGACCGATCCGGCCGCCGGATCGCGGCGGAACATGCCCGCCCGGGGCCGCAAGGTCAACAGCGGATTCCCGCTGAATTTGGCGCAAAGTGCTAAGTTCTTACAGCACTGCGGCAGATTGGCAGGCTGCATCGGTTGACGCCGCTCGAAGAGGTCGAGTAAACGAGAAGAAGCGGATACCTAAACCGGCCCCCTGAGGCCGGAATCAGAATCGGACCGTCGCAACCGGGGGGCAGGAACCGACAGGATGTCCAGATTGGATACGGCATTGAGCCGCCTCGATGCGGCTATGGCGCGATTGGATTCGGCGGTCGAGGAAAGCTCGTCGCGCGGCTACCGGGATCGCGATCTTCTGCAGACCGAATTGGCCGTGCTGCGCCAGACCTATTCCCTGCTTCAGTCCGAAGCCCGGCTTGTATCGGAGCGCCTGGACACAGTCATCGGCCGCATGCATTCCGTGACCGAGGGGGCTTGAGAACATGCCGACCGTCACTATCGGGCTGAACGGCCGCAATTACGACATCGCCTGCGGCGAGGGCGAAGAGGCCCGGGTGCAGGAACTGGCCGGCGAACTGCGCCGCCGCATGGAAAGCCTGGCCAAGAATGCCGGCCCGGTCGCCGAAAACCTGCTTTTCGCACTGACGGGCTTGTTGCTCGCAGACGAGCTCGACCAGAAGAACCGGCAGATCTCGCAGCTCAAGGGTCAGCAGGAGGATCTGGTGCAAAGGCGGGAAATCGCGCTCGCAGATACGATCGAGCGCTTGGCCGTCAAGATCGAAGCTATTGCGGCGCGGCTGGAAGCAGCCTAAGTACCAGCCCGGGCGGAGCGCTGCAGGGTGCGTGAGGCCGTGTATTCCCTGAGGCCAATTCTTAACCTCTAGGGAGCTGTCCCTACTTGGACCGTGGTCCAAGCATATGGCGCCCACCTGCTTAAGCAGGCCACAGAGGAATCAAACGAGCTAACGGCTCAGGTGGCACCGCCCACCTCTCTTTCCCAGCCGCATCTCTGATCGACGAAATCGATCGAAGATGCGGCTGTTTGCTATTCAGTCGATTAAAGAAATGCCTTATGGATTCCCAGGAACTCACTGATTTTAAAGCTCAGTTACGCAAGCAGGCGTTTGCCGAGCGCGATCTTGCCTGGCAGAAGAATCCCGGGGCCGGTGAAGCGCTGAAACATCACCTGATCGAGGCCCTGGCCATGCCGCCCGGCCTGGCTATTTCGGGATATTGGCCGCTGCCCGGTGAAATGGATGTGCGGCCGGCACTGGCGCATTACCATGCCGAGGGGCATGCCGTCGGGCTGCCGGTCGTAACGGGCAGGAACCTGCCGCTCATCTTCCGACGCTGGAACCCGAAGGTGGAACTGGTCCAGGGCAGCTTCCGGGTCATGACGCCACCGGACAGTGCCCCGGCGGTAATTCCTTCGATCCTGCTGGTGCCGCTGCTGGCGTTCGATCCGGAAGGCTATCGCCTTGGCTATGGCGGCGGGTTCTACGATCGGACCCTGGCCAAGCTGCGGCACGAGGCGCATGCTGTCGCGGTCGGGGTGGCCTATGCGGTTCAGGAAGTGCCGATGGTGCCGCGGGGCATCTATGACCAGCCGCTGGACTATGTCGTCACTGAGCGCGCAGTCTTTAAGTTTAATAGAAAGAGTGATCTGTAATATAATGAATTTGTTGTTTTTAGGCGATCTTGTTGGTCGGGCTGGCCGCGACGTGGTGATGGAGCGTCTGCCGCAGCTGCGTCGCGACCTTGCAATCGATTTCGTGGTCGCCAATGTCGAAAATGCGGCCGGCGGCTTCGGCATCACCCAGAAGGTGCTGGCCGAGCTTTTCGCCAGTGGCGTCGATTGCGCCAGCACCGGCAATCATGTCTGGGATCAGAAGGAGACGGTCGGCTTCATCGGCAGCGAACCGCGCCTGCTGCGACCGCTCAACTTCCCGCAAGGAACACCGGGCAAGGGCGCTGGCCTGTTCCAAACGGCGCGCGGGAAGAAAGTGCTGGTCGCCAACCTGATGGGCCGTCTGTTCATGGACCCGCTCGACGATCCGTTCGCCGCCGCCGAAGTTCTGCTCAAGACCTATCGTCTGGGCGGCAATGCCGACGCGATCCTGTTCGACTTCCACGCTGAAGCGACCAGCGAGAAGATGGCCTTTGGCCATTTCATCGACGGGCGTGCTTCCTTTGTCGTGGGAACACATACCCATGTCCCGACCGCCGATCATATGATCCTCGAGAAAGGCACGGCCTATCAGTCGGATGCGGGCATGTGCGGCGATTACGATTCCGTCATAGGCATGGAGAAATCGCTCCCCGTCCAGCGCTTCACACGCAAGCTGCCGACGGAAAGGTTGAGCCCGGCGACAGGGGCCGGCACGCTTTGCGGCGTTCTGGTCGAAACGGACGACGCAACTGGTCTCGCCCGCCGGATCGCGCCGGTACGTCTCGGTGGAAAGCTGGAGTCAACGCTCCCGAAATCGGCCGCAATGGCCTGATTGCAGTGCTGATATGAACCTGGGTTATGTTAAGTTAACCCGGATTTAAGCGCTTTGCGGCACTGATGGTCGGGTAAAAATGCCCGGATCGGACTTGGACTCGACATGGTAGGTCACCTGCACACGACACATGATCCGCTAATCGTCCTGTTGTCGTTGCTGGTTGCCGCGGTCAGCTCGCTGGTCTCGCTCGATGTGGCGGAGCGATTGCGTGGCGGGCGAGGGCTGGCCTGGGTGCTTTGGCTCGCTGCCGCCAGTTGCGCGTTGGGTGGCGGCATCTGGTCGATGCATTTCATCGCGATGCTGGCCTTCAAGCCGCCCTTCGACGTTCGCTACGATGTCGGCCTCACCATCGCCTCGCTGCTGATTGCGATCGTCTCGACCGCGATCGGCTATGCGATCGTCGCCTGGCAGCGGGCCCCAGGCTGGCCGAAACTGGCCCTTGCGGGGCTTTTTGCCGGAAGCGGCGTTGCCGCCATGCACTATACCGGCATGGCCGCCATGATCGTTCCGGCGGACATCTCTCACGACGGACTGCTGGTTGCCGTTTCGGTGCTGATTGCCATCGTTGCTGCGACGGCTGCTTTCTGGCTGAGCCTGGAGTTGGACCGGACCTGGCATAAGCTGGCGGCGTCGCTGGTCATGGGTGGCGCCATCGCCGGCATGCACTATACCGCCATGGCGGCCGTAGACTTTACCGCCGATATCCACAGCGACCTCCGTTCCTTGGCTGACGGTACGCCGACGCCCATCCTGGCAGCCGCCTTGGCCATCGCGACCATCCTCATCCTGGCGATCGGGTTCATTGCGGCAATCAGCGACCGCAGGTTCGACCGGCGTGAACGGGAAGAGGCGGCGCGGCGGCTGCAGACCGAACGCCGGTTCGAGACGGTGGTGAGCGCCAGTTCCAGCGTGGTGCTGCTGTTGGATGAAAACGGTGTCATCACCTATGATTCGCCCTCGACCCGGCGCGTCCTGGGCGATGGCACGGCGGTCTTTTGCGGCCAGCGCCTGGAGAAGTTCATTCCCCAGGACAATAAGCAGCAATATCAGAATCTTATGCGGGAGATCTTAGATGCGCCCGGCGGCACGGAAGAGATCGAGATGCCGATTGTCACGGTCTCGGGCCATACGACCTATACCGACATGGCCATGACCAACCTGCTGGCGGACCCGCATCTTCATGCCATCGTGGTGAAGCTGCATGACATCACCGAGAAGAAGCGCTTCACCGAAGAATTGCGCGCCGCGAAGGAACGCGCCGAGGCCGGCAGCCGGGCCAAATCAACATTCCTGGCTAATGTAAGTCATGAACTGAGGACGCCACTCAATTCGATTATCGGCTTTTCCGATCTGCTGCTGGCGCAACCGAACGGCCCGCTGCAGCCCTCCTATTTCGATTTCGCCCGCGACATCAACGCCAGCGGCAAGGAACTGCTGAACCTCATCAACCGAACGCTGGAATTCTCGCGGGCTGAATCAGGCAATGTCCGGCTTGAAAGCGTCCCCCTGGACCCGATGGCGGAGGTCGATGCGCTGGTCCATCTCTTTCAAGGCCAGATCAACGCCAAGAACATCGCTCTGACCGTCGAGCCGTTCGATGGCCGATTCAAGCTGCTGGCCGATCAGGATAAACTGCGCCAGGTCCTGATAAATCTGCTGTCCAACGCGGTGAAGTTCACGGGCGAGAACGGCCGGATAAATGTGAACGCCGAGGTCGACACGACCGGCAGCCTGGTCATCGCCGTTCAGGACAATGGCTGCGGCATGGCGGAGGAGGAGATCGCCCAAGCCCTGCAACCCTTCGGGAAAGGGAATGCCGGGCTGAACCGCAATTTCGACGGGGCCGGGCTGGGATTGGCGATCAGCAATGCCTGGGTGGCGCTGCATGACGGGCGCATCATCATCGAAAGCGCCCGCAGCGTGGGAACCCTGATAATGGTGAAATTCCCGGCGACCCGTGTGACGGTTGCCGGCGAGGCGGAACTCCCGCATTCCCGGGTGGAAGCGGCGGCCCGGTAGGCGGATCAGGCGCGCTTGCCGCCAGCCACCGCCATGAAGCGGTCGACTTCGGATTGCATCTGTTCGGCGCGCGCCATGAACTGGCGGGCCATCTCATGCACCCGGTCGCAGGCCCGGGGTTCGCCGTCGGCCGCCATCTTGAGCGCGCCGCTGACACCCTCGATACCCATCTGACGGGCGACCTGGGTCACGACTTCCGCCATGCGGTGGATTTCGGCTTCCAGATTGACGCTCCGGCTTTCGCTGCCGGGCTCCCGGATCGTTCGGGACATAAAGTGACCTCGCTTCATCCACATTTGGCCCGAATCGAGGCCAATCGTTAAAAGCTATAGGGAGCTTTCCGTAAACGAGTCATGAATTTTGCGGCCGGACCGTCCAAATCTCTGCTGAACTGCGGATTTGGGTGTGCGGTCGCCTCCGGCGATGGATTGACGCCGACCGGGCTTGGCAGCGGGGGGAATTGTGCTAAAAGGCGTCAAAATCCTGCCATATTCGCGGTCTAGCGTCGCCCAAAGGATGGCGCCGATCCCAACATCTGGTCAGGGTTTGCCGATAGTCCACACTAGGTTTTGCGTTCAGGAACGGATCGATGGCTGGCCATTCCCAATTCAAGAACATCATGTACCGCAAGGGTGCGCAGGATGCGAAGCGCGCCAAAGTCTTCACCAAGATCATCCGCGAATTGACGGTCTCGGCGAAGATGGGCTCGCCCGACCCGGCGACCAACCCGCGCCTGCGCGCAGCAGTGATCGCCGCCCGCGAAGCGAACATGCCCAAGGATACGATGGAACGCGCCATCAAGCGCGGCGCCGGAGGCGAGGACAATACCGCCTATGACGAGGTCCGTTATGAGGGATATGGCCCGGGCGGCGTGGCCATCATCGTCGAGGCGCTGACCGACAACCGTAACCGGACTGCAACGGAGGTGCGTACCGCCTTCGCCAAGGCCGGCGGCAATCTGGGCGAGACGAATTCCGTGAGCTTCATGTTCGAGCGCAAGGGCGTCGTCCGCTACCCGGCCAAGACGGCCAGCAACGATGCGATGTTCGAGGCGGCCCTGGAAGCGGGCGCCGACAACGTGGAGTCCGATGCCGAGGCGCACGAGATCACCTGCGCGCCGGAGGATTTCGCGTCCGTCCGGGACGGGCTCGAAGCCAAATTCAAGGAAGCCAAGGAAGCGCGCCTGCAGTGGCGCCCGGTGACGACGGCCCCGGTCGATGGCGATACGGCCGAGACACTCTTCAAGCTGATCGACACGCTGGAGGACAATGACGATGTCCAGACGGTCAGCGCCAATTTCGAAGTGTCGGAAGAAACCCTGGCCAAGCTGACGGCCTGACCAGGGTAATAAAGGAACCGCAAAAGGCATGCGAATTCTCGGACTGGATCCCGGTCTGCAGCATACCGGCTGGGGCGTCATCGACGCCGTCGGCTCGCGGCTCTCCTTTGTCGGTGCCGGTGTCATCAGCTCGGATGCCAAGCGGGACCTCGCTGAGCGGCTGGTGCAGATTCATGACGGCCTGCGCGAGGTGATCGACCTCAACCAGCCCGATGAGGCGGCGGTCGAGGAAACCTTCGTCAACAAGAACCCCAGTTCCACGCTTAAGCTGGGCCTGGCGCGCGGTGTTTCGCTGCTGGTGCCGGCGCTCTACAAGCTGCGCGTCGCCGAATATCCGACGAACCTCGTGAAAAAGTCGGTGGTGGGTGCAGGGCACGCCGACAAGGAACAGGTGAAGATGATGGTGGGCGTGCTGCTGCCGGCGGCCCGCGACCAGAAGAGCGCCGATGCCGCCGACGCGCTGGCCGTGGCCATCTGCCATGCCCATCACATGGGAACGCTCGGCAAATGGGGCGCGCAGGACTTCCGCGAGGTTGCCCGTTGATCGGCAAGCTGACAGGCATTGTGGACAGCGTCGCCGCCGATGCCGCCATCATCGATGTGAATGGTGTCGGCTATGTGGTCCATGCCAGCGGCAAGACGCTGGGCCGGCTGGGTGCGCGCGGATCGGCGGTGAGCCTGCTCATCGACACTCATGTGCGCGAGGACGCGATTTCGCTGTTCGGCTTTGCGGAAGGCGTCGAACGCGACTGGTTCCGCGCGCTCCTCAATATCCAGGGTGTCGGTGCCAAGGTGGCCCTCAGCATTCTTTCCGTGATGGCGCCCGACGAACTCGCCCGCGCCATCGCCGCGCAGGACAAGGCTGCCGTGGCGCGCGCCAACGGCGTTGGCCCCAAACTCGCCCAGCGCGTGGTTTCGGAAATGAAGGACAAGGCCGGCGGTATCGGACTGGGTGTGGCGCTGGCGGGCGGCGACGTGCCCG
Source organism: Dongia sp. (assembly GCF_041918875.1). Taxonomy (GTDB): domain Bacteria; phylum Pseudomonadota; class Alphaproteobacteria; order Dongiales; family Dongiaceae; genus Dongia. The sequence continues at coordinate 207,925 of NZ_JAYRUV010000002.1, forward strand.
TGGCGGCGCCCGCCGAAACGGCTGACGGACCGATGAACGACGCCGTCTCGGCCCTTGTGAATCTGGGCTATCGCCGGACGGAAGCCTATGGCGCGGTAGCCAGGGTGATGCAGCGCCAGGGTGCCAATGCGGCTCTCAATGACCTCATTGTGCATGGCCTCAAGGAATTGGCGCAATGAGCGAAGTCCAGCCCCGCATGGTGTCCGCCGAGCGCGCCGAGGACGACAATCCCGAGCAGAGTCTGCGCCCCCTGGCGCTGACTGAATTTATCGGCCAGCAGAAGCTGCGCGAGAATCTCGGCATCTTCATCGAAGCGGCGAAGGCGCGCGGCGAGGCGCTGGATCATGCCTTGTTCTATGGTCCGCCGGGCCTGGGCAAGACGACCTTGTCGCAGATCGTGGCGCGCGAGCTTGGCGTCGGCTTCCGTGCAACTTCCGGTCCCGTGATCGCGCGGGCAGGGGATCTTGCCGCCTTGCTGACCAACCTGCAGCCGCGCGATGTTCTGTTCATCGACGAGATCCACCGCCTGTCGCCGGCGGTCGAGGAAATCCTCTATCCCGCGATGGAGGATTTCCAGCTCGACCTCATCATCGGCGAAGGCCCGGCGGCGCGTTCGGTGCGGATCGACCTGCCGAAATTCACGCTGGTGGGTGCCACCACACGCCTTGGCATGATTACGACGCCTTTGCGCGAACGCTTCGGCATTCCGCTGCGGCTCAATTTCTATACGCATGACGAACTGGAGTTGATCGTGCGCCGTGGCGCCCGCGTGCTGGGTCTCGATCTGGCCGATAGCGGTGCCGCCGAGATAGCCCGCCGCGCGCGGGGTACACCGCGCGTTGCCGGCCGCCTGCTGCGCCGCGTGCGCGACTTCGCGGCGGTGGCCAAGGTCGGGCGCGTCGAGGCCAAGCTCGCCGACGCGGCGCTGACGCGGTTAGAGGTGGATCAGCTCGGCCTCGACGCGATGGACCGGCGTTACCTCACCTGCATCGCCGACAATTACGACGGCGGGCCCGTTGGCGTCGAAACGATGGCCGCCGCCTTGTCCGAACAGCGCGACACGATCGAGGATGCGATCGAACCCTATCTCATCCAGCAGGGCTTGCTGCAGCGAACCCCACGCGGCCGGATGCTGACCTTGAACGGCTACAAGCATCTGGGCCTCACTCCATCGAGCCACGCCGCGCAAGCCGATCTCCTCGAACCGGCGATCGGGGAGGATGAGCTGTGATGGATAGACCCTTCGCTCACCCCCTCACCCCAACCCTTCTCCCGCGAGGGGCGAGGGGCTATCATTTGCAGGGTTCGGTGGAAACTCCCTCTCCCCTCGCGGGAGAGGGGCGGGGTGAGGGGGCGTTTCGATGACTCTCACCGCGTTGAACGCCGCAGCCGCAGCGCACCATCACCCCATCCGCGTCTATTACGAGGACACGGATGCGGGCGGGATCGTCTATTACGCCAACTATCTGAAATTCGCCGAGCGCGCGCGGACGGAGATGCTGCGCGCGGCGGGTTTTCATCACACGGCCATGATGCAGGGCGATGGACTGATGCTGGCCGTGCGGCGCGTGACGGCCGACTATCTGCGCCCCGCGAAACTGGATGACGCGCTGGATGTTGCAACCGCCGTCACCGGCCTGGGTGCCGCCACGGTCGATCTCGATCAGTCCATCCGGCGCGAGGGACAGGAGCTCTGCCGCGTTCATGTGACCATTGCCTGCGTGGGGCGCGATGGCAGGCCGGCGCGCCTGCCGGCCCCCTTGCGCACGGCACTTTCACCCATCATTCAATCCTAAAGTAAGAAGCGAAGAAAACCCATGGATCCGCAACAGCCAGCACCTTCCGCAACCCCCGTTGCCCCGGTCTCGGGCAATGCCCTCGACGGTGTCGATGCCGCCGCCCAGGCCGCTGTCGGCTTGCCGAGTGCCGCGCACGATCTTTCCGTCTGGGCCCTGTTCATGCAGGCGGACTGGATTGTGAAGAGCGTCATGCTCTTCCTGCTGTTCGCCTCGATCTGGAGCTGGGCGATCATTTTCGACAAGATCATCCGCATCCGCCGCCTCCGCGAACAGGCCCGCCAGTTCGAGGAAGCCTTCTGGTCCGGCGGCTCGCTCGAGGAGCTCTATGACCGCATCTCGAACCGGCCGGCCGATCCGATGTCGTCGATCTTCGTCGCCGCCATGCGCGAATGGCGCCGGTCGGCCGCCAAGGGTCTGCTGGCGTCGGAGCAGTTCCGCGAAAGCCTGCAGGACCGTATCGAGCGCGTCATGAACATCACGCTGGGGCGCGAGATGGACCAGATCGAACGTTACATGGGCTATCTCGCCTCGGTCGGTTCGGCTGCTCCCTTCATCGGCCTTTTTGGCACGGTCTGGGGCATCATGAACTCGTTCGCCGCCATCGCCGGCTCGAAGAACACGACGCTGGCCGTCGTGGCGCCTGGCATTGCCGAAGCCTTGTTCGCGACTGCCCTGGGTCTCGTTGCCGCCATCCCGGCGGTGCTCGCCTATAACAAGCTTTCGGGCGACATCAACCGCTATGGCAACCGGCTCGAAGCCTTCGCCGGCGAGTTCGGCGCGATCCTCTCGCGCCAGCTGGAGGAGAAGCACTAATGGCCGTCAAACTCGGCGCCGGGCATCCGTCGCGCGGGCGGGCCGCGCGGCGCAAATTTTCGCCCATGGCCGACATCAACGTGACGCCGATGGTCGACGTCATGCTGGTGCTGCTCATCATCTTCATGGTGACGGCGCCCTTGCTCACCGTCGGCGTCGAGGTGGAACTGCCCAAGACCAGTGCCGAGGCGATGTCCAACCCGGACGAGCCGCTGGTGGTCACGGTCAGAAGCGATAACGCCATCTTCCTCCAGGAAACGCAGATCGCCATCGAGGAGGTGGGCGCCCGCCTCAAGGCCATCACGATGAACAAGCCGGACACGATCATTTACGTCCGTGGCGATGCGACGGCGAACTGGGACGGCATTGCCCAAGTTTTGGCGGAATTGCAGGCTAATGGTTTCAACAAGGTCGGTATCGTGACCGACACCAAAGCCTCTGGCGAGCCGGAAAAGAAGAAGTCGAACTAGCGTAATGAACTTTTTGACCGAAAAGCTGGGTCTCGACCCGGAACTCAACCGAGGATTCGTCATCTCGGTCGTGTTCCATGTGGGCCTGTTCCTGTTCGCCTGGTTCGGCGTGCCGCAGCTCTTTCAGGATGACATCATCGTCGAGCCGCTGGGTATCGAGGCCGCAATCGTCTCGGACCTCACTGCGGCGCCCAAGGTCGACAAGCCATCGAAGAAGGTGAGCGAGAAGAAGAAAGAGACCCAGAAGGTCGAGCCGAAGAAGGAAGCGAAGCCGGCGCCGGCCAAGGAGAATCCGAAGGCCACCTCGGCGCCGCCGCCGCCGGAACCAGAGCAGCAGGCGGTCGTGATTCCCGACCAAACCAAGCCCAAGGAAGAAAAGAAGGTCGAGAAGAAGCCGGAAGAAAAGCCGCAGGAAAAGCCGAAGAAGAAGACCGAGGAAAAGAAGAAAGAGAAGAAAAAGAAGGAATCGGCCGAACTCGACAATCTTCTGGCCAGCGTCCTCAACGAGCCGGCCGCCGAACCGACGCCAGAGAAGCCGAAGAAGCAGGCAGCAGCCGAGCCGGAGGAGAGCACGGGCCCGCAGACGGAGCTTGCCTCGGAAGTGCCGATGACATCCGGCGACGAGGACGGCATCCGCAGTCAGATCGAGCAGAACTGGAATCTCGGCAGTGCCGCCGGTGCGCCCAACCTCGATCAAATCCTGGTCGAGCTTCGGATTGAATTGCAGCCCGACGGCACGGTCACGCGCGTGGAATTGCTGAACAACCAGGCCGACCCCTATTTCCGGTCGATTGCTGAGGGTGCTGTGCGCGCCGTGAAGCGCGCCAGCCCGCTGCGCCTGCCGCCCGGCAAGTTCTGGCCGACGATCAAATTGCGCTTCCGTCCGTCGGAGATCATCTAGACGGTAAGGCGGCGCGGCAAGTTCAAGCGTTTGTAAGATGCGTTAATGCGTGAATCACGGTATGAAACCAATTGAACGTTTGCATTGTTGCTTAGCGGGCGATTGGGCAAGGTGAAGCCCTAGATGATGAGGCAAGGCATGAAGCAGTTAATGCGCGGCATCCTGATTGTGTCGCTGGTGATTCTTCCCATTGGGATAGGCACGGCCAGGGCTGAGCCGACGATAGATATCACGCGCGGCAATGTGGAACCGATGCCGATCGCGGTGCCGGATTTCTTCGCTGCGTCGCCCAGCGATTCCCAGGTCGCGCGCGACATGGCCGGCGTCATCGCTGCCGATCTCGAACGCTCGGGCCTCTTTGCACCCATCGACAAAAAGGCCTTCATCCAGGATTCCGGCTCGTTGCAGCAGGCGCCGCGTTTCCAGGATTGGCGTCTTATCAACGCCCAGGCGCTGGTGGCCGGTAATGTCACCTCGCAAGCCAATGGCCAGATCGCCGTTCAGTTCCGCCTGTGGGACGTGTTCGGCGAGCAGCAGATGACCGGGTTCCAGTACAATTCGGCGACCAACAATTGGCGCCGTGTCGCCCACAAGATCGCCGACGAAATCTACAAGCGCATCACGGGCGAGCAGGGCTATTTCGACACCCGCATCGTCTATGTGTCGGAAACCGGCCCGAAGGCCAAGCGCGTGAAGCGCCTCGCCATCATGGACCAGGATGGCGAGAACCATAAGAACCTGACCGATGGCGGCGTGCTGGTGCTGACGCCGCGCTTCTCGCCGGCCGCGCAGGACATTACCTACATGTCCTATTACGGCAACAAGCCGCGCGTCTATCTCTTCAATATCGACAGCGGCCAGCAGGAAGTCCTCGGCGACTTTCCCGGTATGACCTTCGCGCCGCGCTTCTCGCCGGACGGTTCCAAGGTCATCATGAGCATGGCGCAGGGCGGCAACACCGATATCTATGTGATGGATATCCGCACGCGCCGAACGCAGCGCATCACCAACACGCCGGGCATCGACACGGCGCCGAGCTATGCGCCGGACGGCAGCCAGATCACGTTCGAGAGCGACCGTGGCGGCAGCCAGCAGATCTACGTCATGGGTGCCGATGGCGGCGGCGCCCGCCGGATCAGCAAGGGGCAGGGGCGTTACGGCACGCCGGTCTGGTCCCCGCGCGGTGATCTTATTGCGTTTACCCGCATGTACCAAGGCAGCTTTTACGTGGGCGTGATGCGCCCCGACGGATCAGGCGAGCGGATGCTGTCCCAGGGCTGGCTGATCGAGGGCCCGACCTGGGCGCCCAATGGCCGCGTACTCGCTTTCTATAAACAGGAACCCAATGGCAAGACGCAGCTGCATTCCATTGACCTCACCGGGCACAATGAGCGTGTCATGAAAACGCCACTGGACGGGTCGGATCCGGCATGGTCGCCCTTGCTTGAAAACTAATAATGATTTATGTTCCGCCCCGATTCTGGGATCAATTCGAACCTGGAATACCTTGATTCAGCGCGGAATTTGAGGCGCGTGCAGGTCGGCGATCCACATCGGGGGGTGGTCGGGGGATTTGCACGAGCCGAGAACGGACAATAAGAGGAAACAAAAAATGCGTCTTTCGATCCTGTCGGCCTTGGCTGCGGCCGCTCTCCTGGCAGCCTGCTCGTCGGATGTTCCGGTGAACGATGCCGGCGGTGCCGGTGCCGGCACCAGCGCCTCGGCCTCGACCGATACTGGCATTGCCGGTGCGGCCGTCCCGGGCTCGCCCGAGGACTTCAACCAGAATGTCGGCAACACCGTCTATTTCGACCTCGACAGCTATAGCTTGAGCTCTGACGCCCAGAGCCAGCTGCAGCGTCAGGCCGCCTGGCTGCAGCAGTACCCGCAGCGCACGCTGACCGTCGAAGGTCACTGCGACGAGCGTGGTACGCGTGAGTACAACCTCGCCCTCGGCGAGCGTCGTGCGAATTCGGTTGCCAACTACCTGGTCGCCCTCGGCGTCGACAAGGCGCGTCTCAGCACCATCTCCTACGGCAAAGAGCGTCCGCTCTGCGTCGAGTCGGATGAGTCCTGCTGGTCGCAGAACCGCCGCGGCGTCAGCGCCATCAACCAGTAATCCAGCACTTCAGCGGATAACTGGAATCATCAGCGCCGGCCTGGAGCGATCCAGGCCGGCGTTTTTGTTTGCGCGGCTGGCACTTTCCCCGTCTTCGCGACAATTCCGCCGCAATCCCGCCCTCTTTGGCGCCGAGTTTACCTCGGTTGATGATTTTCAACCTTAAGAGGGGACTCCAATGCTTCCAACGAGCGATCGCAGCCGGCAGATGGCTGCGGTCATGTTCGCATCGCTGATGCTTCATGCCTGCGGCACCGATGGCGATGCGAAGACGATTGCGACCAAACCGCCGGTTCAAACCGGCACCGGCCCGTCCGACCCGAATGGGGTCGATACCGGGCTCCTGGATGCCGAGCGGGTGTGGGAGACGGAGGTCGGCAACGTCGTCGCCTTCGTCACGAACGCGCATGACCTGACGCCGGAGGCGCAGGCGATCCTGCAGCGCCAGGCGCAATGGCTGCTGAAATACCCGAACCGCACGGCCGTCATCCAGGGTCACGCCGACGAACGGGGAACGCGCGAATACAATCTGGCGCTGGGCGAAAGACGGGCGGAATCGGTGCGCGCCTATCTGGTGGCGCTCGGCATCGATACGGGGCGCCTCGAGACGACTTCGTTCGGCAAGGAACAGCCGCTGTGCGGCGAAGCCGACGAGACCTGCTGGGTGCGGAACCGGCGCGCCGTGACGGCGTTGAATCCCTGATTTTCGCCGTTTTTCGGCTGAAATGAGGCCCGAAACGAGCCTGGGCAAATGCTTGCCCAGGCTTGCTTTTCACCGAGTCCCTTTGGCATTGTCAGCTCGCAATTTTGTGACCGGGCTGGCCCGGCTACGCCATAATTCCGCCCGGATCGGTGTCGAGCATGCAGGATGCCGGAACCGGGATGACGAGCGATGAGGATGACCCGCGTGACTTTTGCAAATGGGATGAAGATCGCCGCCCTGGCGGGCCTGCTGGCATTGGCGCCGATGGCGGCCGTCCAGGCCGACGAGGTCGACGATCTCCGCGCCGAGCTGCAGCAATTGAAGCAGCAGGTCACCTTCCTGGAAAACCAGATGCCAAAGGGCGGGACGGGCGTCGGCGGCGGTACCGTGGCGGCTCAGACCGAAGTGCGCTTCCAGCAATACGACCAGCAGATGAGCCAGCTGACCGGCCAGATCGAACAGCTGGAACTGAAGATCAACGATCTCGCCGACAAGTTCGACCGCATGCAGAAGGATACCGAGTTCCGCCTCGGCGAGCTTGAAAAGGCGAGTGCCGGCGGGGCTGCCGCGATGCCACCGGTGGCTGGTGCCGAGACGGGTGTTGCCGCGCCAACCGATACGGCGGCAGCGGCTTCGGGCGCGGTCGATCCCGGCGCGCCACCGCAGCCGACCCAGCCCGGCGTCATGGGCACGCTTTCCAGCGACCAGATGCAGAACCTGCCGCAGGCGCCGGCGGGTGCAGCCGAACAGGCAGCGGCTGGCGCCGCGACATCGGTCGTGCTGCCCGGCAACTCTCCGCAGGAGCAATATGATTATGCAACCGGCCTGGTCCAGCGCGGCGCCTATGCCGAGGCCGAGATTGCACTGAAATCCTTCGTCGCGGAGCACCCGAAAGACCCGCTGGCGGGCAATGCGCAATACTGGCTGGGCGAAACCTATTACGTCCGCAGCGATTTCAAGAACGCGGCGGTCGCCTTCGCCGAGGGCTATCAGAAATATCCCAAGAGCGCCAAGTCGGCGGACAATCTGCTGAAGCTCGGCATGTCGCTGGGGCAGACCGGCCGCAATGCCGACGCCTGCACGGCTTTCCGCCAGCTGGACAAACAGTTCCCCGAGGCGTCCCAGGCGATCAAGGATCGCGCCGCCCGTGCCAAGCAGCGCTACAAGTGCGGTTGAGGCCAAGCGCTTGGGGATAGTCCCGCGACATCGCTGAACGACCGGGCCTTTGCCGCGCTGATGGCGGCATGCGGGCCTTACGAATCCCGGCCGCACATTGCCGTTGCCGTGTCGGGCGGCGCCGACAGCTTGGCACTGATGTATCTCCTCCATGCCTGGACGCGTGCGCAAGGGGGGCGGCTCAGTGCGTTCACCGTCGATCATGGCTTGCGCGCCGACTCTGCTGCCGAAGCGGATCAAGTTGCATCCTGGGCCGTGGCTGCCGGCATTGCGCACCGCATCCTGCGCTGGACCGGCAAGAAACCGGAGAGCGGTCTTCAGGCGGCGGCGCGGCGGGCTCGCTATCAGCTGCTTGCCGATGCGTGCCGGGCGGCCGGCATCCTCCACCTCGTCACCGCTCATCAATTGGATGACCAGCGCGAGACAGTCGCCATGCGGCAAGCACGGAAAGGGGCGGACCAGCAGGGGTTGGCCGGGATGAGCGCCATTGTGGCCCGCGACGGCGTACGCCTGCTGCGCCCGCTGCTCGGCGTATCCGGCGAGATATTGCGGGACTATCTCCGGGCGCGCGGGCAGAGCTGGCTCGACGATCCCAGTAACCAGCTGGTCCGCTTCGAACGCGTGCGCTGGCGCATGGGCCTGGAAGGTCCGCTGCCGGCGGCTGCCGAAATCCACGACTGGGGCCGGCAGCGCGTGGCGGGTGAGGAGGCGATCGCCGATCTTTTCATCCGCTCGGTCGAGATCAATCCGGCGGGTCATGTCCTGATTGATTTGCCGGTGTGGCGGCATGCGCCCGAACGGGTACGAGGACCGGCCCTGGCGCGCCTTATCGGGGTGATTTCCGGCATCGATTATCCGCCGGCGAGCGAGGCGCTGGGGCGGGCGGTCGATTGCCTGCTGGCGTGCCGGCCGGCCATGAGCCTGGGCGGCTGCCTGATCGGCACCTGGCATGGCCTCGGCCTGGTCTGCCGCGAAGCATCGGCTGTGAAGGACCGGCTGACGCAAAGCGGCCGCTGGGACAACCGGTTTGACGTGCGGATGGAGGGGGAGCCGGGTTCAATTGTGGCAATCCTTGGCGAGGACGGCGTCGCGGAAATCGGGCAAAGCGGGTATTTCCGATCGTGGCGTAAGGATATTCCGCCCCTGGCAAGGCCGGCCTTGCCGGCGGTTCGCGATGCGACAGGTCGTCTCATCTTCGTGGCGTATCTGGGTTTCGACCCATATGGCCAAGGACAAGCCACCCATTTCCGGTTTTTGCCCCGAAATTCAGCAACATCAAGCGGCTTTACAGTTGCGTATGGGTGGCCGCACACTATTTAACTACAAGTGAAGCGTCGGGTTTCCATCGCCGCCCGCTCTCGGCAGGCGCGATCCCCAAACCGACCTTGAGACCTTATGAGGGATGAAGATTGTGAATTGGGGTAAGAACCTGATGATCTGGGTGGCGATCGGCCTGTTGCTGGTCGTCCTGTTTCAAATGTTCGGTGGGGCGACATCGCGCACCGCGCAGACCCAGATGGCCTATTCGGCGTTCCTGGGCAAAGTGAATGAAGGCGTCGTCAGCGACGTGACCATTCGCGGCCCGGATATCACCGGCCATACGACGGACGGTCAGGCTTTTGCCACCTATGCGCCGGACGACCCCAAGCTGGTCGAGAATCTCTCCGCCAAGGGCGTCGAGATCAAGGCCGCGCCGCAGGATGACGGCATGAGCCCGCTGATGGCGCTTCTCATCAACTGGGCACCGCTCATCATCATCGTCGGCATCTGGATATTCTTCATGCGCCAGATGCAGGGCCAGGGCGGCAAGGCCATGGGTTTCGGCAAGTCGCGCGCCAAGCTGCTGACCGAGCGTACCGGGCGCGTCACATTCGACGACGTCGCCGGCATCGAGGAAGCCAAGTCCGAGCTCGAGGAAATCGTCGAATTCCTGAAGGATCCGCAAAAGTTCCAGCGCCTGGGTGGCAAGATTCCCAAAGGATGTCTGCTCGTCGGTCCTCCGGGCACCGGTAAGACGCTGCTCGCCCGCGCCATCGCCGGCGAAGCCAATGTGCCGTTCTTCACCATCTCGGGCTCGGATTTCGTCGAAATGTTCGTCGGCGTCGGCGCATCCCGCGTGCGCGACATGTTCGAACAGGGCAAGAAGAACGCGCCCTGCATCATCTTCATCGACGAAATCGATGCGGTCGGCCGTCATCGCGGCGCCGGCCTTGGCGGCGGCAATGACGAGCGCGAGCAGACCCTCAACCAGATGCTGGTCGAGATGGACGGTTTCGACGCCAATGAAGGTGTCATCATCATCGCCGCCACCAACCGGCCGGACGTGCTCGACCCGGCGCTGCTGCGTCCGGGCCGTTTCGACCGGCAGATCACCGTGCCGAACCCGGATATCAGCGGTCGTGAGCAGATCCTGAAGGTTCATATGCGGAAGGTTCCGCTGGGCCCGGATGTGGATGCCCGCGTCATCGCCCGTGGTACCCCCGGTTTCTCCGGCGCCGATCTTGCGAACCTTGTCAACGAGGCGGCACTGATGGCAGCCCGTTTCGGCAAGCGCGTCGTCACCATGGCCGATTTCGAACAGGCCAAGGACCGCGTCATGATGGGCAGCGAGCGCCGCTCGATGGTCATGACGCCGGAAGAGAAGCTGGCGACCGCCTATCACGAGGCCGGCCATGCGATCGTCAATCTGGAGGTGCCGGAAGCCGATCCGCTCCACAAGGTGACGATCATCCCGCGCGGCCGGGCGCTCGGTCTCACCATGTCGCTGCCGGAAAAGGATCGCTACAGCATTTCCAAGACTTGGATGGAAAGCCGTATCGCCATCTGTTTCGGCGGCCGTATCGCCGAGCAGCTCATCTATGGCCAGGAGCACCTCAATTCCGGTGCCTCGAACGACATCATGCAGGCCACGGAAATGGCGCGCCGCATGGTCACCGAATTCGGCATGAGCGATAAGCTGGGGCCGCTGCGTTATTCCGACAGCGAACAGGATGTGTTCCTGGGCTATCAGATCGGCCAGCAGCGCAAGAACATGTCGGATGAAACGACCAAGCTGATCGACCAGGAGGTCCGCCGCATCGTCGAAACGGGCGAGAATAAGGCGCGCGAACTGCTGACACATCACCTTGAAGGCCTGCACACGGTCGCCAAGGCTCTGGTCGAGTTCGAGACATTGAGCGGTGACGAAGTTCGCTCCCTGCTCAGTGGCGAAAAGATCCGCCAGGATACGGGCCAGGGTGGCAGCGCCGCGGCGACGGTGAAGCCACGTTCGTCCATCCCGACCGGTGCCATCACGCGTCCGGGTTTCGAGCCCAAGCCGCAGCCGGGCAGCTGACCCGGCAAGAACAAGCATATGATTTGCTCCGAAGCCCCGCCTTGCCGGCGGGGCTTCTGGCATCTGCAAGGTTGAATGGGGCACTCAATGGCGGGAACCTATCTCATTCCCACGGCGATGCTGGCCGGGTCGGCCGCCGAACGCGCGGTTGCCGCTGGTACGGCGCGGCGACTTGCCGGCGGACCGGTGGCCTTTGCCGGCATGGAGAGTGCGACCCGCGACATTGAGGGCAGGGGTATACGCCGGCCGGTTCAACTGGCCGATCTCGATGCCGCGGCGCTGGCACCGTTCTCGGCGCCGCCGCTTCCCTGGGCTGGCTTCGATCTCAAGCGCGCGCTCATCATGGGTATTGTCAACGTGACGCCGGACAGCTTCTCCGACGGCGGCGACTATGCCGATGCCAGCGCGGCGGCCGCCCGTGGCATTGCCCTGGCCGAGGCGGGCGCCGACATTCTCGATATCGGTGGCGAGTCGACGCGGCCGGGATCGGCGCCTGTGTCGGTGGCGGAAGAGATTGGCCGCGTCGTGCCCGTCATCCGCGCTTTGGCGGAAAAAGGGCTCTGCGTCTCGGTCGATACGCGGCACGCACCAGTCATGGCGGCGGCGGTCGAGGCCGGGGCACGCATCATCAACGACGTTACGGCGCTGACCGGCGATCCAGAGAGCGAGCGGGTCGCCGCCGGCTCCGGAGCCGCGATCGTGCTGATGCATATGCTGGGCGAACCGCAGACCATGCAGGCGAACCCGGTCTATGCCGACGTGACGCTCGACCTCATCGACTATTTTGCGGCGCGGCTGGCCAGGCTGGAGGCGCTGGGCGTGGGTCGCAGCCGGATATCCCTCGATCCGGGGATCGGCTTTGGCAAGAAGGATCCCCACAATCTGCGTCTCCTCAACGAACTGGCGGCCTTCCATTCTTTCGGCTGCCCGATCACCCTTGGGGTCTCGCGCAAGAGCTTCATTGGCCGCCTCTCGCGCGGGGAGGCACCCAAGGAACGGCTGGCCGGATCGCTGACCGTGGCGGCCCTTGGCCTGGCCCAAGGCGTCCAGATCGTCAGAGTGCACGATGTTCCGCAGACATTCCAGATGCGGGCCATGGTCGAGGCTCTCCGGTGTTGGCAATGAAGTATATTAATATCAGTAAATTAGACGTCTTCCTTGAAGAGGTCCTGGCGGCAAACCGCTTGACAATGTGTTCGTTGGCTCTCATATCTAGTTTTGCCTGAAGCCAAGCCTAAATTGCTGCTTGGCCAACGGCCTAATAAAGGGCTCCTGCGGGAGCCCTTACCTTTTTCTGGAGCATGACGTGGATCGAACTGCAATTCTGGTGGATGCAGGATACCTTTTCGCTCAAGGCTCTGCCCTTTTAAAGGGAGCTAAGCAGCCCAGAACTGCTCTTTCGGTGGTAGAGGAAAAAATCCTTGAGCTGCTCATCACAGAATCCCACAAGCTAGCTCCGCGAAAGGAGCTCTTGAGAATTTACTGGTACGACGCGCCGCCTCAGGGAAATCGGCCATCGGGTGAACAGTCAAGTCTAGCTCATCGCGATCACGTCAAACTTAGGCTGGGTTTCTTAAATGGTGTCGGTCAACAAAAAGGTGTCGATTCACTCATTGTGACCGACATGATCGAGCTTGCCAGAAATCATGCAGTATCTGATATCGTCTTGATATCGGGGGACGAAGATGTCCGTGTCGGTGTTCAAATTGCGCAAAGCTATGGCGTACGAGTGCATCTTTTGGGAATTTCTCCCGCTCGCGGTTCGCAATCTCTCGCCCTCCTCCAAGAAGCCGATACAACGACGGAGTGGGATAGGTCGATCGTAGAAAGTTGGCTCCTAGTGAAAGAAGTTGGCGTGCGTTCGGAAGCGAAAACTTCTTCTGCGCCAGCATCAGCCGGGGCTGCAGGATTTAGCCGTCAAATTTCTTCCACCTCTAGCGCCGCGATTCCTGCTGAGGTTACTCAGATATTGGACAGCATTGCAGCAGCCTATTCTGACGGACTCGATCCGCTGACAAAGGCGCAAGTGAAGCTGAATTGGGAGAACAATCACTCCGTTCCGCCGGAACATGATGGTAGATTGTTAGCTCGCGCTCGAACAGCTTTACAGCGAGACCTAGATCCGACAGAAAAGCGCCACATTCGCAAGTTGCTCGCTTCTAAGGCCGGCTCCTAAAAGGGCTAAGTTCGTATGAGTGACGGGACTCTTGCTCAAATAGCAACACCAGGTCGAGTTGAGGCACATGATGACCCGTAAACTATTCGGCACCGATGGGGTGCGCGGGCTCGCAAATGCCGAGCCGATCACGGCGATGACGGCCCTGCGCCTGGCCCTGGCTGCAGGTGCGCATTTCACGCGGGGCGGACATCGGCACCGGGTCATCATCGGCAAGGATACGCGCCTTTCCGGCTATATGCTGGAAACGGCATTGACCTCCGGCTTCCTTTCGATGGGCATGGACGTGATGTTGCTGGGGCCCTTGCCGACGCCTGCGGTCGCCATGCTGACCCGGTCAATGCGGGCCGATCTCGGCGTCATGATCTCGGCTTCGCACAATCCTTACGAAGACAACGGCATCAAGCTGTTCGGCCCGGACGGCTACAAGCTGTCCGACGATATTGAAAAAGAGATTGAAGAGCGTGTCCTTGGCACTGGGTTCGAACCGGTGCGCGGCCTGGCGCCGTCGGCGCAGTTGGGCCGGGCCAAACGCATCGACGATGCGCAGGGGCGCTATATCGAATTCGTCAAATCCAGCTTTCCGAAGGGACTCAGCCTCGAAGGGCTGCGGGTCGTCGTCGATTGCGCCAATGGCGCGGCTTACAAGGTGGCGCCCACGGTGCTGTGGGAGTTGGGCGCCGACGTGGTGGCCATCGCCAACGAGCCGAACGGCACCAATATCAACGCCGGCTGCGGCGCCGTGCATACCGAAAGACTGTGCGAGCAGGTCAAGGCCAGCGGCGCGCATCTGGGGATCGCGCTTGATGGCGACGCCGACCGCGTCATCGTGGTCGACGAAACCGGTACGGTGATCGATGGCGATCAACTTATGGCTCTCATCGCTGAAAGCTGGCAGAGCGCGGGGCGCCTGGCCGGCGACGGCATTGCCGCCACGGTCATGTCCAATCTTGGGCTGGAGCGTCACCTGGGGCACTTGGGCCTGAAGCTGCACCGAACCTCGGTCGGCGACCGCTATGTCGTTGAGGCTATGCGACGCCTCGGCCTCAATATCGGTGGCGAACAATCCGGCCATATCATCATGAGCGACTTTGCCACGACCGGCGACGGGCTTATCGCGGCGCTGCAGATCCTGGCCGTTCTCATCAAGGCCGACCGGCCCGCCAGCCAGGCCGGCCGCGTCTTCACGCCCCTGCCGCAATTGCTCAAGAATGTCCGCTACCGGCCGGGCCAGCTGCCCTTGGAACAGGCTCTGGTGAAAGACGCCATCGCTGCGGGCGAGGCGGCGCTCAACGGCAGCGGCCGGCTGCTGATCCGGAAATCGGGAACCGAACCGCTCATCCGCGTTATGGCGGAGGGCGAAGACAAGGTGCTGATCGCACGGGTCGTCGACGATATCGTCGGTGCGGTCGAAGCCGCCGCACGCTAAAAAAACAGGCATCCAATCAGAGGTATTTGCATGTCGAACCGTCTGCTCCACACGATGATCCGCGTCATGGACATGGATAAGTCGATCGATTTCTACACCCGGCATCTCGGCATGAAGCTGCTGCGGCGCAAGGACTATCCTTCGGGCGAATTCACGCTCGCATTCGTCGGCTATGGCGACGAGGACGATCATAGCGTCATCGAACTGACCCACAATTGGGGCCGCAAGGAGCCTTATGACATCGGCACGGCCTTCGGCCATCTGGCCATCGGTGTCGAAGACATCTATGGCACCTGCGACAAACTAGCCAAGGAGGGCGTCAGGATCCCGCGACCGGCTGGCCCGATGGCGCATGGCGGCTCGGTTATCGCTTTCGTCGAGGATCCCGACGGCTACAAGATCGAGCTCGTCCAGAAGTAAGGCCGTGTTAAGCATACATAAATCTGTCGCGATGGGCAGCCGATCGGCTGCCCTTCTGCTTTTCGGCACAGGTTCGTTTGATCTAGGTCATGTTTCCTTAACGGCGGGGCGATTACCCTCCGGCGCTGAAGCCGTACACCTGGATCGAACAGCGCGGAAACCGAAGCCGATGAAGATCTCGACGAGATTGCTGCTGCATGGACTGGCCAACATCGTCGTGGCAACCGGCCTGATGGCGATGGTCGTCCTCTACGTCGTCTACCAGGGCAGCATGCGCCAGCTGGCGCAGATAAATGAGGCCGCGCGCAATCATGTCGAGACGGCTCTCCAGGATCTGGAGAGCGGACAAGGTCAGCTTGACGATACCTGGCTGGCCGATCTCGCGCACGATGTCGGCGGCGAGGTCAGCGTTTGGCGAGACGGTAAGCTGGCCGCCAGCAGCATTGCCGAAACGGCGGTCCGCGAGGATGTGGAGCGCCTTGTGAATGCGCCGGAGACGAATGCGCATTTGGCGCGGCAGCCGATCTACGAAGTGCAGCCGACCTTGGCGCTTCCGCTTTCCGACATACACCTGACTTCGATCTTCCGCGTCGGCGACGACACAGTCGCCATTTCACGCGATTCCGATGTGTTTCTGGGTACGTTCATCGATCTGCTGGTGGCATTCTGCATCTTAGGCCTCGGCGGCGCGGTGCTCTCCGGGCTCGGCCTCTTCTGGTCGGTACGGCATTCCTTGAGTCCCTTGCTGCGCCTTTCCGACAGCATGACGGCGCTGGCGCAGGACCGGCTGGAAGCGGAAGTACCCGCCCGCGAGCGCCATGACGAGGTCGGCCTCATGGCGCGGGCGGTCCAGATCTTCAAGGAAATGGCACTGAAACGCCGCGAACTCGAAACCGAGCAAAGCTCCTTGCGGGAGCAGGCGACCAATGAGCGTCGCAAGGCGATGCTGACCCTGGCCGGTAAGCTGGAAGGCGAGGTCCAGCAGGCGGTCGGCGGACTGCGAGCGGCAGCGGCATCGCTCGGCCAGACGGCGGCGACGCTGGATCGTTCGGCACAGGTTGCCGCGGATCAGGCCAAGGATGCCACGAATGCCGTGGTGGAAGCAGAAGCCGGCGCCCAACAGGTGGCGTCGTCGGCCGACGAACTGGCCAATGCCATCGCCGCCATCACCGAGAATGTCGAAAGCGCGCGCGACCGTGTGCAAAAGGCGGTCTCGGTTGCCGACCATACCAACAACACCGTCTCCCAACTCCACGTCGCGGCCCAGCAGATCGGCGAGATCGTTACTCTGATCAGCGAGATCGCCGGCAGTACGAACCTGCTGGCACTCAATGCCACCATCGAGGCGGCGCGTGCCGGCGAGGCGGGCAAGGGTTTCTCCGTCGTCGCGTCGGAGGTGAAGAGCCTTGCCAACCAGACAGCGCGCGCTACCGAGGATATTACCCGTCAGATCGGCGACATCCGGCGCTCGGCGGAAGAATCGGCCCAGGCGATCGGCGCCATCCAATCCAGCATGCATGAAACCAGCGCCGCCACCAGCAGCATCACCGAAGCGGTCGAGCGCCAGGAAGCCTCGACGCAGAGCATGGCCGGGAATATCCGGCACATGGTCGACGGCACCAAGCGCGTCAGCGGCAGCATTACCGATGTCCGCTCCATCGTCGGTGAGACCAGTGGCGTCGCCCGCCAGATGCTCGATATGGCCGCCGATATGGAAAAGAAGGTGCAGGCGCTCGACGGTGCCGTGCAGCAGGTGCTGCGCGAGTTGCGCGCCGGCTGACGGAAATGAAGAAAGGGCGGCGCCCTGCGGTGCCGCCCTTTTCTCCGAACCTGACGCCTATTTGCGCTTGTTCATCGGCACGTAAGGCCGTTCGCCATAGCCGGTATAAAGCTGGCGCGGACGGCCGATGCGCTGAGTCGGATCCTCGATCATTTCCTTCCATTGCGCGACCCAGCCGACCGTGCGCGCCACGGCAAAGAGCACCGTGAACATGGAGGTCGGGAAGCCGATCGCCTGCAGGATGATGCCCGAATAGAAGTCGACGTTCGGGTAAAGCTTGTGCGAGATGAAGTAATCGTCGTTGAGGGCGATCTTCTCCAGCTCCATGGCCAACTGCAGCAGCGGGTCGTTGCGCTTGCCCAGCGCATCCAGCACTTCGTGACAGGATTTGCGCATCACGGAGGCGCGCGGATCGTAGTTCTTGTAGACGCGGTGGCCGAAGCCCATCAGGCGGGTATTGTCCTGCTTCGACTTCACCTTGCCGATATATTCCTTGATGTTGTCCTTGTGGCCGATCTCGGCCAACATCTTCAGGACCGCTTCGTTGGCGCCGCCATGGGCCGGGCCCCACAGGCAGGCGATGCCGGCGGCGATGCAGGCGAACGGGTTGGCTCCGGACGAACCGGCCATGCGCACAGTCGAGGTCGAGGCGTTCTGCTCGTGATCGGCATGCAGGATGAAGATCTTGTCCATCGCCTTGGCGACTACAGGA
Organism: Dongia sp.; assembly: GCF_041918875.1. GTDB lineage: Bacteria > Pseudomonadota > Alphaproteobacteria > Dongiales > Dongiaceae > Dongia. Next base: position 225,757 of record NZ_JAYRUV010000002.1, read on the forward strand.
TCGATCTTATATTCCTCGGCCGGGACAGCAAAGGTCATGCGCAGGAAATTCTCGGCATAGGACAGCTCGTTCTTCGGGTAAACGAAGGGCTGTCCGACCGAATACTTATAAGCCATGGCGGCAATCGTCGGCACCTTGGCAATGAGGCGGTGCGAGGCGATCATGCGCTGGTGCGTATCGTGGATGTCGGTGCTGTCGTGATAGAAGGCCGAGAGGGCGCCGACCACGCCGACCATGACCGCCATCGGGTGCGCATCGCGGCGGAAACCGGAATAGAAGCGCGCGATCTGCTCGTGCAGCATGGTGTGATAGGTGATGTTCTTCTCGAAGTCCGCCTTCTGCCTGGCATTGGGCAGTTCGCCTTCAAGGAGGAGGTAGCAGACTTCCATGAAGTCGCTGTTCTCGGCGAGATCCTCGATCTTGTAGCCGCGATGGGTGAGGACACCGACATCGCCATCGATATAGGTGATCGCGGACTGTGTCGAGCCGGTCGAACCGTAACCCGGATCGTAGGTGAACAGGCCCTGCTCGCCATAGAGCTTGCGGATGTCGACCACATCGGGGCCGACCGTGCCTTTGAGAATTGGCAGTTCGAAATTCTTGCCGTTGCGACTGTCCTTAACAGCGACAGACGCATATGCCTTGGGAGCGGCCGGCTTGATTCCGCTATCGACCGTCTTGGACCTTGCGGCCGGCTTTGCCGCCTTCACAGCCTTCTTGGCCTTTGCCGAAACGGTTTTCTTCTTGCTCGTCTTGCCAGCCATAGCGCTTCCCTTTGTTCTGTACGTGAGCAGCCGGCGCGGGGACATGCCGGCGAGATGTCAGTGGTGTTGCTGCAGATGCTAATGGAGACAAGGTTAACGGATGGTGACGCATCTGTCATCTGGTGTGAGAATATCGCTGGCGGATTTCGCCCATGCCGCTTTCCCCTTGATCCGAATAGGAAAACGCACACACCCCAGGGCAGGGAGGGGTCTTTCCAGAAAGCCTGAAAGCCGCGACACTTCAGCCATGCTGGAAGTCGAAAACCTTGTCTTCGATTATCCGGGCCACCGCGCCCTGGAAGATGTCTCGCTGATTCTGGAGCGGGGCACGATCACTGCGCTGGTCGGCCCGAACGGTGCCGGCAAATCGACCCTGATGCGGCTATGCGCGGGTCTCGACCAGCCCTTTTCGGGTACGGTTCGGCTGGATGGGATGGATGTTCATGCCGACCCACGGGCGGCGCACCGGCGCATGGGTTTCTTGCCCGACTTCTTCGGCCTCTATGACGACCTTACCGTGGCCCAATGCCTGGAGTACCGGGCGGCCGCCCAGGGTGTGCCGCGTGCCCAGCGGACAGCCGTGGCGGAGCGGGTCGCCGACCGAATGGAGATCGCCGACCGACTGGGTCACAAGGCGGGAACCTTGTCCCGGGGGTTGCGCCAGCGTTTGGCGATTGCCCAGGCCGTGCTGCATGAGCCGAGTTTCCTGATGCTCGACGAGCCGGCCTCGGGTCTCGACCCCTCGGCGCGCATCGGCCTTTCCGCCGTTCTGCGCAACCTTGCGCGCGATGGCATGACCGTCCTCGTCTCCTCCCACATCCTCGCCGAGTTGGAGGATTACTCGACCCATATACTCATGCTGCGGCAGGGACGGGTGGTCGATCATGCGCCGCTGACGACGATGGGCGCCGTCACCGAACGGCGGGTCGAAATCCGGCTGGATTTTGCCCGGCCGATACTCGAACTGCGCCGGCGCCTGGTGGCCGTCGGCAATATCGAGGTGCTGAGCTGCGGCATCGACGAGGCGATCGTCGTCTCGGACCCGGACCCCGGGGCCCGCGCCGCCATGCTTGCTGCGGTGATCGAGGCCGGATTGCCGCTGGCCTCCTTCTCGCCGGAGCGGCGCAGCCTGCAGGACATTTATCTGGCCCGGATGAAAGCGGCGGCGGAACGGCCGCCCCTGCGCCTCGTGGGGCCGAAATGAGCGTCGACATCAATCCGGAATTCCAGCGTAACCTGTGGCTGCATCTGGGCTGGCAGCGTATGATGGCAGCCTGCATCGTCGGCTTTACCATCGCCTATGCGATCTTCCTGGTGAGCGACTACGACAAGCTCGCCTATGCCGCCAATATGCTGCTGACCATCGTGCTCGGCATGTGGGGTCCGCGCCGCGCCGCCGACTCGTTGGCCGAAGAGGTCGCCAGCGGCACCTGGGAAATGCAGCGCATGTCGGGCCTGTCGGCCTGGTCGATGACCTGGGGCAAGCTCGTCGGCGGGTGCAGCTTTGTCTGGTATTGCGGTTTCCTGTCGCTGATCGCTTATGTCTTCGTCGGCTGGAAGCTGGGCTTTCCGCCTGGCCAGGCCGGGGGCTTCTGGCTCGGCATCTATCTGGTGTTGATCGGCGCCAGCCTCGCGCACGCGGTGGCATTGGGCGTGGCGCTCATCCGGCTGCGCAAGACGGTGCAATATCGCCGCCTCACCATCACCCTGGCGCAAACCTGCGGCTTCGTGGTTTTTCTGGCGGTGAGCGGTGGCGGGACGTTTCCGGTCCTCGATGAATCCGGGTTCAGTCCCGGTGTCGCCTATGTCTATGACAGCGCCTATTCATGGCCGCTGGTGCGCGCGGTGCTGGGGACCGTGTTCGTGCTTTGGGCCGTCGTCGCCGTATTCCGCCTGATGCGCAGCGAATTACAATATCGCGGCTGGCCCTGGTTCTGGTCGCTGTTCCTGTGCTTCTGTGCGGTCCTTGCCGCCGGGGTCGCTCCCTGGCCGGGCGGCGGCGCGGTGGGTGCGGCACTGCCAGTCTTCGCCGTCGTTGCGATCCTCACCTATCTCGCAGCCCTGGCCGACCGCCGCGATCCCATCCGCTACCGTTCCGGGCTGCTGGCGCTGCGCGGGGGCGATATCAGCCGGGCCGTGGCGGAAATCCCCTGGTGGCTTGTCAGCCTTGCCGGGGTCCTTGCCGCCTTGGCATTTGCGCTGACCGCCGTCTCGGATATGTCCTTCGACGAATGGCCGCCAAGTCTTTCGGCGCTGTTGCTGCGGCTTCGCCTGCTGACTTTCGAGCATCTTGCGGAAACGCTGGTGCTGATCGTGCTGTTCATGTTGCGGGATCTGGCTTTCCTGATGTGGCTGAGCTTCGGCACCTGGCGCAGCCGGTCGGATGTCACATGGCTCGTCTATCTGGCGCTGATCTACTGGCCGGTGGGCATCATCATGGTGTTCGCCGGTTACAGCGACTACATCACGCTGGTTCTGCCGGTGGCGAGTGACGATATCGTTTGGAGCTTTGCGCCAATTCTGGTCCAACTGGCCGTCCTTGGCGTTATGCTGCGTCAGCGCTGGCGCCTGGCGACGCGGAGCGAGGCCGCGCGAAGCCGGATAACGGCATAGGCCGGCCGCCGGCTGGGCTTCACAAAGGGCCATGGACACTTACACTTTATCCCTGTCATACTCCTGTCCAATAAGAAGTCGGTAAAATGCACGGGGTGAGGCGAAATCGTGTCGCGACCTTTGGCGCGTGAGAAAAATCCTGCCAATATTGAGTTGATCGAGAAAATGGAGAAGGCCGCCTACCGGTTGGACAACCAGGATGCCTTCAAGAAAGAGTGGGACCGCATCTCCAAGGATGCGTAAGACCCACGCGGCGCCCGGCTGCCCTGGGACGGCGGCGGCCGGGCGCCCAAATTTCGCGGCGATGGACAAGGCAGGCAATGAGTTCGACTGAACTGAAAGCGGTCGGAAAGCATCATTGCCGTCGATGCCATCGATCTTGCCGTACGGGATGGGCCGCCGTGGCACTGCTGGGGCCGTCCGGCTGCGCCAAGACAACGACCCCGCGTGCACTGTTTCGCCACCAGATATACGGTGAACGGCAATTGACCTGACCGGGCCAGGTGGTGCAAAGCTGCCACCGCAATGAGCGCGGAGCAGCCTGAATGTCCCAATTCGATTACGATCTCTTTGTCATCGGCGCCGGCTCGGGCGGCGTGCGTGCGGCGCGCGTGGCGGCCGGCCATGGAGCGCGGGTGGCCATCGCCGAGGAAAGCCGGGTCGGGGGAACCTGCGTGATCCGCGGCTGCGTGCCGAAGAAGCTGCTCTCCTATGCCGCCCATTTTCATGAGGATTTCGAGGATTCGCGCAATTACGGCTGGACGGTCGGCGAGGCGCGCTTCGATTGGTCGACCTTGATCGCCAACAAGGACAAGGAAATCGATCGCCTCAACAGCATCTACAAGAAGCTGCTCAGCGGCTCCAAGGTGGACCTCCTGGAAAGCCGCGCCGCGCTGACCGACCCGCATACGGTCGAGGTGGCCGGCAAGCGCGTGACCGCCAAACAGATCCTGGTGGCTGTCGGCGGCTGGCCTGAACAGCCGCAGATCCCCGGCATCGAACATGCGATCACTTCGAACGAGGCGTTTCACCTGCCGGCCTTGCCGAAGGAGGTTGCCATCGTCGGTGGCGGCTACATCGCCGTGGAATTCGCTGGCATCTTCAACGGTCTCGGCGCCAAGGTGACGCAGCTCTATCGCGGCGAGCAGATCCTGCGCGGCTTCGATGACGATGTGCGCAATTTCCTGGCCGTCGAAATGGGCAAGAAGGGGATCGCCATTCGCACGAAGACAGAGGTGGCGCGGATTGAAAAGAGCGGCGCCAGGCTGACCTTGCATCTGAACGATGGTTCGCGGATGACATGCGATGCCGTCATGTATGCGACCGGGCGGCGTCCGAAATCGGACGGTATCGGCCTTGCCGAGATTGGTGTCGCCGTGAAGCCGGACGGCGCCATCATCGTCGATGCGGGTTCCCGGACCAGCGTGCCTAACATCCATGCCATCGGCGATTGCACCAATCGGGTCAATCTGACACCTGTCGCTATCCGCGAAGGCCACGCCTATGCCGACACGGTGTTCGGCAACAAGCCCTGGCAGGTCGATCACCGCACGATCGCCTCGGCGGTTTTTAGCCATCCGCCGGCCGGCGTCGTCGGTCTTTCCGAAGCTGAAGCACGGAAGGATGGCCACGAACTCGACATCTACAAGGCCGACTTCAAGCCCTTGAAGCACACCATCTCGGGCCGCGATGAACGCACGCTGATGAAGCTTGTGGTCGAGCGCACCTCACAGTTGGTGCTGGGCGCCCATATGGTCGGGATGGACGCGCCGGAAATCATCCAGGCCATCGCCATCGCCGTGAAGATGGGCGCCACCAAGGCGCAGTTCGACGCTGCCGTGGCTGTGCATCCAACAGCTGCGGAAGAGTTTGTGACCATGCGCACACCGGCCTGAGCGACCGCCGGTGGAACTTCATTGCATCCCATGGCATTGAACCGTCTCGACCTCAGTTATCCGGAGAGAAGCAATGCGCAAGGAAATCCGCCTGTCACTCGCGATCGCCGCATCGACCCTGGTCATGGGTTCCGAGCCGGCTTCGGCCCGCGATACGCGCTATGAGTTGAAGATGGCCGACGTGCAGGCCGATCCGCTCTATGCCGAACACGTCCCGGCGGGCGTGAAGTTCTATTTTGCCGATCAGGCGGCACCCGCCGGGCAGAATCTTGGCGAGTTCGTCACCAACCGCAAAACCAATTCCTTCGGCAAACAGGACGAGGAAGCCTGCACCTGGGCCATGATCTCGGCCATGAAGGAACTCGGCGAACGGGCTATCGCCGAGGGCGGCAATGCCGTCATCAACATCGTCAGCTACTACAAGAAGAAACCGTTCGCCAGCGACACGCTCTATGAATGCCATGCTGGCGCCATCGTTGCCGGCGTCGCCCTGAAGGGTGAAGTAGTAAAGGTCGGCCAGTAGTGGCGGCCTATATTATTATTGTTTTACAAAATGTTAGCGTGCATATCGCCATAGTTTGCATGAAGGGGGCATAAATCATATATACAATGCCCCTGTTACCCATAGCGGGACGATCCCGTAGGGGCGCGCGTAAGTCGAGGCAGAAGATGAGCACGAAATGGTCGCCGGAGAGCTGGCGGGAAAAGCCGATCTCCCAGGTTCCGCAATATCCCGATGCCGCCAAGCTGGCGGCGGTCGAGGATCGCCTTCGGACCTATCCGCCGCTCGTTTTTGCCGGTGAGGCGCGCCGCCTGACCGAGGCGCTGGGCCAGGTGGCGGAAGGCAAGGCCTTCCTGCTGCAGGGCGGCGATTGCGCCGAGAGCTTCGCCGAATTCTCGGCCAACAATATCCGCGACACATTCCGCGTGCTGCTGCAGATGGCGGTGGTGCTGACCTATGGCGCGGCCATGCCGATCGTGAAGATCGGCCGCATGGCCGGCCAGTTCGCCAAGCCTCGTTCGGCGCCGACCGAGGTGATCGACGGGGTCGAGCTGCCGAGCTATCGCGGCGACAACATCAACGGCATCGAATTCACGCCGGCCGCGCGCGTGCCGGATCCGGAGCGTCTGCTGCAGGCCTACAACCAGTCGGCGGCGACGCTCAACCTGCTGCGCGCCTTCGCCCAAGGCGGGTTTGCCGACCTTCACAAGGTGCATCGCTGGAACCTCGATTTCGTCGCCGACAGCCCCCTGGGCCATCGCTACAAGGAGCTGGCCGACCGCCTTTCCGAGACGCTCGAATTCATGGCGGCCTGCGGCCTCACGTCCGAGACGGTGCCGCAGATCCGTGAAACCGAGTTCTTCACCAGCCACGAGGCCCTGCTACTCAATTTCGAGCAGACGCTGACGCGAACCGACAGCTTGACCGGCAAATGGTACGGTTGTTCGGCGCATATGCTGTGGATCGGCGACCGCACCCGGCAGCCGGACGGCGCCCATGTCGAATTCATGCGTGGCATCCAGAATCCGATCGGCCTCAAATGTGGTCCGACCATGGATCCGGACGAGCTGTTGCGCCTGATCGACATCCTCAACCCGCAGAACATCCCCGGCCGCCTGACCCTCATCGCCCGCATGGCGCATGACAAGGTCGAAGGCAAGCTGCCGCCTTTGGTCCGTGCCGTGAAGCGCCATGGCGGCAAGGTGGTGTGGTCCTGCGATCCGATGCATGGCAACACGATCAAATCGTCGAACGGCTACAAGACGCGCCCCTTCGACCGCATCCTGGGCGAAGTGCGCGGGTTCTTCGACGTGCATCGGGCCGAAGGCACCCATGCCGGCGGCGTCCATTTCGAGATGACCGGCCAGGATGTCACCGAATGCATCGGTGGCGCCAAGGCCGTGACCGAGGAGGCGCTGGCTGACCGCTACCATACCCATTGCGATCCGCGTCTCAACGCCACCCAGGCGTTGGAACTTGCCTTCCTCATTGCCGAGCAACTGAAAGCGGAGCGCGCCGGTGGACAACGCATCGCCGAAGCCTCGTAACGACAACAAGATCGCGGAAGCCGGGCCTGTAGCAGGGCCGGCTTCGGATCAGATTGCCGCTTGGTCCGACCAGTATTTCCTGAAAACCAAGGCCACCGTCGCGCAGTTCGGCGATGTGCGCGTGACCTATGCGATCTTCATGCGCCGCCCGGTGATTTCGGCGCCGCGCCTAGCGCTCGATTGGCTGCGCCGTGTCGCCGCCGAACGTGGGACGGAATTCCAGATCGATCTGCAGTATGACGAGGGCAGGTGGGTCGGTGCCGGCGAGCCGATCATGTATGTGACCGGCTCCTTTGTGCATCTGGCCGATCTTGAGACCTTGCTCTTGATGAAGCTGGGGCCGGCCTGCGTCGCCGCCTTCAATGCCTTCACCATGTGCGCCGATCTCCCGAATGTCTCGTTCCTCGCCATGGATGCGCGTCATTGCGCCGGGCTCGAAATGGCCGAGATGATGGCCTATGCCGCCTCGGTCGGCTCCGCGCGCGCAAGCCGCAAGGTCAAGGCGGTCGGCTTCATCGGCAATGCGACACAGGCGACGGCGCATTATTTCGGCCGCGAAAAGGCGATGGGCACGATGCCGCATGCCCTCATCGGCTATGCCGGTTCGACCCTGCGGGCCGCCGAGATGTTTCACGAAACCTTCCCGGATGAGCCGATGACGGTGCTGGTCGATTATTTCGGCCGCGAAGTCACCGACGCACTGACGGTCGCGCGCCGTTTTGCCGCCATGGCCTCGCAAGGGCAGCTCTCGGTCCGCATCGACACGCCGGGCAGCCGCTTCATCGAAGGGCTCGACCCGCCGGCCTCCTATGCGGTGCTGGATCGCCATGTACCCAGGGTCATTCGCGGCTATCGCTCGGAAAGCGAGCTGCGCCACCTCGTCGGTGCCGGTGTTTCGGCGGCGGCGATCTGGCACTTGCGCGATGCGTTGAACCGCGAAGGATTTCAAAAGGTCAGGATCGTGGCGTCCTCAGGCTTCGATCCGGCGAAGTGCAAGGTGATGGCGGAGGCACAGGCGCCGATCGACGTGGTGGGCACTGGCTCCTTCCTGCCGCAGCGCTGGACGGAAACCTACGCCACGGCGGACATCGTCGAATATAACGGCGTGAAGCGCGTGAAAGTCGGCCGCGAGTTCCTGTTCCGGAAGTGAGGCCTACTTCGGCACCGTGTTGAACGGCACTTCGGACCAGACGTAACCGTTCTGATTGGTGCCTTTGATCACGCCGAACTCCAGGATCCAGGTCTTGCCCGTCTTGGTGTCGAGCAGCATGTTGACCTTGCTGCGGCCCTTGGTGAGGTCTCGGTCCGGCTGGTCCAGGACCATCAGGATGTAGCGATTGCCAGCCGGCTCGATGACCGGGGTCGGCGTCAGAATCTCGGCGCTTTGGGCAAAGGCCGGGACGGCCGCGGCCGCAAAGCCCAGCGCAGCCAGTGTCGTCAATGATTTGCGCATCCGATACGTCCTTTCTGACTTCACCCGCTCGCAGCCTAGCATAAGCAAAAACCGGGCCCAAAAGGGCTCGCATATCCGCTTTGTGCGCTGCGCAATTGACTTCATCCGGACGACGGTTAAGTTCCCATCATGACTGACAAAATCAAAATCGCCCTGGCCCAGATCAACCCCAAGCTTGGCGACGTGGCCGGCAATGTGGCGCGGATCAATGCTGCCCGTGCGGCGGCCGCTACCGGTGGCGCGGATCTGGTGCTGGCGCCGGAACTGGTTGTTTCCGGCTATCCGCCAGAAGATCTGGTCCTTAAACCGGCCTTCCAGGATGCTTGCCGAAAGGGCGTCGAGCAATTGGCCAGGGAAACGGCCGATGGCGGCCCTGCGGTCATCGTTGGTGCCCCTTGGATGGAAGAGGGAAAGCTGCATAACGCGGCCTTCCTGTTGGGCGAGGGCAAGATCCTCGCCAAGCGATTCAAATACGACCTGCCAAATTATGGCGTGTTCGACGAAAAGCGCGTCTTCGTGCCGGGTCCTTTGCCGGAGCCGGTCGAGTTCAATGGCCTCAAGCTCGGTTTGATGATCTGCGAGGACCTTTGGTTTGCCACCACCAGCGGGCATCTGAAGAAGAAGGGGGCCGAATTGCTGCTCGTCCCCAATGGCAGCCCCTACGACCACGACAAGCCCAATCAGCGTTTCGAGATCGCCGGCGCGCGCCAGGACGAGACAGACCTGCCCATCGTCTATCTGAACCAGATGGGTGGACAGGACGAGCTGGTTTTCGATGGCGATTCCTTCGTCATGGATCGCGGCAAGGCGATCAAGGCGCGCCTGCCGGCGTTCGAGGAAAAGATCGCCATCACCCAATGGCAGCGCGGCAATGAAGGCTGGATGTGCCTGCCGGGCGACGTGGCGCAACCGCTGGCGCCGCTGGAATCGATCTACCGCGCCATGGTGCTGGGCCTCAGCGATTATGTGCGGAAGAACGGCTTTCCCGGTGTGCTGCTGGGTCTTTCCGGCGGCATCGATTCCGCACTTTCGGCAGCGGTCGCCGTCGACGCCCTGGGGCCGGACAAGGTGCATGCGGTGATGATGCCGTCGCCCTACACCAGCCACGACAGCCTGGAAGATGCAGCCGCCTGCGCGAAGCTCCTCGGCATTTCCTACGACATCGTCTCTATCGAGCCGGCCATGAAGGCGTTCGAAGCCATGCTCGCCGGCGTCTTCGCGGGCCGGCAGCAGGACACGACCGAGGAGAATATTCAGAGCCGCGCCCGTGGCGTGACCCTCATGGCCATGTCCAACAAGCTCGGCCACATGCTGCTCACGACCGGAAACAAGTCGGAAATGTCGGTCGGCTATGCGACCCTCTACGGCGATATGTGCGGCGGTTATTCGGTCCTCAAGGACATCTACAAGATGACCGTTTTCGCCCTCTGCCGGTGGCGGAACGCCCATATGCCGGCCGGTCTGGCGGGGCCCGGCGGTCTGGTGATGCCAGAGCGGGTCATCACCAAGCCGCCCTCGGCCGAGTTGAAGCCCGACCAGACCGACCAGGACACTTTGCCGCCCTATGACGTGCTGGACGGAATCCTCACCTGCCTGGTCGAGGAGGAGATGGCCGTGGACCAGATCGTCGCCAAGGGTTATGACAGGGCCACGGTTCTCCGGGTCTGGCGCATGCTGGATCTGGCCGAATACAAGCGCCGCCAGGCCCCTCCAGGGGTGAAGATTTCGCGGCGTGCCTTCGGCAAGGACCGGCGTTATCCGATCACCAATGGCTTTCGGCCCCAATAGGGTCGGGTCCGGGGATAGGCAAAACTGATGGAAATCGAGTGTTGTGATGTCGGTTCGCGTTCGCTTCGCACCCAGCCCCACGGGCCGGCTGCATGTCGGCAATATCTATATCGCCCTGAATAACTGGCTGTTCGCGCGCCAGCGCAATGGCAGCTTCCTGCTACGCCTCGACGACACCGATATCGAACGCTCCACCGCCGAATTCGCCGCCGGGATCGAAGCCGATCTGACCTGGCTGGGGCTCACCTGGGATATCTTTGCGCGCCAGACGGACCGCATTGCGGCCTATGACGCGGCGGCCGCCAGGCTGAAGGCCAGCGGGCATCTCTATCCCTGCTATGAGAGCGCCGAGGAACTGGCGCTGAAGCGCAAGATCCACCGTGTCTATGACCGGGCCGCTCTGAAACTCACCGCTGACGATCGCGCCAAACTGGAAGCCGGTGGCAAGCGTCCGCATTGGCGCTTCAAGCTGGTGCATCGCCGTGTCGACTGGACGGATCTGGTGCGCGGGCCGGAACATATCGACGCCGCCAGTCAGTCGGACCCCGTGCTGATCCGTGAAGATGGCAGCTATCTCTACACCTTGCCGTCGGTGGTCGACGATATCGATCTTCAGGTGACGCATGTCATTCGCGGCAACGATCACGTCACCAATACGGGTACGCAGATCCAGATATTTGAAGCCTTGGGCGCCACCGCGCCCGGCTTTGCCCATTTGCCGTTGCTGGTCGATGCGGCCGGCGAGGGGCTATCAAAGCGCCTGGGCTCGCTTTCGATTTCCGATTTGCGCACACAGGGGTTGGAGCCAATGGCGCTCAACACCTACCTCGCCCATATCGGCACAGGTGTGCCGCTTGCCGTCGTGCCGCATCTGGAAGATTTGGTGAAGTCGCACGATCTGGGCAAATTCGGCAAATCCAGCCCGCGCTTCGACCCGGCGGAACTGCTGCACCTCAACGCCCGGCTGCTCCATCTGCTGCCGTTTGCTGAAGCAAAGGCGCATCTTGCCGGCGTCGGCCTTGGCGATGTGGACGCAGCTCTCTGGGATGTGGCGCGCGCGAACGTGGAAAAGATCGAGGAGATTGGAGAATGGCATCGCATCTGCCGCGGCAGCATCGCGCCCCTTATCGTCGATCCGGCCTTCGCGGCCAGCGCGGCCGATGTTTTGCCGCCCGCACCCTGGGATGAGGGTAGCTGGAAACAATGGACCGAAGCAGTGAAGGCGGCCACGGACCGCAAAGGCAAAGATCTGTTCATGCCCTTGCGCCAGGCTCTTACGGGGCTGGATCACGGCCCGGAAATGCGCCTGCTGCTGCCGCTGATCGGTCGCGACAAGACCCTGCGCCGCTTGCGAGGCGAAACCGCCTGAGCGCGCCAATCGGGAAGAAATAGATGACGATCCATCTCTACAACACTCTCCGCCGCGAAAAGCAGATCTTCGAGCCGATCGATACCGCCAACGTGCGCATGTATGTCTGCGGCCCGACCGTCTACGATTACGCTCATATCGGCAATGCGCGCCCGGTCGTGGCCTTCGACGTGCTCTATCGCCTGCTGCGCCATGTCTATGGCGCCGATCATGTCACCTATGTCCGCAACATCACGGATATCGACGACAAGATCATGGCCGCCGCCGCCGCGACTGGCGAGAGCATCGAAAGCACAACCAATCGGACCGCCGGCTGGTATCATGACGACATGGCGGCCCTGGGCGCCCTGACGCCCAGCCGCGAGCCGCGCGCGACCGAATTCGTGCCGCAGATGGTGGCACTCATCGAACAGCTCATCGCCAAGGGCCATGCCTATGCGGCGGAAGGCCATGTGCTCTTCAATGTGCCTTCCATGGCCGATTACGGTGGCCTGTCCGGGCGCAGCCTCGATGATATGATCGCCGGTGCCCGGGTCGAGGTGGCGCCGTACAAGAAGCACCCGGCCGACTTCGTGCTTTGGAAGCCGTCAGAGGCGAACCAGCCCGGCTGGCCCAGCCCCTGGGGTCGCGGCCGCCCCGGCTGGCATATCGAATGCTCGGCCATGTCCGGCGAGTTGCTGGGCGAGGTTTTTGACATTCATGCCGGCGGCATCGATCTCATCTTTCCGCACCACGAGAACGAGATCGCGCAGAGCCGTTGCGCTCATGGCACCGAAGTGATGGCGAAGTTCTGGCTGCACAACGGGTTTGTGCAGGTGAACGGACAGAAGATGTCAAAGTCGCTCGGCAACTTCTTCACCGTGCATCAGTTGCTGGGCGAAGGCTACCGCGGCGAGGCGATCCGCCTGGCACTCCTGTCGGCGCATTATCGCCAGCCGATCGACATAACGCGCGATGGCATTCTCGAAGCCAAGACGCAACTCGACCGCTTCTACAGTGCCTTGGCGAAGGTCGCCGACATCGAGGTGGAGCCGCAAGCGCCGGAGCTGATCCTGGCGGCGCTGGCCGACGATCTGAATACACCGCTTGCCGTCAGCGAGATGCATGAACTGGTGACGGAACTCAACAAGGCGACGACGCCCGCCAGGAAAGCCACTGCGAAAGCTGCCGTATTGGGAGCAGCCCAGCTCCTCGGAATCTTGTGGCAGGATCCAGTCGCCTGGCTGCAGCAGGACGATGGCGGCGAGGGGCGGAGTGCCGACGCGATCGAGGATCTGATCGCCGCTCGTATCGCGGCGCGCAAATCCAAGAACTTCGCTGAGGCCGACCGTATCCGCGATATGCTGGCTGCCGAGGGAATTCTCCTCGAGGACAGCCCCACCGGAACCAGTTGGAAGCGAAGCTGACACTATTGGGCAGCGTGGCGGATCCAATTCGTTAAGATCCGCCGCTATTTCCCTGGCGCGCTTGCATAAGCACCACTATCGGCGGATGATGTTGACGGGGACGACGTATGCCGGGCGTAAACGCGGCGGAAAACAGGCGAGGCTGGTATGACGTATCAGCGCCTGATGTCGTCGGATTTTCTGAAAGTATGCTCCATTCGCACGGCGGCTCTCTACCGCTATTGGGAAGCGAAGAAGGGCGGTCGCGCATTGCCGAGACGCGCCGACATTGATCCCGCCGATATGAAACCCTGGCTGTCGGGACTGGTCCTGGTTGACGTCACCGACCTCCCCGAGCGACGGATCACCTACCGTGTCGTTGGCACCTCCGTCTGCGCCCATCGCGGCTTCGACCCCACCGGCCGGCCGGTTCAGGAAGGCCTCTATGGCAATGTGCGCAACGAGGTGCTGGAGAATTACCGCATCGCCATCGACGAGAAGACGATCGTATTCGATTACGATCCGACCCCTTCGCGCTCCGGCTTTGCGCGAGAGATCGGCACCTTGTTCCTGCCGCTGTCCAGCGACGGCGTGCGTGTCGACAAGATCCTGATCTATCAGGATATCGAACCGACAATGACCGCGGAGTTCAACGCCGTTCTGCCAGGGCCAGGCGAATGGCAAGGCCAACGAAAACGAGCGCCGATAACCGGTTGAGCCAGCGTCCGATCCCCGCGGATCCGCGCAGGAGGCCCGCCGCGGCGGCCGTCGACAGAGTGACGATGCAATTAACGACCGTGCCGCTGATGTTGAAGAGGGTGCCGAGGAACAGGATCTGCAGCCAGACCGGCCCCGCCTGCGGCTCGACGAATTGCGGCAGGAAAGCCAGGATGAACAGCGCCACCTTGGGATTGAGGATGTTGGTGACCATGCCCTCCGCGAACAGGCGCCACAGCGGCACGGGCGCGAGGTGCTGGGGTGCCGTGGCCCGCACCGCGCCAGCCACCAGCGCCTTCCAGGCCAGATAGAGCAGGTAGGCGGCGCCGGCCGCCTTCACGGTGATAAAGGCCGCCTCCGAATGCGCGAGGATCGCGGAGACGCCGAAAGCTGCGAGCATTGTGTGCACCACGCTGCCGCCGGCGATGCCGAAGCTCGCCGCGATCCCGGCTGCCCGGCCCTGGGTCGCCGTCCGGGCGATGACGTAGGTCATGTCGGCGCCCGGCGTCAGGTTGAGGGCGAGGGCGGCCACGAAGAAGGGCCATAAATTGGCTAGATCCGGCATTTCGGCCTCAATTCAAAGTGTTGGTAATATTGTGTCGTCCCCTCTGCTTGACGGGCAGACTCCCATATGCTGAATACCCGGTCAATCGGGGCAAGGGGTTGGAAAAGCCAACAAAATCATGGCGGATGACAAGCGCGTATATCTTTTTGACAGCACGCTGCGCGATGGCGCGCAGACCCAAGGCGTCGATTTCAGCGTCAATGACAAGCTGGCAATCGCGCAAGCGCTGGATCGCATTGGTGTCGATTATGTCGAAGGTGGCTGGCCGGGTGCCAACCCGACCGACGATGCTTTCTTCGGTGCGCCGCCCAGTTTCAGGCATGCGAAATTCGTTGCCTTCGGCATGACCCGCCGACCCGGCCGCTCGGCCGCCAACGATCCCGGCCTCAACGCGCTTCTCAACGCCAAGACCGCTGCCGTCTGCATGGTGGGGAAGAGCTGGGATTTCCATGTCGACGTGGCGCTCGGCATCGGCCGCAGCGAGAATGTCGACATGATCGCTGAAAGCGTCGAGCATGCCGGCCGGCAATGCGCCGAAATCATGTTCGACGCCGAGCATTTCTTCGACGGCTACAAGGCCAATCCGCGATACGCACTCGACTGCGCCCTGGCCGCTCATAAGGCCGGTGCGCGCTGGGTGGTGCTTTGCGACACCAATGGCGGCACCCTGCCGCACGAGATCGAGCGCATCGTCGGCGAGGTGAGTGCCAGGATTCCCGGCAGCCATCTCGGCATCCATTGCCATAACGACACCGAGAACGCGGTTGCCAACTCGCTGGCCGCAATCCGTGCCGGCGCGCGCCAGGTGCAGGGAACGCTGAACGGGCTTGGCGAGCGTTGCGGCAATGCCAATCTCGTTTCGCTCATTCCCTCCCTGATGCTGAAGACCGATTTCAAGGTAGGACTGGACGCGCAGGATCTGACGCAGCTTACGCATCTGTCGCGCCTGCTCGATGAGCGCCTCAACCGAGCGCCGGCGCGCAGCGCCGCCTATGTGGGCGAAAGCGCCTTTGCGCACAAAGGCGGCCTGCATGTCTCGGCCGTCGAGAAGGATCCGCGTACCTACGAGCATATCGAACCGTCGCTGGTCGGCAACCGCCGCCACATCGTCGTTTCCGATCAGTCCGGCCGCGCCAACATCCTGGCGCGTTTCCGCGAGATCGGCCTCGATGTCGATGCCGATGACGGCAAGGTGGGGGCCCTGGTGGAGACGGTGAAGCTCCGCGAGTACGAGGGCTACGCCTATGACGGCGCCGAGGCCTCGTTCGAGTTGCTGGCGCGGCGCGCCCTGGGATCGGTGCCGACCTTCTTCCGCTTGGCGCGCTTTCGCGTCATGGATGAACGGCGCTGGAACGTGCGCGGCGATCTGGTGACGGAATCCGAGGCGACCGTGACGCTCGAGATCGAGGGCGAGCAACTGATGACGGTGGCCAGCGGCAACGGCCCTGTTAACGCGCTGGACAGTGCCTTGCGCAAGGCGCTGCTGCCGGCCTATCCGGCATTGGCCGACATGCGCCTCGTCGATTTCAAGGTGCGCATCCTGACGCCGCAGGCCGGCACCGAGGCGATCACGCGCGTGATGATCGAGAGTGCCGACGATAAGGGCGAGCGCTGGAACACGGTCGGTGTGTCGCCCAACATCATCGATGCCTCCTTCGAGGCCTTGAACGATGCCATCACCTGGAAGCTGCTGAAGTCCTGCGGCCACTGAACCGATGAGCGCGAACAAGCCGGCCATCATCCTGGTCTCTGCGCAGATGGGCGAGAATATCGGTGCGGCCGCGCGCGCCATGCTCAATTGCGGCCTCACCGATCTGCGCCTGGTGGGCCCCCGCGACGGCTGGCCCAATGTGAAGGCCGATCGCGCCGCCGTCGGTGCCTTCGAGATGATGGAGCCTGTCCGCGTCTTCGAGACGACGCAGGAGGCGCTGGCCGACCTCACCTATGTCTACGCGACCTCCGCCCGCGACAGGAAGATGGTGAAGCCTGTGGTGACGGCGCGTTTTGCCGCGGCCGAGGCACGCGAGAAGATCGCCACGGGAGGCAGGATCGGCTTCATGTTCGGTGCCGAGCGCATGGGTCTCGTCAACGACGATGTCGCTTTGGCGGACGCACTCCTGACCGTGCCGCTCAATCCTGAATTCACCAGCCTCAATCTCGCCCAGGCGGTTCTGCTGGTGGGCTACGAATGGTTCCAGGCCGGCGACAACACACCGCCCTCCCAGGTCGATTTGAACGGTACGGAACTGGCGACCAAGGACCAGGTCTACGCCTTCTTTGAGCATTTCGAGCGTGAACTCGATGCCTGCGGATTTCTGCGCAACGAGGCGGCCCGCCCCAATATGGTGCGGAATCTCCGAAACATGTGGTCGCGCGCGCAACTGACCGAGCAGGAAGTGCGGACCCTGCACGGTGTTGTCAAAGAGTTGACAACTTTGCGCGTCCCTAGAAAATAGTACGCCTTGGTTCCTCGATTTCCGCGTGGCGCGAGCGAGGCCGAATTGGCGAAGATCTCCTTCACGGCGCACCTGCGCAAAGTGGCACCGGCCGGCGCGACCGAGGTCACGGCGGAGACGCTCGGCGATGCGCTCGACGGGATCTTCGCGCGTTCGCCGCGTCTGCGTTCCTATGTGGTTGACGAACAGAACCGTCTGCGCCGTCATGTCGTGATCTTCATCAACGGCGCGAAGCTGCCGCCGGCAAACTGGGCAGCCCAGCGTCTCGCGGCGGATGACGATGTCTATGTGATGCAAGCCCTCTCGGGCGGATAGAGGAGGCGGCGATGGCGCGTAAACTGGCGATCGGATCGCGCAAGGGGCTCATTCTCTATGTGGCCGATGGCGATGGCTGGCGTTATGAAGGCGTCCATTTCCGCGGCACGCCGGTCAGCATGATCATGCAGGACCGGCGCGACGGCTGCCTTTACGCAGCACTCGATTACGGGCATTTCGGGCCCAAGCTGCAGCGTTCGGACGATGACGGTGCGCATTGGCAGGAGGTGGCGCCGCCGGCCTTTCCGAAATCCGACGCGCCGGATGCGCCGGCGGTTCTCAACATCTGGGCGCTCGAAGCCGCCGGGCCAGACATGCCGGGCACCATCTGGGCCGGCACGGTGCCCGCCGGCATGTTCCGCTCGGACGACAAAGGCGCCACTTGGACACTGAATGAGCCATTCATGGCGCTGCCGGAACGCTCGCAATGGGGCGGTGCCGGCAATGACACGCCGGCGCTGAATTCCATTTGCATTCATCCGAACGACAGCCGCCAGATGGCGCTGGCGATCTCGACCGGTGGCGTGTGGCAGACGGCGGATTGCGGTAAGTCCTGGACGAACACGTCGAAGGGTTTGTGGGCGGCCTACATGCCGCCGGACCAGAAGGACAATCCGAACGTCCAGGATGTGCATCGGATGCGCCGGGCGCCCTCGGATCCGGAGCGGCTCTACATCCAGCATCACAATGCCGTCTTCACCTCGACCGATGGCGGGAAGAGCTGGCGGGAGATTTCCAAGGCTTTCGGCTTTGCCGTCGCCATCCACCCCGGTAACCCGCTGACCGCCTGGTTCGTGCCGGCCGAGAAGGACGAGTACCGCCTGCCCAAGGACGAGACCTTCTGCGTCGCCAAGACCGAGGATGGGGGCAGAAGCTTTCGCCACATCACCCACGGCCTCCCGGCCAAGCCGGTGTTCGACCTCGTTCTGCGGCATGCCCTCGACGTCGATGGCAGTGGAAACCGCCTGGCATTCGGCTCGACCACCGGCAATCTGTGGATAAGTTCGGATGGCGGCGAGGGCTGGCACCTGCTCTCTGGCCACCTGCCGCCGGTCTATTGCGTCCGGATACTCGAATAAATTAAGTTATATCAATTGGTTGCATGGCGGTCGCATTGTCTTATCCTTGCTTGACTGCCAGGATTTAGCCGCTATATTCCGCCCGCTCCCGCGCCGGACTGCCTCAAGGCATGCCCAGCCGCCGGTTTTCGAACCGGGCCGGACAGCCGGGACATGAACAACGTCGTGAAAAAACGAGAAGGTAACCTATGTCGAAGCGTATTGAAGCCAAGCACAAGATCGACCGCCGTTTGGGCGTCAACCTCTGGGGCCGCCCCAAGAGCCCGATCAATGACCGCGAATATGGTCCGGGCCAGCACGGCCAGCGCCGCAAGAAGCCGACCGATTACGGTATCCAGTTGATGGCCAAGCAGCGCCTGAAGGGCTATTACGGCTCGATCGGCGAGCGCCAGTTCCGCAAGCTCTATCAGGAAGCCGTGCGCCGCCGTGGCGACACCTCCGAGAACTTGATCGGCCTCCTTGAGCGCCGCCTCGAGACGGTCGTCTATCGCGCCAAGTTCGTGCCCACCGTTTTCGCCGCCCGCCAGTTCGTCAACCATGGCCATGTCCTGGTCAACGGCAAGCGCGTCAACATCGGCTCCTACAAGCTTTCCGATGGCGACGTCGTCGAAGTGCGTGAGCGCGCCAAGCAGATGACTCTCGTCGTCGGCGCCGCGCAGTCGCAGGAGCGCGACACGCCGGATTATCTCGAAGTCGATCACAAGAAGATGACCGCGAAGTTCGTGCGCGTCCCGGCTCTGGGCGACGTGCCGTACCCGGTCAGCATGGAACCGCATCTCGTGGTCGAATACTACTCGCGCTAAGTCTCGCGCGACATTCTCCGGAATGCGAAAGGGCCGGTCCAGTGGACCGGCCCTTTTCCGTTGGTGATTTGTCCTGTTGACAGTGGATGCCCGGGTCTTCGCCCGGCCATGACGCTCTCAAAAAGAACCTCTTCATGCCCGGGCTTGACCCGGGCATCCACTCTAACTGCCTCAGTTCCCCCGCAGCCTGTCCAACCCGCGCGCCAGATCCTCGATAAGATCCTGCGGATCCTCAAGGCCGGCATGAATGCGCACGGTCGGGCCGGCGGTCCATTTTGTCGCCGTGCGCGCGGTGCCGAGCGCCGATGGCACCATCAGGCTTTCATAACCGCCCCAGGAAAAGCCCAGGCCGAACAGTTCCATGCCGTCGATCATGGCATTGACGCGCTCTTCCGCCGCCGGCTTCAGCACCACGCCGAAAAGCCCGCTGGACCCCAGGAAATCACGCTTCCACAGCGCATGGCCGGGATGATCGGGCAAAGCGGGATGCAGCACGCGCTCGACTTCCAGCCGGTCCTTGAGCCACTTCGCCAGAGCAATGCCGCCTTCCTGATGCTGTGCCAATCGCGCCGACAAGGTGCGGATACCACGCAGCGCCAGATAGCAATCGTCGCCGCCCACGGCGAAGCCCATGCCGTGCACCTGCGTCTTCACCTGTTTGTAGAATTCCTCGCGCATGGTGATGATGCCCATCATCACGTCGGAATGGCCGACCAGATATTTCGTCGCGGCATGCACGACCAGGTCGACGCCATGGCGGTAGGGCTTGAAATAAAGCGGGCTCGCCCAGGTGTTGTCCATGATGACGATGCAGCCCTTGGCATGCGCCGCGGCAGCGATCGCCGGCACGTCCTGAATCTCGAACGTGTGCGAGCCCGGGCTCTCCAGATAGACGATCTTGGTGTTGGGTTGAATGAGGTCGGTGATGCCGGCACCGATCAGCGGATCGTAATAGCTCGTCTCGACGCCGAACTTCTTCAGCTGCGTGTCGCAGAAGAAGCGCGTCGGCTCATAGACGGTATCGACCATCAGGACATGATCGCCGGTGCCGACGAAGCTCATCAGTGCGCCGGCGATGGCACCCATGCCGGAGGGAACGGCGACCGCCTTGTCGGCCTCCTCGAGGGCCGCCACCGTCTCCTCCAGGGCGAAGGTCGTCGGCGTGCCGTAGCGGCCGTAATAGACATTGTTGAACTTGTCGCGACCCCGGGCCCGCATGTCGGCGACATTGTCGAAGAGCACGGTGGACGCATGGTAAACGGGAGGGTTAACGATGCCCTTATTGGCCCGCGGGTTGTTGCCTGCATGTGTAATAAGGGTGCGGTCGCGGCGTTTCATAACTGGTTCCCACTTGTTTAGTTGCTTCACCTTTATCACCGCCCGGCACGGGTTCCTAGATGCACCGCAGCGGGTCCAAGGGGCCGGGCCAGAAAGCTTGTGAGGGAAAAGTGCATGTGTTACAGAAAATTCAAGCTTGTTTTGCCTCTGGGAACTGCACCCGTAAATCGGGGCAATGGCGGGACGGGTGAAAGGGAATAAAAACTCCAGGGAAGGACCACAAAAATGAAGCATCTGAAATACGCCGTCGCGAGTGTCGCTTTGCTGGCCGGCATGGCCACGGCCGCTCAAGCCGGTACGCTCGACGATGTCAAAGCGCGCGGCAAGCTGCTGTGCGGCGTGACGACGGGCCTCGCTGGCTTCGGCGCGCCGAACGATAAGGGCGAATGGGCCGGCCTCGATATCGATCTCTGCAAAGGCGTTGCCGCGGCCGTGTTTGGCGATGCGAGCAAGGTCGAGTTCAAGCCGCTTTCGGCCGAACAGCGCTTTACCGCCCTGCAATCGGGCGAAGTCGACATGCTGGCCCGCAACTCCACCTGGACGCTCTCGCGCGACACCCAGCTGGCGCTCGATTTTGTGCAGGTTAACTATTATGACGGCCAGGGCTTCATGGTGCACAAGGATCTCGGCGTGAAGAGCGCGCTCGAGCTCAAGGGCGCCACGGTCTGCGTGCAGGAAGGCACCACGACCGAAAAGAACATGGGCGATTTCGACAAAGCCAACGGCCTTGGCTTCCAGCCAGTGAAGTTCAAGGAAAACGACCAGGCGCGTGCCGCCTATGACGAAGGCCGCTGCGACGCCTACACGACCGACGCTTCCGGCCTTGCCGGCGAGCGCACGGCTCTCAAGGATCCGGCCAACAATATCATCCTGCCGGAAATCATCTCCAAGGAGCCGCTGGGTCCGGTCGTCCGCCATGGCGACAACCAATGGGGCGACATCGTCCGCTGGACGCATAACGCCACCCTGGTGGCCGAAGAAAAGGGCATCACCCAGGCCAATGTGGACGAAGTGAAGGCGGCCAACGCCCCGGACAATGCCGCGGCCGATGCCGAAGTGCAGCGCCTGCTCGGCGTCACCGACAAGATGGGCGAGGGCCTGGGCCTTGGCAACGACTGGGGCTACAACATTATTAAGGCGGTCGGTAACTACGGCGAAATCTTCGATCGTAACATTGGTCCGAAGACGCCGATCGGCCTGGAGCGCGGCTTGAACGCGCTGTGGAACAAAGGCGGCCTGCAATATTCGCCGCCGGTTCGTTAAGCCAGTAAATCGCTGATATTCTACGCCCGGCCCTTAAAAGCCGGGCGTAGATGTCTTATTTGCACGCAACCCGCTGGGGAGGCGTTGACATGGCGTCAGCAAAAACGGTGGCAGCCGCGGGTGCCGCTGCGAGTACCGTTTCACAAAGCAAACCGGCATTTTGGCGCGACGAACGCGTGCGCGGGATTATCGCGCAGGTCGCGGTCATCGTTCTGCTCGTCGCTGGTTTTGCCTTCCTGATCTACAATTTCCTTGAGAAGCAGTCGAAAGCGGCCGGACCCGCCATCAGTTTCGACTTCCTCACCAACATCGCCGGTTTCCAACTCAGTTTCTCGATCATAGACGTCACGCTGGATTCACAGATCGGCCACATGATCCTGGCCGGTATGATCAATACTTTGCTGGCGGCGGCCATCGCAGGGTTCTTCGCTACAATTCTGGGTCTGGTGGTCGGTGTCGCCAGGCTATCCAAGAACTGGCTCGTTTCTCGCATCGCTGCGACCTATATCGAGATCATCCGCAACATCCCGCTTCTTCTGCAGCTCGTCTTCTGGTTCAGCGCCATGATCGCGCTGCTGCCCGCGGTGAAGGAGAGCGTCAACTTTGCGGACGTCATATTCCTCAACAAGAAGGGCCTGTTCCTGCCCAAGCCGGTTTTCGAAGGCAGCATCATCGTCTTCATCCTGGCCATTCTGCTCGCAATCGGCTTGGCTCTGGGTGTCGCGCGTTGGGCGACCAAGCGGCAATTGGAGACCGGCCAGCAGTTTCCGGTGATCATCGTCAATACGGCCTTGGTCATCTTGCTGCCGCTCCTCACTTATATCGCAGTCGACCCCATTGCCTGGGAAATACCGCAGCAAGGCGGTTTCAACTTCAGGGGCGGCCTTACGGTCCAACCGGAAATGACGGCGCTGATCATTGGTCTTTCTATCAGCACTTCGGCCTATATTGCCGAGATCGTTCGCGCTGGCATCATGGCCGTCAGTCATGGGCAGACCGAGGCGTCATTGGCGCTGGGCCTCAAATCAAGTTGGACCTTGCGGCTCGTCATTCTGCCGCAGGCCCTGCGCGTCATCATTCCGCCACTGATCAGCCAATACCTGAATGTCGTGAAGAATTCGACGCTGGCGGGGTTCATCGGTTATGCCGATCTCTTCGCCGTCATCGGCACATCGCAGAACCAGACCGGTCGCGCGATCGAATGCATCATTATCCTGATGGGCTTCTACCTCGCCGTCAGCCTGATCATCTCGTCGATCATGAACATCTACAACAAGCGCGCCGCGCTGGTGGAAAGGTGAGGGCGCCATGACGGATATGACCGACACGCCAGTCGTTCCCGGTAACCGCCCCAACCTGCCGCCGCCGGTAACCGAATCCGGCATCATCGGCTGGCTTCGGCACAATCTATTTGCCAGTTGGTGGGATACGCTGCTCACCCTGGCGGCCATCGTGCTGCTCTATTTGATTATCCCCTCCATCCTGAATTGGGCCTTCTTCGATGCGGACTGGAACTATCTCCCATCCGTGATTGCCGGCGAGAAGGCGCCGCAATTTGCCGACTGCACCACTGGCGGCGCCTGCTGGATCTTCGTCAAGGCACGTTTCAG
This sequence comes from Dongia sp., assembly GCF_041918875.1. Taxonomy (GTDB): domain Bacteria; phylum Pseudomonadota; class Alphaproteobacteria; order Dongiales; family Dongiaceae; genus Dongia. The sequence continues at coordinate 249,219 of NZ_JAYRUV010000002.1, forward strand.
CCAGTTTATTTACGGTTTCTATCCGGATACGCCGATTGCCGACTGGCTGCCGATCAGCAATCGCTGGCGGGTCGACCTGACCTTCGTGATGCTGGTGGTGTCGGTCTATGGCCTCCTTGCCGACAAGGTGACGAACAAAAAGCCTTTCGCCTGGTTCTTCTTCGCCATCTTCCCCTTCCTGGCCTTCTTTCTGCTGCATGGCGGCCTGGGGTTTGAGACGGTGCCGACCTCGAAGTGGGGCGGCTTGATGCTGACCTTGATCATCGCCGGTATCGGCATCCTGTTCTCACTGCCGATCGGCATCATGCTTGCCCTTGGCCGACGCTCGCAATTGCCGGTCGTGCACCTGCTCAGCGTCATCTTCATCGAGTTCGCGCGCGGCGTGCCGCTGGTGACGATCCTCTTCATGTCGAACATCATGCTGCCGCTGTTCCTGCCGCCCAGCTTCGAGCCGGACATCCTGCTGCGTATCCTGGTGGGTGTGACGCTCTTTGCCTCCGCCTATATGGCCGAAGTGATCCGGGGCGGTCTCCAGGCGCTGCCCAAAGGGCAGTATGAGGGCGCCATGGCCATGGGCCTGGGCTACTGGTCGATGATGCGCCTCATTATCATGCCGCAGGCTCTGCGTATCGCCATTCCAGGCATCGTCAACAACTTCATCAGCCTGACCCAGGACACAACTCTGGTGGCGATCGTCGGCCTCTACGACTTCCTCGGCATCGTCCGGGCCGGTTCGCGCGATTCGAACTGGATTGGTACCGAGATCGAAGGCTACGTTTTCTGCGCGGCAGTTTACTGGATCTTCTGCTTCTCCATGTCGCGCTACTCGATGCGGCTTGAACGCAAACTCCACACCGGTCACCGGCGCTAGGAACAGGGGGCATTCGCATGAGCACTCAGGCACAAACCGCTTCCAATCAAATGATCGTCACGGACGAGGTCATGATCGGCCTCACCGGTGTCAACAAATGGTATGGCCAGTTTCATGTCCTCAAGGACATCGACCTCACCGTGCTAAAGGGCGAGCGCATCGTCATCTGTGGGCCTTCCGGTTCCGGCAAGTCGACGCTTATCCGCTGCATCAACCGCCTCGAGGAACATCAGCGCGGCCGCATCGTCGTGGACGGCATCGAACTCACCCACGATCTCAAGAATATCGAGAAAGTGCGGCGCGAAGTGGGCATGGTGTTCCAGCACTTCAACCTGTTCCCGCACTTGACGGTGCTGGAGAACCTGACCCTGGCCCCAATCTGGGTGAAAAAGGTGCCGAAGAAGGAAGCGGAAGAGGTGGCCATGCACTACCTCAAGCGCGTCAAGATTCCAGAACAGGCGGGAAAGTTCCCGGGCCAGCTCTCGGGCGGCCAGCAGCAGCGCGTGGCGATTGCCCGCTCGCTTTGCATGAATCCCAAGGTCATGCTGTTCGACGAGCCCACGTCGGCCCTCGATCCGGAGATGATCAAGGAGGTGCTCGACGTGATGATCGAGCTGGCGCGTTCAGGCATGACCATGATCTGCGTCACCCACGAAATGGGCTTTGCCCGCACCGTGGCCAACCGCGTCATCTTCATGGACAAGGGCGAGATCATCGAGCAGAACGAGCCCGAGGAATTCTTCAACAATCCGAAGTCGGAACGTACCAAGCTGTTCCTGAGCCAGATCCTGCATCACTAAGCGCGCGCCCCCCTCCCAACTACTACGCACAAATATTCCCTATTTGTTCTTGACAAGATGATAGGAATTAGATACTATTAGAGTTGCATGCACATCACCTCTGGCTCCCCAGCCGGAGCCGCTCGGTTGTCATCGGCGCAAGCTCCCGTGGAGCGCAGGCCGACCCCATCGCTCCTTGATTCGGAGCAACCCCGGGCCGGGGGTCAAACCGGCCTCCCGGATCGGATGGATGAGCGATCCCCCGCGAGTCCCGGGTCACAGGACGCTCCCCTTGGGCCGCAGCGGTTGGCGGCCCCCGCCGGACTCGACGCGGTGACCGGGTTCCCCTTCGGTGCTGCAGGCAGCAGCACCCGTCACGGCCGAAACGAACGGCCGGCATGATCTGCTCGAGCGGTTCCGGATGGGGAGAAGAGAAAGAAATCGGATAGGAGAGAATTTTTCAGTCGCAGCCCCCCTCCCGGCCTCCCTCCTGAAGGTGGGAGGAGGAGAAGAGAGAAAAGCCCTCCCACCTTCAGGGGGGGAGGGTTGGGAGGGGGGCCGCCAAGTGACGGGTGTGGGCCGACCGCCAAGTGACGGGCTCCCTCCGACTTGCCCCGCTCAACCTCGTTTCTCGGGCCCGTCGGCGAATGCCGACATGCGTTGGCCGGGTGAGAGGGGAGGTGGAACCGTGGTGCCGGGCTCAGGCGCCGTCCACGCCGGCTTCGGCGAAGGTTGCCATGCCGTTGTGGCAGGCGACGGCGCTTTTCGCGATCGTGGCGGCAAGGACGCCGCCGGTGCCTTCGCCCAGACGCAGGTTGAGGTCGAGCAGCGGCTTGCGGTCGAGTTCCCGCAGCAGCCGCTGATGGCCCCGTTCGAGCGAGGCGTGGCCCACCATGCAATGCGCCAGGCTGTCGGGATCGACATCATGCAGGGCCGCCGCCGCCGCGCAGCAGATGAAGCCGTCGAGCATCACCGGAATGCGCAGCAGGCGCGCGGCGACGATGGCGCCCGCCATCGCGGCGATCTCCCGGCCGCCCAGGATGCGCAGGACATCGAGCCCGTCGTGAAGAGCGGGGCCATGACGTTCGGCGGCACGCGCGATCAGCGCCGCCTTGCGCTCGACCACGGCGCTCGAAACGCCCGAGCCGCGGCCGCACCAATCGGCCGGATCGCCGCCCCAGAGGCCATGGCAGATCGCCGACGCGGCCGTGGTGTTGCCGATCCCCATCTCGCCGGGGCACAGAAGGCTCGCCGACGGATCGACGGCGGCGGCGCCGGCATTGAATGCCGCCACGCATTCCTCCTCGTCCATCGCGGCACTTTCGGCGAAGTTCCGCACCGGCCGGTCGAGATCGAGCGGCACGACCGTCACCTTGGCCGAAAGTGCGGCGCTCAGCTGGTTGATGGCGGCACCCCCGCGCCGGAAATTCTCCACCATCTGGGCGGTGACGCTGATGGGAAAGGCCGAGACGCCTTCCGCCGCGATCCCGTGATTGCCGGCAAAGACGCAGGTCTGCGGGCGGTCCATCCGGGGCGGATGCTGCCCCTGCCAGCGGCACAGCCAGAGGACAATCTCCTCCAGCCGGCCGAGGCTGCCCGCCGGTTTCGTCAGCTGGCTGTCGCGCGCGGCGGCCAGCGCCTCCGCCTGCAGGTCGGGGCCGGGCAGCCGCTTGAGCAGGTCGCGCAGTTCGTCCAGTGAACGAATTGCCGGCAGGGGTTGAATGGCGGGTGCGGTCTTGTCGCCGGAGCGGCGATCGTTGTTCGATAGCATGCTTGTCCTCCACGAGACATAGCGGGGAGCGTGGCGCGCTTCAAGAAGCCGCCATGCCCTTTGCCATCGGGCAGCGTTCCCAGTTTCGGGCACCTCAACTCGTCTTCTGGCTTCCGGATCATTCGAGCGCAAGAACCTTCCCATCCGGCGGCGCCGGACAGTGGCGGATGAAATCCAGCTTGCGCTCGCATCCGGTTACAGCGGCGGGACCGCCACGGAGTCTAACCGTGTTCCGTTAGTTGAGCGCGCGCACGATAGCCGCATCGCCGGTACCGGACAAGTGGGCGATGGGCGGCGGCCGGCCCGGCCGCCCTGCGTGGCATCGTCGCAGGGGGCGCTCCCGATTCCGCTTGACGGTAATATGTTGATATCAACATGATGCGGCATGTCCAAAGCAGCGCCCGATGACGCCGTTCCCTATGCGACCACGCTTCATGTCCGCGACACGTGCCTGTGCCTCTTCGTGCAGCGGGCGGCGCGCGCGCTGGCGCGGCGCTTCGACCTGGCGCTGAAGCCACTGGAACTCACCAACGGGCAGTTCTCGCTGCTGATGTCGCTCAACCGCCCGCCGGCGGCGGCACCCAGCATTGGGGCGGTGGCGCAGCTCCTCGCCATGGATCGCACCACGCTGACCGCCGCCTTGAAACCGCTGGAGCGGCGCGGGCTCATCGCCATCCACCCGGACCCGGCCGACAAGCGCAGCCGCCTGCTGGCACTCACCAAGGCAGGCAGGCGCCTCCTCGCGCAGGCGCTGCCCATCTGGCAGATGCATCACCGCGCGCTGGAAGACTCGCTGCCCGGGGCGGCGCCGGCGCGGTTGCGGCGGGATCTGTCGATGCTTTCGGATAGTGAAGATACACGATAGTATATTGATTGTGGAAATGTATTGAGATATCCACAGGTCTCGGCCAATTGTCACTAGCCGCGACCGGGTTCCGCCCGCAGCATGGTCCCAACAGCAACTATCGAGGGATCATCTAAAATGCAAACTATCGCGATTGCCCTGGTCGGCCTTGCCGCGGTGAAGGGCGCCATGCTGATGGGAACGCTGTGGTACATCGCCTCGACGGGCCGGCGCCCGGCCTGGGTCGAGAAGCTGGTCGGCGAGGGAAAGAGGGCGTGAAGCGCGCGGCCCTCCCCCGCTAGATCGAGGCGACCTTCTTCTTCAGTATGTCGATGAGCGCCTGGACCTTGCCGCCGTTCGAGCTGATGACGGAGGCGAATTCCTGGCGATGGGTCTCGGCGAGACTGAGACCTTCGACGCGCACGTCGGTGATCTTGTTGCCGGCAGCGGTATTCACGTCCCAATCGACGCGCGGCTCGCCCTCGGCGCCCTTGACGATGGTGAAGACGGTCGAAATCTCGCCCGCCTCGCGCACCTTCTGCACGGCGAGCTGCTGGCCGGAATATTCGGCGAAGCGCTTGCCGTAGACGGCGCTCATATATTCGGTGAAGACCGCGACATAGGCCTGCTGCTCTTCCGGCGTCGCCCGCTTCCAATAGAGGCCCAGCGTGTGCTTGGCGAGCTTGGGCATGTCGAAATATTCGCGCAGGATCGGCAGCAGCCTGGCGGCACGCTCCTTGTCGGTCGAGGCCGCGGAAAGTTCGGTGATCGCCTTCTGCGACAGCGAGGCGATGAAGCTTTCCAGCGCCGCCTGATCGGCCCGCGCGAGGGAAGCGAACGGAGCGGATATGGAAACGGCGGCGGCAAATGCCGCCCCCCCCCAGACGTTTCAACGCGGCAGCCAGGAACACAGGAGGCCGCCCAGAGCTGGTCGCCGCCGGTCGGAACCTGGGTGGCGGCGGAGGGAGCGGTCGGTTGCAGCAGCACGCTGGGCAACTCGGCGCCGTCTTCCGGGATCATCTCTTCGCTGGTGACCTTGCTGACTGCCGCTTCCGGATCCTCGCCATTCTTGATGGCGTCGTTGCGGTGCTGGCGATAGAGGCTGCGGATGGTCGCGTAGAAGTCGACCGAACCCTTCTGCAGCTCGGCGATCGTCTCGAGGTTGCGGGCGCGCGTATCGATGCCCTCGACCATGAAGCGGGTCGTGTTGATCCAGGAGACGTTATAGACATAGCCGACCCAGGTGAGCGGATCGAGCACGTAATCGACCAGCTTGCCGCCGGCATCGCGCGGGTTCGACGGCCCAAGCAGCGGGAGGTGCAGATAGATGCCCTCGCCCGAACCCCAGACAGCCAGGGTCTGGCCGAAATCCTCGTCGTGATAGTTGAGGCCGAACCAGCTCGCGGCATCGAGGATGCCGCCGATGCCCAGCGTGGTGTTGATGGCAAAGCGTGCCGCGGTCGTACCGGCGCGCCCGCCTTCACCCTGGAACAGATCGTTGGCGAAAATCACCGGCGCATGCAGGTTGCGGAGGAAGTTGCGGATGCCATCCTTGGCCGGATCGGGAAGCGCGATGTTGTAGTAGCCGGCGAACGGCTTCACCAACAGTTCGTCCAGGCCATGGTTCACTTCGAAGAAGTAGCGGTTCATCGGCTCCAACGGATCGTTGGCTTCGTTGAACGCCTGAACGGCGGCCTCGTCGCTGGGATCCGGCGGCGTGGCGCAACCCGTGGCCAGCAGTCCGAGCGCCACGGACGTGACGGCCAGTGTCGATTTCGTGAAATTCGTGACCTTGAACATAGAACCCCTAACCCTTTCCGGTAGCCCGGCTTCGAAAAGTTGATCTGCTCTTCTAGCGAACCGTTGCACCGTCCCCCGAAATTGCGGCCTCCATTGTCCCCGGCCGCGGCATCTTGAACGTGCTGGTCCCAAGTCACCGCCCTAACCAAGCGCCTAAATTATGACAGTGCAGCAGCGCCACATGGTCATAGTCGCATTGTCACGGCGAAAACTTAACCGACCGTTATCCAGAGATTTCTGGATTCGGGTCGGCCAACCCGTGGGCTTTGATAACACACGGCTTTTGTGAGTGAAAGACGAGTCCGAGGGGCGTTTTACGTATGCGCAGGAGGGTTGTGACAAAAATGCCGCATTCCGCCGGCGCTTAGGGTTCCTTTTCCTAATATTGCTGCCTCAGGCCAGGCTTTCCGCATGATGGCAGGCAACCATGCGCCCGTGAACCGGCCGCATCTCGGGCCGTTCACTGGTGCACAAGTCGGTCGCATAGGGGCAACGTTTGTGGAACGCGCAGCCCGAGGGCGGATTGAGGGGGGAGGGCAGTTCGCCCTTCACGGTCAGGCGCCGCGAGCGGGCCTTGGGGTCGACCGACGGAGTCGCCGCCAGCAGGGCCACCGTATAGGGGTGACGGGGGCCGGCGAAGATGACCTCCTTGGGCCCTTGTTCCACCGGACGGCCCAGATACATCACCATCACTTCGTCGGCGATGTGGCGCACGACGGAAAGGTCGTGCGAGATGAAGAGATAGGCGAGGTTGAGTTCCTCCTGCAGGTCCATCAGCAGATTGAGAACCTGGGCGCGGATCGAGACGTCGAGTGCCGAGACCGGCTCGTCGGCCACCACGATGCGGGGGCTCAGCATCAGCGCGCGGGCAATGGCGATGCGCTGGCGCTGGCCGCCGGAGAACATGTGCGGATAGCGGCTATATTGTTCTGGGCGGAGGCCCACCTTGGCCATCATGGCGCGGGCGGCCTCGCTCCTCGCCGCGGCATCGAGGCCGGTGTTGATCTCGAGCGGCTCCTCCAATATCTGGCCGACCTGCTTCCTGGGGTTCAAGGAGCCGTAGGGATCCTGGAACACCATCTGCACCTTGGGGCGCATGGCCTTGATCGTCGCCGGGTCGGCGCTCGCCACATCGACGCCGTCGATGGCGAGGCTGCCGGAAGTCGGCTGCTCGATCAGCGTCACCAGGCGCGCCAGGGTCGACTTGCCGCAGCCGCTTTCACCCACCACCGCCAGCGTGCGGCCGGCGGCGAGCGTGAAGCTGGCGCCATTGACGGCGCGCAGCTCGGCATGCGCTTTCCAGAGGCCGCCGCCGACGCGGTAATGACGATGCAGGTCCCTGGCTTCGAGCACCAGCGGATTGGCTGCCGTCATGTCGCGCCGGTCGGTCACGGCCGGGGCCGTCGCGGTCTGGGTGGACATCACGCAACCTCCCGCGACGATGAGGGCCGGTTGGTCGGGACCCCACCCTCAAGCGGATAGTGGCAGCGCACGCGGCCGCCCGTGGCGGTGAGGGAGGTGTGGCCGACGAAGGCCGGCTGCTCGGCTCGGCAGCGCGCATCGGCATAGGCGCAGCGCGGATTGAAGACGCAGCCGGTCGGCCGATCGACGATACCGGGCACGACGCCGGGAATGGTGGAGAGGCGATGCTTGCCGACGCTGCGTTCAGGCAAGGCTTCGAGCAAGGCCGCCGTATAAGGATGGTGCGGGTTGGCGAAGAGGTCGGCGGCTTTCTGTTCCTCGACCTGCTGGCTGGCATACATGACCAGCACGCGTTCGGCGGTTTCGGCGACGACGCCCATATCGTGCGTGATGAGCACCAGCGCCATGCCGCGCTCGCGCTGCAGGTTGACCAGCAGATCGAGGATCTGCGCCTGGATGGTGACGTCGAGCGCCGTCGTCGGTTCGTCGGCGATGAGGAGGCGCGGGTTGCAGGCGATCGCCATGGCGATCATGACGCGCTGGCACATGCCGCCCGACAACTGGTGCGGAAAGCTGTCGAGGCGCGTCGAGGCCGCCGGGATGCCGACCTGCTCCAGCAACTGCACGGTGCGGTCGCGGCGCTCGCGGCGGGAGCCGCCTTCATGCACCTGCAGCGTCTCCATGATCTGGTAGCCGACGGTGAAGCAGGGGTTGAGGCTGGTCATCGGTTCCTGGAAGATCATCGCCACATCCTTGCCGACGATCTTGCGGCGCTGGGCGGGCTTCAGGCTCAAGAGGTCGATACCGTCGAAGGCGAGGCGGTCGGCGGTCACCTTGCCTGGCCAGGGGATGAGGCCCATCACGGCCAGCATGGTGACGCTTTTCCCGGAGCCGGATTCGCCGACGACGCCCAGCAGTTCGCCCTTGTCGAGGTCGAGGTCGATGCCATCGACCGCGCGGAACGGACCGCTATGCGTCTGGAACTGGACCGAGAGATTGCGGATTTCGAGAAGTGCCATGATGCCGCGCCCTTTAGCGCTTCAGCTTCGGATCGAGCGCGTCGCGCAATCCGTCGCCCATGAGATTGAATGCCAGCACCGTCACCAGGATGGCGACGCCGGGGAAGGTCACGACCCAGGGGGCGCGCTGCAGGAATTTCAAGCTGTCGGCAAGCATCGTGCCCCATTCCGGTGTCGGTGCCTGGGCACCCAGCCCCAGGAAGCCCAAAGCCGCCGCGTCGAGGATGGCGGTCGAGAAGCTCAAGGTCGCCTGCACGATCAAGGGCGCCATGCAATTGGGCAGCACGGTGTCGATCATCAGCCGGCGGGTCGAGGCGCCGGCGACGCGTGAGGCGGTAACGTAATCCTTGGAGAGTTCGGTGAGCACCGCGGCGCGCGCAAGGCGCGCATAGTGCGGAACGTAGGTGATGGCGATGGCGATCATTGCCTTGGCGATATCCGGCTTGCCGAGGATGGCCACGATGACGATCGAGAGCAGCAGGCTGGGGATCGACAGGATGATGTCCATGAAGCGCATGATCGCGATATCGACGACACCCTTGAAGAAGCCGGACAGCAGGCCGAAGAAGATGCCCAAGGCCAGCGAGATCGTCACCACGATGCAGCCGATGATGAGCGAGAGCCTGGCGCCGTGAATGATGCGCGAAAGCACATCGCGCCCCACATCGTCGGTGCCGAGCGGGAAGGCCCAGGTGCTGCCCTCGGCCCAGGCCGGCGGCTGCAGGAAGTTCTCGCGGAACTGTTCGACCGGGCTGTGCGGAGCCACGAAGTCGGCGAAGATCGCCGTGAGAATCAATAGGACGATGACGATGAGGCCGGCCATGGCGCCCTTGTTGGCGCGCATGGACAGCCAGATTTCGCGGCGCGGCGAGACGACCTTGGTGGCGGCCGGGGTGGTGGCGGTGGCAGGTGCGGCGGTCATAATCGGGCCTTCAACGCTTGTGCCGGATGCGGGGGTTGAGCAGGCCATAGAGCAGGTCGACGCCCAGATTGATCGCCATGACGAGGCTGGCGATCAGCAGCACGCCACCCTGCAAGGCCGGATAGTCGCGCCGGTTTATGCTTTCCACCAGCCATTTGCCGATGCCTGGCCAGGAGAAGGTGGTTTCGGTGAGGACGGCGCCCGCCATCAGCACGCCGACCTGCAGGCCGATGACGGTGACGACGGGAATGAGCGCGTTGCGCAGGGCATGCACACCGACGACGCGCCAGGTCGAAAGTCCCTTGGCGCGCGCGGTGCGGATATAGTCCTCGCTCAGGACTTCCAGCATGGCCGAGCGCGTCATGCGCGCGATCACGGCCAGCGGAATGGTGCCGAGCACGATGGTGGGCAGGATGAGATGCGAGAGAGCGGAGCCGAGGGCGCCTTCCTCGTCGCTCATGATGGCGTCGTAGATCATGAAGCCGGAGGTGCCTTCGAAAAAGAAGTCGTTGCCGATGCGGCCCGAAACCGGCGTCCAGCCGAGGCCCACCGAGAAGGTGAGGATGAGGAGCAGGCCCCACCAGAAGATCGGCATGGAATAGCCGGTGAGCGAGAGGCCCATGATGGTGTGATCGAAGATAGATCCGCGCTTGACCGCGGCGATAACGCCGGCAGGCAGGCCAACGCTGAGCGCCAGCAGCATGGCGAAGAAGGACAGTTCCAGCGTGGCCGGGAACAGGGCCAGGAATTCGTCCAGCACGGGACGCTGGGTGATGATCGAGGTGCCAAGATCGCCTTGGAGAACACCGCCCACATAGTCGAAGAACTGGACGTAAAGCGGCCGGTCGAGACCCATGTCGTGCAGTAGCTGTGCGTGGCGTTCGGGAGAAATGCCGCGTTCGCCGACGCGCACTTCGACCGGATCGCCGGGCACCAGGCGGATGAGAATGAAGGCCAGGAAAACGATCCCGAGAAAAGTCGGGATGACAAGGCTGGCGCGGGTCAGGAGAAAGCGGACCATGGGCTGACTATATCACAAAAAAAACGAGCGGCGGGGAGGTTGACGCTCCCCGCCGCTCTTCGGTTACGGACCGTTATTCTTCGATGTCGACGCCTTCGAAGATGTGGGTGCCGAGCGGGTGGATCTTGTAACCCTTCACCTTCTTGCTCATCGGCATATGGACGACCGAATGCGCGATCGGAACCCAGGGTGCCTCATTGTGGAAGATCACCTGCGCCTGCTTGTAAAGTTCGGTGCGCTTGGCGACATCGGCGGTCGCGGCCGCTTCGTCGATCAGCTTGGTGAAGTCTTCGTTGCACCATTTGGCGATATTCTGGCCGCCTTCACGCGCCGAGCCGCAGGACAGCAGCACGCCCATGAAGTTGTCGGGATCGCCATTGTCGCCGGTCCAGCCCAGCATGCCGGTCAGATGCTCGCCGGCCTGCAGGCGCTTGCGATATTCGCCCCATTCATAGGTCTTGAGCTCGGCGGTGACGCCGATCTTGGCGAGATCCGCCTGCATCAGTTCCGCCACCTTCTTCGCGTCCGGATTGTAGGGACGCTGCACCGGCATGTACCAGAGGTCGATGGTGAGATCCTTCACGCCGGCTTCGGCGAGCAGGGCCTTGGCCTGTTCCGGGTCGTAGGTGAAGGCCGGAACTTCGTCGTTATAGGACCAGATGGTCGGCGGGATCGGGTTCTTGGCCGGCTGGCCGGCACCCTGATAGACCGCCTTCACGATCGCGTCCTTATCGAAGGCCATGTTGAAGGCTTGGCGGACCTTCACATTGTCGAACGGCGCCTTCTTCACGTTGAGGGCGAGATAGCCGACATTGAGGCCTTCCTGCTCCTGCACCTGCAGGTTCGGATCGGCCTTGAGCTTCTCGACATCGGCCGGGCCCGGATAGGGGGCCACGTCGCATTCGCCGGCGATGAGCTTGGCGGTGCGAACGGCCTGGTCCGGGGTGATGGCGAAGATCAGCTTGTCGATCGGCTGCTTGCCGCGGAAGTAGTTCGCGTTCGCCTTATAAAGAATGCGCGCGTCCTTCTCATAGGCCTGCAGGATGAACGGGCCGGTGCCGATCGGCTCCTGATCGACGCGCTCCGGCGTCCCGGCCTTCAGCATCTGGTCCATGTATTCGGCCGAGTGGATCGAGGCGAAGTCCATCGCGAGGTTGGCGATGAAGGGCGCATTCGGCTTGGTCAGCGTGAACTTCACGGTGAGGTCGTCGACTTTCTCGATCGCGCTCAGCAGGTCCGGCATGCCCATGTCGTTGAAATAGTCATATGCGCCGCCCGAGACCTTGGCGTAGGCGTCGTCCGCCTTCCACATGCGGTTGAAGGTGGTGAGGACATCGTCGGCATTGAAATCGCGCGTCGGCGCGAAATCCTTGCGGGCATGGAACTTGACGCCTTCCTGCAGGTGGAAGGTGTAGGTGAGACCGTCGTCCGAGACTTCCCAGGACTTGGCGAGGCCCGGCTTCACATTGGTCGTGCCGGGTTCGAACTCGACCAGCTTGTTGAAGATCGGGTAGGCGGTGTCGAAGCTGGTGCCGGTGGTGTTGATCTGCGGATTGAAGTTCTCCGGGCTGCCTTCCGAGCAATAGACCAGGGTCTTCGCTTCGGCGGCGGCGGCGAAGCCAACCGCGAGCGCTGCGGCCGCGACGGCCCCAAGCAGACGATGTTTCATCTTGGATTCTCCCAAAAATAAAGCGAGTTGCAGGACAGCCCGCGGTTGAGTGCCCCAGTTATTCGTTAATTGGGGGGCTGCCTTGAGGAAAACCGTAAGCTTGAAGAAAGGGCCAAGTCAACGCCGCCTTTGACCGTCCGGTTACAATTCCGGCGAGCGTCCGGCGCGGCCGCGCGGATCGCAGGGCAATGCAAGCCAATCGACGGCAGCGAAACCCCATTCGCGGCAGGGAAAAGTTAACGCCGGCTTGACCGCGGCGGCCGCGCGAGGGCATCGTCGCGCCATGAAAATCACCGACGATTCTCCGATTCCCGCACCGTTCGTCAGCCTCGGCCAGAAGGTCATCCCCGCCTGGATCGACGGCAACGATCATATGAATGTGGGTTTCTATCTGCGCGCCTTCGATGAAGGTTTCGATACGACCTATGAGGCGCTGGGGCTGGGCTACGGACTCATCAAGGAGCGCGGCTTCTCGACCATGACGGTCGACACGCACGTCTCCTATCACCGCGAGCTGCTGCTGGATGCGCCGCTGAGGATCACCTGCCAGCTGGTCGATTGCGACCGCAAGCGGGCCCATTGGATTCAGGCGATGTACCATGCGGATGAAGGCTATCTGGCGGCGACCGCCGAATGGCTCATCCTCTTCATCGACATGACCAGGCGCAAAGTGGCCAGCATGCCCGACGATATCTTCGCGCGGATGGAGCGGGTGAAGGCGGCGCATGCCGCGCTAGCGCTGCCGGTTCCGCTGGGGCGCACGATTTCGATCGGCAACCGGCGGGCTTGAAGCCCTCCTATTGGGACTTGCCGGCGACGGCGCGCAGTTCGTCGAGAAGTTCGGGCGTCGCCGCCCCATCTTCGGGGAGGCCGGCCACCTGCTGATAGGCGCGGATCGCTTCCGCCGTGGCATCGTCCATGACACCGTCCTGGGGGCCCGGCGTGAAGCCGAGTTCGGCCAACAGCCGCTCGATTTCCTGGACCTGGGGGCTCGCTTCCGGCCTGGGGGCGCCGACATCGTGCCAGATATAGAGCGTGATGCCGATGGCGAGCGCCAGCACGCCGGCCACCACCCCGAAACTGACCATCAGGTGGCGCGTCTCGCCCTGGGGAGCCTCGCGGTTGCGCCCGCGGGAGGCGGAAGCGCCGATCCGGTCTGCGGCGCTTGTCCGAACGCCGAGCTTGGGCACGCCGAGCTTGGGACTGCGCACCTCATCCATGAGCCAACTCTCCCGCCAGATACTGCCCCGCCGCTGCCCAGGCAGCGCACGGTGCGGCGGAGCATAGGTGCGATGTCCGCGCGGGGCAAGATTCGGCACTGCCGCAAACTGTGCCAAAATGTGTGTCGGGAGCATTTTTTTCGGCGGATTTCCGCCCCTTTCAGCCTCGACCCGTGCCGGCCAAGACCCGCCTTGCTCTTGGCCGGTGCTTTCCCTATGTTACCGCCGCCGCGCGACCCGGGCCCCTAAAGCTCCAGTCGCCGTCGGATTGGGGCGTAGCCAAGCGGTAAGGCAGCGGTTTTTGGTACCGCCATTCCCAGGTTCGATCCCTGGCGCCCCAGCCAGCACTCTTAGCGCGTGTGTGTGTCTGGAAAATACAATCAAGGATGTAGTGAATTTCCTGCGGATCAGCAGGGAAGCGATCGGCTTGCCTATCGGAGAGAGTCGAAATTCAGGCCGTAGGCGGGAGCTGTTTTCAATCTCGTTGTGCAGAGCGCCCATCCAAAGGCACGGGGTCGGTTCGACAATGACAGTTCTACGCCGTCAGGATCGTATTCAACGCGCCGCTGACAAAACGCTGAACGGTAGCGCCATCTACCGCCCGTCTCGGGCTCGACCGATCCCTGCGCGGTGTTCTGCCGAAATAAGCGCGATAGCGTTGCGAAAAATGCGAAGGACTGGCAAATCCGCACTCGCGGGCGATCTCCCTGATCGGCTTGTCTGTGAGGCGCAAGAGAGCGCGAGAGCGCTGAAGGTTGATGCTCTGCAATAACTTCGCCGGAGAACAATTGATCTCCTGATGGCAGAGCCTTTCCAGTTGACGCCGGGAGATATTCATCCTCTTGGCGAGGTCGTCGACCTCCGAAATCTGAGTCTCGCCGGCGATGCTGACGAACTGGGCAATGCGGGAATTCAATGACTTCGGTAACGCGTCCGCATGGGTCCGCTGCGCAACCATGGGTTCGCGAAACTCATCGTAGACCATGTAATCCGCTACTTTCCGCGCCAATTCCAATCCGGCGCTGCGGGCAATGACGTGGAGCATGAAATCCAACGTCGCCATTCCTCCGGCGCAGGTCATAATCGGCTGGCCGAGTTCCATCAAGGTGCCGCGAATGTTGACGTTCGGAAACCGTTCTCCAAATGCATCGCGTTGATGCCACGGAACCGCAACGTCGAGCCGGTCGAGAAGTCCATGCCTTGCAAGCCTGAACACCGCATTGCCGATGGCGCAAATTCCGACGCCGCCGCGCCGCATCCGCTCAAGCCAAGCGGGGAAATTCAAGGTCTCGCCCGATAGTGGGCTTTGAGCGACATCGTCCTCGCAAATGATGATGAGGTCCGTCCTGTCGGATTTGACCGCATCAAATGGCGACGTAAATATGTAGCTGGCGCCACTCGATATCCCTTCCCTGGTTCGATCCGAGGCAAATGACAATTTGTACGCCTCATATCCGATAAGGTAGTTCGCGACCCGAGCGGTCTCCGCAATGGCGGATAGGCCGCTGAGATGAAAACCCTCGAACAGAGCTACGCATATTGAGACCGGGCAGCCGATTGATGGTCGTCGAAGGTCCATGGAACAGTCCTGTAGCTAGACGGGATCAGACTCACTCTCGCCATGCCAAGGAAGCAAGAAGGTGAGGAACGGGACACTTGTGGGGGGCGTCGCATGGATAAAATTGGAATCGTTGTACAGCCTGCCACCGAGCCGGCCCGGCAGCCTTCGGCACCGCGGCTTCACACCGGTGGGAAGGGGCCGGGCGGATCGGCGGTTCACTCGCGGCTCGCCCGCAACTCCGCCCAGCGGAGGTAGAGGTTGGCACCGATGGTGGAGATCGGCGGTGGCGGCAGCTTCGTGGGTGCGTCCTCGCATGTGAAATGGCGCGTCAAATCGCTTGTCACGCCGCAGGCCAGTTCAGCAGCGCCCATACCGGTCAAGGTGCCGCGCACCGTGCCCAGGCCGTTTTGCACGCAACCCGAATAGAGGTTCTTGTCAAGTTCCCGCATCACCGCAACGCCATTGCGGCTGAGGCACAGATGGCCCGCCCAGGAAAACTCCATCGGAACGCCGCGAAGCGCGGGGAAACGCGCGTCAAATGCCTTGCGATGAACCCTTCGGGCGCGGTCCAGATCCGCTTGCGTCGCCTCCATGCCGGGCCGGAAGCTGGCGCAGCTGCGCGTGACGACGCGATTGCCACCGAGCGCGCTGTCGATGCGCCGTATTGTCGTTCCCATCGGATCAGATGGC
Source organism: Dongia sp. (assembly GCF_041918875.1). GTDB lineage: Bacteria > Pseudomonadota > Alphaproteobacteria > Dongiales > Dongiaceae > Dongia. The sequence continues at coordinate 264,808 of NZ_JAYRUV010000002.1, forward strand.
GTGATGCCCCAGCGTGGTTCGCCGCCAAGTTTTGCCAAGTTGTCGTCACGCAAATCAATCGTCATGGACGCGAAAAGAAAAACGTGCATGAGCCGCCGCGCTGCAAAGCCAAAGCTTTCGAGGTGACCATTGTTGGCGAGGATCACCTTCCCGGCCTTGATGCCGTGACGCGCCGTTCTCACGTTCCAGCCGGAACCTTCGCCGTCGATTGCGATCGCCGCAGCATGTTCGAATATGCTCACGCCATCCCGGCGCAATCCGCGAACGAGTCCGCGGATGTAGCCCGCCGGCTGGATCATGACCGTGCCAGGCGTGTAGAGGCCGGATAGATAGTACCTGCTGCCGGTCAACTCCTGCATGGCTTTTTCGTCAAGATACTCGCTCGGCTCACCCATCTCCGAAAGGTGTTTGGCGTAGTCGCGGTTCAATCCGTCAGCCTGAAGTCCGGCCGCTCCGTTCACTTTTCCAACCGGATCGAAATAGTTCCGGTCGATGTCATAGTCCTCGACGTTCGCCTTCGCGAAGTCGATCGCCTGCCGGTTCAATGCGATCTGCTTGCGATTCTTGTTGATCCCGTCACCCTCATAACCTTGTCCGCCGATTTCATGGGGCTGGTCGATCATGAAGCCTGAATTTCTGGCGCAGGCGCCTTCAGCAATGCGGCCTGCTTCGAGCACGACTATCTTTGCGCCCGGCGCGAGCTTCAGGAGGTGCCGCGCCGCCGAAAGCCCGGCAAAGCCCGCGCCGACAATGACGAAGTCCGCCTTGGCTTCCGAATCCAGCTCAATCGGATCGTCCTGCCCTGGCAAAATCGCGTTCCACGCCGCAGGCCCGCGATGCACGGGCGTACGGCGTGCTGTGTAATTGCTCATGCCACGGCCTGATCCCTGTCGTCGGCGAGATCAACCCAGATCGTCTTTATCTCGGTGTATTGGTCGTGCGCGTGAATGCCATTATCCCGGCCCCCGAAACCGGAGGATTTGAAGCCGCCAAACGGTGTGGTTATATCGCCCTCACCAAAGCTGTTGACGGTCACGGTTCCGGCGCGAATGGCACGCGCGCCGCGCAGCGCCTTCTTCACATTGCTGGTAAAAATCGAGGCGGCAAGGCCATATTCGGTATCATTGGCGAGCGAGATCGCTTCTTCGAAGCTCTCGACGGTAAGAACGGAAAGGACTGGGCCAAAAATTTCCTCGCGGACTTGTGGTGCCTGCCGATCACCGATGTCCAGAATAGTCGGTTCAACAAATCCCTTGCTCGCCTTGCCGCCCATCAGCACTTTTGCTCCCTTGCCAAGATAGGCGCAGACCTTCTCAAAGTGAGCGGGCGACACAAGCACGCCCACGCGATTTACCGGATCGAGCGGATCACCCATCGGCCATTCGCGGGCGTGCGCCATGATGCGCTTCAGAAGTTCATCCTTGACGCCTCTCTGGACGATTAGGCGCGAAGCGGCGGAGCAGTTCTCTCCCATGTTCCAGAAAGCGCCGTTGACGATATGCGCGGCAACCCGGTCGAGGTTTTCAGCGTCATCGAGAACGACGGCAGGATTCTTGCCGCCCATTTCAAGGGTCACTTCCTTGAGATTCGATTCGGCCGAATAGCGGAGGAAGCGCCGCCCGGTTTCGGTCGACCCGGTGAAGGAGACCATGTCAACGTCCATATGGCGGCCCAGCGGCTCACCTACGTCCGGACCAGACCCCGGCACCACATTGAAGACGCCGGCGGGAATCCCGGCTTCCAGCGCAAGCTCCGCAACGCGCAAAGCCGTAAGTGACGTCTCCTCAGCCGGCTTGACGATCACCGAGCAACCCGATGCAAGGGCCGGCCCGATCTTCCATGCCAGCATGAGCAGGGGAAAATTCCACGGCAGCACCAGGCCTACTACCCCCACAGGCTCGCGCACGATCATCGCGATGTGATTGTCGGAAGGCGGGGATACCTGATCGTAAATTTTGTCGATCAGCTCAGCATGCCAGGTCAGGCAGTTAATAGTTTCAGGAACGTCCACGGTTTCGCAGTCGAAAATGGTTTTGCCGCTGTCGAGACTTTCCATCACGGCGAGTTCGCGGGCGTTGCGCTTGATGAGCTTGACAAGCCGGATCAGCGAGGCCTTGCGATCACGAGGATGCAAGCTCGACCAGCGGCCATCATCAAAGGCCGCGCGGGCCTTGCCGACAGCAAAGTCTACGTCGGCTGCATCGCATGCCGCGATCTTGGCAAGAACTTTTCCAGTGGCGGGATTGAATGTGTCGAAGGTGCGTCCGGACCTCGCCGGGCGGAACGCGCCGTCGATGAAGGCCTGGGTGGGAAGCGAAATGCCCTTCGCCATCGCCTTGTATTCTTCGGTGGTAAGCAGTCCGGTCATCTCACTTCTCCGCGGCGATTTCGGCGATGGTTCGCTTCAGTACCCGCACCACCTGTTCCAACTGTCTCTTATCGTCCTTGTTGAGTGGCTTCAGTGGCGGCCGCGGCGGGCCGGCCTTGAGGCCGTTCATCTCGCACCCGTGCTTGATGCACTGAACGAATTTTCCGCCTTGCTCGAGCACACGCATGAGCGGCAGCATTGCCGACATGATGCGGCGGCCTTTTTCGAAATTGCCTTCGATGGCGCAAGCTTCATAGAGCGCGGCGTGTTCCCGCGGCAGGAAGTTGGAACCGCCGCAGACCCAGCTCCGCGCGCCCCAGGCGAAGAACTCCAGCGCCTGATCGTCCATTCCGCAAGACATCTGGATATGCGGATAGTCGCGCGCCAGAAGATGAACGCGATTGATGTCGCCCGAGCTCTCCTTGATCGCGCAAAAATTCCGCGAGCGTCCGACGCGGTCGAGGAATTCCTCGCCCATGTTAATGCACATGCGGCCAGGATAATTGTAGAGCATAATCGGAAGGTCGGCAGCGCGGTCAATAGCGAGAGCATTTAGCGCGTTTTCCTGCTCCGTGGGCACAGAATAGGGTGGCGATCCCACGAGAATGGCATCCGCGCCGATCTTTGCGGCGGTCTCCGCCATGACCAGCGAATCGGGGAGGCGGATGGCGCCCGTGCCAATGACGAGCGCGGTTCGGTTGCCGACCACTTGTTTGGCAAGATTCGCCAACTCGACACGCTCTTCCACGGTTTGCGCGTAATACTCGCCCGTGGACCCACCATTGATGATGCCTTGAACGCCGGACGTAACGAGGAATTCCACCATGGCGCAGAATGCGTCCCGGTCGATAGAACCATCTTCCATGTGCGGAGTAATGACGGGCGCATAAATGCCTTCGAACTTCATGCTGTTACCTATTGTTTGACGGCAGGTGGCGTGCCGAGCGGAATCTGCATGCTTTCCGGTGTGACGAATTTCTCGATCTGAGCGCGAGACAATTCCCAATGAGCGACCGCAAGATCAGCGGCTCCATCGGCGTCGCCGGCCGCAATCAGCTCGATGAACTGGTCATGCTGGTCGGCAGCGGTCGTCTGCAGCTTAGTGAAGTGGGTCTGACGGGGATTGTAGAAGGTCATGCCGATCCGCGTATGATCGATCAGCAGCCGGCGCAGACTCGGCAACAGATACTCATTGTCGGCCACCTCGCCGATGGCGGCGTGGAAACGCTCGTTCAGGAGCGCGCGCTGGGCGACATCACCGCTGCGGATCGCCACGCGGAAGCTTCGCTGGATCTGCTTCAGCCGCTCTATCTGAGAAGGCAAAGCATGTTGCGCGGCCAGGCGGGCCACAGCGGCATAAATCATCGGCGCGGCGATGAAGAAGTTGCGCAGGGTTTTGTGGCTCATGGGGGCAACCTGTGCGCCGCGATTCTCATGGAGCACGACGTAGCCTTCACCTGCGAGCTGGCGCAGCGCCTCACGCACCGGGGGACGTGAGATGCCGTAGGTTTCGCCGAGCTCGGTTTCATCGAGGTACGATCCGGGATCCAGTTCATGGGTAAGGATCCTGCGGCGCAGGTCATCGATGCAGATGGTTTTCTTGCCGGTTGGGACAGCGTCCATTGGCGGCCTCCTTTCAGCGGCCACAGGTTATTGCAGCTCGCGGTTTTATGTAGACAATATGTATTATATGGCGAGTGTCAAGAGATCAGCTCGGGCGTTCAAGGCGCGTACGTACCGATGGCCTTGAGCCTTGGTCTTAAAATACGGCACTTCTGGTCAGTCCGTCAATGAATGGTTTAGGTTTTGTTCCCGGATCGGTCGATACACAACCATAATACAATATGAAGACAATTCTCTTGACGCACAAAATACTCCGTGCTTTTTTCGCAAAGCGCAGGGGATGCCCCGGCGCTACAGCCCGATCGCTGGCGATGGGGTTTTCGCAGACCGGGGTTTTGCCGAACGCTGGGAATTCGGCGCCGGTTTTTGAAGCAAGAACGCGTCAAGGGAGAGATTCACGTGAAACACTATCTGTTCTCTGCAATTGCCGTCGGCGTTCTGATGAGCGGCGGCGTTGCGCATGCAGCCTGCGGCGACATCACTCTATCGGTATTCAGCTGGCAGTCAGCGGAAGCGATGGCCAATGTCGACGCCTATATTCTCAAGAATGGCTATGGCTGCAACGCAACCACTGTCGCCGGCGATACAGTCCCGACGATCACCGCCATGGTGGAAAAAGGCCAGCCGGACGTTGCTCCGGAAGCGACACCAAGCCTCTTGGGCGACGTTTATACCAATGGCGCGGCCGAAGGCCGCATCGGCCAGATCGGGACCGCGATCAGCGATGGCCAAGTCTCCGGGTGGTACATCCCGCAGTACATTGCCGATGCCCATCCCGATATTAAGACCGTTGAAGACGCCATGAAGCATCCGGAACTCTTCCCGTCGCCGGAAGATCCGTCGAAGGGTGCCGTCATTCAAGGCCCTCAGGGCTGGGGTGATACGGTTGTGACCGCTCAGCTCTTCAAGGGGCTGAACAATCCGAACTTCGTCATGATTCCGACCGGTTCCGCTGCCGCTCTCGACGGCGCCATCTCCAAGGCTTACGAACAGAAGCAGGGCATCATTGCTCAATACTGGTCTCCGACCTCCCTGCTCGTGAAGTATCCGATGGTGCGTCTCGCGATGGCCCATGACGCCGAGGAATGGAAGCGCTGCACGACAATACAGGACTGCCCGGATCCGAAGCCCAACTATTGGAAGGAGGCCGAGATGGTGACGCTCGCAAGCACCGGCTTCACCAAGCGTGACGACGTCGGCCCGGCGCTGGAATATTTCAAGAATCGCAGCTGGACTCAGGCCGAAGTCAGCAAGGTGATGGCATGGATGAGCGACAACCAGGCAAACGGCGAAGATGGCGCCAAGTGGTTCATCAAGAACATGCCCGAAGTCTGGACCAAATGGGTCGCGGCCGATATCGCCGACAAGATCAAGGCGGCCGAGTAAGCTTGTTCGAATGACTAAGCTGTTCGAATGATGGGGGGAGGCTTCGAGAGGACTCGAAGCCTCCCCGATATTCGAGGTTGGTGTACCCACATGACGGACTTGCCACGCTCCCAGGCCTACCACGCTCCCTGGCTGGCGGTCTGCCTTCATGTTGGTCCATCCCGCCCGCGAAACCTTGAGTCCTATGCGTGGCTTGACGGCAAGCTATGAAGGGGAAGCTGCGATATGGAATGGCTGTTCAAGTTCCCTCAACTGAACTCCGACTTGCTCCTCACTTTCAAACGGGCAATTGATGGTTCGCTGCGATCTCTGACGCGCGTTTATGGACAATCCATCGAAGACGTCTTCTATCCGCTCCAGCGCGTTCTGATCTTCTTCGAAAATGCCATCTCAAACGCGCCCTGGCCGCTGGTTGTGCTCGCACTTTCCGCTATCGCATGGCTTGCGGCACGCCGCTGGACGATTGTCGGCGCCGTCGTCGGCACTTTGATTGCTATTGGCCTCTTGGGTTTATGGCAAGATGCGATGAAGACCATCTCGCTCGTCTTCGTGGCAACGATTTTCTCGATCTCTATCGGCATCCCTTTCGGCATTCTCATGAATCGTTTCAAGCAGGTCGGCGGCGTCCTGCAAACGATCCTTGACATCATGCAGACAATGCCACCGTTCGTGTATCTCATTCCCGTGGTGATGCTACTTGGCATCGGCCGCGTTCCCGGTTTCATTGCCGTCGTAATCTACGCTATCCCGCCGATTATCCGCCTTACCGATCTCGGCATTCGCCTGGTCGACAAGGAGGTACTGGAAGCGGCCGATGCGTATGGCTGCTCTCCCTGGCAGAAGTTGCTGAAAGTTCAGATGCCTCTCGCCATGCCCACTATTATGGCAGGCATCAACCAGACGATCATGATGGCACTCGGGATGGTGGTCATCGCCTCCATGATCGGGGTGCAGGGCTTGGGGCTCAATGTGCTTCAGGCCATTGCCAACCAGTACTTCACGCAAGGGATCTTCAACGGGTTTGCGATCGTCGGCATTGCGATCATTTTCGATCGTATCAGCCAAGCCTACGGCCATCGCCTGCAGAAACATCGGGGAAGAGCACATGAGTAGCGGCGACTCGTCGATAGAAATCCGCGATCTTTACAAGATCTTCGGACAATCTCCAAAGCAGTGTCTAGACGCCGTCAGGAATGGTCTATCCAAGGCTGAACTCGCCAAGGACCATGGGCTCATACTCGGCTTGAACAATATCAACATCTCCATGCCGGCAGGGAAAATCCAGGTGGTGATGGGGCTGTCCGGCTCAGGGAAATCGACGCTCATTCGTCACATCAATCGACTGATCGAACCTACAGCGGGCTCAATCAACATTGACGGACGCAACATTCTCGAAATGACGGAAATCGAGTTGCGCGAGTTTCGGCGCAAACGAACTGCCATGGTGTTTCAGCGATTCGGCCTGCTGCCACATCGGACCGTCATGGATAACGTTATGTTCGGTCTGGAAATTCGTGGTGTCGACAAGCCCCAGAGCCGTGACATCGCCATGCGCTGGATTGAGCGTGTCGGCCTTCTTGGCTTCGAACTGCGCTATCCGCACGAACTATCGGGCGGCATGCAGCAGCGCGTCGGTCTGGCGCGCGCGCTCAGCAACGATGCATCGATCCTGCTGATGGATGAAGCCTATTCCGCACTCGATCCTTTGATCAGGACCGACATGCAGACGATGCTGCTGGATCTGCAGAAGGAGCTAAGAAAGACAATCGTCTTTATTACTCACGATCTCGACGAGGCCCTGCGCCTGGGCGACAAAATCGTTATCCTGCGCGATGGCTCGATCGTCCAGCAGGGCGACAGCCAGGATATCATCCTGCGCCCCGCGGACGAATACATTCAACGGTTTGTGAAAGACGTCAATCGCGGCCGGTTCATCAAGATCGACGCCGTCATGGACCATACCCAGCGGACAGACAGCCGATCACTGCCAAAGCTGAGGTCGGGCACCACGCTTGAAGTCGCGGCGGGAGAGTTGACGAACTCCTCCTACGACGCCGCTTTTGTCGTAGATGAACATGGCCAGCCTCTGGGTCTGGCTTCACTCCGGCAGATCACGGCAGCTCTGTCTTCCACTGCTGAAGGCGTATGAAGCTTGACGCACCCGCACGTTCCAAGTGCGTCGCCTCACGAGGTGGGAGCGCGGGCCGGCGACGACTTAAGCGGTCACTCGGTACATTGTTGTCTCATTCTCGGCACAGCGAGACGGCATGGCGGAACTGCACTCCACGAAGGGGCTGCCATACAGGGAGGAATAGATGAGTTTAGAGAGGAAGACGGCCGTCGTTACGGGTGCGGCCGGTGGTATCGGCAAGGCAATTACCAGGCGCCTCATCGGCAATGGCTACTGCGTGGTGGCCGGTGATGCCGATGCGGACGGGCTGAGGAATCTGGAATCCGAATTCAACGGCGCCGAACGGAGAATTGTCGCAAAGGCCGGCGATTTGCGGACGAAGGAGTATTGCGAGGGATTGATCGGTTATGCAGTCCAGGAGACCGGTCGCTTGGATCTACTCGTCAACAATGCCGGGATCATTACCCGTGGCAGTATCCTGGAGACGACGGACGAAGACTGGTTTCGCACCCTGGATATCAATCTCACGGCAATTTTTTACACTTGCCGACACGCCATTGCGCTTATGAAGGATCGTGGCGGCGGCGCGATCGTCAACGTTTCTTCCTGCTGGGGCCTCTATCCCGGCCCAAACCACCCGGCTTATTGCACCAGCAAGGGAGCGGTGGCGATGCTTACGAAATGCCTGGGCCGCGATCATGCGGGCGATGGCATCCGGGTGAATGCCGTCTGCCCGAATGAAGTCAATACGCCCATGCTGAGGACAGGCTTCGCTCGTCGTGGACTTGATCCGGACACCGCAATTACCGAACTCAACCGCACGGTCCCCTTAGGTCGCATCGCCGAGCCGATGGATATCGCGGATGTCATTGAATTTCTTGCCTCCGACGCAGCCCGGTATATCGCCGGCACGACCATCGAGGTCAGCGGCGCCAAGGCCGTATACTGAAGGGAGAATACCGTGAGCCAACGACTTGCTGGCAAAGTGGCCGTTGTAACTGGTGGCGGCCGCGGCATCGGCCTGGGGATAACCCAGAGGTTTCTAGAGGAAGGCGCCCGGGTGGCGATCGTCCAGCGAAATGCGCCAGACGGCAGCTTGCTCAACGAGCAAGCGGTTTTTGTACAAGCGGATCTGTCGTCCTCCGCCGACTGTGCCAAGGCTGTTGACACGACTTACTCTCATTTCGGAAGCCTCGACATTCTCGTCAACAATGCCGGCATCATGTTCGAGAAGACCATCGAGGAAATGTCGGAGGCCGATTGGGACCAAATGATGGCCATCAATCTCAAGGCTCCGTTTCTGCTGACCAAGCGGGCCATGCCTTTTCTTCGCCACCGTCACCGCGGGAGCATCATCAATATCGGATCGATCGAAGGCATCGGCTCCAACCCCGGACATCCGGCTTACTCCGCATCCAAGGCCGGCATTCACGGGTTCACAGCCGCCGTGGCCGTTGATCATGGTCGCGATGGCGTGAGGTGCAATGCCATCGCGCCTGGCTGGATCAATTCGGACCTCAGTGAGGAGTATATCAATAGCTTGCCTGACAGTGCGCGGATGCGGCGCGAACTGCTGGCGATGCATCCAGTCGGGCGTCTTGGTGAGCCGCGCGACGTTGGCAATCTTGCCGTCTGGCTCGCCTCCGACGAAAGCAGCTTCGTGACTGGGCAAGTTTACGTGATTGACGGCGGCCGCACGAAGAAGCTGCCGCTGCCCGTTTCTTGACAAGGTATCGCGTCCTTGTCGTGGCTTTGGCGGGCGCGCCAGGATCGTCGAGGACCTAAATCGCTTTGCGCTCCTGGTCGGCCATCTCGCGTAGCCAATCTCTGAGGATCACGGCTGCTGGCGAAAGGCTTCGTTTGCTGTTCCAGGTCAGGTAGTAGCCGCCTGGGGCCGGCATCTCCAGGTCAGTCAGCCGGACGAGTTTGCCGTCCCGCAGCAATTGCCGCACCAGGCGGTGCCATCCGACCGCAACGCCCTGGTCGGCTTGGGCGCATTGCAAGGCAACGCTGAACTTGCCAAAACGACGACCCTTGATGGGGCCGTGCGGGATGTTCGCCCGACGAAGCACTTCGTCCCAGTCGGACCAATCCGGATCTACCCAGTCAACGTGGAGCAGCGGCAGATCCGGAAGGCTCTCCGCCGCGGCACTGCGGTATTTGTTCGCAAAGCCTGGGCCGCAAACCGGATATATCGTCTCCTCAAAAAGTAACTCCGCCGTCTCGTCTGCCCAGGCACCGAGCCCATAACGGACACGCAACTCCACTTCCGCGCGCCTGTATTCACGCGGATTGTCGGAAATCAAATGATCCACAGTCATTTCCGGGAAGCGCACCCAGAAATCTCCCATTCGAGGGATGAGCCACATCGTCGCGAATGCGTCGCTGCAGGCGATCGTGACGTTTCTTGACCGATCGCTGCGCTTGATACTGCGTACAACTTCGGCGACCCGCGAGAAGCTGTTTGAAAGTACCCCATAGAGGTCTTCCCCGGCACTTGTCAGCGAAACGCCAGCGCCCATGCGCACAAAAAGAGGGATGCCGAGTTCCTCCTCGATTACCTTGATCTGCTTGCTCACGGCGCCAGGCGTGACATTCAGCTCGGCTGCCGCGGCCTTGAAGGATGAGTGACGGGCAGATGCCTCGAAGACGGCGAGAGCGGTTAGAGATGGTAGTTCATAGTAGCGGCGAACCATGGCTATCAGCTTTTCCGGACTATCGCGAGGGCGCGGCTGGCAGTTTAGTCAACAGGCGCATGAAACCTTTTCGCTAGGTATATCAATATCTCTGGACCTAGTCTTCTGGCAATGCACTTGCGACCTTCCAAGCCGCCCCTTGGCTTCCTGTCGGCGTGCAATATGTCCACTCAACGGAGGCCATCGTGACAATCATGGAAACTGCGTCCAGAAGAGGTGGCCGCGAAGCCCGGCGATCGCAGCGCATGGCTCCCAAGGTTGACATGCTGCCGACCTTGAAGTCCGGGCTCCCGGCCGTCGAGCCGATGAGTCCGGAGCAGGTGGAACGCATCCACCAAGCCTCCATGGGCATTCTGGAAGAGGTCGGCGTCGTCTTTCGAGATCCGATCGCCCTGGCCGATTGGAAGCGAGCTGGCGCCGATGTGCGGGACGAGAGGGTCCACCTGGATCGCGGCCTTGTCATGAGCCTGATTGGTTCCATTCCATCTCAAATCACCTATCACGCGCGGAATGCGGAAAAGAACGTTGAGTTGGGTGGCCGCAACGCCATCTTCGTGCCGATGACCGGCGCCCCTTACATGCGCGATCTCGAGGATGAGCGAAGGGCGCCAACCATCGCGGATCTGGGCACTTTCCATAAGCTCGCGCATATGATGCCGGCTCTGCATTCATCGGCGCATCATATCGTCGAGCCGATGGACATCGTGGTTGCGCACCGGCACATGCATATCACCTACTCTTCCATGAGGCACTCCGACAAGATCTTCATGGGGATGACGACATCGCCCAAGAATGCGGAGGATGTTCTTGACATGTGTGCCATTCTCTTCGGCGCCGACTTCCTCGAAACCCACGCGGTCACGACCGGCAATTGCAACGGAAACTCACCTCTCGTGTGGGATCAGGTCATGCTCGGTGCGATGCGCGCCTTCTGCCGGCGGAACCAGCCTGTTCTGTGCTCTCCTTTCGTGCTTGGCGGCGCCAACACGCCCGCCTCGACCGCCGCAGCCGTTGCCCAGCTCAACGCCGAAGCGTTGTCGGCACTGGCCTACACGCAGGTCGTTCGCAAAGGCTGCCCAGCCATTTACGGCCATTATCTCTCGACCGTGTCAATGCAGTCAGGCGCCCCCATGGCCGGGACACCAGAGATATCACTGATGAACTTCATGATTGGCCAGATGGCGCGACACTACAACGTGCCTTGGCGCACGTCGAACCTGCTCGGTGGCTCCAAAGTATTCGACGCGCAGGCCGGATACGAAAGCGCCATGACGATGATGGCGGTCCTGCTCTCGGGTGCAAACTATATTTGGCATTCCGCCGGCTGGAACGAGGCTGGCATGCACTGCTCGATCGCCAAATTCCTTGTCGATTCGGAAGTCTGTGCCATGGGATATCGCATGGCCGAGGGCATCAAATGGGACGATTTCGACGAAGCGCTGCAGGCCGTGCGCGATGTTGGCCCCGGTGGTCATTACCTCGGTCACCCGCACACGCAGGCGAATTTTCAGAACGCCTTCTTCATCCCGAAACTGTTCGACAACAATTCGATCGAACAGTGGAAGGCCGACGGGTCCAAAGATATCAAAGATCGAGCTCTTAAGCAGGCTAAGAAACTTCTATCGGAATATGAGGAACCAAAACTCGATCCGGCCAAGGACGAAGAGCTGCGAGCCTTCATCGACCGGCGCTCCCGCGAGATACCGGCAGTCGACGCGTTGAACGATGAATTTTGATTCGTGAGAACTGGCGCAAAGCCGCTTCGTCACCGACTGCCAACACAGCCACGCTCTGTGCGGGCATGTGACGGTTCGCGCCAGGCAGCGATGCGTCGGGCGGCGGATGCCTGCCTTTCCAGCTATTGCACGCACGTGTCGTGCGCATGCCAATCAACCGCATGGTGCTCATCATCGCCCACTGGCTCTCGGCGGTGCGCAACTGCCACCGGATCTTGACCATCGAGAAGGAGCGGCTGGTCGAGGATGGCAGCCACGAGCAGCTGCTGCGCGGCAATGGCCGCTACGCCCAGCTCTACCGCTATCAGGCAGCGGCTGCGCAGGCGGCGACGCCGGTGGCGCAGCCGCAGGGAGGGCAGCATGCGGCGCAGTAAAGATTTATTGTCATGGCCCGCGCAGGCGGGCCATCCACGAGTTTGCCGGCAACAACGCGTCACCGCGATAGGAACTCGGGGATCCTCCGCCTTCGCGGAGGATGACAAATTGGGTATGGCGGCAACGCCGAATGCGGGAGGAAAATTAGAACCCTCTCCCCCCGGCTGACATTCGTCGGCTGGGGGGAGAGGGAATACGCGGGCCTGACAGGTGGTCGCGATGTCCGCTGACAACGTGATCGCTCTTCCCACTTCCCGTGTACGCATCAGACTGCTTCCGATGTCCAGTTGCTCTGCCGACGAAAAGCTTTCTAGGCCTGACTATGAACTGCGCTCATTTCGTTGCAGCGAAAAGGAGAAATGATCCGTCAGATATTGAATTTGTCGGCCCCTCGCGAGGGGGTGGGGTTGGCGATTCCCAGCGGCAGCGCGATCCAGTCGATTGCCGCCTTCATTCGTGCAGCCGGTTTGACGGCCAAGGACAGATACCGGTCCGGTGGGACGTGTTTGTGCAGGAAATGCCAATCACCCTGTGACCAATGGCCCTGTTCCGGCCCGTCGGCTACCTGATCACACCGGTTCGCGGCTTGAGACAGGCCGGCGCCTGTTGTTTTGGCCATCGCCTCGCGCAAGGTCCAGATTCGGTAGAATCCGGCTGGGCCACGTTCCGCCCATTCCCGCCGCTCCGCCGGCCCAAACGCGGCTTCGGCGATACCGGCCAGGTTTCGGCCCGGTTTCGCCACCTCCAAATCGATCCCGATAGGACCCAAGGTGGTGGCCGCGCAAGCAACAAGCCCGCCGCTATGGGACAGAGAGACGAACATATCTGTTGCCGCGCCGGCAATTGTCACGGCGACCGGCTGTCCTGAGGGCCGTTTGGTAATGGCAAAATAGTGCGGCGGCCGACCGGTAGCCCGGCTGAGCGCTGCCAGCAGGAGGGAATGCCCGGCTGCGGAAGGGCGTTGGCGGGCATCAATTTCAGCCACGGCATAATAAACTGCAGCGGGCGGCATATCTTTCTTGATCGGCACGTAAGGGCCCGATAACAACTTATCGACGATCTGGTATCGTTAACGATTGACCGCTGTCAGACGGCTTGCCGCGATTCATGATTGATCTGGGGACACTTCGTCAATTGGAACGGTGCGATATATCACTTCGGGTAAAGGACTGGTTCGCCTGGGCTCCCGGGAGGGAAACGCGGTCGGATTGGCTCGATTGGGCGGGCGGCAGCCAGGTCGAGGCAGATGGTTCGCCGATGCCGATACTGCCTATGATGCTGCGCCGCCGCGTCTCGCCGATCGGGCAGAAGGCGCTGGGTGCCGCCCAGGCATGTGCGGACATTGAACAGGCACGCTACATCATCGCCTCGCGCCACGGCGAATTCGATCGAACCGTCAAGATTCTGACGGCCCTGGCGGAGAAGGAACAGCCATCGCCAGCCGAATTCAGTATGTCGGTGCATCACGGCTTGGCGGGCCTGCTGTCGATCCACACCGGGAACCGGCAAGGTCATACCGCCGTCGCCGCGTCGCTCGACAGTTTCGGCTATGGTCTGATCGAGGCGGCGGCATGCTTGGTCGAGGTGCCGGACAGGCCGGTATTGCTGATCTATTTCGACGCGCCGTTGCCGGAGAGCTATGCCGATTTCCGTCCATCCGCCGAAGCGGACCTGCCGCTGGCAATGGCGTTAACGCTTTGCCCTGGCGCGCTGAGTGCTGGCGATGCCGCCGCGATTTCGGTGTCATGTGCCCCGGCCGGTGAGGCCGGCGAAGGCGAAAATTTGCCGCTCGGCTTTCTCCGTTTCCTGCTGGGCAAGTCGCGGGAAGATTCGGCGCTGGGTGGGCGGATGGTCTGGCGGTGGTGTCGTGCCTAATATTATCAACTATGGATGGCGGCTCGCCGGCACGGGCCTAGCGTTCGCCTGTTTCTTCGGCGGCGGCTTGATATTGGCGGTCACAGTGTTTCCACTGATTGCATCGATTCAGCGGAACCGGGCCCGTCGTGTGCGCGCAACCCAGATCGTCATCCATCGCAGTTTCAAGTTCTTCGTGGCGATGCTGGAAATGCTCGGCATCATCAAGCTGGACGTGACGGGGGTCGAGGTGCTGCGCGATGGCGGCGGACGGTTGGTCATCGCCAACCACCCGACTCTCCTCGACGTCGTTATCCTGATGTCCCTGATCCCGCGCGCGCAATGTATCGTCAAGGCGGAGCTCTGGCGAAACCGTTGCCTCGGCGGTGTCGTGCGCTGGGCCGGCTATATCCGCAACGATCTCGAGCCAGAAGCGCTGCTCGGCGCCTGCAGACAGGCGATGGCGGAAGGCAGGGACCTGATCATCTTCCCTGAAGGCACCCGGTCGCGCCCCGGCGAGGAACTGCAGTTCCGCCGTGGATTTGCCAATATCGCGTTATTGGCGGAGGCGGAAATCCAGCTTGTCACCATCGATTGCCGGCCGATCATGCTGAGCAAGGGGGATCCCTGGTGGAAGATCCCGCCCAGACGCTCGCATTTCCGGGTGACGGCTGGCGAGCGTCTGGACGCGGCCAACCCACTTGAGTATCAATACCGCTCGCTGGCGGCCCGCCAACTGGTGCGCCGGCTGCAGGCCTATTTCACCGAACAGTTGGAATTGGGATAGTGGTGCATGGACGATTTGGAACGCGAAATAAAGACACTGATCATTGATACGCTGAAGCTTGAGGACGTGCAGCCGGAGGACATTGATAGCCAGGAGGCGCTGTTCGGCAGCGGCCTCGGTCTTGATTCGATCGATGCACTCGAGCTTGGTGTCGCCCTGCGCCGCCGCTATGACCTCAAGATCGAAACTATTACCGACGAGATCAAGGCGCATTTTGCCAATGTGCGCAGTCTAGCGGCCTTCGTGCGCGTCCAGGGCCAGAGCGGGAGCGGTGCCAATGCTGTCGCGTGACGATGTCGAGAGCAAACTGCGCGGCTATCTTGAGGATATGTTCGAGATTCCGGCAGCGAAGATCACGCCGCAAGCGCGTCTATACGAAGACCTCGATCTTGATTCGATTGACGCCGTCGACCTCGTCGTCAAACTGCAAGAATTGACTGGCCGCAAACTCAAGGTCGAAGAGTTCAAATCGGTGCGGACCGTCGGCGATGTCATTGATCGCGTGCATGCCGTCCTTGCCGAATAATGGTGCCGCCTCGTCGGCTGACAGATGGCGCGCGGCGATCTTCGCCTTAGTCGCGGTAGTTTATCCGGCTGCCGTCTATTGGCTCCATGTGCAGGTATCATTCGCCGTCTTCGCGATTGCCGCCATCCTTCTTCTTATCTTGCGGTCTCTTCTGGTCGTCGATGGCGTGACGCGCTTGCTGCGCCTGCCGCTATTGTGTGCGGCATTGGTGCTGGCGGTTCTTGCTGTCATTGACTCTGCCGTGGCCGCTAAGATCTATCCAGCACTGCTCAGCCTTTTGATCGCCACCCTGTTCGGGAATTCGCTGCGTCATCCGCCCAGCCTGGTCGAACGCATCGCACGCTTGCGTGAACCCGTCTTGCCACCGGTCGGCATCGTCTACTGCCGCCGCGTTACCTGGATCTGGACCCTGTGGCTGCTGGCGAATGCCATGATCGCCGGTTTGCTGGCATTGGCGCAGGATCTGGCCTTGTGGGCATTGTGGACCGGGTTGATCTCCTATCTCTGCAGTGCCGTCTTGTTCGCGGGAGAAAGGCTCCTTCGCCCCATGCTCATGCGTCGGGCAGCCCGGTGAACGCCATGCGCGACGTCTCGCGGCTGCTCGACGACAAGGGAAATCCGGAAGAAATCGTCGCCATAGCCGTCGATGGTCCTGTCGATCTCGCCCAGTTCCGCCGCGATGTTGCGGCGAATGCCGAGGCACTTGCGGCGCAAGGCTGCGCCCGCGGCCTGCTTGTAACCGAAGATACCTACTGGTGCGCCGTCGGCATGCTGGCCCTGTTCCAGGCTGGTGCAGAGGTCGTCCTGCCGCAAAATGTTACTTTTGGCGCCTGCGGTGCGATCCGCCGGCATTGGGACCTGCTGGTGTATGACCGTCTACCGCCGGGCCACAATCCGGGCTTCGCCTTGCGTAAGGGAACTGGCTCGGTGCCGGTCCGTCCATCCTTGGATGCCAAACGCTGCCGCCTGACGCTTTTCACTTCCGGCTCGACCGGGACGGCCAAACGTGTTGAGAAGACTTTTGCGACAATGCTGCGTGAAGCGTTGGCCATCGAGACGTTGCTCGGGAAGACTGTACCGCCGCGCGGCCATGTCCTTGGGACGGTTACGCATCAGCATCTTTTCGGCCTCAGCTACAAACTGATTTGGCCCTTATGTAGCGGTCGACCGTTCGGGGGCAGGGTGCACGTTTTATGGGAAAGCCTGCTTGCCGAAGATCTGGGCGGCGCCGCAATCATCACCGGCCCGGCGCATCTGGCGCGTCTCAATGGGTTGGGCGTGCATGCCGGCCGGAGGCCCCCTTCCTGCATCCTGTCGGCCGGTGCGGCGCTTCCAGATACTGCCGCCGTCGTCGCCCAAGCTTCATTGGGCGCACGTATCTGCGAAATCTATGGCAGCACGGAAACCGGGACGATTGCGGCACGTTGGCGCGATCGTCCCAATCCGCCCTGGCAGGCGGCGCCTGGTGTGACATTGGCGACGGCAGCGGATGGGACGCTGACGGTGACATCCCCTTTCCTGCCGGATGACGAGCCACACGCGACCAGCGACGCTGTCGAAATGGCGGAAGGGAGCGGCTTTTATCTCAAGGGACGCACGGATCGCATCGTCAAGATCGAAGGCAAGAGGGTCAGTCTGCCCGAAGTGGAAGCGGCCCTGGCATCCTTTCATCAAGTTGCCGCCGCAGCGCTTGTCACCTTGCCGGGCGAGCCGGCGACACTTGGGGCTGTCATCGTACCGAGCGAATCCGGTACCGCCGACCTGGCGAAACTTGGCGCGTTTCGCTTTGGACGCCTGTTGCGTCAGGCGCTGGCGACGCGGCATGATGCAGCCGCGATGCCGCGCCGGTGGCGCTTTATCGATGTACTGCCGGCCGATGCCATGGGCAAGATTCGGCGGGAGGATCTGCTGGCTATCTTCGCCTCGCCCCAGTCCTGTCGAACGCCCGAGCTGCGCGCCATACGCCGGCGCGGGGACACGGTCGAGCTCGATCTCTTTAATCGGCCCGATATGATTCAATTGGATGGCCACTTTCCCGGGTTGCCGATCGTGCCGGGCGTCGCTCAGATAGATTGGGCCGTGAAGCTGGCGGCCAGGCATCTGAGCCTGCCGATTGCGGCCGCGACGGACTATCAGGTCAAGTTCCAACGACTGACCTTGCCCAATACGCTGGTGACGCTGAAGCTCACGCACGATGCGGACAGGGGGCGCTTAAGTTTCTCGTATCAGAGCGGCGACGAAATTCTGACTGCCGGCATCATTCGGCTGGCGGCCGCATGATGGCAGCGCCACGTATCTGCGCTATCGTCCCAAGCCACAACCATGCCCGGGCTATGCCTGAGATCATCCGGGCATTGCGGGCGCAGCAACTCGCAATCTTCATTGTAGACGATGGCAGCAACGAAGCTGTTCGCCATGAACTCGCTTCGCTGAACGACCCGCCGAACGAGGTAATAGTTGTGCGCCTGGAGCCGAACCAGGGAAAGGGCGGCGCAGTGCTGCACGGTTTCCAGTTGGCGATGGCAGCAGGCTTCACGCATGCGTTGCAAATCGATGCCGACGGCCAGCACGATGTCGCCGCCATTCCGCGCCTGATAGCGCTGGCGGTCGAACAGCCGGATGCGCTGATCACCGGCGTGCCGATCTACGACCGCTCGGTCCCGCTGGGTCGTGCCATTGGCCGTTACGTCACCCATCTCTGGGTCTGGATCGAAACCTTGTCACTGCAGATCAGCGACAGTATGTGCGGCCTGCGGGTCTATCCGCTGGCACCGGTGGCCGCCCTTTGCGCCGATGGCGAGCGCATCGGGCTGCGCATGGATTTCGATACCGAAATCATGGTGCGTCTGTTCTGGCGCGGTGTGCCGGTGGTGGAAGAACCGGTTGCGGTCACATATCCCGCCGGCAACATCTCCAATTTCGATCTGCGGCACGACAATCTGCGCATTTCCGCGATGCACAGCCGTCTCTTCTTCGGCATGATGCGGCGCTTCCCGGCAATCCTGCGGTCCCGGCCGCACCATAGACGGCATTGGGCGAAGATCGCGGAACGAGGGGTTTATTGGGGACTCGAAGGTTGGGCATTGGCGGCGCGCTTGCTGGGGCGGCGTGGCTGCCTCGCCATTATGGCGCCGGTTGTGCTCTATTTCTATCTAACGGGATGGGAACAGCGCCGGGCGTCGCATGACTTCTTGCGCCGGGCCGCTGCACACGGCGCGCCGCTTTCCGCGAATCGTCTTTGGCTAAGCGGATTTATTCACTTCATGTCTTTCGCGGGCCGCGCTGTCGATACGTTCCTCGGCTGGACAGGCGGCATATCGGACAATGCCGTGCAACCGGGCATGATTGTCGACTTGGCTGAGGCCGAGCGGTCGGCTGCAGGTGCTCTCTTCATCGTTGCGCATCTTGGCAATGTCGACCTTGCCCGCGCGCTGCTCGACGAGCGCAGCCGACAGAGGCTGCTGGTCCTGGTCCACACGCGCCATGCCGAGAAATATAACCGCCTCCTGCGCAAGTACCGGCCTGAGGCAGGGGTCAATATCTGGCAGGTGACCGAACTCGGTCCGGCGGCAGCGATGGAACTGCAGGCGCGGGTGGAGCAAGGTGCCTGGATCGTCATCGCCGGCGACCGCGTACCCGTAAAGAGCGAGCGCGTGACCAGACTGCCCTTCCTGGGGCAGGACGCGCCCTTTTCGCAAGGGCCCTACGTACTCGGCGCACTGCTTGGCTGTCCAGTCTACACCTTGTTCTGCACCCGCAGGGGCGATCGTCATGTTCTGGATGTCGAAAAGATCGCCGACAGGATCGATTTGCCGCGGCAAGACCGGGAGGCTGCTCTCTCCCGTCATGTCGGCGAGTTCGCCGCCCGGCTTGAAGCTTATGCGGTCGCAAACCCGCTGCAATGGTATAACTTTTTCGATTTCTGGAATCCGGGCCGCAGGGAATCTCGTTCATGATCACCGCTGAATGCGAAATCGTCGCGCAGTTCTACGATATCGATCCGATGCAGGTGGTTTGGCATGGCAATTACGTCCGCTATTTTGAACAGGTCCGCGGCCTTCTGCTCGACAAGCTGGACTTCAATTATCGGCAGATGGAGCAATCCGGCTATATCTGGCCGATCGTCGATATGCGGGTGAAATATGTGCGGCCCGTCCGCTATCAGCAGCGTATCGTCGTGACGGCGACTTTGGTTGAATATGAGAACCGATTGAAGATCGATTATCGTTGCCGCGCCTGGGAGAGCGGCGAGGTTCTCACCAAGGCTCACACAATCCAGGTCGCGGTCAATGCGGCAACGCGGGAGCTCAGTCTGGAATCTCCGGCGATTCTGCTGGAGAAGGTGAGGCGCGCGCTATGCGGATCGTGACGATCTTGCGCTGGTTTGTCGGCCTTGCCGGACTCTTTGCCGGCAGCTCGGCGCTGGCCGATGGAATGAGCCCGTTGGCGTCGGGCGAAATTCTACGCGGCAGCTACACACAGGAACGTGTCCTGCAGGGCTTCACGACCCCCCTGCGCAGCGCCGGCAGTTTTGTGCTTGCGCCCGGTCAGGGCCTGATCTGGCGTGCCGAGACGCCTTTCGCAGTGACCACTTTGATGACGGGAAAGGGCCTCGCTCAGCAAAGCGACGGCGTCACCACGCTCAACCTGCCCACCAGCCATGCTCCCTTCATGGCCGGCCTCTATGAAATGCTGACCGGCGCGCTGGCCGGCGATTGGCGAGGCCTCGACCGCGATTTTTCCGTGGAACAATCTACAGACGGCGGCAAATGGAATCTGCGCCTCAAGCCGCGACATGATGCGCCGAGTGCCGCCATGCCGATCATCGAGATCCGGGTTACGGGCGGTGACTATGTCGAGACGGTCGAGATCGAAAAGCAGGGGGGCGACCACGATACGTTGACATTCAGCGGGCAGCAGCGGTTGGCCGGAGCGCTTGCCGCCGATGAAAAGGCCTTGCTCGATGCGGTCGGTGGACCGTGAAACCATTTCGTCTCGCTCGGCTCGGCGCAGCGCTCTGGCTGTTGATCGTCCTGATCACGGCTGGATATCTGGGTTCGCAGGCGTTGCGCGGCATAGCCTTCCGCACGGACTTGCTATCTCTGCTTCCGGCCGACGAGACGGCGCAGGAATCGCACACGGTCGCCACGAACTTGATGACCGGTGCCGCCAAGCGCTTCGTTCTGCTTGTCGGGCATGTAGACCGTACCGTCGCCCGCATGGCGGCCGCCGAACTCGAACGAAGCCTCGGCGAAGCCGGACTGGCAAGGGTGCGGGAAACGACTGGCGATCAGTCGAACGCCATGGGCGCCTTCTATCTGCCTTATGCGGGTTCTCTGCTGGCGCCGGGTGACCGGGCACTGCTTGCCGCGGGGAAGAGCGATCGGGTCGCTAAAAGGGCCTTGGCGCAAATCTATGGCGTCGGCGGTTTCGCCAATGGACGCCTTTTGATGCAGGATCCGTTCCTGCTGTTTCCTGCCTTTCTTGCCAGCTTGCCGGCGCCGCTTTCGCGCCTGACGGTGGATGAGGGGCGGCTCGCAGTGAAGGCGGACGGTCTCAATTGGATCCTGGTCAGCGGCGAAGTCGATGGCGATCCCTATGCCCTCGATGTGCAGGATCGCTTCCTCGGTGTTCTTGAGGGCAAGACCGGCCAGCTTTCCGGCCAGCATCCCGGTTTAGCGGTCAAGCGCGCTGGCGCCATCTTCTTCGCTGCTGCGGGATCGCAATCCGGGCTCAAGGAAACGTCGACGCTCGGCACCATCTCAATGGTTGGCACGGCACTGTTACTGATCGGTGCATTCCGCCGCGTTGGTCCTTTACTGATGAACCTGCTCGCGGTCGCGATCGGCATCGGCGCCGGGCTTGCCGCCAATTTGTGGCTGTTTGGCGAGATCCACATTGCGACGCTGCTCTTTGGCGTCGGCCTCACCGGCGTTGCCGTCGATTATGGTATCCATTACTCGGCGACCGTGTTCGACCCGCTGCAGCCAACCAGCTGGCAACGCCTACGCACGGTCTTGCCGGGGATCAGCATTGGCCTGACAACGACCCTTATCGGCTATGCCATCCTTCTGATGGCGCCATTTCCGGCCTTGCGACAGGTGGCCCTTTTTTCGATCGTCGGCTTGGCGGCATCATTCTTCACGGTGATCCTCTGGTTCCCATTTCTCGACCGGGGCAAAGCGCCGGGCTATGGCAGGCATCTCCTGCGCCTGGCGAACTGCTTCTGGCGCATCTGGGAGAACGCGCGGCTGCGACGAGTATGCTGGCTGGGGCTGGCTGTGCTGACCGGGCTCGGCGCGGTGGGATTTACGCGCCTCCACATCGACGACGATGTCCGGCGCATGCAGTCGCTTTCGCCGGATCTCGTCGCCCAACAGGACGACATTCAGCGCCTGGCCGGCATCGGCGCAACGCTACAGTTCGTGCTGGTCGAAGCCGCGGACGATGAGATCGCCTTGCAGCGCAGTGAAGCCGTGTCCGCCATTCTCGACAATCTCCAGGGCGACGGTGTACTCGGCGCCCATCGCGGTCCGGCAGATTTCGTGCCCTCGCTTGCCCGTCAGGCAGAGAATCGGCAACTGGTACAACGGCTCGACTGGGTTGCCCAGGCGACACAACTCGGTCTGGCATCCCACGAAAAACCGGTAGCCAAGGAAATGATCTTGCAAGATGCCCTGGAGGGCGGCGCATTGCCATTCCTGCGAGAGTGGGTGTTGGGGCCGGGGCGACATGTGATCGCGCTCGATGACGTTGAGATGCCGGAGACTTTGCACGAGGCGCTCGCGAACCTGGAAGGTGTGCGCTATCTCGATCCTGCCGGCGACTTCACGGAGCGGCTCGGTACTTATCGCCATCGTGCCTTGTGGCTGATTGGCCTTTCTGCTCTGCTGATGATCGTTCCGCTTGGCTGGCGCTATGGCCTGAAAGGCGGTGTGATCGTCCTGCTGCCTTCTTTGGCGGCGCTCATCCTGGCACCGGCGCTTGTTGCGGTAAGTGGGGAAGGCATCAGTTTCTTCCACGTCATGGGCCTGATCCTTGTTCTGGCGATCGGCGTCGACTATGCGACCTTCTGCGCCGAAACGGATCTGGCGCACCGCCCGGTCACGATGCTGGCGGTCATGTTGGACGTGGTGACGACCTTGCTTTCCTTCGGTCTGCTTGCCTTCAGCAGCGTCTTTGCCGTGCATGCGTTCGGCCTCACCATGCTGATCGGCATTCTCATCGCCTTCCTGCTGGCGCCCTTGGCTGGTACTATCTATCCACGCCGCAAGAGGCCGGCATGAAAGTCTTGCTTACCGCGTGCCTGTTGCTGCTGGCCGCCTGCAATGGAGTTCCCAGCTCGGACGAGGCCAACCGGCCGTTTTTCGCGCCTGGGCATGAATTGGCTCTGCCACAACCGGCCGAACTCGGCCGCGATGCCGAATGGTTGCAGCACATCACCGTCCGCCATGACGGCGATGCCTATGCCTTTGACGGTCGCATCAGCGTGACAGCGGAGAGTTTCCAATTGATCGGCATAGACGGCTTAGGCCGCCGCACCATGAGTATCGATTGGAATCGATCGGGCCAGGTCAACGCGATGCGCGCAGAATGGCTGCCGCCCCAGGTCCGGCCTGGGCCGATGCTGGCCGATATTGTGCTGCTTTATTGGCCGCGCGATGTCCTGCGTCGGGCGCTGCAACCATCCGGCGCCACGCTGCGGGAAATCGGCAAGACCCGCATTGTCTCGCTCGGTGGCAAGGAGGTCCTGCACATCGACTATCTGGGTGGCGGCCGCCTGCGTTACCGCAACAATGGCTGGGGCTACGAGATTGAGGTACAGTCGGTCGAGGTCGTGCCATGAGGCTTGGTATTGCCGCCCTGGGTCTCGCCACGCCGATCGGTATCGGCAAGGCTGCAGTTAGTGCAAATCTCTTCGCGGGCACGCGCGACGGGCTGGCGCACCGTATGGCGATCTACCCTGACCGCGAAATCCATGTCGGCCGCGTCACGGCGGAGCTGCCGCCGAGCTTTGCGCCATATCGGTCACGCAACAACAGCCTGATGCTGCTTGCGTTGACGGAGATCGCCGCGGAGATCGACGCGGCGCGGATGCGCTATGGGGCGGATAGGATCGCCGTGATCCTCGGAACCAGTACCGCCGGCATTGCGGAAGGCGAGGCGGCCTTTGCCATCCGTCTTCGGAAAGACGCTTGGCCGAAGGACTTCGACTACCGGCAGCAGGAATTGGGCAGCCTTGCCGAATTCGTGGCCGCTGACCTGCAGATCGCCGGGCCGGCTTACACTATCGCGACTGCCTGTTCGTCGAGCGCCAAGGTGTTCGCCAGCGCCAGGCGCCTGATAATGGCCGGGCTCTGCGATGCGGCCATCGTCGGCGGTGCGGACACGATCTGCGGGACGACCACGAACGGGTTTGCCTCCCTCGACGCCTTGTCGCGTGGCCTCTGCCAGCCATTCAGCCGGAACAGGGACGGCATCAATATCGGAGAAGGGGCTGCCGCCTTCCTGTTAACAAGAGAACCTGCCGATATCGCCCTATTGGGTTTCGGTGAAAGCTCCGACGCACATCATTTGAGTGCGCCGGATCCGACCGGCGCCGGGGCCGAGGCGGCGATGGCCGCAGCATTGCGCGATGCCGGCCTCAGTCCGGCGGACATCGCTTATGTTAACTTGCATGGCACAGGCACCCCACTCAACGACGCGATGGAAGCCATCGCCGTCCACAGGCTCTTTGGTGCAGGAATGCCCTGCAGCTCGACCAAGGCGATGACCGGTCATATGCTGGGAGCGGCCGGTGCCTGCGAGGCCGCCTTCCTGTGCCTGGCGTTGCACCCCGCCCATGGAGGCGGTCGCTTGCCGCCGCATCTTTGGGACGGTGCCGTCGATCCGGCCATGCCACCGCTCAATCTCGTTCGGCCCGGCATGCAACCGGTGCCCGCGGGCCGGCGCGCCATGCTGAGCAGTTCTTTCGCCTTCGGCGGCAGCAATATGGCCCTCGTCCTTGGGTACGGGGATACTTGATGGAAATCTGCCACTATCCCGTTGCCACTTTGCTGCCTCATGCCGGCCGTATGATCCTGCTCGATCGTGTCACGGGATTTACCGATACCTTGATCGAGACGGAGATTACCGTCCGGCCGGAAAATCCGTTCTTTGAAATGGGGGTGGGCGTTGCTGCGCATATCGCCATTGAGTGGATGGCGCAGGCTTGCGGCGCCTTTGTCGGTCTGGAGGCGCTACGCCGGAATCAGCCCGTGCGGCTGGGATTCCTGCTGGGGACGCGCAATTTCAAGGCGGAGCGCGCATGGTTCCGGGAAAATGAGTGCCTCATCGTGCGGGCGGAACTGGTATTTCGGGATGGCGAAATCGGTGTATTCGATTGTAATTTGCTCGATGCTGGGGTCACCCAGGCGATGGCGCAACTGACCCTGCACCAACCGGCCGATCTGGCGGCGGTTCTTGCGCGGCAAGGGATTGATATAAAGAGTCTGGGAACCAAATGAGCAGAACCATCCTTGTGACCGGCGCCAGCAAAGGTATCGGCCGCGCCATTGCCGAGAGGCTCGCGGAAGACGGCTTCACTTTGGTCCTGCATTACGGGCGCGACGTCGCCGGTGCACAGGAAACCCTCGACGCCATCAACGGTGCTGGACGACTTGTGACGTTCGATCTCAAGGATCGCGAGGCCGCCCGCGCTGTACTCGATGGCGATATCGCCAACCACGGCTCCTATTGGGGAGTCGTTCTGAATGCCGGGATCGCGCGCGACGCTGCCTTTCCCGCCATGACTGACGATGAATGGGACGATGTCGTGGATACGGATCTTGGCGGTTTCTACAATGTGATGCGCCCGATCGTCATGCCGATGGTGAGCGCGCGCCAGGGCGGGCGTATCGTCACGATCGCCTCCGTCTCAGGCATCGCCGGCAATCGCGGACAGGTAAACTACAGCGCCGCCAAGGCCGGTATCATCGGCGCTACCAAGGCGCTTGCGATCGAACTCGCCAAGCGCAATATCACGGTCAACTGCGTTGCGCCCGGCATCATTGGAACGCAGATGATCGAGAACCTGCCGATGGACGAAGTGCTGAAGATGGTGCCGATGCGTAGAGCGGGTCGGCCGGAGGAGGTCGCAGCCGCAGTCTCCTATCTCTGTTCCGACGGTGCCGCCTACGTGACGCGTCAGGTTCTGTCGGTCAACGGAGGCATGCTCTGATGCGTCGCGTCGTCGTCACCGGGATGGGCGGTATTACCGCCCTGGGGAACTCCTGGCCGGAGATTCGCGGGTACATGGCACGCGGGGAAACGGCGATCCGCCGTCTGCCCGAATTGGACCGCTTCGTGGGTCTTCATACGCGCCTTGCAGCGCCGGTGATCGGTTTCTCTGTCGACGATCTTTATCCACGTAAGAAGACGCGGACGATGGGCGTTGTGGCCAAAATGGCGGTCCGCGCCACGGAAATGGCACTGCAGGATGCCGGCCTCCTCGGCGATACGGTGGTGCGGGGCGGTCGTACCGGTATCGCCTACGGGTCATCTTTCGGTAGTCCTGCGCCGGTCATGGCTTTTGCCGAACTGATGAAGGACGGCCAATCGAGAACGCTCAACGCGACGAGCTACATCCAGATGATGAGCCACACGGCTGCCGTGAATATCGGCCTCTTCTTCGGCATCACCGGCCGGATGATTCCTACGTCGAGTGCCTGCACGTCAGGCAGCCAAGGGATCGGCTATGCCTATGAGGCGATCCGCTGGGGCAAGGCCGATGTCATGGTAGCTGGCGGTGCCGACGAATTCGATGTCACCGAGGCCGCCGTCTTCGATACCCTTTATGCGACCAGCACGCGCAACGATCAGCCGGATACGACACCACGCCCCTATGACCGTGATCGCGATGGACTGGTGATTGGCGAAGGGGCGGTGACGTTGATCCTTGAGGAGCGCGAACGCGCGCTTGCGCGCGGCGCCCCCATTCATGCTGAAATCGTCGGCTTTGCCTGCAATGCCGACGGCAACCACGTCACCCAGCCACAGGCATCGACCATGGAAGC
The DNA here is from genome assembly GCF_041918875.1 of Dongia sp. Taxonomy (GTDB): domain Bacteria; phylum Pseudomonadota; class Alphaproteobacteria; order Dongiales; family Dongiaceae; genus Dongia. Next base: position 291,344 of record NZ_JAYRUV010000002.1, read on the forward strand.
GGCACTGCGCGAAGCCTTGGCCGACGCCGGGATTCCATCGCGCGAGATCGGCTTTGTCAGCGGCCATGGCACGGCCACGGAGTGGGGCGATATTGCCGAGACGGAAGCGACGCGCGCCGCAATCGGCTCGTCAGCGCCTATCCATTCACTTAAATCCTACTTCGGCCACAGCCTTGGCGCCTGCGGGGCGATGGAGGCCTGGCTTGGCATAGAGATGATGCGGGATCAATGGTTCGCGCCGACCGCCAATCTGGACAATGTCGATCCACGTTGCGCAGAACTGGATTACGTCATGGGTGCGCCGCGGCATCTGGATATCGGTTATCTCATGTCGAACAATTTCGCCTTCGGCGGCATCAACACCTCGATCATCATCAAGCGTGTCTGAGGCCGGACGGGCGTCACCTCCCTGCCTACACCTTGACAGGCTGTCTCATGATACCGGCTTTACGACACTGGCCTGCAGGCCTTTGTCCCCCGGCACGGCGATGTAACGCACCCGGCCACCGATGGCCAACTTGCGAAAGCCGTCGTTCGGAACGCTGTTGGCGTGGAAATAGACTTCTCCCACCCGCTCATCATTGATGAAACCGTAATCCTTATCCTGGAAGAGGCGGGCAATCGTGCCCGAGGCCGCTTCTTCTTCATGCGATTTGATGTCTCCGCGCTTCTGCCGCGTCACATCTTCGATCCGGCGAACGAGGGCATCGAAGGCGTCTCGAATTGCGACGTATATGTCCTCATGTTCCTGATGTTTGGGCGAAGTACGATTTATGGCGATCTCATGTCCCGGCAGAGTGAGGTCGATGCTCACATGATAGAGTCGGCCCGATTTCTGCCGCCGGTTCGGTGCCCGCACAATGACCCGGCAGCCCATAATCCGGTCGCTGAAGCGGTCGAGCTTTGCCGCCAGTGCCTCTATCCGGGCCCTGACCGCGTCCGACGGATCCATATTGCTGAAGGTAATCTGCAGCGGCATGTTCATGATTAAGACCTCACTTCGGCAGTTTCCGGTGCGACAGAGGACGCCCCCATCCAATTCCCGTCATCGACGTGAAGCAAGCGCTAACTTTGTTGCGCACCACCGTTCCTATCCTGATTTCCTTCGCGGCTAGCGGGATTGACCTAGGTCAATCGGGTCGCGGATGGCTTTTACATACTTCAGCGAGTGAACCGGCGAAGGTGTATTGGACATGGAGCAGCATTCGTCTGCCGATATCGGGACGACAAAAGTGCCTGTTTCGGCGCTTTATCACCCCTGTACCCTCAGTGACCTGGGGAGTGGGGAGAGCGTTCCGCCGGCACAGATCGCGGCTGTATCTCATTCGCCCCTTGCAATCGGTCAGAGCCGCGCTGTGGAGGCCATCGATTTCGGCATTGGCATCGGTGGCAAAGGTTACAACATATTTGTGTTTGGACCGACGGGAGCGGGGCGCCACACGCTGGTACAGGCCCTGCTGCAGCGCGTGGCACCGCAGCGGCCACGGCCGGACGATTGGTGCTATATCAATAACTTCGCCGAACCGCATCAGCCGACCATCTTGCGCCTGCCCGCCGGGCGCGCGGTCGAATTGCGTAGTGCCATGGACAGGACCATCAAGGATCTCCGCGTCGCCTTGCCATCCGCTTTCGAGCGAGAAGATTACCGGACTCGTCGTGACGCACTCACGCAGCAGGCAAAGTCGGCCCATGAGAGCGCCTTCGACGAGCTACGGCTGCGGGCGGAGGCGCAGGAAGTCGCAGTGTTGCGGACGCCGTTTGGACTGACATTGGCGCCACTCAAGGACAAGGAACCCATTCGGCCCGCGGATTTCGATGCACTGACGCCGGCAGAGCAGGAAAGAATCCGTCAAAAGATTGAGACGTTGCAGGTCGATCTCGAAAAGCTCGTGCGGCAGATTCCGACATGGGAGCGGGAAATGCGCGAGTCTATTCGCCAACTCAACCAGGAAGTCGTCGTCGCAGTCACGAGCCTGCCCTTCGGCGAGTTGAAAGGACAGTTCAAGGATATCCCGGCTGTCATTGCCTATCTCTCGGCCGTGGAGCAGGACATCCAGCAGAATGCCGACGAGTTCCTGTCCGCGATTCAGAATGACGGCCATGGCGAATTCTCGCTTGAAGGTGCTGGTCGCAACCCCTTCTCTTTTCGTCGATATCAAGTCAACGCCATTGTCGACAATAGCAGTGTCGTCGGCGCGCCAGTTATTTTTGAGAACAACCCAACGCATCAGAATCTGGTAGGCCGCGTCGAGCATATATCGCGCATGGGAACTTTGCTCACCGATTTCAGCTTGCTCGCGCCGGGCGCCTTACATCGGGCCAATGGCGGCTATCTTGTGTTGGACGCTGAAAAATTATTGTTGAACGGATTCTCGTGGGAATCCCTGAAGCGCGCCTTGCGGGCAGGTGAAGTCCGGATCGAGTCGATCGAGCAGTTGCTGAGTCTCGCCAGTACCGTATCGCTGCGACCGGAGCCGATGCCGCTCGACCTCAAGATTATCCTGATCGGCTCCCCGCGAATCTATTACCTGCTGTCGCTGCTCGATCCGGAATTCTCGACCTTGTTCAAGGTGTCGGCCGAATTCGACGATCAGGTCGACCGGAATCCAGCTGCAACAAGAGAATATGCCGATTTTGTCGCCTGCATCGTCGCGCGGGAGAAGCTGCGATCTTTCGAACCCGGAGCCGTTGCCCGGGTGATTGAACATGCTTCGCGGCTTTCCGGTGACGCGGAGAAACTGTCGGCCGATATGAGTTCGCTGGCGGATCTCGCGACTGAGAGCGACTATTGTGCGCGGATCGCGGGAGAAGAGGTCGTCAGCAGGAAATCCGTTGCAAGCGCCATCGAGGCGCGGCGCCGGCGTGCCGATAGGCTCTATCGCCGCTTCCAGGAAATGGTCGCCACGAAGACCGTTCGTATAGAGACGTCGGGGTTGCAGATTGGCCAGGTGAACGGGTTGGCGGTGATATCGCTGGGCGGTGTCGAGTTCGGGCATCCCAGCCGCATCACGGCACGCATTCAACTTGGCCGTGGCCAGGTCGTCGATATCGAACGGGAAACGGAACTGGGCGGACCCATCCATTCGAAGGGTGTTCTCATTCTCTCGGCTTTCCTCGGCGCGCGTTTCGGCATGAAGCGACCGTTGGCCCTCAACGCCAGCATCGTCTTCGAACAATCCTATTCCGGGATCGAAGGCGACAGCGCTTCGTCCGCGGAACTCTACGCCCTGCTATCGGCAATCGCCGATGTACCGATCGATCAATCCTGGGCCGTCACCGGATCGGTTGACCAGCGTGGTCAGATTCAGGCGATCGGCGGCGTCAATGACAAGATTGAAGGTTTTTTCGACATCTGCGTGCTGGGTGGCTTGACCGGCGCGCAGGGCGTCATCATCCCCGCCGCCAATGTCCGCAACCTCATGCTGCGCAGCGATGTCGTCGATGCCGTGAGAGACGGGAAGTTCCACATCCACGCCATCGAGCATATCGACCAAGGCATAGAATTGCTTACCGGATTGCCGGCCGGGGCCGCGGGTATAACCGGAGAATATCCAAGCGGTTCGGTCAATGAGCGCGTGATGCGTCGCTTGGCAGCTCTGGCAGAGAGTCATCGTCAATGGATCGGCGCCGGCGGGCAAGTCGGCAGGACAGGTCAAGCCTGATGCGCGACCTTGGGTTCGATCGAGTTGTAGTGATCCTGGACCCGGGCGGCGAACGCCGCGCGGCAGTCGAGGCCGCCGTCGAGATGGCATCGGCTCTGCGATTGCCGCTTCATGGGATCTTTGTCGAGGATGAGAGCTATCTGGATCTCGCCGGCCTAGCACTCTCGTCACATGTCGCACTTGGCTGCCAAGAGCCGGGCGCATTGGAAAGCGGCCTCTTGGCCGCGGCGATCAAGGTGGAGGCACGACGCAGCCGCGAACTGTTTGAGGCAGTCGCGCAGAGGGTTGGAGTTCCGACGACCTTTGCCGAATGGCGTGGCCGACCCAATCTAGGAAATGTCGGCGTCAGAGTGACGGATCTCGTCGTGGTCGAGGGTTATTCGCGCCCACTGACCGGGCAGGCGCGCATGCGTTCGCTATGGAGCCGGCGGTTGGCATCGGCTGACGCGTCCGTCCTGATCCTGAAGCATGAACTGGCGCGCAATCTCGTCATCGGCCGCATTGCGGACGGCGAGACGCAAATGCGTCCCACGCAGCTCGCCGATATGCTGGCAAGGCACCTCGCCGGATCCATTGTGCGGCTGCAAAAGGAAGAAATCTCCGACGCCGGCGACGAAACGGGCTCACGCGCTCCGGCGGCAGGCAAACCGATACCACATTACGCCGATCTCCGCTGCGATATGGTGATTGTCGAGGAAGATGAAGCGGATATCGGCATTTCATCGGCCCTTATTGCTAAGGGGCGTTGCAGTGTCTTGGTTCTGCGCCGCCGGTGACTGAGATTATCAATCGTGGCCGGGGCCGTTGAAGGTGAGGCTGAGGAAATCGCGAAATGTTCGCGTCGCGGCCGATTGTTCGCTGCCGGGATTCCACACGACGCCGACATCCATGGTTGGAATATCCGCGACGAGGCTGCGCGTCTCGATTCTCTGTCCCTCCAGCGACCAGGGCCGATAAACCATGTCGGAGAGGACCGTGATGCCGAGGCCTGCAGCTACGAGGCTGCGCACAGCTTCGACCGATGAGGTCCGGAAGATGGTGTTGGGCTGTAGCCCGCTCGGCTTCCAGTACCGATCCACCGTGTTGCTGGCTTCGTCCACGGTCAGCATGATGTAGGGCTCGCAGGCGACGTCCGCCAGGGCAATGGCATCCACCTTCAGCAATGGATGCTCGACGGGCAGCCACAGTTTGCGCTTTGAACGGATCAGCGCTTCGTATGCGAGATGCGCGCGATCCTCGAGATTCGAGACCAGCAGAACGGCGAGGTCGAGCGTGCCGGCGAGCAGGCCGCCCTCGATCGCACGTCGTGGCAGCTCGATCAGTTCGATATCGATCCCCGGGTATGAGCGGGCGAAGCGTGCATGGTGACGCGGCAGGAAGTAGCCGGCCACCGTATAGGTGACGCCGACACGGACGTGCCCTGCAAGCTGCGCATAGTCGGTGAGAGGCGTATGTACTGCCTCGTTTACCGCAGCCATGATGTTGCGGGCGTGAAGCAGAAAGCGCGCTCCCTCTGTCGTCAAGGCGACACCGCCGGGATGGCGGCGGAAGAGAGGCACGCGCAGATCCGCCTCAAGCTGCTGGATGGCGGCGGTCACCGCCGATTGCGAGACGTTGAGTTCAATCGCCGCCGCCGATACCTGGCCGGCATCGGCGGTCGCAATGAAGTAGCGGACTTGTTTGATCGAAAGAGTCATATCTGATTTCTAGATATCTATAACCATTTTTTACGATTTTACAATACGGGTATCCCGGCGCAAGACTGGCTGTGAACAGGGAGAAGGCGGCGCCAGACCGCAGATTCCTAAGAAATTGGCGACCAAATCTTCAAAGGCCGAGTTCCGCAGGCGAAACCCGGGAGGGTATGTTTGACTGTAATCAACTGTGATATGGGCGAGGCATTCGGCCTCTATCGCATGGGTGATGACGAGGCGTTGATGCCGCTCATCAATGTCGCCAACGTCGCCTGCGGCTTTCACGCTTCCGACTTCAACCATATGCACAAGACCGTTCGCCTGGCCAAGCAACATGGCGTGAAGGTCGGTGCCCACCCGTCATTGCCTGACCTGCAGGGGTTCGGGCGCCGCGAGATGAAGATCTCGCGTGAGGAAATGACGAACTGCCTGATCTACCAGATCGGCGCGCTCAAGGGTTTTCTGGAAGCCGAGGGCATGGCCCTCAATCACATCAAGCCGCATGGTTCGCTCTACGGCATGGCGGCACGACTGGAGCATATCGCCCACGCTGTCTGCGACGCCGCGGATGTGTTCAAGGTTCCGGTGCTCGGCATGATCGGCACGCTGCACGAGAAGATCTATCCGGAGCGTGGGCATCGATTGGTGGCGGAATTCTACGCCGATCTCGATTACAGCGACGATGGCGGCCTGATCGTGACGCGCGAGCATGACGCCAAGGATCCGCTTGAGGCGGCTCGGCGCTGCCTGCGCGCAGTCAAGGAAGGCAAGGTTGCCAGCGTCGGTGGCAAGGAAATCGCGGTTCGCGCTGATTCAATCTGCGTGCACTCGGATACGCCCAACGCCGTCGACATCGCTGTCGCGGTCCGGGAGGCGGTGCGCCCATATCTAGACGCATCGTGACGCAGGGCTTTTTGCCGAATTCTCTGTCGAAATGACAGAACGGGAAGGCCGGATATTTGACCATCCGGTCAGTCCACAGAAGAGGGATGAGAAGACATCATGGCCAGCAAGCAAATCCTCTCGCCATTGCCGGGCACTTTCTATCGCCGGCCGGCGCCCGACAAACCGACCTACAAGAATGATGGCGACGCCATAGCTGCCGACGACGTCATCGGCCTTGTCGAGGTGATGAAATCATTCAACGAGGTGAAGGCCGGGCAGGCGGGAAAGATCGTGCGCTTCCTGGTCGACAATGAGGATGCGGTAATGGCTGGCCAGCCTTTGGCCGAAATCGACGCCTGATCCCGCATCGAGCCAGCGCAGCATGTCCATCAAGACCCTGCTCATAGCCAATCGCGGTGAAATCGCCGTCCGCATCATCCGTGCGGCCCGGGAGCTTGGCATCCGTACGGTTCAGGTACACAGCAAGGCCGATGCCGACTCACTCGCCGCGAAGCTTGCCGATGAAACCGTCGATATTGGACCGGCTCAGGCCGCCAAATCCTACCTCTCCATTCCCAACATCATCGATGCCGCCAAGAAGAGCGGCGCTGACGCGATCCACCCGGGCTACGGGTTCCTCGCGGAGAACGCCGAATTTGCCGACGCTGTGACCGTGGCTGGGTTCGTTTTTGTCGGCCCCAGCGCCAATGCCATCCGCCTCATGGGCGACAAGGTGGCAGCACGCCAGGCGGCGGCCGCTGCCGGCGTGCCGACAGTGCCCGGCAGTGATGGTCGTGTCGACGATGTAGAAACAGCACGCAACGTCGTGGCACGCACAGGCTATCCGGTCATGATCAAGGCCGCAGCTGGCGGCGGTGGCCGCGGCATCCGCATTGCCGAGAATGAGGCGGAGTTCGAACGGCTGATGCCGCAAGCCCAGGCCGAGGCACTGGCCGCCTTCGGCGACGGCGGGCTCTATCTCGAAAGGGTGATCGAAGGTGCGCGGCATATCGAGGTGCAGATACTGGGCGACGGCGAGAATGTCGTGCATTGCTTCGAGCGCGAATGTTCCCTGCAGCGGCGCCGTCAGAAAGTGTGGGAAGAGGCACCGTCGCCGGTTCTGCCCGCCGATATACGCGACCAGCTTTGCCGTTCGGCTGTGGCGCTCGCCAAGGCCGTGCACTATCGCGGCGCCGGTACACTCGAATATCTCTATGACGACAAGACACGCGAGTTCTATTTCATCGAGATGAATACCCGCATCCAAGTCGAGCATCCGGTAACGGAGTTCATCACCGGCGTCGATCTGGTGCGTGAGATGATTTGCGTCGCCGGCGGAGCGAAGCTGCGCTACCGGCAGGAAGACATCGGGCGCCGTGGTCATGCGATCGAGGTGCGCATCAATGCCGAGGATCCGTCGCAGAACTTCATGCCTAATCCGGGTGTGGTCAACGCCCTGCACATCCCCGGCGGCATCGGCGTACGTTTCGATACCCTGCTTTATGCCGGCTATGTGATTCCGCCCTTCTACGACTCGTTGCTTGGCAAGCTGATTGTCTGGGACGACGACCGGCGCGGTGCGATCGCGCGACTGAAGCGTGCGCTCGGTGAACTGAAAATCGAGGGAGTCAAGACGACAAAGCCCCTGTACCTGGCCTTGGTCGAGGATGCCGACGTGCAGGCTGGCCAGTTCGACACGCGCTGGCTGGAACGCTGGCTTGAGGAACATGCCGCACGCCTGGGCTGAGGCGCGTGGTGCGAGTGACAGAGAAGGCCCCAATCAGGGAGGTGGCGCGACAATGAACACGCGATACTCATATGGTGGCGATGAGCATATTTTCGTCGAGGTCGACGAGGAGATGTCGCTCGGCGCCTTCTTCAAATCGCTTTCGATGACCAACGCGGTCAGGGAAAGCCGCATCAAGGGCGTGACCGAGATTTGCCCGGCGAATGCCTCGTTCCAGATCAAATTCGACCCCGATCAGATCAGTCCAGGCGACATGCTCGCTGAACTGAAGCGGTTGGAAAGAACCGCCGAAAAGGCCGATTCAACCTTAAAAACCCGCATTGTCGAGATCCCCGTACTCTATAACGATCCTTGGACGCACGAGACGCTGATGCGCTTCCGTGAGCGCCATCAGGATCCCAAGGCAACGGATCTTGAATACGCAGCGCGCGTCAACAATCTTGGCACAGCCGAGAACTTCATCAAGGCGCACTCGGGTGCGCCCTGGTTTGTGTCGATGGTTGGTTTCGTCGCCGGCCTGCCGTTTCTCTATCAGATGGTCGATCGGCCGCGTCAGCTCGAAGTGCCGAAATATCTGCGCCCACGCACGGATACGCCGAAGCTCACCGTTGGTCACGGCGGGTGCTTCAGCTGCATTTATTCAGTGCGAGGTGCCGGCGGCTACCAGATGTTCGGCATCACGCCGATGCCGATCTACGATCCCAACCAGAAGATCGGTTATCTGCGCGACTTCATGGTCTTCTTCCGGCCCGGTGACATTGTGAAATGGAAACCCATCGACCGCGCCGCTTATGACCAAGCCGTAGCCGATGTGGATTCCGGAAAGTTCGCGCCTCTGATGCGCGATATCACTTTCTCGCTTGACGAATTCCAGCTCGACATCGACGGCTACAACCGCAAGCTTGAGGGGGCTCTCTATGGCCATTAAGGTGCTTTCCCCCGGCCTTTCCACGACGGTCCAGGATCTCGGCCGGCCCGGTTACTACCATCTCGGCATCCCGCTTTCCGGTGGCATGGACCGCTTCGCGCTGCGCGTCGCCAACATGCTTGTCGGCAACGACGAAGGTGCAGCCGTCCTCGAAGCGGTCTTCATGGGCCCTGAGCTGGAATTCACCACGGACGCCATGGTCGCCATTACGGGTGCGGAGCTGCCGCCCAAGGTCGATGGTGCGGTCCATGCCACCTGGACCAGTTTCAGGGTCAAGGCGGGGCAGAAGCTTGCCTTCGACTATCTGCAGAAGGGAGCTCGCGCCTATATTGCCGTCTCCGGCGGGATTGATGTTCCGCTGGTCCTGGGCAGCCGTTCGACTTATACGCTGGGCGCGCTTGGCGGTTACAAGGGCCGCAAACTTGAAGCCGGCGACGAACTGGCTGTCGGCCAGCCGACGACGCCAATCAAGGCCGGCCGCAGTCTCTCGGCGGATCTGCGCCGTGCACCGGGTGCGTCGGCGGAGCTACGGGTTCTTCCGGGGCTCTATTGGCACCGCATCACGGACGAAGCCGGCCGCAACTTTTTTGACGACACCTGGAAGGTGGCACCGGAAGCCGACCGGATCGGCTACCGCTTCAAGGGCGGCAGGCCGCTCGCTTTCGTGCCGCGCAAGCAGCCTTTCGGTGCCGGATCGGATCCATCGAATATTGTCGATGCCTGCTACCCCTATGGCTCGATCCAGGTGCCGGGCGGCACCGAGCCGATCGTCCTGCATCGCGATGCCGTCTCGGGTGGCGGCTATTTCATGGTTGGAGCGGTGGTCTCCGCCGACATGGACCTCATCGGTCAGCTGCAGCCGCACACGCAGGCACGTTTCGTCAAGGTCGATATGGATGGAGCCCTTGCGGCGCGGCGCGATCGTGCTGCTCTGCTCGGCCGTGTCCGGACCGCCCTTACTCGCGAACAGTAGGAAAAGACATCATGAACGCTACATTTGCCGGCAATCTTTGGTCTGGCCTGGCTTCCAACCGTCTGTACCAGGTTCTGCTGGTGCTGGGCGGCACGATCCTGCTGGCGGTTTCCGCCAAGGTGCAGGTGCCGTTCTGGCCGGTACCCATGACGATGCAGACCTTCGTCGTCCTGATGATCGGCGCAACCCTGGGGGCGCGCCTCGCCGGTGCCACCATGCTTGCCTATCTGGTCGAAGGGGCGGCAGGTCTGCCGGTCTTCGCGGGTGGTGTGGGATTTGGTTACATCGCGGGACCGACCGGTGGTTATCTCATTGGCTTCGTGCTCGGAGCGACGCTGGTCGGCTGGCTGGCAGACCGCGGCTTCGGTCGATCGATCCTGACCACGCTTTTGGCTTTCCTGGCGGGTGAAATTGCGATCTTTGTCCTGGGAACAGGATGGTTGGCGACTCTTATCGGTTTGGACAAGGCGCTCCGCGGTGGGTTGGTCCCGTTCCTTCCGGGTGAGGCGATCAAAGTGGCTCTGGCTTGTGCAGTGCTGCCCATCGCCTGGCGCTTGGTGCGCCGCTGATGGTTCGACCAATCCGAGATCATACATGTCCGGATGGTTTCGCCATCCTGACATGCCTGGTTTGCTCACGAAACTCTTTGGGTGATTGACCGAAATGGGCCTTGAAGGCGCGCGAGAACTGGGCTTGGTCACCGAAGCCCCACCGATAAGCGATCTCGGCCACTGTTTGGCGGTTGGCGGGATCGGCGAGGGTGGCGCGGCAGGCTTCCAGGCGTTGATCGCGGATCCATTGCCCAAGTGTCTGATTGGTATCGCGGAACAATTCGTGGAGATAGCGGGTCGAAATGCCGCATGCGCGCGCGATCGCATCCATATCGAGATCGGGATTTTGCAGGTTGTGCCGGACGAACGCTTCGATTCGGGTGAGATGCGCTTCGCGTACGGTCGAGCTGGCGGAGGTCAGCGTACGCTCGTCGGCTTTCAGCGAAAGGACCAGCAACTCGATCAGCTGCTGACCGACCGTGTTGCGCACTTCGTCGGTCATTGCGTCGAAGCGGCCGGGTATCAGATGCAGCATGTCGACGAACATGCCGCCAGCGCCGTTCGCGGCGTCGAAGGTCATGCTGCAGAACCGGCCAGGCGCGCGGATGCGGCCGGCAAGGGCGCTGGCTTCCACTTTCAATACCCAGAGGTCCGCAGCCTGCTCATGGCTGAATTCATAGGGCTCGTTGCTGCGCTCCAGCAGGAAGCCGCCGGGAGAACAGCGAACTTCCTTGCCCAGTTGGGCGAAGAATACGTCGGATCTGGCTGGCACCGTGATGAGGAACTGCTCTCCGCGCTCGTTTGCGCAATGCTGCCGCTGGCGCCGATAGAGCAGCGATTCCGACGTAAGACGCGACAGCGAAACGTCACCGAGCTGCCAGATGGCGAGATCGCCGTTAAAGCTGTCCGGTTGCCTAAATTTCAGCTCAAGCGGGAAATAGGCACGGGCAATGGCGTCATGCCAGTGCCGGCTACGTTCGCTCGTAGCAATGTCGCTGGTGGTGAAAATCGTCTTCATCGGCCGCTCCGGCAAAGTCATAAAAGACTAGTTCAGCCGATCTGCGCCCGCAATGCCGACGCCGGCACGAAACGGACGGATTGCACAAAAGCGCAAAAGGCCGTTCACAAAGCGCAAAGACCGGTCAGTTCACAGCCCTTTAATCTGTCAGGCTATCACGGTGCGAAAAGATGCCGGGCAGGGAGCAAGGGAACGGGACCCATGGGTCGCGATCGCTACCGCTCGCCCCGGCGCAGCGATGGAGCGAGGTTCCCATGAGCAAAGCAACCAGCAGGACCGCCAGGAAAACGATCAAAGAGACTAAGCCGGCAAAGATCGTACCGCGCGCCAAGGTCGACCCCATCACGCTTTCGGTGGTGCGCGGCGTCCTCGAGACAACCCAGCGCGAAATGACGCTGACGCTGGAAAAGACGGCACGCTCCAGCGTCTTCAATCTGGCGCATGACTATTCGACGGCGTTGTTCAATGCCAAGCCGGAGATGATCCTGCAGGGACAGGATATCCCGATCCATCTGGGTTCCCTCATACCGGCGACTAAGACCATCGTCCGTTTCTTCGGCGATGACATTCATGAAGGCGACCTGATCCTGCATAACGATCCGGCCTATGGCGGCAGCCATGCCATCGATCTGTGCATGTATAAGCCGGTCTTTTACAAGGGCCGGCTGATGTACTGGACAGTGTGCAAAGGACACCTCACCGATATCGGTGGACCGGTACCGGCGGGTTACAATCCGAACGCCACCGAGATCTACGCCGAATGCCTACGCATCCCACCGGTCAAGATCTGGGATCGCGGCAAGCCACGGCATGACGTCATCAACATGATCCTTTCCAACATGCGCGCGCGCCGCGACCAGGAAGGCGATCTCAATGCCCTTATCGGCGCGTGTCAGGTGGGCGAGCGGAATCTCATTTCCATGTTGGACAAGTATGGCGTGGCCCAGGTCGAGGCCTGCGTCGATGAGTTGCTCGCCATGGCCGACCGGCACATGCGATCGCTGATAAAATCCGTTCCAGACGGCACTTATGTCGGGACCGCCATCCTCGAAGATGCCGGCCACGGCTTCGGCGATTTCGAGATTACCGCGACCGTCACGATCAAGGGTGATGGCTGCAGGATCGCGATAAAAAGTCCACCGCAGATTCCCTATTTCATCAACTCATATGAAGGCAATTCGCATTCGGGCGTCTATCTTGGCTTGATGATGTTCGCGCAGCTGCCGCCGCCTTACAACGAAGGCCTCTATCGTTGCGTCAGCGTCGATTTCGGCCCCAAAGGCACGCTCTGCAATGCCAGCGAGCCGGCGCCGCACATGAACTGCACGACGACGCCTATGGAAACTCTGACCGACGCCGTGCGCCTGGCGTTTGAGAAGGCGATGCCGTCGAAGGTGGCGGCGTCCTGGGGTCACGCCAATGGCCTCAATATTGCCGGCTGGGATTCCCGCAACAATGAGGAATATGTGACGATGGTGCTGGCCACCATCATCTCCGGCGCGGGTGCCACGCCGCAGCAGGATGGCTGGCATGCCTGCGGCCCGGAATGCTGCTTCGGCGCATTGACGTCGGGCGATATAGAACTTCTCGAATACTCTTACCCGATCGTCATTCACCGCTACTCGCTGATGACTGACTCAGGCGGCGCCGGGAAGTTCCGCGGTGGATCCGGCACGGCCTGGGAAGTGGAACCGCTCGACAAGGAGATGACTTTCATCACCTTTGGTGAAGGCCGACGCATTCCTGCAGTCGGTGCTGCCGGCGCTGCTTCCCATATGATCGACAGCAAGGTCGGGCGCCTGGAATTGAAGCGTGGTGGCGATACCAGGATCATCAAGACCAATGTGATCGAGAAGCTCAAGCCCGGCGAGACCGTTACCAATATGAACCCGGGCGGCGGTGGTTACGGGAATCCATTGGAACGGCCTATCGACAAGGTCGTCTGGGACGTCAAGAACGGCTTGGTTTCCATAAAGGGTGCAAAGGAGGATTACGGCGTCGTTATCAGGGACGATGACTCTCTCGAAGTCGACATGACGGCAACCAGACGGCTGCGCGCCGCCGTGGCTGCCCAGTGATCGCCCAGTAGCAGAGAGAAAGACAGAATCATGCGCTCCAAATATCGTCTTGGGATTGATGCCGGCGGCACTTTCACCGACTTTGTACTTGCGGACCGGACCGGCAATGTTCGCCTGTTCAAAGCCCTGTCCACCCCGACAGACCCGACCAAGGCCATCGAGAATGGCCTGAAGCTGATCGCCGAAGAAATAGGCGAAGACCCAAGCTCAATCATCTCCAATTGCGATTTGTGTATTAACGGAACGACGGTCGGGCTCAACGCCCTCATTCAACACAAGGGCGGCAAGACCGGTCTCATCTGTACCGCCGGCCATGAGGATTCGATCGAGATTCGTCTTGGCCACAAGGAGGACGGCTACCGCTACGATCCGGAATATCCGGCGGCCGTCATGCTGGTGCCGCGCTATCTGCGCCGTGGTATTCGCGAACGCGTTATCTCCGACGGCACAGTTAAGATGCCCATGAACGAGGAAGATGTGCGCGACGCCTGCAGGCTCTTCTTGAAGGAAGGTGTCGAGGCGGTGGCCATCTCCTTCGTTTGGTCCGTGCTCGATCCGGCTCACGAACGCCGGGCCGCGGAATTGGTCCGCGAGATGATGCCCGGTGTCAATCTCACGGTCGGCAGCGAACTCTATCCGCAGATACGCGAATATACGCGCACCTCGACCGCCATTACCAACGCCTACCTGGCGCCGATTTTGAAACGATATGTGACCGCGGTGGATGCCTATTTCCGGGCGCTCGGCGCGAAGCATCCGGTGCGATACTTTCAGTCCAATGGCGGCCTTGCCATCGGTCAGGCGATGACAGACCGCTCGGTCTATGCGATCAATTCCGGGCCGGCTTCGGCGCCGCAGGCCGGTCTCTTCGTCTCTGCGCCGTTCAAGAAGAAGAACGTCATCACCGTCGATATGGGCGGTACGTCTTTCGACATCACGCTGACCAAGGATGGTCTTACCAACGTCAACAAGAATATCGACTTCCTGCGCTATCGTATTGGCGTGCCGATGATTCAGGTCGAAACCCTGGGGGCCGGCGGCGGCTCGATCGGCTGGATCGATGCGATGGGCATTTTGCAGGTCGGTCCACAAAGCGCCGGCTCGGACCCCGGGCCGGCCTGCTACGGCCAAGGTGGTGCAGAGCCCACCGTATCGGATGCCAATCTGGTGCTGGGATATCTCAATCCGGACGGCCTGCTCGGCGGTCGCCTGCCGCTCGATCTGGAAAAAGCACGCAAGGCGATGCGAAAGATCGCCGATCCGCTCGGCATTTCAGTTGAGCGCGCTGCCTATGGCATCTACACGATCGTGAACAACAACATGGTGAATGGCATCCGTCGGGTCTCGGTCGAACGTGGCTACGATCCGCGCGATTTCGTCCTGGTGGGAGCAGGTGGGGCAACGGCTGCACATATCACCGCCCTCGCGCGTGAGATGGGTATTCATACGGTTATCCTGCCCAAGTTGGCGTCAGGTCTGTGCGCATTCGGCCAGATCATCTCTGACGTGAAGTACAACTACATGGCGACGGCCCCCCTGCGTCTGGACAATGACAAAGCCTATCGCCGCGTCAACACCCTGTTCCGCGAGATTGAAGTGGAAGGCGTGAAGCATCTGAAGGCAGACGGATTCAAGTCGGCCGAGATCGATGTCAAGCGCAGTCTTGACATGCGCTATGTCGGCCAGGTGCACGAATGCACGGTAGAGATCGGCAATTTCGAGATCAATGCGAGGACAATCGAACAGGTGAAGGAAGCGTTCCATAAGCGACATGAAGAACTCTACACCTATTCGGAACGCCATAACGCGGTTGAAGTAGTGAATATCGAAAGCACGCTCTATGGCCGCGTTGTCAAACCGAAACCACCCAAATTAAGCAAGGGCGCAACTTTGCCGAAGGCTTTGAAGGGACATCGCAAGGCGATCTTCCAGGCCAGCGGCAAGGCGGACAAGGTGCCTGTCTATGACGGTTCGAAACTCGGCGCGGGCGCTATCGTCAAAGGCCCCGCTATCATAGAAGAAGTCACCACTACCATCGTGATCGAGCCAAGCTGGAGTGCAAAGCTCGACGCGAGCGGATCCTATGTGATCACGTTACGAAAATGACCGAGGAAGAATGAGCACTGCATTGCAGGCGGACAACGTATCGGTTTCATTTGCGGGGCTTAGGGCCCTGTCGAATGTGGCGCTGGCGCTGCCGCCTGGCCGCATCACCGGGTTAATCGGCCCGAACGGCGCAGGGAAGACCACCTTGGTCAACGTCCTGACCGGTTTCCAGTCGCCGACCGCCGGTCGCGTGTTGATGAACGGGGACGATATCACCGGCCGGTCCGCACACATCATCCGCCGACTGGGTGTCGCGCGAACCTTCCAGTCGGGCCGGCTGTTCAACGACCTCCCGGTCGTCGACAATCTCGAAGTGACGGCGATCGGTCTTGGCATGAAACGCCGCGATGCTGCTTTGCGTGCCGGTGCGATGCTGGAATGGATGGGAATCGAGCATCTGGCTGAGCGGACGGCGGGAGCATTACCCTACACGGACGAAAGACGTGTCGCCATCGCCCGGGCGCTGATGATGGAACCGCGCTACCTGCTGCTCGACGAGCCGGCCGCCGGCATGTCGCACGACGAAGCGACAGATCTGGCAGCCATGATCAGAAGGATCGCCGCCGAGATTGCCTGCGGCGTACTCCTGATCGAACACAATATCGGCCTTGTCCTCGAGATATGCGACATGATCCATGTCCTCGATTCCGGCGAGATCATCGAGACCGGAGACCCTGCCTTCATCCGCGCCAGTGAGAAAGTGCGCCACGCCTACATGGGGACGCAGGGCGACGTTGCCCAGTCCGTCGAGGAGGCCATTCTATGACGCTTCTGGCGGTGCAGGACGTTACAGTCCGCTATGGCCGCTTGACGGCCCTGCGCAATGCCAGCTTCACCATCGGGCAGGGCGAGACCATCTTCGTCACTGGGCCGAATGGTGCGGGTAAATCCACGTTGCTGAAGGCCATTGCCGGTGTCGTCACGCCCGTGGGCGGTGACATCCGCTTCGGCGATCGTTCGATCGCGGGAAGCGTCCCTGAAGACATAGCGCGCCTCGGTTTCTCCATGGTGCCGGAAGGCCGACATGTCTTTGCGACGCTCACGATCGAGGAGAATTTGCGTCTGGGTGCCGGCATGCGGGCGGATAAGGCGGCTGTCGCCGCGGATCTGGCTCATTGCTATCAGATTTTTCCCATGCTGCGCGATCGCAAGGAATCGCCGGCCGGCATACTCTCCGGCGGCCAGCAGCAGATGCTGGTGATCGCGCGGGCGCTGATGGCGGGGCCGCGGCTTATCGCCATCGACGAACCATCCCTGGGCCTGGCGCCAAAGATTATCGACCAGGTCTATGAGGTCCTGCTGCAGCTGCGCGACGAGCGGGGGCTCACGCTGCTCATCGTCGAACAGAGTTCCACCCGCGCCCTTCTGACAGGTGGCCGGATGCTGCTGATGCGCAGCGGCGAGATCGTCATGGAGGGAGATGCCCGCGAACTGCTGCGCGGCGACGCGCTGAAACAGGCCTATTTCGGTTATGGAGGGCACTGAGGCGTCATGAGCGGAATTCTCCAGATTGTCTTCGATGCCCTGAGCCTTGGCAGCCTCTATGCTCTCGGCGCTCTCGGCATCGCTCTCATTTTCGGCGTCATGCGCCTCGTCAACTTTGCGCACGGCGATTACATCTCCTTCTGCGTGTTCGCCATGCTGGTGCCGTCGACCGATGCCATGGCGACGATGTTCCTGGGTGATCTGCCGACGATCATCCTGGTGCCGGTCATTCTCATCATCGGCGGTGGCATATCCGTATTGTCCGAGATCCTGATCTTCCGGCGCCTGCGCAATGCCAATCCGGCGACGATGATGATCGCTTCCTTTGCGTTGGGCTTCATCCTCAAGCATTTCCTCCTGATGCTCTATTCGTCGCGGCCGAAATCGATCAGCCTCTGGCCCGATCTCAGCCTGCCGGTCGAGATTCTCGGGGCGCGTCTTCCGCTCCTGCAGCTGATTGCCATAGGTATCACGCTCGCGATCCTCGCAGCTCTCTCGGCTTTTCTGAAACGTACGCGCTTCGGCCTGGAGATGCGCGCCGCTGCCGAGAACTTCACCATGGCGCGGATGCTAGGCGTGCGAGCTAACCGCGTCATCCTGATAGCTTTTGCCATCAGTGGCATGCTGGCCGCCGCCATCGGCCTGATTATGGCAACGCAGACCGGCACGGCCGACATTCAGATGGGTGTCTCGGTGATGCTGGTGGCCTTCATCGCGACGGTGATCGGCGGCCTTGGAAGCCTCCCGGGCGCGGTCGTCGCCGGCTTCCTGATTGGGGCAGCCAGCGTCCTCATGCAAGTGGTTCTGCCTTTGGAGGCGCGGCCGTTCCGCGACGCCTTTGTCTACGGAGCGGTCATTGCGTGCCTCATCTGGCGGCCGCAAGGTTTGTTTGCGTCACGATCCGCCAATCAACGAGTCTAAACGATGTCCGCAAACAAATCCGTCCTCAGCCGCACCATTTCGACGCCGGCTATCCTGCTTGTATTGCTGTTGGCGATCGCCCTGATTGCCAAGATCGCCGGTTCCGGCCCCTTCGAGCGCACGGTGACGGAGCTTTTCATCCGCGTCGTGCTGGTCGTCGGCCTCTATATCTTCATAGGCAATTCCGGCGTGATGAGCTTTGGACATGTGGGCTTCATGTGCCTCGGTGCCTATGGCACGGCCTGGCTTACCATTCCGCCGGCGATGAAGAAGTTCACGCTGACCGGCCTGCCGGACTTCGTCCTGATGCATCAGGCGCCACTTGTCGTTTCGCTGGCGCTCGCGCCGCTCCTGGCAGCGGCCTTTGCGCTGATCGTCGGGCGCGTCCTCATGCGCCTTGCCGGCATCGCCGCCTCGATCGCGACCTTCGCCATGCTGGCGGTGATCAATGTCGTCTATTCCAATTGGGAGACCGTGACCGGTGCGACCAGCTCCGTCGTGGGCATCCCGATGTATACCGGAGTGTGGCTTTCCTTTGCCGGCGCGGTCTTTGCCGTGTTCGTGGCATATGCCTATGGCATTTCACGCTTCGGCCTGGCTCTGCGTGCCGCTCGGGACGAAGCCATTGCCGCCAGGGCCTCGGGCGTCGACATCGAGCGTCAAAGATTGATTGCCTTCGTCATCAGCGCTTTCGTCATCGGCGTTGCCGGCGTGCTCTACGCCCATTTTCTCGGCGTCATCAATCCGGACGCCTTCTATCTCGGCCTTACATTCATCTCTCTATCGATGCTTGTCGTCGGCGGCATGGGTAGCCTTTCCGGTGCAGTCGTTGGCGTGGTGGCAATCTCGGCGATGATCGAGAGTCTGCGTGCGCTGGAGAAGGGGGTTTCCTTCGGCGAGGCCAGTATATCCATCCCGAATGGGGTGCAGGAGATCGCGATCGGCGTCGCCATGATCGTCATTCTGATTTTCCGGCCGAGCGGGCTGATGCGGAACAGGGAACTCCGCTGGCGCAAATGGCCGTTTGAACGAGCTTCCTGGAAGGTGTGACCGGCGGAGTCCGGCCGCATTTCAAGGATGGGTATCGGGAGTGCCAGTGTAAAAAAGGAGGAGACGATGATGAAATTCTTCAATCTGGGCTTGCTGGCGGTAGCCGGCAGCCTGGCGATAGGGTCGGGGACGGCCTTGGCCGACGACGAGATTGTCGTCGGCATGGCGACCGCGCAGTCGGGCTTCATGGAGGCTTATGACAAGCCCGCCAAGGAAGCGGCGATGATCCGTATTGATGAAATCAACAAATCGGGCGGCTTGCTTGGGAAACAGATCAAGGTCGTCGAGGCAGATACCAAGACAGATCGCGCCGAAGGAGCGAAAGCCGGCCTTGAAGTGATCGATAAGGGTGCCGATCTCGTTATCGTTTCCTGCGATTACGATTTTGGCGCCCCGGCCGCCTTGGCGGCCGAGGCCGCGGCCAAGGTTTCGTTCTTCCTATGTGCCGAATCGATCAAGGCTGGAATCCAGGGCGTCGGTCCGCATTCCTTCAGTGCCTCGGTGCTGGCGGCTGTGCAGGGGGCGACCATGGCCGAATGGTCCTACAAAAAGAAGAATGCCCGGTCCTTCTACGTCCTGCTCGACACCTGGACGGAATATAATAAAGGCATCTGCGACGGCTTCGACTGGATGGCGCCCAAGCTCGAAGGGGCGGAAGTGGTCGGCCGCGACACCTTCAAGAATGAAGATGCCTCGATCGCCTCACAGATCACGCGTATCAAGAGCCTTGCCAAGGAGCCGGATGCCATCATGCTCTGCTCGATGATGCCGGGCGTGGTGAGTGCCATCAAGCAGATCCGAGCCGCGGGCATCAATTCGATGATCCTCAACGGCTCCGGGGTTGATGGCAGCTATTGGCTGAACGCCGTGCCGGATCTCTCGAATTTCTATGTACCGGTGCAAGGGTCGATCTATGGCGACGACCCCAATGCGGCGGTCGAAGAGTTCAACAAGAAGTACGAGACCATCACTGGCGCCAGGCCTTCGAGCCAGTATGTTTATCCCGGCTATGTGCTGATCGACGTCTGGGCGAAGGCGGTCGAAAGGGCCAAGAGCACCGATGCCGATGCCGTCGTGGCTGAGCTTGAGAAGATGAAGGACGAACCGACTCTGTTCGGCCCACGCACCTTCAGCAGCGAAATCCATCATCAGAACCGCGGCCGTTACCTCATCGCCCAGACCACCGGCGGCAAGCCAGCCATTGTCGATGAATGGACGATCAGCGAGCCGGTTCCGTTGGATGCTCTGCTGAAGCAATAAGACCTGTCGAAAATCCGATTGTTCCGGGCCGCCTCGGCAATGAGGCGGCCTTTTTTTCGGGTTTTGTGCAGCCGATACGCCGGGTCAAGGTGATAGCCCCGTCGCTGTTGCGAGATGTCAGGGAACTTCAGGCGGTTGAGACCCTTGATAAGTCATGAAACGCCTGGAGGGCTCATGACAAAGCGGCGAGACGCGGGATCCTTCGAGGAAGCCATGATGAAGATTGTGCGGCTGCTCGGCGCCGGCCAGGCTGCGGAGATCGTGAACCTGTCGCCAAAGACCATCCGCGACTATTCGGATCCCGCCCGTGCTGGCAGGCCCAGATTGGCCGAGGCGGTCAAGCTCGATATGGCGTGCCTCGAGAGGACAGGTGAGGCGCCGCTATTTGACGCCTATCTGCGGAACCTCGCGGATATCACGTCTGGCTCACCTTCCGAGGGTCAATCGGGGGCCGGGCCGACTGGCGAAGGAACGGCATCTCAGGAGCAGAAGCCGTCACGTCCCCTCAATTAAGGACATTCCCCTCGATCGGTCGCAATTTAATGAATGATTATGGGGCCCGGACCCTCAGTATCCAATATCCGGGCCTTCCGACGGAGCGTCCTTGCCTCTCGCAGCGCCAGCGCAAGGCAAGCGATCTTCGTATTGGCAACGTCCAGTTCGGCACGCAGGTCGTCTCGCTCGGCCAATGTGTGCGCCAACATCTCGCGTTGCATCTCAAGGGTCTGTGCGAGTGCATCGAGAGATCGGCTGAGGCGCCGAATCTCCACGATGAATCTGTGCGTCGCGTAGTTCATAAACTTGCTCACCCTATCCTGTCAGACGAGTCTCCGCCGCTCCTGGTCGAGCTCGCGGGCACCTCGCATGCCGAACCGAGGTAAGTGGAAAGTTAAGCGCGCCCGGTCGAGGTCAGCGCTGGCGAATTCAGCCATGGATGTTCGACGTGAAACCGCTCGATATATACTTCGTTCCGAGCGCCGGCCGCATGTTCCATGCTGGCGATGTCTTCGAAAAGCCGACGGTTACGTTCGAATATCTGCAGCAACTCGGAGGCCGAGGCATCGTCGGTATCACTGCAGGCAAGGATCGCATCCTTGGTGACGCGGCAGACGACATGCTTTTCCCGGTCGAGGCCGATGAAGCGCAAACGTTCAAGATCGAAATTATATATGGGTACCTCATTCAAGAAGCGAAGCATTCGATCCTCCAATTGCCCTGCCGAAGTATGGTGAGGGAACGGCGACCGATGCAAAACCCCTTTATCCGAAAACATCATAATCACAGATTTTTCACGGAGTCCTGCGAAGTCATAGTCCAAGTCATAGTCTCTGGGGGAACTCAGACGGAGAGTCTACGGCGGAAGAAACGTTTGAGCAGCTCAAGTCCAAGCCACAAACCTAGGGCGCTCGCAAAAGCGAAGGTCATGCTCGGCAAATGCAGGGAACCGAAATGAAAGAGCTCACGCAGGGACGGGAGAAGAATGATTGCTCCGAGAATTACACCGACAAGCGCGAGGACCAGACCTAAAGCCAGATTGGGCCCCGCTATCGCCCGGCGCAACGATGGGCTGAAGGAGCGGTTGACCAGAATCAAGGCAACCAGACAGAGGATCAGCGTGGTGAAGACGAGCGCGCGTATTTCATCTTCCGCCATGCCGAGTGCCCAGGTTGCCACAAATGCACTCGCCGTAACGACAAAAGTGGCGACACCTTGGAGAGAACTCCATGTCATGAGCGCCGGAGAGAAGAGTGGGGCAACCGGATCGCGCGCCGGCCGCTTCATGACATCGTCCTCGTCCTGCTCCGCCTCGAATACCAAGGTGCAGGCCGGGTCGATTACCATTTCAAGGAACGCGATGTGGATCGGGCCGAACAATATAGGCAGTCCGAAGAGAAGCGGGAGGAGAGCCAGCCCCGCAATCGGCACATGCACGGCGATGATGAAGCCCATTGCTTTGCGCAGATTGTCATAGATCCGCCGGCCGAGGCGAATGGCGCTGACGATTGACGAAAAATCATCATCGAGCAAGACGATCGACGAGGCCTCGCGCGCCACGTCGGTGCCCCGTCCACCCATGGCTATGCCGATATGGGCCGCCTTGAGAGATGGTGCGTCATTTACACCGTCCCCGGTCATGGCGACAACATCGCCGCCTCGCTTGAATGCGTCCACCAGTCGCAGCTTCTGCTGAGGAAGGATGCGGGCAAAGACGCCGACATCGGTGATGCGTTCGGCCAAGGTCGCGTCGTCCATTGTGTCCAGTTCGGTGCCGGTGAGGACGCTTGTGGCGTTGATTCCGGCTTGCGTCGCCACGGCCCGAGCGGTTGCCGGATAGTCGCCTGTGATCATGACAACCCTGATGCCAGCCGAACGGCACTGAGCGACGGCCTTCGGCACGTCTGCGCGCAGCGGGTCGGTAAGACCGGCCAGACCGAGAAAGGTAAAGGCAAAATCACTCTGCGTTTCGGGCAATGCGCTCGCTTCGGCTTCAGCCCGAGCGACACCCAGGACCCGCATGCCGTCGCGCCCCATTTCGTCGACGGCCACCTGCAGGCTGTCGATCTCCGAGGCAGGCAGCCGGCAGAGCAGGGCGATCGCCTCTGGCGCGCCTTTGACGGCTACGAAACAGCTGCCATCTTCCCGGCGCCACACATTCGACATGGCCAGGAGATCGGGGCGGAGGCCATAGCTCCGCAGCAATTGCAGCGGTGCCGTGTCGGGTAACCGGGGGGTCAGGTCGTGAAACGCCCGTTCCATTGGATCAAAGGGCACGGCGGCGCTAGCCAGGATACCTGTGCGCGCAAGGTCAATGCAGTCTTGCGGCAAGGGGGCTGCTGCACGGCTGTCGAGGCGCCGGATCGGCGCGGAAGACGGTCGCAACTCCGCGAGAGACATCCGGTTTTCGGTCAGCGTCCCGGTCTTGTCCGTGCAAAGGATGGTGGCCGCACCCAGGGTCTCGATCGTCGCCGCGCGTCTGGTCAGGACCCTTGCGTGCGAGATGCGCCAGGCCCCCATTGCCGTGAAGACCGTGAGTACGACCGGGAATTCTTCCGGGATCAGAGACATGCCCAAGGTGATGCCCGCCAGAAAACCTTCCAGCCACGCGTCCCGATAGAAACCGTAGAGGAGGATGACCGCTATGCTGCAGAAAGCGGCGATGCCGGCAAAAATCCGCACCAGGCGTCCGGTCTGCGCCTGCAGGCGCGGTGTCTCTCCGGTTAGCGAACGCAGGCTCTCGCCGATCTTGCCGATTTCACTTTGTGCGCCGATGGCTGTGACTTCACCAAGCCCGGTGCCGCGTACCACGAGGGCGCCGGAGAAGGCGACCGCCAGATCGTCGCCGCCGGGCCGCGGGCTCATGGCGGATGCTGCACCTGTGCGCGCCTGTTTTCGGACCGGCACGGACTCGCCGGTCAGCAGAGATTCATCTGTCAGCAGGTCGCTGACATCGATCAGGCTGAGATCTGCCGGAATGCGATCGCCTTCACCCAGCACGACCAGATCGCCTTGAACGAGTTCCCGGCCCGGTATGCGCTTGCGGACGCCGTCACGGATGACCAGGGCGCGCGGACTGGATAGATCGCGAAGAGCCTCGAGTACACGCTCAGTGCGCGATTCCTGGATCAGGGTGACAAGGACTGAAAACGTGGCGAAGGCCAGAAGGATCAGCGCTTCGCCCGTACTGCCGACGATCAGGTAAATCAGGCCACCGCAAAGGAGCAGCGCCAGCATCGGTTCCTTGAGGACGTCCCTGAGAATGATCGGAACGGAACGTCCGCCACTCTGCGGCAATTCGTTAGGCCCGTCGCGCAGGTGTTTTTCCCGGGCAGCTGCGTCGGCTAATCCACGGTACTGTGCTGTCTTTTGCCCAAAAACTCGTTCGGCCATCGCGCTCCCATGCCGGTCGCAGGCCGGCTCGACATTGCGACATCTGGATTCTTCCCATAAGCCGTTCTTATATACTACTATTCGTTCAAAGAGGGCAGGGATGATGACTGAGACCGAAGGAACGATCACGCACGACATGCTACGCGAACGCGAGGCACGCTTGCGGTCGATTCTGGAAACGGCACCGGACGCAATCCTGGTCATCGACGAGCGCGGACTGATCGAATCGTTCAGCCCGGCCGCAGAAAGGCTGTTTGGTTACAAGGCCTCGGAAGTGATCGGCCGCAATGTGAGCATCCTGATGCCCTCGCCTTATCACGAACGGCATGACAGCTATATCCAGAACTATCTGGACTCCGGCGAGCGGCGCATCATCGGCATTGGTCGTATCGTCGTCGGCCAGCGCAAGGATGGCAGCGCCTTTCCGATCGAACTGTCGGTCGGCGAGGCGATGATCGGGGGGAAACGGCACTTCACCGGCTTCATCCGCGACCTGTCGGAGCGCCAGCTGACCGAAAACCGCCTACACGAGCTGCAGCTGGAACTGCTGCACGTCTCGCGCCTCAGCGATGTCGGGCAGATGGCATCGACTCTTGCCCATGAACTCAATCAGCCGCTGGCAGCGATCGTCAACTATGTGCAAGCCTCGCGCCGCATGCTGCAGACCGAAGCCGATATTTCTCCCAAGATTGCCGAAGTAATGGATAAGGCCGTCGTGCAGGCGGCGCGTGCCGGCGAAATCATCCGCCATCTGCGCAGCTTCATTCAGCGTGGCGAGGCCGAACGCCAGATCGAGGAGTTGAATAACGTAGTCGAGGAAGCGACCGCGCTGGCACTGGTTGGCGCCAAGGAAAGCAGCATCAATGTGCGCTGGGTTCTGGGCACCGAGCCGATGCCGGTGCTTATCGACAAGGTGCAGATCCAGCAGGTCGTTTTCAACATCATCCGCAACAGCGTTGAAGCGATGAGCGAACATCCGCTGCCGCGGGACCTGACGGTCACCACGGGCCTGGTCGGCGCCGACACCGCGCAGATTTCGATCAGCGATAGCGGACCGGGGCTTGCGCCCAAAGTCCTGGCACAGCTCTTCCAGCCCTTCGTAACGACGAAGGAACGCGGGATGGGATTGGGCCTGTCGATCTGCAAGACGATCATAGATTCGCATGGCGGGCGCCTGTGGGCGAGCCCGAACTCGAAGCGCGGGGCGACATTCTACATCGCCCTGCCCATTACCGACGAGACGGATGGGAAGGCTGGATGACGCTGGTCTATATTGTGGATGACGATGACGCGGTGCGGGATTCCCTAGGTATCCTGTTGGAATCGGCTGGCTTGTCGATCGAAGCCTTTCCCGGCGCCGGACCGGTGCTTGATCGCTGCAAGGCGCAGGTTCCAGACTGCGTCGTCACCGACGTGCGCATGCCCGGCATGGACGGCATGGCGCTCTTCGGGGCCCTTGGCAAGGCCGGCATCGACGTGCCAGTCGTTATCATGACTGGCCATGGCGAAGTGCCTCTGGCGGTCGCCGCGATGAAAGCGGGGGTTTCGGACTTTGTCGAAAAGCCGTTCACCGACGAAGCTATCCTCACTGCCATTTCCGGCGCCATCAAGAAGCATCAGGATCGTTTACGGTTGCGGCCGGCCAGCGCCGATCTGCAGGCGCGCCTGGACAGTCTTACCACCCGCGAACGCGAGGTGTTCGACCTGCTGGTGGCTGGAGATGCCAATAAGATCATCGCCCATGCCCTCGACATCAGCATCCGGACGGTTGAGATTCATCGCGCCCGTGTGATGGAGAAGATGAAGGCCAAGAGCTTGCCGGAACTGGTGCGAATGGCCCTGGAGCTGGGTACCTTGAAGCTGAGTTAGCTCTCCAGCTCCCTGGTGACGCGCAGCAGGCCCGGCATGTCCGGCGCGGCTTCCCGCGTGAAACCCAGCCGTTCGCAGATTCCCAGCATCGCCGCATTCTGCGCCTTGACCGTGCCGGTGATGCGGGCAAGGCCGATCGATCTGCCATAGGCGACGATACGCTCCATCATGAAGCTGCCGATACCTTGGCCGGCTACGTCGTCGCGGACGATGATGGCATATTCCGCGCCCACATGATCTGGATCGATGAGCAGTCGGGCGTCGGCGTAGATCTGCGGCGTGGCGGCCGTGGCCGGCTCAGGATCGGTGAGGACCAGGGCCATTTCACGATCGTAATCGATCTGCGTGAGGCCCGCGACCATCTGATGCGTGGGATTGGTGATGACCCTGAAGAAGCGCAGCTCGACGCTCTCCTGCGACAGGCGTTTGAAGGCGTCGAGCATGGCGGGTTCGTCTTCCGGGCGGATCGGGCGCAGCAGCTTTGCCGTGCCGTCCGGCAGCGTGATGATCTCTTCAAGTTCTTGCGGGTAGGGCTTGATAGCCAGCCGAGCCGTCGGCGGCGCATCGGTTGCCTTCACGCGGATGCGGGCATCGAGCGCGATCGCCTTTTCACTGCTGGCGAGCAGCGGGTTGATATCGAGCTCGGTTATCTCGGCGAAGTCGACGATGAGCTGGGAGACGCGGACGATTGCGAGTGCAATGCCGTCGAGATCGGCAGCCGGCCGGTCGCGATATCCCAGCAGCAGCTTGTGGATTCGGGTGCCGGCAATGAGCTCGTGCGCGAGTTTGAGATTGAGCGGCGGCAAGGCCAGGGCACGGTCGGCCGTCACTTCGACCGCCGTGCCGCCTTGGCCAAAAAGGATGACCGGACCGAATTGCGGGTCGAGGACTGCCCCAACGATCAATTCAACACCGGCGCTGCGGTCGATCATCGGCGACAAGGTAAAGCCATCGATGCGCGCTTTGGGCCGCAGTCTGGCGATCTTGGCCAGCATGGCGGTAGCTGCAGCCTCGACCGCCGCGCCACCTTCCAATCCAAGGACGACGCCGCCTACGTCGGATTTGTGCGTGATATCCGGAGAAAGCAGCTTGAGGACGAGTGGTCCGGACATCTTCTCGGCCGCAGCCTTGGCTTCGCCCGGTGTCGTCACGATATCGTCGGCCACGGCATGGATACCATAGGCACGCAGCACGGCGAGCGATTCCGGCGATGTCAGGAAGTCGCGGCCGGCGGCAAGGGCGCCATCGATCACGTGTCTTGCCGTTTCGCGATCCGGAGCGAACTGGGTCGGCAGCGATGGCGGCGTTTCCATGAGCTGCGCTTGACTGCGTCGATAGGCCACCATGTGACCGAACGCGCGCACGGCCTGTTCTGGCGTCGCATAGCTGGGAATGCCGTGTGCCGCAAATTTCTGCCGCGCCGGGCGCGACGTCTGTTCGCCGATCCAGCTTGTCAGCATTGCTTTTTTGCGCCCAGCGAGGCCGGCAATCACCGCCTCGGCGGCGGCATCGCTGGAGGTGAGCGCCGTCGGGCTGTTGAGCACGAGCAGCGCGTCGGAATGGTCGTCGCCAGCCAATATGTCGATGGCGGCGCGGTATCGCTGCGGATTGGCGTCGCCGATGATGTCGACGGGGTTTTGCCGCGACCATCCCGCCGGCAGCACCTGGTCCAGCTTGGCGGTCATGGCTTCATCGAGCGGTGCCAGTCGGCCGCCCTGCCGGATGAGGGCGTCGGCTGCCAGAATGCCGGCGCCGCCGCCATTGGTGACGATGGTCAGCCGGTCGCCGCTGGCCGGTCCCATCAGTGCCAGCGTTTCCATGGCCTCGAACAGTTCAGCAAGATCCTCGACCCGCAGCAGGCCCACGCGGCGGAACACCGCGTCGTAGACGGCATCGGCCCCAGCCAGTGCCCCGGTGTGGGAGGCGACGGCACGCGCCGTCTCGCCGTGGCGCCCGGCTTTGATGATGATGACGGGTTTCAGTCGCGCCGCGCGCCGTGCCGCGGAGACGAATTTGCGCGCATTCGTTACCGCCTCTGCATAGATGAGGATCGCGCTGGTGCGCCCGTCGCTCGCCAGATAGTCGAGCATGTCGCCGAAATCGATGTCTAGCATCTCGCCCATCGAAACGAGATGCGAAAAGCCGATCCCCCGCGCCGCGGCCCAGTCGAGTGCCGACGTCAGGATGGCGCCGGACTGCGCCAGGAACGCGATCGATCCGTTCTTGGGCGGAAGATGCGCGAAGCTGGCGTTGAGGCCGGTTTCCGGCACCAGCACACCCAGGCAGTTCGGGCCGATCATGCGCAGCAGATGGGGCTTTGCCGCCAAGAGCATCTGCTGTTTCAGCGCGGCCCCTTCCGGTCCGCCGAATCCGGCGCTGATGACGACCGCCGCGCGTGTGCCGCGTTCAGCCAGATCTGCGATCAGCTTCGGCACGGTGGGCGCCGGGGTGGCGATGACCGCCAGGTCGGGCACAAAAGTCAATCCGCCGATATCGCCGACGCATGGCCGTCCGAAAACGGAATTGTATTTCGGATTGACCATGCCGATATCGCCGCGGAAACCGTCCTGCAGCATATTGCGCGCCACGACATGCCCGAGTGCACCTTCGCGGTCGCTGGCGCCGACGATGGCGACCGAACGCGGTTGGAACAGCTTGTCGAGATTGCGGATTGTCACGAAATGGGAATCCCCTATCGGCGCGGTGAGTCAGCGGAGCAGACCATTGTGTCGCCGACATGTTGCCGGGGAATGACGCAGCCGCGCAAGTCCCCGGGCAACCCTTGGCTCCGTCTGGGGCCTAGCGGGATATCCTCAGGAAGCGATCCTCAAACTCGGTTCAGTGCGGGAGCGCTTGATGTCCTGCGTCATGTCGACGCCGGCCGCCGTTGCCAACCGTTTCAAGTCGAGGATATCGAGTTTCTGGCCACGCAAGATCACCATGCGATCCTTGCGCATGGAGGAGAGGGCACGGCAAACCGTCTCGCTGGTGAGCCCCAGCGCGTCGGCGATATGCGGCAGCATCAGCGGCAGTGTCATCGTCGTCTCGCGCAAGGCGGCATTCGTTCCCCGGGCGCGCATTACCAGTTCCAGCAGCAGATGAGCGACTCGTTCCTTCGCGGTGCGGCGACCGACGCTGGTCAGATGCTCGAAAGCACGCGCTTCGGCATCGGCCATGATCTCCAGCAGGCGGAAGCCCAGGACGGGAACGTCGCGCATCAGGTCGAACAGGCGTTCGCGCGTGAAGACGCTGAAAGTGCAGGCGGTCAAGGTTTCCAGGCTGTGGGTCATGATACCGGTGCCCGGCAGGCCGAACACGACGCCCGGCAGCGCGAAATCGAGAATTTGACGGCGTCCGTCTTCCAGAATCTGGTGCCGGAAGGCCCAGCCGTCGAGCAGCAGGTATATATTGTGACAATCGTCGCCCTGGTAGTAGAGCGATTCACCGGGCTCCAGCGTGCAGAAGGTCGGACGCGCGGCATTGACGCGGATCATGTCCTGCGGCGTAAGGCCGCGGGCGAGCAAGCTCGGCAACGGCTGCAACGCCGCATTCGTCGCGAACGATATACCTTGTGTCATCCCCTGTAGGTTGGGATGCGCAATGACTTGGGCGGCAAGTGCGGCATTTCCCGAAACGGCAACGGCGGTAGGCATCGTGTTCCCCATCTGGCGACACCCGATCTCTCGTTTCGGGCAGGGGTACAATAGGCAATAGACGCCGCTTCGGCCTAGTCAGGAAAGTTACCTAAGGGGTCCTACGTATTGCGACAGGGCGTCGCAGCGCGTCACGCCTCTTCAAGGTTCCTGCCGTTTTCTTCACTTCGCCGGTCTCCCGCCTGGCGACATCTAACCCCGCGTCATGCGGGCACTGACGGCTGGGCTCTGCCACAGCGCGCGAATGTCGGCCGGCAGAATACGCATCAGCTTGGCGACCTCGCCCTGGTCGACACGCTCCCAGATGACCGCAAAGACAGCGCGGACCGCACCTTCCAGATTGCCACGGTGGTTCTCATCCAGGCTGCAAGCGACATGCTCCAGGAAGTCCGCCACATGGCGTTCATGACTGGCGGGCGCGCTCATCTTCCAGCCTTCGAAGAACAGGCCACGGATCAGCAGCGGTAGCTGAGCGGAAAAGTGCACCGCGTTCTCCGGGCCGATCCGGTCACGCAGCGCATGCAAAACCGCCTTCAGCACATGAAAGGCTTGTACGCGGTCACGTCCATCGAGATGCCGCATCAATGCATTGAGCCACAGGTGTACATCCTCAATGCTCTTATCGAGAATGGGTAGATGATCCTTGCTCATCCCAAATCTCCTTCGACCGATAGATCATAGGGCCACCGGACCGGCTTACCTTGATTTAAATCAGCGGCTCAATCCAGCGTTGCGCGCTGCATGTGATCGGGAACCACGCATCGCCATCCCAGTTCCTCTTCGATGCGATGCCGCAGCGCGTCGGAAGCCGTCGGTTCGCCATGGGTGACGAATGTCAGCACGGGCGCCCGTCTAAAGCCCTTCAGCCATCGCATGATACCATCGGCGTCGGCATGTGCAGAGAGCATTGAGAGGTTTTCGACATGCGCTTTCACCGGAAAGTAGCTGCCATGGATCTTGATGCTCTCGGCGCCCGCCAGCATGGCGGCACCACGCGTGCCCGCGGCCTGGAACCCGGCAAACAGGATCGTGCTGTTCGGATCGACTACGTAATGCTTGATGTGATGCAGCACGCGCCCACCGGTCGCCATGCCGCTGGCCGAAATGATGATTTTGGGCATGGGGTCGGCGGTCAGGGCCTTTGACTCTGTTGGATTGCGCACAATGCGGGCAATGCTGAAGGCCGCGCGGCATTCCTCCGCGGTCAGGCGATGATCCTCGGGGTGCGCAGTAAGAAGATCGGTGGCATCTGTCGCCATCGGACTGTCGAGGAAGACCGGTACCTGGCCAAGCTTGCCTGCTTTGCGCAGGCGGTTGAGGTGGAATAGCAAGGTCTGGGCGCGGCCGACGGCGAAGGCCGGGACGACGATGGTACCGCCGCGCTCGGTCGTGTCTTTTATGATGCGCAGCAGGACCGCTTCGGGATCCAGGCTGTCATGCTTGCGGTTACCATAGGTCGACTCGACGACAAGGTAGTCGGCATGCTCGATCAAGGTCGGATCGACCATCATCGGATCGCCGAACTGGCCTAGATCGCCGGAAAAGACCAGCTTGCGGCCCTCGAAATCGACCTCGACGATGGACGCGCCGAGAATATGTCCGCCGCGACGCAGGGTAATGGCGATATCGGGGCCGATTTCACGACGTCGATCGAACGGTATCGGATCGATATGTTTCAGCGACTTGTCGGCGTCGTCCGCCGTGTAGAGCGGCAAGGCCGGACTGTGCTTCGAAAAGCGGTGCTTGTTGGCGAACTCGGCATCGCGCTCCTGCAGCATGCCGCTGTCCGGCAGAATGATGCCGCAGACCTCCTGGGTGCCGTGCGACGCGTAGACCGGTCCCTTGAAACCGTCGCGTACCAGCGCCGGCAGATAGCCGGAATGATCGAGATGCGCGTGTGTAAGGATGACCGCATCGATCGAACCGGGCGGAACGGGGAACTTCGCCCAATTGCGCAGGCGCAGCTGCTTCAGCCCCTGGAACAGGCCGCAATCGACCAGGATGCGGCGACCGCCGGAACTGAGCAGGTATTTGGAACCGGTGACTGTCCCGGCACCACCCAGAAAAGTGATCTTACGGGTCATCTTGGGCCAGGCGCCGGGCTTAACCGAAGGGCGGCCAGACGACCGGATAAGTGGTGTGGTCCTTCACACCTTCGACGCCGGGCGTATTTTCGGCCGCGACCCGCATCGCCGCGCGCTCCTCTTCCGACGTGACCTCGCCCCACAGATGGGCAATACCATGGCGCACGATCACATTGCTCGGCCGCCACGATTTGTCGGCGAATTCGGCAACAAGCTTGGCGCGAATGGCGGCATCGTCCTTCGGCGCCGCGGCCTCTGGCCGGGACGCCATGGTGGCGACCAGGGCCTGCAGCAGATTGGCTCGGCTGACCACGCCGACCAAGCGCTTTTCGCGCAGAACCGGCACGCGCTTGATGCCATGTTTCTCGAGCAGATCCGCGATATCGCGCAAGGAAGTGCTCTCGGACACCGTGACCACTTCTGTGGTCATGATATCCTTGGCCTTGCGGCCATGCGACTTCACATATTCCGCCGCCAGCTGGCTGTTGCTGACGAAGAGTTCGACCCAGGCGGCGCGCTTTTTTTCCGTGCCGCTCTCGCAGCGGCGCAGCAGATCCCCCTCGGTGATCATGCCGACAACGCTCCCGGCGGCGTCGACGACCGGCAAGGCACTGATCCGCGATTCCAGCATCAGGCGGCACAGATCCGGTATGCTGGTGTCGGGGGATGCGGTCACTACAGCCGGCGTCATGACATCGATGGCAAGCATCTCAGTTCCTCTCAAGGTGTCGATCGTCGAAACTAGGCGCTAATTCTTATTAGCGGATTGATCTGGGACAAACCACGGCAATCTCGCAACAACGCTGGCTCGCAACAACGCTGGCTCGCAACAACGCTGGCTCGCAACAATGCTGGCTCGTTAAAGCAGCGGCAAGCTGAGTGCCGTCAACAGCACGGCGTTGAAGATCATCAGAAGGCCCAGCGGCACCTTGAGCTTGCTGCGGAAACGCTGCGTGGCGAAACGGCTGCCATAGCCGATCGCCCAGGAAAGCGGAAAGGTGCCGACGGCAAAAGCCAGCATGGCGAACGCCGCCGCCAGAGGATCGCCGGTGGCGGCGGCCGCGACGATCGCACCGTAGAGAAGGCCGCAGGGCAGGAAGCCGAGCAGGATACCGAGAAGGTAGCCGTGCATTCCCGTCGGCTGGCGCATCAGAGTGCCGGCCATCGCGCGCAACGGACGCAGCAGGCTCAGGATGGGGCCCGTTGTCGCACCGGCGACGCTGCCCGAGGAGACCAGGCTGGCCGGAATTGCATCGAGCTTCGCCAAACCCTGCCACAGGAAGATCGCGGCGGCGCCCCAGAGCAGCAGCGGTGGAAGCCAGTTCGCCGACAACAGGCTGTCGCCGGCGGCGACGGGCAGGGCGGCGACGGCACCGAGCGCCATGTAAGTCGTCGTCCGGCCCAATTGATAGGGAATGAGCGCGCCGCCGGCCAAACGCCGCCAGGCTTCCCCTCTGGAGGTCACGCGCATCGCCGCTCGTTCCAGCGATTGCGCGGCCACCAGCGGACCGCACATGCCGGCGCAATGCGTCAGACTACCGACAAGGCCGGCCAGCAGCATGGCGAGGATTATCGACCCATGGCCTTCAATGACGACGACGCAATGCTCACCCAGTCCCTTGGCCAACTCCAGCATTGCCTGCGACCATCTAGTAGATTGTTATCGCGCGAATATTGACATCTAAGAATGCCGTTTGCCAACCGGCGCCTTGATCTGGATCAAAACTCGTTCCAAACAAGAGGCTAGTTTGCAATGCGGAAAGGGTTCGATTCATCCCAGTTTAACCCAATTGGGCTTTCCTGTTGGTAGCTAAGGCGAATCGACCAAGAGGGGATATGGCAAGGTCCGACACATCGCGCGATCCGGAAGGCGTCCGCTATACCTCGATCATCGGCATTGACCTGGAATTGCCAGTCAATCAGGTGACAGTGGAGCAGCCTTGGCGCTGGCTCATGCTTGGCTGGCAGGATTTCTGCCGCGCCGGTGCGGCCAGCCTTTTCTTCGGCGTCGCCATCGCCCTCGTCAGTGCCCTGCTCATCTTCGGATTCTGGCAGAGTGAACTGCGGCCATATGCATTCCCGCTCGCCGCCGGTTTCTTCTTCGTCGCTCCGCTCCTCGGCGTGGCCTTCTACGAAATCAGCCGGCGCCTCGAAAAGGGCCTGCCGCTCAATGTCGTCGATATCGCGCTTTCGTGGCGTACCCATGCCGGCCAGCTCTTTACCATGGGCCTCATCATGATGTTCCTGCACCTTGCCTGGGAACGCATCGCGATGCTGATCTATGCGGGTTTTTTCAATATCGAGCTGGCAAGCTGGGAGCATTTCGTCGGCGCCGTCCTCTTTTCGACCGCTGGTATTCCCTTCCTGCTGGTTGGCACCGCGGTCGGCGGCGTGCTGGCGATCGTCGCCTTCGCTATCGGCGTCGTCTCTTTCCCGATGCTGACGGAGCGTGATTGCGGCACGTTTCGCGCCATCACCACATCGATCTGCGCGACTTTCGTCAATTGGCGCGTCCTCATCGGCTGGGGGGCGCTTATCGTCCTGTTCACGGTCGCGGGCATCGCGACATTTTGCTTCGGGCTTATTGTGACCATGCCCCTTATAGGTCATGCCAGCTGGCACGCTTATCGAGATTTGGTGGAGACAAAAAATGAATGATAAAGCAGGTCCCGTTCAGACGGCCGATGCCGAACTTGCCGGGGGTGGATCCGGCGCGATCGCCATCGTCTTCCTCAGCATCATCGCATTGCTGGGGGTTTTTCTGTTTGCGCGCGCTGTCAGCGGGGGGTTCCAGCTGTTCGGCGGCCTCCTTGCCGTGTTCGCGGTACTGATGCTGTTCCGCGTCATTGCCCTGCTGTTCCCGTCGCAGCACTGAAATCTGAAGGAAACTCCCATGGCACTCTCTTCTGCAGACGTCATGCCATCCTATAACGAACGGGTCGTTCGGCTCTTCACCATGGCCTCGATGTTCTGGGGCGTTGTGGGCTTTCTGGTGGGCGTGGTCATCGCCTTCCAGCTGGCCTTCCCGGCCCTAAATCTGGGTCTCGAGTGGACGTCGTTCGGCCGCTTGCGCCCGCTGCATACTTCTGGGGTGGTGTTCGCCTTCGGCGGCAACGTCCTCTTCGCGACCAGCCTCTACGTCGTGCAGCGTACCTGCCGTACCGCCTTGTTCGGCGGTCCGCTGGCCGCGGAATTCCTGTTCTGGGGCTACCAGCTGTTCATCGTCCTGGCGGCCACCGGCTACGTACTCGGCATCACCGAAAGCAAGGAGTATGCCGAGCCTGAATGGTACGTCGATCTGTGGCTGACCCTGGTTTGGGTCGTCTATCTGCTGGTCTTCCTCGGCACGCTGATGAAGCGCAAGGAGCCGCATATCTACGTCGCCAACTGGTTCTACCTGGCTTTCATCGTCACCATCGCGATGCTGCATATCGGCAACAATCTCGCTGTGCCCGTCTCATTCCTGGGGACCAAGAGCTACTCCGCTTTCCCGGGCGTGCAGGACGCGATGCTGCAATGGTGGTACGGCCATAACGCGGTCGGTTTCTTCCTCACCGCGGGCTTTCTCGGCATCATGTACTATTTCGTGCCGAAGCAGGCGGGCCGTCCGGTCTATTCCTATCGCTTGTCGATCGTGCACTTCTGGTCGCTGATCTTCCTCTACATATGGGCCGGTCCGCACCATCTGCACTACACGGCGCTCCCCGACTGGACGCAGTCGCTGGGCATGATCTTCTCGGTCATGCTGTGGATGCCCAGCTGGGGCGGCATGATCAACGGCCTGATGACGCTTTCGGGTGCCTGGGACAAGCTCCGGACCGATCCGATCCTGCGCTTCCTGGTGACGTCGGTCGGCTTCTACGGCATGTCCACCTTCGAGGGCCCGGTCATGTCGATCAAGGCCGTGAACAGCTTGAGCCACTATACCGACTGGACCGTGGGTCACGTCCATTCGGGTGCCTTGGGCTGGGTCGCTTTCGTCAGCTTCGGCGCCATGTACTACCTGGTCCCGGCCCTGTGGAAGCGTCAGCGCCTCTACAGCCTGCGCCTGGTCGAATGGCACTTCTGGATCGCCACTTTCGGCATCGTCCTCTACATCGTGTCGATGTGGATCTCGGGAATCATGCAAGGCCTGATGTGGCGCGCCTACGATAGCCTCGGCTTCCTGCAATATTCCTTCGTCGAAACCGTGGCCGCGATGCACCCCTACTATGTGGTGCGTGGCTTCGGCGGCGTCCTCTTCCTGATCGGGGCGCTCATCATGACCTACAACCTGATCCGGACGATGCGCGGCGACGTGCGGCAAGAACGCGGCATCGGCAGCACCGCTGCTGTCCCGGCGCGCGCTTGAAAGGGAAAGAACTCGTCATGATCAAACACGAAAAGTTCGAAACCAATTCCATCATCCTGACGGTCGGCATCCTCCTGACGGTGGCGATCGGCGGCTTGGTGGAGATCGTGCCGCTCTTCACCATCGGCGAGACCATCGAAAAGGTCGAGGGGGTACGCCCCTTGAGCCCGCTCGAGCTCACCGGGCGCAACATCTACATCGCGGAAGGCTGCTACAACTGCCACAGCCAGCAGATCCGGCCGTTCCGCGACGAGGTCGAGCGCTACGGCCATTACAGCCTGGCGGCGGAGAGCATCTACGACCATCCGTTCCAGTGGGGCTCGAAGCGTACCGGTCCGGACCTGGCGCGCGTCGGGGGCAAATATTCCAACGATTGGCAAGCCGCGCATCTCATCGATCCGCGTTCGGTCGTGCCGGAATCGATCATGCCGACTTACGCGCATCTGGCCGAACAGGAAGTGGACGCGCACGACATCGCCGAGCATTTGAAGACGCTCTCGATCGTCGGCGTGCCTTATTCCGAGGAGATGGTGAAGGAGGCAGCGGCCGACCTCGCCGCCCAGGCGACGCCGGATGCGGACGTCGAGGCCCTGCTGCAGCGCTATCCCAAGGCCGCCATCGGCGATCTCGACGGCGACCCGGCCAGGATCACCAAGATGGATGCGCTGATTGCCTACCTGCAATCGCTCGGCCGCATGGTGGATTTCACCACCTACCGGCCCGAGCTTGGCGCCAAGACCGAGGGAGGTCAGTGATGAGCATGCATGATTTGTCGCTGCTTGCCCGCGACCTCTGGGTCGTATGGCTGCTGATTGTATTCTGCGCCATCGTGTTTCACGCCTACCGCAAGCGCAACAAGGATCATTTCGGCGATTGCGCCCAGATACCGTTTCGTGAAGAGGAGATGAACAATCATGGCTGAAGTCGAACGCGATCTCGCCACGGGCGTTCAAACGACCGGTCACGAGTGGGATGGGATCAAGGAACTCAATAATCCGCTGCCGCGCTGGTGGCTGCTGGTGCTCTATGCCTGCATCGTCTATGGGCTGGGTTACACCATCTTCTATCCGGCCTGGCCGAGCCTCACGAACTATACCAAGGGTATTCTCGGCTACAACTCGCACGCGGATTACTATACCGATGCGGCAGATGCGGCGGACGCGAAAAAGCAGTTCACCGACCGCATCGCGGCGATGAGTGTCGCCGAAATCGCCGGCGACCCGCAATTGCTGGAATTCTCGCTGGCCGGCGGCAAGGCCGTCTTCAACGAGAATTGCGCGCAGTGTCACGGCGTCGGCGGTCAGGGGCAGAAGGGCTATCCGGTCCTGGCCGATGACAATTGGCTGTGGGGCGGTCAGCTCGCCGATATCGAGCAGACGGTTCGTCACGGCATCCGCTCGGAAGATCCGGACGCCCGTCAGTCGCAGATGCCGCGCTTCGGCGCCGACGGCATCATCGACGCCGCGGCGATCGGCGATGTCGCCGATTACGTCGTGTCCCTCAGCGGCGGCGAGGTCGATGCCGCCGCCAAGGAACGCGGGGCCACGGTCTTTGCCGAGCAATGCGTCGCTTGCCACGGTGAGAACGCGGCCGGCAACAAGGATCTCGGCGCACCGTCCCTTACCAACAATATCTGGCAGTTCACCGGCGACAGGACGGCCTTCGTGGCGCAGATCACCTCGCCCAAGCATGGCGTCATGCCGGCCTGGCAGGGCCGTCTCAGCGACGACCTCGTCAAGATGGTGACTGTCTACGTGCATAGCCTGGGTGGCGGTCAGTAGGCCATCCTAGCCAAGTCTGGATCACGCGAAGAATGACCGTTCAGGATGCCCGGAAGGAGGTTCGCCCGAAGAGCCTCTACGCCTCTCACGAGAAGATCTACCCGCAGCGGATCTTTGGCCGCTTCCGATTGATCAAGTGGGTGGCGCTGGGCGTCCTGCTCGGCCTCTATTATGTGGCGCCCTGGCTGCGATGGGATCGCGGCCAGGGTGTTCCGGACCAGGCACTGCTGGTCGATCTGCCCGGTCGCCGGGCATATTTCTTTTGGATCGAAATCTGGCCGCAGGAAGTCTACTACCTGGCCGGCCTGCTGATGCTGGGTGCATTCGGCCTGTTCCTGGCCACGTCGCTGCTGGGCCGGGTGTGGTGCGGCTTCACCTGCCCGCAGACGGTCTGGACCGATCTCTTCCTCTGGGTTGAGCGCTGGGTCGAGGGCGACCGCAACAAGCGCATGAAGCTCGACAAGGAACCCTGGAGCGTCCGCAAGCTTGGCCTCAAGCTCTCCAAGCACGGCATCTGGCTGCTCATCGCGCTCCTCACCGGCGGCGCCTGGGCGATGTATTTCAACGATGCGCCCACCTTGGTGCGCGACTTCGTGACGTTGAGGGCGACACCGACGCAGTACGGCTTCATCGCCCTCTTCACGGCGACAACCTACATCCTTGCCGGCTGGGCGCGCGAGCAGGTCTGCATCTACATGTGCCCCTGGCCGCGTTTTCAGTCGGCCATGTTCGACGAGCGCACCATGCTCGTCACCTATGAGGAATGGCGCGGCGAGCCGCGCGGCAAGGTCAAGGCCGTGGCCGCCGACGGCGGCAAGATGGGCGATTGCGTCGACTGCAATCTGTGCTTCCACGTCTGTCCGACAGGTGTCGATATCCGCAACGGCCAGCAGCTCGCCTGCATCGGCTGCGGCCTTTGCATCGACGCCTGCAACGGCATCATGGCCAAGGTCGGTCGGCCACAGGAACTCATCACCTAC
Organism: Dongia sp.; assembly: GCF_041918875.1. Classification (GTDB taxonomy): domain Bacteria; phylum Pseudomonadota; class Alphaproteobacteria; order Dongiales; family Dongiaceae; genus Dongia. The sequence continues at coordinate 330,308 of NZ_JAYRUV010000002.1, forward strand.
GATTCGATCTACAATCAGGCGCAGCGTTCCGTCGGTCAGCCGGCCAAGCACCGCTTCGTGCGCGCGCGGACGGTCTTCTACACGCTCGTCATCGCCCTGATCGGCGCCGCCATGGTGGTCTCGCTGGCCCTGCGCTCGCGCCTGGATATTTCCTTACAGGCCGACCGGTCGCCGCTCTTCGTGCGCTTGAGCAACGGGGATATACAGAACGGCTACAGCATCAAGATATTGAACATGGTCCGCATTCCCGCCAACTACGCCGTTTCGGTGAGCGGGATCGACGGATTGCGCATCAAGCTCATCGGCGAGGATGACAATATCCTCTCTGTCCCTGGCGACAGTGTGGGTACTTTCCGCCTTCTCCTGCACGCGCCGGCCAAGGCCTTGAGTGACGCGTCGACGCCGATTACAGTGATGGTCGAGGACCAGACAACCCATGAGAAAAGCAGCCATGATGCCGTCTTCCGTGGTCCCGCAAAGTAACCGTCCGCGGACCGACCGGGCCTTGTGGATTCCCGGTCTGTTCGTATTCGGCTTTCTCGTCGTCATCGCGGTGAACGGTATCCTCATTGTCACGGCGGTGAGCAGCTTCAGCGGGTTGGAGACGGTGGGCGCCTATGAGAAGGGCCTGCATTACAATCAGGCCTTGGCCGCCGCCCAGGCGAACGCCGAAACCGGCTGGAACGCGATGCCCGAAGTCGGTGCCGCCGCTGCCGGTGGCGGCGATGTCGCCGCGCGCGAGCTGCTGGTCGCCATCACCGATCGTGCTGGCGCACCGGTAATGGGGCTGAAGGTCGAGGCCTATCTGGTGCGTCCCACCAATGCCGGCATGGATGCCGCCATCGCGCTGAAAGACGCCGGCGGCGGCCGCTACCGGGCCGATTTCACGCCGCAGGCCCTCGGCAATTGGGAACTGCGCCTGCAGGCGAGCCGCGGCGACGTGACCTGGCAGCAGGTGCAGCGGATTTTCGTGAAATGAATCTTCCCGCCGTCCACCAAGGATCGGAGGCGGCGGGATGCCGGCATTGCGGCGGCGAGGTGCTGGGCGATGCCGCCTATTGCTGTACCGGTTGCGAAGCGGCGCACCAGCTCATCGGCAAGATGGGCCTTGCCGCCTATTATCAGCGCCGTATCTTCGACGCGGCGCAACGCAAGCCGCGACCCGAGGATGTCCATCACACCGGCGATCTCGGTGCCTGGGTACGCGATATCGACGATGACACCGCCGAATTGATGCTCATGGTCGACGGGCTGCATTGCGGCGCCTGCGTCTGGCTGATCGAGCAATATCTGCTGCAGCAGCCGGGGATCGTCAACGCGCGAGTCTCGCTGACCACGCGCCGTCTCTCGGTCCGCTGGGAGAAGCGCATCGCAAGGCCGGAAGATCTGGTGGAAGGTGTCCAGGCGCTGGGCTACCGCCTGGTGCCGCTCGACCCCAGCTGCCTTGCGAGCAAGGAAGAGGGCGAGGTTAAAGGCCTGCTGCGCTGCCTTGCCGTTGCCGGATTTGCCGCCGGCAATATCATGCTGCTCTCGATCTCCGTCTGGCTGGGGGCGGATCCCTGGACCCGCGATCTGCTGCACTGGGTCTCGGCCATGATTGCGATCCCCGCCATCCTTTACGCCGGGCAACCGTTCTTCGCGTCGGCCTGGAGCGCCTTGCGCGCCGGGCGCACCAATATGGACGTGCCGATCTCGCTGGCCGTGATCCTGGCACCTTCCTTGAGCCTCTTCGAAACCTTCACCGGCGGCCAGCATGCATATTTCGACTCCGCCGTCACCTTGCTGTTCTTCCTGCTGATCGGCCGTTTCCTCGATCACCGCGCCCGCCGCGCCGCGCGGGCGACGGCGGAACAATTGCTGGCGCTCAATGCCGAGGCGGCGACCGTGATCGAAACCGATGGCGGTTTGCGCGATGTCCAGCCGCGCCAGCTGCGTGCGGGCCAGCGTATCCTGGTGGTGGCCGGCGCCCGCATCCCGGCCGATGGCAAGGTCCTCGCCGGCAATTCGCGCATCGATCTGCAGGTGATCTCCGGCGAGTCCGTGCCGGTCGGGGCAAATCTCGGCACCGAGGTCTTCGCCGGTACCCTCAATATCGAAGCGCCGCTGACGATCCTGGTGGAGAAGGTGGGCGAATCCACGCTGCTTGCCGACATCATCCGCCTGATGGAGGCGGCCGAGGCCCGGCGCGGCCGCTTCGTGCGCATCGCCGAGCGCGTCGCGCGCTATTACTCGCCGGTCGTGCATTCGACGGCGCTCATCACCTTCCTGTCCTGGGTCTTCATCGGTGGCATGGCCTGGCAGGATGCATTGCTGGTCTCGATCGCCGTGCTCATCATTACCTGTCCCTGTGCCCTGGCGCTGGCCGTGCCGGCCGTCCAGGTCGTCGCCAGCCAGCGCCTGCTCAAGGCCGGCATTCTGCTCAAGGCGCCCGATGCGCTTGAGCGGCTGCGCCAGGTCGATCATATCCTCCTCGACAAGACCGGTACGCTGACCATCGGCCGCCCGACACTCCATGCCTGCAGCGATCCGGCCAAGCTGGCCAAGGCCGCCTCCATCGCCGGCAGCAGCCGGCACCCCTTGGCCGCCGCCTTGCGGCGTGCCGCCGGCCTTGTCATGACCCTCGAAGGTGTGCGCGAGGTTCCCGGCTACGGCCTCGAATGGGACGGGCCGGACGGCACCTGGCGCCTGGGCAGCGCCCGTTTCACCGGGCAAGGCGATAACGGTTCCGCCGCGATGACCCTGTATCTGCGCGACCCCGCCGGCCATGCGACGTCCTTCGAATTCACCGATCCACTGCGCGGCGATGCCGCCGCGACGATCGCCGAACTGAAGAAGATCGGTCCCGTCGAAATCTGGTCCGGCGATCGCCCGGCCACGGTCGCCGAATGCGCGGCGGCGGTTGGTATCGAAATCTGGCATGCGCAGCAATTGCCGACCGACAAGGTCGGGCGCCTTGAAGCGCTGCGCGCCGCCGGCAGGCATGTGCTGATGATCGGCGATGGCATCAACGATGCGCCGGCGCTGCGTGCCGCATCGGTGTCGATGGCGCCCGCCAGCGGTGCCGAAATCGCCCAGAATGCCGCCGATCTGGTCTTCCAGGGAGACAGGTTGGAGCCGGTCCTCACGGCGATCCGCACGGCCGGCGCCGCCGACCGGCTGGTGCGCCAGAATCTGCTCGTCTCGCTGACCTACAATCTTGCCGCTGTGCCGCTGGCCATTCTCGGCCTGGTTACTCCGCTCGTCGCGGCGATTGCCATGTCGAGTTCTTCGATCATCGTCGTGCTCAACGCACTGCGTGTCGGCCGCGCCCGTCCGGAAGCGTCGGTAGCCTTGAGGCGGCCATGACGATTCTGCTGTTCCTCATCCCGGTGGCCCTGTTTCTTGGCGGATTGGGCCTTGCCGGCTTTCTCTGGGCCATGCGGTCGGGCCAGTTCGACGACCTCGATGGTGCAGCGCAGCGAATTCTCTTCGATGACGAACCGCGCCCGGCGGTGCCTCGATCAAGGCCGGAAACGCCCCCTGAATCGGCCGAACACGGCCTTCGTTCCTGACCTAAATCAATATTAAGACGGATTTCGCCCGATAGGATGCCCGTTGCAGACCGCCACGAACCGGCGGAGGGCCGTCGGAGTGGGTATGAAGAAGGGCGTTTTATTGGCTGTGGTGACCGGGACACCGTCGGATGTCGACGTCCTCGAGGCCGCCCTCGCATTGTCGCATCTTTATGACAGCCATATCGAGGTTCTGCATCCGCGGCTGGATCCCTACCGGGTCCTGGCCGGATTCATAGATGGCATTAACGGTTTGGGCACCTCCGACATCGTCGCCGGAATCAGGCTGGATATCGACCGCCGCCAGCAGGTCGCCCGCGGTGCTTTCAACGCCTGGACGGCCCAGCATGGGATCCGCCAGGGCAACGAAATCGGCAAGAACGGTGCCGGCCGCGGCGAATCCGCCACTTCATCCTGGCGGCAGTATGAAGGGACTTACGAAGGGGCCATGATGCAGATTGGCCGGCTGGTCGACTTCATCGTCGTGGCACAGCCCGGTCCCGGCGGTCGCGCCTGGCAGGATTCGGTCGTCGAGGCGGCAATCTTTAACACGGGGCGACCGGTCCTTTGCGTTCCCGCCGGTACGCGCAACCTGGATTCGAAGAGTGTCGCGATCATGTGGAACGGCAGTCTCGAGGCCGCGCGCGCCGTGGGCGCTGCCATGCCGCTACTCTCCGCCTGCGGCAGCGTCACCGTCGTCACGGCGGGCCGAAGCGAAGGCGCCGATCCGACCGACCTTGTCGAACGACTGGTCGTGCGCGGCATCGAAGCGCGTACGAAGCGCATTCATCCAGCTCAGGAGTTAACTCCTAGCGCGCTTCACGCCCTGATCGTTGAGGGCAAATACGGACTGGTCGTCATGGGCGGTTACGGTCACAGTCGATTGCGCGAACTGGTTCTGGGCGGACTCACGCGTCATATGCTGGCCGAGGCAAAAGTTCCGATATTGCTCGCGCACTAAGCCGATCCGGCGCCCGGCCTCGCCCGAGGAAGCATTTAGTAATATTTACGGGTTACCGTCTGCTCAGGAAATTACGGTTCACGGAGCAGAATATGGCCAGCCCATTCGATTCGCTCTCAAGCCTTCAGAAGAAGCTGCAGCGTTTTTCCCTCGCCCTGTTCGCGGCCATGCTGCTCGCGTTCGCTGCGGATGCACAGGAAGTGCCGATCCTGATTGTCGACGGTGCCATCGCCAAATCGCCGAGCGTCAGCTTCACGCAAGCCGATCTCGATGCGATGCCGCAATCCGATATCAAGACGAGTACACCTTGGCACGATGGCGTACACACTTTCTCCGGCCCGAAGTTGAGTGCCGTCCTGGCATTCGCCGGCGCAACGGGCGGCACGATCACCGCTCACGCGTTGAACGACTATTCCGCCGATCTGCCTGCCGAGGATGCCGAGAAATTCGGTGTTATCCTGGCCACCCGCATGGATGGGGCCTTGCTCCCCGTCCGCGACAAGGGTCCAATCTTCATCATCTACCCCTACGATAGCGCGGCAGAGCTTCGTCATGACGTCTACTACACCAGGTCCGTGTGGCAGGTCGACAAGCTGACGCTGAAATGAGCAAATAGAACGCGCGGCACGCCCGGTCATGTTGCGCTTCACCGACAATAAGCGACGGGTCAATCCGCTCAGTATAACCCTGGTCGTGATGCTGGCCGGGTTGATCGGCTGCATCGTCACGTCGGGGCTGCTTTTCGAGAAACGCAAGAATCTCGTCCAATCCATCACGGAATCGGGCAGCGAGAACTTCACCTGGGCCTTCAATCAACTGCGCGTCGAATTCTACCGTCTGCAGGCAATGTCCGAGGGTGTGAACGTCCGGCGGGATTCTCTGGGAGGGAAGGATTGGGAAGCGCCGTTGCGCAAGCGCTACGAAATCTTCGTCAGCCGTGTCAATACGGTCGATGTCGGGGCTTACCGCGACAACATGATTGATACCGGCGTCTACAAGGAGACGATGCCGCAATTGCGGTCGCTGGTGACGCGGATGGATGCCGCCCTGGGCAGTCGGCAGAGCTACAATATCGAAGCCGTGCAGCTCTACCTGCAGTTAAGCCGGTCCTTGGCGCCCTCGATAGACGAAATGACGGCGAAGGCCGTGGAGGTCGATTCCGAGCGGCTGGGCGAAATGCGCAGTCTCCTCGTGCTGCAGGAAAGCTACGAGCAGATCAATCTGGCATTTCAGCTGGCCATTCTCATCGCCTTTGCCAGTCTTGCCTTCTACGGCCTGTTCCGCCTCGACCGGCAGAAACAGCGACTGATGCTGGTTGCCGAGGAATTGCAGCGCACGCGGACCGCTGCGCAACGCGAGTCCGACGCCAAGCGCAAGGCGCTGGAGCGCGCGCTCAGCGAGGAGCAGCGCCACAATGTACTGCAGCGCCGCTTCGTCTCCATGGCGTCGCACGAATTCCGGACGCCGCTTGCCGTCATAGATAGCACGGCGCAACGCCTGCTGCGAAAGCTCGACCGGCTGTCGGCGGAGGAAATTGCCGATCGCATCAATCGCATCCGCCGCACCGTCGCGCGCATGGGCGAATTGATGGAGACCATGCTTGAGGCAGGTCGTTCGGAAGAGGGCAAGACGCAGTTCAACCCGGCCGTCGTCGATCTTGACGAGATCGTGCAAAGGGTGGTCCATCAGCATCGCCAGATATCGGCCGACCATCGGCTTGTCGACAGTATAGAGCATCTGCCGCCGGATTTTCACGGCGACCCGCGGCTGCTTGAACATGCGCTGGCCAATCTGCTTTCGAACGCCGTGAAATATTCGCCCAAGGGTAGCGAGGTCGGCCTTCGGGCGGCTTGCCGCGGCGACGCGGTCGTGATCGAGGTTTCCGATCAGGGCGTGGGCATTCCGGCGGCGGAAATTGCCCATATCGGGGAAGTATTTTTCCGCGCATCAACCTCGGCTGGCATACCGGGCACGGGTGTCGGTTTCAATCTGGTCAAGAAATTCATCGAATTGCACGGCGGAACCATCGATATCGGCTCGCGTGTCGGTGTCGGAACGACATTCACCATACATCTTCCCCTCAATCGCGGGGCGACGGCCGATATCGACGATCGGCGTGGGGTCGCCGCCCGATGAAAGACGAAGGCGATCGAATGGCGGATATCATGCCCACTGGAATAACAATTCTCTGCGCCGAGGACGAAGCTGACCTGCGCGAAGATATTGTCGGCGAATTGCGCGATGCCGGATACGAAGTGATCGAGGCCGTCAATGGCGAGGACGCGCTGATGGCCATCACCACGCTGGCACCCGATGTCGTTCTCTGCGACATCAACATGCCGCGCATGAACGGTCTGCAGGTGCTGGAGAAGGTCCGTGCCAGCGAAACCGAAGCCGCCGATGTGCCCTTCATATTTCTCACCGCCTATGGTGAAAAAGGCGATCTCATCAAGGGGCGCAAGCTGGGCGCCGACGATTACCTGGTCAAGCCGGTCGATTTCGACGTGCTGCTCACGACCGTATCGTCCCGCCTGGAATCGGTGGCGCGGGCCAAGCGGCGCGTCGCCAGTCGCGCCCAGCAGTTGGAGCGCGATCTCTCCGATTTTCTCGCCACCGGGGTAACGTCGACGACGCTGCCCAACGGCGATCGACTGCGCCTGATGCTGCAGCAGAAGCATTTCCCCGACGGCCTGCTGGTCCTGGCCGGCATCGACGCCTATCACCGCCTGGCGCCGCAGTTCGGCCCTCAGGTTGCGCAGAAGCTGCTGGATCGGTATCTGGCCGCCTTCCGCGCCACCTCGGGCGGCTCGCCCTCGCACCTCTTCCAGCTTCAGGGCGATGTGTTCGCTCTTCTGGTCGAAGGCAACCAGGATTGGGACGGGGTCGGCAGGAAGGCCGGCCAGCTGGTCGATACGACGCTGGAGATTACCGGCATGCGCTTGCCGATCACCTCGACGGTCGTCGTGGCGGAATATCGCGTCGGCGACCTGCGCAACCCGCTCAATATGCTGGACGATGCGCTGCTGGCATTGCGCTTCTCGCGCCGCGACGGCGGCCGCAGCATCGTCCGCGTCGACGATCCCATCCGCGATCGACTGCGCATCATGCAGTTCATCGAGGACAATATCGCCAAGGCCATCGCCAACGGCGAATTGTTCCTCGCCTTCCAGCCCAAGGTGAGCATGCTGGACCGTCGGGTGATCGGTGCCGAGGCGCTGATCCGCTGGCAGAGTCCGGAACGCGGCCTGATCTCGCCGGCCCTGTTCATTCCGATCATCGAAAAGACCGGCTTCGTCGAGCAGGTCAGCGATTGGGTCCTGCGGCATGCGGCCGAAAGCGTGCGCAAGCTGGCCGATGCGGGGTTGGCCACCAAGATCGCCGTCAACGCTTCCGGCGCGGAGCTGCACAGCCGCTTCGCCGAGCGCGTCGAGGCGGCGCTGGGCGCCCACGGCATCGACCCGGCGCAGCTCGAAGTCGAGATCACGGAAACGTCGGTCATTCTCGACATGGATTTTGCCGCCTCGATCACCGACAAGCTGCGGCGCAAGGGCGTCACGGTCGTCGTCGACGATTTCGGCACCGGCTATTCCTCGCTCTCCTACCTGCGCACCTTCCCGCTGGACGGCGTGAAGATCGACCAGAGCTATGTGCGCGGCATCACCACCAACGCGATCGACCGGCAGATCGTGGCGAGCGTGATCGGCCTGGCGCGCGCCATCGGCCTCACCACCGTCGCCGAAGGCGTCGAGACGGTCGAGCAGTTCGACCTGCTGAAGCGCCTGGGCTGCGACATCGCGCAAGGCTATCTGATCGCCAAGCCCCTGGCGCTGGAGGACCTGCAGGGCTTCATGACCGCTGGAGCGGAGCGGCGCTGAAGCGGCACGCCGCGCGGACTTCCGCCCCGGGCTCCAGCACGATCATGCCGGTTTCCTCCCGGTCGGCCAGGTTGAAGGCATCGGTGATGTTGCTCACCGGCTCGGCGCAGAAATAGTCAGGCGTCCCGGCGGCGCGCTCCGCCGCCTGTGTCGCCGCATCCGGCACATAGACCACCAGCTGCCGCAAGGCGGGATCGGCCGCGAGCTTGAGCCTCGTGCCGAATTCCGGCCAGGCGATCTCCGCCTTGCCGGCGAAACCGGTGAAGACATTGTCGATGACGATTTCCCGCATGCCAAGGCCGGCCCTCAAATCGAATCGCGCCGGCACCTCCTTGTGCCGCGTCGGCAACACATCGGCGTCGCTTTCCCAGAAGCCGTTCACGTCCGCCCTCAGCGTCGCTTGCGGCGTGCGCGGGAAATAGGGGTGGAGACCGAAGCCGAACGGCATGCGCGCCCGGCCCAGGTTGCGCGCGCGCAAGGTTACGTGAAGACCCGCCGCGCCGAGCTCGAAATGCTGTTCGGCGGCATAGGCGAACGGCCAGCTCGCATCCAGCGCCGGATCGTGGGTGAAGCCGATCGCGGCCGATTTCTCATCCTGCGCCAGCACCGTCCACGGCCGCCGCCAGCCATGGCCATGCTCGACATGCGCGCCGGCGGCGCCTTGCGGCAACTGAATCTCCCGCCCGTCGAAGCTGAACCTTGCCCGCCGGATGCGGTTGGAATAGGGGAAGAGGGGGAAGCAGGCGGCGCCGTCGCTGTGGCCGGCGGCGACGGCGGCCTGCGCCATCGGCCGCATCAGGTCGATCCGCGCGCCGTCCGGATGGCGCCAGCAAAAACGCCCGATCGCGCCGCCGATTGCCGGCTGCAGTTCCAGCTCATAGGCCCCACGCCGCAGCGTCAGTGCCGTCATCACGCCACCCGCCGCAGCGCCCAGGCATCGCCCCCATCGAGCCCGCCCATATGCCGCGACAGCTGGTCGGCATGGCGGATGAGGATCGCCGCCAGCTGCTGCTGCCTCTCCGTCTCGGCATTCTGCTTCAGTCCGGTGATGCTGATGGCACCCACCGCATTGCCGGTGCGGTCGAAGACGCAGGTGCCCAGGCACACGACGCCCTCGGTATCCTCCTCGTCGTCGATGGCATAGCCGCGCCTTACCACCAGGTCGAGATCCGCCTGCAGCGCCTCGATCGAAACGAGCGTATGCGCGGTGCGTCGCGGCAGCCCGACCGCACGCAGGATGGCAAGGGCCTGCGCGCGCGGCAGGGCCGCCAGCATCGCCTTGCCCACAGCCGAGGAATGCGGCAGTTCGCGCCGCCCGAGCGCCGCGTCGAAGCGCACCGCGCCCGGTGCGTCGGTGCGCCCGATCACCACGGCATAGCCTTCGTCGAGGATGGCGACGCGGCTGGTGAGGCTGACCTCGCGCGTCAGCGCCCGCAGGACCGGCATGGCGATGTCCGCGAGCGCGATATTGGCGATGGCGAGATCGCCCAGGCGCGCCAGCGACATGCCGAGCCGGTAGCGCTTGGTGGGCCCTTCGCCGATCGCCGAAATGAAGCCGCGTGACAGATAGGTTTGCAGGATCGCATAGGTCGCGGCCTTGGAGAGGCCGAGGCCGAGGGCGAGGTCGGTGAGCCGCCCGCCGTCGCGCCCGGCCTTGGCCAGCAATTCGAGCAGGTCGAGCGCGCGCCCCAGGCTCTGCACCCGGTATCTTTCGTCAGGTCTGGTCGTTTCCGTTGCGATGGCTTCCGGCATCCGATTGACTTCCTGCATAATCCCGCCCTACAGTCACTGTCATGCAAAACATAGTTTTGTAATACCAAACACTATCGTTGATACCAAACAAAAAACGAGACCGCAAGACACGATCCACCCGGTCGCGCGGTACAGGGCAGGCGGGAGACGGGAATGGCCAGATGGCCGCGTAAGCTGCGTTCGGCGGAATGGTTCGGCGGGCAGGGCAAGAATGCCTTCATGCACCGCTCCTGGATGAAGAATGAGGGTCTGCCGGCCGATGTCTTCGACGGGCGGCCCGTCATCGGCATCTGCAACACCTATTCGGAACTCACCCCCTGCAACGCGCATCTGCGCACCCTTGCCGAGCATGTGAAGCGCGGCGTCTATGAGGCGGGCGGCCTGCCCTTGGAGTTCCCGGTGATGTCGCTGGGCGAATCCAATCTGCGCCCGACCGCGATGATGTTCCGCAATCTGGCCAGCATGGATGTCGAGGAATCGATCCGCGGCAACCCGATGGATGGCGTCATCCTGCTGGTGGGCTGCGACAAGACCACGCCGGCCTTGCTGATGGGCGCTGCCTCCTGCGATCTCCCCACCATCGCTGTCTCCGGCGGCCCCATGCTGAATGGAAATTTCCGCGGCGCCCCGGTCGGTTCCGGAACCCATGTCTGGAAAGTGTTCGAGGATGTGAAGGCCGGCCGCATCTCGATCGAGGATTTCCTCGCCGCCGAACAGGGGCAGAGCCGCTCGGCCGGTTCCTGCATGACCATGGGCACGGCGTCCACCATGGCCAGCATGGTCGAGGCGCTGGGCATCGGCCTGCCCGACAATGCCGCCATCCCGGCCGTCGATGCTAGGCGCCATGTGCTGGCGCATCTTGCCGGGCGCCGCATCGTCGATCTGGTGAAGGAGGATGTGCCGATGTCGCAAATCCTCACGCGGGCCGCGTTCGAGAATGCGATCCGCGTCAACGGCGCCATCGGCGGCTCGACCAACGCCGTCATCCATCTCATCGCCGTGGCCGGCCGCCTCGGCGTCGATCTCGGGCTGGACGATTGGGACAAATTCGGCCGCAATATCCCCACCATCGTCGATCTGATGCCCTCGGGCCGTTTCCTGATGGAGGAATTCTATTACGCCGGCGGCCTCAAGGCCGTGATGCGGGCGCTCGCCGATGCCGGCCTGCTGCATCTCGACGCGCTGTCGGTTGCCGGCGGCACCATGCGCGACGTCATCAAGGATGCGCCCAATTACAACAAGGAAGTCATCCGCGACCTCGACAATCCGCTGACGCCCGAAGGCGGCATCGCAGTCCTCCGGGGCAATCTCGCCCCCAACGGCGCCGTCATCAAGCCGTCGGCGGCGACACCGGCCCTGATGCAGCATCGCGGCCGCGCCGTGGTGTTCGAAACCATCGAGGATTACCACGCCCGCATTGACGATCCGGCCCTCGACATCGACGAGACTTGCGTCATGGTTCTGAAGAATTGCGGGCCGCGCGGCTATCCCGGCATGGCCGAGGTCGGCAACATGCCGCTTCCCGCCAAGCTGCTGAAAAAGGGTGTCACCGACATGGTGCGCATCTCCGACGCGCGCATGAGCGGCACCGCCTACGGCACCGTCATTCTCCACACCGCGCCCGAAGCGGCGCTGGGCGGCCCGCTGGCACTGGTGCGCGATGGCGACATGATCGAACTCGATGTGGCGAACCGCCGCCTGCATCTCGATGTCTCGGATGCCGAGCTCGCCCGGCGCAAGACCGAATGGAAGCCCCCCGTGCCCACCGGCACCGCGACCGCCGGCGGCTATGCCAAGCTCTTCGTCGACCACGTCCTGCAGGCCGACCGCGGCTGCGACTTCGACTTCCTCGTCGGCCAGCGCGGTGCCGCCGTGCCGCGCCAGTCGCATTAATGGAGCGGAGCATGACCCGGTCGCTCCACCCCTCACCCCAACCCCTCTCCCCATTTCATCGGGCGAGGGGCATCACTCCCTCGCCCCGCGATATTGGGGAGAGGATGGGGGGTGAGGGGCGCGCCCTCGATGGAACGAAACAGCGGGACCAACCCATGACCGGCCTCCGCCATCTTTCCCGAGCGAGGGGCTTGTTAAGAGGCTCAGTCAAAACTCCCTCGCCCCGCGATAGCGGGGAGAGGGTGGGGGTGAGGGGCGCGCCCTCGATGGAACGAAGCAGCAGGACCAGCCCATGACCGGCCTCCGCCATCTTCCCCGAGCGAGGGGCTTGTTAAGAGGCTCAGTCAAAACTCCCTCGCCCCGCGATAGCGGGGAGAGGGTGGGGGTGAGGGGCGCGCCCTCGATGGAACGAAACAGCAGGACCAGCCCATGACCGGCCTCATCGACCAACCCGCCATCTTCCCCAGCCTCAGGGACAAGGTCGCCTTCGTCACCGGCGGCGGCAGCGGTATCGGCGAAAGCATCGTGACGCATCTTTGCGCGCAGGGCGCCAAGGTCACCTTCGTCGATCTGGCGGAGGCACCGTCCAAGGCGCTGTGCGAACGTCTCGCCAAGGACGGCCACGCCAAGCCTGACTTCATCCAATGCGACTTGCGCGATATCGAAGGTCTACGCGCGGCCATCGCGGTGACGGCGCGGAGGCACGGCCCCATTCGCGTCCTCGTCAACAATGCCGGCAATGACGACCGCCACCGCAGCGAAGACGTAACGCCCGATTATTGGGACGACCGCATGGCGGTCAATGTGCGCCATCAATTCTTCGCGGCGCAGGCCGTGCGTCCGATGATGCGCGACGCCGGCGGTGGGTCGATCGTCAATTTCGGCTCCATCACCTGGCTGGTGGGCGATGGCGACTGCCCCGGCTATGTGACGTCGAAGGCCGCCATTACCGGCATGACGCGGGCGCTGGCGCGCGAATTCGGGCCCGAACGCATCCGCGTCAATTGCGTCCTGCCCGGTTGGGTCATGACCGAGCGTCAGGTGAAGCTGTGGCTCGACGCGGCTGGCGAAAAGCAGATCGACGAGCGCCAATGCCTCAAGGACCGGCTTTTTCCGGCCGATATCGCGCGCATGGTCCTGTTCCTGGCGGCCGATGACAGCCGCATGTGCTCTTCCCAGAATTTCATTGTCGATGGCGGCTGGGTCTGACGGCCCGCCCTGTAGCGAGGTAAACGATCATGCGTCTCATTCAATATTTCCAGAACGGCCACCGCCACGTGGGCTGGGTGCAGCCCGATGGCGACCATGCGCGCGAGATCGGCAAGGTTGCCAGCGTCTTCGAACTCGCCAATCTCGCCATCGCCCGCAAGGTCGGCATCGAGACCCTGGTCAAGGAACTCGCGACCGACCGCGTTGTCGATTACGCCGCTCTCCTCGCCGGGAATCAAATCATGGCGCCGGTCGAGCATCCCGAACCCGCGCGCTTCTTCATCACCGGTACCGGCCTCACTCATATCGGCTCCGCCTCGGCACGCAACAGGATGCATGTCGCCACCCATGGCGATGGCGCGCCGGAATCGGATTCCATGAAAATCTTCCGCATGGGACTGGACGGCGGCAAGCCGGAAGCCGGCAAGATCGGCATCCAGCCGGAGTGGTTCTACAAGGGCGTGGGCACCTGCGTGCTGGCGCCGGGCGAACCGCTCCCGCTGCCGGCCTTCGCCCTGGCCGGCGCCGAGGAAGCCGAAATCGTCGGCCTTTATCTGGTCGGTCCCGACGGCAGCCCCTATCGCATTGGCTATGCGCTGGGTAACGAATTCTCGGACCATATCACCGAGGCACAGAACTATCTCTATACCCAGCATTCGAAGCTGCGCGCCTGCTCGATCGGTCCCGAGATCCTGATCGGCGAACTGCCGCGGGATGTCCGCGGAAAATCGCGCATCGTCCGGGACGGCAAGACCGTCTGGGAGGAAGACTTCCTCTCCGGTGAAAAGAACATGTCGCATTCCATTGCTAATCTCGAACACTATCATTTCCGCTATTCGATGTTCCGGCGACCTGGCGACCTTCATGCCTATTTCTTCGGCGCGGCGGTCATGTCCTATGCCTCCGGCATCAAGACGCAAGCGGGGGATGTGTTCGAAATCGAGGCGGAGGTCTTCGGCAAGACGCTCCGCAACAAGATGGTGGCCGTGCCCGACGAAGGCCTGGTCACTGTGAAGGTGCTTTGAGAACATCACGATTGAATGATGCGGTCGAACGATAAACAAGGAGGTCAACATGTTTGGTAAGCTGGTGAAGCGTGGGTTGCCGATGATGGCCGGCATCTGCGTCCTGATGGGATCCGGGCTGTCGGGTGCCGCCGCGGATGCCAAGGAACTGCGCGTCCTCGCCTGGCAGGGCTATGCCGACGATGATTGGGTCAAGGAATTCGAACAGAAGACCGGTGCCGACGTCAGCGTCGTCTTCATCGGCACCGACGACGAGATCTGGGCCAAGATCAAGGGATCCGAAGGCAAGGATTTCGACCTTTTCGCTGTCAATACCGCGCAGCTCCAGCGCTATATCGATGCGGGGCTCACGACGCCGATCGACCTCGAAAAGGTCCCCAATCAGAAGAGCCAGCTGCCGATCTTCGCCGACCTTGCCAAGGTCAAGGGCGTCATGCGCGACGGCAATGTGCACGCCATTCCGTTCTGCTTCGATTCCATCGGCCTCATCTACGATACCGACAAGGTGAAGCCGGCGCCAACCTCGATGGATGTCCTGTGGGATCCGCAGTATAAGGGGAAGGTGCTGGCCTACGACAATGGCGAGCATAATTTCTCCTTCACCGCACTTACCATGGGCATCGCCGATCCGTTCAAGCTCTCGGCCGAGCAGCTTGAGCAGATCAAGAAGAAACTGATCGATCTCAAGGGCAATGTGCTGAGCTTCTACAGCACGGCCGATGAAGCCCTGCAGATCTATCAAAGCAACGATGTGGCCCTCATCTGGGCCAATTACGGCCAGCAGCAGGTCAAGGCCATGCAGGATGCCGGCGCCCATATCGCCTATGTCAACCCGAAGGAAGGCGCCTTGGCCTGGCTCGATACCTGGGCGCTGACCAGCGGTGTCGAGGATAAGGAACTGGCCGAGCAGTGGATCGACTTCCTGCTGCGGAAACAGATCGGCGAGCAGCTCACGCAGCGTACCGGTTTCGGCAACACCGTGGCGCCGTCGGCCAATGCCGGCGCCGACGACAAGCTGATCTATCTGGAATCGGTCGAGGACCCGACCAAGCGTGCCGACCTCTGGAACGAGATCAAGGCGGCGCAGTAAACCAACTCGATTGTTGAGAACTAGAATCCTTGAAGCGCCCCTCACCCCGCCCCCTCTCCCCACTTCGTGGGGCGAGGGGCTTGTAGCCAAGCCACGCTTCCAATCCCCCTCGCCCCGCTTGCGGGGAGAGGGTCGGGGTGAGGGGGGCCGTCAGCTTGCGCGTTCTATCAGGAAAGACCCCGACTGAATCATGACCACTGAACACCTGTTGCTGGAACTGAAGGCTGTCTCCAAAAGCTTTGGCCAGACACAGGTGCTGGAGCGGATCGACCTTGCCGTGCGCGATGGCGAATTCATCACCATCCTGGGTCCCTCGGGTTCCGGCAAGACCACGATCCTGCGCATGATCGGCGGATTCGAGGTGCCGAGCAGCGGGCAGATCCTGCTCGATGGCGCCGATATCAGCGGTCTTCCGATCAACAAGCGTCCCTTCAATACGGTCTTCCAGGATTATGCGCTGTTCCCGCATATGAATGTCGCGGCCAATGTCGGCTATGGCCTCAAAGTGCGGGGCGTCAGGAATGCCGAGATCGACGCCAGGGTGGGCGAGGCGCTGGAACTCGTGCAGTTGCGCGATTTCGCCCGCCGCTATCCAGCCCAGCTTTCCGGCGGCCAGCGCCAGCGCGTGGCCCTGGCGCGTGCCATCATCTGCCGGCCGCGCCTTATCCTGCTCGACGAACCGCTGGCGGCGCTCGATGTCGAGCTGCGGCGGCAGATGCAGCATTTCCTCAAGGACATTCAGCGCGAGATCAAGACGACCTTCCTCTTTGTCACCCACGACCAGGAAGAAGCCATCGCCATGGCCGACCGCATCTGCGTGATGAACGGCGGCCATATCCAGCAATTGGGCAGCGCGCACGAAGTCTATTACCGGCCCGCCAGCGAGTTCGTGGCCCGTTTCTTCGGCGAAAACAATCTGGTCGAAGGCCGGCTCGGTGAAGTGGAAGGCGACCGGCGCCGGATCGAAACGGCGCTTGGGGCTCTTATCTGTGCCGTCGATGGCCAGCCGCGGCTCGCTGCCGCGCGTGTGGGTGCCAAGGCCCTCGCTGTCTTCCGGCCGGAAGCCTTGTCGCTCGTGCCGACCGGCCTTGCCGATCAAAACAACGCGCATGGCATCGTGACAGCCCTGAACTTCGCCGGCGCGCACACGCTCGCCAATTTCCGCGCGGGCGCCGCGGCGCCGGTCAATCTGCGCCTGCGCCTGCCCAGCAAGGCCGAAGGCATCGCGCTGCAGGTTGGCGACACGGCCAATCTCTATTGGCGCGCCGCTGAATGCCGTCTGGTTCTGGTGTAGCATGAGCACCGCCGCCCGGCAGGAGCAACCTTGGTTGATCCGTATCGCGGTTCTTTTCTATCCCGTGGCTTTCATCCTGCTGCCGCTGATCGCATTCCTCGCCTACAGTTTTTTCTGGACCGAGCAGGGGGTGATGTCGTACGGGCTCACCTTGCGCAATTATAGGCGCTTCTTCGCCGATCCCGTCTTTCTGCCGGTGCTCCGGCAGACCTCTATCCTCTGCCTCGAAGTCGCCGTGCTGACCATACTTGCCGGCTATCCGGTCGCCTACTTCCTCGCCGGATTGCGTGGGCGCAAGCGCTATATCCTCTTGATGCTCATGCTGGTGCCGCTCTTGATGAGCTATGTCATAAAGATCTATGCCATCCGCAGCATCCTTGGCGGCAATGGCGTGCTCAATCGCCTGCTGCTCTGGATGGAGTTGATCGACGAACCGCTCACACTCTTCGTCTTCAACCTCAATGCCGTCCTGCTGACGCTGACGGTTCTGCTCATTCCCTTCGCCGTGTTGCCGATCTTCCTGTCGCTGGAGCGCATTCCGCGCTCGCTGATAGACGCGTCGGCCGATCTCGGCGCCAGCGCGCCGCAGACCTTCCTGCGCGTGATCCTGCCCCTGAGCTTGCCCGGCATCGTCACGGCGCTCACTTTCGTCTTCGTGCTGGCGATCGGCGATTTCCTGACACCGCAGATGGTGGGCGGGCAGAGCGGCTTCACCTTCGGCCGCATCATCTACAGCCAGTTCGGTACGGCCTTCAACTGGCCGTTCGGCGCGGCCCTGTCGGTGATCCTCGCCCTGCTCGTCATCGCGGCCATCGGCATCGGCGCCGTGTTTGGCCGCGACCGGAGCGTTCGGCGATGACCCGCGATTCCGGTCCTCAATACTGGCTGGCCACGATCACGGCCCTGGTCTTCATCCTGCTCTATGGCCCGATCTTCGTTCCCATCGTCTCCTCCTTCTTCGTCCTGAAGCAGGGCGCCATCGACTGGCAGCAGCCAACGGTCGACGCCTATGTGACGCTGGTCTCCAACGAAGGCATTCTCATTGCGCTCCGCAATACGCTCGTCGTCGGCGCGGCGGCAGTCGTCTGCTCGCTCGTCCTCGGTATCGCCAGCGCGCTCTATTTCAACAGCGGGAAGTCGAAGGACCGGGCCTTGCTGCAGTTCGTCATCTTCCTGCCCTTCCTGATGCCGCCGATCATCACGGGCCTGGCGCTGCTCATCTATTTCCGCGAGATCGACTTCGACCGGTCGCTGGTGACCGTCATCATTGGCCACACCGTCTTCGTGCTGGCCCTGGTCTACCGCACATTGCTGGTGCGCCTCCAATCCTTGAGCCGCAGCCTGGTCGAAGCCTCCTCCGATCTGGGCGCCAGCGGCTGGCAGACCTTCCGCTACGTGCTGCTGCCCAATCTGACCTCGGCCATGATCGGCGCCGGCATCCTGGCCTTCGCCTTGTCCTTCGACGAAACCATGATCACGCTGCTGGTGACGGGAACCGACAACACGCTCCCCATCCGCCTCTGGGCCATGATGCGCCTCGGCTTCACGCCGGACATTAACGCGCTGGTGGCGGTCATCCTCGCCTTCACCACCCTGCTCTGTCTGCTGGCCGCCCGCTACCTGATGCCGCGCGAAGGGCTTTAAGGGCATGAAACGGGCACTCTCCGGCGGCTTTTGGGGCCGCTCATATTCTACAATGTAGAATAAACGTCAGCCTTCTGCTCCGACATTTCGCGGAACTAGGTCCCGATTTAACCGTTGTGCCCAGAACCGCAGCCCGACCTGTTGGAGAATTTGGAGGCAGAATGACCAAGATTCGCGCAGCTGGATCCTTTGAAGATGCCACCCTGGATGTCCTGCGCATCCTCGGCGTCACCAATGCGGCCAAGGCCGCGAACCTATCCCCCAAGACGATCAGGGACTATTCCGACCCGGACCGCGCCGGCCGGCCGACACTCGCCAAATCGGTGCTGCTCGACGCGGCCTGCTATGCCAAGATCGGCCGGGCGCCGTTTTTGGAGGCCTATATCAAGCAGCTGGCCGACGCGACGGCGCAGACGCCGCGTGACGCCGGCGATGTGCTGGCCGAGGTGCTGGACCTGCCTGGCGCCATCGGGCGCTTGCTGGACATCATCCGCAAGTCGCGCGGCCCGGGTTCGCCCTACGGCATGAAGCTGTCGCCCAACGAAGCGTCGGCGATCGTGTCGGAGATCAAGGGCACGCGTCAGGAGTCCGACGATCTGGAGTTCGCCGCCGCCTCCGCGACCAAGAACAACGCGTAAGGCGGATCGCACGTCAGTTGGGGCGGGTGGCGCCCCGCAGATCGAAGTCGATCGTCGTCGTCGTGCCCGGTGGGCCGGCGACGCGAATCTGTCCGCCGAGCTGCTTGGCGAAGGCGGCGATCAGCGTGGTGCCCATGGTCGCCGTCGGACTCCCGGCCAGTTGCGTCGCGGGGCCGATGCCGTTGTCGGCAATGGCGAGCGTGCCGTTGCCGTCATTGTCCACGGCCATGACGACATCGATGACACCCGTCCGCCCGTCCGGGAAGGCATGCTTGAAGCTGTTGCTGACGATTTCCGTCGTCAGCAATGCCAGCGGCACGGCCCGGCTGCCGGACATGCGCAGTTCCGGAAATTCGACATTCAGGGCGACCCGCCGCGGTGAGACTCCGGACCCGTCCTGAAGCAGCGCGCAGAGATTCTGCATGAAGGGAACGAGGTCGATCTCCTTGAGGTCCTCGCTTTCGTAGAGGTGCCGATGCACCAGGGCCAATGCGTTGATGCGCATGCGCAGATCGCCAAAGGCTTCGCGGAACACGTCACCGCGCGGCAGCCGGGCATAGAGATTGAGCAGGCTGGTCACGATCTGCAGGTTGTTCTTCACGCGGTGATGAATTTCACGCAGCATCAGCTGCTTCTGCGCCAATGAATCGCGCAGATCGGCCTCGCGGTGCTCGATGCGGGCCGCCATGGCTTTGAGATTTTCGCTGAGCTGCAGGATTTCGACCGGCGCGCCGCGCAACTCCGATTCCATGTCGAGCTGGCCCAGAGCCATTGCATTCGCCGCGGCCGCCAGCTTCTCGGTCCATTTCGTCACCAGGATGCGCGCCCCGAATATGGCGGCCAGCATGCCGGCCACCGACACGAGGCAGATGATACCGATCTGGATCGCCATGTCGCGCAACAGCGGATCGACGATACTGGCGCGCGGTATGCTGAGGAGGACGAACAGGGAATTGTTGGCAAGCGCGCTCACGGCAAAGAAGCGCGGCGTTGCAGTGGCATCGTCGGCCTCGAAGGCGCGCAGGTCGCCGCTGACGATGCGCTCGACATATTCAGGTGCCGGCATCAGGTCGGCATGCGTGTCCGTGTTCGCGGACCCGACCAGAACCTTGCCATGCCGGTCGAGCAGGATCACATGCGCGATCGGCGGCAGGCCCGGCTCCTGGCCGATCGCGGACAGCCAGTTGAGCCTGATGCCCAGAGAAATGGCGCCCTTGAAGACGCCATCGGCATCGAAGATGGGTGCCGCAAAGGAGATGATCGGCTCCTCCAGTGCCGGCGATACCAGATAGGCGCTGATCGTGGGTGCGCTGGTGGCAAGGACGGTATTGAACCATTCGCGATGCGACACGTTCGTCAGATACTTGCTGGAATCCCACTGGCATACCGCGTCGCCCCGAAGATCGTAGAGGACCGCCGTGCCGTAGGACGGATAAGGTTTCACCGCGCGGAAGAACGCTTCGTTGCAGGCGTCGCGCGCCCGCGGATCCGTGCCGCCGCGCAAGGCCAGCAGGACGCTTTCGTCATGCGACAGGTTTTGGACGATCTGGTGCGACTGCCACAGCAGATTGGATTCGTAGTTCGACGCCAGGGTGGCGAAGCGATCCGTCGCCGCCCGCGCGGTGGCAACCTGATCGTGAAAATTATCGATGGCAGCCCAGATCCCGAACGCGCTGGGGACCGAGATGACGATGGCAAAGAGCAGAATCAGGCGATGCCGTAAGGGCCGCAGGAACGTGCCGATCACGATGCGCCTCCAAGAACTGCATGGAGCGGCCGCATTTATGTCAGCGCATCACACGGCGACGCGCCGGGTCTGGCCCGTGGTGGTAAAGGATAATGCCTGGGAAATCGTCACTTTCAGCGTATCGGGCTCGAACGGCTTGGTCACGAGGTAGGTTGGTTCCGGACGCCCACCCGTCAGCAGCCGCTCTGGATAGGCGGTGACGAAGATAACCGGCACGGACGACATGCGCAGAATTTCCGTCACCGCCGCGATGCCGGACCCGCCGGCGCCGAGATCGATGTCGGCAAGCACCAATCCGGGCTGGGTTCTCTTGAAGATCGCCACGGCTTCGGCCTGGCTGGCGGCGACACCCACGACTTTGTGTCCGAGATCGGTGACGAGGCTGGCAATGTCGAGTGCTATGACCGGTTCATCCTCGATAACCAGGATCGTGGTCGCGATCTGCCGGTTGACGGTGGCCCAGGCATCGACCAGAAGCGCTTCTGCCCCGGCCAGCGGCGTGTCGAGAATCACGGCGGCATCGGCAATCGAAAAACCCTCGAGCGACGTGAGCAGAAGAATCTGCCGCTCGGACGCCGGCAAGGCGCGCAGGCGCGCTTCGACCGAGAGGTCGACGAGCTCCTCGCCCGGCTCCAGATTGCGGTTGCTGATGGCATGGAACAGCCGAAACAGGCCGCGTTTCACATCCGCGCCGGCGGGCAGCACGTCCGGCTCGGCCAGCAGGGCCTCGAGACAGACACGAACATAAAGATCGCCGGACTCCTGCGATCCCATCAGGGCGCGCGCGTAACGCCGCACATATTTCAGATTATGGACGATCTCGTCGGAATTTGCCGGCACGGTGCCACCCCCCTCCTGATCTCGACCCGAGTTTGCCCCGAGTTTGCTGGGAGTTCGCCACCGGCGATCCGGCCGACGGCGTGTTTTTTTTACATGACTGGAACCGTTCCGTCCGTCTTGGGTTCCCGTAGCCGAGCGAAAAATCCGCGGGCTGGATCTAAGTAATTACTCCTAAATGACTTATCGACATAGCCATGGTTATGCTGTGGTCATCTGCGCGACTTCGTTCCTCGGGACTCTCGATCTTCAATTGGGAAAACTTCGTTCTCGCAGGAGTTCATATCGGGTGGCATCCCACTCAACGGGTATTTGAGGGGCTGATATTGAGGGGCGCATTCGATGAACCGGAACCAACATGACGCAGAGATGACATGACCACGCAAATGGCCGACATAGTGAATTCAGATATGACTGACGACAAACACAAGCCAGTGCCGCTCGGCAAGGCTGCACATAACCATGACAAGAAGAATGATTTGGGCGGAACGCTCATGCAGCCCGATGCGGATCAATCCAAGGCGCCAAAGATACAGGACATCGGGGCTTCGCGGGCAATGGGAGTTTCGCAGCGCAGGCCTCCCGAGGCGCTGGATCGATGGTTCGACGATCAGCTCAATCGGTTGTTCAATGACGTTGGCAGCGAAGAGCTGCCGGCAGAACTTGAACAACTGATCAGCAGGCTGAAAGCGCAGATCCAGAAATAGATTCCGGAAAATAGCGCCCGGGGCATAGACTTCAGTCCGAACCCAGCCCGTGCCAGCAGCGCATCGACAATGTCGCCAGAAATGTCGCGAGAGAAGATCGGCGCATGAGAGATCGGCCGCGGCAAGGCGTCGCCCCACATCGCCACGGTGCCGCGAGGAACTGCGACCTACCGCAGGTGTTGGGACCGAAACGAAAAGAATCGGATGGAAATGCCAGCGAAAGAAACATCTGTGGCAAGGCACGCGAAGATGGATGTCGAAGCAATGCTGCTCGACGTCATCCCGCATCTGCGTGCCTTCGCGCGCTCGCTCACGCGCAACCGCGACCAGGCAGACGATCTGACCCACGATGCCGTCGTCCGCGCGCTGGCGGCGATCGACCAGTTCACGCCGGGGACGAACTTCAAAGCGTGGATGTTCACCATCCTGCGCAATCTCTATTACAACGAATGCCGCAAGCGCTGGATCAAGTCGACACCGATCGACGATCTGGCCGGCGACGAGCCGTCCATCGGACCCGCGCAGGAAGCCAATCTGGAGTTCAACGATTTTCGCCGCGCCTTCTGGCAGCTCAACGCCGATCAGCGCGAGGTGCTCATCCTGGTCGGTGCCAGCGGATTCTCCTATGAAGAAGCGGCCGAGGTGTGCAATTGCCGCGTCGGCACCGTCAAGAGCCGCGTATCGCGCGCCAGGGCCGAATTGAAACAACTTCTGGAACATGGAAACCTGCCCGGACAACGCAGCGATACCGCGCCGATGCCAAAGGACGGGCTGGAGGAATTCCTGGTGCATGACGCACCCATGTCGACGCCCAGTGGAAAATGACCTCCAATGGGAAATGAGGTTGCAGGGGCTTCGGGTTCCATCTCAGGCAATCGTCACGCATGCCCCACCTTGCTCCCTTCAGGGACAGGGTACTGCAGCGAAGCCGATCGTTCAGACGAGGCGCCCGGTGATTGGCTTATGCCGAGTTTGCGGCACGGCGGATGGGGGGCTGGGAGGTGGCGTTGGCGGTGAAGTTCCTGCAACGCCCGCTATAGAGAAGACCGAGCAGCGGCAGGGGCGCGTTCTCCGGGACGGAACCCTGGGCGACATTGTCCTTGGCGACATGCGGCTTCAGTGCGGGATCATCGTCGGCACGCGCCAGGGCGAAGCTCTCGGCCCCCGCCGGCTGCAGCAGGTCGGCGCCATAGAGGAATTCACAGGGCAGCATCGCGGCCAGGAACTTGAACTTGCCATCGCGCACGCCGCCCTTCAGCAGCGAACACCGATAGGACGTATCGCCGCGCGTCAGCGCCAGCGGCGCCACGTCGGGTGTACTCATATGAAAGACGCCTAGAAGTTTGCCGCCCTCGAGTTCAAGGCTCAGTCGATGACGGGCAAGGTCGATGGCGCTGAAGGCGAAGCGCCGGTTGTGGAACTCGGCCAGGGGCGCGTCCTTGACGGCGGCGAAGATCGCCGGAACGTCGACGATGCCGGCTTCGGCGAAATGGTCCGGGTCGACGGGCGGCGGCAGAGCCGTTCCGCCTTCGCGCGCCAGTGCCGCCGCCAGGCCGTCGGCGGCGAGGTCGGCCACCATGGCGGTGGCGATGGGGCGTGCATAGTGACCCTGATCGACATAGAAGGCGGGATCGGTCACCACCTGGCGGCCGAACTTGCGCATCAAGCCGCGCGAGATGTCGATGCAGGCCGTGCCGTACCAGTCGGAGAGATAATGGATGCCGGCATCGATCGCGGGTACGCTGCCGAGCCAGGATCCATTGCGGGCGCCAAGAACGATGGTGCAGATGCGCAGGCGCGGATTGCGCGTCAGCGCATAGCGCAGGATGCCCTCATAAATCCGCGCCCAGTGTCGGAACTGCCGCCTTTCATCGCCATAGATGAAGGCGTCATTGAGCGCATATTCGACGATCAGCAGGTCCGAACGGTCGAGCGCATCGCCAGCCTTCAGCCGAAAGAGGCCATAGGCGCTGGTGGTGCCGCCGACAGCGAGATTCTCGACAATGTCGAGGTCGATCCCGCGCCGGGCGGCGGCTGCCAGCATCTGCGAGAGATAGCCCGGCTCCATCACCGTGTTGGAACCGCCGACGATCGTGGTGCGCAAGGCGGGCATGGGGTCAGGCCGCCATCAGCATGGCCTGGTAATTCTCGGTCATGGAGAGGCCGGCCTCGGTCAGATGGCGGTGGAAATTCTTCAGGCGCATGCGGTAGGTGTCGAGGAAGGCGTCGATGCGCGCTTGCGACATGAATTCCGCCATGAAGGCCTCAAGCCCCATGTTGCAGGCCTTGTCGACCGTGGTGTGCGGGACGCCGAAGAATTCGCTGAGTTCCTTGACACGCAGATCCTTGAACAGGATCGCGGTGGGCAGGCCCACCTGCAGGGCCGCGACGCCGCCATGGAAGCGATCGCCGATGAAGACGTCGTGCCAGCCATAGCATTGGCGCCAGGCATCGACGCTGTCGAAATAGAAATACTTGTCGAACGGCGCTTCGGCGCCGATCGCCTCGTTGACCAGCGGCTCGATCACATTCTGCAGCATACGGTTGCGGGCATCGTCGAAGAAATGCCGACCCTGCAGTTCTTCCTTGAACTGGAAGATTTCATCCTGGAAGACGTAGGAGCATTTCTGGCCCGTGAAGAACTTCGCCAGCTGCTTGCCGCGCACCGATTTCTTCTGCAGATAGCCGGCGGTGACGAAACGGTAATCCTCCGGCTTCTTGGTCGGTGCCTTGATGCCCAGGATATTCTCCGGATAGAGCATCATGCTGGGGCAGCCCAGCGCCGTCGGATTCTTGAAGCCCATCTTCTTCAGCCAGGTTTCGGTCTGGGCGCCGCGCACGCCAAAGACGAGCGCCCGCTCGTCGATCCAGCGCAGCAGGTCGACCGTCGCCGGTTCAAGCGTGCTCATATCCTCCATCTCGTTCTGCATGCCCATGCCGAGCACGACCACGGGAATCTTGATCTGTTCGAGCACCTTGAGCAGCGAGACATGGTTGAGATTGGGCCGGATCTCGTTCGCCATGGGCAGGACGAGCGCGTCGAAATTGTTGTTGAGCAGGTCCATCGCCTCCTTCGAGCCCTTATAGGCGTCGTAGAGAACGTGCACGCTGAGCATGCAGGAATAATTGCGGTCGTAATCGAAGATGCGGCAGGAACCTTCGCCGATGAGCATATTGCCCTTGTTCGACGTCAGGTAGAAGTTGCGCGACATCGTCGAGAAGGTCGTGCTGTTGGAGCGTGGCAGTCCTTCGGAGAAGGGCATGCCGGGATGATAGCGATAGCGCGTGTCAGCCGGCTGGCGACCGAAGCAGAGTCTTTTCATGACGATAATCCTTCTCCCGAACGAGTTGAATTCACCACTGAGGTCGGCTCAGGGCGCCGCTGGTATCTGATTGTGGTCGGAAAGCGCCTTCACAAGCCCGGTCGGCCGGCCGCAACGCTCCAGCGCAAAGCCCTTGTCGGCATTCCAGTCGTAGTAGAAGGCCAACGGCACGGCCGATGCCGACTGCGCCAGGCGGTCCAGCAAGGGCCGCAGCAGATGGATGCGCTGGGCGTCGTCGGCGGCGCAAAGCCGGTGCGGCAAGGCGCTGCCGAATTCGGTGATCCAGCACGGCCGCGTGGCGAATGCCGACATGCCGCAAGGACCGAGCTGTGCCTCGATCATGGCTTGGCGGTCCGCATGATGGTTGGCCTGACGCAGGGGTTCGTAAACATGGATGCCGACTGCATCCGACAGGTCGAAAATCCGGCGCTCGCCGAAGGCGGCATAGGTAAGGGCCGGCGCCACATAGGTGGCCCCGCTGCCGCTGATGAAGTCGGCGTTGATGTCGGCCAGGCCCGCCGATATCAGCTTGATGGGGCGGGAGCCGATGGCCCCGCGCGCGATTTCCATCGCGGCGCGATAGCGGTCGAGACCGTCGGCAAAGCGCCGCCGCGTGTCCGGGGCCCAATCTTCCGCGCTGTCGATCACCTGGCCGGTGGCGGCCATGGGCAGGTCGCCATTGTAGCCGGACCAGTTAAGCTCGTTGCCGAGCTCGATGCCGATGAGGGGAATTCGCGCGCGTGCCGTGAAGCCCAGCAGCGCATCGAAGCGTGCCCGGAAGCGGTCCAGATCGATCTGCGAAAGGCCGTAAGCGGCAAAGAATCGCCCGGTCCTGGCGCGCGGCGCGGCGTCCTTCGCGGCAACGGCGCCATCGATGAGCGGAAAGGTGACGAGGACGGAAAGGCCGGCTTCCTTCGCGCGCTGCATGGCCGCGAAGGAACGGTCGATCGGATCCTTGAGGCCGACGCGCACATGGCGAAACCCGGCGGCATGGATGTCGGCAAAGACAGCGTCGATTTCCGCCGGTGTTTCCCAGGCGATATTGGCCGTGGCGATGCCGATTTCAGTGGGCGTGCCATCCGCATTGCTGGCACTGGCCGGCATGGTGCCGCCCAGGCCAAGTGCCACCAGGCCGAGCGCCACCAGTGCGATGGCAAGGGTGCACCGCATATGGTTGCCGCCGCTCATCTTCCCGGACTCGAGGTTACGGTTCGGCGTAGCTCGATTTCCTCCGACCTGAAGGGAAACCAAGCCTCAAGCCGTTCGATGAGCGGCGACAGGTTTTCGGCCCAGGTCCTTGCGGCGACATTCTCCGCCGCCTTGACCGAGAGCCGATTATGGAGATGAGCATCGCCGAGCAGCCGCTCCAGCGCGCCCACCAATTCCTGGGCGACGGCATTGTCATCCTCGGCATGGAGGAGGAGGCCGTCGATATCGTGTTCCACCAGTTCGCCGACGGCACCGACTGCCGTCACGACCGGCACGCAGCCGACACGCTGCGCTTCGAGAATGGTCAAGGGGGCGCCTTCCCAGCGCGAGGTCAGCAGCAGGACGTCGGCTTCGGCAAAGGCGTCGGTCAGGCCCTTGGCGGAGTAGATGGCGGGTTCCAGCCTGATGCCGAGTTCGGCAAAGCGTTCCGTCCAGGAACCGCCGCTCCGATCGCCCAGGACCTCGCCGCCGACAAGGCGGATGTCGACCGGCAGCTTGCGCCGCTGGATGAGCCGCGCCGCCGCATAGAGGCGCTCGATGCCTTTTTGCGAATCCAGCCGGCCGAGGAACAGCGCCTGCAGCCGTTCCGGCCGGCCGCGCCGCTGCCGCTGGCGCAGGATGGCGCGCACTTCCGCCTCGCGCAGATCGAAGCTCGGCGCGTTGCGGATATGCATCAGCTTGGCATTGGGGACACCCATGCCGTGGAACCAGTCCACCATCTGTTCCGAGCAGGTGAGGATGAGGTCGTAGATATGCTCGTAGGCGAGCGCGATATAGGGATGGCCGGCGGCACGGCCGGAACGCGCGCGGTCCAGCACATGGACATGGTCGAGGATCTTGACGCCGCGCCGGCGCAGTTCGCCGAGGATCGCGTTGACTGGGGCCACCTGGCAGTTGACGACGACATCGAGCCCGGCGAAGAGGCCGAGCAGCCGCTCGACGCGGGCACCTTCGTCCTGCGCCATCATCAGATCGTGGCCGGCGAAATGATGGGCCCCACCCCAAAGCGGATAATCGTCCATCAGGAAATTGATGCTGGCGAAATCGCCATGGTCGAAGACGAGCTCGCAGGACGGCTTGCCCAGCACATAGAGATGCGCCTCGTAGCCGAGACGCGTCAGTTCCCGCGCCATCGCATAGGCGACCTTCTCGACGCCGCCGAAGGAGGCGATGGGCAGCAGGAAGCCGATGCGCGGCGCCTGGTCCTTTCCCGGAATGCGCGGCAGGACCGGTGCCGCCCCCAGCGCTTCGCGCAGCAGGCGGTAATGCGTCTTGATCGGCGGGAAATAGCCGCCGCGCCAGGTCCAGCGCGGATTGGCCATGCGGCGATAAGCGGAATCGCGGAACACACCCAGGGTCGAAAGCAGGCCGTTGGTGGCCGAAAGAACGGTGCGGTCGAGGTCGAAGGCCTTGAAGGGGCCGCGGATCACCAGTTCGACCGTGTCGGGCGAGGGGTGGCGGCCGCGGATCGAGCCGATCCATTCCTCGGAGATGTCGTCGACGCAGGCCTTGAAGAGATCGACCGAGCACATCCAGGCCAGCGGCTTCCTGGCCATGTAGTCGGGCGCCCCGGCTTCGATCTGGCGCAGCTCGATGCGGCCGGGATCGTGCTCCAGGCGCAGGGCGACCAGATGATGCTTCTCGGCCAGGCGCTCGGCATGCCAGAGCACATTGTGGATGACGCCGATCTTGCGCAGCGCCTCGAGATGGGCCGGCGCGATCCACAGCATGAAGGGCGGCACGCCATGGGCATCCGGCTCGGCCAGCGCCGCCCAATAGCGGTCGATATAGGTTTCGAGATCGATCTTGGCATGCGGCGCCGTCGGGTCGCTGAACAGCGAGACGGCATAGGTGCCGGTGGCGATGGCGGCATAGCGCGGACTCTCGGCATGTTCCCAAGCCGCCAGCGTGTCCGGCTGGAAGAGCTTCTTATGCTTCTCCCGGATATAGGACATGATGGCGGCCTTGGTGCGGTGCGAATCGCGCAGCATGCTCTCGGCGCGCTGGCGATAGTCGAAGCCGAAGAAGGGGTAGTTGGCGCCCTCGAAGCCGTGCGAGATGCATTGCAGCCAGAAATCCCAATCCTCGAAGCCCGCCTTCATCGTCTCGTCGAAGCGGATGCCGGCATCGAAGACGCGGCGCGCAACCATGCTGCCGGCCTCGCAGATATTGTCGAAGGTGAGATGGAGGAGGCGCGAATAGGGCGCCTGGTAGCTGCCGTTCCAGCCGATGCCGAACTTGTCGATATTGGGATAGACCCAGGCGATCTCCGGTCGGCTCTGCAGGAAGTCGAACACATCCTGCATCGCCGGCGGGGTGATGCGGTTGTCGGCATCGAGGAAATAGACGGCCTCGATGCCAGGAAAGAGATCGAAGGCGAAATCGACGCCGTAATTGCGGGCCGAACTGAGTCCGCCATTTGGCTTGCGCACATAGAAGACATTGGCATGCGCGGTGGCATAGGCGGAACCGATGGTCTCCGTTTCCGGAAAGGGGCAGCCGTCATCGACGATGACGATGGCGATGTCGAACGAGGCGCGCTGGGCCAGGGCCGATTCGACTGCCTCGGTCATCAGCACAGAATGCTTGTAGACCGGGATGACGATGGCGAGGCGCGGGGCGAAATCCGCCGTCTCGCGGACAGCGGGCGCCGCGGCGCCGGTCTCGTTGGCGGCCCGATGGAGCTTGCGCGTGCGCATGCGGTTCAGCCTTGCACCAGAGCGTGGATGTTGAGGAAGCGCGCCCAGGCGAAATCATGGTTGCCCGGTTCGACCATGCGCGTCACCAGATAGAGATCGCTTTGCGCGCGGGCCGGCGCGTCGAGATAGAGGCTGCCGAAGCGCGGCTGCTTGGCCGGAACGCGGACCCAGCCGGAAAACCCTTCGCCGGGACGCGGGTCGTCGGTGCCGGCGAGGATGCCGGCGATGCGTCCCTCATCGTCTCCGACGACGAGCGCGAATTCGACGTCGCGCGCCTTCTCATGCGCCACCAGCAGATTGGCCGAAACGCGCAAGGCGCCCTGGGGGCATCCGCCGGCGATCCTGGCAACCGTGCTACCGAACGCCGGCGGATGGCAGGAGACGACACGCTCGCTCTCCAGATAGCTGACACCGTCGAACCCGCTCGATTCCATGTCGAGATTGACCTGTTGCGTCTTGAAGAGGATGTCCTGCGGCAGGGCCAGTTCGCGCAAACCCTGATCGGCCTTGTCGTGACCGGCGCGGGCGGCAAAAGCATCGCGTTCCGGCGGCACGATTCCGGGCAGGCCGACGAAAACCTGAAGCGCGAGGCTGCTGCTGGAGATGGACTGCCTGAGATCGGCATCCTGCAGGCGGAAAAGGGCCAAGGGCTGGGCGTTGCCGAGGGAGAGGGTCGGCAGATCCGCACGCTGGCCTTCGGCCGAGACGAGGAGGCGCAGGGTGCGGCGCAGGCCGGCGACGGTCTTTTGCAGGGACAAGGTCATCCAGCCGGCATTGATCTCGGCGATGGGAACGGTCCAGGTCTCGATGATACGGCCGTCTTCGATGGATTGCAGGGCGGCGCGCAGGGTGCCGCCGCTGCGGGGTGCCGCCTTGGCGACATGAAGCGCCACGGCGCTGACGCCGCTGCTGGCAACGGGCAGAATCTGGCTGATGCCGCCACTGCCGGCCGTCGCCAATACATTGGGTTCCGTGTCGTCCTCGACCGGCGAGTTGACGAAGGCGATGTCGAACGGCTGCAGACCGGCGCGGTCGATGAAGGCTTCGAGCGCCGCAAAGCGGTTCTGCAGTTCCTCGTTGGCCTGCCGCGCATCGGCCAACTGGCGGAACAAGGCCGTCGTCAGCTCGGCATTCCTTTGCGCCAGCCCCTGTGCGACGACCATCATGTGTGCCGCGAAGCCGGCTGCATCGTCCGCCCCAATCACGGCGGTGTCGGACACGCCCGCGTGGCGCCGCTTGCGCAGCCAGTCGCCCGCGCGGTCGGCAAGTTCGCGGTCGCCGGGGTCGAAGGCGATGACGGCGGCCAATTGCGGCGGCACTTCGGCCAGGCGCCGATCCTGGCCCGCGGCATCGCGCACCAGCAGATGATCCTCGGCAATGCGCTTGATCTTCAGCAGCGCGAAACTGTCGCCCGTCAAGGCGCGGATGGCCTCGCTCGGCTGGCCAGCGAAGAGGATCGTCGGCTTGCGCAGATAGGCGCGCTTGGCGCTGTCGAGCAGATGGATGTCCTGGTTCCGTGCGGTGGCAGCACTGATCACGCGCGCGCCCTTTCCATTCGATGACCGGTTCGATCTTGCGCTGCAATATTATCAGGAGGCGCAAAGTGGATCAAGAAATGCATAAATAAAAATACTCTCACTCTGGAGTGATTATACTGTAAAAACAATTAGAAATGCGATCATTATATAATTGTTACTGTAGCTGTAAGTATTGCGGTGGCAAGCGTCAGCTGACGGCACCTGCCACGCGCAAGGGGACGGGCCGCGCATCGATCTCCAGATCGGCGAGCAGCGATTTGAGATAGCGGCCATAGGCACTGACCGGTGCCGCAGCGGCGACGCGCGCGAAACTGTCGCTGCCGATGAAGCCCTGGGCGAGGGCGATTTCCTCGAGGCAGGCGATCTTGATGCCCTGCCGCGTTTCCAGGGCGCAGACGAACTGCGTGGCCGCCATCAGGGTTTCCGGCGTGCCGGTGTCGAGCCAGGCGAAGCCCCGCCCCAGCCGCTCGACGGTGAGCGTACCCGCCTTGAGATAATGTGCATTGAGATCGGTAATCTCAAGCTCGCCGCGCGCGGAGGGCTTGAGATCGGCGGCGATGTCGACGACGTGCCTGTCGTAGAAGTAAAGCCCGGTCACCGCCCAGTTGGAGGCGGGATGGCGCGGCTTTTCGACGATCGAGAGAGGGCGCTGGTCGGCGTCGAGCTCGACCACGCCATAACGCTGCGGGTCGTCGACGCGGCAGGCGAAGATGTGAGCGCCATCGGTGAGTGTGGATGCCTGCGCGAGGCGCTGGCTGAGCCCGCTGCCGAAAAAGAGATTGTCGCCGAGAATGAGTGCTGCGGGCTCGTTGCCGAGAAAGGTGCGTCCAATGCGGAACGCCTGGGCGATGCCTTCGGGGCGCTTCTGTTCCGCGTACGAGATGCTGAGGCCCCAGCGCGAGCCGTCGCCCAAGAGGTCGACATAACGTTCAAGGTCGCGCGGAGTGGAGATCAGCAGGATGTCGCGAATGCCGGCCAGCATCAAGGTGGCGACCGGATAATAGATCATCGGCTTGTCGTAGATCGGCAGCAGCTGCTTGGTGACCGCAGCCGTCATCGGATAAAGGCGGGAGCCGCTGCCGCCGGCAAGAACGATGCCCTTCATGCCGCCGCCCTCTCCTTGCCCAGCTGTGTCACCAGGGCGGGGAGGGCTGCCCGCCAATCCGGCATCGTGTAGCCCAGCGATTCCGCGAGGCGGCAATCGAGCGCGCTGTTGCGCGGCCGCGGCGCCGGCCGGCCGAGATCAGCAAGGCGCATCGGCGCCAGCTGGCAGGGTGGGCTATAGCCGGCCTCGCTGAGCGCGGCGAACGCAGCGGCGGCGAAATCGAACCAGCTCACGGCGGGCTGTCCGGCGATATGGAGATGGGACGGCAGGGCACGGCCTTGCGCGAGATCGAAGGCCAGCGACTGCAGTATCCGCGCCAGGGCGGCGGCAGGTGTGGGCGTGCTGACCTGATCCGCCACCATGGCGAGGGGGAGCGGGCCCGAGGCCCGGCGCAGCACCGTCTTGAGGATATTCTGCCCATGGCGGCCGAAGAGGCCGGCGCTCCGCACGATGAGGCAGCGTACACCGCTGGCAAGCAGCGCCTTCTCGCCAGCAAGCTTGCTCTGACCGTAGACCGAGAGGGGCCGGGTTGCATCGTCTTCGCCATATGCCGCCTGCTGCGAGCCGGAGAAGACATAATCGCTGGAGACATGGAGGAACGGAATTTCGAGGAGGTCGGCAGCCGCCGCGATATAGGCTGGTGCCTCGGCATTGAGCTGGGTGGCAAGGACCGGCTCGCTCTGGGCAAGATCGACTGCCGTATGGGCGGCGGTGTTGACGATGGCGATCGGCTCGAGGGTGGCGAGTTGCGCATAGATGTCGCCAGCGTCGAACAGATTGATTTCGCCCTTCCCGAGAAAACGCGGGCGGATGCCGGTCGGCCATTCGAGATCGGCCAGCTCGCGTGCCAGTTGGCCGTTGCGGCCGATGACGGCGACGGTCTCAGCCATGGGCTTGCCTGCGCGGCAGCTGTGTCGCTGGGAGGCGCCAGTCGATCGACGGCAATTCGCGCAAGCGCGGCAGCAGCGCGTCTTTTTCCGAAACCAGGATCTCGGCCGCGGTGAAGGGCCAGTCGATCCCCAGATCCGGATCGTCCCAGGCGATGCCCCCTTCGGCGCCGGGCGCATAGGGGGCCGAGACTTTATAATGGACGAGCGTTTCGGGCTGCAGCGAACAGAAGCCATGAGCAAATCCGACCGGCACGAAAAGATGCGCGCCGCCGGAGGCAGGCATATGCACGGCGGCGGGGCGGCCGAAGGTGGGCGAGCCGCGGCGCAGGTCGACGAGGATGTCGAGAATGGCGCCGGCCAGAACCGTGACCAGCTTCGCCTGCGCATAAGGCGGACGCTGGAAGTGAAGGCCACGCACCACCGCCGCCTGGGCGGTGAGCGAGACATTGTCCTGGCAGAAATCGGGGAGCGTCGCGCCGCCATCGCCGGGTTGGCGGCGATGCAGCTCCATGAACCAGCCGCGCGTATCGTCGAAGCGGCGGCCCTGGATGAGTTGAACCCCCTCAGGCAGAGACGTCGTCACGGGATCAAACGGCAAGGCGCACCTCCGCGGCGGCGCCGGCATGCCAGCGCCAGGCGCTGGCGACGATCTCCGAAAGGGACGAGCCCGTCGCCTGCCAGCCCAGCACGTCGCGCGCGCGGCGCGGATCGGCATAGAGGGCCGGCGGATCGCCGATGCGGCGCGGGGCGACCTGTTGCGGTACCGGCCGGCCGGCCTCGGCCGCCACGGCGTCGATCACCTGGCGTACGGAGTAAGGCTTGCCGGTGCCGAGGTTGAAAGCGTGGAAGCCGGCATGGTCGTTCAGGAACTCGATCGCGCGGACATGGGCAGCACCCAAATCGTTTACATGGATATAGTCGCGCTCGCAGGTGCCGTCGGCGGTCGGGTAGTCGGTGCCGAAGATCTGCACCGGCCCGCGCTCGGCCCTGGCTGCAGCGATCACGAGCGGGATGAGATGTGTTTCCGGCTGATGCGCCTCGCCGATCCCGTCGGCGTCCGCCGCACCCGCCGCGTTGAAATAGCGCAGGGCCGCCGCACCGATCCCATAGGCAGCGGCGAAATCCGTGAGGATTGCCTCCACCATCAGTTTGGAGCGGCCATAGGTGTTGATCGGCGCCTGCGCCGTTTCCTCCGCGATCGGGCAGCGTTCCGGCTCGCCATAGGTGGCGCAGGTGCTGGAGAAGATGAAGCGATCGACCCCGCCCTCGCGCATCGCCTGCAGCAGCGACAGAGTGCCGGCGACATTGTTCTCGTAATAACGCGCCGGCTGCGTCGCGGATTCGCCCACCAGCGAGAGGGCGGCGAAATGCATTACGGCGACCGGCCGGTACTGGGCGATCAAGGCGGCCACACGCTGCCGGTCGGCGATGTCGCCGATTTCAAGCGGACCCCATTTCACCGCCCAGCGATGGCCGGTGGAGAGATTGTCGAGCGTGATGGGGAGATAGCCGCTCCGGGCAAGCGCGCGGCAAGCGTGAGAACCGACATAACCGGCACCGCCGGTCACGAGCACTGGACGCATCAATATCCCCATTCGCCGTGGACGCGCCAGCAAGGTAGCAAAGGAAAAGTAGTTAGGCACTATTTACAATATTCGTAAAGCGCAACCAAATATACTTCTCTGGAGACTTGCAAGAAGATGTGCGCTGCGCGATCAATGTGCGTCATCAGATCGTCGCATTGAATGGAGCGGCCGTTGAATTTCCTCTTCGTGCATCGCGATTTCCCCGGTCAGTTCGGCGCGCTGGCGACAAGGCTCGCGCAATCGACGCATCATCGTGTTGTTTTCATAAACTCCACCACGGCAGAATCTGCCGAGATCGACCTGCGCCGCTATCGGCCCAAGCGCGCACCCGCGCGCACGACGCACCATTATCTGCACAATTTTGAATCGGGCGTGCTCAATGGACAGGCGGTTTATGAAATCTGTCACAAGCTGCAGGCGGAATCTTTCACGCCGGATGTGATCTTCGCACATTGTGGCTGGGGCACGGCGCTCTACTTGCGCGAAGCATTCCCGCTGGCGCGGCTCATCGGCTATTTCGAATGGTACTATCATCCGCACGGATCCGATGCCGACTATCTCGACCCCGCAGCGATGACGGCGGACAATGCCTGTCGCATCCGGACGCTCAACGCGCCGCTGCTGATGATGCTGGAGGATGTCGATCTGGGCCTTGTGCCGACGGCATTTCAGCACAATACGTTCCCGCACAGCTATCGGCACAAATTGCGGATTCTCCATGATGGTGTGGATACGGATTACTTCGTGCCGGACTCTGCGGCGTCGCGTCGTTTCGTCGCGGCAGATCTCACGAAGGTTAAGAGATTGCTAACATATGCCACTCGCGGCATGGAGCCCTATCGCGGTTTCCCGGAGTTCATGCAGGCGATCGACGGAGTGCTGCGGGTCGACCGGCATGTGCATGTGGCGATCGCCGGCGAGGACCGGACCTATTATTCAAGGCCGCTCCCGGGCGGCGATACATATAAGGCGAAAGCGCTGCGCGAACTGCCGGGCCTCGATCTGACGCGCGTGCATTTCCTTGGCACCCTGCCGCGCGACGACTATCGCCGGCTGCTGCAGATTTCCGATCTCCACGTCTATCTCACCGTGCCCTTCGTTCCTTCCTGGTCGCTGGTCGAAGCGATGGCGTGCGGCTGCCACATCCTCGCTTCCGATACGAATCCCACGCGCGAAATTCTCGGAACTGACATATGCGCACATTTTACGGATCATCGAGATACATTTGCGTTCGAAAAAGTGCTGCTGCGGGCGCTACAGGCGGACAATGATTCCTCAGAGTTGCGCAGGCGTGCGAGAAAGCGCGCGGAATCGGCCTATTCCATCAAATCGCTTCTGCCGCGCTGGGAGGAAATTGCAATCGGCGCGCGCGAAGCGAAGCGCGTCTAGCTTCCACCAAAATATAAGTTCTCCGAATTACATCGGCGCAAATATCTATAATAGTTTTATAACAATAGAATTGTTGCGCACTGCGTCGCGAGCTGTTCAATTACCCGCGGTTTCGGCACCACGACCATCATTCCAAGCGACGAGGAGAGATAAGATGGCGACAATTCCGGGCGGTGATTTCGCCGACCGTCTTGTCGGCACCAGCCACGGGGACGTTATCCTGGGCGGCGGCGGTGACGACGCGATTGCCGGCGGCGGCGGCAAGGACTTCATCGACGGCGGTAGCGGCCACGACTGGATCGACGGTGGCAGCGGTTCCGATTTCATCAGCGGCGGCACCGGCTCCGACCATATCCTGGGCGGCTCCGGCAGCGACATTGTCTTCGGCGGCGCCGATGCGGATTTCATCAATGGCGGTTCGGGCGAAGACACGATCTTCGGCGGTGCCGGCGATGACTGGATCAACGGCGGCAGCTCCGACGACAATCTGTTCGGCGGCGACGGCAAGGACGACCTCACCGGCGGCAATGGCGACGACCGGATGTCGGGCGGGAAGGGCGATGATGCCCTGCGCGGCGGCAACGGCGACGACCGCCTTGAAGGCGATGCCGGCAATGACAGCCTCAGCGGCGGCAATGGCGACGACCTGCTGCGGGGCGGTGCCGGCGACGACAGCCTGGAGGGCGGCAAAGGCGACGACCAGCTCATCGGCGGCGACGGCAGCGACCGTCTCTCCGGCGGCGATGGCGACGATTATCTGTCCGGCGGTGCCGGCGACGATTTCCTGCGCGGCGGCAATGGCGACGATACCTTCGTCTTCCACGGCGGCGGCGGCCAGGATGTCGTCATGGATTTCGAGGAAGGCGAGGACATCCTGCGCATCTCGAAGAACATCAACGGCCTCGATGTCACCGACGCGAACGATGTCGCATCGCTTGCGCACGAGGACGGCGGCAATACGGTGATCGATTTTGGCGGCGGCGACCAGGTGACCCTGGTCGGCGTCAAGGTGGCCGACGTCCAGGCCAACCCGAGCGCCTTCTTCGTCATCGGCTGATAGGCGATGGCGCCGGACCCGGCCGCTTGCGGCATGGTTCCGGCGCCATTTTCCTTGTCCAACGATCGGATGAACATGCTGGCCCAGCCACGCGACAAGATCGCCGATCTCAGCGTGAATTTCGACGCCGCCGAGGCGAGGCTCGCTTGCTTCGACCTGCCGGGCGGCCTGCGCGCGGTCGTGCGCGAAGGCGCCGCCGGCGCTGTCCCGCAGCGCGCCGGAAAGATGCTGCCGCCGCCTCTGGTCAGGGTTGCCCTGCCGCTCCGGGACGGCGGCAACCGCCAGCTCATCGTCTTCCGCGCCGAAGCGGCCGAGCAGCCGATCGACCTTATGGACGGCGACGGGCTGCCGATCGCCCGGCTTGCAGCCAAGGATTTTGCGACGCCCGACCGCGCCGCCTTGTCGCGCGACCTCAGCGAAATCGGCAAGCTGCGGCTTGCGCGCCAGCTGTTGGATGTCTGCCGCGACGTCTTCCAGCTGAAGCATGACATTTCCTATGGCCGCTTCTGCCGCGCATTGCTGGCCGAGGTGGAGCCCAATCCGCCGGCCGTGACGGCGGAAGCCATTGTCAGCCAGCGCTTCGCTCTGCTGGGCCTGCCTGTGCCCGGCCATGTCGGCGAGATCAATGACATATTCGTCGTCGGCGAACGTGGCATCGCCACAATTCCTCACAAGCCGCTGCATACCGGCAAGGGGCGGCGCCTGACGCTGATCGATCGCACCCATTTCAGGAGCGGCAACCTGCTGGTCGTGGTCGGCGCCGACGGATTGTCAACGGCCCGCATCGGCACCGCGCCGCGGACGCCGTTTCTGACTTGGCTGCAGGCGAACAGGAATGCGGCGCGGGCCGTCTGCGGGTTCGTCACCCGCTGCCTGGCGGAGGCGGCCGGCGAGGACGCATCGGCAGCGGCGCTGCTGCGCGAGCTGGACCTCTTCAAGCCGGCGGCGCAACGCAACCTCACGGACAAGCGCATGCCGGTTGGCGCCGGCGTCGAGCTGCTGGTCGGCGACGGGACGGGCGGCATCTTCATAAAAGGCTGGCTGCGCGATCCGCACCGCCTGGCGAACGCAGTGCGGATCCTTGGTGCGGGCCTGACAGCGCGGCGCATCGACGAGCGCTGGCTGCGCCACGCGCGGCCGGATATCGACAAGCATTATGACGGCCGGCCGCTGACCGCCGGCTTCGTGGCCTTCCTGCCCGACGCCGGCACGTCGCGTGGGCAGGTCAAGATGGAGATCGAACTGGGTTCGGGTGCCATGCTGGAGGTCCTGGCGCGCCCGGCGACGGGGACGCCGGCGCAGCTGCGCGATGCCGTGCTGGGCGCGGTGCCGCCGGAATGCCTCACCACCGACGCCATTGCGCAGGCGATCGCACCGGTGGCGGCAAGCCTGCACAAGCAATATCTGGCAGCCAGGCAAGCGCCGGATCTGGTGCTGCTGGGCGCGCCGGTCGCCAGTCCGCGCTATTCGATCGTCATTCCGCTCTATCGCAACCTCGACTATCTGCGCTTTCAGCTGGGCGCCTTCGCGGTCGATCCGGCGATGCGGGAGGCGGAAATCATCTTCGTGCTCGACTCGCCCGAGCAGCGGGCGGAACTGGTGCATTTCCTCAGCGGCCTGCATCAGCTCTATGGATTGCCGCTCGCCATCCTCGTCATGTCCGGCAATTTCGGCTATGCGGCCGCGAACAATGCGGCGGCGAATATCGCACGCGGGAAATTCCTGCTGCTGCTCAATTCCGATGTGGTGCCAGAAGGGACCGGCTGGCTGGCACGCCTTGCCGCGCCGCTCCAGCGCAGCAGGAAGGTCGCCGCCACGGGAGCCCGGCTGCTGTTCGACGATCATTCGCTGCAGCATGCCGGCATGCGCTTTGCGCGGGATGCCGGCGGACACTGGCTGAACCTTCACTACTACAAAGGCGCACCGCGCGAGTTCGCGCCCGCCCTGGAGACGCGCGCGGTTCCGGCGGTGACGGGTGCGGCGCTCCTGGTGCGGCGCGAGGCATTCCTTGCCGTCGGTGGCTTCACCGAGGACTACATCATCGGCGACTATGAGGATTCGGATCTCTGCCTGAAGCTGCGGCGGGAAGGTCACGAAATCTATTATTGCCCCGAAGCCGTGCTGTTCCATTTCGAGCGTAAATCGATCAACCGTCACGCCGGCTACCAGCGCTCGGTGGCCGGCCTCTATAACCGGTGGCTCGCGGGGCAGCGCTGGAACGATGCGATGCTGGAACTGATGAACCGCTTCGACCGGCCCGCCATCGAGGCCGCGCCGTGAATGCACTGACCCGGGCACCCGGCGCCGAGCCGGCGGAGATCGACGAGGCGGTCTTTGCAAGTTTGCTGAAATCGATCCGCCGCAACCGCTTCCTGCCGATCCCGTCGCAAGAGCGCAATTTTGTCGGCGACGGCGACTTCCTCGCCATCGGCTGCGAGTTCCTGCGCCACTTCGTCGAGCTTGGCGGCCTGCGCCCGCAGGACAGGGTGCTGGAGATCGGTTGCGGGATCGGCCGCATGGCCCTGCCGCTGACGCAATATCTGGAAGCGCCGGCAGGTCATTACATCGGCTTCGACGTGGTGCCGGCCGGTATCGACTGGTGCCGCGAGAATATCGGCGGCGCCTATGCCAATTTCGAGTTCCTGCATCTCGATTTCAACAACCAGCTCTACAACCCGCAAGGCAAGCTCAGCGAGCAGGGAGCGTTGCCGTTCGAAGATGCCAGCGTCGATTTCCTCTTCATGACCTCGGTCGTGACGCATCTCGATCCCGCTTACACGACTTTCTATTTCCGCGAGGCGGCGCGGCTGCTGCGTCCCGCCGGCCGCCTGTTCGTGACGGCCTTTGTCCTCGATACCGCCAACCGCACCCTGGTCGAGGCCAGGAAGGCGCGCCCGGCCTTCCATCTGGAAGGAGATGGACCCGACTACATCGCCGATCGCGATCATCCGATGG
The DNA here is from genome assembly GCF_041918875.1 of Dongia sp. Taxonomy (GTDB): domain Bacteria; phylum Pseudomonadota; class Alphaproteobacteria; order Dongiales; family Dongiaceae; genus Dongia. The sequence goes on from NZ_JAYRUV010000002.1 coordinate 370,282, forward strand.
CAGCCGTGGCCTTCGACGCCGACTGGCTGCTGGGCATGGCGCGGGACTTGGGCCTGCAACTCGCCCGGCCGATCGCCTTCGGGCATTGGAGCGGTCGCGTTGCCGAAAACTTCCAAGATATCTGCGTCTTCCAGCGCGCCAGACCGAGGTAAGGATGACGAAGCTCAAGGTGCTGCATCTCTGTCACAACCATCCGGACCTGCATCCGGGCGGGACGGAGATCTTCGCGCTCGACCTGCACCGGCAATTGAAGGCCAGCGGCGAGGCAGATGGGCTGTTTATCGGCTGCGTCGACGAGAACCACCGCCGGCAGCGCCCCGGCACGGTCTTTCAGGGCATCGGCCCGAACAGCGACGAAATGCTGATGTGGACAGGGCATTTCGACAATTTTTACCTGTCGCAGATCGACCTGCACGGTATCGTGCCGGAGCTTACCGACCTGCTGACGACGGTGAAACCCGATATCGTCCACTTCCATCATATCCTGCTGATGGGTGTGGAAATACTGTTCCTGGTGCGGCGCGTCTTGCCGAGAGCGAAGATCGTGCTGTCGCTGCATGACTATTACGCCATCTGCGCCCATGACGGGCAGATGGTGACGACCGGCGAACGCCGGCCATGCCAGCAGGCTTCGCCCGATGCCTGCCATCGCTGCTTCAAGGGATTGGAGCCGGAACATTTCGTTCTGCGCGAGCGGCACATCAAGACGCATTTCTCGGTCGTCGACCGCTTCCTGTCGCCCAGCAGTTTCCTGCGGCGCCGCTTCATCGGCTGGGGGCTGGCGCCGGAGCGCATCGACGTGTTGCGCAATGCCCGGCCCGAACCGGTAATTGCTCCGCATCGGCAATTGCGGCCGGGAGATTCGCGCAACCGGTTCGCCTATTTCGGAAATCTTAACCCCAACAAGGGTGTACTCGTCCTGCTCGAGGCAGCACGCCTGCTCGGCCAGCGGCGGCCCGGTTCGTTCCGGGTGGATATTCACGGCGGCGCTCCGTTCCAGAGCGATGCCTTCAAGGCCGATCTTGCTGCCGCCCTGGCGAAAGTGGAGGGGCTGGTGCGCTGGCACGGCCCCTATCAGCCGACGGAGATGGCTGGCCTGATGCGGGAAACGGATTGGATGGTGACGCCGTCGATCTGGTGGGAGAACGCTCCCTTGGTGATCGACGAGGCCTTCGCGCAACGCCGGCCGGTCATCGCCAGCGATATGGGCGGCATGGCGGAATCGGTGCGCCACGAGGTGGATGGGCTTACGTTCCGGCCCGGCGACGCGGCGGCCCTGGCCGATGTCATGGAACGCGCGCTCGACGAGCCAGCATTGTGGGACCGGCTCGTCGCCGGCATCAAGCCACGCCGCAGGCTGGAAGATTGCGCGGCGGACCATCTGGCGCTCTATCGCAGCCTGATGGAAATCGCGCGTCCCAAACCGGGCCGTGCCACAGGATCGGTGCCGAAAAACGGCAAGGTGAAGTCGGAAGAACGGGTGTCACATGTCAGCTAATGCGGATGCCGTCACGAAACTGGATCTGGCTGCCAACGCGCCTGCCAACGGGGCGGCGCATATTCAAGGCTATATCGATGCGATCGAACCCGATCGCGTCTTCGGCTGGGCGTGGAACACCACGGACCCCTCGGAACGGCTGCATGTCGAGATCCGGCAGGCCGATCAACTGATCGTTCGCCTCGAAGCCAATCAGCCGCGCCCGGACCTGGTCGCCAACGGCATCGGCGACGGGCGCTATGCTTTTGTGGCGAATGTCCCGGCGATCGGCGAGATCGACCGCGCCGCGCCTATTACCGTGATGGCCTTCACGTCGGACGGGACGTCGGCGATCGAGTTGAAGCGGCAGAACGCGACACCGGCACCGGCTGCGGTGAGCGCGGTTGTGCTGGGCGAAATCCGCGCCCGCGACCAGCGCCTGCAGGGGCAGATCAAGCAGCTGGTCAGCGTCGCCAAGGAGCGTGGCGGCCTCGATCAGACCCTCAACGAGCGCGTTTCGCAATCGCTTGAAAAGCTCGACACGGCCCTGCCGGAGATCGAGCACCGGCTGGCCGGCATGGAGGTGTTTCAATTGCGGATCGATACGCTGCTGCAGTCCTTCGAACGGCGCCTCGCTGCCATCGAACATAAATCGCAGCCGCGCCAGCCGCTGTTGCTCTGGGTCTGGGCCGGCCTCGCCACCGCCGTCTCATTGGCCTTCATCGCACAGCAGGTCTGGCGGAGCATCTGAACATGGCTGCCGGCAAGGCCCGTACCGGGCTCAACAACAATCCTTTCGAGACGGCGATCCGCGCCTTGCGCGGTGGCCTCGCCTTTGTCGGTTTCCTGACGCTCTTCATCTGCATCTGCCAGCTGATCGTGCCGCTGTTCATGGTGCAGGTCTATGACCGTGTCCTGGGCAGCCGCAGCCTCGATACGCTGGCGGCACTCATCGTGGTGGCCGCGGGCGGCCTCGTGCTGCTGGGGGCGCTTGAATATATCCGCAGCCGCGTCTATCACATCCTCGGCGACCGGCTGGCGCGGCGCCTCAATACGGCGACCCTGGAAGCCGCCGTCGCCGACAATCTCGACGGACATAACAACCATCCCGGCCAGGCCTTGCGCGACCTCAACGATCTGCGCCAGTTCCTGACCAGTTCGGCCATCAGCGTGCCGTTCGAGGCGCTGTTCGTACCGCTCTTCCTTGCCGTTCTCTTCATGTTGCATTGGGTCTATGGTGTCATCGCCATCGGCGCCGCCGCCATGCTGGTGAGCCTCAGCCTGCTGATGGAAATGGTGGCGCGGCGGCCGTTGGCCGAGGCCAACGAGGCTTCCGTCAAAAGCACCGGGCAGACGGCGGCGGCGTTGCGCAATGCCGAAGTGATCCAGGCCATGGGCATGCTGCCCGCCATCGCGAAGCGCTGGGAACATGCGCAATACAAGGTGTTGCAGGGGCTCGACGAAGGCAACCGCCGGTCGCGCGCCATGTCGGCCCTGTCGAAGACGCTGCGCTACATGCTGCAGATCGCCATGATGTCGTCGGGCGCCATCCTGGTGATCGAGCGCATGGCCTCGCCGGGGACGATGGTGGCGGCCTCGATCATCATGGGGCGCATGCTGCTGCCCTTCGATCATCTTATCGAGGGCTGGCGGCAATGGATATTTGCGCGCGGCGCCTATACGCGCCTCAAGGAACTCATTGCCCGGGTCGACCACCGGCCGGCCGGCATGGCGCTGAGCCATGTCGAAGGCCGCCTCGTCGTCGACCGCCTGGGTTTTGTGCCGCCGGGCACGGACCGCGCCGTCCTGCGCAATATCAGCTTCAATCTCGAGCCGGGCGAAGTGCTGGGTGTCATCGGGCCGTCGGCGGCCGGCAAATCGACCCTGGCACGGCTGCTGGTCGGCGTATGGAAGCCGACGCAGGGTGCGGTCTATCTCGACGGACAGAATGTAATCAACTGGGATCGCGCTTCCTTCGGATCCGCCGTGGGTTACCTGCCGCAGTCGGTCTCTTTGCTGGAAGGCACGGTGCGCGAGAATATCGCGCATATGGGCGAGGCCGATCCGGCACGGGTCGTGGCGGCGGCCCGGCGCGCCGATGTCCATGAGACGATCGGGACGCTGCCGCACGGCTACGATACGGAGATCGGCGAGCATGGCTTCTCCTTGAGCGGCGGCCAGCGCCAGCGTATCGGCCTGGCGCGGGCGCTGTTCGGCGATCCGGCCTTCGTGGTACTCGACGAGCCCAATGCCAATCTCGACCAGGCCGGCGAGCAGGCGTTGATGAACGCGCTGGCGGCTGCCAAGGCCGACGGTGCGACCATCGTCCTCATCACGCACCGGCCGTCCATCGTCGGTATATGCGACAAGCTGCTGGTGCTGCGCGATGGCGGCATGGCGCAATTCGGCCCGCGCGCGGATGTGCTGCGCTCGGTGACGGCGTCCGGCAAGGCCGAGGGCGCATTGGCGCAGCCGGGCAGCGGAACGGGCGGCGTTGCAAGGCTGGTGAAATCATGAGCGTGATCGATCTGGGCCATCCGGGGCTCGTCTATCCGGAACCGTCGCTGCGACGCTACGTCATCCTGGGGCTGGCCGTCGTTTTCATCGGTTTCGGCGGGTTTCTGCTGTGGGGTCTGTTGGCCTCGCTCGACCGTGCGGCGATCGCCGACGGCACGGTCGTGGTCGACAGCAACAAGAAGTCCGTGCAGCACCTCGAAGGGGGCATCGTGCGGGAACTGCTGGTGCGTGACGGCGACCAGGTGAAAGGCGGCGACGTGCTCTTGCGTCTCGACCGGACCCAGGTGCAGGCGCAGATCAGCCAGCTGCATATGGAGCATTATTCGCGACTTGCCCGGATCGCGCGCCTGACTGCCGAACAGGAGGCCAAGCGCGACATAGCCTTCCCGCCGGAACTGCTGGTGGCAGCGGAAGAGTCGGCGGTGAAGGTGCTGATGGCCTCGCAGAAATCACTGCTCGAGGCGCGCATGTCCGCCTATGAGGAAGGCGTTGGCATGCGGCAGAAGAAGATCAGTGAAACCGAAAATGAGATCGACGGATTGAAGAGCCAGATCGGCGCCGCGCAGGAGATGCTGGCGATCAACGACAAACAGCTGGTCAGCATCCGGGAACTCTACAAAAAGGGCCTGACCGAGATTCCGCGGTTGCGCGGCCTGGAGAGCGCATCGGCGGAACTGGGCGGACGCATTGGCGAGTTGAAGTCGAATATCGCGCGCAGCGCCGAGACTATCGCCGGCATGCGCATCGAGATCGAAAACCTGCGCTCGACCCGGGCTACCGAGGTCAATGCCGAACTGCAGCAGGTGCTGATGGAAGGAACCGATTACGAGGGCCGCCTCGCCAGCCTGCAGGACGTTCTTGCCCGCATGGATGTGCGGGCACCGCAGGGCGGCCGCGTCGTCAACATGCAGGTGTTCGGTCCGGGCGCCGTGATCGAGCCTGGCAAGCCCATTCTCGATATCGTGCCGCAGGACGACCAACTGGTGATCGAAGCCAAGGTCAAGACCGACGATATCGATTCCGTTCATGCCGGCCTGCCGGCGGAAGTGCGTCTCCTGGCCTACAAACAGCGCCGCGTGCCGGCGATCGACGGTGAAGTCGTCACCGTCTCCGCCGACCGCCTGGTCGAGGAACGCTCTGGTGTCGCCTATTATATCGCGCGTGTAAAATTGGATCTCAGCTCGCTGCCGCCCGGCATGAATGTGGTTCCATATCCGGGAATGCCGGCCGAAGTGATGATCGCGACCGGCCCGCGCCGCGCCATCGACTATTTCACCTCGCCGCTGACCGATACGTGGAATAGGGCCTTCCGCGAGGAGTAGCATTCGGCCCAAATCCCCTGGCAAAGTGGCGGCCGGATCTGTATGAAGGCGCGCATCGTGATCCGATTCAGCGCCCCATGACCGAACCAGACCTGCGCCCGCGAAGACGGCGATCCGTTGCCGTGTTTTGTTGCTTGTGCCTGCTGGCCGCAGGCTGCAGCGCCGATACGGCTTTCATCCAGTTCGCCGCCCTCGTGCGTGCCGACTCGCCTAACGACGCGTTGGCCTGTCCAGCCGGAACCTGCACGGCCAAAGTAGATCTTGTCACGGAACTTGTTGCGCTGACGCCGCGGGACTTGGCCGAAAGGGTGGTCGGCGTCCTGCGTGCGGAGCCACGCACGGAGCTGGTGGCGCGCAGCGACGACGGCTTGCGTTTCGTCTTCGTGCAGCGCTCTCTCTTGTTCCGTTTCCCCGACACGGTCAACATCGCCGTGCTGCCCATAGACGGCGACAAGGCCGGCATCGCCATCTATAGCCGCTCCAATTACGGCTATGGCGATTTCGGCGTGAACCGGGCGCGAGTGGAAGGCTGGCTGGCAATACTCGGCATTCCCACCAGGCCAGCGCCATGAGCGGGCTGCCGCCCGGCGTCGCGCGCTTCGTCGATGCGGTGCAGGCGGCCATGCCCTCGACCCGTGCGCTGTTCAGATATTGGACGGAGACCCGCCGCGACGGCGTGCCGCTGCGTCGCACGGAAATCGATCCAGCGGCGCTGCGCGACATCCTGCCCTATCTGCTGCTGGGCGACATCGAGACGGAGCCGTTCCGCGTTCTTTTCCGCCTGATCGGCACGGGTGTGGCCGATTTCAGCCGGCAGGACTTCAGCGGGCAATATCTCGATGAACTGGTCTATAGCGCGCGCGACAGCGTCAGCTGGACCGATTGCTACCGCTATGTGCATGACGAACGCATCGGACTCGTCGGCGTCAACGAACTGAATTTTGCCGATGGACGCGTCACCTCTTACGAATTCGCCATCCTGCCGCTTTCGCGCGGCGAGGATCCGGCCGGATCTTTCATCGCGATCGAGGCCTATGACGATTTCGACCGGCTGCTGATTCCCGATCTCAATCCGGTGCGGCGCCGCTAGTCGATCGATCTTTCCGCGATCTTTTCCATGAGGTCGCGAGCGAAACCGTCGCAGCCGCGCTCCATCTCGCGCAGGGCGGGCAGGCGCACGATGTCGTGGAAGGTGGCGAAATTCAGCATCTCGGCCTGCAGCGCGCTGGTGTCGCCGCTCTCGCGCAAATTCGTGTAGAGCCGGCGCAGCGTATGGGCGATGGCGTAGGTTGCGGCGACGGGAAAGGCCACGCAGGCATAGCCGATATCTTCGAGCTGCGCCGCGCCGAGAAGCGGCGTCTTGCCGCCTTCGACATTGTTGGCCATGCAGGGTGCGGGAATTTCGCTGCAGATGCGCGCCATCTCGTCCGCCGTCAGGGGGGCTTCGACGAAGATGAGATCGGCGCCGGCTTCGCGATATATCTGCGCGCGCTCGATGGCGGCTTCCAGTCCTTCGATGGCGCGCGCATCGGTCCGCGCCATGATGACGAGATCCCGGTCGGTGCGGGCATCGGTCGCCGCTTTTACCTTGGCGACCATCTCGGTCACTGGCACCACGCGCTTGCCGTCCATATGGCCGCAGCGCTTGGGCGCCACCTGGTCCTCGATGAACAAGGCGGCGACGCCGGCGCGTTCGTAGGCGCGTACCGTCCGCGCCACATTGATGGCCGAGCCATAGCCTGTATCGGCGTCGGCGAGGATGGGGAGCGGCGTCGTATCGCACAGGCGCGCGTAATGGTTGGCCATTTCCGCCATGCCCAGCTGGCCGATATCGGGCGCCCCCAGGAGACTTGCCGTGGCGGCGTAGCCGCCGGCGGTGAAGGCGTCGAAGCCCGCCAGTTCGATGAGCCGCACGGACAGGGCATCGTGGGCGCCGGGCAGGACCAGGATTTCCGGCCGGTCGATCAACTGACGGAAACGCGTGGTACGGCGCATATAGGACATCCTCGGCTGCTGTCTGGCGCCGGCATCATAGCCGCGCTGGCCGAGTCGCGCTGCGAGGCCGCGCTTTTTGGCGATTCCTTTTTGGCGATTCAGGGGAACTTTGTCTGCGTCCAAGACGTTACTAGACGGGTATTTTGGCAAATTCCTGTTGAATTCTGCTGCCGGCCGCACGAGACTAGGGCCGGTTTTGCATTCCATGGGCTCAAAAGAGGGATATCAACCATGTCAAAGCATTTCGTGATCCGCCTGTCGGCGGCAGCCCTGGTGGCGGGGAGCGTTCTGGGTGTGGCCGGCCTTGCCGCCGCCCAGGACCAGACAGCGATCTACAGCCAGTATCATCAGGCGATCCGCGCCGCAGAAGCCTGCCGCGAGATGACGCTGGATCCGGCTGCCTGGAGCAAGGTGTCGACCTATATCGACAAGAAGATCAACTACGAGATCCCGGCCGGTGAGCGTCTGACGCTGATCGAAGCCGCCAAGACCGACACGCGCGAGCTGGTCTGGAACAAGGGCTGCGATTCCGACGAAGTGAAGGCGCTGCTCTCGCTCTACGACGCCGAACTCGCCAACCCGGCGATGTAAGTATCCGGTCGGCCGCAAGGCCGGTCGCAAGAAAGCCCCGCTGCCGCAAGGTGGCGGGGCTTTCGTTTGTGGATCTGGGCTAAGGCGTTTTATCGGAGCCCCCTCTCCCTAACCCTCCCCCAACGTGGGGGCTACGAGATTCACACATTTCGGAGGTTCCAGCCATGCTTGATTGCATGGAACTGATTGAGACCTCTGAGCATGACGATGGGGCCTGGCTTTC
>NZ_JAYRUV010000003.1:0-359644 GCF_041918875.1 Dongia sp.
CAAAGCCCGGATAAAACAAATTGCATCAGATACTCATGACATGACCGGCCTCACCGCGGGATGGAGCAGCCCGGTAGCTCGTCAGGCTCATAACCTGAAGGTCGTAGGTTCAAATCCTACTCCCGCACCCACCTCAACTTGCGAACCGGGCAAGTTCTGGCCGACGCCGGTCCCCGCAACCATCTCGACTTGCGATCGGCCCGCCCCTCCGGCGGGCCTTCTGCTTTTGAGCGAGACGGCAAGGATACCCGCCAGATCGCCGCGCACGTCGATCTGAAGCTCCCCGTCCTCCGGTGTCAGGATGATCTCGCGCACCAGCGAGCGGATCACGTCGGCCGCCACCATGCGCTTGGCTTCTGAATCCTCCTGGAGCGCCGTATACAGCTCGTCGACCTGGACGTGATAGTGATGCGCCATGTTGGGGTGCAGGAGGGGAGGCGGTTCCTCGGCCTCTTGCAGGAACGCCTTCAGCTCTTTCTGACGCCGTTCCAGCCCAACCATCTTTTCATTGAGACGTTCGGCTGCGCCGCCCTTCAGGATGAGATTGAGCAGCGTGTCCAGCTCTCGGTCGATTTTCTTGATCTCGGCCTCGGCCGCATCGATCGACGAACGCCCCTCCATGCGCAGCCGGTTCATCTCGCGCGTGAACTCGTCGCAGAACTCCTCGAACAGCGCGGGGTCCATCAGGTGATGGCGCAGCGCGTTGAGAACGCGCGCTTCGAGCTGGTCGCGGCGGATATTCTTGCGGTTGTCGCAGGTGCCCTTGTTGCGGGTCGTCGAGCAGCCGACCAGATCGGCCGAGATCATCGAGTAGCCGCCACCGCAGCAGCCGCATTTGGTCAGCCCCGAGAAGAGGTATTTGGGGCGACGGCGTTCCCGAAAATGGTTCTCGGTCTCGCAGTCGTCGCTGTGGCTCCGTTTGACCGCCCGCTGACGTTCCTTCACCGATTGCCAGAGGTCGTCATCGAGGATGCGCAGCTCGGGCACGTCCTGCGTGATCCATTCCGATTCGGGGTTCATTCGCGCCTGGCGCTTGCCGGTGTCCGGGTCTTTGAGGAAGCGCTGGCGGTTCCAGATCAGCTTGCCGACATACATCTCGTTGTTGAGGATGCCGTTACCGCGCTTCGGATTGCCGTTGATCGTACTGAAGCCCCAGTCACCGCCGCCCGGCGCGGCAATGCCGTCCTTGTTCAGCTCGAAGGCGATCCGCTTGGCCGACTTGCCGGTGGCATAGTCGCGGAAGATGCGGCGGATCACCTCGGCCTGGACCTCGTTGATGGTCCGGTCTCCGCGCACCGGCTCGCCATTGCCGTCGAACTTCTTGACCACATCATAGCCGTAAGCATTGCCGCCGCCCGATTTGCCCAGCTCGACCCGCCCGCGCTGACCGCGACGTGTCTTGTCGGCGAGGTCTTTTAGGAACAGGGCATTCATCGTGCCCTTGAGGCCGACATGCAGATGCGTGACCTCGCCCTCCGACAGGGTGACGATCTTCACATCCGAATAAGCCATGCGTTTGAACAGGCTGGCAATGTCTTCCTGATCGCGCGACAGGCGATCCATCGCCTCGGCCAGCACGATCCTGAACCGACCGCGCGTGGCGTCGGAGATCACCGCCTGGATGCCGGGCCGCAGCAGCGAGGCCCCGGAGATCGCATGGTCGGTATATTCCTCGACGATCTGCCAGCCCTGCTTCTCGGCATGGAGGCGGCAGATGCGTAGCTGGTCGGCGATCGAAGCATCGCGCTGATTGTCGGATGAATACCGGGCGTAGATCGCGACCTTCACGATGCTGTCTCCTGCAAGATCAGGAGCGCGTCGGGCGGCGTTCCCTCATCTGTTCCTCGTAAACCTCCCGCGCCGCCCTGCGAGCGAGCAGGCGTGCCAGTTCGACCATGCGCGGATCGGGGCCATCGCCGCGCCGCACGAGCGTCAGTTCCGGCTCTACGAGCCGGAGCGCACTCCTCTGCTTTGGGCGATTGCCATGGTCCATCGTTGCGCCGTTCGAAGCCGATTGCAAGGTGATCGACTTCACGATTTCCTTGATCGACAGTATAGGCAATGGAAATCGCGGTCGAATATTCGGCGGTGACGGGCGCTATCGGGATCGGGTGCGCGCAGTTCGGCGCGCCTTGTCGTGCATTGGCAGACGGAAATGGCCGCCCCATTGCGGGATGATGTGCCAGTTTTTGAGGTCCGTTCTGCATTGAACTGGCTCCCGCGCACCCTTCGTCTTGCTCGGCAACTGGAATAGGACTATATATCTGGTCATATCACGGAGGGTCGCGATGGGCAACGCCGCACAGACGAGAGCAACGAGGAACTACCGCGCGCGCCTGACGCAGCGCGGCTTCACCCGTTTCGAGATCATGGCGCTGGAGAGCGACCGGGATCTGATCCGGTCGCTCGCCAAACGTCTGGCTGAAGAGGGGCCGGAAGCGGAGCAGGTGCGCGCCGCGGTGAAGACGGTCGTGGCCGGTGAGCCGCCCAAGCCGGGCGGCATCCTTTCTGCGCTCCGCCGCTCGCCGTTGATCGGCGCCGATCTCGATCTGTCGCGTCCGCGTGAGGAAGGTCGCAAGGTCGAGCTGTGACCCGCTATCTTCTCGACACCAACATCATCAGCAACGTCGTCAAGCCACAGCCTTCGGAATCGCTGCTCGCCTGGTGGGCGGCGCAGCGCGACGAGGATCTGTTCATTGCCTCGCTTACCGTCGCGGAAATCCGCCGCGGCATTCTCGAAAAGCCGCGTGGCAAGAAACGCGACGCGCTTGATGCCTGGTTCACCGGGACGGAGGGGCCGCAGGCGCTGTTCGCAGGGCGCGTCCTGCCGTTCGACGACAAGGCCGGGCTGATCTGGGCGCGGCTGATGGCCGACGGCAAGGTCGCAGGCCGCCCGCGCAGTGGGCTCGACATGATCGTTGCGGCAGTCGCCGGGGCCAATGACTGCGTGGTCGTGACCGACAATGAAAAGGACTTCGCCGGCATCACATTCATCAATCCGATGAAGAGTTTTATTTCATGAGGCCTGATGAATGATTGAATCATCACTGTCGGTAATTCGAGATCATTCCTTGCGATAGACTTGAGAAATTTTCATTGAATGTCGATGTGATATCTATAAGGTTGCAAGCTTGCCTGGGTTAAGCTGTAAGAGTTGTTCGGGAGGATCGTTTGGAGGAGCGGCATGTAAGGCCTTTGACGAAAGTTCGATCCGACGGCGCGCTTTATAAGCGTCGGCCAGATGTTGAGGAATCGCTCGCGAGACTCATTGAGAAGTCGCGCGAGCAAATCACCGGTGCGTTGAAGATCCGCGACACGTCATCACCGCTCTACGTAAAGTCCGAGTGTATCGTTTATCTGATACGCGGCACGCGAAATGACAATGACGAGAGCTATTTCAACGACCTTTACCGCGAACTCATGCGCCGTCTCTCAGCTGCACTGCCACGCGTCGTCGGCGAGCGCGCCGATGTGTCCGAGAGCGTCCATGCTGCGGATGCTCGCGATAGGGTGAGGGATACCTTCGTCCGCAAGTTGATCGAAGATCGAGCTGAGCCAGGGTCTGCCCTCGACTATTTCGAGGTCATGTTTGCCGGTGCCATTGCGGCGCTGCGCACGACATCCATGCACAGGGCGAGGAGACAGGCGGGGCGCACCGAAGCCATTGAGGCTGACCAAGAGACAAACGAACCATCGCTGGCGGTAGAGCGCGCGGTCGGGAGTTTAGATCTCAAAGAGGAATTGCTGTCCGACGATCCGATTTACCGGTCGCGCGTAGCCGACGCGATTAGGTCCCTACCAGACAAGTTACGCAGAGTCGTTGAGTTGATCATGAGGGACATGCCAATCGATTCGTCGGACGATAGCGTTATGACCATTCGAAAGGCGATCGGCGTCAAATCCGAAAAAACCGTTCGGAATAGACGCGACGAAGCATACCTTTTGATACGCCAGGCTCTGTCGATTGGAGGCGACCATGACTTACAGCCGTAACGACAGTGCAGAAGAGATCCTGCTCGCATTCGCAGTCGAGCAGGAGCACGACAAAGGGGCTCTTGACCGCTACCTTCAGCTATACCCCCATCTTTCGCGCGAGTTGATCGACCTATCCCTTGATTTGCGGCTGCAGCGCGCGACGGGAGAGACCACCACGCCGGCCGATGAGGCGTGGGTAGAAGCGTCCCTTGCGGCCTTCCGGGCCACGTCACCGGTTCAGGCATCCGCTGCGGTGGTCGACCCCTTCGCCAACGTTTCTTCCCAGGAACTGGTAAGTCTTCGCCGTGCCCTCGATGTGCCCAGCGGCGTGATCCAGGGATTTAGCTCGCGGCTCGTGGACATCGCCAGCGTGCCCGCGTGGTTCGTCGACGCTCTTGCGCGCGGCCTCCGCTCCACCGTGGACGATCTGCGCCGCTTCATGGCAGCACCACCTCGACTTGCGCCTGGCGTCAGCTACAAGGCCGACGATGCTCCATCAGCCGAGCAGCAGAAAATCACATTCGAGGACCTGCTTAAGCAGTGCAAGGTACCGGATGAGCGACGGCAGCAGTTGCTGGCCTCACAGGATTGACCCATGGACGCTGTCGAACTCGCGCGGCAGCGTGCCGCAGCGCTTCACGATGAGGTGGTCTCCAAGGGCGCTGACCCCTGGGATCCCGAGGCGCTCGTTAAAGCCGCCGCATCCAGTCTGGAATTAGACATCGAGCTTGTCGAGCCAGGCAGCGCGATCCTGGAGGGCGGCCGGGCACAGTTCGATCCAATAAATCGTGCCATCAGGCACGAGGACTCGGGAACAACCTTCTTCAAGGCCTTCCTGGTGGGCCACGAACTCGGTCACGCCACGCTCGGCGACGACCGGATCGAGCACGTCGCCCACGACGTCGATCCCACGCGGCCAGCGGAAGCTGCCCCCGTTGGCGAGGATCGGGTCGTCGACTACAGCCGGCGGCAGCGCCGCGAGGTCCAGATGGACCTGTTCGGTCGCGAGCTCCTGCTACCGCGCAAACGGGCTCGCGCACTCCACCTTGACGGCATGACGGCATCAGAGATTGCGACGAGGCTGGGAGCCCCCTTCGACGTCGTCGCGCTACAGCTTCTCGATGCGCTGCTGCTTCCGGCGGTCGAGCCGGACCCCGACGAGGCCGAGGTAAGGCCTCCGAAGCCGCTCAACGATGAGCAGCGCGAGGCTGCACGGCATCGTGGGGTCCCCTATCTTCTCGAGGCCGGACCGGGAACGGGAAAGACGCAGACCCTCGTCGGGCGGGTCGCCGGCCTCGTCGATGAAGGAATCGACCCCCGATCGATTCTTGTGCTGACTTTCTCCAACAAGGCTGCCGGAGAACTATCCGAGCGCATCGCCGGACTGCGGCCAGAGGCAGCGTCGGCGATGTGGATCGGGACATTCCACGCCTTCGGTCTCGATCTGGTGCGAAGATACCACAAGCAGTTGGGCTTCCCGAGAGAGCCCCGCATGATGGATCGCAGCGAGGCGATAGCGATCATGGAGCGCGAATATCTCGCACTGGACCTCACCCATCATCGGGAGTTCATGAATCCCGATCGTCCCCTCAAGGACATGCTCACCGCGATATCCCGGGCGAAAGACGAGGTCGCGGACGCTGACCGCTACGCCGCGCTGGCGCGGGAGATGCTGGACAGGGCCACCGACCCCGAGGCCCGCAATGCCGCTGAGCGGTGCGCCGAAGTCGCGCTTGTCTATAAGAAATACGAGGAGCTGAAGCTCGCGGCATGCGCGGTGGACTTCGGCGATCTCGTGTCTCTGCCCGTAAAGCTGCTCGAGTCCGATGCCGAGGCAGTCTCGATTCTGCGCGCGACATATAGCCATATCCTCGTCGACGAGTATCAAGACGTGAACCGCAGCAGCGTGAGGCTGCTCCAGCGACTGACGGATGTTGGCAAAAACCTCTGGGCCGTTGGTGATGCGCGGCAGGCGATCTACAGGTTCCGCGGCGCATCCTCATTCAACATGTCGCGATTCAAGACCGAGGACTTTCCTGGTGGTACTGGTGATCGGCTGCGTCTCAACTATCGCTCGACGCCCGAGATCGTTGGCGCATTTTCGAATTTCGGCGGGGGCATGCAGGCTGGCACTGGCGATGCCTCCCTCAAAGCAGATCGACTGTCCAGCGGTGTCCCGCCAGAGCATGTGACCTTCGGCGACAACGACGACGAGGCGGACGCACTCGCCGACGAAATTCTGCGCCATTCTCAGGACGTCGCCTTCCGCGACCAGGCTGTGCTCTGCCCCGGCAACGACCGGCTCAACCGCATGGGTCGTGAACTGGAGCGACGCGGAATTCCGGTTCTCTACCTCGGCAATCTTTTCGAACGACCCGAGGTCAAGGATCTGCTGTCCGTTCTGTCGTTGCTCGTCGACAAGCGTGCCATGGGACTGGTGCGTAAGCCCTCGCTCCAGGGATTGTCGATCGGGCTAAGTCTGGCGGGTGCGGCAGCGGTGGTCGAGCACCTTCGGAATGCGGAAGCTGGACCGCTCGCCTGGGCCGGTTCATCGCCCTCGTTACCAACCCTGGACGCCGCTGACACTGACGCCATGCGCCGGGTGGACGGCATGCTGGACGGCTTTGGCACCGATGCGCTTCCCTGGTTCGCGCTGGCGCATGTCATGCTCGATCGGACACGAACGGCGGCGCTGATCGCTTCGACGGACGATATCTCGAGTCGCGCCATGGGCGTGGCGATCTGGCAGCTGATGGGCTTCCTGCGCGCTCAACGTCCAGGGCCGGGTTTGCCGATCCACCGCACGCTCGACGGGATCAGGCGACTTGTCCAGCTCGCCGATGAACGGGATCTTCGACAGATTCCGCTGGCCGCTCAGGGCATCAACGCGGTCCGGCTGATGACCATCCATGGTAGCAAGGGTCTCGAGTTCCCCGTGGTACACGTCATGGGTCTGAACAAGGGGAGCATGCCCAGCACTGCACGTAAGCCGGCCTGTCCGGTTCCAGATGGCATGATCGCTGGCGGAGAAGGCGGAACGATCGCTCTGGCTGCTGCGGATCACGCTCTCGAGCAGGAATGCCTTTTATATGTCGCCGCCTCTCGTGCCCGGGACCGCCTCCTGCTTTACTCAGCGACCCGAATGGCGAACGGCAATCGGCGCAATCCCTCGGATTTCATCGCACGGTTAGGTGTAACGACAACCCGCGCGGCAACGCCGCACGCGGACCGGAAACCGGATCCCGAGGATGAACCGCTCCCGATCGTATTGGGGCCTGAAATCAAGCTCACGACAGCGCAACTGGATCTGTACGATCGGTGCCCACGGCGCTTTTTGTACACCCATGTGCTTGGCGTCGGCGGTCGACGCACGCCAACAACCATGACGACAATGCACGATCTGGTCCGCGCCATCGTGACGGAAATCGCCGCCACTGATCCCTCCGTCGTGTCGCTTGGTGACATGGAGAGACTGCTGGAGCAGAGATGGTCTGAAGGGCCACTGGCTGGGGACGAGTATCGGCTGCACCGTGAAGTTGCGACCCTGCTTGTCCAGCGGTTCGTGGCGATGCGCGCGGGTACAACCCGCTCGATACCGCCTTCTCTCCAAACAGGGCTCGGAACGACTACCGTCTCGGCAAATGCAGACGATGTCGTGATGACCCCTAATGGACGGCATATCGTGCGAATGGTTCGGACCGGTCACCGATCCTCCAAAACCGGACAGGGCCTCGCCGACGCCGCCTTCCAGATGGCGGCCGCCAACTCACTTCCCGGCTGCACGGTCGAGATCGTCCACCTCGGCGACGACGATCACACTACAAGGGTCGAGTTCGACCATAAGGCGCTCGGCAAGAGAACAGAAAAGCTTGCCGAAGTCTTCGCGGCGATCGAGGGCGGAAACTTCGCGCCTGAGCGATCCGACCGCACATGCCCCTTCTGTCCCGCCTTCTTTACCTGCGGTCCAGTGGCCGACGGCAAGCTGCAAAAAAATCTCTGACCAAAATTACCGGTCGGCCGATGCTGGCGAGATTAACCCTGTGAGACCGACGCAATCAGGCCGAGGTCCACAGGAAAACAAAATATGTCTCTTATCGAAAACCCCGACATCGACGATGTCGCACTCGCCGTGCAGGAAGATCGCCCCCTGCGCCCCGGTCGCTACCGGGTCTCGCTCGCTGTCGACAGCGTAGATTTCCACCCGCTTATCCTCGACGATCCGGTTCCGCTCGGCCGCCAGATCCTGAAGAAGGCCGGCATTAACGACATCGACGGTCACTCACTGTTCGTGATCACGTCCGAAGGCGACTTCGAAGATGTCCGGGCGGATGAGGAGGTCGATCTGCGCGATCGTGCCGCCTTCCGCTTCATCACTTTCAGCACCGACCCGCTCTACCGCGTCAAGCTCAACGAGGCGCGCATCGTGTGGGGCCGTTCTTCCATCCCTGAAGCGGTGCTGCGTGCGCTCGCCGGCATCGGCAGTGACGAGGCGGTCTTCCTGGAGGTGCGTGGCGGCAAGGACAAGCTGATCGAACCGGGCACCGATGCGGATCTCGCCGCCAACGGCGTCGAGAAGTTCATCACGGCGCCCAACAAGGTCACCTACACGTTCTTCGTCAACGGTAAGGCCTATGAGACCGATAAGAAGAAGCTGACCGGCGCGCAGATCAAGGCGATGGTATCTGACTGGGATCCGCAGCATGACCTGTCGCTGGAGGGCGAGGGCGATGACCCGGACCGCATCATCGCCGATGATGAGGCTGTGAGCCTCGTTCCGAAGCATGGTGTCCGCCGTTTCTCGTCGGTCCCCAAGGCGAATTTCGGCTGATGCCCGGCGTGTTCGACATGCAGCTGGAGCAGCTGCGGGAGCGCTTCGGCGACGTTCAGACCCGGCAGTTGCCGAGCGGCACCACGCTCGTCACCGTGCCGGGCGTCCGCCTGCCGGAGGGGTGGTCGAAGTCGTCGACCACCATCCGCTTCATCGTCCCGCCTGGATATCCATTTGCGCAGCTCGACTGCTTCTGGGCGGATCCCGATCTCCTTCTTGCGCATGGAGGTCCACCACAGAACTCCGCGTCAACTCCCGTCCCGGAGACCGTCGAGCCGGCACTCTGGTTCTCGTGGCATTTGACGGGACCATGGAACCCCAACCGCGACAGTCTGTCGACGTGGATGAATGTGGTGATCGATCGAATGAGGCAGGTCCAATGAGCCGCGTCCGCTTTCCTGCACCTCTCTACTCGGATCTGGCGTCGACGCTGCTCGACGCCAATGACCTGGAGAGCTGTGCCATCGCCTATGCCCATCACGATGCGCATAGTGACACATGGATCGTCGTCGACGCCAGACCCGTGCCGGACGATGCGTATGAGAGCCGTACCTGCGTATCTGCGATCCTCAAATCGTCTTTCCTCATCGAGGTTGCAAACCGCAGCAGGGTCACCGGCATGGCCGTCATCGCGATCCACACGCATCCGGCCAGCCCCGACCATCCGCATTTTTCGCCGATCGACGATGCGGGCGAGACGGAACTGGATTCGTATTTTGTTCGGCGAGCGGCACCAGTGCCACATGTAGCACTGGTGATCGGGCCGCAGGGCTGCCGTGCGCGCCCTCTCGGAAAGGACGATGAGATCGACGTATGGGAAGTGGGAGAGAGGCTCATGCTCCATTCGCCCATGCACGGCGTCTCCGATCAGGAACGCGACGACCGGCAGGTCAGGGCATTCGGAGCGCCGGGGCAACGGCTGCTGCGCCGCCTCCACTTCGGCGTGATCGGTGCGGGTGGGACGGGATCGCTCGAGTGCCAGCAACTTGCCCATCTCGGCGCCTGGCAGATCACGGTGATCGACCATGACCTAGTCGAGGAGACGAATCTTAATCGCCTCGTCGGCTCTGTCCCCTCAGACGTTGGCCGGCCGAAGGTCGAGGTCGCGGCCAGGATGATCCGCGCTATTAACCCTGATGCCAAGGTGGTCCCGCTTCAAGCCGACATCGTCGACGAGGAGGTAGCTAAGCTCATCACAACCTTCGATTTCGTGCTGTTGTGCACGGATTCCCATGCGAGCCGGGCGGTCGTCAACCAAGCTGCCTACCAGTATTTGGTGCCCGTAATTGATATGGGCGTCAGCATCACTGTCGCGAACGGAGCCGTCAGCCATATCACGGGACGCGTGCAGATGCTTGCCCCCGGACTTCCTTGCCTGAACTGCTCGGGCGCACTCGACGGCGAGGCGATCCGGCGGGAGATGCTGACGCCTGAGCAGCGCGCGGCGGACCCCTATGTACAGGGCGAGCGCGAACCCCAGCCCGCGGTTTTGTCGATCAACTCTACCGTGAGTTCGATCTCGATGACCATGCTGCTCGGGGCTGTCACGCCGGTTCCGATCAAACCACGCTATCAGGTTTATGACGGCATTCGTGGCCGAGTGAAGGAGATGGCTGTCGCCGTGCAGCCGAATTGCGTGGCCTGCTCGTCAATGGGCGCCTTCGCTAAAGGGCCAACCTGGAATCTGCCGGTCCGGCCAACACGTTACAATAGGAGCGACAAATGACAGAGCCTGCACGAATGGTTCGGCTGGTTGGCGATGCCGAATACAGGGACCAGGCTGAAGCAACCCTCAGCGCCCCTGGCGACGCTTCCATGGTGTTTCGAGCACGACCCAGATCGATTGTCATGGCGTGCCCTGACGGGTGCGGCGAGACCTTAGTAATCAACCTGGACAGTCGCGCCGATAAGGCATGGCGCTTTGATACACGGGGAGAAGGACTTACCCTCTTTCCCTCAGTGTGGCGCGAAGGAGGGTGCGAAAGTCACTTCATCGTCTGGCGTGGCCACATTCTGTGGTGCGACCGATTTGAGGATGGAAATCGCGAGCCGCCCTATAATCCAGCGATTGAGGCGGCCGTTCTCGGTGCGATGGACGATGTTCAGCCACGCAACGCAGTGGAACTTGCCGATGCAATAGATGAACTCGTCTGGGACGTTAATCGCGCAGCAGGCCGGCTCGTAGCTCACGGGCTTGCTCGGTCGTGGAAGATAAACGGCGGTTGGGTTTTTCTGCGAGCGGAATGACATCCGGTAGAAGATGCAGGCTGCTGGTGTGCTTGACTAGGTCAACGGGACAAGGGAGGTGGTCGAAGTCGTTGTCATAGAATAGTTTAATAAAAAAGCATTTCGAATGGTCAGTCCTCTAAAGTTCTGTTTAGAGAGTGAGAGGGCTGAGGCGATTTCCGTGACGGGTTGAGTGCCGAAAGAGAGGCTTTCGGTGCCCGTCATGGAGTGTGATCCCATGAACATGCAGGTGCTCGAAGCCCGCCGCGATATCGGTGGCGGCTACAAGGTGGATGTCACGCGCGGCGAGCGGATCTGCCGCGTTTCGTCTGAATGGTATTCCCGTCCCCACGACGAGCGGTTCCTGTCCCTCGGCGAACTGGCCGGCGCGGTGCGCGGCCGGGCCGAGTGCAGCCGGACCCGCGTGGTGGAGAGCGCGCTGATTCATGTCGAGGCGAACCGTTCCGATCCCGAGCGGCTGTCGCTGATCCTGCCGGGTGCCGAAGCGCCGGTCGTCCCCACGCACTGGAGCTTCGGACAGCTCGCCGCTCAGGTCGGCGCGCCCGCCGCCTATCTGCGTCAGCTCCCGGCCGCGCTGGCGGGCATCAACCTGCAATATGGCCTCACTTCGAACCGGGCCGAGCAAATCAAGACGCTGGAAACCGACGATGGCCGTGTCGAGCTGCGCGCCGTCACCGGCCCGGACTACGGTCGCATCTATGACTATGAGCTGGTCGAGGCCGTGCAGCGTATTGCCGGCAATGGCACTGGCGATACGCGCTGGAAGGTGCCGGGCGTTCTCGACTGGTCGACAGGGATCTACAATCCGCGCGTCGACATCACGAGGGATACGACGACGCTTTATGCGTCCGACCGCGATGTGTTCCTATTCCTGGTCGACGATCTCAACCCCATCGAGGCCGGCAAGCTGCCCGATGGTTCGCCCGATCTATTCTTCCGCGGATTCTATTGCTGGAACAGCGAGGTCGGCGCCAAGACGCTCGGCATGGCGAGCTTCTATTTGCGCGCCGTGTGCCAGAATCGCAATTTGTGGGGCGTTGAGGATTTCGAGGAGATTACCATCCGCCACAGCAAATATGCCGCCTCGCGTTTTGCCCATGAGGCGGCCCCGGCACTGCTCAACTTCGCCAATTCCTCGCCCACGCCCTTCATCAACGGCATCAAGGCGGCGCGCGAACGCATCGTGGCCCGCACCGACGAGGATCGCAGCGACTTCCTGCGCCGCCGCGGCTTCTCGAAGGCCGAGACCGGCAAGATCATCGAGGCGGTGCTGGCCGAGGAAGGTCGACCGCCGGAGTCGATCTTCGATTTCGTCCAGGGCATCACCGCCATCGCCCGCGACAAGCCACATCAGGATGCCCGTCTCGACATGGAGGCGAAGGCGAAGAAGCTGCTCGATCGCGCCGCCTGATGTTCCGCAAAGCCGGAGATGCGGTTTCCCGTGTCTCCGGCTTTGAGCTTGCGTACATTTGCGGACCGATGTTCTTCGATATTCCCCGCGCCTTCCTTGCCCATTTGTAGCCCATGGGTTACAGTGAGTATTCAGGAGGGCACCTATGGCCATCGTCAAAACCAATCCGATCGCGATATCCGGGCATTGGCATTCCGGCGTTGCGATGGATCTTCACACGATCAGCAGCACGCCGGTCGGCTATAATGATTTCGGGTACATGCAGTTCAAGACGGTCCGGCCTGAGGTCGCCGAGTTGTTGTTCCGCCTGAAGAACCGGGCCGACCGTTCTGCCGCGGCTCCCATCATCGAGACGGTTGCCGATTTTCTCGGGCATCATCGGGACAAGTTCGACGCGATCGTGCCGGTCCCCCCTTCGCACCCGCGCGCCGTCCAGCCGGTCATCATCATGGCGGAAGGCATCGGGCAGGCTCTGGGTGTCCCGGTCCTTTCCTGCATCACCACGACGCGCCCAACAGGCCAGCTCAAGAACATCACCGATCCCGATGAGCGCAAGGAGCACGTCAAGGGACTTTACACCGTCGATGCCGCACAGACGCGCGGCCGCAAAATCCTGCTGTTCGACGACCTCTTCCGCTCCGGCACCACCATGAACGCGATTACCGATGTCCTTCTGGATGCCGGCCAGGCGCAGGTGGTGCGGGCGCTCACCATCACCAAAACACGGAGCAACCAATGAACACCATCTTCATCGGTGGCTCGCGGCACGTTTCCCGTTTACCGGCCGAGGTCAAGAAGCGCCTCGATAACGTCATCGCCAGCCACCATCAGGTCATCGTCGGGGACGCGAACGGCGCTGACAAAGCCGTTCAGAAGCATTTTTTCGACGCCAACTATGCCAACGTCACCGTTTTCTGTTCGGGCGATGCGCCGCGCAACAATCTCGGGTCATGGACCACGCATCGCGTCGATGTTCCCAAAGGGACAAAGGGCTTTCAATTCTATGCCGCCAAGGACCGCGAGATGGCGCGCGAGGCCGATTTCGGTCTGATGATCTGGGACGGCAAAAGCCCCGGCACCGTGCTGAACGTTCTGCGCCTGGTTCAGGCCGGCAAGATCTCGGTCCTCTTCAATGTGCCGGACAAGGCGGCGGTCAACGTCAAGACGGTCGAGCACTATCGCGATTTCATCCGTCAGTGCGATCCGTCTTTCCGCACCGACCTTCGGGATAGGGCGACACCGCAGGAATGGGCGTTGATTGAAGCCGATCCGCAACCCAGCCTGCTCGATCATGCGCCCTCGACGCCAGGGGAGGCTGCGGACGTGCCGGACCCGTGCCCCGCGCAACCAGCCGAGGAGGCCGTTCGGACCCTCAACGCCGCGCTGGCGTCCGGCGACGCGACGCGGATCATGAATGTTCTCGGCGCAATCGCCCGGGACCGAGGGATGAGCCAGATCGCCCGCGAGACCGGTCTTGCACGCGAGAGCCTCTACCGATCGCTTGATGCTGGCGGGAATCCCGAGTTCGTCACCATCATGAAGGTTCTGTCTTCGCTGGGAGTGCGATTGGAGGCGAAGCCGCGCGATCCATCCTCGGTTCCCAACGCCGCTGCCATGTAGAGGAAGAGGGCGGCGCTTCGCTTCGTGACGGGTTGGAGGTCGAGAGAGAGGCTCCCGGCCGCCCGTCGCGGAGTAACCCCGATGGCAACTGCCGTTCAGAAGATCACCCTGTCGTCGTCGCGCGACATTCCCTTCAACAAGCTGGTGCTGAGCCAGTCCAACGTCCGCCGGATCAAGGCCGGCGTCTCGATTGAGGAACTGGCCGAGTCCGTCGCCCGGCGCGGCCTCATCCAGTCGATGCATGTGCGTGCCGTTCTCGATGCCGATGGCGTGGAGACCGGCATGTTCGAGGTGCCGGCCGGCGGTCGCCGCTACCGGGCGCTGGAACTGCTGGTGAAGCAGAAGCGGCTCAACAAGACCGCGCCGGTTCCTTGCGTCGTCAGCGACGCGGCGAGCGGCATTCTGATGGAGGAAATCTCCTTCGCCGAGAATGACGAGCGCATCCCGCCGCATCCGCTCGATCAGTATAGAGCGTTCCAGGCCATGCGCCACAAGGGTATGAGCGAAGAGGCGATCGCCGCTGCCTTCCTGATCGCCGTCAACGTCGTCAAGCAGCGCCTGCGGCTGGCCTCCGTCTCGCCGGTGCTGCTCGACGTCTTCGCCGAGGACGGCATGGATCTGAAGCAACTTATGGCCTTCACCGTCTCGCCGGATCACGCCCGCCAGGAACAGGTTTGGGAAGCGGTCCGCAATAGCTGGCAGAAGGAGCCGTGGCAGATCAAGCGGATGCTGACCGAAACCACGGCGCGAGCCTCCGACAAGCGTGCCGCGTTCGTCGGCATCGAGGCTTACGAGGCGGCCGGCGGCGTCGTGCTGCGCGATCTGTTCGAGTCCGACGACGGCGGTTGGCTTCAGGATGTCGGCCTGCTCGACAGACTGGTGGCCGAGAAGCTGAAGGTCATCGCCGATGAAATCGCGGCGGAAGGCTGGAAGTGGGTCGATGCCGCTGTCAGCATTCCCTATGGCGTCACCCATGGTCTGCGCCGGCTGGCGGGCACCGTCCTCGACATGACCGCGGAGGAACAGGCGACGCGCGAAGCCTTACAGGCGGAACTCGACAGCCTGGTTGCTGAATATCAGGATGCCGACGAGCTGCCGGATGCGGTGGACGAACGCCTCGGCGAGATCGAGGCAGCGCTGGAAAAGCTCGACGATCGCCCGGTCAGCTACGATCCGGCCGATATCGCGATCGCCGGCGTCTTCGTCACCATCGACGCGAACGGTTCGCTCAGCATCGATCGCGGTTATGTCCGTCCCGAGGACGAGGCGCCGGTGGAAGCGGCCGCCAACGATGACGCATCGGAAGAGGACGTAGATCCCGAAACCGGTGAAGTCCGGATACCCGCCATCCAGCGCGCCACTATCACCCTCGGCGGACAGCCCGTGCCGGTCGAGGAGGAGGAAGACGACGGCATCAAGCCGTTGCCCGAACGTCTCGTCATCGAACTGACCGCGCATCGCACCCTGGCGTTGCGCGATGCCGTCGCCAACCGTCCCCACGTCGCCATGACGGCGCTCTTGCACAAGCTGGTCTCGGACACCTTCCTGCATCGTCCCGCGACGGGCGCACTGGAGGCCAATGTCCGGCAGGTTCATTTCCCGGCGCAGGCTGACGATCTGAAGGACAGCGCCTCGGCGAAATCCGTCACCGACCGGCATGAACGCTGGGGCGATCATGTGCCCGCTGACGATGAAGCGCTGTGGGACTGGCTGACCGCACTGGATGACGACAGCCGCATGGACCTGCTCGCCCATTGCGTCGGCTACGGGATCAACGCCCTCTATGAGCGGCCCAATCCCTATAGCGGCTCGGGCGTCAGCGAGCATGGGCTGGAGGTCCGCATGCGCCAGGCCGAGCGGCTGGCGCGTGCCACGGGCCTCAACATGGTGGCGGCCGGCTGGCGGCCCACGGTCGGCAACTACTTCGGTCGTGTCACCAAGGCCCGGATCGTCGAAGCCGTGCGCGAGGGTGCGGGCGAACGCGCGGCGCAGCTCATCGACCATATGAAGAAGGGCGACATGGCCAAGGAGGCGGAACGACTGCTGGCCGACAGCGGCTGGTTGCCCGAACCGCTGCGCGCCACGTCCATCGACGGCGATCAGTCCCGCTCGCACGATCAGGCCGATGCCGCTGAAGACGCCACGCTGCCGGACTTCCTCACCGACGAGGATGAGGGCGAAGACGCCGACGAGGACGAAGCACTGCTCTCCGCAGCCGAATGAGCAACACCCGGCGGGACCGGCATAGTCCGGTCCCGCTGCTGACTCGACCAACGCATCCCGTCCCTCAAAGGCCCAGCCTCGCGCTGGGTTTCTTCGTTTTCAGGAGCCTGTCATGGCCGACTATTCCACCCATTTCTCGTGCCTGCTCGATGTCGGCACACCCGAGAACGCTTCACGCGCCCTTGATCTCTACAATCGTCTGTCCCAGGACGGCGCATCGGAGGAGCCGCCCTCCGAAGGTTTCCTGCTCTCCATCCAACCCGAGCATGGCGGCACGAACCTCTGGATGCGTGACGATGTCTCCGGCGATCCCGAACGTCTGATCCAGTTCTTGAAGCGTTGCGCCAGCGAGTTTCACCTGACCGGCCGCTGGGGTTTCCAATATGCCAACACCTGCTCACGGCCGCGCTTGGACGGCTTTGGCGGCGGTGCGCATGTGCTCGATCTCGCCACCGGCGAAACCGTGGACTGGATCTACACGGACGGCTGGCTCGACCAGACGCTCTCCGCCGAAGGATGCCCGCTATGAGCATTCCCTCCTTCGTCCGGACCAATTTCCAGACCTTGTTGCGCGCTGCGGGTGACGGCAATCTGGCGCTGATGGAATGCCTCGATGCGGCGACGGGAACCCCGCGCTACGTCATCTGCGCTGTCGGCCGAGACAATGGCGATTACGTCTTCACGCCCTTCGGCCATCTCGCCGACGGCAATCCCTTCGATGCCTATCTCCCGCCCGATCCTGATGATCCGGGTGGCTTCATCAGGAACGATGGAGACGGAGAATGACGAAAAAAGCGCCCGCCTCACGGTCGGGCGCTTTTTTCATGTTCGGTCCTTGAGAGGGAGAGGTGTGCCGGGACGGGATGAGTCCGGGCGGTCGAGAGAGAGCGTCGCGCGGGCTTGTCCGTCACAGCTCTTCTGAAAGCTCACCCCATGAACATTCTGTCCCCCGTGGCCGCTGCGTCGGCCACGCCGCTGCCCCTTGTCCCATCGTCGGGCATTCTTGCCGCCGCCAACCTCCTGCTGCCGCATCTGGAACGCGGCGAGCGCATCCATGCCACCATCCTGCGATCCGCAATGGAGGATGCCTTCGGCGCGTCCGACGCGACCGGTCTCTGGGACTGGAAGGCGGCTTACGAGGCATGCGAAGTCGCGACCATCCTGTTCCTGCGCAAATACGGAAAGGCGTTGTTCCGTAAAGCCGCGTCTCCGGCTGCAAGACTTTCAGTGCTGGCGAAGATCGCGGCGCTGCTGCCGACGCACACACGCCGCTCCGAGGAAAGCCAGGCGCTTCAGCAATTCTCGACACCCTTGCCGCTTGGCCTCGCGGCACTGACCGCGGCTGCGATCACGCCCGATGACCGCGTGCTGGAACCCTCGGCGGGCACCGGCCTGCTGGCGATCCTCGCCCAGACGGCAGGCGCATCGCTGATCCTCAACGAACTGGCCGACACGCGCGCCGAGCTTCTCGCTTCCCTCTTTCCTGCCATTGCCGTCAGCCGCTTCGACGCGGCGCAGATCGACGATCATCTCGACTCCGGCGCTGTCCCGTCCGTCGTGCTGATGAACCCGCCCTTCTCAGCCATGGCGCATGTCACAGGCCGCGTCACCGATGCCGGCTTCCGCCACATCGCCTCGGCGCTGAACCGGCTCGCGCCCGGCGGCCGTCTGGTCGCCATCACAGGTGCCAATGTCGGGCCGGAGCTGCCGGACTGGCGCGACGCCTTCGTTGCCCTGCAGGCGCGTGGCCGTGTCGTCTTCTCCGCCGCCATCGCCGGATCGGTCTATCAGAAGCACGGCACGACGTTTGCAACCCGACTGACCGTCATCGACAAGCTGCCCGCCGACGATCCGACCCTGTTCCCGGTCTCGCCGGGCATGGCACTGGATGCGGCCACGCTGCTCGACTGGATCGAGCGCCAAGTTCAGGCGCGGCTTCCCGTCACGTTGCCTGCCGTTCGGTCTTTTGCTGCTGCGCAAAAGTCTGTGCGCGGATATCTGTCTCGCGCCGCGACCGTGCGCCCGGCCATAGCATCTGCCGATCCCGAAGGCGTCGAATTGGCCTACGACACGGTGGACTGGACGCCCCCGGAAGGCGCGCACCTCACTGAGGCGATTTATGAAGAATACGGATTGCAGGCGATCCGTATTCCCGGCTCGACGGCACATCCCACCAGGCTGGTGCAATCGGCGGCGATGGCGAGCGTCGCGCCGCCGAAGCCCGGCTATCGCCCGATGCTACCGGCGAATATCCACTCGTTGCTGTCGGATGCCCAGCTCGAAACCGTCATCTATGCGGGCGAAGCCCATTCGGACTTCATCGCCGGATCATGGACGGTGGATGCCACCTTCGATCTCGTCCAGGCCGCGCCCGCCGATGCTGCGAACGCCGTCCGCTTCCGCCGGGGCTTCATGCTCGGCGACGGCACCGGCGCGGGCAAGGGCCGCCAGTCGGCCGGGATCATTCTCTGCAACTGGATGCAGGGACGCCGGAAGGCGGTGTGGATCTCCAAATCCGACAAGCTGATCGAGGACGCGCAGCGCGACTGGTCGGCGCTCGGCATGGAGCGCCTGCTGGTCACGCCGTTGTCGCGCTTCCCGCAGGGCAAGCCGATCGCGCTTTCCGAAGGCGTCCTATTCGCAACCTATGCCACGCTGCGCTCCGACGACCGCGGGGGGAAGGTTTCGCGCGTCCGGCAGATCGTCGAATGGTTGGGTTCCGACTTCGATGGAGTGATCATCTTCGACGAGAGCCATGCCATGCAGAACGCCGGTGGCTGCAAAAGTGAACGCGGCGATGTCGCCGCTTCGCAGCAGGGACGCGCTGGCCTTCGGCTCCAGCACGCCTTGCCGAACGCCCGCGTCGTTTATGTTTCCGCGACCGGCGCCACCACCGTCCATAATCTCGCCTATGCCCAGCGGCTCGGCCTCTGGGGCGGCGAGGATTTCCCTTTCGCCACCCGCGCCGAGTTCGTCGAGGCGATCGAGGCTGGCGGTGTCGCGGCGATGGAGGTGCTGGCGCGCGATCTCCGCTCACTCGGCCTCTATACAGCCCGGTCGCTCTCCTATGACGGTGTGGAATATGAGCTGGTGGAGCATGCGCTTACCGATGAGCAGCGCCGCATCTACGACGCCTATGCCGGTGCGTTCGCCATCATCCATAATCATCTGGATGCCGCGATGCAGGCGGCGAACATCACAGGTTCGGACGGCACGCTGAACCGGCAGGCCAAGTCCGCCGCCCGCTCAGCCTTCGAGAGCGCCAAGCAGCGCTTCTTCGGCCATCTCCTCACATCGATGAAGACGCCGACCCTGATCCGGTCGATCGAACGCGATCTGGAGGAAGGCCATGCCGCCGTCATCCAGATTGTCTCCACTGGCGAGGCACTGATGGAACGGCGTCTCGCGGAAATCCCAACCGAGGAATGGAACGACATCCGGGTCGACATCACACCGAGGGAATATGTTCTTGATTATCTCGCCCACAGTTTCCCGGTGCAGCTCTACGAGCCGTTCACCGACAGCGAGGGCAATCTGTCGTCGCGCCCTGTCACGCGCGACGGCCAGCCCGTCGAGAGCCGGGAAGCTGTGGCGCGGCGCGACGAGCTGATCGAACATCTGGCGTCACTGCCGCCGGTTCCCGGCGCGCTTGACCAGATCGTCCAGCGTTTCGGTACGGACATGGTGGCCGAGGTGACGGGCCGCTCCCGCCGCATCGTCCGCAAGTCGGGTGCCGACGCCACGGGCGACCGTTTCGCCGTCGAGAACCGCGCGCCGTCGGCCAATCTTGCCGAGACGGCTGCCTTCATGGATGACCTGAAGCGCATCCTCGTCTTCTCCGACGCCGGCGGCACGGGCCGCAGCTACCATGCCGAACTGTCGGCGAAGAACCAGCGCCTGCGCGTCCACTATCTGCTGGAGCCGGGCTGGAAGGCCGATGCCGCCATTCAGGGCCTTGGCCGCACCAACCGAACCAACCAGGCGCAGCCGCCGCTCTTCCGACCGATCGCCACGGATGTGAAGGCGGAAAAGCGCTTCCTCTCGACCATCGCCCGGCGGCTCGACACGCTGGGCGCCATCACGCGCGGCCAGCGCCAGACCGGCGGCCAAGGCCTGTTCCGGCCGGAAGACAATCTGGAAAGTCCGTATGCCCGCGACGCGCTGCGCCAGCTCTATCTGCTGATCGTGCGCGGCAAGATCGACGGTTGCTCGCTCGACCGCTTCCAGTCTGCCACCGGCCTGAAGCTGATGGACGACAATGGCATCAAAGACGAGCTGCCGCCGATCACCACCTTTCTGAACCGCCTGCTGGCGTTGACGATCGAGCTTCAGACCATCCTGTTCACCGCCTTCGAGCAATTGCTCGACGCCAAGGTGCAGGGGGCGATCGCCAGCGGCGTCTATGACATCGGTCTTGAAACGCTGACGGCGGAGAGCTTCATCGTCACCGACCGCCAGACCATCTACACCCACCCGGCGACGGGCGCGCAAACGCGGTTGCTGACCATCGCCGAGAAGCGGCGCAACCGGCCGATGGCGCTGGCCGACGCACTGGCCCATGTCGATGCCGACCATGGCAGGTTGCTGGCCAACGCCAAGTCCGGCCGGGCCGCCGTGCAGGTGTCGGCCCCCTCGCTGATGCTCGATGATGGTGAGATCGAACGCCGCGTCCGGTTGATCCGGCCGATGGAGCATCATCATGTCTCGCTGAAAGCGATGGCCGACAGCCATTGGGAGCCTGTTGATCGCGAAACCTTCGCCGCGGTCTGGGATCGCGAATGCGCCGAGGTGCCGGAGTTCGAGGACACGACGCTGCATATCGTCGCCGGACTGCTCCTGCCGGTGTGGAAGCGCCTGCCGAACGAATCCACCCGCGTTTATCGGCTCCAGACCGATGACGGCGAACGCATCATCGGTCGCCGTGTCTCTCCGGCCTGGGCGGCGAATGCGGCATCGACCACGGGAACGGCGAAGCTGTCCGCTGAGGATGCACATCGGGCCTTGCTCGACGGACGGACGATCATCGATCTGGCCGAAGGGCTTCAGCTTCGCCGTGTCCGCGTCATGGGCGCGAACCGGATCGAGCTGACCGGCTTTACCGAGGCGATGCGTGAGCGGCTGCGCGCCTATGGCCTCTTCACCGAGATCATCTCTTGGAAGCTGCGCTTTTTCGTGCCCGTGGATGCTAACGGTGTCGCTGTGCTTGAGCGGTTGTTTGACACCTATGCCATCGCGCGCCTCTCCGAACGCGAGGCGGCGTGATGACCCGTCTCGACGCATCCGATCTGGCACACCGTCTCGGCAAGCAGGCCGAGGCGGTGTGCCGCCACTATCTCTCGAACGGCCACCGTCAGGGCCATTATTGGCAGGTCGGCGATGTCCGCAACGCTCCCGGTCGTTCGATGTATGTGCGACTGAAGGACAGCCCGAAAGGACCGGCTGGCAAATGGAACGATGCGCAGAGCGGCGAACATGGCGATCTGCTCGATGTGATCCGGGAAAGTCTCGGCCTCATCGACTTCACCGACGTGATCGAGGAGGCCCGCAACTTCCTCAGTCTGCCCAATCCCGAACCGGGGCCACCGCCGCGACGGCACACCATCACGCCAGCCCCATCCGGCTCGCCCGAAGCGGCACGGCGGCTCATCGCCATATCGCAGCCGCTCAGTGGCACGCTCGTGGAAACGTATCTGCACGGACGCGGCATTACGGCTTTGCACGGAACCGGAAACCTGTATTTCCATCCGCGCTGCTACTATCGACCCGAAGACGATGGCCCGACGGAGACATGGCCGGCAATGATTGCAGCCGTCACCAATCTCGGAGGAACGATTACCGGGGCGCATCGGACCTGGCTTGCCCCCGACGGCTCCGATAAGGCACCGATCGACACGCCGCGCAAGGCGATGGGCGACCTGCTCGGTCACGCGGTACGCTTCGGCATTGCTGGCGATGTCATGGCGGCGGGCGAAGGCATCGAAACCGCCCTGTCGGTGCAGCAGGCGATCCCGGCCATGGCGATGGCGGCGGCCCTCTCGTCGGCACATCTCGCGGCTTGTCAGTTCCCCGACACGCTGCGACGGCTCTATATCCTTCGTGACAATGATCCGGCAGGTGACGCGGCGCGGGACAGCCTGATCGAACGGGCCGATGCGGCCGGGATCGAGGCGATTACCCTATCTCCCGTGCTCAAGGACTTCAACGACGATCTCCGGCAGTTCGGCGTGGAGGCGCTTCGAGCACATATCCGGGTCCAGCTTGCCCCGCAGGATGTCGCCCGTTTCATGATGCTGGCGGCATAGCCGGTACGGGAAGCTGGCGGGGTTCATCGCCATGCTCTCGGATGCCCCCCATCGGAAAGGGACCGCGCCTCGGCCTTCGAGAGGGCGATCGGCCCATAGCCGCGCCGGGCAGGCAATGGCGGCGGCCGACGATTTTCCGCCGCCCTTCGGGCTTTGCATCGCGAGGCAAAATCGCCGGCCTCTGCCATCCTCCGCTCACGCTGCGGCCCTGCGCTGACGCTGCGGGTGCAGGTCCGGCCCGCCCATGGGCTTCGTCGCCATGAAGGCCGCGACGGTCGCGGTCCACACCGACGGAGCATCCCATGTCCGAGCACGACGATTACGAGCCCCACCACGAGTCCTCGCCCACCGACCATCTCCTCCAGGAACTTCAGCTCTACGGCCACCGCCCCTTCGAGGACGAACCGGACCCCAGGCCGCTACCCGAAGGCCCCCGCGTCGCCGGCGCCATCGCCGACATTTTTGACGCCCTGATCGCGACGCTTGCAGACACCCGCCTTGAACCCGACCTCGACGATCTCCTTTGGTCGACCGTCAATCTCTTCCACCGCGCCACCGGCCGGATCGAGCGCGAACTGGACGATAACGAGCAAGGGCAGCGCCGCCTTCAGCGCGAACAGGATGGCAGCGAGGTGAAATCCGTCGAGCTGGAGCGCCTCACCGCCGAGGGCCAGACGCTGCTCGAACGCCGCGACGCCTTCGAGCTGATGCGCGACCAGGCCGCCGAACATTACCACCGCCAGATCGGCTCAAGCTGGCGCCCGCGCACCGGATCGATGGTCAACCACCGCAATCTCACCGCCGCGATGATCGACTCCAGAGACTTCCTCGCCGCCAAGCGCCGCGCCGAGACCGAGGTGATGCTGCCCGCCGGGCCGAAGATCGCCTTTTCCGGCGGCGACACCGCCGACCATAAGCTGATCTGGGCCAAGCTCGATCAGATCCACGACAAGCACCCCGACATGGTTCTGCTGCACGGCGGTTCGCCCAAGGGCGCCGAGAAGATTGCCGCCCGCTGGGCCGACACCCGCAAGGTGCCGCAGGTCGCCTTCAAGCCCGACTGGACGAAGCACGCCAAGGCCGCACCGTTCAAACGCAACGATCAGATGCTCAGCGTTCTGCCGATCGGCGTCATCGTCTTCCCCGGCACCGGCATCCAGGACAACCTCGCCGACAAGGCCCGCAAGCTCGGCATCCCGGTCTATCGGTTCGGGAACGGCGGCGCGTGAGCGCCGCCATCCCTCAATTTCCGGCCTCACGGACAAAGGCGATCAGGGCTGCTGGCGCCAAAACTGTGTGCTGTAGTTGTTCAGGCCACGGCTGTAGGAATCGACCGTCACCTGGAATGTCTCAGGAATCTTGGCACCATCACCGCCGTCCCTAAAATAATCCCGCACCGAATAGAGCGCGCCGCGCATCAGGTGCTCCCAGGTCTGATAGAGCTGGTTCTGAAGCTGCTCTTCCTGCTTGGCCGCGCTCGGCTTCCGCTTGGGTGCGGGCGTCGTATAGTCAGGACGCGGATCGTGCTGATAGACAAAGGTGATGCTACCCCGTTGCCACTCCTCCGCATTGGTTTGCCGCCATCGGTAGCTCACCCTGACGCTCATGGTCTTCGTGAAGCGGTATGGCGGAATGATCTGATCGTCGATTTGGAAGAGTTCTGCTTCCGCCTGTTCGGTTTCCATCCGCTGCTTCATCGCGCTGAAGGCAAAGGATAGTTCCCGGCCGGCGCGCTGCAGAGCGTCTCCGGTTTCTTCGCGTTTGCGTGCCGATTTGGCGATACGGTGCCTCGTCAGTGCCTGATCGAAATAATGGAGCTTTGTCGCAATATAGGTGCCGCAGCGGGTGAGAGGCAGTCGATGCAAATCCGCTGACTGTTCGTGTCGGATCGCTTTATCGATCAACGTGTCCAGTTCGCTGGCGTCGATGGCGCTGATGGCCTCTTGTTCATCACGAGAGATGTTGATCTCACCCACGCGGCATATCCTCGTGTTCGATTTCTTGAAACGTGCACAAGCTTACCACCGTCCACAGAAAGAAGAATAGTATTTGGGCGTTGCCCTGCGGGCCGCGCTTTCGGCTGCGCCGGAACCACGCCTTCGTCGTGTTTCCGCCATTCGGCTTCAATCGCTAACGCTGGAGGCGGTCGCTCGATGCACCATCATCGTCAGTCGGGATCGCCCATCACCGCGATCCGCGCAGAACGGGCGTAATGGGCGAGTTCGGTGTCGCTCACGATCAGACGGTCGAGCAACGTCTTCATATCCACCTGATCGGAATGGGACTGGAACGGGCCGGGTTGCCGCTCGATCGCCAGCACCGCGATGGCCAGTGCCTTTTTGACCAGGTGCAGGTCACGATCCTTAAAGTCCGCCATACTCGTCATCCTGCATCAAACCCCGTCGTCCTTTGATAGCCGACCGCGAGACGGTTGTGAGCGGGGAAAAGCAGAGCGTTGGCGAGGACGGACAGCCTCGGCTCCTATGGATGTAAAGCACCACTCCCGCTTCAATTGCGCAATTCCTTGGTCCGGCCGTGGGCCTGACGCCATCAACCCGTAAAGGGTCGGACTACGCATAGCGTGCCGCCGCTGCGGTTTCACCTTTGCGGTGATTGCGGCCATCGGCCGGACACATCGGGCGCCTGTCAGCGGGGGATGGTCCTCCGCTTCGAACAGGAGCCGGATCGATGTCCCTCAACGACGCTCACGCCTTCGCCTTCAGCCTTGCCACCACCCTGATGGCCGTCATCGTCATCTTCCGCGCCGGCGACGGCACGGTCTCGGTGACACCGGCCGCCGAATATGACGGCGACAGCGCCGCGATCCTCAATGAAATCGATCCATTCGCCCCATGACGGGGCGAAGGTCATCACCGGAGAAGCGGAAACCTCGGAGGTTTCTGCTCCCGCCCGCGCTGGTCTTTTGCTATACTGTCGGTGCGCCAGGGTGGTGGTGGAGGCGCGACCGTCGGACCTTTTGTCACGGAGACACCACCATGATCTTTCTAGGTATTCTTCTGTCCATCGCAGCCATCTGCTTCTTCTGCTGGCTGATCTTCACGCTCGCCGTCTTCGCGTTGCCGCTCTTCGTCGGCGTCAGCGCTGGAAGCTGGGCCTTGCATACGGGCGCGGGCTGGCTCGGCGCGATCATCGTCGGCACGGTCGCCGCTGGCCTCACGCTCGGCGTTGGGCAGATGCTGCTCGTTCTGGTCCGTCCGACCTGGATGAAACTCGCCATCGCGCTTATCTTCGTCGCGCCGGCTATCCTCGCCGGCTATCACGCCGTCCATGGCATTGTGAAACACACCATGCCGTCCGAGACGTGGCAGATCGTCTTCTCGGTCATCGGCGCGATCGCGGTCGGCGTCACCGCCTTTCTGCGTGTCGTGGGTATGGCGGCCACCGACCTTTCGACCGAAACCACGGCGCGGGCCTGAAGCGGCAAAGAATCTGTGGCATTGCACCTGACAGGGTGAGCTGCATCCCCATTTGTCACGGGCTTGCGGATGGCCATGGCGCACGGATCGGCGTGAGGCCGGGAGCACGACCCTCGCAGCGTTTGGTGGCAGACGGCGGGTGATACCGGGCCGATCAGAATGCTGCGGATGAACGTTGGTTCTGGGTGATGGCCGGTCATGTCAGGCGCAGGCAGATGGCCGGGACGGGAGGGGGCGGCCCCGGTGAAATCGTGTGGGTCATTGCCGGTTGCGGGAGGTCGCCATCGTCTCCGTCTTCTGCCCGTTGATCGAGCGCACCTGACGGCCTCTCCAATGGCCTGATCTGGCCGAAGGCCGGCTTCGCCTCGACCGCCTTGCCGCAACGGCGGCGTCAGACTTTCTTCCCCTGTCGGCTGTGCCGTCATTCCTCGCGCAGCAACAAAGTCTTCCTTGGCCGTCCTCCGCTGCGCTCCGGTCGCACGCGATGCGGCGGCGGTCGCCTCTGGCCTGTCGATCGCCATCGAGGCCGCAATGGTGCGGGCTCGAACACGAAAGAACGGAGACTAAAATGGCGACCATCGGCACCTTCAAGAAGACCGGCTCGAACGAATTCACCGGCGACATCGTCACCCTCAGCGTCCAGGCCAAGGGCGTGCGCATCGTTCCCGACCTGCGCGCCACCGGCGAGAACGCCCCCAGCCACCGCGTGCTGGTCGGCCGCGCCGAGATCGGCGCCGCCTGGTCCAAGCGCTCCAACGAGGGCCGCGACTATCTGGGCCTCAAGCTCGACGATCCGAGCTTCAACGCCCCCATCTACGCCAACCTCTTCGACGACGAGGACGGTGAAGGCTACTCGCTGATCTGGTCCCGCCCCAACGGCCGCCGCGGCGACTGACACCGGCGCCGAGGCCCCGGTCGAAAGGCCGGGGCCGCCCTGCGGTCGCCGCCAGACACTATGGCGGCAGCGGCCGACCTCGAGATGATCGGGCCAATCGCCGCGCGATACTCAACAGGCAGCGAAGCGCCGGATTGTCGTTCTTCGCCGACCATAGGGCGCTGAAGATCAGCGTCTCGCCAGCAATCGGGCGATAGATGATTCCTGGAAACGAAATAGAGGCCGTCGCCTCACTGACCAGCGCCAGCCCACGCCCCATGGCCACGAGCGGCAGCACGATGTCGCGGCCGACACATTGCGGCTGGAGCCTGATGTCTTGTCCGGCTCCGATCAGCCGCTGCACAAACGCATCGCCCGCTTCCGGCGGAGCGGCGGCATGGCGCAGAAGGAAGCACTCCCCGGCAAGCGACGGCCAATCGAGTTCGTCGCGA
Organism: Dongia sp.; assembly: GCF_041918875.1. GTDB lineage: Bacteria > Pseudomonadota > Alphaproteobacteria > Dongiales > Dongiaceae > Dongia. The sequence continues at coordinate 27,370 of NZ_JAYRUV010000003.1, forward strand.
TCACCATGCCGATGCCCCTTCGGAAGCGCCACGAACAGCCGCTCCTCCCAGAGGGGCGTGACCTCGCATCCCGGCCAAGGCTGCTGGCCGGCAACGAAGGCCACGTCGAGATCCAACCGGGCGACGGCAGCCTCATGTTCGGCAGTCTCGTTCTCGATAAAGTTGATATGAACGCCTCCGTGATGCTGATCGTAGGCACGGAACAGCTCGGCCAGGAACCCCGCTGCGAGCGACGGCAGGATGCCGATGGTGATCCGGCCGTTTTTCGCTCGCCCGATGGCGGCGACATCGTGTGCGCTGTCCCGCATGTGCCGAAGCATGTCCTCGGCCTGCCGCCGGAATCGCTGCCCGGCGAAGGTCAGCCGCACGCCCCCATTGTGGCGCTGGAACAGCGAGGCGCCGAGTTGATCTTCCAGATCGCGGATACGGCGGCTGACCGAGGATTCCTGCACGCCAAGCGCAACCCCGGCCTTGCGGAAGCTGCCTTGCTCAGCGGCGGCTACGAAGTAGCGCAGGTGGCGAAGCTCTATGGGCAGAGAATGCTTCGCCATGCCGCGCTATTCCGATATCGAAATTGGCCCTGATGGGGCTTCAACCATCGCAGTCCGCGCATTGGAGACCGATGGCATCAATGGCCATCTTGGTATTGGTAGCTTCTCTACCCTCATGATTGATCCTCGTGTGTAGTCAGACGCGAATGCCGCGCTCAGATAGCCAATAACCGTCCGGCACGAATGTCCCCGGCGCTGTTGCCTCCAGGCGCTGTTCGAGCAACAGCATGTTCAACGGCACACAATAGACGGGCCTGCGACGCTCGAAGCGCCATCCCTCGGCGAGTGGCCCGGCATCGACGGTGTCGTAGCCGATCTCATTAAGGAACGTGGTAGTGGCGGCCTTCGCATTATGATCGTCGCTTGCGATTGGAAGCGCGCGCCGGTCTGGCACTCCAGCAGGCCGGGCATCGGGCATGATCTCTTCCACCAGAATGGCGTTGAGGGCTTTGACGACGTTCGACCTTGGTAGGTGCCGTGCCAGCACCTCAGCCGTGGTGAGTTCGCCGCTGTCGATTGCAGGAACTGAGCCGAAGTGCGGGAAGTAATTCTGCGGGTTGAGAACGAGTTTTCCCGCAAGGGCGTCAGGCGGCAATGCGCGATAAAACTGTAGATGAAGCGCAGCGACGATCATTTCGCCATAGGCGGCGGCTTCATCTACGGTTCCGACATTGCAGCCCAGATGCCTGCCGATCGCTCTGATCGTATCCGGCCCTCTGGAATTGCTGAGCATGACCTGATGACCGGCCCGAACGGCTAGCAATCCGACCGCTTGCGCCATGCGCCCCGCACCAATGATCCCGATTTTCATGGGTGTCCTTTCCAGGATCGCCTGATCCCGACGTCGATGTCAGTGTGAGGTGGTGGCAGAGCTAGGCACCGGGCCACGCCCGAAGACGGTAAAACTGGCCAAAGCCAGACCCCACGCGCAAAGTGCCCCGTAGAGAGTGACCCTGCCGATTCCGTGCGCCAGCGCCTCGCGCGCAACCGCGATCGGGACGCCATGCCCTTCGCTGGCGGTGAGGTTTCCGGCCGAGACCATGTCGGAGAGCACCCGAAGCACAGCTGCGGGTGGCGCATCGGACAGCGCGTGCAGGAGATAGCTCGAGACGCCGCTCGACAGGATGAAGCCCATCAGCGCAATGTTTATGGAGAGCGAGATCATTCGGGCGCTCATGTCCATGCCGGACGCCATGCCGGCGCGTTCCGGCGGCAGCGCAGCCGTCGCCGTGTTGGTGACGGGGGTGTTGGTCAGGCCAAGGCCGATCCCTGCCAGGACGCAACCCGGCAGCAGTGAGATCCAGCTCGCATGGCCGCTGGTCGTCACCAGCATCAGCAGCATGAAACCTGCGCCGATCGTGAACAGGCCGAGCGGAATAACGAACCTGGGTCCCCGGCTGAGAAGCAGACGTTCGGCCAGCGGCGGAACGACAATGGTCGGCAGCGTATAGGCCAGCACTGTCATTCCGGCCGCGATCGCGTCATAGCCCAGCACGGCCTGGAGATAGATCGGCAGATAGATGACGAAGGGCCAGAAGCTGAAGTTCATGCCGCTCGATCCGAGGATCGCGCCGGAGAAGCGGCGAACGCGGAAAGCCCGGAAGTCAAACATCGGCCGCGCGATCCGGGTCTCGATGACGACGAACAGGACGAAACTGACGAGGCTGAGCGCAAGGATGGTCAAGGCGGCCGGACTCGTTGCCCCGAGTTCTCGCCCCTGCGTGATGAGATAAACGATGCCGAACACGGCAAGCGACAGCGTCACCATGCCCGCAACGTCGATGCGCGTCGCATGTGGATCAATGGATTCCTCGACGCCCTTTTGCGCGAAGGCAATTGTCGCGGCCGCGATCAGGACATGGACAAGGAAAACCCATTGCCAACTAGCCAGCGTAATGATCGCACCGCCGACGATCGGGCCGAAACCGAGGCCGATCCCGAAAACAATGCCCCACCAGCCGAACGCCTTGCCACGCTCCGCCCCGTCCCGGAACTGATGAGAGAGGACGGCGACTTGGCAGGCGAGCATCGCCGCCGCGCTTGTCCCCTGTAGAAAACGTGCCGCGATCAACAGCGGTGCGCTGGTCGCCAGACCGCATATCAATGAAGCGATGGCGAAGATCGTGACGCCGATCAGGAAGACACGCTTGCGCCCGAACCGATCCCCCAGCGTGCCCATCGCCATCAGCACCGAGCACATGGCGATCGTGTAAGCGTTCATGATCCATTGCAGTTGCTGGAAGTCCGCCGAAAGGACTTTTTCGAGCGTCGGCAAGATCGATGGGATACTGGTTATCTCAAGACCCAGCATCAATGCTGAAAGACATACAGCGACAAGTGCCAAATTGTTTCTTGATGGTGGGTGCGTTGTCATGGGGCGGCCTTGCTCTCTCACGATGCAAGGCGGATCGCATTCAGCGAGATGCGAATACTTAGTGATACGACCTTGCACATTGCGTTTGTGTTCAGCGCCATTCTGCCGAATGCTTGACCATCCATCAATCGCATGGCAGAGTATTTCAGTGACAACAAATTTGGATAGATACTGGGTATGCTTGAGGTTGATGCCGTCCGGGCGTTCGTGATGATCGCCGACCTTCAGAGCTTCACCCGCGCCGCCGAGGCTCTCGGCTCGACGCAAGGCGCTGTCAGCGTGAAGTTGAAGCGTCTCGAAGACCGGCTTGGAAAGCGGCTAATCGAGCGCACGCCCCGGCAGGTCCGCCTCTCGGCACAGGGCGAAAGTTTCCTACCGCCGGCACGAGAGTTTCTGGCGGCTCACGAGCGCGCGCTGGCCGCGCTGACGGCTGAGCGGCGACGTTTCCGGCTCGGGATTGCCGCCCATATCATGGGGCCGGAAGTGCCGACCCTGCTGGCGAAGCTTAAGACGCTCGATCCCTGCCTGACGGTCGAGGTCAGGAGCGACAATTCGCGCGCGCTGCTCGATGCCTATGAAGCCGGCGCGCTCGATGCCGTCATCGTGCGCAGCGACGACGACCGGCGAGATGGCGATGTGCTCGGTCCCGAGCATTTCGGGTGGTATGCGTCAGCCGATTTCGAGCATCATGCGGGCGAACCGCTGCCGCTCGCCAGCCATCCGTCCTGCTGCACCGTGCGCGAGGTGGCGACACGGTTGCTGGATGGCGCGTCGATCCCTTGGACGGAGGTCTTCATCGGCGGCACCTCGGCCGTCACAGCCGCTCTGTCCGCTGGTCTCGCGGTCGCGGCGTTTCCCTGCCGCCTGGCGACGCCGGACATGATCGAAGTCAGTCAGGCACTCGGCCTGCCACCCATTCCGTCTCTGTCGATCATACTGCATTCATCACTGACCGACGCCAAAACGCGCGAAACGCTACGGGCCATCACGGCAGCCTTCAGCGAGCATCGTAAGTCCAGTAACAGGCAGATCAGCCTCGCAAGTGCCTGATAGCAAAACCGACCATCGAATCAGCCCTACGTACTTAAGCGACTATTTGAAACGACTGCCCCGCCTGTTTTCGGTGGAATCTCGCACTAGAGCGACTATAATAGTCGTAGTTCTGGCGTGCGCTCGGGCCGTGATGGCTGGTGATCGGCATGATCACCGCCCGACAATCACGGGCCGCACGCGCGTTGCTGGGTTGGACACAGGAGACGCTCGCTGACAAGGCCTGCATATCGCTGACCGCGCTGAAGCGCCTCGAATCCGAAAGCGGGCTTGAGGTGTACGAGACGACGCGCGATCAGGTTCGCAGAGCCCTTGAAGCAGCCGGCATCGTTTTTCTGTCCACCGACCGGGGACACGGAGTGCTGCTCGTCGATGATCGCAGAAATTCAAAGAAATAATCGGTTGCCAGCCTGCGATGCTCCAGCGGCATCGGTCGATGTTTCCCGCATCCCATCCATTTCGGATGATCTATCGATAGGATGCCGGCCTTGTGCGCTATCTGTGCAGGCCGTGGGGCGATGTGATGATTGATCCGTTCGAAGATATGGCACCATCGGTCGAGCATCTGACCGACTATGACCGCTCGCATATCAAACTCTACATGCGGTTGCTGGATGCCACGGCGGACGGGGCCGACTGGCGGGAGGCCGTCGAAATCCTGTTCGGGATCGATCCGGCTCTTGAGCCCGAGCGTGCCCGTCATGTCCATGACAGCCATCTCTCTCGCGCGCGCTGGATGGCTCACACCGGCTACAAGCATTTGCTGCGCGAACCGCGCGTCTGAAGCGCATTGCGGTCGCGCCCCGAGGCCGCGATGCTTTGCCGACATCGCGCGATGTCGCTGGCCAATCTTCCGTCGAAGCCCGCAACTCGGAATCGTATTCAACTCGACCTGCGCGTGAGCGCTGAGGAGTTGAGCGATGAAGCCCGACACATCAAATTGGCGCGAGCGCTTCAGCTATGACGTCTTCGATGCCTTGTCTATCGAAGGACTGGCTTGGGAATGTCTTCGCCGGGATGAACCTTACCAGCGTCTTTACCACAGTCTGGTGAAGGCCAAAGCCGAAACCGAACCTTTGCCGCAGGAAGCCGAACGACGATGGGGGCTGCGATTTCCCGGCCCGTCCGGCCCTCTCCGCAACCGACCAGCCGGTAGTCTGGTCGCCTTTCGTCAATCCGGCGGTGGCGTTGCTCACGCGGCGCCCCGATCTTTTGCCGCCCCCATCGTCCCGACCGCGACCTGGCGACTGTACCATCCGCGATAGCCCCGAGGGACGGTACGCGATCGACGATCTCGCTCAGATGCCGTTCGTGCTGCTGGATGGTGCCGATCCCGACGCGCCGCTTGCCGCACTGATCCCTCTCGACGAGGAAACGCTTAGCCGGATCGAGGCCGTCACGCGGCTCTGGCGGGCCTGGAACGGCCGCATCGTCCCGCGCGACACACGCCTGACCCTCGACCAGCGCCGCCGTCTGCGCCTCAAGATACGCGCCGCCGACGGGCGCATGAACGGCGCGAGCTATCGCGAGATCGGCATTGCGATCTTCGGCGAGGTGCGTGTGTCCGCCGAGCCGTGGAAGACTTCCTCCTTGCGCGACACGGTGATCGAGCTGGTCCAGGGCGGCTTCGACCTGATCGCGGGCGGCTATCTGAAACTGCTTCGTCATCGTCGCCGATCCTAGCGGTTTCGATCAACCGCATGGGGTGGGGATTTTAGCCACCCGCAAGTTCCCCATCCCACCTGAAGCCTCCCCTTCGCCAGGGTGGTCGTTGCCCGCCGCTGATCCGCAGCGGCCATCGCAACCGCCACGGAGGCCCGATCCATGCGACCCGATCTCGCCGTTTTGCCGCCGCGCTTCCTGCGTACCAAGGAAGCCGCCGAATTCCTGAGCCTCTCCGCCCGCACGCTGGAGAAGCACCGCACCTACGGGACCGGGCCGAACTACCGCAAGCTCGGTGGTCGCGTCGTCTATTCGGTCGACGATCTCGAAGCCTGGGCGGCGCGCGGTGCCGTCACGTCCACCTCCGATCCGCGTGGGTCCGTGCTGCCGGCCAAGCGTCAGGCGCTGCCGGCCATGCCGCAGCCCGGCCGCTACGCACGCTGATCGCCCGGTTCCCTGATGATGGCGCGGCATCGTCCCCCCTCGGAGCGCGGACAGCTCGATCTGTTCCGGGCGCTCCCCGGCGACTTCGCGCCACGAGACGCGCAGGATCTCATGGCCTATCCGTTTTTCTCCCTCTCCAAATCCCATCGCGTCGCGCCGATCGATTTTTGCGCCGGCACGGTGTCGATCCGGGTCGAGGCCGTGCCCGATCACGGCATGGCGACCATCTGGGACGCTGACATCCTGATCTGGGCCGCCAGTCAGATCGTCGAGGCGCGCGACGCCGGGCTTCGCACCTCACGCCTTCTGGTCGCCACGCCTTACGAGATCCTCCGCTTCATCGGACGCGGCACGTCGATGCGCGACTATCAGCGCCTGAAGGCTGCACTCGACCGGCTCCAGTCCACCACGGTCGCAACCACGATCCGCCAGCCTGCCGAAGGCCGTCGTCACCGCTTCTCATGGATCAATGAGTGGAAGGAGCGCATCGACCGTCAGGGGCGACCTGACGGCATCGATATGATCCTTCCCGACTGGTTCTACCAAGCGGTGCTCGATGACGCGCTCGTGCTGACCATCGACCGGGCCTATTTCGATCTCACCGGCGGGTTGGAGCGCTGGCTGTATCGGATCGTGCGCAAGCATGGTGGTCGTCAGCGTCGCGGTTGGCGTTTCGATTTCCGGCACCTGCATCAGAAATCCGGCAGCCTGTCGCCGTTCAAGCGCTTTGCCTTCGAGCTGCGCGACATCATCCGCCGCCAGCCATTGCCTGGCTACACGTTGTTTGCCGAGATCGAGGTCGGCGGCCGGATGCTGCTCGCCTTCGAGCCATCCGCGGCCTGTGGACAAGCTGTGGAAACCGTCGTGCCATCCGGAACCCGGATCGGCGTGCTATCGGGAACCGGCCTCCCGTGCCATCGGGAACCGAAACCGGGTGTAACCCCTTCGCCTGTCGAAGAAAAGCGCGCCCTTAACTTAGACTCTAACATAGAATCTAACCTTGAAGAGCGCGCGCGCGAGGTGGAAAACCTCATCCGAGGCGCTGCGAAGAGCCTGAGTTCTACCGCGAAAACAGGCGGCATCGGCTCACAACGCGACCATAAGCCCGGTACGTCTTTCCGTAAAGACGGCTTTACGGCTGCCGGTTCTGGCAAGACTTCCCGCCTTTCTCAGGACGATCAGGCGGGTGAGCCATGATCGTCGCGCTGCTCAATCAAAAAGGTGGTGTCGGCAAGACGACGCTGGCGCTGAACCTCGCAGGTGAATGGGCGAGGCAGGGCAAGCGCGTGACGCTGATCGACGCCGATCCGCAAGGCTCGGCGCTGGACTGGTCGCAGCAGCGTGGCCGTGAGGGTCTGCCACGGTTGTTCGGTGTCGTGGGTCTCGCGCGAGACACGTTGCACCGGGAAGCGCCCGAGCTGGCGCGTGACGTTGATCACATCGTCATCGACGGCCCACCGCGTGTCGCCGCGCTGATGCGATCGGCACTGCTCGCTGCCGACCTGGTGCTGATCCCGGTGCAGCCGTCACCGCTCGATGGCTGGGCCTCGGCCGAGATGCTGGCGCTCCTGACGGAGGCGCGTATCTACAGGCCGGAGCTTGTCGCCCGCTTCGTCCTCAACCGCTGCGGCGCACGCACCGTGCTGGCACGAGAAACGACCGAGACGCTGGCCGACCATGATCCGCCGGTGCTTTCCGCCACAATCGGCCAGCGTGTCGCCTTCGCGGTGGCCGCGCAATCGGGCCGCTTGGTGTCCGAGTTGGACCACGACACGCCCGCCGCGCGCGAGATCGCGGCGCTGGCAGCGGGGATCGACGCTCTCGGCATCGGGAGGGCGGCACCATGAGTGAACGTCCGTCCCGTCGCGGGTTCGCATCTCGTCCCGCCGATCCCGAGCACTGGATAAAGGCGGCGGATAGCGCGTCGCGTGACGATAATGCCGCCGGTTTCACCGCGCGACTGACCATCGACGTGACGCCGGACTTGCGCGGCCGGATCAAGATCGCCGCGTTCCAGCGCGGTATCACCGTTGCAGACATGCTGCGCGAGCTGCTCGCGCGCGAATTCCCAACCACCCCAGGAGACCGATCATGACCGGCAACGCGGCTCCCCGCGTGCGCGGCGGCCCCGTGCCGTTCGCACGTTCATCCGACAGCCTCACCCATGTCGAGCTGACGCATATCGAAAAGCGGATCGAAAACTGGATCAGGTTCGGCCGTGAGGTTCACGAACAGATCCTCGATCGCCGTCGCCGTGTCTTCTCCTATCGGCCCGGCAGCATCTTCGCCTTCGTCCGCTGGGCCGCCAATGACTTCGGCACGGTGATTTCGCGCATCGACATCGTGTGCGCTGTCGAGCCGGGCGAAAGCTACCAGACGCTGCCCTTCGTGCGCCCCGGCGGCGACATTCTCCTGAAGATCGAAGGCTGGCCGAAGGTCGAACAGGTGCTCCGCCATATCGACGCGGTGGAGGCTGTCGGCATCGATGCGTGCGAAGTCGCGCCAGATCATTGGCGGCACGTCCATCACCGGATGACCGCCGGACACGAACCGCGTGCCTACACGCGGGAGCGCCATCAAGCGTGGCTCAAGCGGCGGGAGATCGAACGATGACCCGCTTCGGCTACGTCATGGTGACGTATTTTTCTGTGATGGGCGTTGCCATCGCCTCCTTCGTTCCGACGCCACTGCGCTTCGTCTGGAACGCCTCGGCCAGCGTGCCGATCGGTCTCTACGACCTCGGTCCGCCGCGCCATCTGACTGTCGGCGATCTCGTTGCCGTCATGCCGGACAAGTCGCTCGCCGACTTCTTGGTCGAGCGCGGCTATATCGGGCGCGGCGTACCGCTGATGAAGCATGTCGCGGCACTCGCCGGGCAAGAGGTCTGTCGGACTCAGAACACGATCACCATCGATGCGGTGCCGGTCGGCGACGCGCTCGACCGCGACCGGCGTGGGCACGAACTGCCTGTCTGGCAGGGCTGCCGCCGCATCGCTGACGGCGACATCTTCCTGATGAACCCGGACGTGCCGGACAGCCTGGATGGTCGCTATTTCGGCCCGATCCCGGCACGCACCGTCATCGGCAAGGCGACGCCGATTTACACCGACGAGGCGGGCGACGGACGTTTCGTCTGGCACGCGCCCACACGCTGACCGCCCATCCTTTCGCGTTCCATTGCACATTCACGGAGGTTTCCATGCCGCAGATCGGCATCTTCACGCGCGCGCCATCCGGCTTCTCCGGCCGCATCCGCACGCTCTCGTTTGACACAGAGTTTGTCATCGTTCGGGCAGAGCCGTCGGATGCCGAGAACGAGCCGGATTACCGTATTCACCTCGGCGACGAGGATGGGCCGGAGGTCGGGGCCGGTTGGAAGCGCACCGGCGAACGGGCTGGCGAATACCTCGCGCTCGTACTCGACGACCCCGTCTTCCTCGCACCGATCCGCGCCAACCTGTTCCGCGACGACGACACCGGCAATGCCTGGTCGCTGCACTGGAGCCGCCAGCCCCGTCGCGACGGGAGGGACTGACGCCATGCGCAGCACCGTCCTCCTTTTCCTTTCCGGCCTGTCCCTCGTCGGTGTCCTGCCCGTCGCCGCCTATGCACAGACGGCACCGGTCGCCCGGCCTTCGCCACGCGATCCCTATGCCGACATCATTGCCGAGGCGGCGCAGCGCTTCGCGCTTCCGGTCGCATGGATCAGGGCGGTGCTGCGCGCCGAGAGCGGCGGCGACCGCCAAGCGCTCTCGCCCAAGGGTGCGATCGGGCTGATGCAGATCATGCCGGAAACTTGGGGCGATCTGCGCGTCCGGCATCGTCTCGGCAACGATCCTTACGATCCGCACGACAACATCATCGCCGGTGCGGCCTATATCCGCGAACTGCTCGACCGTTACGGGTCGCCCGGCTGGATCGCCGCCTATAATGCCGGTCCCGGTCGTTATGAGGCGTCGCTGTCGGGCCGTCCGCTTCCCGCCGAGACACGCGCCTATGTCGCCACCGTCGCCCCCAATCTCGACGGCGTGGGCGACCCTACCGCCACCGTCGTCGTGGCAGTCGACCCGCTTTCCTGGACCCGCGCGCCGCTGTTCATCGCGCAACCCGATCGCCGTCCCGCTGTCGATCCTGCGTCCGTCGGGCGTTCGCCGGGTGATGCGGCATCGACGCCGATCGTGCGCGATGTGTCCGCCATCGTGCCGCAGTCGAGCGGCCTGTTCGTCGCGCGTGCCGACACGGGACGGCAGCCATGAGCGCGCGGGTTACTGATCGCACGATAGCGGGCGCTGGCGTGGTCTGGAGGGCGCAGAGGGGGAGCACGGGCAACACGACCGAAGGAGGGCAGGATAAAAGGCCGCGAGGTGCGGCGTCGGTCGGTTGTGGTTTTTCAATAGGTTATGAGGCGATTTCGCGAGGTGCGGGATTTCTCCGCACCTCGCGGCTACGCCGATTTTCCTGCGATTTCCTGCGCTTCGCGCGATGTGCGGGGCATCGGCCATGACCGGCGACAGCGATTTCCGCATCCGACCTGGCCGCATCCGTTCATCTCGTGCGCAGCAGGCCCGTCCCTTCATCGCGCAGGCTCTCGTCGCGGCGAAGAAGGCCGGAGCCGGCGTCTCGCGCTCTGGCCGGATCACATCGGGAAACCGCTCGCGCTTCGGGCGCGGACAACGTGCAAGCATCCAGGCGAACCGGCTGCTCACGGCCCGCTCGCGTGGCGCCGTCATCAAGGCGCGCGTCGTGCGTCACTCGGCTCGCGCCGCGCCTCTTGCCACCCACCTCAACTATCTGCGCCGCGAGGGCGTGACCCGTGATGGAGAGAAAGCCCATCTCTTCGGACCGGGCGGTGACGACGCCGATCCGAAGGCCTTCGCGGAGCGGTGTCAGGACGATCGCCACCATTTCCGATTCATCGTCTCGCCCGACGATGCCGTCGACATGGCCGATCTCCGGTCCTTCGCCCGTGATCTCGTCACGCAGATGGAAAAGGATCTCGACACCCGCCTCGATTGGGTCGCGGTCGACCACTGGAACACCGAGCATCCCCATGTCCATCTGATCGTCCGCGGGGTTCGTGACGACGGGCAGGATCTCGTCATCTCGCGCGACTACATCAAGGAAGGGATGCGCGATCGGGCGCGCGACCTCATCACGCAAGAGTTGGGACCGCGCACCGATCTCGACATCCAGCACCGCCTGGAACGCCAAGTCGGTGCCGAGCGCTTCACGCAGCTTGACCGTCAGCTAATTCGCGATGGCCATGCCACGGGCGTCGTCGACACGGCGATCGATCCGACCGCCCGGCCCGACGATTTTCACGCGCTGAAGGTCGGAAGGCTCCGTAAGCTGGAAACACTCGGCCTCGCCGAACAGCTTGGCCCAGGTCAATGGGCCATCGACCCGAAGGCCGAGGCGACCCTGCGTGAACTCGGAGAGCGCGGCGACATCATCAAGCGCATGCACCGGGCTTTGAAGGATCGCGGCATCGAGGGGGGCTCGGCGGGCTATGTGCTCGCCGCCGAGAGCCTTGATGCGCCCGTCATCGGCCGGCTGGTCGATCGCGGTCTTGATGACGAGCTCAAGGGCACGGCCTACGCCGTGGTCGATGGTGTCGACGGCCGCACCCATCACATCAAGCTGTCCGACCTCGATGCCGCTGGCGACAGCGCGCCAGGCTCGATCGTCGAGCTGCGCAAGTTCGACGACGCGCAGGGGCAGCGTCGCGTCGCCATCGCCGTCCGCTCCGATATCGACATCGATCGTCAGGTCACGGCGACCGGCGCAACCTGGCTCGACCGGCAGAACATCGCCCGTGAACCGGCCGCCCTGTCCGAGGGCGGCTTCGGCGCCGAGGTTCGACAGGCGCTGGATCGGCGCGCGGATCATCTGGTCGCGCAGGGCCTCGGCGAGCGGCAGGGCCAGCGCGTCACCTTCAATCGCGGGCTGATCGACACGTTGCGTCGTCGCGAGTTGGACGCCGTCGGCGAAAAACTCGCCGCCGACACCGGCCAGCCATTCAATCGGGCGGGCGGCGGCGAGAATGTCGCCGGCACCTATAGGCAGCGTATCGCGCTCGCCTCCGGCCGCTTCGCCCTGTTGGACGACGGCCTTGGCTTCCAGCTCGTGCCCTGGTCGCCCTCCCTCGAAAAGCAGCTCGGCAAGCACGTCTCCGGCGTCGCCCGCGACGACGGCGGGATCGACTGGAGCTTCGGCCGCAAGCGGGGGCTCGGCCTCTAACTTCTCTGCGAAAGGATCGCCGTTATGTCCGCAACGAAAATCCTCTGGGGCCAGATCCTCACGGTCTTCCTAATCGTGCTCGCCACCACCTGGGGCGCCACCGAATATGTCGCCTGGAAGCTCGGGTTTCAGGCGCAGCTCGGCCCGGCCTGGTTCTCGGTGCTGAGCTGGCCCTTCTACTATCCGACCGCCTTTTACTGGTGGTGGTATTTCTACGACGCCTATGCGCCGTCGATCTTCGTCGGGGGCGCCTTCATCGCCGCATCCGGCGGCTTTATCTCGATTGCCGTCGCCATCGGCATGTCGGTTTGGCGCGCACGCGAGGCCAAGAAGGTCGAGACTTATGGCTCGGCGCGCTGGGCCGAGAAGAAGGAGGTGGAGGCGGCCGGCCTTCTCGGACCTGATGGCGTTGTGCTGGGGCGCTACGATCACGCCTATCTGCGCCATGACGGGCCGGAGCATGTCCTGTGCTTCGCGCCGACCCGATCCGGTAAGGGTGTCGGCCTGGTCGTGCCCTCGCTCCTGACCTGGCCGGGCTCGGCAATCGTCCACGACATCAAGGGCGAGAACTGGCAGCTCACCGCCGGCTTCCGCGCCAAACACGGCCGCGTCCTGCTTTTCGATCCGACCAACACCAAATCCGCAGCGTACAATCCGCTGCTCGAGGTGCGTCGTGGCGAGTGGGAGGTCCGCGACGTCCAGAACATCGCCGACATCCTGGTCGATCCCGAAGGTTCGCTTGAGAAGCGGAACCACTGGGAAAAAACCAGCCATGCGCTGCTCGTCGGCGCGATCCTCCATGTCCTCTATGCCGAGGATGACAAGACGCTCGCCGGTGTCGCGGCGTTCCTCTCCGATCCGAAGCGCCCGATCGAGTCGACGCTGGCAGCGATGATGAAGACCGCGCATCTCGGCGAGGCCGGCCCGCACCCTGTCATCGCCAGCGCCGCCCGCGAGCTGCTCAACAAATCCGACAACGAGCGCTCGGGCGTGCTCTCCACCGCCATGTCGTTCCTTGGCCTCTATCGCGATCCCGTCGTCGCCGAGGTGACGCGGAGTTGCGATTGGCGGATCACCGACATCGTGGGCGATAGGCGGCCGACGACGCTATACCTCGTCGTGCCGCCCTCCGACATCAACCGCACCAAGCCGCTGATCCGCCTGATCCTCAATCAGGTCGGCCGTCGCTTGACCGAGGACCTGCAGGCGAAGGCCGGGCGTCACCGGCTTCTGTTGATGCTTGATGAGTTTCCGGCGCTTGGCCGCCTCGACTTCTTCGAGTCGGCGCTGGCGTTCATGGCCGGCTATGGGCTGAAAAGCTTTCTCATCGCCCAGTCGCTCAACCAGATTGAAAAGGCCTACGGCGCGAACAACTCGATCCTCGACAATTGTCATGTGCGCGTCAGCTTCGCCACCAACGACGAGCGCACGGCGAAGAGGGTGTCGGACGCGCTCGGCACCGCCACCGAGATGAAGGCCATGAAGAACTATGCCGGCCACCGGCTGTCGCCTTGGCTTGGACATCTGATGGTGTCGCGTTCGGAAACCGCGCGGCCGCTGCTCACGCCCGGCGAGATCATGCAGCTCCCACCGGTCGACGAGATCGTCATGGTCGCCGGCACCCCGCCGATCCGTGCGAAAAAGGCGCGCTACTACGAGGATGCTCGCTTCAAGGAGCGCCTGCTGTCTCCGCCGTCGCTTGTCGTGCCGACCAAAGGACGGCCCGACGATTGGACGACATTGCCGCGTCCGACGCGCCCGGACCTGCTCGATTCCCACTCTGCGGGCGACGCATCCGACGAAGACCCGACCGAGTCGGAGCGTCGGCATCAGCCCGAGCTAAACCGGGTGCAGCCGGCGGAGAAGAAGCCACCTGTCGAGAACGAATTCGAGATCGACGTCGAGCATGATGAGGACGACGACGCGGCCGCACGCAACCGGCGCATGACGCGGATGATGCAGGGCGTGGCGCGGCAGGTTTCGCTCGATCCCAACGACGGCATGGAGCTGTGAGCCGCAGATGTCGAAACCACCGAGAAAGCAGCGCCTCTCAGTCTACCTCGACCCTGCCGTAATGGGACGACTGGCGGAACATGCTGCGCGCCGCGATCATTCGCGGTCCCTGATTGCCGAGGCGGCCATCGAGTCCTTCCTGTCACCAGATTCAGCGGAACGGCAGGAGGCCGTCGTCACTAAACGTCTGGACCAGCTCGATCGTCGCATGACGCGGTTGGAGCGGGATGTCGGTATCTCGGTTGAGACGCTCGCGGTGTTCATCCGCTTCTGGCTATCCACGACGCCGGCGCTTCCCGAACCAGCCGCGCAGGCCGCGCGCGCCAAGACCGGAGAGCGTTATGACCAGTTCGTGACGGCGCTTGGCCGGCGACTCGCCAAGGGGCCGAAGCTCCGACAGGAAATTTCCGAGGATGTTAGCCCTCAAGGGGATGAAGGGTAGCGAGTTGGTCGTCGTTTATCGAACAATTCCGAAAAGAGCAGCACAACCACTCTGCCGGTGAGGCTTTCTGGCCCATCTTGGTCATCTTCCGTCGCCCGAGAGAACTTCGCTAAGACGCTCGGTTTATCGAGAATTTCGGATGCTCCCGTCACTGCGATGACTTTTCGCATGATGCGGGCAAACCTGAAGCGTCGTTCACTTGCCAGGAAGGTGTTGATCACCTCGGTCAGATTCTTTTGCGCCGATCCGACCGGCTTGCCTTCAACGAACGACAATATCGCATTGATAAGTGCTCCGATGTCGGTCTCCTCCAGCGTTGAAGCATCAATCGAGTCGTCGACGAATTTCTCTGCCAGTTCGGAAAGCAGTGTGCTTCGAGCTGGCCACGGTGTCCCTTGCGGTTTCGTCGCTGCCAACCATCGTGTCCGAAAGTCGCGATGCCAAGGCGGAGGTGGAGCGACCGCATATGGCAAGCCAGACGAAGGCCATTCAAGATCAGGAAGTGCCGTGACCTTCGAGTTCCAACCAGAGCCGTGCTCCCAAAAGGCGCGAACGAGGAAAGTTCCTTTTTCCCGACTTTCTGAGACCACCGCATCGTCAAGCGAGAACAGATTCTTGTTGTGAGAGTAGAAGATATCCTCAAATGCTGTGAGCAAATGCGCCCGCTCAACGGGTACAAAGTTCCAAGTCAACCAAATGAGATGCCGCCCTTCGCGCTGATAGAAATCCTCGCGCGCGACGATGATTGGTATCTGGGTTGTTGCGAGTTGAATTTCGAAGGCGATCTGCTTTCCATCGTAGACCGCACGCACATCAGGGCGGCGTCGACTTTCCCCGCACACAACATATTCGTCGATCACGACAGATTCTGGTTCTGTACGCGGATCTGCAACTAGCAGCTCAGCAACCAGATGTTTGACGCGCAGATGCAACGGACTTTCTTGCGCACCCTGGAACTGCGAGGCACTTACTTCATCAGTTGAGTCGGGCTCGCCTGTCCACCACGGACAACTGCGAGGCGCGCCCTTATGATGTCGCCAAAATGGCAAACGTGTCTTGGGCTCCCTCGGAGCATAAACTGCGAAGCCGCAGTGGTCGCAGACGAAGGCTGGCTGCCCTTCGTTTCGAGCCCGTGTGGCGGCACGCCTGATCTCTTGGTAGCCATCTGCACCGATCCGAAGCAGATCATCACTCGAAATCACGGTCATGTCTTGGAGGCGAACGGCACGCTTCAATGTTCGTTGCAATCGTGACGTCATTCAGCTCTCCAGTAGCCTCGAATCAGTATGTCTCCTCGGGCGCGTTCAATTCATAGCAATGTCGCGATCTACGCTATCTCCTGTATTTGCACGCTACACTACTACGCCGATGAATCCTTGTTGAATCGGCCTAAAATCAGGCCCTTTTAATCATCCCCGTCCGGGGAAGGTCTGTCTCAGCCCCGTTGGAATCGGGGTTGTATGGCGGCGTCTCACCAAAATTCAGAAGGTTTTGCACGCGGTGCGCGGATGCTGCGCACCGCGCTCGGTCCCGCCATCGCACGCTATCTCGACGACGCCAGCATCGTCGAGGTGATGCTGAACCCTGACGGGCGGCTCTGGATCGACCGTCTTTCCGAGGGCCTGTCGGACACGGGCGAGCGGCTGTCGGCAGCGGATGGCGAGCGCATCGTCCGCCTGGTCGCCCACCATGTCGGCGCCGAGGTCCATGCCGGCGCGCCTCGTGTCTCGGCCGAGCTGCCGGAAACGGGAGAGCGGTTCGAGGGGCTTCTGCCCCCCGTCGTCGCCGCGCCGGCCTTCGCGATCCGCAAACCTGCCGTCGCCGTTTTCACCCTCGATGACTATGTCGCGGCCGGCATCATGTCGGCCGATCAGGCGGAAGCACTCCGGCAGGGAGTCGCCTCGCGCGCCAACATCCTCGTCGCCGGCGGCACGTCGACCGGCAAGACGACCCTCACCAACGCGCTGCTCGCCGAGGTCGCCAAGACCGCCGACCGCGTCGTCATCATTGAGGACACGCGCGAGCTGCAATGCGACGCGCCGAACCTTGTCGCCTTGCGCACGAAGGATGGCGTCGCCTCGCTCTCCGACCTCGTGCGCTCGTCGCTGCGCCTTCGCCCCGACCGCATTCCGGTCGGCGAGGTTCGCGGCGCGGAGGCGCTTGATCTGCTCAAGGCCTGGGGCACCGGCCATCCCGGCGGGGTCGGGACGATCCACGCCGGCAGCGCCATCGGCGCGCTGCGCCGGCTCGAACAGCTCATTCAGGAAGCGGTCGTCACCGTCCCGCGCGCCCTGATCGCCGAGACGATCGATCTCGTCGCGGTCTTGTCCGGCCGCGGCTCGCAGCGCCGGCTCGCCGAACTCGCCCGCGTCGAAGGGCTCGGTCCCGACGGCGACTACCGCGTCAGCCCCATCACCCCGAAGCTCCAAGAAGGAAAATCCACATGATCTCGCATGCCCGCAGCTTGCCTCGCCGTCTGATGATGACGGCATCGACCATCGTCATGAGCGTCGCGATGGCGCCCGCCGCCCACGCCTCCGGCTCGTCCATGCCGTGGGAACAGCCGCTCCAGCAGATCCTCCAGTCGATCGAAGGTCCGGTCGCGAAGATCATCGCGGTCATCATCATCATCGTCACGGGCTTGACGCTCGCCTTCGGCGACACGTCTGGCGGCTTCCGCCGGCTCATCCAGATCGTGTTCGGCCTGTCGATCGCGTTCGCGGCCAGCTCGTTCTTCCTCAGCTTCTTCAGCTTCGGCGGCGGAGCGCTGGTCTGATGGTGGGCGTCGTCGATCAGGACGTTCCGGGCTTCACGGTCACGGTCCACCGCGCACTGACCGAGCCGATCCTGCTCGGCGGCGCCCCGCGCGCCATCGCCATCATGAACGGCACGCTCGCGGGCGCTGTCGGGCTCGGCCTGCGCCTCTGGCTCGTCGGTATCGCGATCTGGGCGATCGGGCACGTCGCTGCCGTCTGGGCCGCCAAGCGCGACCCGCTCTTCGTCGATGTCGTGCGCCGGCATCTGCGCATCCCCGCGCATCTCGCGGTTTGAGGGAGGGCATCGCCATGATGAGCCTCGCCGAATACCGCAACCGCAACAGCCGGCTCGCCGATTTCCTGCCCTGGGTGGCGCTCGTCGGTTCTGGCGTCGTCCTGAACAAGGACGGCAGCTTCCAGCGCACCGCCCAATTCCGCGGCCCCGATCTGGACTCGGCGGTCCCCGCTGAGCTGGTCGCCGTCGCCGGGCGGCTAAACAACGCCTTTCGTCGTCTTGGCTCCGGCTGGGCGATCTTCGTCGAGGCGCAGCGCCACCCCTCCAATCGCTATCCCGACAGCAGATTTCCCGATGCGGCCTCGGCCCTGGTCGACGCCGAGCGTAAGGCGGATTTCGAGGAAGCCGGCGCGCATTTCGAGTCGAGCTACTTCCTGACCTTCGCCTGGTTGCCGCCGGCCGAGGACGCGGCGCGTGCCGAAACCTGGCTCTACGAGGGCCGCGAGACGTCGGGCATCGACCCGCGTGAGGCCCTGACCGGCTTTGCCGATCGCACCGACCGCATCCTGCGCCTGGTCGAGGCCTTCATGCCGGAATGCCGCTGGCTCGATGACGCCGAGACCCTGACCTATCTGCACGGCTGCGTTTCGACCAAGCGCCACCGCGTCCGCGTCCCCGAGACGCCGATCTATCTCGACGCACTGCTCGCCGATCAGCCGCTCGCCGGTGGTCTTGAGCCCCGGCTTGGTGACCAGCATGTCCGCGTCCTCACGATCACCGGGTTTCCGACCGCGACCACACCCGGCCTGCTCGACGAGCTGAACCGGCTCGCCTTTCCCTATCGCTGGTCGACCCGCGCGATCCTGCTCGACAAGACCGATGCGACCAAGCTTCTGACCAAGATCCGGCGGCAATGGTTCGCCAAGCGCAAGTCGATCGCGGCGATCCTCAAGGAGGTGATGACCAACGAGGCGTCCGTCCTCGTCGACACCGACGCCGCCAACAAGGCGGCCGACGCCGATATAGCGTTGCAAGAACTCGGCGCCGACTATGCCGGCATGGCCTATGTCACCGCGACGGTGACGGTCTGGGACGCCGATCCACGCGCGGCCGACGAGAAGCTGCGACTGGTCGAGAAGGTCATCCAGGGCCGCGACTTCACCGCCATGGTGGAGACCGTCAACGCGGTCGATGCCTGGCTCGGCTCGCTGCCCGGCCATGTCTACGCCAATGTTCGGCAACCGCCGATCTCCACGCTCAATCTCGCCCACATGATCCCGCTTTCGGCGGTATGGGCGGGACCGGAACGGGACGAGCACTTTGCAGCGCCCCCACTGCTCTTCGGCAAGACCGAAGGCTCGACCCCGTTCCGGCTTTCCATCCACGTCGGCGATGTCGGCCACACGCTGATCGTCGGCCCGACTGGCGCGGGCAAATCCGTGCTGCTCGCGCTGATGGCGCTCCAGTTCCGCCGTTATGTCCGCTCGCAGGTCGTGGCCTTCGACTTCGGGGGCTCCATCCGTGCGGCCGCGCTCGCGATGGGCGGCGACTGGCACGATCTCGGCGGCGATCTCAGCGATGGCGCTTCCGACAGCGTCAGCCTTCAGCCGCTCTCGCGCATCCATGATGTGCCGGAGCGTGCCTGGGCCGCTGACTGGCTGGTAGCGATCCTCGTTCGCGAAGGCGTGACCATCACGCCGGAAGTGAAGGAACATCTCTGGACGGCGCTGACCTCTCTCGCCAGCGCGCCGGTCGAAGAGCGGACCCTGACGGGCCTCGCCGTGCTGCTCCAGTCGAACGATCTGAAGCAGGCGCTCCGGCCGTATTGCGTTGGCGGTCCCTATGGCCGTCTGCTCGATGCCGAGCACGAATATCTCGGCACGGCATCGGTCCAGGCGTTCGAGACCGAGGGGCTGATCGGCACCGGTGCGGCGCCGGCCGTCCTCGCGTATCTCTTCCATCGCATCGATGATCGGCTCGATGGCTCGCCGACGCTGATCATCATCGACGAGGGCTGGCTTGCGCTCGACGACGAGGGATTCGCCGGCCAGCTCAGAGAGTGGCTGAAGACGCTCAGGAAAAAGAACGCCAGCGTCATCTTCGCCACGCAATCACTGTCGGACATTGACGGCTCGGCGATCGCTCCCGCGATCATCGAAAGCTGCCAGACCCGTCTGCTGCTCCCGAACGAGCGGGCGATAGAGCCGCAAATAACCGCGACCTACCGGCGTTTCGGTCTCAACGATCGCCAGATCGAGATCATCGCGCGGGCAATGCCGAAGCGCGACTACTACTGCCAGTCACGGCGCGGCAATCGCCTCTTCGAACTCGGCCTGTCCGATGTTGCGCTCGCGCTCTGCGCCGCGTCCGCCAAGACGGATCAGACGGCCATCGCCCGCATCGTCGCCGAGCACGGCCGCGACGGCTTCCTCATCGCCTGGCTGCACCACCGCGACGTCGGCTGGGCGGCGGATCTCGTTCCCACCCTCAACACCCAAGGAGAATTGACATGAAACTGCGCCATTCCCGCGCAGCGCGCTTTGCTGCCGCGTTGCTGACCGCCCCGATCGCGCTCGCGCCCATGATGGTGACGCCCGCGCACGCCATCATCGTCTACGACCCGACCAACTATGCGCAGAACGTCCTTCAGGCCGCCCACGCGCTGGAGCAGATCACCAACCAGATCACGTCGCTTCAGAACGAGGCGCAGATGCTGATCAACCAGGCGCGCAACCTGACCAGCCTGCCGTTCTCCGCGCTCCAGCAGTTACAGCAGTCGGTCCAGAAGACTCAAGCGCTCCTCAGCCAGGCGCAGCACATCGCCTACGACGTCCAGAAGATCGACCAGATGTTCCAGCAGAAATACGGGAACGTCTCGATGTCGGCGAGCGACCAGCAGCTCGTCTCCGATGCGCGCTCGCGCTGGCAGAACACCGTCGGCGGCTTGCAGGACGCAATGCGCGTGCAGGCCGGTGTTGTGGGCAACATCGATACCAACCGCGCGCAGATGTCGGCGCTCGTCGGCCAGAGCCAGGGCGCGACGGGCGCGCTTCAGGCGACGCAAGCCGGCAACCAGCTCCTCGCGCTTCAGGCCCAGCAGCTCGCCGATCTCACCGCCGTCGTCGCGGCGAATGGGCGCGCGCAGATGCTGACCGAAGCCGAGCGCGCGGCCGCTGCCGAACAGGGCCGCGAACAGCGTCGCCGCTTCCTTACACCGGGCACGGGCTACCAGCCCGGCAACACCCAGATGTTCAACAACCGGAACTGAGCGGGGGCGATCGCCATGGACGGCAAAATGTTCGCCCGGCTCGGCGCCGTCGTCTTCGTCGGCGTCGCCATCACCGCCACCGTCATCGAGCTGACCCGGAAAGAGGAGGAGCCGGAGATCCGCTCGCTGGCCCTCCGACCGGGCGTTGATGTCGAGGCCCTCCAGCGTCAGCTTCGCGGATGCCGGGATATGGGCGAGGCCGCGATCCGCGATCCGGCCTGCCTCAAGCTCTGGGCCGCCAATCGCGACCGCTTCCTGGGCCAGAACCGGCAAGCGCCGCAGACAGCCTCGCCGGATGCACCGACCCCGACCGCGACGATCGCGCCAGCGCCGACGCCGGGCTCGGCAATCAAGGAAAGCGCGCCGGTCATGCAGCCGGAGCCCGCGCGTCCGGGGACGAACTGACATGGGCGGCACCGGCGTCATCGACAACTTCCTGGGCGTCTTCACCCGCTACATCGATTCAGGCTTTGGCCTGCTCGGCGGGGAAGTCGCCTTCATCGCCACGACGCTCATCGTCATCGATGTGACGCTGGCCGCCCTGTTCTGGAGCTGGGGCGCCGATGACGACATCGTCGCCCGCCTCGTGAAGAAGACGCTGTTCGTCGGCGTCTTCGCCTATCTGATCTCCAACTGGAACAATCTCGCCCGCATCGTCTTCGAGAGCTTCGCCGGTCTCGGCCTGAAAGCTTCGGGGACCGGCTTCTCCGTCACCGATCTCCTGCGTCCCGGCAAGGTCGCGCAGACCGGCCTCGATGCCGGTCGGCCGCTGCTCGAATCCATCTCGAACCTGATGGGCTGGGTCGCCTTCTTCGAGAACTTTATCCAGATCGCCTGCCTGCTGTTCGCCTGGGCGCTGATCCTGCTCGCCTTCTTCATCCTCGCGGTCCAGCTCTTCGTCACCTTGATCGAGTTCAAGCTGACGACGCTCGCCGGCTTCGTGCTGATCCCGTTCGGCCTCTTCGGCAAATCTGCCTTCATGGCCGAGCGCGTGCTGGGCAACGTCATCTCCTCCGGCATCAAGGTGCTGGTGCTCGCCGTCATCATCGGCATCGGCTCCACCTTGTTCTCGCAGTTCACACAAGGCTTCGGCGGCCAGACCCCGACGATCGACGACGCTATGGCGATCGTGCTCGCCGCGCTCTCGCTTCTCGGTCTCGGCATCTTCGGACCCGGCATCGCCAACGGCCTCGTCTCGGGCGGGCCGCAGCTCGGCGCTGGCGCCGCGGTTGGTGTTGGCGTCGCAGCCGGCGGCATGGTCGCGGCAGGCGCTGCGTCAGTCGGCACCGTCGCCTCTGGCGGCGCGGCCCTCGCCAGTGGCGCGGCCGCCGCTGCGCGCGGCGGCGCTGCCGTCGCTGGTGGCGCTTCCACCGCCTACAGCCTCGGCGCAGCCGGTCAGTCGGGCGCGTCGGGCATTGCATCCGGCCTCGGCAATGTGGCGAGCACCGGCGCGAAGGCCGCTGCCTCGCCGCTGAAGCGCGCCGTGTCCCGTGCGTCCGACAGCCTCAGGTCCAGCTTCGACGCCGGCTCCCGTGCCGCGACCGAGATCTCCGGCGGCGCATCCAGTGACGGCGGCGCGACGGAAGCCGCGCCCGCTGCAACCGCGGCTGCCACCCGCGACGGTCCGCCTGCCTGGGCCAAGCGCATGAAACGCTCGCAGCAACTCGCCCACGGCGTCCAGGCAGCCGCCCATGCCGTCAAATCCGGCGACAGCCATGGCGGCGGCTCTTCCGTCAACCTCTCCGAAAGCGACTGACTATGAACTTCTTCAAACGACCATCGACCCACTACGGGAAAGCACCACAACCCGAAACGCCCTATCAACGCGCCGCACAGGTCTGGGACGACCGGATCGGTTCCGCCCGCGTGCAGGCTCGCAACTGGCGTTATATGGCCTTCGGCTGCCTGGCCCTTTCGGCCGGCCTGTCGGGCGGCCTCGTCTGGCAGTCGGCCAGCGGCACCATCGTTCCCTGGGTTGTGCAGGTCGACAAGCTCGGCCAGGCGCAGGCGATCGCCCCCGCCGTCGCCGACTATCGGCCGTCCGATCCGCAGATCGCGTTCCATCTTGCCCGCTTCATCGAGCAGGTTCGCTCGATCCCGGCCGACGCGATCATCGTGCGGCAGAATTGGCTGCGCGCCTACGAGTTCACCACACAGGGCGGCGCGCTCGCCCTCAATGACTATGCCCGCGCCAACGACCCCTTCACCAAGGTCGGCAAGCAACAGGTCGCCATTGAGGTGTCGAGCGTCATCAGGGCCTCCCCTGACTCATTCCGCGTGGCCTGGATCGAGCGCCGCTATCAGGACGGATCGCTCGCCGCGACCGAGCGCTGGTCCGCCATCCTCACCATTGTCGTGCAAACGCCGCGCGACGCCGAAAAGCTTCGAGCCAATCCGCTCGGAATCTACGTCAACGCCATCAACTGGTCGAAGGAGCTTGGACAATGACGCCTGCCTTCCGCACAGCCGGAAAGCCGGCTCTCAGCAAATCCTCGCTTGCGCTTCTGCTGGCCTGCACCTCGACTCTCGCCGGCTGCGCGACCAACACGCCGCCGCCCGAGATCAGCTATGATAACGCCGCGCCCGCCATGCAGACGGTCGACCCGCCGTCGCCGGTACGCATCGTCGAGCTGCCGAGGCCCTTGCCGCTTCCCGGCCAGATGAAGCCGGTGGACGGAGCGCGCCAGCCGGCCGAAGCCGCCGATCCCGCCGCTCGCGTCAATCAGGCCAATGCACAGGCGCGCGTGCAGCCGGTGCGCAACGGCTTCATCAACTCGATGCAGGTCTATCCCTTCACGCAAGGGGCGCTCTATCAGGTCTACACGGCGATCGGGCAGATCACGGACATCGCGCTCCAGCCCGGTGAGCAGCTCGTTGGCGCCGGCCCCGTCGCCGCCGGCGACACCGTGCGCTGGATCATCGGCGACACCGAGAGCGGCACCGGCGCGGCGAAACAGGTTCACATCCTGGTCAAGCCGACGCGGCCTGATCTGATGACGAACCTCGTCATCAACACCAACTTGCGCACCTATTATATGGAGCTGCGGTCCACGTCCTCGACCTATATGGCGTCGGTCTCCTGGCAATACCCACAGGATCAGCTCATCGCCTTGCGCCGCCAGAATGCGCAGGCGGAGGCCGCGCAGCCCGTGTCGACTAGCGTCGATCTCTCCCGCGTCAACTTCCGCTACGAGGTGACGGGCGACCGCGCCCCGTGGAAGCCGCTGCGCGCCTTCGACGATGGCCACCAGGTGTTCATCGAGTTTCCGCGTGGCATCGGCCAGGGTGAAATGCCGCCGCTCTTCGTTGTCGGCCCTGAGGGCGCGACCTCCGAGCTGGTGAACTACCGCGTGCGCGGCAACTATATGATCGTGGACCGGCTGTTCGCCGCCGCCGAACTGCGCTTCGGTGCCGACCGCAATCAGAAGCGTGTGCGGATCTCGCGCACCGACGGAAGGCCGGCGTCATGAGCGAGATCGAACCCGGAAAGGAGAAAGGGCCGGAGCCGTCCAGCGAGGACGGCGCGATGCCGCTGACCGGCGAGCCGGCAGCGCCGATGCGTCTGCGTCCGGAGCCGCCGCGCGTGACGCGGCTATCGCGAAAGGTGCTGGCCGGTCTCGGCCTAGTCGCCAGCGTCGGCATCGGCGGCGCGCTGATCTACGCCCTGCAAATCCAGGGCGGGCGCAAGGGCAACGAGGAGCTTTACGCGACGGACAACCGCGCGACCCCGGACGGACTCAACAGCTTGCCGCGCGACTATACCGGGCCGGTGCTCGGTCCGCCGCTACCCGGCGATTTGGGTCGGCCGATACTCAATGCACAAAATGCCGTACCGCCGCCAGCGATCGCGACGCCCAATCCCGGGATCAGCCCCGAGGAACAACGGCGACTCCAGGAGCTGGAATCAGCGCGGACCGCCCGGCTGTTCGCTTCGACCGAAACGCGCAGCGTCTCGACACAGCCGGCAGCGACAGCAACGCCGACCACTGCTCCCACCCTCGATCTCACAAATCTCAGCCTGGCGCCGCAGCCGGCGACGCCAACCGCGCAGGACCGTCAGCTCGCATTCCTCAACCAGGCGCCGGACAAGCGCACGGTCTCGCCCGGTCGTGTGGCCGCGCCGGCGTCGGTGAATGTGCTGCAGGCCGGCGCCGTCATTGCGGCAGCCCTCATCACCGGTATTCGCTCTGATCTTCCCGGCCAGATCACCGCCCAGGTGACAGAGAACATTTACGACAGCCCGACCGGCAAGATTCTGCTCGTTCCGCAGGGCACGCGCATCATCGGCCAGTACGACAACGGCGTCGGCTTCGGGCAGCGCCGCGTCCTGCTTGTCTGGAACCGGCTGATCTTCCCGAACGGCCGCTCGATCGTGCTTGAGCGCCAGCCCGGCGCGGACGCAGAAGGGTATGCCGGCCTCGAGGATGGCGTCGATTATCACTGGGGCGAGCTGTTCAAGGCGGCTGCTCTATCGACGCTGCTGAGCATCGGCGCGCAGACGGGATCATCGGGTGATGAGAGCGATATCGTTCGAGCTCTGCGCCAGGGCGCGGGCGAGAGCATCAGCCAGACAGGGCAACAGATCGTCAACCGCCAGCTCAACATAGCGCCGACACTGACGATCCGACCGGGCTTTCCCGTCCGCGTCATCGTCACGCGCGATCTCGTGCTCGAACCGTACGGAGGCTGAGATGGCCAAGCTGAAATTGGGACCGATCGCCGACGAAAAGCCGGTGAAAGTAACGCTGGAACTGCCCGCTAACTTGCATCGAGATCTCGCCGCCTATGCCAGCATCCTCGCCAGCGAGACCGGGCGGTCTGCAGCCGACCCGATCCGCCTGATCGTGCCGATGCTGGAACGCTTCATGGCGACTGATCGAGGGTTCGCGAAAGCGCGGCGATCAAATCCAGCTCACTGATCCTGCGAGGCATTTAACTCGGTCTTGCGGCTCCGACGCGCCTTCGCAATGCTCAAGAAGCGCCGGAAAGCAGGATTGTCGTTACGGGGTGACCAAACCGCTGCAAACGGGATCACTTCATCCGAAATCAGCCTCTGCACAATCCCAAGGCTACATCTCTCGGCCATAGACTCGGTAGCCAAGAGTATACCGCGGCCAATCGCCACTAAGGTCAATAAGTTATCGCAGCCAACATTTTGAGCCAGAACGGTTGGCCTGTATCCGACTTCGGCCAAGCGCTTCGTCAGGAGACCGTGTAATTCTTGGCGCAGGCCAGTTTCGGCTATGAAGAAGATCTCTCTTGTCAGATCCGGCCAAGACAGTTCCGCTCGATTAGATAAAGGGTGATCTTGAGGCAAAATCGTATAGATCCGCTCTGACCAAAGCGGCATGGAGTCGCACTCGCAACAAGGAAATGTGTCAGTGATGAAGGCTATGTCAAGATCAAAGTCTCGGATGGCTTTGATATGTGTTGTCGGATCGCCTTCGACAAGTTCGATCTGTACGCCTTCATGGTTTTTACTGAATTCTCCAAGAAGATCCTTCAGAAATCTGCTGGCAATTGGAGCCACCAACCCGATACGTAAAAGGCCCTCTACACCACATCCAGTTAGGGATACATCGCTTAGGCCGTCGTCAACCTGTTTAAGAATGGCTTGCGCTTTCCCCCTAAACCTCTCTCCAGCAACAGTGAGCCGGACTCCTCCGTTGGTGCGTTGAAACAGTGATACACCAAGTTGATCTTCAAGGTCGCGTATGCAACGACTGATTGTAGACTCCTGAATGCCAATAGAATTGCTGGCCTTACGAAAACTTCCATTCTTTGCAGATTCCAAGAAATATCTTAGATGGCGCAGCTCTGGGAAATTCAGATGCCTCGCCATCTTGGAGTTTCTCACTCTGGATTTGGCAAATTAATGTGATTTCCATTTGCCGAGCGGCTTGCTGTGACCCCCGCATTTCGGTCCATCTGACGCTAGAGTCCGGCCCCTTGAGAGGACCGGACCATGAAGCGATCGAGGTTCACGGAAGAGCAGATCATCGGCGTGCTGCGTGAGCAGGAGGCGGGCGGCAAGACGGCCGACGTCTGTCGCCGGCACGGCATCAGCACTGCGACGTTCTACGCCTGGAAGGCGAAGTTCGGCGGCATGGAGGTCTCCGAGGCGAAGCGGCTGAAGGCGCTCGAGGAGGAGAACGCCAAGCTGAAGCGCCTGTTGGCCGACGCCATTCTCGACGCCTCCGTTCTGAAAGACCTGCTGGCAAAAAAATGGTGACGCCCGCCGCCGTTCGGGAAGCCGTCGCCCATGTCCTGCGCGAGCACGACGTGAGCGAGCGGCGGGCGTGTTCCATCGTTGGTGCCGACCGGTCGACCATCCGTTACCGCTCCCGGCGGAACGACGACGCGCTGCTGCGTGGTCGTCTGCGGGAACTGGCGACGGAGCGGCGACGGTTCGGTTATCGGCGCCTCCACATCCTCCTGCGACAGGAGGGGCACGTCGTGAACCACAAGCGAACCCAACGGCTCTATCGCGAAGAGGGGCTGTCGGTTCGGCGGCGCTGTTGCCGCAAGCGGGCGATTGGAACCCGTGCGCCGATGATCGTTGAAGCGCGCCCCAACGCCCGTTGGTCCCTCGACTTCGTTCATGACCAGATGGCGTCCGGGCAGCGGTTCCGGGTGCTCAACGTCATCGACGACGTAACGAAGCAGTGCCTCGCCGCGATCCCCGACACGTCGATCTCGGGCAAGCGTGTCGCCCGGGAATTGACAGCGCTCATCGCCAGGTTCGGCAAGCCGAAGCTGATCGTCAGCGACAACGGGACGGAGTTCACCTCGAACGCCATCCTGCTGTGGGCGAAACAGACCAGCGTCGAATGGCACTACATCGCCCCGGGTCGTCCGATGCAGAACGGCTTCTGCGAGGCCTTCAACGGGCGGATGCGGGACGAACTCCTCAACGAGACGCTGTTCCGCGACCTCGACCATGCTCGGTCGGCGCTCGCTCGTTGGGTCATCGACTACAACGATCACCGCCCGCATTCGGCGCTCGGCTACCTGACGCCGAGAGCATTCGCATCGACCTTCACCGCAACGGACGATCGACTTCGCAATCTCGACCAGCTCCGCCGATCGACCGTTGCTCACCCGGCGCAGCAGCGTCAAAATCACCCAAGGACTCTGGCATCAGCTGGATGAGAGACTGGGCTCACAGCACGATGATCAGCAGAGCGGCTGTCATCAGATGCGGAAACCGTCGATGCAGCAGGTGACTTACCAGGAAGGACGCGGCGACAATTAGGACGCCTATTCCCACAAATGCGATCATCGCCGGATCTCCCAACGTAGTAATTTTACCGTTTTAGAGCAGGTAGATGGCATGATCGTTCTCATCTAGGGATTGTCGGGTGAACATAGCCCGAGAGTGCGCGGGAAATGAGAAAGCGAATGCCATGTTTATGGATCGGGAGAATGGTTTTGAGGTAGATTTCGCCCGCGCGATTGTGGGTGACGCAGACAGTAGAGACGGTTGCGAATTGCCCGCCGTTCTCAACGCTCTTCAGCACGGAAACCCGAAAATCCAAGTGCTTGTTGTCGCGCCCTGCGACGAGCTCGTCACCTGTTAACGTGAAGATGGGCCAAGCCCAGATGGTCTCGCCGACCCTGTACGTTGTTCGGCGTGCGTTCGAAAGAACGTCGGCGACAAGCGGTGTTTCAATACCGAATGGCTTAACCACGATGTTTCTCAGAACGATGGCGGCTTTCATCCACCCTGGCTTCCTACCGAAGATGCCGAGAAAGATATCGGTGACAGTCATGTCGGCCACCGGCAGCTCGAACCTGTAAGACTCTACGAGACTGGCACGGCTGACGAAATCCGCATGGATCTCAGAGTGCGAAGGGAAATCGACACTCGTCCATCCTGATGCCGAAGGTGCTTCGGTAAGGCTCGGTCGATCCATTCAGTCATCTCCTGCACGGGCAGAAGGCAGTCGATTTGCCGCAGCGTCTAGCAATGCCCGAGAGTACAAACAATGAAACCCAGTCAGAGCCCGGTAGCCAATGCCGATCCTGCTGCGTCCCTCCGCCGGCACGACGGCGGAGCCGAAATAGAGCGTGGTTTCCCCGCGCTTGGTTTCGATCATAAACCAGGATCTCGTGTTGCCCGACTTGTCGTTCAACATGATCTGATCTGGCTGGCGCGCCTCCACCTGCCAGACGGAAAAGCGGGACACCTCTCCGAGCGCCAGTCGGCGTGCATCCTGGTCGCTTGTGGCATAGCCAAACAGACCGAGAAGCCAGCGCTCGATCTTGAAAAGCGGCGTCGTGTAAAAGGCTTCGACATAATTCGTAAAATCAACATGTCCGGCAACTGTTACGGCGAAGCAGTCCGTGTAGACGCCCTCTCTTTGATAGGCGGCCAGCAATGCAGTGGTCGGTAGTTCGCAAGCGGCGACCGGTGACATCCTCCTCAATCGGGCAGGTCCGGATGTCGTCGAGGAGCCGGGCCTTTGATGCTCATTTGGGATCATTTCGATCGCTCCATGGCGCCGGTCGGCCAAAGACAAAGCCGATACGCTGAAGATGTTGTACGAACTCCGGTTGGAAGCCGAGGCGCTGGTAGACAGGATGGCGGATGGTAAGACGATCCTCCGCGCCGAAGCGCCGTATGGATTGCTTCTCGCTGAAGGAGTGGGTTTGGCAGATGACAACCGGACCCGACGAGGGGCCGCCGGTTCCGATGACGGGAACCGTCAGATAGGGCTTGCGCATGGAGGCGAACATGTTGCTGAAACCGATATGCCGCATAATCTGCCAGAAGGTGCGTATTGACTGGCGCTGGCCAATGCTCAACTCGCCATCTGCGATCAGGTGACCATCCTCTGACGGAAACTGGAAGTTGATCCGCTTCTTGCCTATCGCAATATCGCTGTGAGATATCTTCGCGTCCAAGCACAGATGCTCGCGGTTATAGCGCACGACACGCTCTGTGCTGTTCCACAATCCATGGCACACCATACGTGCGGGCGAGGCGGTGACGAGCGTGCGAAGAACGGCGTAGGGGCTGGCGGGAACTGGCTCGATTGGACGTGGTGCGGCAAAGAGCGAGATCTGGAGCTCGTGATGCGGTCCAAGATTGGCTTTGGAGAAATCGCAGATCCAGATCGCCGCGAGCGCGCGCCCCTGCGAATCGACAACCGGCACAAGGTCGGCTGGGGCCAGGAGCTCGGATGCGACCTTCGCTTCAACGGTCCCGCCTACCAGAAGCATTGTTCCATCCATGACGTGGTAGGGGGTTGAAAGCGCCTCGCCTGAAATGGTTACTTCGCCATCCAGCGGATGATCTCGAAAGAGGATGCTCTTGCCGTTCATTGTAATTCCCTGCCCAGATCAGGTGGAGTTGTTTCTTGCGTTGATCTCGGCGCCAGCAACCGCATGAAAGTGCTGTAGAGACGCTCCATTTCCGCTGCGTTTTTGCCGTATCCGGTCGCGGTGAGGCCAATGAAGGCGGCGTTTTCGATGATGGCCAGATCTCTGGCGTCTTCGGGGGTGAAGTTGCCGCTGGCAAAATGCAGGTCGGCAAGATAGGAAATTCGGATTTGGTCGATCTCGGCAACCATCTGCTCGACTTCCTGGTTCTTCTCGGCAAGTCGTCGCATGCCATGGCCGATCCTGGGATCGAGATGGATGACGATGCGATTAAGGTGCTCCATTCGTTGCTGAGGCTCGGCTTCGGCTTCAACGCGTTCGATCACGTTTTCGGTGTAACGTTTGCGCCAATGCACGGCTAAGGCGATGATGAACTCGTCGTGACTTTGGAAATGCGCATAGAAAGAGCCCTTCGTCTTTCCGGCGCGCAGACAAAGCCCGTCGATTGTCAGGGAATCAGGGCCGCCCTCTGCCAAGGTTTCAAGGCCGAAATCGAGCCAGTCCAACACAGACATTCGTAGTCTGCCTGCCTTGCTCATGTCAGAAGGCCCGCAATGCCGAGAAGCCCCAGACCGAGAAACAGGATCCATTGGCCGAATTCCTTCATCGGCAGGCGAAAGATCGCGATCTGAATGACGTTGAGAAGCGCGAACAGGAACGACATGCTGGTCGCCAGAACCGCCAGATCCGAACTTGCGCCAGAACGCGAGGCATAAGCGAAAGCGGCTGCCAGCGCCGCTATGGTAATGGTGACGAGATGCCAGCAGTAATAGTGGGTGTACTTTGCGCTTCGATTAATCTCCGTCGAAGCCAGAAGTGGCCGTACTGCTTCACGACCTCCAGCGACAACGTGGATTGCACAAATAAGCGCTGCGGCACCCGCAGCAGAAAGGAACCATGCGTTCACGACCAACGCCTCCTAAAACAAATTAACAAACCATACCGTATCGTATTAATTTGGACAAGCGTGAATATTGAGACCTTTGGGTCTGCTGGCTTGGCCGCTACATCACGTGAGTGATCAGAGAGAAAAGACCTGCGCTAATGAGAAACGGTTCCGTTGAGCCACCGCAGTCGCAGTCGGTGGATATGGGTTGAGCCTGCGCGGCACCGGCCAGGATTTTTGTCACCTAAAAAAATTTTACCAATCGGATAGCTAAGCGGCTGACCCAAGTAGCAATTTGAGATGATTGCAGGCCCCCGCAACCATCTCAAATTGCGATACCAAATCGCGCACATCAGCCGCCCCAACCGGGCGGCTTTTTTGCGTCCGCAAGTTCTGATGGTTGCGCCCTCCCGCAACCAATATCAAATCCAAAACAATAACTCCCCATCCCCGCACACGCACCGCACCCACAGTCGCGCGCGGGCACTGATCCTTTTGGGCATGACAGTGCGCCGCCCGGCCATGTCTATAGTGGGGAGGCGCGCAAGCTCGGCGCTAGCACAGAAGAAATCGCCGAGTTGCCACTCAATTGCATTAAGTCCGGTTGAAAATATACCCGGAAATGCACGTGTCATAAGAATGAGGGTTGCGCGCCATCTCTTCGCGCCTGCACAATTCGCCTGCACTAAGGAATTGCCGACGAGGTCGACCGTCCAACGGGTTCGAGTTGCTGCCGGCGGCCTGAGCTTCGGCATAGCGGGAGCGGAGCCATGGCAAAATCCGTCTTGCACCTCGTCTATTCGCTCGGCGGCAGAGGTTCGGTGCCGCGGCGGGCGCAGCTCGATGCCGAGGTCGCGTTAGCGGCGGGTCACAATGTCGCCTTCGTGACGGACCGTGTAGCCGGTCCCGTGCCGACCGGCGTCAAGATTGTTACGCCGCGGCGTTCCTGGCACCGCCGCCTGCCGGGTCTGCTGCGCGAACTCGGCGCCATGCTCGTCATTCATTTCCTGCTGCGGCGGTACCTGGCGACCGGCAAGGCGGATGTCATCGTCTTTCACGATTCGACGCTTTGCTGGCCGGCCTTCTGGAATGCGCGGGGCCGCCCGACCGTTTATATGGTTCATGCCCTGATCCGGGACCGGATCGAGAGCGGCGCCAATCCCTACGGTGCGGTCCGCGCCTGGCTCTATCGCCAGGCCAATCGTGCCGGTCTCGCACGCGCCACCCATATTGTCTGCGTTTCAAAATACATGGCGCAGCTGGCTGTTGCGGAGGGTGCCGATAGAGACGCCGTGTCCGTTGTTCCCAATCTCCTGAACCTTGCCGAATTCGACGCATCTTATGCACCGCGTTATGACGTGATCTATGCGGGCCGGCTATCGGTGGAGAAGGGTGTCGCGTCGCTGCTGTCGGCACTCGAGGATCTCGATCCAGAGATCAAGGTCGCGATCGTCGGCGACGGTCCGCAGCGCGGGATGCTGGAAAAGCGGGCGGCCGGAGCGGGCCTCGCTTCCTGCTCATTTCTTGGCTGGGTGGACCGACCGAGGCTGCGTGCACTGCTGGCGAGTTCCGCGATACAGGTCGTTCCTTCTCTATCCGAGCCACAAGGCGTCGCGGCGCTCGAAGGGCTTGCCGCCGGTACGCCAGTGATCGCAGCCAATGTCGGCGGCCTGCCCGAGATGATTGAGCCCGGTACGAATGGTTGGTTGTTTCCGCCGGGGGATGCCGCCGCTCTGAAGCAGTTGCTGGAAAAGGCCCTCGGCGACCGAACGCATCTGACTGAGATGCGGGGAGCGGCCAAACGTTCCGCCGCTGCCTTCGACCTCACCACAATGCACAGTCGATTGGAGCGAATTTATCTCTGATCAGTACAGCTTTGTTACGGGCACGAACCTGCCGCCCCGGCATTCTGACGATCAATCGAGTGTACCAAATGACGATGTGAGGTTCCCTTGCCTGCCACCGAACTGCCAGCGAAGCCCGCGACAGACAGCCCGCAAGGCACCA
The DNA here is from genome assembly GCF_041918875.1 of Dongia sp. Lineage (GTDB taxonomy): Bacteria > Pseudomonadota > Alphaproteobacteria > Dongiales > Dongiaceae > Dongia. The sequence continues at coordinate 60,682 of NZ_JAYRUV010000003.1, forward strand.
AAATCAGCGTCGTCATCTCAGCCTATAATCGACCAGGTCCCTTGAAAGAGGCCGTGGAAAGCGCGTTCAGGCAGACGCATGCGAATATCGAAATCATCGTCATCGATGATTGCTCGCCTGTCGATTTACGAGGCGCTCTGGCAGCCTATGCCGGCCGACTGACCTACCACCGCAACGAAGTCCGCTCCGGCCCGAGCGCGGCGCGCAATGTCGGCGTCAAGCTGGCAAGCGGTGAATATGTCGCCTTCCTGGACGATGACGATATCTGGCTTCCCGGCAAGCTGGAAGTGCAGCTGGCTGCGATGGAGGACCTTGACGCCTCGGTGACGGGTTTTTCCGTTCTGGAAACGGGGCGCATGGTGGTCCGCCCGGTGACGCGGATCGACACCAGCATGCTGCTTTACGGCAACAAGTTCGCCGGCACGACTGGCTTCATGTGCCGCAGATCGCGGCTGCTGGCCGAGCCGTTCGACGAGGCGTTGAGTTGGGGCGAAGACTGGGATCTCTATATCCGCTATTCGCAAATCCAACCGCTGGCCTATGTACCACAGCCGCTATTCCTGCGGCGGACAGGCAACAGCGACAGCATTACGAAGAGTTTGAAAAAGGTCGCGACCGGCAAGGAGGAGCTTTTCATCAAATCACTGAAAAAACACCGTGCGCTTCTCGGCGAGACAATATTCCGGCGACGCGTAGCGGGTATCAAGCTCTCCAATCTCAAATACAAGGACGACAAGGCCAACATCATCTGGGACTGTATGCGAAGTGCCGGAGCTCTGCCGACAATCTGGTGGCTCGCCTATAAGACAATGCGAGGCGATGCACGTGTCTGACATATTGCCGAACGGCGTCTCGGTCATCATCCCGGCGAGGAACCGCGAACGCGTCCTGGCCCGTGCCATCGAGAGTGTGCTGGCCCAAACCGCCAAGCCCAGTGAGATTGTCGTTATCGACGATGGATCTACCGACCGGACAATCGACATTGCCTGCGGATTTGAGGGCAGGAGCGATGTGCCTGTGTCGGTCATCAAGAACCTGGCCTCGGTCGGGGCGCCGGAAGCGCGCAATATCGGCGCGCGTGCGGGCCGCGGCCGCTATCTGGCCTTTCTCGATTCCGACGATGCCTGGGCGCCGAACAAACTTGAAAGGCAGTTGGCTGTCATATCCGCCGAACCAGGGGTCGCAGCCGTTTTCAGTGGCGTCGCCTACCATCGAGGCGGTCGCGTGCGTAACAGGATCATCGGACAGGGCACGATCGCGCAGGATGCACTTATGCGCCACAACGTCATCGGACCGACATCGTCTTGCCTCGTCTTGGCAGACGCCTTTCATGCGGTCGGCGGCTTTCGCAAGGATATGCCGAGCTGCCAGGATTGGGAATTGTGGCTGCGCCTGTCGACCGTCGGCACCCTTCGAATGCTGCCGGAGCCGCTGCTGCACTATTACTATGACGGATCAGGCCAGATTTCGAGCAATGCCGGCAAAGTCATGGCCGGTCATCGCATCGTCTTCGATACGGTCTATCGCATGCTGGGCGAGAATCGCAGTAAGATAAAGGCGCTCAGGGCCGAACATGAGATGCTTCTGGCGAAACTCAATGCGATGACTTTCTACGATGCACGCGCGACCTTCGGTCATTTGCGCGAGGCGCTGGCATTTTCTGCGGCGCCGCGCCTTCTGGCGCGTGCCTGCCATTACGGACTTCGGGTCACCTATCACAAAGTTCGGTTGGCATTGGCGCCAGCCGGACGGCGCTGACCTATCTGCCAGCGCCATCATCGGCGCGTTCTCAGTTCGCAGCCAGCAGAGCCGCTTCCTCATCGCCCGGTACGGATGCGGGCGCGGCAAGACTGTCGACCGATTCTACACTGGCAATCTCGATCTCCGGCTCGATGTTGGTGATGGTGATGACGAGGTCGGCGCCGCCGGGTGCAGCGTCGCCGTCGGCGCCGCCGGGCAAATCGACATCCCCGTCTGCGTCGCGCGTCCCATAATGGAATGTCACGTCGGTATCTTCGGAAATACCACCCGGCGTGAAGGTGTAATCGCCGGTATCGAAGTCGAACGTCATACGACCGCTCTCCGTATCGAACGAAACTTCGCGGCCGGAAATGGAGACATTGCTGCCGCCGACATTATCCTGTGTCACGCTGGCGGCGCTGCCGTCCCAACTGAAGCTGACATCGAAACCGTCATCGGCACTGTCATAGCTGAAGGTATAGATATGCGTCGCGCCATCGCCGGCTGTGTCGGCATCGCCCGGCAATCCGTTGTCGCCAATGCCGGAGGTATCGGCGCCGCTGAGCACATTGCCGGAGATGGGATCGCCCTCGACCGTGCCGACCAGCGCCGGTCCGAGATCTAGTGGATCGGTCACATATAGGACATCGCCGGCCGGCAGATTATCGCCATCCGGATTCGCGACATCGGTCAGATCATGCTCGGGTGGGACAATGTCATTCCCAATGCCTACGGCGTAGACGTGATTGATGCCGTTGGCCGGATCCTCGAGAAACGCGTCCCAAGTGGCTATATCGGTGTCGCTGAGATGATTGCCCCATCCGCCGCCCCAGGTGGGCTTTCCGTCCGACAGGAAGTAGATGACGTTGTCGACATCACCGGTGAGTTTCCCCGGATTTTCCCATGCAGTCTCGGCTGCTTCGAGGGCCGCGTCATAGTTCGTGAGGGCTTTCGGATCGATGATGATTGCTTCGATTGCCGCGATCGCCTCGGAAACGCTGCCCCAGTTGAACAGGATCGAGGCCGTCTTGTTGAACACGACGACGGTGGCGCGGACGTCGCCCAGCGTTTCATAGGTGTGCAGCAGGTTGCTGAGCGCCGCCTTGGCGATGCTGATGCGTGACTGCACGCCGCCCGTTGCTACGTCGGCATCCTCGTTCATCGAGCCAGAAATATCGAGCACGATCATGACGTTGGTGTCGCGATAGCTGTTTTCGGTGCCGCTGTTGGCGTCGTTGTAATTGATCGGAGAGGTATCTTCACCGTCTTCCGCGGCCAGCGGCGTGAGGTCGTCCTGCGGGTCGTAGAACGTTACATTGCGTTGGATGACTGTGTAGTTGAGCGCAGTAGCCTCCAATCCGCCGACGGCAGTCAGGCCGCCGATACCGGCGTCGGGCTCGAACGGGGAAAAGACGCCACCGTTATTTTCCGGTGAATTGCCGGCGTCGCCGGCGGCAGGCCCGGCAGCCGTCTGAATGTCGATGTTAGGATCGGTGGTGGCAATGGTGGCGGCGACGTCGACCGGTTCGCCATCCGACCCAATGATTTCAACCGGCCCGGCAGCGCTGGCATCTGCATAGCCCTGCAGGATGATTGTAAGGTCGCCGGACTTGATCGAGAGGTTGCCATTCTCGGCATTAAGGCGCGCCGCGAGATCGTCAGCAGGGAAGGGCAATTGCACCGTCTCGTTGGCCGTGACGAGCACACGCACGACATTCTCGCCGGTCGGCACCTGGATTTCCACGACCGGTCCCGTTGACTGGGTAAGCGCTGCGCCGACGATATCGGCCTCGTCTAGAACGCCGCTGGTGACCGTGCCGGAACCGAGATTCGTCTCAACGTTCATGGCTTGCTCCATTTTATTTTGCGTGCACTGGACGCGGAGGGTTGATCCGCGAGAAGTTACTGACGATTGTCGCTGCACTGCGGAAAATTCTGTGGAGACAAGCTAAGCGCGTGCGCCTTTGTTCCGTCAACATGGTGTTACTGAAAAACGATAATAATCTCCGTTTTTTCCAGCTTGTTACGCCGACCTAATAAACTTATCACAGAATTGTTGCGGCGCACCTGCTCGCGCGGGTCGTTAGTAGGAGCGCCCAACACATTTGTGTCAGCATTTGACGGAAATAGAAATTAAACGTTTTTATAATGAGTTACGCCTCATTGAGTTGTCGAATCGAACCATTCTCGCGCTCGCGGGACATGCAGTGCCATTTGTTTGGCCCATCGGCCGCACTAGTGACATCGGCTTGTGTACCGGAATATCACAAAGGTTAACGTGTTTAGAATAAGACCTTGCTGGCTCTTCTGGCGCGAAATGGCTAGCATTGCAGCGCCGAAATAAGGCGCTGGCCGAGGTCAGAAACAAACAGTTTTGCTGCGGCGCATCATGATGAGGAGGGGCAGATGACGCCACCCGAGAAGGCGAAAGCAGAGAACAAGGTGAGAACAAGGATATGCGTGCTCGGCCTGCGTGGCATGCCCGGTGTCATGGGGGGGATCGAATCGCACTGCGAGCAAATCTTCCCGCGCCTCAAGCAACTCAGCGGATCCTACGACATCACGATTATTGGCCGACGGCCCTATGTCGGGCACTCTGTTTACGACTTCCACGGGTTGCGTGTCGTGCCATTGCCGGCGTTGCGCAGCAAATATTTCGAAGCCATCAGCAACACGGCTATCGGCGTGCTTTATGCGCGCTTCGTCCTGAAAGCGGATGTGCTGCATATCCACGGTATCGGCCCGGCGCTCCTGGGGCCGTTGGCGCGTGCACTTGGGATGAAGCTGGTGGTCACGCATCACGGTCAGGATTTCGCACGCGCCAAATGGAACGGCGTTGCCAAGGCAGTGTTACGGCTCGGCGAACAATGTGCCGTCAGAGCAGCGCACCGGGTCATTGTCGTCTCAAAATCCGTCACGGAACAATTGCGCCGGCAGAATCGCAATCTTGAAAACCGTATCGAGCATATCCCAAACGGGGCGACCGAATTGCCGGTGGAAGCCGCGGTGAAAGACGAGTTGGCGACGCTCGCGGCTCTTGGACTTGTACCGGGGAAATATATCCTGGCGGTCGGTCGGCTGGTTCCGGAGAAGGCCTTTCACATCCTGATCGAAGCCTTCCGCCGTGCCGGACCCGATTGCAAGCTGGCCATCGTGGGCCGGGCTGATCACGACGATGCCTATTCGCGCGGATTGCTGGCGGAGGCGGGTGGCGACATTGTGTTTTGTGGCTTCCAGAACCATGCGGCATTGCGCAGCCTGTACCGGCGGGCTGCCTTGTTCGTCCTGCCTTCCACGCATGAGGGCTTGCCGATTGCCGCGCTGGAAGCTGCCAACCTCGCCGTTCCGACTGTGCTGAGCGACATTCAAGCCAATCTCGATATCGGCCTGGGGCCGCAGAATTATTTCCCCGCAGGCGACGTTGCGGCGCTCGCCGAAAAACTGACACAGGATTATCGCGATTTTGCGGTCGATGCGCAGGAGATCGGACGGCGCTTCAATTGGACCACCATAACCCAGGCGACGGAAAGAGTTTATGCGCACCTTGCTGCAGCCTGATCGCGCCGTCTGTTGCGGCGGACAATAGCCATGCTGGCGCCATCCCTCGCTGGCAAGGATTCCGCGCGCAGCGACCTGCTTGCGCTGTCGCGCCAGGAAGTTCCGATCCGGCTGCTGGTTCTTGCCAACAGCGCCCTTGCCTTGGCGGCGTTCCACGACCCGCTCGTGGCGACGATCGATGTCTGGCTGCATTCGCCCGAATACAATTACGGCGTACTCGTGCCCTTGGTCGTTGCATTGATGTTGTGGCGCGATCTTGCGCGCAGCCGTGCGCCGCGTCGCGGCGGCTGGTTGGGCGCCGGGCTGGTCGCTGTTGGTCTGGCCCTGGGCATTGTCGAGGCGTTGAGCCAGACCCGCTTTCCGGGTCAGGTCGGCCTGTTTCTCTGCCTCATAGGCATTTTCATTGCCTGGCAGGGGGAAGGACGGGCCCGCGATGCCTGGCCCGCTTTGGTCTTCCTGCTGTTCGGACTTCCACTGGCCAACGGTATCCAGGTCATTTTGACGGGCGCACTGCAACTCGTCTCGTCCGTGGGCGCGGTGGCACTCATCCGGGCTGCCGACATTCCGGTGCTGCGTGAAGGCAATATCGTCGATCTCGGCGCCATCCAGCTTCAGGTTGCCGAAGCCTGCAGCGGCCTGCGCTATCTCTTCCCGCTCGCGACCTTCTCCTTCCTATGTGCCTATCTCTTTGTCGGCAACCCACTTCAGCGTGCACTCATCTTCCTGTCCAGCATTCCGATTACCATCGCGATGAACATTCTGCGCATTGGCGTCACGGGTCTATTAGTCGACCGCTTCGGCGTCGCAGCCGCGGAAGGCTTCTTCCACGATTTCGAAGGTTGGATCGTCTATTGCGCCTGCCTCGCGCTGCTCTTCGCGGAAATGAAGTTGCTCTGCTACAGCGGCGGAAGTGAAAGATCGCTTCTGCGTCGCCTCGATCTCGATCTGCCGGCGGCACGAACAAGCGCGGAAATGGCAAGCGTGGAAACGCAGAAGGCCGCCTTCTTACGCTGGGACTGGCTGTCAAGCGCCATCGCGGGCGGCCTCATTCTGGCGGCTTTGTGCGCCGTCGTCTGGATCGGCGCCCGAGTACCGTATCTTCCGGCGCGCTCGGCTTTCATGCATTTCCCGCGCGAAATTGGCGCCTGGCATGCCGTCGATGCGCCCGTCGACGGAAAATCGCTGGCGGCCCTCAACGCCACGGATCACCTCAGCCTCAATTTCCTGCAGGGCGAAACCGCGCTTGTCAATGTGTGGGCTGCCTACTATCAGTCGCAATATAGCGGCAATGCCGCTCATTCCCCCCTGGTCTGCATCCCGGGCGGTGGCTGGCAGATCGAATCCCAAGACCAGGTCGATCTTCCGTATATCGACGGTGCGGGAACCTCAGTCATTCAGGCGAACCGCCTCATCATCGCCCAAGGCAACATGCGTCAGATCGTCTACTACTGGTTCGTCGAAGGCGGCGCCGTGGAGACCAACGAGTATCGTGCCAAGGCGCGCCTGCTCGCCAATTCTATCCTGCAGAATCGCCGTGACGGCGCTCTGGTGCGCTTTATCGCTCCGATCGAAGGCGGCGATGTTGCCGCTGCCGATGCGCAGCTTGCGGGGTTTGTGGCGGAAACTCTGCCAATTATACCCCAGTTCCTGCCCTAATCGCGTTGCTGTTCGACATATCGGGATGCCGAAGAAAAAGATGGAAGATGTGGAATGACCATGGAAGCGGATGATCGGCTCATCAATATCGATGTGATGGGCGCTTTGCGCCGTCGCAAATGGTATGGCATCGCCGCGGTTGCGCTTGGCCTCGCCGCGACGATTGCGATCGTCATGAACCTGCCGGCGACCTATCGCTCGACGGCGACGATCCTGATCGAGGAGCCGGATGTTCCGGCCGATTTGGTCAAGTCGACGGTCTCTACCTTCGCTAACGAGCGACTGCAGGTGATTCAGCAGCGGGTAATGACCAGTCAGCACCTCAATGAGATCATCGACCGGTTCGGGCTCTATCCCGAGCTGCAGCAGAAGATTCCACGTTCGGCGATCGTCAACATCATGCGCTCAAAGGTGACGCTTGAAGTGGTCAGCGCTGAATTCTCCGGTCAGCAGAATCGCAACAGGTCACAGAATCAGGCCACGATCGCCTTCAATCTCTCCTTCGATCATGAAGACCCGAGTATCGCCCAGCAGGTGACCAATCGCCTGACGGATATCTATCTTGCCGAGAATGACAAGACACGGCAGGAGAAGGCGGCCGGCACAACCGTCTTTCTGACTGAACAGGCCGACAAGCTGGCGGCCGACGTGCAGAACATAGAAAAGCGCCTGCTGGAACTGAAATCGAAATACAATGGCAGCTTGCCTGAGCAGTTCGCATTCAACACCCAGCTGCTCAATCAGGCGCAGGCGCAGTTGCTGCAGAGCCGCAGCGACCTGCAAATTCTCACCGACAAGAAGACTTTCCTGCAGAATCAGCTGGCGACGGTCAGTCCTTACACGCCGATGACTTCCGACGGCCGCCCGGCAACACCGCAAGCGCAGCTGCTGGCCTTGGAGCTGCAATATAGCGATATGTCGGCAAAATATGGCGACAAGCACCCGGATGTCGTCCGTCTGCAGCGCCAGATCAAATCACTAAAGGGTCAGTTGGGTCAGGTGGATAATGCCGCACTCGATCGGGCGAAATACAGCACCCTGCAAAGCCAGTTGGGCGAGGCCTTGCAGCGCTATGGCGAGAAGCATCCGGAGGTACAGAAACTACGCCGGCAGCTGGAAGACCTCGATAAAAATGCCGCCGCTGTGCCGTCATTCAAGCTGACTGCTCCGCAGGGTCCGCCGGACAACCCGATCTACATCCAGCTGCAAAGCCAGCTTTCCGATGCCTCGGCACAGCTTGGCGGCATCCAGGCCCGTATCGCGACTCTTGAGGGTAATGTCGAGGAGTTGCAGGCGCGCATTCTGCAGACGCCGGCAATCGAGAGCGAATACAATGCGCTCCGCGAGCAGCACCAGGCGGCCCTCAACCGTTTCCAGAGCTTCAAAGACAAGGAGGCCGACGCGCAGGTCGCGCAGACCATGGAGCAGCAGAGCAAAGGCGAAACCTTTTCGGTGATCGAGCCGCCGCAATATCCGGACATGCCGATCTCGCCGAACCGCAAGCTGCTCTATGCCGCCGGCTTGTTGGTCTCAGTCATGCTGGGAACAGGCCTCATGCTGGCTCTCGATATGCTGGACGCCCGCATATATGACGGGCGCTCACTGCTGGCCATCTTTGGTGAAATGCCATTGGCCTCGGTTCCCTATATCAAGACAAGGGCCGAAGTGAGCGCGCGGCGCTGGAGATTTGCCGGCATGGCGAGCCTGACATTGCTCTGCCTCCTCGGTATCTCATCGTTCCTCTATATCAGATATCAGCCGCCTCTATGACGGCTGGAAAGGTTGGTTCCTGATGAGCAACGGCATGACTGCAACACCGGAAATCCAGCTGATGGAAGAGGGAAAAGTCACGGAGGTAGGGCCGAAATCGATCGATGATCTGGCCAAGCCGCATACGGCGGGATGCGCTAGGAGTTTCGCGGAGCTGAAACGATGGCTGAAAGCCGATCTGTTCCGTTATGCCGGACGGTCGGATATCAGATCGTTCCTCCGGCACTTTCTCTTCACGCCGGGATATAAGTACACGGTGTGGATGCGCAGCTGTGGCTACTTCCGCGTGAAGCCCTGGGCCAGGCTTCTATTGCTCTATCCGTTGTCGAAATGGATCCTGCTGCGTTGCCGCTATAAATACGGCATCGTCATTCCCGAATACACGGTCATCGGGCCGGGCTTGTTCATCAATCGCTTTGGCGGCATTTACGTGAACGGCGACGCGGTGATCGGCAGCAATGTCAATTTTACGCACGGCATCATGCTGGGCCAGGCCAATCGCGGCAAGTATATGGGCTCGCCTATCGTCGGCGACCGCGTGTTCCTCGCTTCTGGCGCCAAGATTATTGGCCGGGTACGGCTGGGAGACGGTGCCGTCGTGGGAGCAAACGCCGTCGTGACCAAGGATGTGCCCGAAAACGGCGTTGTCGGCGGCATACCGGCAAAGATTCTCTCGCTTCAGGGATCAGCCGACTATGTCAACCGCGTCGCACCCCTTTAGCGCAAGATATTGTTCTCGAGATGATGGCTTCCCGACCGCGTCTCGCCATTCACGGCGACATCATGGAGTTCCAGAATGCCGGTGGCGTTGCCGCGTGCAAGGCCACCATCGGCACTGAGTTCGATAGCGCCGCCATGCATGCGAATCACCGGGGTATCGCCGCGTTTAAGCTTGTTGAAACCGAGTGCAAAAGTTCCATCACCGACTTGCAAAGTCGTGTTGACGATGTCGCACAGCCCCGATACCTGGATGCAGCACCCTTCCGTGCCGGCCCTTGTGACGGGTTGGCGGAATGTGCAGTCGCGGATCAGGTTCTCGGCCTTCGACCATATGCGAGCGCCGAACTTGCAATGCTCGGACGAGCTTTTTTCGATCTTAACGCCGGATGTCTTCAGGTCGAAGGCCGCGTCGCCCATGTTGCTGGCGTGACAATTGCGGATCGTGACGTTTCTGGTACCGGACTCGCAGACGATACCGTCACCTTGAGTGTATCCTTCACCGCCGCCGGCCAGTGTCTTCGTGCTGACCGCATTCCTGAGCGTGATGTTTTCGAAAAGGATGTCGGTTCCTTTGTCGACCGCAATCAGTTGGCACACATTCTTGGCGCCACCATCAAGTCCGTTGGCGTCGAGGTCGAGATCGCGCAGAACCGATTGCGCAAGATGGTGGAAGCGCGCGAAGCCGCGGACTATACCGAAAGCTCGACAATCGCGGATGACGATGTTGCTGAGCTTGGCGCCTTGGTCTGTTTCAATAACTCGACCGATATCGGTGCCGGCAATGTCAGCGAAAGTGATGCCATCGAAACTAGCCGACTTTGCCTTGCCGTGGCGGAATTTGAAGAAACCGTCACCCGACGTGCCGGCCATGCGAAAGCCAGCCAGGAAAATGTGGGATGCATCTCGTTCGATGCCGAGAAAGAATGGCGCGCCCTTGCTTTTGCCGAAGGTCTCGACCGACCATGGATCCACGTTACGGAAGCGGGGAGCAGCATCGTCAGGCGCCGGCAACATAAGGCTGTCGTTACCGGCGATGTCGCCAGCCAGAACGATGATCGGCGTTTCTTTCGTGCCGGACGTCCGCAGGAAGATCTGCGGTTTCTTGCGTCCGAGTTCTATCGGATGCGGATCGACGGGCTCACTGCCGATGAGAAAGGCGGCGCCAGGTGCCGCTGCGGCTTGGGCTTTCGAAACCCAATTGACCGGCATAGCGTTTCGCCAGTCTTGACCGTCGTGGCTGCCGGCCCCCTTGCGGGTGACGTATCGAAAGGACTTTGCGGCGTCGATCTGCACCTGGCTGTCGGGCGAAAAGCCACTGGCAACGCTGGCCGCCGCATGACGGGCCGAGATCTTGAGAAGGCCGGCCGCCAGCAGCATCTGGCCAAGCTGTCGCCGGCTCGGACGCACGAAGCCGGTCAGGGTCGGGAAGTTCATCTGAGACATTCCAATCCTTTCATTGACGACACGCAGGTGAACCTGAGGTGGGTAGACATCCCTGTCAACGCAATGGCTGGGGCAAAGCCGTGACAAGAACCATGGCCGGATATTCGATGTACGGGACCGTACCAGCATGACCGAAGGAGTAGTGTTCGGTGCGACGTTGCCGCCCTGGCTGCTCTATCCGGCGACATTGCTGATCGTTCTGAGCCTAGCCTTGCGGCTGTGGCGCGTGCCGAGCGCGATCGCGGCCTTTACCTGCTTTGCGCTTGCTTTCCGCTATCTGGCAGCCGCACATCATACATTCACCTACAGCCCGTCGCCCATCGGTCTGTCGTGGAATGCGCTGGGGTCATCCGCCGTTTTTCTGCTTGGCCTGCTCCTTATCCGCAGCCGCCATCTTCTGTTGAAGCAGCTCATACCCTGCTATTTTCTCATCGCGATTGTTATCCTCAGCGGCCTTGCCAATCATACGATCCCGAAGATCATCGATGTTGGCGTCAAGTTTGGCTATCTCGTCATCATGACGATCGGCGTCTATGAGGGGTTGCTGGCGCTGGGCGAAAAACGGATGACCAACCTGCTGCTCTGGGCTTTTGCGGCGCCTATTGGCTTCCAGGCACTGTCGATTGCCTTTCATGTCGTCAAGGCCAGCGAGGGCGACGGTTCCGTGAGCTATATCGGCGGCTACAATCATGAGGCCGCCTTCTCCATCATCCTGGCCACCGGCCTGTTGATCGCCTGCTTCGCCACGGGTATCGCTTTGTGGCGCCGATCTCTCTTGCTGTTCGTGTTCATGGCAGCCATCGTCCTGGCCAATTACCGGACAGCTATTCTGGCTTTTGCGCCCCTGATCGTGACGCAGTTCAATCTCGACATTGTCAGCCGGTTCTCGCCGCGCCAGCGCAGCATCATCGCCGTGGCATTGCTGGGACTGAGTGTCCTCGGCGTTCTCTCCGCCGCCTGGATGTTCCGCGAAAGGTTCCAGGATATTGTCACCACCTTCGAGTCGATCGACAAGCTGATCAAGCCGCAATCCGAGTATACGATGGCCGAAAAGCAACTCCTGTCGGCCAGGCCCTTCATCTGGAGCGCCTATATCGAGGCGTATATCGACGGGAGCCTGCGCAACCATCTATTGGGCTATGGGCCGGATTCGTGGATCGGCGTGATGACGGTCTATGCTCACAACACGCTCATTTCTGCCCTTTATGAGTATGGCTTGCTCGGCGTAACCGCGTTTGTCGTTCTTTGGGCGACGATGCTCTACGCTTCTCTTTGGGCGCCAGCCGGCGTTCGCGGCAAGCTGATTGCCGGCCATCTCAGCTTTCTGTTGCTGAACATGGCCACGATGCCGCACTGGATGCTGGAAGGTGATATCCTTTACGGCGTCTTATGCGGCTACACAATATACATGCTGCGTCGCACAGCGGACGAGCGTAAACCGATGAAGATGCCGACTGGTGCTGTCAACGCGCCCTTTGCCGGTGGACTGGTGACAGAAGTCGCGCCGAAGCCCCGACCCAATATGCTGAAGCCTTAAGGCGCTACTCCTGCTTCAGACCGACGGACAATTTCCTGGCTTCTTCGACGCCCCGGAAATCCGGCTGTCCGACCAGGGCGCCGGCAAGGACGAGGCGCGCTTTGTCTTTGAGGTCTTTGCGCGAGAGCGCCATAGCATAGTGGTAAAGCATCTGCTGGTCGTTGGGAGCCAACGCAATGGCCTTGCTGAGCTGAACGGTCGCATCGTCGATATTGTCTAGACGCAATTGCACCCAGCCCAGTGTATCGAGAAGCGTTGCGTTATTGGTGTTGCGGAACCGCTCCGTGAGCGCCCTGGCCCGGTCGAGTAGCGCTTTGTCGCTCGGCCACAAATCGGCGATGAGTTGAGCCAGATTGTTCGCCGCCACGATGCTTCCCGGCCATCTTACCAGGATGGAATCATATGCGTCTTTGGCTTTGGCATAGTCGCCAGCGATTTCGTAAGCGATGGCGACGCTTTCCGCTACCAAACTGTCATCGGGAAAGACGCGGGCAGCGCCCTCCAGCAGAGCGACCGTCCCGGATTTGTCGCCGCGTTGCTTGAGTATCAACGATAGATGAAGATAGGCGGCGCGCATTTGCGGCGCCGCTTGAATGGCCCGACGCAGAAAATCTTCCGCCATCGCCAGGTCGCCATTGCGCTGACGCAGATCTGCCAGGAGGATAAGGGCATCCGCATCGCGGGGGTTGCGCTCGATACGATCCGTGAGAATCTTTTCGCTATCGACACTATTGCCACCGCCGCTAGCGTCCTCATCCGTCCCGGCATTGGCTTGCGCCAATGTGTGAGCCTGCGTCAATTTCGGGCCGACGATCGCAAAATCCCGTCCGAGATCAAGCGCGGTCGTGAGCTCCGAGATGGCCGTCTTGTAATCTTTTCGCACCAATGCAGCTTCGCCAAGGATTTGGTGGCCGGCCGGCGCCGTCGCCGGATCCTCCAGCAGCGCCCTGCCGATCATTTCACCTTTATCCTCCTGTCGAGAATAGATAAGGATTTGTGCTTTGCTGACTTGCAGGTCGGGTATATCGGGCTGAAGGGCTATGGCGGCATCGAGATGTTGAACGGCCTCACCGGGCGACCGCACGGCGAGAAGCCCGGAGAGTTTCAGTCTTGCATCGACGTCTTCGGGAGCGACGGTAGCCAAGGTTCGGAACGTCGCGATAGCGAGTTCGCGCTCATCGGTTGCCAGATAGGTATGGGCAAGAACGGTAAGCGCGGTATGTGAGGCCGGATCGGTGCTTAGGGCGGATCTGGCATCGGCTATCGTATCGTCGTAGCGACCTTGCACGAAATGCAAGCTCGCTCTCATAAGCAGAGCATTGTGATTTCCGGAATCCTCCTTGAGGATCGCGTTTAACTGAGAGAGTGCATCGTCTCTCTTGCCGCGAAGGTCCGCAATATGCGCCAGTTCAACCCGCGCATCGAGTTTATCTGACAATGTGGGCAATCGGTCGATCAGGTTTTCCAGAATGGCCTGGGCGTCGTCGAGATGCCCGGCCCTGACGTGCAGCCGTGCCAGCAATAGACCATAATTGTCGGTTTTGGGGATGGCGGCAATCAAGGGCTTGATCGTGCGCACCGCCACGTCGGGGCCCTGCGTCTTATCGAGAAAGTCAGCATAGGCGCCAAGCAATGCGCCCGGGGCGGCGCTGGCTGCAATTGCCCGCCGGAACACATCGTGAGCTTCGCTTGTGCGATGGTCTGCTTGGAGCGACTTGGCGAGGCTCAGCACATGTTGAGGATTGTCCGGCTCAAGGACCATCAGTTCGCGCAGGACATTATTGGCCTCTGTCGTCTTGCCCTGGTCGCGCAGCAGTTTGAGCTTGAAGCTCCATAGCTCGCTGTTGCGCGTGTCGGCCTTGAGCCCACCATCTATCAACGAAACGGCTTCGTCGAATTTTTGCTGCCGCGCCCTTTGGCTGGCCAGCACGACCAATGCATCCGGGTCGTTCGGCTTGAGGGCCAGTGCGGCTTTCGTCTCAATCTCTGCGTCGTTCAGCTTTCCTTCCATCAGAAGCGCTGCACCGCGCATTGTATGCCCAGTTGGGCTGGAGGGGGCGATGGCGATCAACTTGTCGGCATGGAGCAGGGCCCTCTCCGGATTGGCGCCAAGCAAGGCGTATCGGCCAAGCTTTTCCTGTGCGCCCTGGTGGTTAGGAGCCTGCATGGAGACCTCCTGGAACGCGGAAATGGCTGCAGGGAAATTGCCTTGGCGTTCCAATATGAGGCCGACAAGATACCGTGCGTCAACCCCGGTAGGGTTGATCTGCAGGGCGTTCCGAAATTCGAGCAATGCCTTGACAAGGTCGCCGCTGGCATAGAGTTCTTTGCCGTTCTGCAGATGCTTGGCTTCACGTTCCTGGGGAGAGTCGCAAGCAGTAATAATCAGAAAAACTGTGGCAAGTGCCAACGAGCGGAGAAGAGGACGGACGCGATTCATTTGATTCCAGGCGGAGTGTGGTTTTGCGGCGGCGATGGCTCGCGGCAAAGTCGGAGAATTATCCGGCATATGCTGAGTAGCGCCCAAGAAATAAGCATTCGTGCTCAATTTGAATTCACCATGCAGGTGGTGTGGAGGTGAGTCAAGGCGACGCGCCGCATGGTCGAAAGTCGATGTCACAGGATTTGCTCAGAGTCGCCACAGCAAGTGTCAAACGGCCGATGTTAGTTTGGGCTGCAATTCTTGGAAGGATTGTGGCCCGCCGGAAAACACCGGCAACAATCGCAAAATAGGGCAGGGAAAAATGAACAAGATAATAGCGCTGCTATTCGCCGCCGGCTTGTCTCTCGGGCTTGTCGCACCGGCGTCCGCTTCCAACTTCGACCTGGGAACGTTGAGCGCCGATGGGACGTCGTCCGGTTTTGTGGCCAACTTCGGCAGTGGGATTCAAACCTTCAGCGACACAATCTATTTTTCGCTCGCGGGCATCAGCACATCGCTGATCGGCCAGATCACCGATCTCGGCAGCATATTCGGACAGGTTGTCGATAGCCTGAATTTCAATCTCGATCTGTTCAGCACGGCGGATACGGCGACCTCACTCGGGAACTATACGGATCCGACAGGAACCGGTATCAGCTTCAGCTATGCGGATTTGGCCGCGGGCGACTACTTCTTCCGGATTACTGGCGACAGCGCGCCGACGGGCAATGCCTACAACTATGCATTCAAGGTCAATGTGACCGAGACACCGATTCCGCCGGCACTGCTGCTTTTTGGAACAGCGCTGGGTGGCATGGGTGTCGCCGCCTACCGCAAGCGTAAAGCGGTCGCGGCTGGCTCCTGAGCCGATTATCACTATCGGCTGCCCTGAGTGACACGTCCCGACCCCCAGATTTTTCTGGGGGTTTTGCTTTGATCGTGCGGATTAATCTAGACGCTGAGGTCTGGTGAATGGCTGTCTTGGTAACTGGCGCTGCCGGCTTTATTGGTTCGCATGTCGCGCAAGCACTTCTCGACGGTGGAGAACAGGTCGTCGGCCTCGACAATCTCAATGCCTATTATGATATTGCTCTTAAGGAAGCGAGGTTGCGGAAACTGCGAAAGCCCGGTTTCGCCTTCGTCAAAGCCGATGTCGCGCAGCAGCCGCAATTTCTCAGCGCCCTGGCACCGCATTGCTGTGAGGTGACGGCGATTGTGCATCTCGCGGCTCAGGCGGGCGTCCGCCATTCCATCGAGCAGCCTCTAGACTATCTCAGCGCGAATCTTGCCGGCCACCTGCATATGCTTGAATTGGCGCGCTCGCTGCCCCGGCTGCAGCATATGGTCTATGCCAGCTCCAGTTCGGTCTATGGTGCATCCCGGAAGATTCCCTTCGCGCTTGACGATCCGGTCGATCAGCCGGTGTCGCTCTACGCGGCGACCAAGCGATCAGACGAGCTGATGAGTGCGGCCTATGCCAGCCTCTATCGGATTCCGCTGACGGGTCTGCGTTTTTTCACTGTCTACGGACCCGCCGGTCGACCGGATATGGCCTATTTTAAATTCACCTCGGCGATTCTTGCTGGCCGGCCGATCGAAGTGAATGGCGATGGTCGCCAGAGTCGCGATTTTACCTATATCGACGATATCGTCGGGGGCATCGTGGCGGCGTTGGCACGGCCCCCGCAAGGTGTCGTCCCGCACAGGATCTATAACCTCGGCAACGATCAGCCGGAGGCACTCTCGCGTCTCATTGAAGTCATCGAGAAGGCATGCGGCCGGCGGGCGGAGATCGAGTACCGACCGCCATCGCCGGGCGATGTTCCGGCGACATGGGCTGATATTTCCGAAAGCCGCGCCGACCTTGGTTACGCACCAAAGATTCCGCTCGTCGAGGGTGTCGCGCGATTCGTTGGGTGGTACAGGGACTACGCGACAGCCTGAGTGCGTTTATTTCGGCAATATCACAGCGAGAAATGCACGGGCATGCATCGTGCTCGCACGATGCTGTGGGCTTGCAGAGGAATTGTCGATCGGAGGCGGTAGTCTGCGTCCCGATTCAGATTTGTCTCGGCTTGGCGGGTGCATGCGCTCTTATCAGGTGTTATGGACGCGGCTATAGTTCGCTCTCGCACTTGCAGCAATCGAACTTAGTCACGCGGCGTCGGCATCCAGGGAGTCCTTGATGGAACAGATTGAAAAGGCCATGGCGCGGGCGCGGGAGGCGCGCGCGGGCAACCTGAAGCAATTGCGACCGGCCAACGCCCCGGGAGGCCGTGGCTCAACCAATGGCGTGGCGCCCGCTTATACGGAAACGACGATGGCGCCGCAGGATCTGCGCCGCATGAATGAGGAGCGGCTCATCGCCGATGCACTGGGTCATCCGGTTTCCGACACCTACGGTCTGCTGCGGACGCAAGTGCTGCAACGCATGCGCGCCAACAATATGAGCGTCTTAGCTGTTACCAGTCCGGAAAGTGGCGCCGGCGTCACCACGACGGCCGCCAATCTTGCGCTCGCGGTCGCTCTCGACGTCAACCAGACGGTACTGCTGGTCGACCTCAATCTGCGCGAACCAGATCTGCACCGGAAATTCCACATAAAGCCGCAGGCCGGGATTGACGACTATCTGCATGGTACTGTGGAATTGAGGGAGTGTCTGGTATGCCCTGGTGTGCCCCGTCTGGTCGTATTGCCGGCCCGCGCAGCCAACGGCGAAGCTGCTGAAGTGCTGAGTTCTCCGCGCATGGCGGCCCTCGCCCGAGAGCTTCGCAACAGATACCAGGACCGCATCATTATTTACGATATGCCGCCCTTGATTCCGTCCGGCGATACGCTGGGATTTCTGCCCAATGTCGACGCCGTTCTGCTGGTCGCCCGCGCCGGCAAGACGACCAAGAATGAGATTGAAAAATCTGCCTATCTGCTCGGCAGCAAGCCGATCGTGGGGACATTGCTGAATGCACATTGAGCGCGGGGACGAAAAACGCCTAGCAAGCGGCCAAACCGGTGCCGAGATGATCTGCCATGTATGAAGACTTTTTCGGTCTAACAGAGAAGCCGTTCTCGTTGCTGCCGGATCCCGATTTCCTGTTCCTGAGCAGCAAGCATTCATTGGCTCTTAGCATGCTGGAGTATAGCTTGGCGGGCCAGGCTGGTTTCTGTGCGATCACGGGCGAGATAGGTTCGGGCAAGACGACGCTGATCCGTGCTTTGCTGCGCCGCATGGACCGGGATATCCGCCTTGGCCTCATTACGAACACCCACAATGCATTGAGCGATATTGCCGCCTGGGCCTTGCTTGCTTTCGGAGGCAATCCCAGCGGCAAGTCGGGCGCCGAAATCCACCAGGAACTGATGCTCCTGCTCATCGAGGAATATGGTGCCGGCAGGCGCTCCGTTCTGATCGTCGATGAGGCGCAGAATCTCACTATTGAGGCGCTGGAAGAACTGCGCCTGCTTTCCAATATCAACGCCGACAAGGACCTGCTTCTGCAGATCATTCTTGTAGGCCAGCCTCAGTTGCTGGAGAAGTTGCGCCGTCCGGAACTCTGCCAATTTGCGCAGCGGATAAGCGTATCCTATCATCTGACACCCCTCTCTTGCGCTGAGACGCTTCATTACATCGTGCACCGGCTGCGGATTGCCGGAACGACCGCGCCCGTCTTCAACGATATGGCTGTGGGTGGCATCCAGTATTTCGCGGGTGGGGTGCCGCGCCTCATCAACTCTATCTGCGATATGGCAATGGTCTACGCCTATGCTGACCAGAAGCAGGAAGTTGATCTCGATCACGTGTTCCGCGTTGTAGGCGATCGAATGGCAAACGGCGTTGCCGTGTTTGCGGGTCTTGGCGGACCTGAGGATCCGACCGTGATCAAGGAGATCACGGGCTTGATTCGCGCTGCCGGAGAAGCGCGCGCCACATTGCCGCCACCGGCAGCGGAAACGGAGCAACCGGAACCCATGCCAAGCCGTATGCCGCGCCGAGCGGCATTTTCAGCCAATGATTTCGGCGGGGATTTCGAGGGTGAGTTCGGGTCCTTGTCGATGCAGCGTCCGCAACGGCCCTCCTGGTTCCGCCGGACTTTTCTGAGGGCGACGACGTAAGAGATGACGTGCGGCAAGGGACGATGGAGCCATCATGCCTGATGAGACTAATATCGTAACGAAGGTGGTCGTCATCAGCCTCGAATCGGCGAAAGAGCGCCGCGCGCGTTTCTCTTCGCGTGCGCTGGATGCCGGCATGGATTGGCAGTATCTCCCCGCCTACACGCAACTGCATCCCGCACTCAGCTATATCGAATCGGACGCGATCGCTTTCAAAGGCCGCCCGCTGCGCCAAGGGGAACTCGGCTGCTATTCCAGTCACTATGCTGCGTGGGAAAGCCTGATCGAAGGCGAGGCGGATCAATATATCGTCATGGAGGACGACATTATCGTCGACTGGGCTTTCGTGCGAAAGATTTCAAAAGTCGACCTTGATGCTTTGGGTATCGGCTATCTTCGTCTCTACTGCCAACTGCCAGTCAACAATGCGGCGTTCATGCGCGCGTTCATCGACCAATCGCGCTCGATCGTCGAACTGTTCGGGTTTGCGTCCGGCACGCAGGCCTATGTCGTCACCAAAGCAACCGCGCGCAAGTTGATGGCTCATTGCAAGAATGTGCGAGCGCCGATCGACAACGAACTGGACCGGTCATGGTCACATGGCATTCCGAACTTGACGGTCTTTCCCTTCCCCGTCATGGAAGAATCGGTTCCCTCAGGTATCGGTGTCGACAGGTATGAGAAAATCAGCGTTCCGACCTTTGTAAGGGCTCGCATCTTCTTGAATCGCAAGAGAACGCGCTGGCAGATCCGAGGGCTGCGTCTGTCGCATGCCGTAAAGCGGCTTCTCGGTTGCGCGCCTGCCGTCAACTATCTGAATCTTCAGAGCCAGAAACTAGCCTATACGAATAAAAACAAATGACACTGATAGCAGCAACGAGTCCCGCGACGGGCGCGATCCAGGGAAGGCGACAGGAGGTGGCGAGCGAGGACGATGGACAGGGCGTCTATGATCGGCACTTGAAGAAAAAGACGCGCAATTCGATTATCTGGACCGTCATTCGTTTAACCTCGAACCAGTTTTTCGCCTTCGCCGTCTTCGTGGTGCTGGCGCGACTTCTCAATCCCCACGACATCGGTATTTTCGCAATCGTCACTCTATTTTCGGAGTTCGCGCGCATTCTAGCCAATGGAGGCCTGACCAACTACATCGTGCGGGCACGCAAGCTGACGCCGGAACTGCTCGATACGATTTTCTGGGGCAATATGGCTTTGGCCGTCTTCGTGTCGGCGCTGGTCATTGCACTGGCCAATCCGGTTCTCAACGCAATCGGCCAGCCGCTTGCGGTCGGACCCATGATGGTGGTTGGGAGCCTGCTCCCGATCGTCGCCGCGGGCGCATCGCATATGGCGCTGCGTCTGCGCGAATTCGGTCACAAGTCGATGGCGGTGCGTTCTATGTTGAGCGGCGCCTTGGGTGGTGGTGCTGCTATTGCCGCGGCCTTCGCGGGTTGGGGTATCTGGAGCCTGGTGGTTCAGCGCGTCGTGACCGAAATCGTCAATACACTGGTCTCGTGGCAGGCCTATAATTGGCGACCGGGCCGCAAGTTCGCCTTCGACTCCTTGCGCGAAATGTGGGGCTTCAGTTCCAATATCGCCATCACCCAGATCATCTTTCTGTTCCTGACCCGCGTGCAGGATCTCGTCGTCGGTGCAACCATCGGCGCAGTCGCCGTCGGTATCTATCGCACGGCCTGGCGGATGACCGAGTTGATCACGAATGGCGCGATCCAGCCCTTCACACAGGTGGCTGTGCAGACCTTCTCGCGCCTGCAGGACAATCGGGCGGACTTAATAAAGGCATATCGCGGAATGGTCTTTGCCAGTTCGACGATTTCCTTTCCGGCACTCGTTGGCTTTGGAATAATCGCGCGCGATGCGGTGCCGGTGGTCTATGGTCCGCAATGGCATGAGGCGGGTTATCTGGCGCAGATCTTTGCGCTCATGGTCGTGCCGTTCTCGCTCAATTATTTCGTCTCGCCGGTCCTCAGCGCGATAGGGCGTGGATCGGATATGCGTTGGCTGGCCACACTCCAGCTGTTCCTGACACTAGGCCTTACAATCCTTGCCGCACCCTTCGGCATCGCCGCCGTTGCCTGGGCCTATGTCGGTCGCGCCTATCTGACTTTTCCGCTGCAATTGTGGCTGCTAAAGCGGCGCGCCGGCATTGGCTTCGGAACGACATTTGGGGCGACCGCGGCACCCTTTGCCGCTTCGCTTGTGATGGGCGCTGGCGTCTGGCTGTTCATGTGGTTTGCGCGGCCCCTGATGGAGTCGGAGCTTCTGTTTGTCGCTGCCGCGGTCGGTGTCGGCATCCCGCTATATGGCGGTGCCCTGCTGGTTCTCTCGGGGCAATCGCGACAGTTGCTGATGCGCCAGGTCCGCAAGCGGCTGGGAATAGGTCGGGCTGAATGACGATGTTGGCGTCCACGATCCAGGTGCAGCCCGATATGTCGAGCCTCACGCCCCGGCAACTCATCCCGCGGCTGCAGGCCGATATCTCGGCGGTGCTCAAACCGCTCATGTCCGATGCCAGGCCGGCTCTGGTCGATTTTCCGAATCACGGCAATGTTGGCGATTCGGCTATCTGGCTCGGTGAAATTGCATTTCTTGCCCGTGAAATGGGTACGCGGCCCGCTTATACCTGTTCGACGGCGACGTTCTCGGCGGACGATCTTAGGCGCCGAGCGCCGGACGGTCCGATCCTGATTCATGGGGGCGGCAATTTCGGAACCATCTGGCGCCATCATCACCAGTTGCGCCTGGATGTCCTCAGGTATTTTCCTCGTCGTCCGATTATCCAGCTGCCGCAATCGATTCACTTCGACGATGACGAAGCCATCCGGGAAACGGCAGATGCGATCCGACGACATGGCGCATTCACGCTGCTGGTGCGCGACCGCAAATCGTTCGGATTTGCGCAGGAGCATTTCGATTGTCCGGTCCATCTTTGCCCGGACATGGCCTTCTGCATGGGACCGTTCTCCCGGCTTCGTCCGATTGTCGATTTCCTTTGTCTGATGCGCACCGATGCCGAGCGTGTCAGTGGAATGACGATACCGGATGACGCGTCAAGCCGCATTGTTGTCGATTGGCTTGAAGAGTCGAGGCAAGATCTACGCCGGACGCGACTGTTCGCGCGGTTCGGTGCAGTCTGGCGTGGCGAAGGTATTTCGGGTCACACACCCACTGTGCATGACGCATTGGCATGGCGGAGATTCCGACGCGGCGTCGCCACTCTCTCGCAGGGCAAGATTGTCGTAACTGACCGCCTGCACGCGCACATCATTTCAGTCCTCTTGGGCTTGCCGCATGTAGTCCTCGACAATTCCTACGGGAAGCTTGGCAGTTTTATCGATGCGTGGACGTCGAATTGTGTAGGTCTCGAAAGGGCGACGAATATGGCCGCGGCCATGGAACGTGGGCGCCGGCTGCTGGTGGCCGGCATATCGGGTTGGAGATAGAGGAAAGGAGGGTGACTTGGATATCTCGCTGATCGTCTGTACACGTAACCGCGCGGCACAGCTCGGTCCATGCCTGGCACACATCGCTTCCGTGCAATATAGCGGACCCTGGGAGCTTATCGTGGTCGACAATGGCTCTTCCGACAATACGGCCGAAGTGATCGATGAATTCGCCCGGCAGGCGGCATTTCTGGTTCGCTATGTCCCGCAGCCGGTCAAAGGATTGGGCAATGCGCGCAATGCCGGCCTGACGGCCGCAAGGGGAAGAATCGTCGCCTTCACCGATGACGACTGCTACGTAGCGCCTGATTTTCTGCAGGCGACAATGCATGCCTTCGACAATTCGCGGATCGGTTATGTGACCGGCCGGATTTCGCTCCATGACCCGACTGACTATCCCGCGACAATCAATGAATCGCGTGTGCCCAGGGCATTTCCCAGGGCACGCTATCTTCCACCAGGCGCCCTCATGGGGGCCAACATGGCGTTTCGGCGAGATGTACTGATCGATATAGGCGGGTTCGATCCGCTGTTCGGCGCCGGCGCGCTTTTCCCGGCAGAGGATTGCGACGCCGCGGCGCGGGCGAGCTTGGCGGGTTGGGATGGCTGCTACGATCCGAACATAGTTGTGGCACATCACCACGGTCGCAAAGCGGATTCAATTCCCCAGCTGCAGCGCGACTATGACATCGGGCGTGGCGCATATCATGCCAAATTGATGCTGAGTTGCGGTGCCGTGCGGCACGGGTTGCGAGGATGGGGACGGCTGGTCACGTTGCGCCTGCGCCGCCGACCGGCAAGTGCCTATTGGGAATCTTATGGTGCGCTCGGCTATGCATGGCAGTGGCTGAGTGGCCGGACAGTCCGCGCCACCGACAGAGGGTAAGATCGTAACATGATCCCACGCCGGAAAGTGGCATTCGTGATCAACTCGCTGGCTGGAGGCGGCGCGGAGCGCGTTATGTGCACTTTGTTGCGTGCATCGGAAGATGAGCGCCGCGACTGCGATATCACGCTCATCCTGCTCGACCGCGAACCAGCCGCCTATCTAGTGCCGGATTGGATCCGGGTCGAACAGCTGGATTGCCGGCACTCGATGATGCGCAGTCTGAGTGAACTGTTCCGCTCACTGCGTCGGCTGAGACCGGATGTGGTGCTGAGCTTTCTTACCAGGGCGAATATCGCGTCAGCGCTTGCATGCCGATGCCTGGGCGTCCCCGCTGTGATCAGCGAGCGCGTCAATACCAGCAGTCATTTAGGCAAGGGAGTGGGCGCCAGCCTCGCTCGCGGGCTGGTGCGTTTCTGCTACCCACTGGCACGACGGATCATTGCCGTTTCACCGGGTGTCGCTGACGATCTGGCTGGCGCGTTCGGTATCGAGCGCCGCAAACTCGCCGTCATCGCCAATCCGATCGATCTGGAGAGCATCCGCAAGATGGGCGCGGCGCAGCCTGATATTGCGCTCGATGCGCCCTACATCGTGGCGATGGGGCGTCTCGTGCCGAACAAGAATTTTTCCATGCTGATCGATGCCTATGCCAGATCCGGTATCGAAGAACATTTGCTGGTCCTGGGGGAAGGGCCGGAGCGCGCCGCCCTGGCGGCACTCGCAGCCAGGCAGGGAGTGGGAAATCGCGTTCTGATGCCTGGCTTCTGCGGCAATCCGTATGCTGTGCTGCGTCACGCCGCGTTCTTTGTCTTGCCCTCGAATGCTGAAGGTTTCCCCAACAGCTTGCTTGAGGCGATGACATTGGGTATCCCCGTCGTTTCGACCAATTGTCTGTCGGGTCCGTCGGAGGTTCTGGCCGAAATCGCGCGCGAACAAGTCGCAACTGGTGTCGTCCATGCACCGCACGGCCTGTTGGTGCGGCCCGATCATGTCGAAGACATGGCATCTGCGCTGCGCGCCATGGCAGATCCGGCCTTCCGGGCCAGCTATGCCGAGAAGGCGGCCCGACGCGCAAACGACTTTAGTGTCGCGCGTGCCAAGGCTGCCTATTGGGAGATTTTGAGGGCGGAATTGTCGCGGGCACCTGGTGCCGCGCCTTCCACGGTGCCCGCTCAGTAGCCGTCGAAGCCCCAAGTCGGCAATTCATAGCGCAGGGTGAGGAAGACGGAATTGGACATCGCCGAGTCGTTGCTCTCGTCGTAAAGCTTGTAGCGATAGCGATACTCAGCCACGAGGCTCACATCCTCAGTGATTGCCCAGGCCAACGATGGCCGAATCGATGTGTAGCGCGATTCGTCATCGTCCGTGCGGGATCCTTCGAGCCCAGCATAGTCGAACGTATCGACATAGTCGATGTTCAATGCAAAGGTCGTCAGCGGCGTGATCTTGTGGCTTACCCCGAGAGTGGCGCGGTTCCGCGTCTTCTGTTCGCCGTCGCTGGACGGTTCGGAATCGTGCGACAGTGTCAATCGCCCGCTCGTGCTATCGCTGATCTGGTATTTCGCATTGAATTTCAGCCGATAGCCTACCCCGCCATCGTCCGAATCATCGTCTTCGTCGCCGCTGCCATGTTCGATGCTGTAGCCGACACCCGCTGCACCGCCGATGGTGAGGCGGTCGGAAGGTGTATAAGTGTAGCCGAGAAGTGCCGCCGCGGTATCGGTCTTGGCGTCGCCCGTCTCATCGGGCACAAATCGGAAGTAGCTGAGGTTGGCCGTTACCGCATCGATCTCGCTCAACTGATGACCATAGTCGAGCGTGCCGCCGTAATATTCGTAATCTGTTTTCTCCGAGCTGTCGTAGGCGACCGAGCTGTAGCTGCCTCCAAGCCGCATGCGGTCGACCGGTGTCAGCAGATAGGTCCAATTGGGGCGCACTTCCCAATACGTGATGCCGATCTTCTGGTCCACGAAACGGTCGGTGTCTTGCTCAGACCGGATCGTCGTATCGCGAACGAAGCTGCTGTTGAGATTCAGTGTGCTGCGCTCGCTGACATCCTTTTCGACGTTTAACCGCAGCCGCTGATCCTGGGAGTCGAACTCCGAGTGACTAAAATATTCGGTGAAATCGAACCGGCCATCGAGCCACACATCCAGGGTCGGCGATTGGCGTTCCAAGCGAAAACCTGGGGTGGTGATGGAGCCGAATGTCTCAATTTCGTCGTCCCTGCTGAGCAACAGGTTGTCGGTATAGAGGAATTGCTGCGATATGCCGGTGTCGAGCGTCCACTCCTGCGCCGCACTGTCATCGCACAGCCAGTATGACAGCAGGATGCTCGCGCTCAGGACGAGCGGCCGTCGGAAGCTCGAACGGCGCTGATTTCCGCATGACGCTCCCACTAGAAGCCGAACCCGGCTTGCGGCACGACGACTACGTCGCCGCCCCTCAGCAGAATATTGCTTTCCAGTTTCTCGCCTTCCTCCAGCGCCGAATAGTCGAACGGAATGGCGCTCTGCTTCCCAGATGCATCGCGACGCAAGATCTTGATCTCGTCTTCGCCGGCAAAAGGCGTCAGGCCGCCCGCCAGGCTCAGGGCCTGCATGACGTCGAGCCGTGTGTCGAAGGCAAAGGTGCCCGGCTGCTTCACCTGACCGATCACCGAGATCGAATTGCCGACCGCTTTCAGCATCGAAACAGTAACCTCGCTGTCAGTCAGGTTGGGGAAATACTGGCTCTGCCGCAGGTTGTCGGCGATCTTCGACTGCAGTTCCTGCAATGTCAGGTCGAGGGCGTTAATGTTTCCGGCTAGGGGAAAGGACAGCCAGCCGTCCGGCTGTACGACGACATCCTGGTTAAGGTTCTGTTCGCCATAGACCGAAATATGCAACTGATCGCCGCCATTGATCCGATAGGCAGCATCCTGCGCCGAGGCATCATGCGAGCCAGCGCCTACGACGAGCATAAGAGTCAACAAGGGCAGCGCGAATTTTCGCAACATCGACGACCTCTCAAAGAGATGCATGCGCCCAGAGCTAGGCGCAAAGGTGATGGGGCTCCCTGCCGGCTTCATGATATCGTCATCGTAGAGTGTGTGTAAAGAATCCAGCGGTTAAAGAGCAATCCCGGGGGAAATATCGATTCGGCCGGCGTCCTTGCGGCGCCGGTCACCCTATTCTTGGCCTGACACGGCCGGTTACGGGTGGGATATTTCGGGGATGTTTGCAGAAAGCCACACAACGGGAACCAAGTTCGGGGGCAAGAGTTTACGGCTGGTGCTGGAATGTTGCCTAATGGTGCGGCAGGCTTGAACAACAATTAGTCACTCGGGTCCCGCAATATTTCAGTAATCATGAGTTCCCGGGAAATAATCCGGCCCATCATCTTCGTAGCCGCGATTTTCTCCCAGGCTTGTAACACCCTTTTCCATCGCTATCGAACATGATGCCTGCGAAATAGAAATACGAACGGATCGGGGATTTGATCCTTGCTATGCAATACTACTGCGATAGCCTTCTTATCTCGTCGCATATGCTTGGCCGGCCCGCGTTCAAATCATTCATGACCGACTGCGAATTGCGATGAAGAATACAAGAAAAAGAGCACCGGTTAACGCCTCAATGGGAGGGGGCTCGACTGTTCAGGGGAGAATGACAGGTGTCGCCATGCTCCAACTGCGCACTGCGCCGAACTTGCGTTCCACCCAGATCGTTTCACCGCCCGCCAACGATATCGGCGTAGCCGGCTTCAATACCGCCCGGCTGATCCCGCGGGATCCAAAGCTCGGCGGGATTCTGCTCGGGGTCTGTGATATTTCTGTGTTCTGTGCCGCAATGGCGATTGTTGCGGTAGTATTACTGCATTCACATGCGGAATTACTGGAAACAAATCTGCCGCATTTCTTCGTCACCGCCATCCTCAGCTTCTTCCTGGCGCACGCATTTGCTCAATCCTACAAAGCGGAAAGCCTGTCACGCATCTCCAAGATCTCGCGGGTCGAATTCATCCTCAAACCTGCGATTCTGACCGGCACCGCGGCGGCCGTCGCCTATGGGCTGGAGTTGCTCCTTGGCCGCCACACGGAAATGGCCGGCATCGGGATGCTGCCCCCGGAAGCGCTCTTCGCCCTGTTCGCGACCGTCGCCGTGATGGCTGAGCGCGGCCTTATATACGGCATCCTCAGCCGGCTGCAGGCGGCCGGGCATCTTGCCACCAATATCGTGCTGTTCGGCGCGGACGCCATCGGCCAGCGGCTGATGCGCGTCGTCCAGGAGGATTATGCCGATTGCGTCCAGGTGCGCGGTGTTTTCGATGACCGCCTGAGGCGGGTGCCGCGCGACCTCAACGGCGTGCCGGTGCAGGGCGGTATCGATCAGTTGATCGATCTCGTGCAGAACACGCCCAGCATCGATAAGGTGCTGGTGGCCCTTCCCATGAATGCCGAGGACCGCATCCTGCACCTGCTATCGCGGCTGCGGCATCTGCCGGTCGATGTGGCGCTGGTGCCGGAATTCATTGGCGTACGCGTCGACAAGCAAGTCATCCGCGACGCCCATCCGCCGATCCTCAACGTCAGTCGCCGGCCGCAATCAGGCCTTGATCGGGTGGTGAAACGGTGCTTCGACATGGTTGCGGCATCGGGTGCCTTGCTGGCGCTCTCGCCCGTACTGCTTGCCGCAGCGCTCGCCATCAAGATCAGCAGTCCGGGACCGGTCTTCTTTCTGCAGCCGCGCATGGGCTTCAACAATCGCAAGTTCCACGTGTTCAAGTTCCGCTCGATGTATGTGAATTGCGCCGACCTGGAGGCGCGCCAGCAGACGCAGCGCAATGACGCGCGTATCACGCGCGTGGGCGCCCTGCTCAGGAAGACCAGCGTCGACGAGCTGCCGCAGCTCATCAATGTACTCAAAGGCGATATGTCTTTGGTGGGACCGAGGCCGCATGCATTGGGCATGCAGGTTGGCAACCGGTTATGCGACGAGATCGTGCGTGAATATGCCGTCCGCCATCGCATGAAGCCGGGTATCACCGGCTGGGCACAGGTGCATGGCCTGCGTGGCGCGGTGGAGGTGCCGGAGCTGCTGGAGGCCCGTGTCCATCATGACATCTATTACATCGACAATTGGTCGTTCTTCCTCGATCTGCGCATCCTGCTGATGACAGTGATCGAGCTGATCAGGCCGCGCAACGCGTTCTGATCTACCGTCGTCAAATTGCCTCAACATCGCTGCAATATACCGGCGGTCGCCCGCAATCCTGCCACGTTTTCCCTGAATCCTGCGCCGACCCAAACGACTGAGATCGAGGAGCTCGCGTGACGACCTTGACCAATGCCCTGGCCGCGCTGCCGGAAACCACCGCCGGGGGCAGTTCCGCCGGCACCTTTCACGTCGCCATCATCATGGACGGCAATGGGCGCTGGGCGCAACGGCGCGGGCTGCCGCGCAGCATGGGGCATTATTACGGCGCCGAGGCGGCGCGGCGCATCGTTCGGGCGGCGGGCGAGGCTGGGGTGACGCACCTCACTCTCTTCGGTTTCTCGTCCGAGAACTGGCGCCGGCCGAAGGCGGAAGTCGATTATCTGATGGGGCTGTTGCGCGGATACCTGCGCAAGGATGTGGCCGAGCTAAACGCCAACAAGGTGCGCCTCGGCGTCATCGGCGAGCGCGCCGGATTGCCGGGCGATATTGTTACCCTTATCGGCGAGGCTGAGAAGATGACTGCCGGCAATTCCGGTCTCCATCTTACGATCGCCCTCAATTATGGCGGCCGGGCCGATCTTGCCGCGGCCGCCCGGCATCTGGCAACGGAGGCCGTTTCCGGCCGGCTCGATGCCGCCACGATCGACGAAGCAGTGCTGGCGCAGGCCTTGCCAAGCGGCTATCTGCCGGACCCCGATCTTCTCATCCGCACCAGCGGCGAGCGGCGCATCAGCAATTTCCTGTTGTGGCAGCTTGCTTATGCGGAAATGCTCTTCGTCGACCGGCACTGGCCGGAATTCTCGGCCGAGGACTTCGTGGCGGCCCTGGCCGTCTTCAGGGGGCGCGATCGCCGCTTCGGCGGCGTCGGGCAAGTATGATATAGCAAACGAGCCGGTCACGCGTGCCGGCTCCTGACGACAGGATGGATTTATGAAGATTGCCGTCATTGGCACCGGTTACGTGGGTCTCGTTTCCGGCGCCTGCTTCTCGGAATTCGGTTTCGACGTCGTTTGCGTCGATCAGGACGCAGGCAAGATCGACCAGCTCAAGGCTGGCAAGATCCCGATCTACGAGCCCGAACTCGATACCCTGGTGAAGCGCAATACCGAGCGCGGCAGGCTTTCTTTCACGACGGACCTGCCCAGGGCGATGGTCGGTGCCTCGGCGGTGTTCATCGCAGTGGGGACGCCGAGCCGGCGCGGCGATGGCCATGCCGACCTCACCTATGTCTACGCGGCGGCTGAAACCATCGCCAGGGAGCTCAAGGACTACACAGTCATCGTCACCAAATCGACCGTGCCGGTGGGAACGGGTCGCAGGGTCGCCGAGATCATCCGCAAGACCAATCCGTCGGCAAGGTTCGACATGGCGTCCAACCCGGAATTCCTGCGCGAAGGATCGGCCATCGGCGATTTCATGCGGCCCGACCGTGTCGTCATCGGCTGCGAAACCGAAGCGGCGCGTGCCGTCATGCGCCAGCTCTACCGCCCGCTCTTCCTTATTGAGACGCCGATTCTCTTCACCAGTCTGGAAACGGCCGAACTCATCAAATATGCCAGCAATGCCTTCCTGGCTCTCAAGATCTCGTTCATCAACCAGATTTCGGACCTTTGCGACCAGCTCGGGGCCAATGTGAGCGACGTATCGCGCGGTATCGGCCTCGATGGCCGCATCGGGCCGAAATTCCTGCATCCAGGTCCGGGTTATGGCGGCTCCTGCTTTCCCAAGGACACGCTGGCGCTGATGAAGACGGCCCGCGATGCGCACTCGCCGTTGTCCCTGGTCGAGGCGACCGTCTCCTATAACGACGATCGCAAGCTGCAGATGGCCGACCGAATTTCGACGGCTCTCAACGGCGCGCCGGCAGGCAAGACCGTCGCCATCCTGGGCGTGACCTTCAAGCCCAATACGGACGACATGCGCGACGCGCCGAGCCTGGTGATTGTCCCGGAACTCATGAAGCGCGGCGCCAAGGTCCGCGCCCACGATCCGGTCGGCATCGACGAAGCGCGCAAGCATATGCCCGACGTCGACTATTTCGGGGATCCCTACGCGGCGATGGAAGGGGCCGATGCCCTCGTCATCCTGACCGAATGGAACAGCTATCGCGCCCTCGATCTCACCCGTATCAAAAAGCTGCTGAAAACGCCCATCGTGGTCGATCTGCGCAACATCTACCGACCGGATGAAATGGCTGCGTTCGGCTTCGAGTATACCAGCCTGGGACGGCCGAGCGTCGAACCGGTGGCACGGGTGAAGGGGGTCGCGTGAAGGTTCTTGTCACCGGCGGTGCCGGCTATATCGGCAGCCACGCCTGCCTGGCCCTTGCCGCCAAGGGCGTCGAGCCCGTCACGCTCGACAGCCTGATCACGGGCCATGCCTGGGCGGTGCAATGGGGACCGCTTGCGCGAGGTGATGTCCGCGATTCCGATTTCGTGGCCGAACTCATCGAAAAGCACAAGATTGAGGCCGTTCTTCACTTTGCGGCCTTGTCGCTGGTGGCGCAGTCGGTCGCCGAACCCTTGCGCTATTACGACAATAACGTGGCCGGCACTTTGGCGCTGCTCGCGGCGATGAAACGGTGCAATCTGCGCAAGCTTGTCTTCTCCAGCACCTGCGCCGTCTATGGCGTGCCGCCGGCGCTGCCGATCCGAGAGGACATGCCCACGGCGCCGATCAACCCCTATGGCCGTACCAAGCTCGCCGCCGAGAATGCCATCATGGATGCGGCCCAGGCCGGCGAGATCGACGCCGTCATCCTGCGCTATTTCAATGCCGCCGGCGCCGACGCGCAGCTGCGCATCGGCGAGGCGCATGTCCATGAAAGCCATCTCATCCCGCTCGCCATCCATGCCGCCCGCCTCAAGGGCGAACCGCTCAAGGTCTTCGGCACGGATTACGATACGCCAGACGGCACTTGCTTGCGCGATTACGTGCACGTGACGGACCTCGCCGATGCCCATGCTGCCGCACTGGACTTCATCTTGGGCAGCAAGCGCGGGCATCGCTTCAATCTGGGAACCGGCAAGCCTGCCTCGGTGCGCCAAGTGCTGACGGCGGTCGAGCAGGCGATGGGCCGGCCGGTGCCGCATACCGAGGCACCGCGGCGCGCGGGCGACCCGATGACGCTCTATGCCGCCAACGATCTTGCCCGCGACAAGCTTGGCTGGCAGCCGCGCCATCTCGATATCGTCGAAATCGTCAAGAGTGCTGTCGCATGGGACGCCAAATACGCGTCATCCTTCGCGGCGTCGGCTTGACGAAGTCTCGGCAAAGGCAGCTTTTTCTGGTGCTCTGGATGCTTGCCATCGCGGCCATCATATACGGGTCGCTCGCGCCCGATCTCAGCCCGCCCGGTGGCGGCATCGTCGACAAGTTCGAGCATGCCGGCGCCTATTTTGTCCTTTCCTGCCTCGCCTTCGCGGCCTTCGCATCCCACCGTCGGCGTCTGGCGGCCCTGGGCTTCCTGTTCCTGCTCGGCATTGGGCTGGAACTTGCGCAAGGATTCCTGGGCGGGCGGGAGGCTTCGGCGCTCGACCAGGTAGCCAATGCGATGGGCATACTCCTGGCGCTGGCAGGCCTGACCTGGTTCATGCGCTGGCGTCGCGGGCTGGCTTGACGGTTTCATTGCCTATTGAAGTCGCCCCCTGACTTCTAGGATGATCCCGTCCGATGGAGCGGCGAATTGAGGGGGGAGCCATGCTGACCGACAGTTTCGAGGTCTTTGATGACCGGTTCCGCCGCTATGCCGGCGGAAATGTTCATCTGGAAAAGCTCTATACCGGCTGCCGTTGGGCGGAGGGCCCGGCCTATTTTGCCGCGGGACGCTATCTTATCTGGTCCGACATCCCCAATGACCGCATCATGCGCTGGGACGAGACCGACGGATCGGTCTCGATATTCCGCGCGCCGGCCCTGCATACGAACGGCCATACGGTCGACCGCGAAGGGCGGCTGGTTTCCTGTGAACATCGGGGGCGCTGTGTATCTCGCACGGAGCATGACGGGTCGCGAACGGTCCTTGTGTCTCATTATCAGGGCAAGCGGCTCAATTCACCCAACGATCTTGTTGTTAAGTCCGACGGCACGATCTGGTTCACCGATCCCAGCTACGGCATCGACAGCGAATATGAGGGCGACGCTGCCCCTTCCGAGATCGGCGCTTGCCATGTCTATCGCTTCGATCCTCTCAGCAAGGAACTCGTTGCCGTGGCGACCGATTTCGAGAAGCCGAACGGCCTGGCCTTCTCGCCCGACGAAAGACTGTTCTATGTCGCGGATACGGGTGCTACCCATGTGCCGAACGGGCCCCGCCATATCCGCCGTTTCCAGGTCGGTGCCGACGGCAGATCGCTGTCCGGGGGCGAGAGGTTCGCGGAATGCCAGATCGGCTTGTTCGATGGTTTCCGGGTCGATGTGCACGGCAACATTTGGACCAGCACGGGTGCCGGCGTCGACTGCTATGCGCCGGACGGTGCCCTGATCGGCCGTGTGCGCGTGCCCGAAGTCGTCGCCAATGTCTGCTTCGGCGGGCCGAAGCGGAACCGCCTCTTCATCTGCGGCACGACTTCGCTTTATGCGATCTATGTCAACACGCAAGGAGCGTTGCCGCCGCCACGCTGACCGCAGACGGGGCGCGGGCTTTCCGCGTGGCGGGTGGAGAAATTCCCGCTCGCCATCTGCTGATTGCAGCCGATAAACATGGGTCCCGGCCGCCGCCCGGAGACCTTCATGTTTGTCTTACAAATGATCAGTAGACTCGTGAAACCTCCTCGTATTAGCCTCAGCCAGGGAAATTTCCTGGGGGAATGGGGCGGTCCGCCGGCAAGAATGGCTTGGTCGACGCCCTCGAATGGTGGCGTCTAGGGATGGCTGTCCGCTCATTTTTCGCGCGTTTGGATCAAGAACGGATCGTTCTGGCGATCGCTGTTCTGGTTTTCATTGTCGCGGCCCTGGCTTTGCCGGGCTTTTTCACTGCCGCCAACCTGATTTCCATCGTCCGCAGCGTTTCCGTGCTGGGTATCCTCGCGGTCGGTATGGCCATTGTCATTGTCGGCCGTGGCATCGACCTGTCCGCCGTCGCCATCATGGCGATGTCCGTGGCCTGGTATCTGCAGATGCTGGGTGATGGCACCCCAGGCACATGGGCACTGGTCCTGGCGCTCGGTGCCGTCCTGCTGATCGGTCTCGCCAACGGGTTTCTCGTTGCCTATGCCGACGTACCTCCGATCTTCGTCACCCTGGCCAGCGGTGCCTTCGTCTTCGGCTTTGTCCGGTCGCAGCTTATCAGCCAGGATGCGATCCCCGTACCGCCGCAGCATTGGATCGAGCTTCTGGGCCGCACCCGCTGGCTCGGCGTGCCGATCGAAGTATTTCTCTTCTCGGCCATCGTGTTCCTGGCCTATCTCTTCCTGCGCTTCACGAAATGGGGGCGCTACGTCTATTACGCTGGCGACAATCCGCTGGCCGCGCGCAATCTGGGTATTCCCGTGCGCCCGATGCTGCTGCTGCGCTACGTGCTGTCGTCCCTGATTGCCTTCACCGCCGGCATCCTGACGGCTTCCAGCCTGCTTTCCATCAATACCCGCGTCGTCAACTCGACCTTGCTCTACGACATCGTGCTGGTCGCCGTGATCGGCGGCATCGGCCTGTCGGGCGGCAAGGGCGGCATGCGCAACGTTGTCGTCGGCGCCCTGCTCATCGGCATCATGCTGAATGCCATGACGATCCTCGATATTCCCAATCTCTATCAGAACCTTATCAAGTCCACGATTCTGCTGGTGGCGATTATCATCGACGGGGTGCTGAACCCGCGCGACGAGCAGACGGCCCAGCAGGGCGATATCTAAGAAACCGAAATCTGAACGATAGACAGGAAAGGTGCACCATGATCGGATTGAAGAAAACCCTCATCGCGGCAACGGCACTGCTCACCATGGCCGTCGGCTCGGTCGCCCAGGCGCAGGAAGACCCGGGTCCTGCCGCCTACGCCGCGGCCCTCAAGGACAAGCGCGTCATTCTGGTCCCGATGGCGATGGGCTTCGACCTCGCCCAGGGCTGGGCTGCCTATCTCAAGAAGGAAGTCGAGGCCTTCGGCGGCGTCTTCGAAACCCGCGATCCGAACTGGAGCATCGAGGCCGGCGCCCAGGCGATTACCGAGGCCATTTCCTCGGATCCCAAGCCGAACATGCTCGTCGTGCATTCGCCCGATCTCAATTCCTACGCCAAACTCTTCAAGAAGGCACAAAAGGAAGGCATCTTCGTCGTTGCCATCGACAATCCGGTCAACTATCCGGTCGATGCCTTTGTCGGCTCCGACTGGGATCGCCTCGGCCAGCTTGAGGCCGAAGCGGTGATCAAGGGCTGCGGCGAAAATTCCTCGAAGCAGATCGGTCTTGTCCAAGGCGACCAGGTCAATGCGTCCAGCCTCTACCAGTATGCCGGCATCATGAAGGTGATGGAAAAGCACCCTGACTTCAAGATCGTGGCGAAGCCCGATTCGAACTGGGACGCCACCACCGCCCGCAACGTGACCACGACCATGCTGCAGCAATTCCCGGATATCTGCGGCATCATCGACTTCTGGGACGGGGATGCGACCGGCACGGCCGCGGCCATTCGCGAAGCCGGCAAGCAGGACAAGATCTTCCTCGTCACGACTGGCGGCGGCGAGAAGGTCGATTGCGATGCATTGGAGAATGGCACGTTCGGCGCGGTCGTCATGACCGAACTGCATGGCCAGTCGCGCGACATCAACGCAATCATCAAGTATCTGCTGCAGGGCAGTGTCAAGCCGGGCGATGCCTCGACCTACATCTACACATTGGAAAAGGCGACGACCAAGGCAGACCTGAAGCCCAACTCATGCTGGGATCTGAAGGCGCTTCAGGCCGAAGCGCAATAATCACCGACTGACGGCAGCGCAGCCGGGAGCCGACCGGCTGCGCTGCTTTCCTCACTCTCCCGGGAACTTCCATGTCCGTGCGCGAAACGCTGCAGCGCTGGCGTTACAATTTCATTCCCGATCACCTGATCGGCGAGATACTCACCAAACGCTGGACCGACAGCGCCATTCCGTTTCTGGCGCTTATCGTCACGGTGGCAGCCTTCGGCACAGCCATTTCCGGCTTCTTCAAGCCGGCTTCCCTGAGCGATTCCACCCGCCAGCTCGGCGAATTCTCCATCGTCGTCACCGGTCTCACCATCGTCATGCTGGGTGGCGGCATCGACCTCTCGGTGGGATCGATCTTCGCTCTCGCGGCCTTTGCCGCGGTTTCATCGCTGTTCATCTTCGATCTGCCGGTCTGGATGGCGCTCGTCGCGGCGATCTCGGTCGGCATGGCCTTCGGCGCCGTCAACGGCTTCCTTATCGGCTATGTGCGCCTGCGCGCCTTCCTGACCACGCTCGTCACTTTCATCATCGGCCGCGCGGTCTACGATATCCTGGTCGTGAGCTTTGCCTCCCAGGTGCAGCTATCCGACGTCACTTCGGATCTGTGGGATTTCATCGGCGACGGCACGGTCTTTGGCATCGCCATCAGCGTCATCGTGGCATTGGCTATTGCCATCGTCGCGCATGTCGCGCTGACACGATCCCGGCCCGGCTGGCATATCCTGGCGGTCGGTGGGTCACGCCGTTCGGCGCACAATGCCGGTATCCGGGTGCGCCAGACCGTCTTCATGACCTATGTCATTTCCGGCATCTGCTGCGGCATCGCCGGCTTTCTCTTTGCCTGCCGCCTCAGCGGGGCGGGGCCGGGAACCGGGCTCAATCTTGAAATCATGGCTTTGACGGCGGCCGTGGTCGGCGGCAACAGCCTGGGCGGCGGGCGCGGCTCGATCGTCAAGGGGCTGATGGGCGCCATCATCGTGCTGGTGATGACCAATGGCCTCATCCGCCTTGGCTTCGGCACCGGAACGAACCAGATGGTACTGGGCCTGATGCTGGCAGCTGCGGTGACACTCGACATCCGCTGGCTGAAGAACCGGCACAAGGTTCTCAACGAGATTTATGTGGCGCCGATCTATCACCGCATGGGCGACACGCAGTCGGCCGAACCCGAATCCGGATCGCCTTATTCCCTCAATAACGATCTGTCGCGTACCGACCATATCGGCCTGGGCGAACTGGAGGGACCCGAGGACGTCATTCTGGATGAAGACGACAACCTCTATTGCGGCACACGCCATGGCGAGATCGTACGATTCTTTGCGCCGGACTATAAGCGTTCGGAGGTCTTCGCCCACACCGGTGGCTTCCCGCTCGGGCTGGCCTTCGACAAGGCAGGCAATCTAATATCCTGCGTCGGCGCCATGGGCCTCTATTCGATCTCTCCCGAACGAGTCGTCACCAAGCTGACGGCGGAGACACGGCGCAGCTGGACCTCGGTCGTCGATGACGCGCGTCTGCGCGATCCCAACGATTGCGACGTGGCACCTGACGGCCGCATCTTCTTTACCGATTCCACCAAGCGTTACGATGCCCATGACTGGGCGCTGGATTCGATCGAAAGCCGGCCGACGGGGCGCCTGCTTTGCCACGATCCGAAGACCGGCAAGACAACGACGCTGCTCGACAACTATCTCTATGCCAACGGCGTCTGCATCGCCCATGACGGCCAATCCTTGTTCTTTGCCGAATCCTGGGCCTGCCGCGTGCACCGCTATTGGTTCGACGGACCGAAAGCCGGCCAGGTCGAATGCGTTATCAAGGACATGCCGGGATATCCGGACAATATCAACCGCGCGTCGGACGGCACCTATTGGATGGCTTGGCTGGGCATGCGGACGCCCAGTTACGACCTCTCGCTGCGCCATCCCGGCATGCGCAAACGCATGACCCGGCGCCTGCCGCAGGATGAATGGCTGTTCCCGAATATCAATACCGGCGGCATCGTCAAATTCGACGGGAACGGCAAGATCGTGGGGGCACTGGGTGATCTTTCCGGGGTCTCGCACCCGATGGTGACCTCGATGCGCGAGCATAAGGGCTCGCTGTTCGTCGGGGGTATCCTCAACAATCGAGTGGGCCGATACAGGCTCCCCAACGCCGATCCAAACTGGACCGGCATCCGCTCATATTGGGGAGGGGTGAAATGATCTTCGATCCCGTCCTCGATCTCTTCCGTGGCAAGGCCGTCACCATTCCGCCCCTCGATGGCGCTTTTCGGCCCAACAATGCGCTGGACGAGGCCCAGCTTCATCTCCAGGTGGCCGAACCGGACAATCTCACCGTCCATGGCGGCCGCCTCCTGTTCACATCGGGCAACGACCTCCTGGAAATTGTGCCGGGCGAGCGGGCGGCAAATGTCCTGCGCAGTTTCGACGCGCCCGTCAGCGCGCTGGCATCCTCGCCGGGCGGGCATCTCGCCGTGGCGCTCGACGACGGCCGTCTCTTCGTCGATCAGCGCGAAATCGCACTGCCTGCCGCGTTGAAATGCCTCACGGCCATGAGCTTCGCCGACGCGACCGGCCTCTATCTCTGCAACGGATCGGCGGCGCATCGGCCAACCGATTGGGCGCTCGACCTGATGACGAGGCAGTCCAGCGGTTCCGTCTGGCGGCTCGATCTGGCGACTGCCGCGACCTGCGTCCTTGCAGCCAATCTCGCTTTTCCCAATGGCATCCTGCTCAGCGGAGAGAATATCCTCGTCGCCGAAGGATGGAAGCATCGCCTCATCCGCATCGGCCAGGATGGCGTCGCGCCGGTGCTGGAGAAACTACCCGGCTATCCGGCACGCCTGACCACTACGACAGATGGCGGCGCTTGGCTCAGCCTCTTTGCCCCGCGTAACCGGCTGGTAGAATTCGTGCTACGGGAAGATGCCTACCGGCGTGACATGATCGCGCAGGTGCCGCGCCCCTATTGGATCGCGCCCAGCCTGACATCGGGTGCCAGCTTTCTTGAGCCGCTGCAGTGCGGCGGCATCAAGACCATGGGGATTCACAAGCCCTGGTCGCCCTCGCGATCCTACGGCCTGGTAGCGCGCCTCGATGCGACCTTCCAGCCGGTGGCTTCCTACCACAGCCGGGCCAATGGCACGCGTCACGGTGTAACCAGTGTCGCCGAATATGGCGGTTACATTTGGGTCGGCGCCAAGGGCGGAAATGCGCTTCTCACATTGTCGCATAGGGGGTGAGACATGGACCCGATCATTGAAATGCGACAGATCACCAAGGCCTATCGCGGCGTTCCGGCCGTGAAGGAGATCGATTTCGACCTCTTTCGGGGCGAGATTCATGCCCTTTTGGGTGAAAACGGGGCGGGTAAATCGACCC
Organism: Dongia sp.; assembly: GCF_041918875.1. GTDB lineage: Bacteria > Pseudomonadota > Alphaproteobacteria > Dongiales > Dongiaceae > Dongia. The sequence continues at coordinate 99,467 of NZ_JAYRUV010000003.1, forward strand.
TCACCAAGGTCATGGCGGGTGTCGTCGAGGCTACCAGCGGCGAGATGCGCTACCATGGACGGCAGGTGAAATTCGCCTCGCCCAACGAGGCGTTGCAGGACGGCATCGCCATGGTTTTCCAGGAAACCAGCCTGGTGCCCTCGATGACCGTCGCGCAGAATCTCTATCTTGGCGAGGAGAAGTTCCTCAACCGCTTGCGCGGCATCTACATTTCCGCCCAGCAATTCCTGCAATCGCTGAACTTCCCGGTCGATCCGATGGCGGTGGTGGAGACGCTGGGCGCCGCCAAAAGGCAGATGGTCGAAATCGCCCGCGCCGTCCATCACAAGGCGGAAGTGATCATCTTCGACGAGCCCACCGCCACATTGACGCCAGAAGAAAAGCGCCATTTCTTCGCGCTGATGCAACGGCTTAAAGCCCGCGGCGTCTCCATCGTCTTCATCAGCCACGCGCTGGAGGAGGCCCTCGCTCATGCCGACCGCATCACCATCATGCGCGATGGCGAGCATGTCATCACCGGCAATGCCAAGGATTTCGACCGCGAAAAGATCGTCCGCGCCATGGTCGGCCGTGCGCTGTCGGACGAGCTTTATGGCAAGCAGCGCGAGGCGGCGACGCTGCGGAAGGCAGGCGCCAAGGTGCTGTCGGTCGAGGATATTTCCATGGGCGCCGTGGTCCGGAATAACTCCTTTTCGGTCTTTGAAGGGCAGATTTCGGGCGTTTTCGGGCTCATCGGATCGGGCCGCACGGAGACCTTCAAGATCGTTGCTGGCATCTACAAGCGCAATTTCCTGCGCGGCGGCGAGGTGCAGCTGGACGGCCAGCCGGTGCGCTATGTCGTGCCGCGCGAAGCGGTCAAGGACGGCATCGTCTATGTGACGGAGGACCGCAAGAGCGAAGGCTTCTTCGAGACTATGTCGATCGCCGAAAATCTATTCTCGGGACTATTGGCATCCGGACGCGAGAAGCACCGCTATGTCAGCTTGCGCGAGATGCAGGAGCTGGCGGCGGAATGGAAGGGGACACTCAACATCAAGGCCATCAACGACAATGCCCGCGTGGTGGAGCTTTCCGGTGGCAACCAGCAAAAAGTCGTGATCGGCAAGGGGCTGGTGCAAAGCCCTCGCATCATCATCTTCGACGAACCCACGCGCGGCGTCGATGTGGGCGCCATTGCCGAGATTCACCAACTGATCAACCACCTGGCCGATCAAGGACTCGCCGTGGTGGTGATCTCATCCTATCTGCCGGAAATCATGAATCTTTCCGACCGCATCCTGGTCTGCCGCCAGGGCCGCATCGTCGAGGAATTCTCGCCGATCGATGCGACGGAGGAGAAGATCATGTATGCGGCCGTGCACTGAGCACTTCCGTTTCGTCATCCCCGGGTGAAGACCCGGGGATCCAGTGCCGCGTGGATAGACTGGATGCCCGGGTCAAGCCCGGGCATGACGTAGTAATTTGGGAAAGTTGAGAAGTGAGGTGTTGATATGGCAACCGTAAAGCTGCCAACCATTGCCGAGGCCGAAAAGAACCCGGCCGTGAAGGAAGTCTATGACGATATCCGTGCCACGCGGAAATCGGATTTCATCAACAATATCTGGCGCGGCCTGGCTGGAAGCCCTGATCTCCTCAAGCGGATCTGGGTGCAGATCAAGGCGGTAATGGCGACGCCGAGCTCGATCGATCCCTTGACGAAGGAGATGATCTACATCGCCGTCTCGACTGCCAACAGCTGCTCATATTGCGTCCATTCGCACACCGCCGCAGCCCGCGCCAAGGGTATGACGGACGAGCAGCATACCGAATTGATGGCGATCATCAGCTTGGCCGCCCAGACCAATCATCTGGTGACGGCCATGCAGATCCCGCTCGACCCGGAATTCGAGGTCAAATCTTAACCCCAAGCGCCCACATGGCGGCGATCGAAGGCGACCGATTTGATCACCGCATAGACATTCTTGCCCGGGACCAGATCCAGATGCCGCACGGACTTGGGCGTCACGCGTGCCAGGAAATGGGCGCCGTCATGGTCGAGACCTACATTCACCATGCCGCTCTCATCCTCGCGCAGCTCGACGATGCGGCAGGGAACGATGTTGAGGGCGCTGATATCGGTGGGGCGGGTGAGGCTCAGCATCACGTCGCGCGCCTTGATCTGGATGCGCAGCGCCGTGCCGATGGGAGCCCCCAGCGCTGGAATGCGCAACTCGCCGAGCGGTGAGGCGAGGACGCTGAGCTGGTCCTCGATTTCATGGCGTGCCACCGTCGCATCGATGAGCGATCCGGCGCCGCTTTCGTCCTGCGAGGTAAAGGGCAGGAGGTCGAGGCGGCCCAGAATATCCGCCGCCGGTCCGCTGGCAATCGACTTCCCGTCTGATAGCAGCACGACCGAGGCCGCTAGGCGCGCTATCTCGGAGACGGCATGGGTCACATAGATGATCGGGATCGAGGCATCGTCGCGCAGCCGTTCGAGATAGGGCAGGATCTCGCCCTTGCGATCGTCGTCGAGCGAAGCCAGGGGCTCGTCCATCAGCAGGATGTCGGGATTGGAGAGGAGGGCGCGGCCGATGGCGACGCGCTGCTTCTCGCCACCGGAAAGATTGAGCGGCCGGCGCGCCAGCAGGGCGCCGATGCCCAGCATCGACACTACATGATTGAAATCCGCCTTCCCGCGCGCCTTGGCGAACCAGGCGCCATAAAGCAGGTTCTGCTTCACGGTGAGATGCGGGAAAAGGCGCGCCTCCTGAAAGACATAGCCGATGCGCCGCCGATGAGCGGGCAGGTCGATTCCAGCCGCGCTGTCGAACAGTACCCGCGACCCGATCTTGATGCGGCCCGAATCCGGCCGCATCAGGCCTGCCATCAGATTGACCAAAGTCGTCTTGCCTGAACCGGAGCGGCCGAAGAGCGCGGTGATGCCGGCGCCGCTCACGAATTCGGCGGTAAGGTCGAAGGCGCCGATGCGGTGCTTGAGGCTGATTTCGACGCTCATGCGCCCACCACTTTCCCGGCGATGCGGCGCGCCAGCAATTCGGAGAGGATGAGGGCGCCCATGGAAATGGCGATGGAGATCACGACCAAGCGCATGGCGGCGGTCTCTCCGCCCGGCACGTTGGTGTAGGTGTAGATGGCGGTGGGGATCGTCTGCGTTTCGCCCGGTATATTGGAGACGAAGGTGATGGTGGCACCGAATTCGCCCAGGGCCTTGCCGAAGGAAAGGATGGCGCCAGCGATCACACCGGGGAGCGCCAAGGGCAGGGTGATGGTGCAGAAGACCCAGATGGGCGAGGCGCCCAGCGTCGTCGCCGCTGCTTCAAGCCTCTGGTCGACCAGCTCGATGGAGAGGCGGATGGCGCGCACCAGCAGCGGGAAGCCCATGATGCCGGCGGCCAGCGCCGCACCCGTCCAGCGGAAGGCGAGGACGATGCCGAACCATTGGTCGAGAATTTCCCCGATCGGCCCTTTGCGGCCGAAGAGGAGCAGCAGCAGATAGCCGGTCACGACCGGCGGCAGGATGAGCGGCAGATGGACGAGGCCGTTGAGCAGCGTCTTCCCCCAGAAGTTCCGGCGCGCCAAAGCCCAGGCCACCAGCAGGCCAGGTGGCAGGCTCGCCGCCGTGGCCCAGAGGGCGATCTTCAGGCTGAGATGGATCGCAACGAGTTCTTCCGGGGTGAATGACAGCACGAAACCTACTTCAGGATCTGGAAGCCCGCCTTTTCGAATAGCGCGGTCGCTGCCGGCGACTTCAGAAAGCTCAGGAAGTCGGCAGAAAGTGGCGCCGTCGAACCGGTCAATTGGGCGATAGGATAGACGATCGGCTTGTGCGAGTCCTCCGGGAAAGTGTCGATCACTTTCACCTTGGGCTCGGCGGTGGCGTCGGTCTGGTAGACGATGCCGAAGGGTGCTTCGCCAGTGGCAACCAGGGCGAGCGCGGTGCGGACATTTTCGGCCTGGGCGACCTTGGCCTCGACGCTGGCCCACACACCGAGCTTTTCCAGCGCGGCCCTGCCATATTTGCCGGCGGGAACGGCCTTCACATCGGCCATGGCGAGCTTGCCATCGCCGATGGCGCCGGCGAGGTTGAAATCCGCCGCTATCTTGAGTGTCGCGGCACTGTCAGCCGGGGCCACCAGCACGAGGGTATTGCCGAGCCAGTTGCTGCGCGTGCCATCCTTCACCAGCTTGGCCATCTCGACATGATCCATCCAGTCGAGGTCGGCCGAGATGAAGAGATCGGCCGGCGCGCCACCTTCAATCTGCTTGGCCAGTGCCGAACTGCCGGCATAGGAGATGGCGATGTCGCCACCTTTTTCCGCCTTGAAGGCAGCGGCGGCATCGTCCAGCGGGCCTTTCAGGCTGGCGGCGGCGAAGACGATGATCTTCCCGTCTTCGGCCACGGCGGAATGCGGCGTGGCGCCGAAGGTTGAGATGGCGAGGGCTGCCGCCAGAAGCGAGCGGCGCGTGAGCAAGGCGATCATGGATGGCTCCCCGAGGTTTCGTTGTAGTCAGCGGTATATATCGAATTTACACCTTCCGTCAAAGCCGATCTGGCAGGCTTTCACGTGACTTTGAACGCCGCATTGCCCTAAGATCGATGCCGATAAGTCATTTGTTTCAAAAGGCTTGAGAGGAATTGGCGATGGCGCATGACGCACCGGCTGCGGCTTCAGGTCCCACCAGACTGGCGATCCGCAATATCGGCCTGATCCTGAGCGGCGATATCGGCAACCCGATCCTGGCCGGCGATGCGGTGCTGGTCGAAAACGGCAAGATCAGCGCCATCGGCCGCGAGAAGGACCTCCATCTGGAAGGGGCCGACACAATCGTCGATGCGCAGGGAACTGCCCTGGCGCCCGGCCTCATCGACAGCCATGTGCATCCGGTCGCGGGCGATTGGACGCCACGGCAGAACCAGATCGGCTGGATCGATTCCTCGCTCCATGGCGGCGTCACCACCATGATCTCGGCCGGCGAAGTGCATATGCCGGGCAGGCCCAAGGACATCGTCGGTTTGAAGGCCATGGCGATCTTTCACCAGCGCGCCTTCGCTACCTTCCGACCCGGCGGGGTCAAGGTCCATGGTGGGGCCCCCATCATCGAGCCCGGCATGAATGAGGAGGATTTCGAGGATCTGGCCGCTGCCGGCGTGAAGCTCTTGGGCGAGATCGGCCTCGGCGGTGTCAAGGATGGCATCACCGGCCGCAAGATAGTGGAATGGGCGCGGAAATATGGCATCCAGTCGACCATCCATACCGGCGGACCGTCGATCCCTGGTTCCGGCCTCATCGACAAGGATGTGGTGCTGGAGGTCGATGCCGATGTGGTCGGCCATATCAATGGTGGGCATACGGCACTTCCCGACAGTCAGATTCGTTGCATCTGCGAGGGCTGCAAGCGCGGGCTGGAGATCGTCCATAACGGCAACGAACGCGCGGCGCTCTACACGTTGCGCACGGCTAAGGAGATGGGCCAGTTGGAACGCGTCATCCTCGGCACCGACGCACCGGCCGGTTCCGGCGTGCAGCCGCTCGGCATTCTGCGCATGGTCTCGATGCTCTCGTCGCTGGGCGACATCCCGGCCGAGATCGCCTTCTGCTTTGCCACCGGCAACACCACGCGCATGAGGAAGCTCGATACCGGCCTGATCGAGAAGGGCATGGCCGCCGACTTCGTCTTCCTCGACAAGGCGCAGCATTCCGCGGGCAAGGATCTGCTTGAATCCGTGCGCCTCGGCGACCTGCCCGGCGTCGGCATGGTCATCATCGACGGCATCCCGCGCATCCAAAGAAGCCGCAACACGCCGCCGGCGACGAGGATCCCGGATCTGGTGAAGGGGAAACTGGGGTGAATCTCTGTGGCGATACTCTTCGCCAAAGCCCCCACCCAACCCTCCCCCTGAAGGGAGAGGGCTTTTGCGTCGAGATTAAGCGAACGATCTCGTTACACCTCCCTCTCCCTTCAGGGGGAGGGCCGGGGTGGGGGCCGCCGCTAACTCAGCGCCTTCAATAGCGCGATCAGTTGCGCGCGTTGTGTGGCATCGAGTGGACTCATCGTTTCTTCGGTAATCGCGGCGGCGATGGGGAAGCCGCGTTCGGCTTCCTTGCGACCGGTTTCAGTCAAAGCCACGCGGACGCGGCGGGCGTCGTCGGGGTCGGGGCTGGTCTCGATATAGCCCCTGGTGCCCAACCGGTCGACCACACCTTTGATCGTCGCCGCATCGAGCGCCACCAGGCGGCCCAATTGGTTCTGCGAGGTCGGGCCGGTCTCATAGAGCTTGGCCAAGGTCGCCCATTGCGGAGCGGTCAGATCATTGCCGAAGGCAGTGGCGAAGATCGCGGTGTGACGCTGGCTGACCTTGCGGAGGACAAAACCGATCTGATCGTCCAGCGCGTAATTGCCATCCGTCTCGGGCGATTTCGGGCGGGGTTGATTTGCCATCAGCGCAAACCGTCCTCGCCCTTGATCTGATCCTTGGTGAGACCGCCGACGCGCGGCAGTGGCCTTCCGCTGTCGGTGACGGCCACGGCCACCATGATTTCATTGGCGCGGGGCGCATCGTTGACGCGCACTTCCATGCCGTCGAAATGGCTGCGCACATAAGCGGCGTCCTTGTGGCCCAGTGGAATGTCGAGGACCACGCCAGGCCCGCCGCGCTTCTTGGAGGAGGGGATGAGGGCAGCACCTTTGCCCAGCACCTTGCGCACGGGCGTGCCGAGCTTGGGGTGCAGGATGGCGGCAGCATGTTCAAGCTCGCCATTCTCGCCGACGGCAGCGGCCTTGCCATAGCTCTCGGCTTTCGCCCCTTCGATGCCGAGGGCGGCCACGGCCCTTTCGGCCAGCAATGCGCCAAGCTCCTCGCCGATATCCATGAGCGGCGTCAGATCCTCGACATATTTGCCGGCAAAGGGATTGGCGATGACGGCGACGGCGGCGGCGCGACGCGTTGGTGGATTGATGCCCTTCTCCATCTCGCGGTGCGTTTCCTCGACGAAGGTGACGATCTTCCGGATTTCGGCTTTCATCTCAGTCCATCCTCTCCCTTGATCTCGCTGGCTTTCAGGCCGCCGACGCGGGCATGGATGCGAGGGCCTGTCGTCATGACCAGGGCCACCAGCAATTCATCGGCGCGCGGCGCGTCATTGAGGCCCACTTCCATAGCGTCGAAATGGCTGCGCACATAGGACGCATTGATATGCGTCACCGGTACATCGAGCCGCGTGCCCGGCCCGCCTACCTTTTTCGTCGAAGCGACGATGGCCATTGTGTCCCCCAGCACTTCGCGCATGGCATAGCCGCCGGGCACGTGCCACAGGGCAGCGTGCTCCGCCTCGCCGTTCGAACCGGCGATGGCGCCCTTACCGTAACCTTCGACGATCTTCGGATTTCCACCCAAAGCCGTCACCATGTCGCGCGCCAGGCCGAGGCCCAGCGGCTTCAGATCGTCCATGAAGCCGGCTATATCCTCGACGTAGCGACCGGCGAAGGGATTGCGGATCACGGCGATGGCCGAGACGCGCTTCAGCGGGACGGTGGCGCGGGGGCCGCCTTCGTGAAAGATCTCCTCGACGGAGATCAGGCGCTTGCGGATCTCAACTTGCGGCATGGGTGAAGGCTTCCTTGGCTTGGCCGATGGTCGTCATCAGGCCGGGTGAGGCGTGAACCAGTCTGGTCTGGCCGGAAAGATGCAAGGCGGCGGCATGAATTTGGCCGCCGGCCAGAAGGCTATCGGCAAAGCGCACGCCACGGGCAAGGGCGCGCGCGATCTCGGTTCTGGTCAAGGTGCCGACCGCGCGGGTGACGAGGTGCCGCCCCAGATCGCTGTCGGGCTGCAGGGAATCCGCCGGCACGCGAATGATGCCTGGATGATTGGGCAGGTCGACGGCATTGGCGATCATCGTGGCGGCGGCATCGGCGCCGGGGGCGTTGGTGGCGAGAACCGTCACGGCGTCCGCGATGCCCAACGAAAAGCTGCGGCCATGGCGGCCGCTGGTGGCGATTCCGCGAATCTTGTCGCCGCTCTTGATCGCCAGCTTGCCGAAGAGGCGGGGCTGGTCCGGCCGGTCGACCATGCCGATCTCGAAGGTGGCGCCATCATCCAGATGCAGCGCGATATCGCCGCCATTATTGACATAGGCGCGCGACAATGGGGCGGCGCCCACCATGGCGTTGAGGATGGCCTCGGCCCCGGCACCTGCCACAGCTACCATCGGCGTAATGAAGTGCTTGGCGGCATAGGGCTGCGCCGCCTCGGCCATGCGGGCCGCGACGGGACCTTGTGGCAGAACGCTGTCCTTGGTGAGGCGCTGGCGCAGCTGCGGAAGCTCCGCGCAGAGCTCATCGAGCAGGGTCGCAAAACGTTCGCATGCTGCATCGTAGGCAATATCGATCGCGGCCGGCGCACCGTCGGCTTGAATGACGAGATCGATGGGGCCGTCCTGCAAATGCAGGCGGCGCCCGTCGGGCAGAAACTTCGCCTGCTGCCTGGCACTCATGATGCCTTGTCCGAGCGACTGTGGAAGGTGAGGGGCCAGGGTGCCTCCCTGTGCCGGCTCACCCTATGCCGCTTGAGCCCATCGGCCGCGAGATCGGAGAGGTGCCGCACATGCTCCATATGACCGCCGAGCGCCGCATATTCGTCGAGGCGCAGGGTGAATTCGATCGGCGCCACCAGAGCCGGCGTCGGTACATAGCCGAAAGCATTTTGCGGCAGCAGGGTGACGTCAACCATCAGCGTGATGCCACCACCCGGCCAGATATAGGCGGGCGCGCCGCCGCAGGTCACATTGGTGAGCGCACGCTTGACCGACTGCGTCAGGCGCACGGGGTTCTCCGTGACGCCGGCGCGCAACGACCCACCGGCGCCGCCCATGAACAGCACGGTGGAAAGGGCCGGCTCGCAATTCTCCCTGATGCGCGCTACCGAATCCAGCAGTGGTTTTGGGAGGTCCCGTTCGACCGGCTTGAGGTCGTCGTCAAGAACGTAGTAGGCGGCATGCTCCCCGGTCGTGCTCACCATCAACATGGTAAGGCCGGGCCGCGCGACCTTGGGATCGAAGGGCAGCAGGATAGAGAGCGGGTCGGAGATATCGGTGCCACCCCAGCCGGTGCCGGGCTCGGCCACTTGGAAATAGCGGCCCGGCGTCGATTTCCGCCCCCGCATCTTTATGCCGGTATCGGGAATGCCCAGCAGCTTGCCGGCCTGATGCTCGGACAGAATGCCGGTGATATGATCGTCGACCACGACCACCTCGTCGACCTTGCCTTGCCATTGCTTGGCGAACATGCCGATGGTGGCGGAGCCGCAGCCCACGCGCATGCGCTCCTCGGGCACGCCGTTGACGATCGGTGCTCTTCCGGCCGCGATGACGACGCTGGCGCCACCATCGATGGTCAGTTCGACCGGCTCCCTGTTGCAAAGAGCCAGCAGCGTGTCGCACGTGACGCGGCCCTCTTTCTTCGAGCCGCCGGTCAAATGATGCACGCCGCCAAGCGAGAGCATCTGCGAGCCATATTCACCCGTGGTGACGTGGCCCACGGCCTCGCCTTGCGCACGCACGTTGGCTTGCTCGGGACCCAGGAAGCGGTCGGTGTCGATTTTGACCTTTACGCCGCAATAACTGAAAATGCCTTCTGTCACCACGGTGACCATGTCGACGCCGTCAACATCGGCGGCGACGATGAAGGGGGCCGGCTTGTAGTCCGGATAGGTCGTGCCGGCGCCGACGGCGGTGACGAAGGTCCCGCCGGCATGCAGGATATCGCCGTCCCATTCGGCCATCTGCCCGCCGAACGGCACCACGGCCTGGCCTTCGGAGAGCGCCTGGCTCAGCAGGATATGCGGATCGACGCGGATGAGTTCGCCACCGCGATTGGCGTAGCGGTCGCAGGCGCCAGTCTGGCCGTCACGGATGTAGCAGAGCACGGGGCAGGCGTCGCAGCGGATCTTGCCGTCAACTACCTTGGGGCCCACATCGCCGGCGGAGCCTTCCGTCACTGTGTCGTCCCTCATCGGCGCGCCTCCTTGATGGCTGCCAGTATCCGGTCTGGCGTTGCCGGGATGCGATGGAGCCGCACGCCGGTCGCATCGGCGATGGCATTGAGGATGGCGGGCGCCGTCGGGATAAGCGCCTGTTCGCCGATGCCCTTGGCGCCGAAGGGGCCGACCGGCGACGCGTCCTCGATGAGGATCGATTCCACCGGCGGCACATCGCCGATGGTGGGGACGAGGTAGTCGTGCAGATTCTCGCCCTTGCCGGGATGGAACTCTTCCATCAAAGCGAGACCGATACCTTGTGCGATGCCACCTTCGATCTGGCCCTCGACCAGGGTCGGGTTGACGGCGCGGCCGACATCGTGCGCCGCCGTGATCTTGAGGAGTTCGACCGTGCCGAGCTCGGTGTCGATTGCAAGCTCCACCAGATGCGCGCCAAAGCCATAGACGGCATAGGGCACGCCCTGGCCGTCGGCATCGAGCGGGCTGGTCGGGGGGTCGAAAGTCTCCTCGGCCGCCAGCACATAGCCGCGTGCATCGCAGGGCAGGGCGGTAAGGTCGATAGGATGGGCGATGGGACCATCCTCAACGACGATGCGGCCCTGGCCGAAGCGCAATGCTGCCTCGGCGCCGGCATTGGCGAGACGCAGGATCTGCCGGCGCAGAGCTTCGCCGGCGAGCTGCGCCGCCTTCCCCGTGACAAAGGTCTGGCGTGAGGCCGAGGTCTTGCCGCAATCGGGGGTGAGGTCGGTGTCGGCGGCAATGAGATCGAAGTTCCCCAGCGGCGCGCCCAGCGCATCGGCGCAAAGCTGCGTGATGACGGTGTTCGAGCCTTGGCCGATATCGACGGCGCCCTGATGCAGGGCGAGGCGGCCGTCTGGCTTCAGCCCCAAGCGGATCGTCGAGGGGTTGGGGAGCGAGGTGTTGCCGCAACCGTACCACATACCGGCCACGCCGACGCCGCGGCGGATATGCGTCGACGCTTCGTTGGCGGCCTTGGCTTCGGCGCGCGCACGTTGCCAATGCGGCTGCAGGCTTTCGAAACAGGCGCGAATGCCGGTGCCGGGGCCGAGTATCTGGCCGGTGACGGTCGGCTGGTCAGGCCTCAGCGCGTTCTTGAGGCGGAAATCGAGTTTGTCGATGCCCAACTTCTCGGCCAGCATGTCATAGAGTTGTTCCTGCGCGATCGTCGCTTGCGGCACGCCGAAGCCGCGGAAAGCACCGGCCGGCACCGCATGCGTGTGCACCGCGCGCGTCAAGGCCCGATAGTTCGGCACGAAATAGGGGCCGGAGGCATGAACGGGCACGCGGTTGGCGACGGTCGGTCCCCAGGAGGCATAGGCGCCGGTGTTGAAATCGCCGGTAAAGTCGATCGCCACAAGGCTGCCATCCTTCTTCGCACCGACCCGCATATGCATGTGCCCCGGATGGCGCTTGGTGGTGGTGGCGATGGATTCCGGCCGCGAATAGACCATGCGCACTGGCTGTTTGAGATGCCAGGCCGCCACCGCGATGAAGGGCTGCACGGAGAGATCGAGCTTGGAGCCGAAACCGCCGCCCACCGCCGTCGGGATGATCCGTACCGCTTCCGGTGCGATCCCCAGAATCTTGGCGACATCGTCGCGGTCCATATAAGGCGCCTGCGTGCAGGCCTGCACCTCGATGCGGTCGCCCACGCGCCGGGCGATGCCAGCCTCGGGTTCGATATAGGCATGTTCGACGAAGCCGGTCTCGAAGGTACCCTCGACGATGGCGTCCGCGTCGGCCAGACCCGCCTCGGCGTCGCCACGTTTGACGCGCCCACGAATCAGGATGTTGCCGGCGCGGGCTTCATGTAGCAGCGGCGCATCTTGCGCCAATGCGGCGTCGAGGGTGAGAGCTGCGGGCAGTTCCTCCCATGTTATCGGGAACTGGCTGAGATCGAGCGCTTCAACCGTTCTGGCATCGCCGACGATGGCGGCAACGGCTTCGCCTTTGAAGCGTGTCCTGGCAACGGCAAAGACTGGCTGGTCGGCGAAAGGACCGATGACGCCGTAGCAGTTCGATCCCGGTATGTCGGCCGCGGTGAAGATGCGCTGAATGCCCGGATGTGCCCGCCGGTAGGCAGCTAGATCACCGAATGTGAAGCGCGCGTGGTGACAGGGTGCACGAACAGCCCGCAAGAGCAGCGCCTCCGCTTCGTGCCGATCGGCACCGAACAGATCGGTACCGGAGATCTTGCGGTCGCCGTCCAGGCGGCCGATACGGGCGCCAACGGCTTCGCCGGCTTTCGGCCAGGTTACCGCCGCCGCGTCCACATCCATCACCGCGGCGATGATTTTGCGGTAGCCGGTACAGCGGCACAGAACGCCGCCCAGTGCGTTTTTCACCGCAGCTTCATCCGGCGCCGGATTTTCCGCGAGCAGGGCCGTGGCGGCGGCCAGCATTCCCGGCGTACAGATGCCGCATTGCGCGGCGCCATGGCGCAGGAAGGATTGTTGCAGTCTCGCTGCCGTGAGCGACTGACCTGGCAGGCCTTCTATGGTAGTGACGGAACAGCCGCTGACCTGACCCACGGCCACCAGGCAAGCGCAGACCGCCTCGCCGTCGAGCAATACCGTGCAGGCGCCGCAATCGCCCGCATCGCAGCCGACCTTGGTTCCATAGAGGCCCAGATCGTCGCGCAGAACATTGCTGAGGCGCCGCTCGGCTGGTGCTGCAACCGCGATCCTGCGGCCGTTGAGTGTGAAGGGAATGGCGCTGCCATCATGCATCGATCAAGACTCCGCCCGTCTTGGCAAAGCAGTCCTGCACCGCACGGCGAATCAGGGTGGCGGCTGCGTCGCGCCGATAGGCGGCGGTCGCGCGCACATCGTCGATCGGCGCAAGCTGCGCCAATCGGCCCGGCGTCACTGCCGCGGCGATATCCGTCACCGAGCGGCAGCCGACGAGCGTATTTTCGATTTCGGTCAGCCGCTGTGCCACGGCAGAGCAGGCGCCGGCGGCAATCCGTGCTTCGGCGATGGCGCCATCGGCGGCGCGGCACAGCGCCACGGCAATCATGGCGATGGATATGACCATATAGCGCCGCGTACCGAGCTTGACGAAATGGCTGGCAAGGTCGCCATGGCGACGCGGTATCAGCACGGCGGTAACGATCTCGCCGGGTTCGAGCGCCGTTCGACGGTTGCCACGGATGAAGGCATCCAACGGCAGTTCGCGCTTTCGATCGGACGATGCGATTTCGACGCGTGCATCCAGCGTCAGCAACGGCGGCACGCTATCCGCGGCTGGCGAGGCGTTGCAGAGGTTGCCACCGATCGTGCCGCGATTCTGGATCTGGATGGAGCCGATCTCCCGCGCCGCCGCCTTGAGCCCGTCGAAGGCGCTGGGCAGGGGGGCTGCCGCGATCTCGCTCCACGTCACCCCGGCGCCGATACGGATGTCCTCGGGCTCCGCCGTGATGACAGTCAGCTCCGGCAAGCGGGAAATGTCGATGATCGGCCGCACCTCAACGGACTGGCCCAAGGTGGGGAAATAGTCAGTGCCGCCGGCCAACAGTATGCCGCCGTGCCGGGCGAGCAGGTCGATGGCTGCCGAGAGCGATGCCGGCTGCAGAAACATGGCGGCGCAAGGGCTCCTGAAATGGCTCGTCCCGGCGCGGGCAGATCCCTTGTCGGGTTGGCGAATTCATTTGTATGCAAATGATTGTCCCGCCGTCGGGCGCAAGCGTCAAGAGGCTTCAGTGCGCCGGGAAGCTTCGCCGAGAGCGATCGGCTGGGCGATGCAGGTTGGAGACATCGGTTGCGCGGCCGCGGCATTTCCCCGAAGAATGGCGGGCTTTTTTGACGGAAAGACCAAGTTGAGCCGATTTCCTTTCGTCCGGGCCTCCCTTCTGGCGCCAGCCATCCTGCTGTCAGCTGCATTTTCGGCTTTCGCCCATACCGGCGAGAGCGGCCTGGTGCTGCTGCTTCCGACCGGATACTACCTTTTCGGCGGGACACTCGCGGTCACGCTGTCCTTCTGCCTGATCTTCCTCTGGCCGCGCACGAGCCTGGAGCGCCTCTGCAAGGCGTCGCTTCCGCTTGGCACCCTCCGGGTGCCGCCGAGAGGGGCGGCGAGCTTTGTCGTCTTTGCCTTTCTCCTGGCGCTGATTTGGAGCGGTCTTTTCGGTAGCCGCGATCCGCGCGGCAATCCCTTGCCGGTGACGGTCTGGTCGGTCTGGTGGGGTAGCTTTGTCTTCGTCCAGGCCGTTTTCGGCGATTTGTGGCACTACCTCAACCCGGTAATAGCGCCTTACCGGCTGATCCGGCGCTTGGCCGGCCGCGAGGCGCCCTATCTCGTTTATCCGGAATGGCTCGGTTTCTGGCCGGCCGTTTTCGCTTTCGGCTGCTTCTCGTGGCTGGAGCTTGTCGATCTCGCGCCGGATGATCCAGCGCGGCTTGCCTGGATCGTCATCTTCTATCTTGCGGTGACGCTCGCTGGCATGGTGCTGTTCGGCGCCGATGCGTGGCTCCGCCGGGCCGATCCTTTCAGCATCTTTCTGCGCTTTTTGGCGCATCTTTCTCCGTTCGAGGCCCGGCCGGTCGCTGGGGCACCGGCCTTGCGCCTGCTCTACCTGGTCCCACCGGGCGCCCGTCTCTTCCGCTTGCCAGCCTTGCCGCCAAGCGGCACGCTGTTCGTGCTGATGACCTTGAGTTCCGTTTCTTTCGATGGGCTCAGCCGCACCTTCCGGTGGCTCGACCTGGCGGGTATCAATCCGCTGGAATTTCCGGGCCGCAGCGCGGTCCTGGAATTCAACAGCCTGGGCCTGATCGGCATATGGCTTGGTCTCGCTGGCGCCTATTTCGGCGCCGTTCGTTTAGGGAAGTGGATCAATCCAGCCTGGTCGCGCAATCCCGCCGCCGGTCTGCTGATTATCAGTATCATTCCAATCGCACTCGCTTATCATTTCGCGCATTACCTGACGATCTTGTTGATGGAACTGCAATATGTGGTGCAGATCTATGGCGATCCCCTCGATCGCGGTTGGAATCCGCTGGCGCTGCCGCCCAATTTCGTCACGGCCTCTTTTCTCAACGATTATCGTTCTGTGCGCATCATCTGGAGCCTGCAGGCCGGTGCTGTCGTGGCCGGGCACCTGGTTGCCGTCATCGCTGCACATGTGCTGAGCGGAAGATTGGGCGGGACGGGATGGCGCGACCCTTCGGGGCAGGTGCCGCTCGCCATGCTGATGGTACTCTATACCCTCTTCGGACTCTGGCTGCTGGCGGCACCCAATATCGGCTGAGGCTCGGTTATTGAGTTTTACGCGGCGCCGTGTTCTAGTTGCCGACATCGTTTGTATGCAAACGGTCGACATAAGGCCGGAGCCAAGCGACGAGATCGAAGAGATCGATTCTGCGTCCACTCGACAGGGAGTAGTGCGATGAATCAGAAGACGCCCCGCCTCGGCGGAAAAAAGAGCTTTATTACAAGACGTTCCGCGCTGAAGACCCTCGGCGCCGCCAGTGCTATCGGCCTCGCGCCGGGTTATGTGCGCTATGCCCAGGCCCAGACGTCCGAGCCGCTGAAACTGGGTTTCCAATTGCACAGCACCGGCATCGGCGCCGCCTATGGCCGCTGGTACGACCGCACGACTCAAGCCGCGGTCAAGTTGATCAATGCGGCCGGCGGCATTGCCGGGCGGCAGGTCGAGATCGTGACCGAGGATGACGGCACCGACCCCAAGCGCGGCGCCGAAGTGGTCGAGAAGTTCGCCAGCCAGCACAAGGTCGACCTGGTCTTCGGCACACTCTTCTCCCACGTCGTCATCGGTTCGGCCCCACGCGCGGGTGAACTGAAAATGCCCTATTTCGTGGTTAGCGAGGGCTACCATGTCGCTTCCGGCGCCCTCAATCGCTATGTCTTCCAGCCCGGCATCACCGATGTGCGATCGCAGGTAAGCTCGATGGCGCCGTGGATCGCCGGCAATCTGGGCAAGAAGGTCACCATGATCTTCCCGGACTATGCCTTCGGCCACGACCACCGCGACTTCTTCACCGCAGCCATCGAGAAGCAGGGCGGCAGCATCGCGGCGCTCCTGCCGATCCCGCCAACCGAGACTTCCTACACCAAGTATTTTCCGCAGATCCCCGCCGAGACGGAGGTGATCTATCACGTCATGGTCGGGCCCGGCGTGCTGACCTTCGTCAAGGAAATGGGCGAGCATTTCGGTTCGCAGCGGCCGCAGATTTTCGGTTTCATCGATTCGCTGGAAGCCGTGGATATTGCCAGCCCCGGCCTTGAATTCCTGGAAGGGACTTATTTCTGGGAATCCTACCCGCGCTATGCCGGCGCCAACCAGTCGCCGGAAGACAAATTCTACCGCGAGCATGTCGGCGTGGACGGCAACGGTGCCAGTACGGCCGACCCAAAGGATATTTCGACCTTCTCCCACATGTTTGGCTGCTGGGAGACGCTATATGTCATCAAGCAGGCGATCGAAGCCAGCGGCTACAAATCGCCGGCCGACAAGGCGGCCCTCATCGAGGCGACCGAATCCATGACCGGCTTTGCCGCCGGCAACGAGCATCCGCAGGGCGAGAAGACCTTCGACGGCAAGCGGCATCAATGCTACGGCCATCAATTCATTTCGAAGGTCGAAGGGCAGAGGCTCAACGTCGTGCACAAGACCTCCATCGAGGATGGCATGTACGAGAACGACACCGACTACACCAAGCAATCCCTCTAGGGTGCTGTCCCGTGCGTGGGAGCGGCTAAGTGCCGCTCCCGCCCTTCTTTTCGGAGCTTGCCGCCTTTGAGTCTGGGGCCGCATCTGTTGCTGGCATTGTTGGAAGGAAGCGTTTCGGCCTTCGTCCTGGCCGTGACTGCCCTTGGCCTTTCGCTGGTTTTCGGTGTCATGCGGATCGTCAATGTGGCGCATGGCGAATTCTTCATGCTGGGCGCGGTCCTTGCCTGGTGGGTCACATCGCTGGTTCCGGAGGCGCCATTCTGGGGGTTCATCATGGCGCTTGCCGTCGCCCCACTTGCCGTCGGCGCGATCGCGATCCTTGCCGACAAGTTTGTATTGCAGCGGTTGAACTACCAGCCGGAGGCCACCATCGTCGCCACGATCGGTCTGCTCTACATCCTGCAGCAGGCCGTGCTCAGCATCTACGGACCCGATGCGCGCCCGGTAGTGGCGCCGATCAGTTTCCGCGTCGTCTTCCCCTGGTTCGGCTATTCCGGCTACAAACTGGTTGTCGTGGGTGCCGCAACCTTGCTGCTGCTGGGCGCCTGGTATGGCGTCACGCGCACGAAGTTCGGCCTCATCATGCGAGCCACTCAGTTCGACGGTGAGACGGCACAGGCATTCGGGGTGCCGGTGAAGCGCGTCTATGCCGTTGTTTTCGCCTTGGGCGCGATGCTGGCGGCGGCGGCCGGTGTGCTGGTCGTGCCGCTGCAGCAGGCGCATTATCTGATGGGACTCGATCCGTTGCTGCTCTCCTTCATCGTCGTCATTATCGGCGGCCTCGACAGCATCAAGGGCACCATTCTGGCGGCTTTTGTCGTCGGCCTCAGTGACGGCATCATCTCGGTCTTCTTTTCGCCAACCCTTGCCAAGATCGTCGCGACCTTGGCGGTGGCACTGGTCCTGGTGTTCCGGCCGCAGGGCTTGTTCGGGAGCAAGGCGCGATGACTGCCGCGATGCGCGGCCGGCGCGTCCTCATCCTGCATGCAGGTATCGTGGCGCTGCTCTTTCTCTGCCAGTTCCTGCTGCCCGACTATCACCATACCAATTTTGTCAGCATCATGGTTCTGGCGGTCTATGCAATGGGCTACAACATGCTGGTGGGTTATACGGGCCTCCTCAGCCTCGGTCATGCCATGTTCTTTGCCGCCGGCCTCTACGGTGCCGGCATGGGTGTCTATTACCTGGAATGGCATCCGGTCCTGGCCTTCCTGGCGGGCTCCGCCGGCGGCTTGATACTTGCCGTGGCGGTCGGCCTCATCGCTTTGCGCACCACCGGTGTCGCCTTCATGATCGTCACCATGATGTTCGCACAGGCGGTCTTTCTGGCGACGCTCTATTTCAACGACATCACACATGGCGACGAAGGATTGACGCTCACCCAGGCGGCGCGTGGATTTCAACTACTCGGCCTCACGATCGATCTCACCGACCCGGATCTCCGCTACAATCTGGCGTTGATGCTTTTTGCCGGTGCGCTGCTCGTGACGCTGGTCACGGTTCTTTCGCCCATCGGGCGCATCCTTGTCGCCATCCGCGAGAATGAAGAGCGGACCAAGATGCTGGGCTATGACGTACGCCGCTACAAACTGTTTTCGCTGGGCCTTTCCGGTCTTCTGTCGGGGGCAGCGGGTGCCGCCTATGTGCTTTTCTTTGGCTATGTCGGCTCCAGTTTTGCGGCCATCTCCTATTCCATTTATCCTCTGCTCTGGGTTCTGCTGGGTGGCGTAGGGACGGTGGCCGGCCCCATCATCGGGACGCTGCTCATGTTCTATCTGGTCGAAATCGCACGGGATCATACCAGCAGCTATATGATCGTTGTCGGAGCTGTCCTGGTGCTACTGGTCTTGTTCTTCCCGAAGGGGATTGCGGGAACCTTGCGGGCGCACAAGGCGGGATGGCTTCCTTGAGTCTCCTTGCCACATCCGGCCTCGCCCGCAGCTTCGGCGGCATCCGAGCCGTGGCCGGCGTGAGCCTGGCGCTGGAGCGGGGCGAAATCCGCGCCATCATCGGCCCCAACGGTGCCGGCAAGACGACCTTCGTCTCGATGATCTCCGGTCGCGTGCAGCCGAGTGCCGGTACGCTCAGTTTCGATGGTGAAGACATTACGGCGCTGAAATCCTGGGAGCGCGTCCTGCGCGGCATCGTCTATACGTTCCAGATCACCAGTGTGTATCGGAACCTCACCTGTTTCGACAATGTGGCGCTGGCGGTGCAACGGCGCCTGAGCAAAGACCGTGCCCTGTGGCGCCAGCCGGACCAGTCAGCCATCGCCGACGGGACACGGGCCGCCTTGCGCCGCGTCGGCCTGCTGTCGCGGGCGGATGAACTGGCAGGCGAACTCTCATACGGCCATCAGCGGCTGCTCGAAGTGGCGATGGGTCTGGCGCTGCAGCCAAAGCTCCTGATTCTCGACGAGCCGACGCAGGGATTGTCGGGACAGGAGATCGCCGATTTCTGTACCCTGGTGAAGGAAATAGCGCGGGATGCCACGGTCCTGCTCATCGAACACAATATGGATGTCGTCATGGAACTGGCGCACCGCATCACCGTCATGAACAACGGCACATTGTTGGCAGAAGGCTCGCCGGACGAGATCATGGCGAATGCCGACGTGCAGCGTGCCTATTTGGGAACGTGATGCTGAAGCTGGATCGCATCAACTGCTTCTATGGTCATGTGCAGGTATTGCGCGATTTTTCGCTCGATCTCGCGCCGGGCGAAGTCTTGTGCCTGCTGGGTCGCAACGGTGCGGGCAAGACGACGGCGTTGAAGGCCATTATGGGCCTGGTCAAGGCGCGGAGCGGCCGGATTGAACTGGACGGCGTCGATCTGACTGCATTGCCGGCACATGAGATACCCAAGCGCGGGATCGGCTATACGCCCCAGGGGCGGCGTCTCTTTTCCGATCTGACGGTCGCGGAGAATCTTCAGATCGGACTGATGACGCGCGACCGGGGCGCCGATATGCTGGCGCGTGTGCTGGATCTGTTTCCGCTGCTCAAGGAAAGGCTGACGCAGCGCGCCGGCACCCTGAGCGGCGGCGAGCAGCAGATGCTGGCGACCGCCCGTGCTCTTTGCGTCGAACCCAAGGTTATGCTGCTCGACGAGCCGACCGAAGGACTGATGCCGATCATGATCGCCAAGATCCTGGATATCGTCGCCAAGCTCAAGGGAATCGGTGTCGCCACTATTCTGGTCGAGCAGCGGGTCGAATCCGCCCTCCATGTCGCCGACCGCATCGCCTTCATCGAGAATGGCCGGTCGGCGGAAATCGTCTCGCCGGAGCATCTCAAGGCGGATCCTACCCTGCTGCATCATTATGTCGGCGTCGGCGTGCGGCGATGACCGCGCGCATCGTCATTCTTAACGGCGCTGGCAGTGCCGGCAAGAGCTCGATCGCCAAGGCGCTTCAGGAAATCACGGCAACACCCTTCCTGCATTTCTCCATGGACAGGTTCTGCGAGATGCTGCCGTCAGCATACTGGAATCATCCGGATGGCTTCCGTTTCGTCGGCGGAACCGAGGCAGGCAAGCCGTCGATTGCCATCGAGACCGGCCCTGTCGGCCTACGTCTCATGGATGGGATGCGGCACGCAATTGCGGCTGTGGCCGACTGCGGAAACGATCTCATCGTCGACGATGTCCTGCTGGGCGACGAGCAGGGGGAATATCGCCGACTGCTTGCGCCCTACACCGTGCATTGGGTAGGTGTGCACTGCAGTCTAGCTGTGATGGAAGCCCGCGAAGCCGCCCGTGGCGACCGCCTCATCGGCCTGGCGCGGTGGCAGTTTCCGCGCGTGCGTGCGGGCAGGAACTACGATCTTGAAATCCATACGGATGACCTTCCGCCATTGGATTGCGCACGGCTGATCCGAGACCGTTTCGGTCTCTAGGCGAGATCTGCTGGTGCCTTGCGCAGCGACCTATGCCGCCGCATCTGCCCGATGATGTGGCGACCGAGTTGAATGCCTGGACGCTCGACCGTTATGTGCAGCAGCCAGGCGCTCAAGTACACGATCGGGATGACGATCGCGACCGTCAGCAGGAAATGCACACGGGGAGAGGCTGAGGGGAATTCCGCCAGGACCAGCGCGATGACGGGGACCATCGCCAGCAGGTGCAACAGATAGACAGCATAGGAGCTGTCGCCGAGGAAAGTTGCCGGCCTTCCCCCCATGCGCGCGGCAAACCATTGCACGATCGGGCCAAAGCGCCCGAACGGCACGCGGCCGGCGTCGATGAGTAGGGTCATGACGGTCAGGCACAGGCTCCGTATTGCATAGGCAAGGGCCGAATTATCACTGCCGCGGACGGGGAGCAGGCACAGCGCCAGGGCGGCCGCCAACAGAACAAGCCTTTCTCGTCCCCGCGCTTGCAAGGATGCCGCCACCAGCATGCCGGCCAGAAAGATCGGCAGCTTGATAGCCAGCAGCGACGGCTCCTGAAAGGCACGGAAGAAATCCGGAAACAGAAGAGAGAGCAAAGTGCAGGAGAGGGCGGAAGGAATCGCCATCAGCAGCAATCCCGTGCGTGCGGCGACGGCCATCAGAAAGGGGAAGGCGGCGTAGAACGCCATTTCCAGCCCGATGCTCCAGTCTGGCAACGGTGTGTTAAAGCCGTAATATGGATGGAAGCCGAAGGCGAAAGTGAGATGCGCCAGGACGTTCCCCCAACTCTGGTCGAGATAGCGGGAGCTGGCTGTTGCCGTCTGCGGCAGGACTGCGGCAATGGCGTCCCGGTCGGCACCGATGCCCGGACCGGCGAACAGCGCCAGTGCCAGCAGCAGATAGTAAAGCGGCGCGATGCGGAAGAAGCGCCGGACCCAAAAGACACGCCAGGTGGAAGGCGCGCCCCACGGCTCTTGGGCGCGGCGCTCCAGATAATGGAAGGTCATCAGAAAGCCCGACAACATCATGAATAGATCGACCGCGAGGTCCGGCCGCGAAACGATCGGCACACGCCAGCCGGTCAGAATCAGCGCGTGACCCAGCAACACCCATAGGGCAGCGAGGCCGCGCAATCCATCGAGGCAGGCGATGCGATCGGCAGGCATGAAGCTCTCCAATGACCGATTGAACGGCCAGCAGATTGCCGGTGCGCGCCGTGGCGCTTCAGTGAGAAGTCGGTTTGAAGCCGGGATATTCGCGTGAAATAGGGTTCAAGCGGAAAGACTTACGCCGGCACCCTGCATCTGGGTGAGCGCTGCCTGCAGCGATCCACCCAGGTCGATGGCCCGGCAGGCAGTCAGGATCACGCCCGTGTCGAATCCCAGGCGCCGTGCATCGAGTGCGGAATAGGCGACGCAAAAATCCGTCGCCAGCCCGACTAGGGTCAGGTTGGTCAGGCCGCGCTCCCGCAGGTAGCCGGCAAGGCCCGTCGGCGTCGTCCGATCGTTCTCATAGAAGGCCGAATAACTGTCGATGCCCGGCCGAAAGCCCTTGCGTATCACCATCTCCGCCTTGGTCCAGGCGAGCTTGGCATGGAAATCGGCCCCCTCGGTGCCCTGCACGCAATGGTCCGGCCAAAGAGTCTGCGGTCCATAGGCGAGTTCGATACTACCGAAGGGTGCCTGGCCCGCATGGCTGCTGGCAAAGCTCGAATGGCCGGCGGGATGCCAATCCTGGGTGAGGATGACATGCGCATGGGTGTCGATCAGGCGATTGACCAGCGGCACGATCTCGTCGCCGCCACCCACGGCCAGGGCGCCGCCGGGGCAGAAATCGTTCTGCAAATCGATGACGATCAAGGCCTCATTGTCCATGGCGATCCCCTCCCGCGCGTCTTCCCCGTTGCGTGCCATCTTAGGCCAGTGTCCCCATATCCGGCAATTCGCCGCCGTGCCGGTGGCGCGAAAATAAGCAGGTTGCCCGAAATGTCGGCAGAGATGCCGGTATGTTGGCGAAGATCATGCTGAATCAGGGCAGTCTCCGGCTGGCACCGCTCTTGCGTTAGCTGCGTTGATGCAAGGCAGTCTCGACATTCGTTTTTTGAGCGATGCGGCGCTGGCCGGGACGCGGCTCGTCCATCTCGACCAGCGCGCTCCCTTGCGCGCACTCTTTCCGCACTGTTCCAATATGGGCCTGCCGGTTGCGGCAATCACCACTACCTGCGGCGGCCTCACCGGCGGCGACCATTTGTCTCTCGCGGTTCATATGGGCCAAGAGGCAGGTGCGATGGCCGTCGCCCAGGCTGCCGAAAAGCTCTACCGCTCGACCGGGGCCGACACGCGCATTGATGTCGATCTCCATCTTGGCGCCAATGCCTGGCTGGAATGGCTGCCGCAGGAAACAATCTTGTTCGATGGAGCCCGATTGCGCCGGCGGACCCGGCTCAATCTCGGTGCCGGCAGCGCGATGCTGGCCGGCGAAATGCTCACCTTCGGCCGGCAAGCACGCGGCGAAGAGCTGACCCACGGCCTCGTGCGCGATGAATGGCACGTTGCGCGCGACGGAAAGCCCGCCTGGGCAGACACCTTTCATGCCGCCGAAAGCGATCTGGTGGCGGCGCTCTATCATCCGGCTGCTTTGGCCGGCGCACGGGCCAGTGCCATGCTGATGCATGCTGGCGAGAATCTCGGCGCGGCACTTGCGCTGGTGCGTGCGCGCCTGCAGCAACTCAATGCGCAGATTCGCGCCGCCGCCACTATCGTCAACGGCATTCTGTTGGTGCGCTGGCTGGGGAGCGATTCTGCCGACATCCGGCCCGGTTTCGCCCAGCTGTGGATGGAACTCCGCGCACTGGCGCGGGGCCTGCCTGCCAATCTGCCGACCTTCTGGCATGTCTGAGGATCCAAACCGATGCGCCTGACACCGCGCGAAAAGGACAAACTGCTCGTCTCCATGGCGGCGATGGTCGCGCGGCGGCGGCTTGAGCGCGGCGTCAAGCTCAACCATCCGGAAGCGATCGCGCTCATCTGCGACTTTATCGCCGAGGGCGCCCGCGATGGCCGGTCGGTCGCCGATCTCATGCGCGACGGTGCTACTGTATTGACAAGAGCCCAGGTCATGGAAGGTATCGCCGAAATGCTGCACGAGGTACAGGTCGAAGCCACCTTTCCGGACGGCACCAAGCTCGTCACCGTCCATCACCCGATCCGCTGAGGTACAGCCATGATTCCCGGCGAGATGTTCACCCAACCCGGCGAGATTGTTCTAAACGAGGGTCGCATTGCCATCAGGTTGCGTGTCGCCAATACCGGCGACCGGCCGATCCAAGTGGGTAGCCATTTCCATTTCTTCGAGACGAATACGGCACTGAGATTCGACCGGACCGCCGCGCGCGGCTTCCGTCTCGACATTCCAGCCGGCGCTTCGGTGCGCTTCGAGCCTGGGCAGAGCCGCGAGGTGGGGTTGGTCGCTATCGGCGGCAACCGCATCGTTCATGGCTTCGGCGGTCTCGTCGATGGCAAGCTGGAGGGTTGACGCATGGCATACCGGATGGATCGCGGCGCCTATGCGCTGACCTATGGGCCTACCAAGGGCGACCGTCTGCGCCTGGCCGACACCAATCTCGTCATCGAGATCGAGCAAGACCTCGGCGTTCCCGGCGAGGAGGCGAAATTCGGCGGCGGCAAAACCATCCGCGACGGCATGGCGCAATCGCAACGCTCCCGCACGGAGGGCGGCGTCGATACCGTTATCACCAATGCCGTAATCCTCGACCATTGGGGTATCGTGAAGGCCGATGTCGCTCTCAAAGACGGCCGCATCGCCGCCATCGGCAAGGCCGGCAATCCCGATACGCAGCCTGACATCGACATCATCATCGGTCCGGGCACGGAAATCATCGCCGGCGAAGGGCGTATCCTCACCGCTGGCGGCATCGACTCCCACATTCATTGGATCTGCCCGCAGCAGGCGGAAGAGGCGATCAATTCCGGCATCACCACCATGATCGGCGGCGGAACGGGGCCGGCGGAAGGCACCACCGCCACCACCTGCACGCCCGGCCCCTGGCACATCGGCCGCATGCTGCAGGCGCTAGAGGGCCTGCCGGTCAATATCGGCCTGCTCGGCAAGGGCAACGCATCGAAACCCGCCGCGTTGATTGAGCAGATCAAGGCCGGCGTCTGTGGACTCAAGCTGCATGAGGATTGGGGCACGACTCCCGCCGCCATCGACAATTGCCTTTCCGTGGCTGACGAGATGGATATCCAAGTTGCAATCCACACCGACACGCTGAACGAGTCCGGCTTTGTCGAGCGCACGGTGGCAGCCTTCAAGGACCGCGTCATCCACGCCTATCATACCGAAGGTGCCGGTGGCGGCCATGCGCCTGACATCATCAAGCTATGCAGCCTGCCGAACATCCTGCCCTCATCGACCAACCCGACGCGTCCGTTCACAGTCAACACGCTCGACGAACATCTCGACATGCTGATGGTTTGCCATCATCTGGATCCGCGCATACCCGAGGATATTGCCTTCGCCGAAAGCCGCATCCGCCGCGAGACCATCGCCGCCGAAGACCTGCTGCACGATATGGGCGCCATCAGCATGATGTCCTCCGACAGCCAGGCCATGGGGCGGGTGGGTGAGGTCGCAATCCGCACCTGGCAGACGGCTCACAAGATGAAGGCGCAGTTCGGCAGCCTCGCGGGCGATCCGGCCGAGAATGACAACAACCGCGTCAAAAGATACCTCGCCAAATACACGATCAACCCTGCGACGGCGCAGGGCATGGCGCATGAGATCGGCTCAATCGCGGTCGGCAAGCTGGCCGACATCGTTCTGTGGAAGCCGGCTTTCTTCGGCGTGAAGCCCGATCTGGTGCTGAAGGCCGGCATGATCGTCGCGGCACCCATGGGCGATCCAAATGCCTCCATCCCCAAGCCCGAGCCGGTGCATTACCGGCCAATGTTCGGCGCCTTCGGTCGTGCTCTCGATCAGTGCGCCGTAACGTTCGTCAGCCAGGCGGCGATGGCGCTGGGCATCGGTCAGGCATTGGGCCTGCGGCGTCAGTTGCTGGCTGTGAAGGGTACGCGCGCGGTCACGAAGAAGGACATGATCCGCAACGATGCCATGCCGGCGATCGAGGTCGATTCCGAAACCTACGAGGTCCGTGCAGATGGCAAACTGCTTACCTGCGAACCGGCAACCGAGCTGCCGATGACGCAACGCTACTTTCTGTTCTGACCATGAATGAGCGTCTTCCGCGTGCCACCGCCGTGATCCCCGCAGGATACTGGCCGCAAGCCCAGACTGCCGGCTGTGTCACCTTGACCTATGCCGAGCGCTGCCGGCGCCGCATCCGCCTCGTCGACGATGGCGGGCAACCCTTTCTGCTGGACCTCGATAAGCCGGTGCGCCTGGCCGATGGCGACGGCCTGCAGCTGATGGGCAACGGCTTTATTCGTGTCGTCGCGGCGCAACAGAAATTGCTGGAGGCGCGGGCGAAGAACCCGCAACATCTTGCCCGCCTTGCCTGGCATGTCGGCAATCGTCATACGGCTGCGCAGGTGACGGAGGGTCTCACCCTGCGCCTGATCGACGATGCCGTCCTGCGCCTGATGCTGCAAGGCCTGGGTGCCGAGCTTTCGACCATCGAGGCGCCGTTCCATCCCGAAGGTGGCGCTTATGCCGGCAGCGATGCCGCCCACGGACACGCGCATGGATCAGACGCCCATACGCATTAAGTCGGTCGGCACCGCTACGCGGCTGCTGACCTGGCTGTCGCCCGCTTTCCCGGTGGGTGGCTTCTGCTATTCGCATGGGTTGGAATATGCGGTCGAGGCTGGCCTCGTCCGCGACCGTGGCAGCCTTGAGAATTGGATCGACGGTATCCTGCGCTTCGGCGCGGGTCGCAGCGACGGACTGCTGCTGCTGGCGGCGCACCGCGCTACGATCCGTGGCAATGACGGGCAATTGCGCGACATCGCGGACCAGGCCGCCGCCTTGCGCGGCACAGCGGAGCTCGCCCAGGAATCGATCGCGCAAGGGCAAGCCTTTCTGAAAGCCGTCGGCAGCGGATGGCCAGAATATGCGGCATCGCCCTCGGCACAGGTTCTGGCAGGGGTCGCACTCGCCTATTCCGTCGCCGTGGGTGCTCTTTGCGCCGTCGCCAGCATTGCCGAAGATACGGCTCTTGAAGCCTACCTCGCGGCCTTCGCCGCCAATCTCGTCTCGGCGGGCGTGCGCCTCATCCCGCTGGGCCAGAGCGACGGCCTGCGGATTCTGGCGGCACTTGAAGGCGGAACAGCGAAGTACGCCGCTAACCTCATTCCCCAATCATTGGACGATATCGGTAATGCGGCTGTCGCGGTCGACTGGTCCAGCATGCAACATGAAACCCAGTATACGAGGTTGTTCCGCTCATGAGCCTTCCCATCCGCATCGGTATCGGCGGGCCTGTCGGGTCCGGCAAGACGGCATTGCTCGAAAGGCTCTGCCGCTGCCTCGGCGATGTTTACGACATCGCCGTCATCACCAACGACATTTACACCAGCGAAGACGCCGCCTTCCTCGACCGTGCCGGCGTGCTGCCGGCGGCGCGCATCTCCGGTGTCGAGACGGGTGGCTGTCCGCATACCGCCATTCGTGAGGACGCGTCGATCAATCTGGCGGCGGTGGACGAACTGGTCGGTCGCTTTCCGGATCTGGAATTGCTGTTCGTCGAGTCGGGCGGCGACAATCTCAGCGCCACCTTCTCGCCGGAGCTGGCCGATCTCACCATCTACGTGATCGACGTGTCGGCGGGTGACAAGATCCCGCGAAAAGGCGGCCCGGGAATCACGCGCTCCGACATCCTGGTCATCAACAAGGTGGATGTGGCACCGATCGTCCATGCCGATCTCGATGTCATGGCCCGGGACGCCAGGCAACAGCGCAAGGAGAAGCCCTTTGTCTTCGCCAATATGCGCGAAGGACTGGGGCTGGAGCGCATCATCGAACTCATTCTGGAGCTGGGTGGCCTGCCCAAGCGCAAGGAACGCTTTGTCGAGGCCCTGCCGGCCCTGCAGGACTGGAGCTAGCCGCGCAGGACTTGGCCGCCATCCACAACCAATGTCTGCCCGGTGACCCAGCTGGCCAGAGGCGAGGCAAGGAAGAGCGCGGCATTGGCGATCTCTTCCGGTCTGCCGTATCGGCCGAACGGAATGCTGCTGCGGACGTCTTCATAGAGTGTCGGCGTTTCGGTCCGGCAGCGGTCCCAGAATCCACCCGGGAAATCGATTGATCCGGGAGCGATACCGTTGACGCGGATCTTCTGCGGCGCCAGACGCAGCGCTTCGGATGCGGTGAAGTTGATGAGCGCCGCCTTGGCTGCGGCATAGGCAGGGCCTTCCGCCGATGGCATCATGCCGGAAATGGAAGAGATGTTGATGATGCAGCCGGCGTCCGATTTGCCGAGATAGGGTTCGGCTGCGGCTGCGGACCGAACCGCCGCCATCACGTCCACATTGAAACAGTCGGCCCATGAATCGCCACTATTGTCGATGCCCGACGCATTGCTGACCAGCACGTCGATGCCGCCGAGCGCCGCGGCCGCTTCGGCGATATAGGCGGCGATCGATTTCGCATCGGCCAAGTCGCAGGTGGCGGCATGCATTCTGGGCCCGATACCGCTGAGCTCCATGCGCGTCGTCTGCAATTTTTCCGCGCCACGCGCGCAGATCGATACGCCGGCACCGGCCTCGGCGAAGGCCAGCGCCATGCAACGGCCAATGCCGCGGCTTCCGCCCGTCACGACGACGCACTTGCCGTTGAAATCGAAACCCATCTGCCGCTTCCCTTATTCCGCCAACATCTCTTCGATCAGCTCGGCAACCGCCAACCCCTCGGCAAAGGTGGCAAGTTGGTGCGGCTTGCCGTCGAGCATATCGGCCAAGGCATCGAGCTGCGATGTGGGCGGCAGGGCCGGACCGGCATCGCCAGCATAGTCGAGCCCGCTCCAATCGACGATGGAAATTTCGCCGCTGCTGCCTTTCACCGTGAATCTGTTGTCGTCGTCTCGCGTGCCGCCGATGCCGGCATCGATCGTGAACTGGACGTAGCGATACTGGATCGCGGCAACGAGCCTGGTCTCCGTGCCGGCGGCGCCACGTTCGATCTTGCGGTTGATGAGCTTGCCGGCACCGAACAGGCGGTTGGCCAGAAAGACGAAATGCGAGACGACCTCGCGGGTGAAGCCGCCCTCGGCGGGTTGGGCCAGCCAGGCACCTGCGCCCGATTGCCAGCCGCGCGGCCATTGTCCGAAACGGACACGCAGATGCGCCCCTTGAACTTTGCCGATATTGCCGCCCTTGACCACGCGCGACAGCTGCACGGCGACACCGCGGGCGGCATAGGAGAAGTTGACCGCGGCAGGAATACCTGATGCCGCGACCAGCTCGCAGCATAGCCGCGCCGACGGGATCGTGTGCGCCAGGGGTTTCTCGCAGAAGATCGGCTTGCCGGCGCTCGTAGCCAAGCGTACCACGCGCTCGTGATAGGCTGGCGGGGTCGCTGCATAGATAGCCTCGATGCGCGGATCGTTCACCAAAGCGGCCGCGTCGCCGAGGAGCGGGAAGGGAACGCTAGGCCCAGCCGGATCATATCCCGCGACCACGCTGAAACGGGGGTGCGCTGCCAGCATTTCCGCCATCTCGCGCCCCATGACACCGAGGCCGACAATGCCAAAGCCGTAGATTTTCATGGAAGAACCTTCAGAGAAGCGAATAGAACATCCGCAGGGAGGTCAGCAGCAGGAAGCCGGCAAAGCAGCGCCGCAATACAATCTGCGGAATTGTATGTGCCACCTTGGCGCCGATCGGCGCGAAGATCAAGCTGCTGGGAACCAGCGCCATCACGGCTATCAGGTTCACATAGCCAAGCGAGGCCACGGGCAAACCCGCCAGGTTGAAACCGGTCACCATGAAAGTGATCGTTCCCGGAACGGCGATGATGAGGCCGATCGCCGAAGCCGTGCCGACCGCTCGCCGGATCGGGTAGGAGCACAGCGTCATGGCGGGTACCGATAGACTGCCCCCGCCAATGCCCATCATGGCCGAAACGCCGCCGATGAAGAGACAGACCGCCTGGCGCATGGGCGTTCCCGGCAATTTGTCGGTGATATGAAAATCGGCGCGACCGATCGCGAGATAGCTTGCCACCAGCAGGCTCATGATGGCGAAGATTAGGGTAAGCGTCGCACCGCGCACGTCGCTGGCGACGATTGAACCGAAGATGACGCCGAGGGCGACCCAGGGCGCCCATTGGCGCAGGAGATTCCAGTCGACGGCACCCCGCTTGTTGTGGGCGCGCAACGAAATGATCGAGGTCGGCACGATCGACCCCAGCGACGTACCGACGGCGATATGCATTCTGAGGTCGAGTGGCACGTCAAAGGCCGCCAGTACATGGAAGAGGGCCGGGACGACCACGATGCCGCCGCCGACACCCAGCAGTCCGGCCAGAAATCCAGATCCGCAACCCGCCAGCGCCAGAATGCCGACAAGAAACCAGATGTCGCTGCTGAAAATGCCCGCCAGATCCATTATCCCTGGAGCACGTTGAACTTGGTGAAGTTCAAACTAACCCGCTGTCCCTTTGTAATCGGCGCCCCGGCGCTTTCCGGCGGCAAGGTTACGTCAAGCGCGACGGGGCTATCAACCAATTGCACTTCGACGCGCGGCAGTGGGCTGGCGCGGAACACATGCTGTACGATGGCGGGGACTCCGCCGGTGTCTCCAGTGCCGAGAATCACCTCGTCGGGCCGGACATAGGCGATACCGCTGCCGTCGTGGACCTTGCCTTGCGACGGAACGGGGGTGCCGGCCACGCTGGCGATACCGTTCCTGACATCGCAGGGGATGCGGTTGGCGCCACCCAGGAATTCGTAGACGAAGGCAGTCTCCGGCTTGTGGTAGACCGCTTCCGGTGAACCGACCTGCTCGATCAGGCCGTTATTCATGATGACGACCTTGTCGGCCAGCTCCAACGCTTCTTCCTGGTCATGCGTCACGAAGATGGAAGTGAGGCGCATGCTTTCATGAAGGCGCCGCAGCCAGCGGCGCAGTTCCTTGCGGACTTTGGCATCGAGTGCCCCGAACGGCTCGTCGAGCAGCAGGACCGCGGGCTCGATCGCGAGCGCGCGCGCCAGTGCCACGCGCTGCCGCTGACCGCCGGAAAGCTGGCTGGGATAGCGGTCGCCCAGTCGTTCCAGTTGCACAAGATGCAGCAATTCGTCGACGCGCGCCTTGATCTCGGCCTTGCCCGGGCGTTGGCCGCGCGGGCGGACGCGCAGTCCGAAACCGATATTCTCCGACACATTCATATGCTTGAAGAGGGCGTAATGTTGGAACACGAAGCCGACCCGGCGCTCGCGCAGTTCGCGCCCGCTCATATCCTCGTCGTTGAACAGAACTTGACCGTCGTCCTGCGCATCCAGGCCCGCCAGGATGCGCAGCAGCGTGGTCTTGCCGGACCCCGACGGACCGAGCAAGGCGACGAACTCCCCGCGTTCAATGTCGAGGTCGATTCCTCCCAGCGCCTTGAAGGTGCCGAATGTCTTGACGATACCCTGTGCCTGCAGGCCCATGCTGATCTCCTTTGGCGTCAGTGCGCGCGCCCGGCACTGAGCCGGTCGCCATAGCGCCATTCGAGGAAGGATTTGGCGGCCAACGTCACCAGGGCCAGCAAGGCCAGCAGCGAGGCGACGGCAAAGGCGCCGACGAAATCATATTCGTTGTAGAGAATTTCGACATGGAGCGGCATCGTGTTGGTCTGGCCGCGGATATGGCCGGAGACGACCGAGACCGCCCCGAATTCGCCCATCGCGCGCGCATTGCAGAGCAGTACGCCATAGAGCAGGCCCCAGGCGACGTTGGGTAGTGTGACGAGGCGGAACGTCTGCCAGCCGTTGGCGCCGAGCGAGATGGCGGCTTCCTCTTCCTCAGTGCCCTGCTCCTGCATCAACGGGATGAGTTCGCGCGCGACGAAAGGGAAGGTGACAAAGACCGTCGCCATCACCAGGCCGGCTACATTGAAGATGACCTTGATGCCCCAGGCGTCCAGTGTCGGCCCGAACCAGCCATGGGCGCCATAAAGCAGGACATAGATGAGGCCCGAAATAACCGGCGAGACGGAGAAGGGCAGGTCGACCAGGGTCAGCAGCAGGCTCTTGCCGCGGAATTCGAACTTGGCGATGGCCCATGCGCCGGCCAGGCCGAAAAGGACGTTGAGCGGCACGGCAATGGCCGCGACTTCCAAGGTCAGCAGAATCGCAGCGCGCGCATCCTCCTCGGTGACAGCGGTGAAATATGCGCCGATGCCGTGCCGCAACGCTTCCAGGAAAACCAGGACCAACGGCAGGAACAGGACCAGCCCGATGAAGACCAGCGACAGCCCGATGAGGCCCCAGCGGACGAGGGCCGGGTCGCGCAGCGTGAGTTTGTTGCGCTGGGTATCGATGCTCATCGCGCCTTGTCCTCGTGGCGGCGCGCCCAACGCTGGATCATGTTCAGCACCAGCAGCATGATGAAAGAGATCCCCAGCATGACGACGGCGATCGCCGCGGCGCCCGCATAGTCGAACTGCTCCAGCTTGCTGACGATCAGCAGCGGGGCGATCTCGGACTTCATCGGCATGTTGCCGGCAATGAAGATGACCGAGCCGTATTCGCCCACGGCACGCGCGAAGGCGAGGGCGATGCCGGTTAGAAGCGCCGGCAGGATCGAGGGCAGGATGACGAAGGCGAAGACCTGCAATCTGGTGGCGCCGAGACTCGCCGAGGCCTCCTCAAGCTCCGGTTCAAAATCCTGCAACACCGGCTGTACCGTGCGCACGACGAAAGGCAGGCCGATGAAGATGAGGGCGATGACGATGCCGAGCGGCGTGAAGGCGACCTTGATACCCAGTGGCACCAGCAGCGCACCGATCCAGCCATTGGGTGCGTAAAGGGTGGTAAGGGCGATGCCGGCAACCGCCGTCGGCAGGGCGAAAGGCAGATCGACGAAGGCATCGATCAGGCGCTTTCCCGGGAAGTCATAGCGCACCAGTACCCAGGCGATGGAAAGGCCGAACAGGCCGTTGATCAGCGCGGCGATGGCGGCGGTGCCGAAGCTTACGCGCAGGGCCGCAAGCACGCGCGGCGTGGTGACTGCCTCGAAAAAGCCCGCAATGCCCAGTTCGGCCGGCCGCACGATGAGGGCCGCCAAAGGAAGAAGGACAATGATGCCGAGATAGAAGAGCGCATAGCCGAGCGTGAGGCCGAAGCCCGGCAAGACACTCGGTCGCTTCCAACTCCTCAGTACGCCAGCATATTGAGACATCGCTCATCCTGAAATCGCGGCCCATCCAGCCACCAGGCCAATCAAGGCGACTTTATATATTTGTCTGTTTGTTTGTGTAATTGTATATTAATAGTGTGAAATAGTTGTTCCGGCCTTATATCCCGTCGCCCATCACCAGTTCGCCGGCCTTGCCGTCGAGTACGTCGGACAGACTGGTACGGTCGAGAATGCTGGAGGAGGCGTCGCGCACCTGCTTCAAGATCCGCCGGATCACGCAAGTTGCCTCGTCTTCGCAGTCGCTGCAGCGGCGATAGGCGGTGAGGCTGGCGCAGGGGAGAGCCGCCAGGGGGCCGTCGATGAGGCGTATGACCTCGCCAAAATGAATCTCCTCGGGTGTTTTGGCGAGGGCATAGCCGCCATGCTTGCCGCGGAAGCTCTGTACAAAACCATTCCGCTTCAGTTCCAGGAGGATAAGCTCCAGAAACTTGCGTGGGACGGCCTGCTTGGCGGCAATTTCTGCGATCCCGACCGGTTCGTCGGACTTGGCCTTGGCGAGATAGAGCAAGGCGCGCATGGCATATTTGGCTTTTTGCGACAGCATTCTTAAATCTCTATAGGGTAACTAGAGAATATAACTTAATCCCTGAATGTCAAGCATCTGGACGCCGAGGCCACGTCGACAACGCCCAATTGAAAATGTGTCAGGCACGACTCGGTGTGAGTTCACCAAGAAACGGTGAAAGCATTCCCATACCTGCCACAGGATCGCTGCCCATGGCAATCGCCGTGGCCAGACCGATGGCGGACGAAACCGGGTTGTGGCTACCGGCGCCGGCCCGCAGATTCATCACCAGTGTCGGACAGAGGAAGAGCGCTAGCTGAACGATCCGGCGCCAATTGGCGGGCAGCAGCTTGCGATCCGCCAGTTCATGCAGCAGCGGCTGCCACAATAGTTGGCGCTTGGCATCCAATAAGGCCCAGCGCACCGGGCTGGGGCACCAATCTGTCTCGATATGGAGCACGTCACCGCGCCGCGCGGCTGTTGCGTGGTAGCGGCCTGCCGCCGCGGCAGGATCGTAGAGCCAAAGCGGATGCGCAAAGATATTGTGGAAGCTTGTTTTCACTTCCGCGAGCAGGGCCGGCACATGCACCCCTGCAAAGGCTGGGTCGAACATGACGAGCCGCGCTGCGCCGTTGCCATTCTCGTACCAGACATTGGCATTATGTGCATCGCCATGCGCAGTGACGCCGCCGGCGCCGGCAAAGCTCGCGGGCGCCAATGTCGTGAACGCTTCGGCGAAGAGCGCGCCCAGCGTGTCGCGATAGCGCACGCCGTTCACCTCGAACTGCAACTGCTTCAATTCATCCCAGGATAGGCTTACGCCGGGAAAGGCGAACGCCTGTCCGCGATAAAAACTGCCGAACCTGCTGCCGATGATTCCCGGCCGGTCGGCATCCGCGAGGCGCGCATGGAATAGGCGATGGATCGGTTCGGCCGCCGATTGCGCGGCATCGATCGGATGCAAGGTACGGCGATAGACCGACATCAGCTCTTCATTGAGATGTCGTTCCGCCGCAACCGCGCGGCCGATGGCCGCTTGATCGCTGCAAAAATCCAGTTCTTTCAAGACGTCGGCGAAGCGCCGATCCTCGCGCCGGCGATAAACCAGGATCTGTTCGCCGGGCTCGGTCGAAACGAAGAGCGGCCGGTCGACCGGTAGGCCTGCCTCGGCCAGGAGCCCGGCGCGGTAATATTCGCCGGCCATCGTTTCCTCATTCTCTTCCTGATGGAACTTGAAGAAATAGGCCTTGCCGGCCGCGTCGAAGAAGCCGTTGAGGGAATTGAGGCTGTAGATATCGACATTGATGCGGATACTGGTGGCAGCCAGGCCAAACTTCGCTTTCAGCAGTTCCGCAATGATCCCGGCAGCGCCCGCGAGATCGCCCGATTTCGCCCGAGCGCGGGCCTCTGCGGTCGAGGAAGGGAAGGGCTGAGACATGACAGGATGATCTTTTCGGCTATGCTGCGCGGGCTGTTTGATTTCTAGCGTGAGCCTTCCATGAAAGTCGACCTTTCCCGTTTCAGCCTCAGCGGCAAGCGCGCCTTGGTGACCGGCGCCAGCCGCGGCATCGGCCAGGCGATTGCCATCGGCTTGGCGCAAGCTGGCGCGGCGGTGGCCGTCAGCGCACGCTCGGTCGACGGCCTGCAGGAGACGATGGGCGGGCTCGCGGGAAGGGGTGCCGCCATCGCCATGGACGTGGCCGATGCAGCGGCCTGCAGCGACGGTGTGGCCGCGGCGGCCAAGGCGCTGGGCGGGCTCGACATTCTTGTCAACAATGCAGGGATGGAACAGGTCTGCCCGTCGCTCGATGTTGACGAGAAACTGTGGGACCGCATCCTCGATACCAATTTGAAGGGCGCCTTCTTCTGCGCCCAGGCCGCCGCCAAGGCAATGCAGCAGGGCGGCCATGGCGGGTCGATCCTCAACATGTGCTCGCTCACCTCGGAAGTCGGCGTGCCCACAGCGGTCCCCTATGGTTCTTCGAAAAGCGGCCTTCTCGGCATGACACGGGCGCTGGCGGCGGAATGGGCGCCGCTCGGCATTCGCGTCAACAGCTTGGGCCCCGGCTATTTCCGCACGGCGCTCACGGATGTCTTCTATGAAAATGCCGCCTGGTCCGAGGCGATGCTGGCCAAGATCCCGCTCCAGCGCTTCGGCAAGCTCGACGATCTGGTCGGTGCGGCGATTTTTCTGAGTTCGGAGGCCGCCGCCTATGTCACCGGAATTTACATGCCGGTGGACGGTGGCTATCTTGCTTCAATCTGACTTCCGCACAATTTGACCGAATGGAGAGGCTGCATGGCCAGCAGCGTCAATCTGCACGAGCTCGCGCGTCTCAGTCCCGAAGCTCGCTCTAATCTTCTGAAACGCAGCGAGGCCGATCTTGGCGCCTTTCTCGACCGGGTTAAACCCATCATCGCCGCCGTGAAGGATGAGGGCGATGTTGCTTTGGCGCGCTTTGCCAACGAATTCGACAAATCGCCGGTAAAGCCGGCCGAGATCGCCGCGACCCAGGCGGATTTCGACGCCGCCTTCAAGGCGGTCGAGCCGGAAGTGATCGCCGCCATCGAATTCGCCGTCGAGAACATCCGCAATTTCCATTCCGACCAGAAGCCGGAGGAGATGTGGCTGCACGAGATGCGCGCCGGTGCCTTCGCCGGTGACCGGTTCCTGGCCATTCCGTCGGTCGCCTGCTATGTGCCGCGCGGCAAGGGCTCGTTCCCCAGCGTGGTGATGATGACCACCATTCCGGCCGTGGTGGCCGGCGTGAAGAATATCTGCGTCGTCACCCCGCCTGGCCCCGATGGCAAGATCGATGCCGCGACCCTGGTGGCGGCGCGCCTTGCCGGCGTGGACAAGGTCTTCAAATGCGGCGGCGCCCAGGGTGTCGCGGCCGTCGCCTACGGGACCCAGACGGTGCCCAGATGCGCCAAGATCGTCGGTCCGGGCAGCCCCTTCGTGGTGGCGGCCAAGCGTCTGCTCGCCGACGTGATCGATCCCGGCATTCCGGCCGGGCCCAGCGAATCCATCATCTTTGCCGACGAGACTGTCGACGGCCGCCTGGCCGCCCTCGATCTGTTGGTCGAAGCCGAGCATGGGCCGGATTCATCTGCCTATCTGGTGACGTCCAGCGCCAAGGTGGCGCAAGAGGCGATCAAGGCTCTGCCTGACTATTGGGCAAGAATGAGCGAACAGCGTGTCGCCTTCTCCACCGCCGTGCTCACAGGACCGCGCGGGGGCGTGGTGCTGGCGCCGGATGTCGATGCGGCCATGGCGTTCATCAACGATTACGCGCCGGAGCATCTGGAAATCCTGTCGGATGAACCCTTTGCCTATCTGGGCCGCATCGAGAATGCGGGCGAGGTCCTGCTCGGCAAGCATACGCCGGTGACCTTGGGCAACTTCGTGCTGGGGCCCAACGCAGTGCTGCCGACCAGCCGCGCCGCCATGACCCATTCGCCGCTCTCGGTCTTCGATTTCATGAAGCGCATCTCGGTCGGCTATGTCACCTCGGTCGGCTATCCGACGCTGGCCAAACACGCCCGCGTCCTTGCGACCTATGAGGGATTTGATGCCCATGCCAACGCGGTTTCCGAGATTCGCGATCGGCTGCTGAAACGTTAAGGGGCGTTTGCTTGACAAGCTTCCGGCCCGGCCATCACTATCGCCGCCGAGTTGGGGAAATTTCAGTGTGAGAGAGGGAGCTTCACCATGAACTGGACACCGAACCGCCGCCAGATCCTGCAGGCCGGCGCCGCCACCTTGGCCATGAGCGGCCTTGCCAAGGCAGCCTTTGCGCAATCCATTCCGGCCACGCCCGAAGAAGGCGCCATCAAGATGGCGATCGAGCCGTGGTTGGGCTACGGCCAATGGCACATCGCGGCCAAGAAGGGCCTCTTCGCGACTGCCGGCCTGTCCGACGTCGAAGTGATCAACTTCAACACCGATGCCGATCTCAACGCGGCCCTTGCCGCCGGCCAGGTCCAGTGCGGCAATATCGCCACGCATACGGCGATGGCCTTCGCCGCCGCTGGCCTGCCGATCAAGATCGTCGCCCTGCTCGACGTCTCGATGACGGCCGATGCCATGATCACCGACGGCTCGATCGCCTCGGTGGCCGATCTGAAGGGCAAGCAGGTCGCGTTCGAGGAGGGCACCACCAGCCACATCCTGCTGAACTATGCGCTCGCACAGAACGGCATGACGCTCGATGACGTGCAGAAGGTGCCGATGCCGGCTTCCGACGCCGGCTCCGCGCTCATCGCCGGCAGGGTGCCGGTCGCAGTCACCTACGAACCCTATCTGACACTCGCCATGCAGCAGAACGCCAAGGTGAAGATGCTGTACTCCGCCGGCGAAAACCCGGGCCTCATCTCCGACGTCTTTGTCGTGCGCGAAGATTTTCTCGCCGAGAAGCCGGGCCAGGTGCTGGCGCTGCTCAAGGCCTGGGATGCCTCCCTGGCCGACTACAAGGCCGACACCAATGGTGGCCGCGCCATCATCTCGGAGGCGGTCGGTGCCAAGCCGGAGGAGCTGGCGACCGCTTTCGACGGCGTCACTTATTATTCGATGGCCGAGAACAAGACCCAGCTGACCGGCGACTTCGTCAACAAGGTCGTACCGGAAGTGAAGAAGGCGGCGACCTCCGCCGGTCTCCTTTCCAAGGATGTCGACCTCGCCAAGCTGATCGACACCCGCTTCGTCGAAGCGCTCTAAGAGTTCTCCGGGTTTGACGGAAGTGCTGTCACCCCCTCACCCCGCCCCTCTCCCGCGAGGGGAGAGGGAGTTTCGACCGAGTAGGCGGCAAAGGCCCCTCTCCCCACGCGGGAGAGGGGTTGGGGTGAGG
Organism: Dongia sp.; assembly: GCF_041918875.1. Lineage (GTDB taxonomy): Bacteria > Pseudomonadota > Alphaproteobacteria > Dongiales > Dongiaceae > Dongia. Next base: position 137,792 of record NZ_JAYRUV010000003.1, read on the forward strand.
GGGATGGCGCCGCGCCTTCACGCAAGCAGAACCGTCTCTATGCTTTCTTTCCCGTTATCTCCATGTTCTCTTTGACCGCAACCGTCTCGGGACGGCAATTCATCACCATTGCCATTCTCGTTTTCCTGGTGCTGGGCCTCCTCTGGTGGGGCGTCACCGAGACGGGCCTGGTGACACCTTTGTTCCTGCCCTCGCCGGAAATGGTCGTGGCACGGCTGAAGGAACTCGCCATCGGCGGCCAGCTGGTCGACGATACGCTCATCAGCATCTATCGCATCTCGCTGGGCTTCCTCATCTCGACCGCCTTCGCGCTGCCCATCGGCATCCTCATCGGTTCCTACCGCGCCTGGGAAGCGGCAATCGAGCCGCTGGTCGATTTCATCCGCTACATGCCCGTTGTGGCCTTCGTGCCGCTCACCATTCTGTGGACCGGCACCGGCGACGCGCAGAAATTCCTCATCATCTTCATCGGCACCTTCTTCCAGCAGGTGCTGCTGGTGATGGACAATGTGAAATCCGTGCCGCGCGACTTCATCAATCTGGGCCGCACGCTGCAGATGTCGGAACGACGCATTCTCACGCGTATCATCCTGCCGTCGGCCCTGCCTGCCATCTGGGATTCGATGCGTATCAGCTTGGGGTGGGCCTGGACCTGGCTGGTGGTGGCGGAACTGGTCGCCGCTACCTCAGGGCTCGGCTATCGCATCACGACGGCGCAGCGTTTCTTCCAGACCGACACTATTTTCGGCTATCTGCTGTTGCTCGGCATCCTCGGCCTCGCCACGGATCAGGCCATGAAATGGGCCAGCCGCAAGCTGTTCCGTTACTTGAGGACGCAGCGATGAGTGCGCCCAAGCTGGTCATTTCGGGGCTGGGCAAGACCTTTCGCGGCGATCGCGGCGATGTCGCGGCGCTCGGCGGCGTCGATCTCACCATCGGCGAGAACGAGTTCGTCTCGCTGGTCGGCACATCGGGTTGCGGCAAGTCGACGCTGCTTTCCATCGTCGCCGGCCTTGAAAACCATGATAGCGGCACCGTCGCCTTGTCCGGCCGGTCGATCACAGGTCCTGGCCTCGACCGTGGCGTCGTGTTCCAGAGCTACACGCTGCTGCCCTGGCTTACCACGCAGGGCAATGTCGAATTCGCTCTGCTCGCCGCCGGCAAGTCGCGGAAAGAAGCGCGGGAGATTGCCGGCGCACATCTCGCCTTGGTCGGTCTCGATGGATTTGCCGATCGTTTTCCCAGCGAACTCTCCGGCGGCATGAAGCAGCGCGTGGCCATTGCCCGTGCGCTCTCCTACCGCCCCAACATGCTGCTGATGGACGAACCGTTTGGCGCGCTCGATGCGCTGACCCGCCATCACATGCAGGAGCTTCTGGCGCGCATCTGGGAACAGCATCGCCTGACCGTCCTCTTCGTCACTCATGATGTCGAGGAGGCCGTCTACATGTCCGACCGCGTCGCCGTGATGTCGAACCGGCCCGGGCGCATCAAGCGCATCGTCCCCATCGATCTGCCGCGTCCGCGCACCTATGAAATGATGGGCTCGGCCGGCTTCACCCGGCTGCAGCGCGAGGTATTGGCCGAAATCCGTGCCGAATCCATTGCCATCGCCGCCTTGGGCGACGCGCTGACCTGAGGCCGCATGAACCGCGCCGACTATCTCGCGCAGGATGGTCTCGGCCTAGCCGAACTGATCCGCCGCCGCGACGTTTCCTTGGACGAGGTACTGGCGGCCGCGCGCGATATAATCGCAGCGACCAATCCGCTGATAAACGCGATTGTCGACCTCTTGCCTGCGCCGACCGAGCTATCGGCCGACCCATCGGCAGACTTTTACGGCGTTCCCTTTCTGCTGAAGGATATCGGCGCTGCGCTCCGGGGCGCGCGGACCACCGGCGCCTGTCGCTATCTGACGCAACAGCCGCCGGTTCAAGTGGATGATGAACTGACCGCGCGGTTCAAGCGCGCCGGCCTGTGCATATTCGGCAAGACTAATCTGCCGGAACTCGGCTTCAACGTGACGACCGAGCCCGACCTCTACGGCCCCAGCCGCAATCCGTGGAACGTCGCGCGTTCGACCGGCGGCTCGTCGGGCGGATCTGCCGCCGCCGTCGCTGCGGGCATGGTGCCGCTGGCACATGCGACCGATGGCGCCGGATCGATCCGTATCCCGGCTGCTGCCTGTGGCCTGGTTGGGATAAAGCCCTCGCGCGGCGCCCTGCCGCAAGGTCCGGTCCATGCCGATATCTATGCGGGCTTGGTCAGCGAAGGCGTCGTCAGCCGCTCCGTGCGCGACAGCGCCGCCGCCTTGGATGCCGTCTACGGCGCCGATGCCGGCGCACCCTATGGTGCGCCGCCGCCACCAGCGGCTGGCTTCCTGGATGCCCTGTCTCGGCCGGGGCCGCGTCTTCGTATCGGCATCAACCATCAGCATCTGGACGACGTCGCTCTGTCGCCGGAGGCTTTGCTGGCGGTGGAAACCGCAGCCAAGCTGCTCGCCGATCTTGGCCATCACGTTGCACCGATCGCCTTGCCGATTGCCGAGGGTGATTTGCACGTCCCGCGCTGCGTCTATCTCGCCCAGGTCTGCGCCCAGGCTGCTGCCGACGCGGTGGAACTCGGCCGCCTCATCGGGCGCGCTCCGGCCGAGGATGAGATGGAGTCGATCAACCTTGCCGCCGCTGAAGCCGGCCAGCGCATGACGGCGGCCGACTATCTCGCCAGCATCCGTGCCGGACAAATCTTCGCGCGCAGGATGGCGTTGCTGTGGGACGATATCGACGTCCTGCTGACTCCAGCGTTGGCGGGCCCGGCGCCCAAGCTCGGCGCCTTTCCGACCGACCATGATGATGTGGAGCTGCATGTGGCCCGCATGCTGCGCTTCTCGCCCTTTACCGCGACCTACAATGTCACCGGCGAACCGGCCATCACCGTGCCGGTGCTGCAATCGGACGAAGGACTTCCCGTCGGCATCCAGCTCGCAACGTCGCTTGGCAACGATGTGGCGCTGCTCTGCCTGGCCCACGAGATCGAAAGCGCCCGACCCTTCGCCAAATCGCCGCTGCTGCGGCAGCTGCTCTAACCCCCACCCGACCCTCCCCCTGAAGGGAGAGGGCTTAAGAGCGCGCTGAGACGTTCAAACGCGGCCGAAACTCCCTCTCCCTTCAGGGGGAGGGCCGGGGTGGGGGTGTCAGCGAAGGTCCGATGAAGGGGAACCGGAAGGTGGGCTACGATCTCTGCTCGGCCGGTTCCTGCGGGAAGGCATAGGTGTAGATGTGCCGCTGGATGTCGCTCAAATGCCGGTACATGCATTCATAAGCGCGCTCTGAATTGCGCGCGGCGATGGCGTCGTAGATTTCCTGGTGCGAAGCGGCATGGACCGCCTGGCGCTTGAAGCAATGCGCATTTTCACTGAGGCGCCGCCAGGTGGCGTCGCGCCTGCTGGCACCGAACGTATCGAACAGCGACAGGAACAGGGCATTGCGCGCGGCTTCGGCGACGATGCGATGGAACTTCTCGTCTGCCTTCTCATAGACCTCCGGGTCGGTCGCACTCTTTGTCTCGGCCAGGGCCAGTTCCAGTCGTCTTATGTCGGCCTGGGAGGCACGCAGAGCGGCGAGGCGTGCGATGACCGGCTCGACGGCCAAGCGTACCTCGGAGACTTCGATCGGATTGGTGAATTCGAGAATGCGGTCGAAGGGGATGGCGGCGAAGGCAGCGCCGATGCCGGCATCGATATGACCGTTGGCGTGACGACCGTTGCCGTTATGGCCGCTGGCTGCCGGCACTTGGCCGTTGCCAGAACCTGTCGTGGCCGGCATTTCGCGGTTGGTATTTGCATGTACGAAGGTGCCGCGTCCCTGTTCGCGGGTAATGCGCCCCTCTTGCTCCAGAATGTCCAGGGCGCGGCGCAGCGAACGGCGGCCGACACCAAGTTCGTCGGCGAGGTGACGTTCCGGGGGCATCCGCCCATCCGCGCCAATGGTTCCGTCGGCGATCAGCCGGCGCAGTCTGTTGAGTGTCTGGTCCGCGTTCTGCAGCATCTCATGGTATCCATCTGGAAGGTCCGGTTCGCGGACCTCTACCGCGATGGTTCGCGTTGGTTCAAGGGTGAAACTCCCTCACTTCGAATCGCATCATGCGCCGCGCATGGCCTAAAGTAAAGCCGCGGCTACCGACTGAACTCCCGACCGTTGTTGAATGGTTCGCCGTCATGGGCGTCGATGCGCCTATGAACAGGCGGTATCCGTATTATTGGTTCACTAAATGGATCGCCGTTGACGGCCTTCAGTTTTATTGGTTACGCTCAGGACCATATTGGAGTGCTGATTGAACCAATTTGTTCATTCTCGTGACTGATTGGTTCGGACCGTAGGCCGGAAAACCGGCGAGGGAGGGCTGATGAGCACGGCGACGAAACTGGGCGGATCCAATCTGCAGGCGGCCCTGGACCAGCTCCATGCGGATGTCGCCAGCCACAATATGGCGCCCTATTGGGTGGTCGACCGCACTGTCAAGAATGACGAAGACAGCCGCATCCGCGACACCCGCAAGGCAATTCCCTTCAGCTGGACGTATAAGCAGGATATCGAGCCACTGCTCTATCGCTCAGCGGAGCTGATCACGACCGAGAGCTCCGAGCGCCGCTCGCTGGTCCTGGTCAATCCTGGCCTGGCGCCCAAGCGCGCTGCGGTTTCGACTCTCTACGTTGCCTATCGCCTCAACGATCCCAACGAAATCATGCCACCGCACCGGCATTCCCCGAACGCGATCCGCTTGGGATTGACCGGCAAGCAGAACTTCACCGGTGTCGAAGGCGAGAATATCACCTTCGGCCCCGGCGATCTGGTGCTCACTCCCCACGATACCTGGCATAATCATGGCAATAAGGGTGACGAGAATGCGATCAATCTCAGCGTCCTCGACCTGCCGCTGGTGGAAACGCTCTGCGCCATCTATTTCGAGCATGATTACACGGAGGAAGAAGAGGGACAGAAGGTCCGCCGGATCATGCAGACGGCCCGCTTTCCGGACAATTATTCACAAACCGTTTATGGCAGCGGCGGGCTGAAGCCGCGCTTCGTCTCGCACCATCGCGGTACGGGGGCTGCCTCGCCGATGTATGTCTATCGCTGGGACATGATGCGGGAAGCGCTCGAACGCGCCCGCAATTTCGACGGCGACCCCTATGAGGCGCTGATGATCGAATATGTCGATCCGACCACGGGCCAGGCCATTTTCAAGACCATGACTTTCTTCATGCAGATGCTGCGCCCAGGCGAGCGCACCATGCCGATGAAGCAGAATGCCAGCCTCACCATCTCGCCCTATGAGGGCAAGGGCTACAGCATTATCGGCGGCAAGCGCATCGACTGGTCGCCGTTCGACACCGTGGCAGCACCTGGTGGCGAATGGTGCGAGCATGTCAACACTTCCGACAAGGACCCGGCCATTCTGTTCGTCGCCAGCGACGAGCCGACCTTGAAGGCCCTGGCGCTCTACCAGAAACACGGCAAGACCAAGACCGGCGAAATCGTCCGCCTCGCCTGAACAGGGACCAGCACTTAGATGGCGAAGAGCAGGAACACCAAGCTGATCGGCCATATCGACTGCCCCGGCGGCGGTCAGGTCTGGGTCGAGAACCGCATCCTCTATATCGGCCATATGCGCCAGCCCACCGGCACGACCATCGTCGACGTGTCCGACCCGCGCAACCCGAGGCAGTTGACGCGCATCGAGATGCCCAATGGCTGGCACTCGCACAAGGTGCGCGTCGCCAATGACATCATGATCGTCAATCACGAGCGCCAGGGCATGGAAGGCGATGCCGAGTTCGGCGGCGGCCTCGGCATCTACGACGTCTCGAAGCCGGCCAATCCGAAGCTCATCAGCAAATGGCGCACCTACGGGAAGGGCGTGCATCGCTACGATTTCGACGGCCGCTATGCCTATGTCTCGCCGACGGCCGAGGGCTTCATCGGCAACATCGCCATGATCCTCGACCTCAAGGACCCGGCCAGGCCGGAAGAGGTCGGGCGCTGGTGGATTCCGGGCCAATGGAAGGCGGGCGGAGAGGAATATCCGTGGGACAATTGGACGCCGCCGCGCTGCCACCACCCGTTGCGCGTCGGCAACCGGCTTTATGTGAGTTACTGGCATCACGGTTTCTTCATCCTCGATATAGAGGACATGGCGCATCCCAAGCTGATATCGGCCGTCAATACCTCGCCGGCCTTTCCGCATCCCACGCACACCTGCCTCAAGATGAAGCAGAAGCTCAAAGGGCGCGACATCATGATCGTGGCGGATGAGGATGTGGCCAAGCTTTGGCCGGCGGCACCCGCCTTCACCTGGGTCTATGACATCACCAATGAGCATTGCCCCATTTCGATTTCAACTTTCCAGGTCGACGGCATCGACAAGGACGGATCGCCGCAGCCGCCGATGATGGGTTGCCACCAACCGTCCGAGCGCTTCAGCGGCACGATCGTGCCTTTCGCCTGGTTCGCGCAAGGAATGCGCCTCATCGATTTCGCCGATCCGTTCAAGCCGGTCGAAGTGGGTTTCTACGAGACCGATGCGCCGCAGGGCTTCGACCTTGCGTCGTCGAACGACGTCACCATGGACGATCGCGGCCTCATCTATCTCATCGACCGGCAGCGCGGTGTCGACATCATCGAAACGAGCGTCTTCTAGGGGGAATGGGATGAGCGACAAGATTCAACCGATCGGAAAGAAGAATCCCAATCTGCCCTTTCATCCGGCGGTGCGCGCCGGCGACTTCATTTTTGTATCGGGACAAGTTGCCAAGGACGAGAACGGCAACATGTGTGCAGGCAATATAGAAGAGGAAACCCGCTGGACGATTGAATCAGTCCGTCGCATTCTGGCCCTCGAAGGTGCCGAGCTGTCGGACATCGTGAAGATGACGGTCTTTATCGAGGATGCGCGCAATTTCGGTCGCTACAATAAGATCTTTGCCGAATATTTTCCGGCCGGTGTCTTGGCGCGCACAACGGTCGAGGCGCGCGCGGTCATCGAGTGCAAAATTGAAATGGATGCGATCGCCTACAAGCCTGAAGCCTGAGCGCGTGTATCGATACAAAGTGTGGCGCGCACAAGCGTCATCAGAGGGGAGATTTGCAGCATGTTGAGACTTCTGGGACGCAATACGTCGGGCAATGTGCAGAAGGTGATCTTTCTGCTGGAAGAACTTGGTCTGCCCTATGCGCGGGAGGATTACGGCCGCCAGTTCAACAACACGGCCGATGCCGCCTATCTCAGCCTCAATCCCAACGGCAAGGTGCCGACCCTGGTCGATGACAAGGTCGTGATTTGGGAATCGAACACGATTCTGCGCTACATTTGCAACAAGCAGAAGAACAGCGACCTCTACCCCGCCGACCCGGCGCAGCGCTCGGAGGTCGAACGCTGGATGGATTGGATGCTGGCAGCGCTCAACCCTTCCTATCTCGGCATCTTCAAGGAAGCGAAAAAGGCGCCGAACGAGCGCGCCGCCAGTTGGGAGGCGGATTCGAAGGATCTGAAGGCGCAGCTTGAAATTCTCGACGGTGCCCTGAAGGGCAAGAGCTGGGCCGCCGGCGACAAGTTCAGCCTGGCGGACGTGGCACTCGGTCCCGTCGTGCATCGCTGCCTGGATTTCCCGGTCGATCTGCCGGAACTGGCGGCGCTCAAGGCGTGGCGGAAGAAATTGACCGAACGGCCGGCATTCAAGAAAGCCGTCGGTCTTTGAACAAATCATGCAGCCGGCGGATAAGCCGGCGCATCGGGGACAGGCAAAGGTTCAACGAGGAGGGATCATGACCAAGGCAGCTATCGTCGGTTTGGGCACCATGGGGCCGGGCATCGCCCAAACCCTGCTGCGCGCCGGCATGCAGGTGACCGCGTTCGATCTATCGGAGGATCAGCGCAAGAAGGCCGCGGCCGGCTTGACGCTGGCCAATACCGTGCTCACCAATCTGGGCACACCCGATCGCAGCAGCGGCGCCACGGTGAAGATCGCCGACAGCCTCAAGGAATGCGTCGCCGGCGCCACTTTGGTGATCGAGACCGTGCCGGAGAAGTTCGAGATCAAGGCGCAGGCCTTCAAGGAGATCGACGCCCTGGTCGACAAAAGCTGCATCATCGCCAGCAACACCTCGGGCATTCCCATCAGCAAGCTGCAGGCCAATGTCTCGGCGCCGGAACGCGTCGTCGGCATGCACTGGTCCAACCCGCCCCATGTCATTCCGATGATCGAGGTGATTGCCGGCGAGAAGACCTCCAAGGCCACCTGCGACTGGATGGTCGAGACGATCAAGGGCTTGGGCCTCCTGCCTGTCGTGGTGCAGAAGGATGTCCCGGGTTTCGTCGAGAACCGGGTGCTCTATGCGCTGCTGCGCGAATGTGTCGATCTCGTCGACCAGGGCGTCATCGACGCCGAAGGGCTCGATACCTGCGTTTCCTGGGGCATCGGATATAAATTGTCGGTCATCGGCCCGATGGCGCTCCTCGACGTTGCCGGCCTCGACATCTATCAGGCAGTCGGTTCCTATCTCAACAAGGAGCTCTGCAATCGCGGCACGCTCAGCCCCTTCGTGACCGAGCGGACCGCTGCCGGTAGATTGGGCATCAAGACCGGCGGTGGCGTCTTCAGCTACACGCCGGAAAAGATCGCGGCACTACAGCAGCAGCGCGCGAAACGGCTGGTCGCCGTCCGCAAGGCACTGGAGAGTTGATATGACCGCCGCTTCCGTCATCCCCGGGCTTGACCCGGGGATCCACTGCGGCAGTTGATGGCGTGGATGCCCGGATCAAGTCCGGGCATGACGAAATTGGGTAAGCACGAATTCCAACAACAAGAAGAAACCGCATCGCATCTCTAACATGATCGACATCCTGGTGCTGGGAAGGGCCGGATGTCGGAAGAACAGGAGAGGAACCATGACAAGAACCAAATGGATCAAATGGGCGCAGGTTTCCATGCTGGCCCTGACGCTGGTCGGCGGTGCCGCGCTGGCCGTGGTGCCGGCGCAAGCCAAGGACGTGAAGAAGCTGGCCATTCTCACGCCGGAAGACCCGACCGATTACGGCTGGAACCAGCAAGGCTTCGATGCCGCCAAGGCTGTGGCCGAGAAGATGGGCATCGAATTCATGCCGGCCACGGGCCTCGGTTATGGCGATGTGCATCCCACCTTGCGAGAGTTGGCCGATGATGGCGCCAGCCTGATGATCGCCCATGCCAGCGGCTACAATACCGCGGCACCGGAAATCGGCGCCGAGAAGGGTGTCGCCGTCGCTATCGTCGACAAGCCCGACGCCAACAAGGAAGGTGCCGTCGCCGACTATACGTTGAGCGGTCACGAGGGCGCCTATCTCGCCGGCGTGCTCGCGGCGAAGACCTCGGCCACGAAGTCGGTCGGCATCGTCGTCTCGGGCGAACCGCCGTCATGGAACTCGCAATCGGCCGCCTTCGCGCAAGGCGTCAAGGCAACCGATCCGGCGGTGATGATTCTCTATGCCGTCATCGGCCCGGCTGCCTATTCCGACGCCGCCGGCGGCCGTCGCGTCACCGAATCCGTGATCGGCGCCGGGGCCGATGTCATCTTCGGCCAAGGCGACGGTGCCACCTTCGGCATGCTGCAGGCGGTCGAGACGACCAAATCGACCGGTGGCGGCAACGTCTGGTTCATCGACGTGATCGGCGACAAGACCTCCATCGACAAGGGGCATCTGCTCTCGTCCGTGGTCTGGAACCTGATCCCGGTCTACACGGCGATGGTCGAGGATCTGAAGGCCGACAAGTTCGGCACCAAGCCCTACTCGATCCAGCTTTCCGACGATTCGGTCCAGCTTCTGAAAACCAAGCACATTCCTGACGATGTCTGGGCCTCGGTCAGCGAAACGCGCAAGCAGATCGTCGACGGGTCGCTGAAGATCGAGCCGGTCTGGGAAGCGGAAAAGGTCCGCGCCCTGATGAGCTCGGTGACCGACGCGCCGGCCCAATAAGGCGGTTCGGATCGGCTCATGAAGATGGACTCGCTATCTAGCCCGTTGCAAAGTGGCGAGATGACGAACACGGACCTGATGTCGCAGGAAAAAACGGTGGTGGGTGCCGAACCCGCCACCGTTCCTGCCGCATCCGTCCGTCATGTCACCAAGCGCTTCCCGGGCGTGCTTGCCAATGACGATATCTCGCTCGACTTCAAGGCGGGCGAGATTCACGTCCTGCTGGGCGAAAACGGCGCCGGCAAATCGACGCTGATCGGCATCCTCGCCGGCATGCAGCAACCGGACGAAGGCGAAATCCTCATCGACGGCCGCGCCGTCCGCATCGGCTCGCCGCGGCAAAGCCTCGACCTCGGCATCGGCACCGTCTTCCAGCACGTCCTGCTGGTGCCAAGCCTGACCGTCATCGAAAATCTGATGCTGGGTGGTTCCTGGTGGCGGAAGCTGGCTCGGCCTGCCGCTCTTGCGCGCTTCCGCGAACTTTCGGCCTTGCTCGGCATCACACTCGACCCCGACGCCCTCATCGGCAAGCTGTCGCTGGGCGAGCAGCAGCAGGTCGAAATCATGCGCGCCCTCTGGCGCGGTGAAAAAATCCTCATCCTCGACGAACCCACGTCCATGCTGACGCCCCAGGGCGTCAAGGATCTGGGCGACGTGATGCGGCGCCTGCGCGAAAAGGGCGTCGCACTCATCCTCATCACCCACAAGCTTGCCGAAGCCTATGAGCTGGGCGACCGGATCTCGGTCCTGCGCCTCGGCCGCGTGGTCGGTGCGATTCCACCGGAAGAGCGCCGCGCGCTGAGCGAACAGCAGATGACCGACCGCGTCATCGCCATGATGTTCGGCACCGTCGGCGGCGCTGCAGCGTCGGAAAAGGAAATTCTGGTCGGCCGTGGTCATGGCCACAGGCACAAGGTCGATCGCGACCGACCGCCGCGCCTTCAAATTGCGCATGCCGCAACAGCGGCCGAACGCGGCGCCTGTCCGCTGCTGAATGTCAGTTTCGAGCTGTGGCCCGGCGAGGTGCTCGGCATTGCCGGCATCGACGGCAATGGGCAGAAGCATCTGGCGGAGATGTTGGCGGGGCAACGGGCGCTGACCGCGGGCAGCATCACGCTCGACGGCAAGGATATCAGCGCCGCCAGTGTTCCGGCGCGGCGCCAGGCGGGCATCCGCTATGTGACCGATGAGCGCTTGGGCGAGGGCACGGTCGGGACCTTCTCGGTCGCCACCAATCTGCTCCTGAAGGAAATCGGTACGGCACCCTTCTGGCGGCGCGGCCTCACCGATTGGGGCCGCATCCACGATCACGCCCGCGACCGCATCCGCCATCACGATATTCGCACGCCGTCCGAGAAGACGCCGATCGGCAAGCTCTCCGGCGGCAATATCCAGAAGGTGCTGCTGGCGCGCGAGCTTGGCCAGGATGCGTCGGTGGTGGTGTTCAACAAGCCGACCTACGGTCTCGACCTGCAGAATACGCGCCTCGCCCATGAACGCATCCGCGAGAGCGCCTTGGCCGGTCTCGGCACCATCGTCATCTCGACCGATCTCGACGAATTGCTGGCCTTGAGCGACCGCATCGCCGTCATGTATCAAGGCCGCCTGGCGGGTGTGGTCGAGAACGGCCCGCAGGCGGAACTCGCGGTCGGCAAACTGATGACCGGGACGGCTGCCGCATGAGTACCGCCGAACTCACCGGTCCGGACCGCGCAGGCGATCTTTGGCGCGACTATGCCGCAACCATCGGCCGCATCCTGGTGCCGATCCTGCTGGCCCTTGCCGTCGGTGGCGCCGTCCTGCTCATTCTGGGCAAGAACCCTTTCACCTATTATGGCTATGTCGTGCAGCGCGGCTTGTTGAGCTGGGGCGGGCTTCAGGAAACCTTCACCCGGATGGCGCCGCTGCTGCTGATTGCTTCCGGACTCATCGTGGCCTTTCGTGCCGGCATCTGGAATCTGGGCGGCGACGGTCAGTATCTGCTGGCGGCCGTGGTGACGGCAGCACTGGCCCCGGCTCTCATCGAAACGCTGCCGCGCGGCCTCACGCTTATCGTCTGCATGGCGGTCTCGATGGTCGTGGCGGCTTTGTGGTCGCTGATCCCCGCGATCCTCAAGGCACGCTACGGCATCAACGAGATCATCACCTCGCTGATGATGAGCTTCCTCGGCACCTCCTTTGCCAATGTGCTGGTGAAACTGTTCTTCCGCGATCCCGCCACGACGGTCCCGCAAACCCGTTCGCTGGAAGTGGCCGACCGGCTGCCCCGCATCTTCGGCACCAATGTCCATGCCGGCATTCTCATCGCACTCGCCGTGGTCATCCTGGTCCATCTGATGATGACGCGGACCGCCTTCGGCCTCCGCCTGCAGATTGTCGGCGCCAATCCGGCCGCCGCGATCCATGCCGGGCTCCGGGTCGGCTGGCTCACCATCGCCACCTTCGCGCTCAGTGCCGGGCTGATCGGCCTTGCCAGCTCGGTTGAAATCCTCGGCGTCTGGGGCACGGTGCGGGCCGATTGGAATCCGGCCTACGGCCTCCTCGTCGTGCCGCTGGTCTTTCTGGCGCGCTTCAACGGCATCGCCGTCATCGGCTTTGCGCTCTTTTTCTCGGTACTCATGATTGGCGGCGAAAGTGCCTCGCGCCGCATCGGCGTGCCGCAGGATTTCGTCCTCATGCTGGTCGGCTTGCTGTTGATCTTCCTGGCGCTGGTCGAATATCTCGATCATCTCCGGCGCAAGCGGGCAGGGGTCTGATTCATGAGCGAACTTCTTACCCAACCTTTCCTCATCTCCCTCTTGTTCGGCGCCGTCACCGCCGGTGTCCCGCTGCTTCTGGCGGGCCTTGGCGAGCAGATCTCGGAAAAAGCGGGCGTGCTCAATATCGGCATCGAAGGCATGATGCTGTTCGGCGCCTATACCGGCTTCGTCGCCGCCTATTATTCCGGCTCTTTCTGGCTGGGCTTCCTAGCCGGCGGGCTCGGCGGCATGGCTGTGGCTTTCTTCGTCGTCCTCCTCTGCATCCGCCGGGGGCTCAACCAGATCGTCATCGGCATCGCGCTCACCATCGGTGTCGAGGGCCTGACCGCGCTGCTGCACTTCTTCCAGTTTGCCAAGACCTATCCGCGCCTCGACAAGGCGCCGGTCCTCGCCATTCCGCTCCTTGCCGACATTCCGGTGCTGGGGGCGGCATTGTTCAGCCACAATATCGTCGTCTATGTCGCGGTGGCGCTGGTCGTCTTCTTCGCCTGGATGTTCCGCAAGACTTATGTCGGCCTCAATCTCGAAGCGGCCGGCGCCAAGCCGGCGGCGCTCGATGCCGCCGGCATCGGCGTCGTCGCCACGCGCTCGGCGGCTGTCCTTTCGACCGGGTTCCTGGCCGGCCTCGGCGGTGCCTATCTCGCCAATGTGGGTGCCGGCCTCTTCGTGCCGTTCATGACCCATGGTGCCGGTTTCATCGGCATCGTTCTTGCCATGCTGGCGCGGGGGAATCCTGTCTGGGTGTTGGTCGGTGCGTCGCTTTTCGGTGTCAGTCTCGCCATGACGACGGCCCTGCAGGTGGCCGGCGTCAATGTGCCGACCGATGTCGTGCAGATGTTGCCCTTTGCCATGGTCATGCTGGTGCTGGTGATTTTCGCGCGCCATTCGGTGCTGCCGCCGGCCTTGGGTCTCCCTTATGTGCGGGGCGACCGATAGAATAATCTCGCGTCTGAAGGGGAGGATTCAACATGTCCGATACGAAAGTCTATCTGCTGGACGGCGGTACCCTGGTCATCGACGGCTTTCATGCCTTCTGGAACCGCGGCCCTGGCGGCGAGCTCCGCTTCCCCTGCTATTCGGTTCTGATCAACCATCCCGACGGGCGCTACATCTTCGACACCGGTTACGATTTCGACCATGTCATGCGCGTGCTGCCCTTCGAAAAGCCGATCCAGGAAAAGGACCAGACCCTGCCCGGGCAATTGGCCAAGATCGGTTTCAAGCCGGAGGATATCAACTACGTCATCAACTCCCATTATCATTTCGACCATTGCGGCGGGAACAAATACTTCACCAAGGCCTGCACCATCTGTCACGGTGCCGAACTCGACGCCTGCTCGCATCCCCAGCCCTTCGAACATCTCGGCTATTCCGATCTCTCCTTCGCGCCGGAAATCGCCAAGGCGGCGGGCAAGACGCTGCCGGCCGATCCGGCCCTCGACATGTACACGCCGAAATTCGAAACGCTGAAAGGCGATCAGGAGCTGGCCAAGGGCCTGTGGCTGTTCGAGACGCCCGGCCACACCGCCGGCCATTACAGCCTGATGGTCGAACTTGAAGGCCGGCGGCCGATGCTCTTCAGCGCCGACGCCTGCTACAGCCAGAAGAACATGGACATGATGTGCATATCTAGCTTCCACCTCGATCCCGTGGCAAGCCTCAAATCGATGCAGCGCCTGAAGGACCTTGCCGCCAAGTACGATGCCGAACTCTTCTATTCGCACGATCCGGACAGCTTCAAGAACTACCAGACGGGCGGGAATTTCTACGCCTGAGGTAACACCTCTTCTCCCTCTCCCTTCAGGGGGAGGGTCGGGGTGGCGGTGGTTGCCGGTCCCATTCTCGACGAGCCATCGCCTCGACCCCCACCTAACCTCCCCCTAAAGGGAGAGGAACGCGACCGAGTTAGCTGCACCACCTACCACCGCACCATGCCGGCATCGACTACCAGCGTCTGACCCGTGATCCAATGCGCTTCATCCGAGGCGAGGAACGCCACCGCCGGCACGACATCTTCCGGTTGGCCGTGGCCCTTGATCGCCTGCAGCATTTCGACGAAGCCGAACGCTTCCTTATGCTGGCTGGCCTGCACGCTTTCGGAATTGACTAGGCCCGGCGCCACGCAATTGACCGTGATCTTGTTGCCGCCGAGCTCGGTGGCTAGCGCGCGGCTGAAGGTCATGACGCCGCCTTTCGAGGCCACGTAATGCGCCATGTTGGGCGTGCCGGCGAAGATCGAGTTGGAGCAGAAATTGATGATGCGGCCGTAATCGGCCTTTCGCATGATGTCGGAGCCGGCCTTGCACATCAGAAAGAGGCCGTCGAGATTGACGCGCATGATGCGGCGCCATTCGGCAAAGTCGATCTTGTCCCAGGGCGTGAAGGGCACGATCGCCGCGGCATTCACCTGGACGTCCAGCTTGCCGAACTTGGCAACTTCCGCAAAGAGCTTCGCCACGGCCGCTTCGTCGCCGATATCGCAAGCCACACCGATCGACTTGCCGCCGATTTCCTTGGCCGTCTTCTCGGCGCCGGCGCCGTTGATGTCGGCGGCGATGACGGTGGCACCTTCGCTTCCCAGGCGTAGAGCCACCGCCTTGCCCATGCCCTGCGCCGCGCCCGAAACGACCGCGACGCGGCCTTGAAACCTCTGCATGTCCCCTCTCCCTGTTGTTTATTGTCGCGTTGTCGAGATGTCAGGCGCGCTCAACGACCTGCAGCGCCGCATTGACCCCGGCACTGACGTCGATCTTTTGGCCCAGCTTGCGCAGCGCGCCGCCCAATGCCGTGATGGCGACCACCGCATAGACCGGTTCGGCCACCAGCCCCATATGGCCGATGCGCAGCAATTTCCCCATCGTCTCATTGCGCCCCGTCGAGAAGACGACGCCGAACAACTCGCGCGCTGCTGAAATGATGGCGCTGTCGGTGACGCCTTCCGGGATGCGCACCGCCGTTGTGGTGGGCGAGGCGATGCTTTCCGTCTTGGCCCAAAGCTGCAATCCCATCGCCTGCACGCCGGCGCGGGTTGCGGCGGCGGTCAGCGCGTGGCGCTTCCATACTTTCTCCGGCCCCTCATCGAGATACTGGTCGAGCACCGCATCGAAACCGTTCACCTCCGCGACCGAGGGGGTGAAGGGGAAGGGCTGGTCATGCCGCCACGCATCCTTCCAGTCGAGATATGAGAGCACCGAGGCGCGCGGTGCCTCGGGATTTGCTTCCATATGCGCCCAGGCTCGGTCCGAAACGGCAATGAAGGTGATGCCGGGTGCGCCGCCAAGGCATTTACCCGGACCGGTGATGAAGACATCCGCCGCGCAATCGCCGGGATGGATATCCATGCCGCCGAAGGAGGAAACGGCGTCGACCAGCAGCAGGGCGCCATGGGCGCGCACGATCTGGCCGATCTCGCGGGCCGGGTTGATGGTGCCGGAGGGGGTGTCATGGTGCACCAGCGACACCACCTTGATGTCGGGACGCTTTTTGAAGGCAGCCTCGACGGCAGCCGGATCGATCGCCTCGTTGAACGGCACCTCGATCTCGACCATGTCCTTATGGTATCGGGCGGACCAATATCCGAACCCCTTGCCATAAACGCCCGAGGCCAGATTGAGTACCGTGTCATTGGGCCCGATCAGCGACGCGGCCGCCGCCTCAATGGCCGCAGCCGGTTCGACATGGAGGATGAGGGCCGGGTCCTTCATCTTCAGGGCCCTTGCCGCCTTCTTGGTGACGCCCTCGTAGAAATGCTGGAAATACGGGTCATAATCATAGGGAATCGGCCGCGACATGGCGCGCAGGACGCGCGGATAGGCAGCCACCGGACCGGCTGAAAGTGTAACGACTGGTTCTTTGAGGTCGGCGGTTGCCATGGTTGGATGCTCCCCTTTGGTTCAGTGCGGCGTTTTTGGTTCAGGACATTCTAGACTCTGGTTCGGAAAAGTGAAAACAATATCCATCGCAATGATGGATTGGTGCGGCACGTCATGACCCCTTCCACGGCAGATTGGTTCGACTATCTGGTAATTGGTGCGGGGACCGCGGGGGCGGTCCTCGCGGCGCGCCTCAGTGCCGATCCAGCCCTGAAGGTCGGGCTGGTCGAGGCCGGTGGGCCGGCGCGCAATCCGCTCATCGCCGCGCCGGCGAAATGGCCGCTGCTGCAGGGGAGCGAGATCGACTGGGCCTATCGCACCGTTCCGCAAAAAGGCACGGCCAACCGGGTTCACGACTGGCCGCGCGGCAAGGTGCTGGGCGGATCGACCGCCATCAACGCCATGGCGCATGTGCGCGGGCACGCTTCCGATTTCGACCGCTGGAACTGCCCGGGCTGGGGCCATGCCGATCTGCTGCCTTATTTCGACTTGAGCGAGCGGGGCCCGCTCCATCTCATCCGCCCGCTCGACGCGAGCCCCGTGACGCGCGCTTATCTCGCGGCTGGCGAAGAACGCGGCTTTGCCCCCATCGCCGACCACAATGCTTCCGGCATGGCGGGGCCAACGCTCAATACGCTCACCATCAAGGATGGCAAGCGCCAGACCATTACCGACGCCTATCTGCCGCTGACCGAGGGCCGCGCCAATTTCACGCTGCTCGCCAACACCCAGATCCTGTCCCTGATCCTGGTCCAGCAGCGTTGCATCGGGGCGCTGGTGGAAAGCCCGGCGGGCCCGCGCGAAATCCGGGCCGAGCGCGGCGTCATCCTCGCCGCTGGCGCCATCGCCTCGCCGCTGCTGCTGCTGCGCTCCGGCATCGGCCCGGCCGACGAACTGCTGGCGGTCGGCGTGCCGCCGCGCCACGATCTTCCAGGCGTCGGGCGCAATCTCCACGACCATCTCCTCTCCGGCGGCAACGTCTATGCCGCCAGGCGCCCGGTGCCGCCGTCGCATTACCAGAATTCGGAGGCCCTCATGTACCTGCCCCGGCCCGGCAGCGCGTCGCCGGCGCCCGAACTGGTGCTGGCCTGCGTCACAGCCCCCGTGGTGACCGAATGCTTCGCGGCCCCGCCCCTGGGGTCGGCCTATACGCTCATGTTCGGCTTCACCCATCCCCGGAGCCGCGGCTTCATCCGCCTCGCCTCCAGCGACCCCAAGGCAATGCCCCTCATCGATCCCGCCTACCTCACCGATCCTTACGACCGCGCGGTCTATCTCGATGCCCTCACCATGGCGCAGGAGATCGGCAGCGCACATGCTTTGGACGAATGGCGTGATCGCGAAATCCTGCCCGGCCCGTCGCACAAGGACCGCGTTCGTTTCCTGGAGCAGGCCGCGTTCACGCATCATCACCCGGCCGGAACCTGCCGCATGGGGCAGGGCGCCGATGCCGTGGTCGGCCTCGACCTCAAGGTCCGGGGCCTCGACGGGCTCCATGTCTGCGACGCCTCGATTCTCCCCAGCATCACCACCGGTCCGATCAACGCCGCCATCATCGCCATCGCCGAACGGGCCTCGGACCTGCTATTGGGTAAGGCACCGCTTGGCCCCACCGGAACGTGACGATGAAATTCCCCGCCTTTCTGCTGCTGCCGATCCTCGCCGCCTGCGCCGCCTTGCCGTCCGACCGGCCGGTCAATCTGCAGCTCACCAATACCGGTGCCGAACCCCTCTCCTGCAGGATCGTCTACGGCCATTGGGTCGAGCGCGACTTGGGGACGCTCGTCCCCGGCACCACTTTCGATATCGCTTTGCGCCAGCAGGTCTCGGACCATGCGCTCTTCGTCAACCGCGACGATATGGAGCGGCGCCTGATGATCGAGAACATCGTCTGCGGGCGCCTGGCGAACTGGCGCGATAGCACGGGCCAGGTCGATCTCACGCTCCCGCGCCAGCAATCCGCCGCCTATCTCGAAGCCACTTGCGCCGCCCCCGCCGGGCCGGGCAGGGTGGCCTGCGACCTCACCGACATCGCACCCTAAGGATGCCCATCATGACCGCCGCCACCAACGTTCCAGCCTTGCTGCAAGGCAGCCCCGCAGCCGACGCCATCGGCGCCCCCGAACGGCGCAGCATGAATCGCGGCGACCTCAACACGCTCGTGCGGAAGATCGGCGGTGCCTTGCGTGCCATCGGCATCGGCCCGCGCGACGCGGTCGCCATCGTCATGCCGAACGGGCCGGAAATGGCGGCGATGTTCGTGGCCGTCGCCAGCTATGCCGTCGCGGCACCCCTCAACGCCGCCTACCGCGCCGACGAATTCGACTTCTATTTGGGCGATCTCGACGCCAAGGCGCTGCTCCTCCTCGGCGGGCCGGAGTCGCCGGCGCGCGAAGTGGCGCGGAAGCGCGGCGTGCCGGTCGTCGACGTGACGCCCGACCTCAGCGGCCTCGCCGGCGCGCTGACCCTGTCCGTTCCCTTCGCCGATCACGGCGCCCCCAACCCGTCGCCCGATGACGTGGCCCTGGTGCTGCATACATCGGGCACCACCTCGCGGCCCAAGATCGTGCCGCTCACCCACCGCAACCTTGCGACCTCCGCCGGCAATATCGTGCGCACCCTGTCGCTCACCTCGGCCGACCGTTCGCTGGTGGTGATGCCGCTCTTCCACATCCATGGCCTCATCGCCGCCTTGCTTTCCTCCTTCGCGGCCGGCGCCTCGGTGCATGTCCCGCCGGGCTTCAATGCGTTGAAATTCTTCGCCCAGCTCGATGAATCCCGGGCCACCTGGTACACGGCCGTGCCGACCATGCACCAGACCGTGCTGGCGCGCGCCGACCGCAATGCCGATGTGCTGGCGCGGCGTAAACTGCGCTTCATCCGCTCCTCCTCGGCAAGCCTTCCGCCGCAGGTGATGAAGCAGCTGGAGGAGACCTTCGGCTGTCCGGTCATCGAGGCTTACGGCATGACCGAGGCCGCGCATCAGATGGCCAGCAACCCGCTGCCGCCCAAACCCCGCAAGCCCGGCTCGGTGGGTATCGCCGCCGGCCCGGAGGTCGCCATCATGGCCCTTGACGGCAAGCTGCTGCCACCGGGCGAGGTGGGCGAGATCGTCATCAAGGGCGCCAATGTGACGCCGGGCTATGCCAACAACGCGAAGGCCAATGAAGAAGGCTTCCGCGACGGCTGGTTCCGCACCGGCGACCAGGGCACCCTGGATGCGGAGGGCTATCTGCGCCTCACCGGGCGCCTCAAGGAGATCATCAATCGCGGCGGCGAGAAGATTTCCCCGCGCGAGGTCGACGACATCCTGATGGATCATCCGGCTGTGGCGCAGATCGTCACCTTCGGCATTCCGCATGAAAAGCTCGGCGAGGAAGTGGGCGCCGCCGTGGTCCTCAAGGAAGGGCAGAGCGCCACCGAGAAGGACCTCCGCGACTTCGCCGCCGCGCGGCTTGCCGATTTCAAGGTGCCGAAGAAGATCCTCTTCCTCGCTGAAATCCCCAAGGGCGCCACCGGCAAGCTGCAGCGCATTGGCCTGGCGCAGAAGCTGGGCCTTGGCGCATGAGGGTTGCAATCTACGGTGCCGGCGCCATCGGCGGCCTCATCGGCGCGCATCTCGCGCGCACGGGGCACGAGGTAACGCTCATCGCGCGCGGCCCCCATCTCGCCGCATTGAAAGAGAAAGGCCTGCACCTCACCGGCCATTCCGGCGATTTCACCGTGCATCCCAAAGCCACGGAGGACGCGCGCGAGGCTGGCCCGCAGGATTTCGTCATCGTGGCGCTGAAGGCCAATGCCGTCCCCGGCATCGCCGACAAACTCGCTCCCTTGCTCGGCGCCGACACCGGCGTGGTGATGGCCGTCAACGGCGTCCCCTGGTGGTATTTCTATGGGGCCGAGGGGCCGCTCAAGGATGCGCGCCTGCCTTCGGTCGATCCGGGGGACAAGCTCTGGCAGCTCGTCGGTCCCCAGCGCGTCATCGGCTGCGTCGTCTATCCGGCGGCGGAGGTCGTGGCGCCTGGCCATATCCACCACGTCGAGAATGACCGCTTCTCGCTGGGCGAAGCCAGCGGCATCAGGACCGAGCGCGTCGCGGCCTTGAGCGCCGCCTTCATCGCGGCCGGCTTCAAGGCGCCGGTGAAACCCGACATCCGCACCGAGATCTGGGTCAAGCTCTGGGGCAATGTCGCCTTCAATCCGCTCTCGGCCTTGACCGGCGGCACCTTGGCGCGCATCTGCGGCGACGCGGAGACGCGCGCCATTGCCAAGGCGATGATGTCGGAAGCCGAAGCCATCGCGAATGCGCTCGGCGTCAGGATGCCGATCGACGTCGAAAAGCGCATCAACGGCGCCGCCGCCGTCGGCGAACACAAGACCTCGATGCTGCAGGACATCGAACGCGGCCGCCCCATCGAACTCGACGCCATCGTCGGCGCCGTGCGCGACCTCGGGAAACTGGTGGAGGTGCCGACGCCGATGATCGACACGGTCTACGCGCTGGTCAGGCAGAAGGCGGAACTGCTGGGATTGGTGTAGCAGTACTCAACGCGAGAGAGTGGATGGCCGGGTCAAGCCCGGGCATGACGCGTTAAAAAAATGTGGCCAACATAAAAAAAGTTTCGGCCAGCATAAAATGCCGTCATCCCCGGGCTTGACCCGGGGATCCACTCTTTCCAGCCGAAACTACATCGTCGCCCCGATCTGCCAGGGCACGAATTCATTGTCGCCGTAACCAAGCTGTTCCGACTTCGACTTTTCGCCCGAGGCCACGCGCAGGATCAGGTCGAAAATCTCCTGGCCCTTTTCCTGCACCGTGACGCCGTCCAGGATGTCGCCGCAATTGATGTCCATGTCCTCGACCATGCGCTGATACATCGGCGTGTTGGTGGCGAGCTTGATGGACGGCGTGGGCTTGCAGCCATAGGCCGAGCCGCGTCCCGTGGTGAAGCAGAGGATGTTGGCCCCACCCGCGACCTGCCCGGTGGCCGAGACCGGGTCATAGCCCGGCGTGTCCATGAAGACGAAGCCCTTCGCCGTCACGGCTTCGGCATATTCATAGACGGCGGTGAGGTTGGTGGTGCCGCCCTTGGCCGCCGCCCCCAGCGATTTTTCGAGGATGGTGGTGAGGCCGCCGGCCTTGTTGCCGGGCGAGGGATTGTTGTTCATCTCACCGCCATTCCTCGCGGCATAGGCTTCCCACCATTTGATGCGGGCGATCAGCTTCTCGCCCACCTCGCGGTTGACGGCGCGGCGCGTCAGCAGATGCTCGGCACCATAGATCTCCGGCGTTTCGGAAAGAATGCCCGTGCCGCCATGGCGGACCAGAATGTCGACCGCGGCACCCAGGGCCGGATTGGCGGTGATGCCCGAATAGCCGTCCGACCCGCCGCATTGCAAAGCAAGAATGAGTTCGGACGCCGAAATGGTTTCGCGCTTCACCGCATTGGCCTTGGGCAGCATTTCACTGATCGCCGCCACACCCGCCTCGATCGTCTTCCTGGTACCGCCCGTATCCTGGATGGTCATGGTGCGGAAGGTGTCGCTCTCGACGATGTTGTAAATCTCCTTCATGCGGCTGATCTGGAACACCTCGCAGCCCAGACCCACCAGCAGCACGCCGGCAAGGTTCGGGTTGGTGGCATAGCCCCATTGCGTGCGCTTCAATATGTCGAAGCCTTCGCCCTTCGCCGCCATGCCGCAGCCGGTCCCGTGGACGAAGGGGATGATGCCGTCGATATTGGGATAGTCCTTGAGGATGCCGGATCTGGTGACCGCCTCCGCCATGAAGCGCGCGACCGAAGCCGAGCAGTTCACCGAGGTCAGAATGCCGATATAGTTGCGCGTGCCCGACTTGCCATTGGCGCGGCGATAGCCCTGGAACGTGGCGCGGGCTTCAACCGGCAGCACCTCGTCATTGCGAGCGCCGGCCGCAAAGGCATAGTCGCGCTCGAATTCGCCCATGCTGGTATTGTGTTCATGCACCCAATCGCCG
Organism: Dongia sp.; assembly: GCF_041918875.1. Classification (GTDB taxonomy): domain Bacteria; phylum Pseudomonadota; class Alphaproteobacteria; order Dongiales; family Dongiaceae; genus Dongia. Next base: position 160,429 of record NZ_JAYRUV010000003.1, read on the forward strand.
GGCGCGATCTCTTCCGTGGCAAAGCCGATGATCTGGCCGAATTTCAGTACCGGCGCGCCCGTGGCGATCGGCGCCACCGCCATCTTGTGCCCCCTTGTCACGCGCGCATTGGCGGCGATGCCGCCTGCAACAAGCGCCCCTTGGCTGATCTCATCGACCGCCACGACGACATTGTCTCGCGGCGAGAGGCGAATGGAGCGGGGTTCGGTGGCAACGGCGCTGAGCTGGCTCATTTGGCTTCCGCTTAAGTGAAAAAGAGGTTGCGTTTCATGGATTACATTCTAACATGTTAGTATGAATGTGAAAGCGGAATCCTACGGTTTCCTGGGCGACGTGCGCGGGGCCACGCGTGGCGGCGCCACCGCGCGTGTCGTGGCTGCCTTGCGCGAAGCCATTGTTTCACTTGAGCTTTCACCAGGCACGCAGTTGGACAAGAACGCGCTTTGCTTGCGCCTGGGCGTCTCCCGTTTCCCCGTTTCCGAAGCGCTCTCGCGCCTCCAGGCCGAAGGCCTTGTTGAAATCCGCCCGCAGAGCGGCACCATCGTCTCGCTCATCCGCCTGAGCGACGTGCGCGAGAATCTGTTCCTCCGCCGCGCGCTGGAAGCGGAAGCCGTCCGCTCGCTGGCTGCCGACATGCCGCCCGATGCATTGGCGGCGCTGCAGCGAAACATCCGCTATCAGAAATCGGCGGCACAAGCTGGCGATCCGGCCGGCTTCCACAAGCTCGATCTTGAATTTCACGAGATCATTTTCGCGGCCCTCGGTTTCGAGCGCGTGCGTGCAACCGTCGAAAGCGCCCGGCTCGGCCTCGACCGCATTCGCCGCCTGCTCGCCACCAAGCGCCGCCACAAGCTCACCTATGACGAACATGCAAAAATCGTCACCGCGCTCGCGGCCGGCGACGGCGATGCCGCCGCCGCCGCGATGATCGCGCATCTCGACGCCGTGATGAAGGAATTGCTGAGCCTGGCGGAGAAACAGCCGGAGATTTTCGCGGACAAGGCAAGCTTTCCAAAGGCAGTCTCACAAAACCCTCGCCCCCTCAGGGGGAGAGGGTAGGGTGAGGGGGCGGTAAAGCCAGTCAGTGGCGGCAGCCCCTCACCCCACCCCTCTCCCCGCAAATGCGGGGCGAGGGATGCAACGAAGACCGAGAAGAAGAATTTGCGAAGGGGAATGACATGAAATCCAGAATCTTCAAGGCGCCTTCCGGCGCCGAGATCCCTTTCACCGAGCTTGGCTTCGGCACGGCGCCCTTGGGCAATCTCTACCGCGCGCTCACCGAGGAGGAGGCGCAGGCGACCTGCGCTGCCGCCTGGGATGCCGGCATCCGCTATATCGATACGGCGCCCCTCTACGGCCTTGGCCTCTCCGAGACGCGCATCAACCATTTCCTGCGCGGCAAGCCCCGCGATTCCTATGTGCTCTCGACCAAGGTCGGCCGCCTGCTGCGGGCCTGCCCGCCCGAGAGCCGCACCGGCATCGGCAAATTCTTCGACACGCCCTCGCGCCGCGAAGTCTACGATTACAGCCATGACGGCATCATGCGCTCCATCGAAGCCTCGCTGGAGCGACTGGGGCTTGACCGGGTCGACATCCTCTTCGTCCACGATATCGATATCTTCAACCATAAGAGCGCCGCCGCCCGCGACGAGAAGGTCGCCGAACTGATGAAGAGTGGCTATGGCGCCCTCGTGAAGCTCCGCGACCAGGGTATCATCAAGGCGTTCGGCGCTGGCGTCAATGAATGGGAAGTATGCGAGATTCTGGCCCAGCAAGGCGATTTCGATATCTTCCTGCTGGCCGGCCGCTACACGCTTCTCGAACAGGAAGCGCTCAGTTCCTTCCTGCCGCTGTGCGAGCAAAGGAAGATCGGCATCGTCATCGGCGGCGCCTACAATTCCGGCATCCTCGCCAGCGGCGCCAGGCCCGGTGCCTTCTACAATTACGATCCGGCGCCGCAAGCAATCCTCGACCGCGTCGCTGGCATCGAGAAGATCGTCGCCGGCCATGGCGTGAAGCTGGTCGAGGCCGCCTTGCGCTTCCCGCTCGTGCATCCTGCCGTGGTCAGCGTCATTCCGGGCGCCAGCCGGCCCCAGGAAGTGGCGCTCAATATGCATACACTCGCAGCCGACATCCCATCGGCCCTGTGGGCGGACCTGAAGGCAAAGGGTTTCATCCGCGCCGAAGCTCCAGTGCCGCACGGTCTCGACCGGGGCGGCAAATGATGCGCGTCGATGCGCATCAGCATTTCTGGGCGATCGCGCGCGGCGATTACGGCTGGATGCATCTGAGCGACAAACTGGCTCCTCTGCGGCGCGATTTCTTTCCGGCCGATTTCGAAAACCACCGCGCCAAGTACAAGATCGACCGCACCGTGCTGGTGCAGGCGGGACCCAGTATCGAAGAGACCGAATATATGCTGGGCCTTGCCGACGCGACCGCCTGGATCGCCAAGGTCGTCGGCTGGGTCGATTTCGAGGTGGCCGATCATCGCCGCCATCTGGAGCGCTGGGCCAGGCACGGCAAATTCTCCGGCGTGCGACCCATGATCCAGGATATCGAGGACACCGACTGGATGCTGCGCCCTGATGTGCAATGGGGATACGCCGCTACTTGCGCGCTCGATCTCACCTTCGATGCGCTGGGCCTGCCGCGCCATCTCGACAATTTCCTGCGGCTCTTCGATCGCTATCCAAAAATGCGCGTGGTGATCGATCACGGCATGAAGCCCGCGATCCGCGATGACGGTTTCGACAATTGGGCCACCAAGATGTCCGCCATCGCCGAAAAGACCGGCGCCTATTGCAAACTCTCAGGGTTGGCCACGGAAGCCCACGACGGCTGGAACGCGGCGACGCTGCAGCCCTATGCCCAGCACATCATCGATAGCTTCGGCGCCGATCGGGTGATGTGGGGCTCCGACTGGCCCGTCATCAACCTCGCTGGCGGCTACGATGCCTGGGCAGCAGCGGCGGAAGAAATCGTCAAACCCGCCGACCGCGACGCCATCTTCGGCGGCACGGCGAAGGAGTTTTATCGGATTGGGTAGGGCATCGAATTTGAACGCCACCGCTGCGTTATACACATCTCCCTCTCCCCTCGCGGGAGAGGGTCGGGGTGAGGGGGCCTCACAGCGAACTGGATGCTACCGCCCCCTCGCCGCTCGCTGACGCTCGCTGCCTCTCCCGCGAGGGGAGAGGCTAAGGAAGAGGAAAACCACCGTGACCGACAGACTCTCCGGCAAGATCGCCCTCGTCACCGCCGCCGCGCAAGGCATCGGCGAGGCGACGGCGCGTGCCTTCGCGGCCGAAGGGGCGCAAGTGATCGCCACCGACATCTCCGCCCAGCAGCTCGAAAAGCTCAATGGCGTCCCTGGCATCCGCACGCGTTTGGTGGATGTCACCAAACAGGCGGCGATCGACGCCCTGGTGGCGGAAGAACCCCGCATCGACGTGCTCTTCAACTGCGCTGGCTTCGTCCATAACGGCACGATCCTCGATTGCGCCGAGAAGGACTGGGATTTCAGTTTCGATCTCAATGTGAAGTCGATGTACCGCCTGATCCGCACCGTACTGCCGGGCATGCTGGACCGTGGCAAGGGTTCGATCATCAACATGGCTTCCGTTGCCTCCTCGATGATCGCCGTCCCCAACCGCTTCGTTTACGGCACCAGCAAGGCGGCGGTGATCGGCCTTACAAAATCCGTGGCTGCCGATTTCGTGACCAAGGGCATCCGCTGCAACGCCATCTGCCCGGGCACCGTGGAATCCCCCTCGCTGCAGGACCGCATGCGCGCGCAAGGCGATTATGAAAAGGCGCGCGCGGCCTTCATCGCCCGCCAACCCATGGGCCGGCTGGGCACGCCGCAGGAAATCGCCGCCGCTGCTCTCTTTCTTGCCAGCGACGAATCTGCTTTGATGACTGGAACCGCTCTGGCCGTCGATGGCGGCTGGACGAATATCTGAGGCGGTGCCATCCACTTACGACGCGCGATGCAGCAAATAAGCCTTGCCGGCGTCGATTGAAGCGATGACACCCATGCGGCTGAGCGATGTCAGCACGGACTGCACTTTGGGCTCGGCCCGCTTGCCCTGACGGAACGTGGCCGCAATGGTGGCGGGCGATGCCGGACCGGGGGATGCGGCGAGTGCCGCCATGACGACAGCCGTCTGGCCCATATCGTCGCTGGGGAAGCTCGGCTTTTGCACGCGGTCGATGACGCCCACCAGATCCGCCTCGAACTGCTCCGCCTTGTCCGCCGGCGTGCCAAAGCGCTCGATCTGGTATTCGGGGCGCAGCCAACGCACCTCTCCCCGCGCTTCTTCGGCGCTGCGCGCCTTGTTGAGCGCGACAAGGCGCGCCAGCAGTTCATCATCTGACAAATTCGCCGGCCAGCCATAGGCGTCCGCCACGGCAAGATCCAACCGGTCGTGCAGTTCCTTGAGGATGAGGACCAGGCCGGTGTCGAAGATCAGCCGGTCCTCGTTCTCCAGCGCATCCGGCCTTGTGCCGGCGCGCAACTTCTCCAGCACGTTGTAGAGACCGGTCAAGGTCAGTTGCGGATGCGCTGCCAGAACGCGCTTGCGATGGGCGTCGATCTCCTCGGCGATGGCGCGAATCACCGATTGCTGAGTCTCGTTCGCGATCGGGAAGGGGAATGGGTCGAATGTTCGAGTTTTTGTGTAAACGGAGTCATTGCCCGCGCCCAGCCAACCGCCAGCACGTAACGACCAAACGATATGAATTCGCGCGCTAAGCACGCCGAGTATATAGGCGTCGCTTGCTGCAACAACGACCGACTTGTCATCACAGATGATGTCAGCCGGCAGAAACTGAAAAACGCGATGTCGAGCGGTATCGACCGTTGCAATGAATCGCGACTGGCCCGCGAGTGCGGGGCGCAGTTCCCTTCGCGGTTCTCCAAAGATCCACCAATTCTCTCGATAAGTTGCGCGATTGTTGGCGTCACGCTCGGGTTTCACTGTCGCGAGCAAGTGCTGATAGACTTCGGGAAATCTTCTACGAACGTCGTCAGCATTTAATCCAAACAGATCAATAACCATAAAGCCCCTTGACTTGGAGGCAAGATCCCGCCCATTGCGATATTCTCGAATATGTTGTTCCAATCCCGGCCGTTTGCCCAGGCCCAGGTACAACGCAGCTTGTGGCGTGACGATAAAGCCCCTCCCATGGAGCTTCACACCGTCGTGACAAATACCCAAGTTAGCATTGAGGGACGCTACCGTTGTCACGTCTACGCCGACCGTCAAATCAGAATTGATCGCGCCCACTCGATCGCTGAGTTCAATCGCGGGGGTGTCCGTGTCCAATGCCGCTTCACTTACGACTTCCCGCAGAACGCCCTCCTTGCTGCCGGGCTCTGCAACCGTCATGGCGATGCGGACGGCGGCGGCGTCTTTTCCGGCCTTGGTCCAGGGATGATCCGGGATCGCCATGATGAGCGATATCGGCTTCTTGGCCTTCAGATGACGCTCCATCACACGGCGCTGGAATACCTGGCTGATGGAATTCGTGGTCACCAGGCCAAAGCGTTTGAGCGCCGTTCCCTTGCGGGTCAGCAGGTTCGCGCAATGGTCCCACCAATACATGACGAAATCGGCACTCTCATTCATGTGCGAGTGCGCCGCCCACAAGGCCTCGGCTTTCTCATCGCCTAGCCTCGCGCGCAAATCCTTGCCGCCGATGAAAGGCGGATTGCCGACAATGAACTCGGCCGCGGGCCAGTCCGGGCGGTGCGGATGGCTGTAGGTATAGACGATCTCGCCATTGCGCAGGATCGGTTTCCCCTGCTCGTCCTTGGCCATCGTCTCGTTGGCGGCAAGGACGGCATCCATGCTCTGAATATTGTGAAACGCGCGCAGGATCGGCTCCGAAGGTGCTGCTCCCTTGGTGCGGAAATGCCATTGCAGATAGCCGATCCACAATACCAGCTCGGCAATCGCCGCCGCACGCGTGTTGACCTCCAACCCCAGAAATTGATGCGGGTCGACCGTATGACCCTCAAGTCCCAACAGCGCTTCTTGTCCGCCCAGGTCGGACAGCGCTTCCAGCACTTCGCCTTCCAGCCGCTTCATCAGCTCCAGCGACACATAGAGGAAATTGCCGGTGCCGCAGGCCGGGTCGAGAATGCGGATCTTGCACAGCTTGTCGTGATAGGCCTTGATCGTCCCGATGGCATCCTTGGCGCGCCCTTCGGACTTCTGTCGTTCCGCGGTGGAGAGTGCCTGATTCCATTCCTGCCGCAGCGGCTCGATCACGGTCGCGACCACCAGCCGTTCGACATAGGCGCGTGGGGTGTAATGGGCACCGAGCTTCTTGCGCTCAATGGTATCCAGCGCCTGTTCCAGCAGCGTGCCGAAAATGGCCGGTTCGACATCGCGCCAGTTGGCCCGTGCCGCTTCATACAATTCGCCGATTTCCTCGCGGCCGAGGGGCAGGGTGCCGCGCGACTTGAAAAATTCACCGTTGAATTTCCGTACCGTCGTTTCAAGCGCATAGGCAAACTTGCCCTGATCCATCGCCTCCCAAAGCTGGCCGACCATCTCACGGAATTTTTCCGGCTCTTTGCGACACCTGTCGAGGAGATCGCGGAACGAGTTCTTCGGTAGCAGTTCCACATCTTCGGCGAACATCGTGAACAGGCAGCGCATCAGGAACATCGCCACATTCTCTGGCGAGTGTTTGGCCTTCTCCAGCGATTTGGACACGGCCGCGAGGCGCCCGGCAATCTGCCGCGTCACATCGGCCGCATGGCGCGCTGGGTCGAGCGCCTGCGGGTCCGTCCAAATCTGCCGCAGCCTGTTCCGAATCTTCGCATCGCGCAGGTCTTCGAGGTAGAGTCGAAAGCCCTGGCGATCCGGAAACTGGGCGTAGTTCTTGCCCTGCCCGGAAAAATCCGCATAGACCTCGAAGCAGTGCCCGACATCGCAGACCAGAATGAAGGGCGGCCAACCATGGGACGTCGGCAATGCGCGCGCATAGCCTTCCGCCTGGCGGCGCGCGTTCATCATCAGCACGTCCCAGGCGCGCGCCGCCCCCCGCTTGCCGATAGCTGGCACCGATTTCGCCGCCGATTGTCCGGCGAACAGGTCAACCTGCCCGGCAATCTCCTTGGCACCGCCTTTTTGCCGGCTCTGTTTGGCTTCGAGGACGAAGCAGCCTTTTTTGTAAAGATCGATGCGGCGGGTGGTGAACGATCCCTCGCCACCCGGCTCCCGAACGGCGCGTTCGAAGACGTAGTCATTTTCTTCGGTCGACGCTGAAGCGGGTTGCGGTCGCGGCACGTCAAGGATGTCGCATAATTCCGTCAGGAACAGGCCATAATTTGCCCGTTCCTGTCCGCCCTCGCGGCCTTGCCAACGCGCGATGAAGGCGTCGATTGCTGCATGTTCGGCGTTGGAAGCCAATGCCCGGTCCCCGGTCTGCTCGTCCTGATTGTTGTGATGCATAGCATAGGAGTCTTGATTGGAACAGGCGGCGGCGGGTAGGTTAATTGGCGCATTCGGGCGAATCCGGTCAAGCTGGCTTTGTGACGCCCGGGCGGCGCTGTCCGCCAGATTCGCGGCCAAATTCCACGCCAGTTCTGAGGAACGCATGAAACTCCTACGCTATGGCGCCTCGGGCGCCGAGAAACCCGGCCTGCTCGATGCCCAAGGCAATATTCGCGATCTTTCGCAGCATGTTCCGGACATTGCCGGTGCCGTCCTCTCGCCGGACAGCCTGGCGCGGCTCAAAGCCATCGACCCCAATTCGCTGCCCAAGGTCGAGGGGCCGGTGCGCTACGGCGCCTGCGTGGGTTCGATCGGCAAGTTCATCTGCGTCGGCCTCAATTATTCGGACCATGCCAAGGAAACCGGCGCCGAGCCGCCCAAGGAGCCGATCCTGTTCATGAAGGCGACCAGCGCCGTGGTGGGGCCCAATGACAATGTGATGATCCCCAGGAATTCGCTGAAGACCGATTGGGAAGTGGAACTGGGCGTCGTCATCGGCCGCGAGGCGCGCTATGTCGATGAGAAGTCGGCCCTCGATTACGTCGCCGGCTATTGCGTCATCAACGACATTTCCGAACGCGCCTTCCAGATCGAGCGCGGCGGGCAATGGGTGAAGGGCAAATCCGCCGACACGTTCGGCCCCACCGGCCCCTGGCTGGTGACCAGGGATGAAGTGCCGGACCCGCAGAACCTCTCCATGTGGCTCGATGTCGACGAGAAGCGCTACCAGAACGGCTCCACCAAAACGATGATCTTCGGCGTGGCGCATCTCGTCCATTACATCTCGCAATTCATGAGCCTGCAGCCGGGCGATGTCATCTCGACCGGCACGCCGCCGGGCGTCGGCCTCGGGCAGAAGCCCAATCCGATCTATCTCAAGGCCGGCCAGGTCATGCGGCTTGGCATTGCTGGCCTTGGCGAGCAGCGCCAACAGGTCATCGCGACCCCGTAAGATGTTCCTCTCCTGCGGCTCAGCCCTGTTCGATTGTTTTTCGTCGCCGACCGGCAGCCCGGCTACCATTCGCCTGGATGGCCGGGCCGGCGGATCGCCGCTCAATATCGCCGTCGGCTTGGCGCGCCTGGGTCGGCGTGTCGGCTTCTTCACCAAGAATTCGACGGACATTTTTGGTCAGCGCATTCTGGCCTACCTCAAGCAGGAAGGCGTCGATACCAGCCTCATCGTGCCAACGGAACGGAACTCTACGCTGGCCATGGTCGAACTCGACCAAACCGGCAGTGCACGTTACGTCTTCTATACGGAAGGAACCGCCGACCGCTCCCTGACGCTGAATGAATTGCCGCCTCAATTGCCGGCCGAGATCCGGGCGGTTCATATCGGTTGCTATACGACCGCGACCGAGCCCAGCGCCACCGCTCTGGTTGCCTTGGCCAAGCGCGAAAGGGAGCGTCGCTTCATCTCTTATGACCCCAATGTGCGGCCATCGATCGTGACCGATCTCGATGTGTGGCGCGGCCGCATCGCCGCCATGTCCGGCACGGCGCATCTACTGAAGCTGAGTTCGGAGGATGCCGGGTTGCTCTTTCCGGGACAGTCGCTCGAACATCTGGCGCAGGATTGGATCCGTGCCGGCGTGCGCCTCGTCATCGTGACCAGAGGCGGCGAGGGGGCTTTGGCCTTCACCGGGCATGGCTGCAGCGCCTCGGTGCCCGGCATCCATGTCAATGTCGTCGATACCGTGGGTGCTGGCGATACGTTCCAGGCGGCAACGCTTGCCTGGCTCGACAAGCATGATGCGCTTGGATCGGCCGAAGCCGCCGATCTCGATTCCGATGCCTTGCGCTCTCTGCTATCCTTCGGGGCCAGGGCTGCCGCCATCACCTGCAGCCGGCGCGGCGCCGATCTGCCGTCCGCCGCCGACCTCAAGGACCTGCCATGACCTATCGCCTCTTCATCGACAGCGCCAATGCGGGCGACTGGAAAATCGGCCACGGCCGCGGCTGGCTCCATGGCGTCACCACCAACCCGCTCATCATTTCGCGCGCGGGCAAGCGCGTGGAATTGCCGACCGCCGCGCAACTCGCCGCCGACGTGCGCGAGGCCGGCATCGCCGAACTGCAATTGCAGGTGACCGGCCATGGTGCGGCGGACCTATTGGCCAGCGGCCGCGCCTTGCGCAATCTGTGGCACGGCGTCACCGTGAAGGTGCCGGCGACCGGCGCCGGTTTCGAAGCCGCCGCGGCACTCTGCCGCGAAGGCGTGCCGGTGACGATCACCGCCTGCTATACCGCCCATCAGACCATGCTCGCCGCCAGCATCGGGGCGCAATATGTGGCGCCCTATTATGGCCGCATGCTCGATGCCGGCATCGATGCCGACGGCCGGCTGGATGCCATGCAGTCGATCGCCGCCCGCCTCGGGAATTTGCGCGTGCTGGTCGCCAGCATCCGCTCGATCGATCAGCTGGAGACGCTCGCCGCGCGCGGGTTCGACACCTTCACGCTTACCCCGGCGCTGGCCGGACAGCTGGGCCAGGATGCCCAAAGCGACGCCGCGGCCGCCGATTTCATGAAGGCCGCCGAAACGAGCCTTAAATAGCCGTCGCGGGACGGCGAAAATCGGCCGACAGGCCGCTCCATCGCCCTTGAAGCTGAATATCCGTTCAATTCTTGAATGGATGTTCAGCTTCGTGTCTGCGGCAACCCTGTCATGGACATGACGCGGATCGAGGGCTAAAAGCTCGCCTCGCGGTCAGGTGTGAAGTGGAGTTGAAGTCCGATGTCGAATGCATTGCTGAACGGGCGCGCGGTCGCCGAGACCATGCTGGCGCAGAGCCGAACCCAGGTTGCCGATCTGAAGGCCGCCGGCTGGGCACCCAGGCTCTGCTCGATTTCAGTGGGCGATGTCAGTGCGGTGCATCTTTATGTGCGCAACCAGAAGCGCACCGCCGAGAAGGCCGACATCCAGTTCGACGAGATGCACTTTCCGGCGAATATCCAGCAGGAGCAATTGCTGGCGGCGATCCATGGCATGAATGCCGACCCGCGCGTCACCGGCATCATCCTGCAGCGCCCCGTCCCATCGCATCTCTCCATCAAGCAATTGCAGGGCGCCATCCATCCCTTGAAGGATGTCGAAGGCATGCATCCGGCCTCGATCGGCAATATCGTCTACAATGAATTGGAGCTTGGCCCCTGCACGGCCATGGCCTCGGTCGAATTGCTGCGCCAGACGGGCCTCGGCCTCGCCGGGCTGGAGGTCGTCGTCGTCGGCCATTCCGAAATCGTCGGCAAGCCCATCGCCTTCCTGCTGATGGCGGAGGGCGCCACCGTCACCGTCTGCCATCACATGACGCGCAACCTCTCGGTCCACAGCCGCCGCGCCGATGCGCTGTTCGTCGCCGTCGGCAAGCCGGGACTGATCAGTGCCGAGATGGTGAAACCGGGTGCCGCCGTCATCGATATCGGCATCAACCAGATCACCTTGCCCGACGGTTCGACCAAGGTGGTGGGCGATATCGATTTCGACTCCGTCGCCAAGATCGCCGGCTGGATCACCCCGGTTCCCGGCGGCGTCGGCCCGGTGACCGTCGCCGTGCTCATGCGCAACGCCGTTATCGGCGCCACGCGCCAGAAGAAGCATTACGAGAGTCTGTTCGGCCCGCAGGCCGAGTAGCTTACGCGGCCCGCGGTGCTGGCTTGCGCACCGTCATCACCAGGGCCGAGGCCACCAGGCACAGGGCGCCCGCGGCGAAGAAGGCCGGCAGGTAGGTTTCAAGCTCCGTTCGCGTCCAGCCGGCACCGTAGGCGGCCGCGGCGGCGCCCAGCTGATGCGCGGCGAAGACCCAGCCGAAGATGAGATTGGCGCGTTCGCGGCCAAAGCGTTCCGCGCACAGCTTCACCGTCGGTGGCACCGTGGCGATCCAGTCGAGGCCGTAGAACATCGCGAAGATGGAGAGGCCGAAGAAGCTGAAATCCGACACCGGCAGATAGAGCAGCGACAGGCCCCGGAGGCCGTAATACCAGAAGAGCAGCCAGCGATTGTCATAGCGGTCCGAGAGCCAGCCGGACGCCACCGTGCCGATGAAGTCGAAGACGCCCATCATGGCGAGGAGATAGCCGCTGGTCTGCTCGGGAATGCCGAAATCGAGGCAGAAGGGGATGAGATGTGGCTGAATGAGGCCGTTGGTGCTGGTGCCGCAGATGAAGAAGGTGAAGGCCAGCACCCAGAACACCCAGCTGCGCGCCGCATCGCGCAATGCGTGGAGCGCCGCGGTGGCGATCGACGTCGCGGCGACACCCGGCGGCGGGCCGGCCGTCGCCACTGTGGTTTCGCCATAGGCGGCAAGGCCCAGATCGCCCGGCCGGTCGCGCATCAAGGCCAGCACGACCAGCGCGGTGACACCCAGCAGCAGCACCAGAAGCCCCACCGACCAGCGCCAGCCCGCCGCCTCGGCGATATGCAGGAGGAGTGGGATGAAGACCAGCTGCCCGGTCGCGGCACTGGCGGTGAGAAAGCCCACCACCAGGCCGCGCCTGTGCGTGAACCAGCGCGCCGCCACCGTGGCGCCCAGCACCATTGCCGTCATGCCGGTGCCAAGGCCCAGGACGAGACCCCACAGCAGGACCAGGTGCCAGACTTCGGTCATGCCGAGCGAGAGCAGCAGGCCGATGGCGATGAACGCCAGCGAGGTGAGAATCATCCGCCGCACGCCGAACTTGTTCATGAGGGCTGCGGCGAATGGTCCCATCAATCCGTAAAGCACCAGGCGCACGGCGAAGGCGCTGGAAATTTCCGAATTGGTCCAGTCGAATTCGCGCTGCAGGGAGACGAGCAGGATGGCCGGGCCGCCGATGGCGCCGGCCGTGACGAACATGGTGAAGAATGTGGTCCCAGCGACAACCCAACCGTAATGAATCTGCCGGCGCGCCAGAGCGGCGGCGAGAGCGTTCGAAATCATGCATGCATCCTGCAGGTGAAACCGATGCGCCAAAGAGAAAGGGTATGGCGGAACGCGACAAGTACGCGGATTGGACCTGTGCCATATTTGCCTTGCGGTTAATTATGACGACAATCATGATTAGGCTCAAGTGCCGATTGCTGCTCCGCCCGAGGAAAGTCGAATGAGAGTGACGCGGGAGAAAGCCGCTGCGCATCGCGCGGCCATCGTGAAGGCCGCCGCCGACCTGTTCCGCGCGCGCGGGCTGGACGGCGTGGGTGTCGCCGAGATCATGCAGGCGGCGGGCCTGACCCATGGCGGATTCTACGGCCATTTCAAATCGAAGGATGCGCTGGCGGCGGAAGCCTGCCGGGCCGCCTTCGACGAAGGGCTGGCACGCGTCGCGCAGGATCATGACCTTGCTGCTTATGTGACGAACTATTTCACGACGACGCATCGCGACCGCCGCGACGGCGGCTGCCCGATGGTGTCGCTGGGCAGCGAAATCTCGCATCAGGAAATCGAGGTGCAGGAGAAATTCGCCGAGGGCGTCGCGGCCTACCTTGCCGGTATCGAAAAGCTGCTGAGCCGGACCGGCGAGGGCAAGAACCCGGTACAGATCCGCTCCCAGGCGATCGGCATCGTCGCTGCCTTGGTGGGCGGCATGATCCTGGCGCGCGCCACGGCGGAAGCCAGGCCGGACCTCTCGGCGGAAATTCTCGACACCCTGCCGGCGTCGCTGGCCCGGAAAGTGGCCGGCAAATAGCCCCCGCCCAATTCCGTATCGACTGCATTGCCTTTGCCGCTCCGATAGCCTTATCTGTGCGCCGGCGCGCATATAAGCGCCAGGCAAGGATCGAAGGAGATTTATCTTGAGCGGCAATGTGTTCCGGGGCTGCATCCCGGCGTTGATGACCCCCTGCAAGCCCGACCGCACGCCGGATTTCGCGGCCTTGGTGAAGAAGGCGCAGGAATTGATCCAGACCGGCATGTCGGCCGTGGTCTATTGCGGCTCGATGGGCGATTGGCCGCTGCTTACCGACGAGCAACGCATGGAAGGGGTGGAAAAGCTGGTGAAGGCCGGCATTCCGGTCATCGTCGGCACCGGCGCGCAGAACCCGGTCCGCGCCGCTTCCCTCGCGGCCCATGCCAGACACGTGGGCGCCAAGGGACTGATGATCATTCCGCGCGTGCTGTCGCGCGGGCCGGTGGTGGCCGCCCAGCGCGCGCATTTCGCCGGCATCCTGGAAGCGGCAGTCGATCTGCCGTCGGTCATTTACAACAGCCCCTATTACGGCTTCGAGACCAGGGCGGACCTCTTCTTCGATCTGCAGGCCAAGTATCCGCACCTGGTCGGCTTCAAGGAATTCGGCGGCGCCGATTCGCTGAGCTACGCCGCCCAGCACATCACCGGCCGCGACAGGTCACTGACGCTGATGGTCGGGGTCGATACGCAGGTTTTCCATGGCTTCGTCAATTGCGGTGCGGCCGGCGCCATTACCGGCATCGGCAATGTGCTGCCCAGACATGTGCTGCATCTGATTGAGCTCTGCGAGAAGGCCGCGACCGGCGATGCCGTCGCCCGCAAGCAGGCCCAGGAACTGGAAAGCGCCCTCATGGTGCTCTCGACCTTCGACGAAGGGCCGGACCTCGTTCTCTTCTACAAATACATGATGGTGCTGGAAGGCAGCCCGGAATTCACGCTGCACTTCAATGCCAGCGACGAGCTTTCGGCCAGCCAGAAGCATTTCGCCGAAAGCCAGTTGAAGCTGTTCAAGAGCTGGTATGCGAATTGGGAAGGGAAGAAGTAGGCGGAGCGCCGCGAGCGCTCTTTCGCTGATTCATTCTTTTGGCAAGTCATGAGCGGTCGATCACGAGCAAGCCGGCGGCGGCGATCATCACCATGCCGATGATGGTGGCGCCGTCCGGCGTCTGCGAAAACATGACGAAGCTCCAGAACGCGGCGAACACCAAATAGCTGTAGTCAAAGGTGGCGATGACCGAGGATGGGGCCGACTGGTAGGCCTTCGCGAGTCCCAGGCTGATTGCGACCATGAGGACAGCCAGCAAAGCGACGATGCCCCATTCGCGCGCAGCCATCGCCACCCAATGACCGAGCAGGAACGGATAGACGGCAGCCTGATCGGGGCTTGGCTGCCAAAGGTAGATGACGGCAGAAGCCGCCAGGCCGACGGCCAGAAGCGATAGGTTCACCGCGAGAGCGAGCGCCATCGGCGTTTCCGTGCTGCATCTGGTCCGCGTCATGATGGCCGCCAGAGCATAGAGCATGGCCGCGACGATGGGAATGGGGGCGAGAGGCGAGAAACCTTCGGCTGCCGGGCGGAGAATGACAAGAACACCGATGAAGCCAAGGCAGATCCCAGCCCATTGCCGCCGCGTCACCTTTTCGCGCACGAACAAAGCGGAAAACAACGCGATGAACAGTGGCGCCGTGTAGAGCGCTGCCGCGATGACGGGCAGGCTGAGCACGGGGGCTGCCGCGTAGATGGCGATATACATCAAAGCGAGCAGCATTCCGCGCAGGAACGCCCATCTTGCCGAATGGAACGCCATGGAGCCGGCCCGGCCTTGCCACGAGGCGATGGCAACCAGAACCGGCAATACCATGAGGGAGCGCAGGACATAGATCTGCCAAAGCGGAAAGGCCGCGCTGGCAAATTTGACCACCGCATCGGCGAAGGACATGGCGAACACCGTCAGTATGATGATGACGATGCCTGTCTGAACTTTCGTAAGCGCGGCGGTTCCGGGTCGCTTGATGCTGTCCTGGGTCATTGGCTGATGGCTCCGGTCGGTGTCACAACGTCACCCAGCCTGCCGGATGGATCTAGCCAGATATACTCACTTGTCAGTATACTTTGGAGATGGCGCGCAATTCCAACGAGACCCGACGCCGCCTGGTTGAGGCGGCAGACAAGCTGTTCTACGGCCAGGGTATCCAGGCCGTGGGGGTGGATGCCGTGGCGCAGGCCGCCGGTGTCACCAAGCGCACGCTCTACTATCACTTCAAGAGCAAGGACGATCTCATCGCCGCCTATCTCGATGCACGCGACCTGCCGACGCTGGGCCGCTATCAGGGTGTCGTTGCGCAGGATGTTTCAAACGGGCCGGCGGCGCCGGCGGCAGAGCAGATCGCGCGGATCTTTGCGCAGATGGAAGCAAATGCCCGGAACAAGGAATGGAAGGGGTGCAGCTTCGTGCGAGCCGCCAGTGAATTCGCGGCTTTGGTTGGTCATCCGGCGCGCGTCGCGGCGGCAAAGCATAAGAAGCGTTTCGAGGACTGGCTTCTGGAATTGCTGCGCGCCGAGGGCGTTGAGGATGCTGCAATGCTCGCGCGACAGATCATGATCCTGTTCGACGGTGCGGTAACGCAGATTCTCATCCACCGCGATACGAGTTATGCCCGGTCGGCAGGTGCCGCCGCGCAGTCTCTGCTGCGTGCCTATCAGAAGGCCAACCCGCCACGCCCGTCGCCGCGGAAGCCAGCATCGCGCAGGGCCTGACCCTCAATCATAAAGCACATGCGGCAACCACAGCCCGATGTCTGGGAACAGATAGAGCAGGAGCATGGCCAGGACCTGGATCAGCATGAAGGGGATCATGCCGGCGAAGATCTGATTGAGGGTCACGTGGGGTGGGGCGACGCCTTTCAGGTAGAAAGCGGCCATCGCCACGGGTGGCGAGAGGAAGGCGGTTTGCAGATTGAGCGCCACCAGCAGGCCGAAGAAGAGCGGGTCGATGTCGAAATGACCCAGCAGTGGAATGAAGATCGGCATGAAGATGACGATGATCTCGGTCCATTCCAGCGGCCAGCCCAGGATGAAGATGATGACCTGGGAGAGCAGCATGAATTGGATGGGCGTCAGATCCATGCCCAGCACCCATGTCTCGATCAGTTCCTGGCCGCCCAGAAGTGCAAACGCGGCCGAGAAGATCGAGGAACCGACGAACAACCAGCAGACCATGGCGGAGGTCTTGGCCGTGAGAAAGACCGATTCCGTCATCACCCGCCGCGAGAGCTGGCGGTAGAGGAAAGCCAGCAGCACGCCACCCAGGGCGCCGATGGCGGCGGCCTCGGTCGGCGTCGCGAGGCCGAAGACGATCGTGCCCAGCACTGCCAGGATCAGCAGGCTTAAGGGAACGAATGATTCCAGCAGCAGGCGGTAGATCTGGTAGCGCTGAAAATTGAGCAAGGCATAAAAGACGAGAAGGCACAGGCAGCCGAAGCCGAACACCCACCAGTAAGCATTGGGTGCCGGAGCGCGTCGGGCCGCGGCGTTCCCTGAATCCCGCACCGGTGCGGCTTGGCTTGCAGCGGGTTCTTCGGGCGTGGCGAGGGGTTCGGTTTCGGCACCTGGCGGCTCGGCAAGGCCGCCTTCCTCGCCCGGTGGCTCGGCCAAATCGCCTTCCATCGGCGGTTCGGCCAGATCGCCGCTGTAATCGCCGCCTTCCTCGGCACCGATTTCGACCAGCCCGCTTTCGGCCAGATCGGCCGGCGCCGTGACGCCGCGATAGATCAGGCCCATGAGCAGGATGAAGGTGAGTAGCGGCATCGCCAGCAGCAACACTTCGCGCCAGATGCCGCGCCCGGATGCAGCACCTTTCCCGCCGAGGAAAGCGGCGCGCAGAATGGCGATCGGCGCCCAGGGCCGCCGTTGCTCGGCGGCGACAGCGGCCAATAGCGGAGACAGCGTCACCCGGCGCTCGGACTTGGGCAGCGGCGGAGCAAGGTCGGGCTTCAGCCAGCTCAGGAGAATGACGCCGCCGATATAGAGCGCGGTCAGCATCAGGCCCGGAAAGAAGGCGCCGGCATAAAGCTGCACGACGGAGACGCCGGCCGTGGCGCCATAGACGATGAGCAGCACCGAGGGCGGAATGAGAATGCCGAGACAGCCGCCGGCCGTGATCACGCCGGCGGAAAGGCGGATGTCATAGCCCGATTTCAACATGGCGGGGAGGGCGAGCAGCCCCATGAGTGTCACGACGGCGCCGACGATCCCGGTCGCAGTCGCAAAGATGGCGCAGGTGACCAGGGTCGCCACGGCGAGCGAGCCCGGCAGCCAGGCGGTGGCGAGGTGCAGGCTGGTGAACAGGCGCTGGATGAGGTTGGCGCGTTCGACCAGATAACCCATGAAGACGAAGAGGGGAACGGAGATGAGGACGTCGTTCGTCATAACGCCGTAGGTGCGCTGTACCATCAGGTCCAGCGTGTGGCGCAAATCGAAATCGAAGGCGATCCAGGTGAAGATCATGCCCATGCCCATCAGGGTGAAGGCGGTCGGGAAGCCCAGCATGATGGTGACGACGACCAGCGCCAGCATGAGGAGGCCGAGATGGCCGCGCGTCATGTCGCCGGGTGCCGGCAGGATCAGTGCGGTGCCGACCAGGATGATGGCCATCAGGACGAGGCCGAACCACAATTCCTTTCTCATGAACCGGGTCCATCTTTCTTGTCGTGATCGGCGATCACATATTTGTCGAGGGCGGCGATGTCCGCGTCGCTGACATGCACCATCTCCTTCAGCTTCTCGACATCGACTTCCTCCACATCGCTGGCGCGCCGCGGCCATTTGCCGTCCTGGAGGCAACGGATGCAGCGCGCGATTTCGACGATGCCTTGCAGCAGCAAAAGAGCGCCCGCGATCGGGATAACCGCCTTGAATGGGTAGATCGGCGGACCGTCGGCCGAGATCGAGGAATGTTCGTCGATGATCCAGGATTCGCCGGCATAGACCCAACCGGCCCAGACCATGGCGACGATGCCCGGCACGAAGAACAGGATATAGAGGACAAGGTCGATCGCCGCCTGCAGGCGCGCGGGGAAGAAACCGTAGAGCACGTCGCCGCGCACATGCCCGCCATGGGCCAGCGTATAGGCACCGGCCATCATGAAGAGAAGCCCGTAGAACATGGCCGAAACGTCGAACACCCAGGCGTGCGGCGCGCCTAAGGCGTAGCGCGAGAAGACTTCGTAGCTGATCATCAGCGTGAGCGCCACAATGGCCCAGGCGCAGGCGCGCCCGGACCAGGTGCTCAGCCCGTCGATGAAGTTAAGGGCTTTCCCCATGCGCAACATTCCATTCAGACAAAGCGAAGGGATCGGCGTCCGGCTGCTGTCTTCGGGCGCCGATCCCAGTCATTTCCGATCGGTTCTCAGGACATGTCCCAGAATCAGGCCATGCCGCAGAATCAGGCCTTGCCGAAGAAGTGGTTGTAGGCCATGCGGAAATTCACCAGCGTGTCGTTCTGCCAGCGGACCGTCCGCTCGGCATAGGCACGTTGCGAGTCCAGCACCTTCTTGAACATCGGGTTTTCCGCCGATTTCGCCTCGATGATCTTGCTCCAGGCATCGAGCTGCGCGGTGAGGATGGCGTCCGGCGTCTTGTAGAATTTGACGCCGTCGGCCTTCAGCGCCTCGTAATCCTTCGAATAGCGGTCGATCGCCTTCCAGGACATGTCCGCCGAGGAAGCCTGCGCCGCGTGATCGATGACGGAACGCAGATCCTCGGGCAGGGCGTCGTATTTCGCCTTGTTGAACAGAATCTCGAACTGCTCCGAGCATTGGTGAAAGCTCTGCAGCATGCAGATTTTCGAGACATCGGGGAAGCCCAGGATTTTGTCGGAGGTGGCGTTGTTGAATTCCGCGGCATCGAGCAGGCCGCGATCCATCGCCGGCACGATCTCGCCGCCCGGTAGCGCATTCACAGCGGCGCCGAGCGCCGTGAAGATGTCGATCGACAGGCCGACGGTGCGGAATTTCAGGCCCTTGAGGTCGTCGGCCTTGGCGACCGGCTTCTTGAACCAGCCCAGGGGCTGCGTGGGCATCGGACCGTAAAGATACGAGACCACGTTCATGTTGAGGCTGGAATAAATCTCCTGCTGCAGATCCCGGCCGCCGCCGTAATAGTGCCAGGCAAGCAGCATGTTGGGATCCATGCCGAAGGCCGGGCCCGAACCCCACAAAGCGAGCGCCGAGTTCTTGCCGTACCAATAGGCGATGACGCCATGGCCGCCATCGAGCGTTCCGCTGCTCACCGCATCCAGCAGGTCGAAGGCCTTCACCACGGCGCCCGACGGCAGGACATCGATCTTCAGCCGGCCGCCCGACATGGAATTGACCTTGGCCGCGAAATCGAGCGCGTATTCGTGGAAGATATCCTTGGCGGGCCAGGTGCTCTGCCACTTCATGGTGATGGGATCTTGGGCGCGCGCCACATTGGGGGCGGCGAGAGCGGCGGCACCGACGCCGGCACCTGCGGCGGCGCCGAGGAACTTGCGGCGCGATTGATCGGTCAGGGTGGTCTTATCCCGCTTCTTCATGATCTCCCTCCCAGGTTATGGATTTTCGTTGCTGTCTAGCTCCTCAACGCATGATCGGCCGGTCCTTGGGTGCCGGTCTTCTTGAACGGTGTAAAAAGACTAGAGCGCCGGCCGGACAGGGTCGAGCGGTAATGAGTCGCGCGTGCTTAAGACGAAAGTCTATGCAAGTCGCAGCAAAACTCTGCTGCAGTGCCGTGACGAAGGGGGGATGGTGGGCGCGACAGGGATTGAACCTGTGACCCCTACCATGTCAAGGTAGTGCTCTCCCGCTGAGCTACGCGCCCGCCTGACCTGCGGCCGGCCCCCTGGATTCCGGGGGTGGCACACGCTCGAACTGGCTTGGTGTGGGATGGCCAGTTCGGTCGGCGGGTGGCGAAATAGCATCCTCGTACCTGGAATGCAAGCCTTCCCCCGATCGCCCACGATTTCCGCATGGTTTCGAAGGAGATAGGCTGGCAGGCCCAGCGCAAAAATCGGCCTCGGCCGGCGTCGGCGCTCGTGACAGGGCCGCCAAAAATCACTAAATCTGGGCTGGATGCCAAACGGTGACTTTCATCGCGAGCCGGCCAGCACTGCGACACAGCTCGATTCCGTCGCTTCTGGCGAAGCCATCCTCAACCTGGTCCGCCCCCTGGCGTGGCGGGCCCCGGTGATTGTCGCCTCGCCGCATTCGGGTCAATCCTACCCGCCGGAGTTCCTGGCCAGCGCCGGCCTCAGCCGGCAGGAACTGCGCCTTTCCGAAGATTGTTATGTCGACGAGCTGGTGGCGGCCGCCCCGGATCTTGGCGTGCCGCTGCTGGCTGCCCTCTTTCCCAGGAGCTTCTGCGACGTCAACCGCGAGCCGCTGGAGCTCGACCCGGCGATGTTCAGCGACCGCCTGCCGGAAGGAGCCAATACCGCCTCCCCGCGCGTGGCGGCGGGCCTGGGCGTGGTGCCGCGCCTGGGCGCCAACGACCGCGAGATCTATCGCCGCAAGCTCTCCTTCGCCGAGGCAGAGGCGCGGCTGGCGCGCTATTACCGGCCCTATCACGCGGCGCTCAATGCCTTGTGCAGCGAGGCGATGGCGCTGTTTGGCGTCTGCCTCGTGCTCGACTGCCATTCCATGCCCTCGGTCGGCGGACCGCACGATTCGCGCCATGCCGGCAACGGGCGGGTCGATTTCGTGCTGGGCGATTGCTTCGGCGCCTCCTGCGCGTCGGCGGTCACCGCCGCGATCGATGCCTATCTGCGTGCCGGCGGGGCCAACATGCGCCGGAACAGCCCTTATTCGGGCGGATTCGTGACTCAGCATTACGGCCGGCCGGCCACCGGAATCCATGTCCTGCAGCTGGAGATCAACCGGGCCCTCTATGTGCATGAACGGTCGCTGGAGCGCAGCGCCGGCTTTGCCGCCGTGCAGGCCACCATGACCGGACTCATCACCATGCTGAGCGAAAAGGCGGCGGAGCTGTTGAAGGAATGAACGCATTTCCGATCCGCCCGGCGGTGGCGGAAGATCTGGCCGCCATCCAGCGCATCTATGCGCACCACGTCTTTACCGGCCTTGCCAGTTTCGAGGAAATTCCACCCGACCTTGCCGAGATGGGCCGGCGCTGGCAGGCGATCGCCGGGGCCGGGCTGCCTTATGTCGTGGCGGCCGACGCCATGGGCGAGATCGCCGGCTATGCCTATGCAGGCCCCTATCGCCCCCGGAGCGCCTATCGTTTCACGGTCGAGGATTCGATCTATCTGGACCCCCGCTTCGTGGGCAAGGGGCTGGGGCGGGCGCTGCTGGCGCGCCTGATTGCGGATGCCACCGCCAGCGGGAAGCGGCAGATGATCGCGGTGATCGGCGATTCGGCCAACCAGGCTTCGATCGGCGTCCACAAGGCGCTGGGATTCGAAATGACCGGCACGTTCCACGGCATCGGCCTCAAATTCGGCCGTTGGGTGGATACGGTTCTGATGCAGCGCGGCCTTGGTGACGGCGCTTCTACTGCTCCGACAAATTAACGATTTCAGGGCGTTAGGCGGCAGGTTTCTTTGCCGGCAGAAAAAAAGGCCGTGCCTGACGGCACGGCCCAAGTTCTGGGAGGAAACGCCCATGAGGGGCGCCTTGCGACAACGCCTGTCAGGGGAGAAATGCGTCGTCGCAGATCCAAAGATGGCGATACTGCAGTGCAATGTCAAGTCTTTAGGCAGTGGTTAATTAAACGTCATCATGCTGAAAAAATTGGCAAATTCTGTGTTGCTGCCATGCAACACTATTAATTTGCTAGAGAATTAAAGCGCGCGCTAATGGACTGACAAATGACGGCTTTCCGTAGTCTTCGCACAGAGTTAACCAAGCAGGATTGCGGCTGTGACACGGGCCCGGTAACGTTCCTTTCATGACCGAAATCCTCCTTTCCGGGCCCCTCAACGGCACCCATGTGGTGGCCGCGCGGCTGGCATGCGAAGAAAAAGGTCTGATTTACGGAGTCCAGGAGCCTGACCTGCTCAAGGCCGGCGGCTTTCGCCTGGCCGAGTTGCTGACCTATCTGTGCGACCGGCAGCCCACCCTGTCGCATGCCGGGCTGATGCTGTTCGATCTCGAGGCGATCCTGCGCTATGTCGACGAGGCTTTCCCGGGGCCGATCCTGCAGCCGGAAAGCCCCCGCGACCGCGCGCTGATGACCCAGACCATGGCGGTGATCCGCGCCCATCTGGGGCCCTCGGCGGTCGGCGTGGTGATCGCCCAGCGACTGTTCGTGCCGTTCCTGGGCGGTGTGCCGGATCTTCACATGGTGACGCGCATCGTGCCGGCGATGCAGGATTCGCTTTACGCCATCGAGCAGCTCTCGTTGCTGTCGCATGACGGTGCGCATTCGGAATTCCTCATCGGGCGCGATCTCAGCCTGGCCGACATCATGCTGCTGCCGATCGTGGGCTACCTGATGGCGACGCCGGAAGGGAAGGCTTCCGTCAATGTTTCGACGCGCCTGTCGCGCTGGTGGATCAGCCTGTCGCGCCGCGCCGCCTGGGCGCGCTGCAGGCCCAGATTGGGTTAGGCCTGCTTGCGCCTGACCAGGGCTACGAAGCGCAGGACGAAGATGAGGCCGCACACCGGCGCCAGGGTTCCCACCGACAGCACCCAGGTGACGGCGCGCGCCACGTCATTTGGCAGCAGCGCGTCGGTGAGGCCGGATGCGTTGGCGATGGCGCCGGCGGCGGCGGCGCCGAAGGCAATGCCCAGCGAGCGCATGGTGGGGATCGAGGAAGCGGTGATCGATTCCTCGCCCTCCGCCGCGTGGCGCATGGCGGCGGCGACGACGTGCAGATTGGAACTGCCGAGGCCGATGCCGACCAGGCCGTTCAACGCCGCGATGGCAAATGGCGGCAGCACTGTGACACCGGCGGCCAGCGCGGCAAGGCCGATGGCGCAGAAGCTCAAGCCGCAGATCATGGCCGCAGTGACGGCACTGCCCCGCCACTGCGCCGTGAAGACCGAGGCGGCGGTCCAGCCGATGGCCAGCACCGCCATCATATAGCCGGCGGCGATCGGCGATTCCCCATGTAGTTCCTGCAGCGCCAAAGGCAGAAAGACGCCGATAACCGTATGCGTCGCCGAGGCCAGGAACATCACCCAATAGCCGGTGCCGGTGGTGGTGAACCAGGAGAGGGGGTGGCTGGGAAAGATGCGGTTGAGCCCGCGCCGGTCGAGGAGGAAGGTGAGGAAGACGAGAGCCAGGGCAAGGAGGATGAGGCCCATCCGCGAGCTGAGTGTCGCCCCCTCGCTGGCGATGCCGACGCTCATGACGCCGGCCGTGAGCAGGCCGAGGCGGCCGAAGGGGAATTGCGGCACCTCGCCCTTCTGCGGCTTGTCGGCCGGCAGCCTGGCCCAGGCGACGCCGAGGAAGAGCAGCACGAAGGGCAGGTTGAACCAGAAGGCGCCGCGCCAGAAATCGACGGCCGCGAAACTGCCGCCCAGCGCCGGGCCGATCAGCGCCGCGACCCCCCAGGTGGAGGAGATGAGGGCGAGGAGCGGTTTCTTGAGCGGTTCGGGGAACAGCTCGCCCACCATCGCCATGGAGCGCGAGAGAACGATACCGCCGCCGAAGCCCTGGACGAAACGGGCGAGGATGAAGAGTTCCATGCCCGGCGCGGCAGCGCAGCCGATCGAGCCGATAAGAAAGAGGATGGCGCCGGCACAATAGGCGCGACGCCCGCCGAAGCGCAGCCGCAAGGGTGCCGTGGCGGCAGCGCCGATGATCGAGGCCACCATATAGAGCATGGTCGACCAGGCGTAGAAATGCGCACCGCCCAAATCGCGCACGACATCGGGCATGACGGTCGAAACGACGAAGACATCGACCGCATGCAGGCCGATGCCGAGATTGAGCATGATCACGTAAAGGCCAAGGCCGTGGCTGAAGAGGCCCCGCCAGGTGCTTTGCGGTGCGGCGTCGGACGTCGAACTCATGCGCGCTC
Organism: Dongia sp.; assembly: GCF_041918875.1. Classification (GTDB taxonomy): domain Bacteria; phylum Pseudomonadota; class Alphaproteobacteria; order Dongiales; family Dongiaceae; genus Dongia. The sequence goes on from NZ_JAYRUV010000003.1 coordinate 184,628, forward strand.
CATGCATCGGGGGCGGGACTTTAGAGGGTGGAGATGGCCGCCGTCAAAACATGGCGGCGCTGGGCTGCCATGCTTTCGCGCCAGGGCTGTCGGGCGAGCGGAGTCCGGTGCCGGAGGCGGCAGGTGTCACATCGCGGGTGTCATCCCGGGGGGCGTCACACCCATGTGCGGTCGCGAAGGTGGCGCTTGGAGAGCGATGATGTTAGAAATCGATAGCGCAATTCGGGGGAATCGCATGAGCGTCAAATTGATCCGGTTCGGCAGCAATCCGCCTGCCATCGAGGCCGGCGCGCCAGGAAATGTCATCAGCGGCAATCCCAGCACGAAGCTGCAGAATTACTATACCGACAAGACCGGCCAGTTCTTTGCGGGCATCTGGGAATCCTCGCCCGGGAAGTGGCAGGTCAATTACGGCGAAGAGGAATTCTGCGCCATTCTGGCCGGCAAGGCGACGCTGACCGATGCCGAAGGCGTTGCCGAGACCTTCCAAAAGGGCGACGCCTTCATTATCCCAAAGGGCTTCACCGGCAGCTGGGAAACGATCGAGGCGGTGAAGAAATGGTATGTCATCTTCGAGCCGAAGGCCTGACGGTGGCGCAAGCCCATCGCCCAGCGCAGTGAGGCCGACATGCCGGAAGTCAGCACCGGGTTGCGCGTCCTTGTCATCGACGAGCAGAATATCACCCGCCGCATGGCGGTGAAGATGGTACGCGACAGCGGCGCCGGCGAGGTGCTGGAAGCGGAAAGCGCGCTCCACGCCCTGGCGCTACTGGAAGCGCAGGATCGGCCCGTCGATCTGGTCATCACCGACGTGAAGGCGGCGGGTATCGGAGCGATGGACGGCGTGGAGTTCGTCCGCCGCGCCGCCGAGCGGCGACTGGTCGGGCATCTGGTCATCGCCTCGGCGCTCGACGACGCCATCGTTCGTTCGGTCGAGACCATGGCGCGCGGTTTCGGCATCGAATTCGCCGGCCATGTGAAGCGACCGATCAGCCCGGAAAGCCTGCGTCCGCTCATCGTGCGGTTGGTGGCGCGGCGCGCTGCGGCGCCTTTGCTGCGGCCCCGCTCGGTCCATGTCACCGTCGAGGATCTGCGCCACGCCATCAGCGACAAGCAATTCGTGCCGCATTTCCAGCCGCGCGTGCGCCGCGAAGACGGCGTCGTGACGGCCGCCGAGGCGCTCATCCGCTGGCGCCATCCGGATCGCGGCCTGGTGCCGCCGGGCGCTTTCATCCCCTTGGCGGATCGCACCGGCCTCATTGACGGCATCACGGACGTGGTGCTGGAAAAGTCCATCGCCTGGGCCCGTATCTGGCGCGATTGCGGGATCGATATCGCCGTGTCGGTCAACCTGACCGAGAATGCGCTCAATCAGCCCGGCCTGCCGGAGCGGATCGCGGAACTGGCGCAGCTTCACGACGTGAAGCATGAACGCATCGTCCTTGAAGTGACGGAGACTTCCGCCATCACGGACAACGCGTCCTCGCTGGCAGCGCTGGCCCGGCTGCGCATCAAGGGATTCGGGCTGTCGATCGACGATTTCGGCACCGGCATGGGAACGCCGGACCAATTGGCCCGCACACCCTTCACCGAAGTGAAGATCGATCAGGCGCTGGTCACCGGCGTGTTCGACCAGCCGCAATTCTTCGGCGTTCTCGAATATTCGCTGAAGCTTGCCAGGCAACTTGGCCTGAAGACGGTTGCCGAAGGTGTCGAAGGGCAGGAAGACTGGCAACTGCTGAGCGATCTCGGCTGCGACGAGATGCAAGGCTATCACGTCGCGCGCCCCATGCCGGGCGAGGAAATCGAAGGCTGGGTGCAGGGCTGGCACCGTGAGGCGCTGTAGGGACCGCGCCCTACCCGGCAGGTTCGAACTGGGCGATAGCTATTAGGTCTCTGCGTTCGAGCTGTAGATCACCGCCATCACGGCACCCTTGAGAAAGGGCAGCATGGCCAGCGACATGATAGCGGTGCCCGGCAGCCAGATCGCCAGCTGAACCCAGGTCGGCGGGTGGGCGTAGCTTTCCAGCATCAACAGACCACTCACCACGATATGACCGACGATGGCAATGGTGAAATAGGCCGGGGCGTCGTCGGCGCGCAGCGGTTCGAAAGGCAAGGCGCAACTGGCGCATTTCTCGGCGATCGAGAGATAGCCTCGGAACATCGAGCTTTCCCCGCAGCGCGGGCATTTGCGCCGGCAGCCGCGGAAGAATGCCGTGGTCCAGTTGGGAGAGGCTTCGAGGGAGGTCATGGGCCGGAAATCCTTTAACCTACTAAATCGGTAAACCAAGCCGCGAAACATACTGGCAGCACGCCCCGCCGCCATGCGGCTGATTGTCACCCGCAGACAAATCGAGCCTATCTCAAAGGGTTGGGCGTTGAAAAGCGTGTCCTTGCTCGAATGCCCGGGCAGCGTTGAGCACGGCGCGGTCGCCATAGAGGGGTCCCACGATCTGCAGGCCGACGGGCAGGCCGGACGATGTCCTGCCGCAGGGGATGGAAATGGCCGGCTGGCGGGTCAGATTGAAGGGATAGGTGAAGGGCGTCCAATCGGACCATTGGCGGTGTGCCCGCTCCGGCGGGAAATCGTGGCCGGCTTTGAATGCCGGGATCGGCATGGTGGGCGTCAGGAGCAGGTCGAAGCGCTGGTGGAACCGGTTCATCCGGGTGCCCATGGCCTCGCGCGCCTTCACAGCGGCAAGATGGTCCATGAGCGAAATGCGCCGGCCCATCTCGACCACTTCGGCAAGGCCGGGATCGAGCAGTTTCCGCTTCTCGGCGGGGAACTGATCGACCAGGAAAGCAGCGCCGCCGAACCAGTGAGTCTGGAAGGTGGCAAGGCTGGGATCAAGGACATGGTCGACCAGTTCGACCTTGGCGCCCAGCCCCTCGAACGCTTTTGCCGCCTGGGCGACGCTGGCGGCGACCTCCGGATCGACATCGGCGCCCGACAGCGTCGGGGTGTAGGCGATCCGCCAGCCGGCGATATTGCCGTTGAGCGTTTCATGAAAGTCGGCCGGTTCCGGCGGCAGGGCGTAGCAGTCGCGCGGGTCCGGCCGCGAGATGACCGAGAACATCAGCGCCGCATCGGCGACCGAGCGCGCCATCGGCCCGACATTGGCGAGGCTGCCGAAGGGCGAGAGCGGGAAGGCGGGCACGCGGCCGAAGGTCGCCTTGAAGCCGACGATCCCCGTAAAGCTCGCCGGGATGCGGATCGACCCACCGCCATCGGTGCCGATATGCAGCGCCCCCATGCCGGCGGCGGCGGCGGCCGCGGCACCGCCACTCGACCCGCCTGGGGTCATTTCCGGGTTCCAGGGATTGCGCGTGATGCCCGTGAGCGGCGAATCGGTGACGCCTTTCCAGCCGAATTCGGGGGTTGTCGTCTTGCCGAGGATAACGGCGCCATGCTCGCGCAGCCGTGCGCTGCTCGGTGCGTCCTCGTCCCAGGCTTGCCCGGCTTCGATCAGGCGCGAACCGCGCAAGGTCGGCATGCCCTTGGCGAGGACCAGGTCCTTGATCGAGACCGGAACACCGTCGACGAGCCCGCAAGGCTCGTTGCGCTGCCAGCGCGCTTCCGACCGGTGCGCCTGCGCCAGCGCATTCTCACGATCGATGTGGCAGAAAGAATTGAGGTTTGCATTGTGCTTGTCGATAGCGGCCAGGGCAGCTTGCGTCGCCTCGACCGGTGACACCTTGCGCGCCCGGTACAGAGCGACCAGTTCCACCGCCGTCATAAATGCGAGATCGTCCTGCATGCCGCGCGCCCTTCGAATGTCGGTTAACCAAACATCAACGCTATTCCTGCATGGTTAAGCCTCGTTATTCAATGCCGTGCGTGCCTTGCGCTGCAGCACCGGGTATCTGGCGGTCGGGGAAGTTGGGGCGATGAGTTTGCGGGGCACGTGGGAGATATCCTTCCTGGTCGACAAAGATGGCCGCATACTGGAAGGGCGCGGCGCCTGTGCCGAGCATCTGGGTCTTAGTCTGCAGAGCGTTATCGGCCGCTCGTTCTTCTCCTTCGTCGCCGCCGGCGAGCGGTCGCATTTGCGCCGCTTTATCGGCCAGCTCAACCGGCCACGCGCCAAGCGTGCGGCCCTCGTTTCGCTGCAGACGCCAGCCAGCCTGCGCTCCTATGCGATGGAAGCCCAGGCGGGCCGAACGGCAAACGACAACTGGCTGATGTTCAGCAGGGATACGAGTGGCGCCGATGGGCTCGACGATCTCGACCTGCCGGTTGTCATGGCGGATGAAGGCCAGTTCCTGCGCCTGGTCGAACTGGCCGCGTCGCAGGCGCAGGCTTCGCTGGACCTGACCACCATCGAGGTCGGCGGCCTGGCCGACACCAAGCGGCTATCGGGCCTGGGCGACGAGGAAATCGCCGCCTTCGAGCGCAGCGTCGGCGAGACGCTGTCGGACAATGCGCATGACGGCATTCTCTCGAATCCGTCGCCCGGCTTCTACAATCTTCTGCACGATCCGTCGCGCAGCGGCAATGCCATAGCCCAGGGCTTGACCGCTGTCGCGGCACAGCACGGGATCAGCGCGCAGCAGGCCGGCATCGCGCATGCTACCATGTCGGTGGCGCCGAACACCGCTCTCTCCAGTATCCGCGAGGCGCTCGGCATCATGCAGAAGCGCATGCCGACCCAGCAAAGCTGGGAGGCGCCGGCCAAGCCGAAAATAAGCGAAGGCCAGATCGCGGCCGCGCTGGGGATCGGGGCTTTTCTCCTCGGCGTCGCCGCCATCGCCGTCTGGCTGATGCTGTAACGCCGCTAGGAGCGCTGCAGCATGTCCGCGAATTCGGCGCGGGCCTTGTCGAAATTCTCCGCCCACCATTTGCTGTCGACGATCACCTGTTGCGCCAGATTGTCCGGCTGCGTGGGGTCGTAATCGCGCAAGGCCTTGGGCATGGCGGCGGTGGCTTCCGGATTGGCCGGCCCGACGCGCTGCAGGTTGGTGAATTCGATCTGGCGTCCCGCATCCTGCATGTGGCCGATGAGCTTGAAGGCGTCGATGCCGGCGGGGTTGCCCTTCGGAACGACCCAGACGCCCGGCTGGATAATGCCGCCGGCCCAGGTGAAGGCGATCCGACCTTCCGTCTCCTTGGCCAGCGCCACGGCGCGCGTGTGCCAGATGCAGGCCATGGAGATGGTCTTGTCGATGAACATCTGCTGCACCTGATCCCCGTTTTCCCAGGTCTGCAGGATGGGTTTCAGTTTGTAGATGCGGTTGACGGCCGTGTTGATGTCGATCGGATAGGGGTTGGTGGGCTTGTCGCTGGCCGCCATCATGGCGGCCTCGAAGGCGCCGTTCATCCAGCGATAGATGGCGCGGCCGCCGGGAAAGCGCCTGGTGTCGAAGAAATCCTTCCAGGTCATCGGCGGGCGGCCGGCGAAGCGTTCGGTATCGAAGGCGAGCACATAGGAATAGGTGTAGCCGCCGGCACCGTGGGTGAAGGCGAACGGCGCCATGATCCTGGTTTCGTCCACCGTCTTGTAGTCGATGGCGCTGAGATGGCCGGTGGCCCCCAGGCGCAGGGCGGTGAAGCCGTCGGCATCGCAGAGGTCCCAGGTCACGTCGCCGGAATCCACCATGGTGCGAATGGCGCCTTCGGTGGGGCCGGTGCCGTCGAAGACGATGGAGGTGCCGGTCGCCGCCTCGTAGCTCTTGCCGAAGGCCCGGGTCAGGCTCTTGATCTCGTCGCCACCCCAGCTGGCAAAGACCAGTTCCCTGGCGGCGGCCCGGGTGCCGCGCGGCAACACCGTGGCTGCCCCCGCGCCGGTCAGCGCCGCCAGCATCTGCCGGCGCGACCAGCCCCGCCTGGCAGCGAGGGAGAAGGCATCGGCAAGGAAGGGCGAGATCGGCATCGGGAGGCTGTACCTGAGTTCGGGAAAAAGAAACGGCCGGATCGGGTTTAACCGATCCGGCCGCGGATAGAAAGATGCGCTTAGAAACCGCTTACTTCATCGTCGGCATGACGAATTCCGCGCCCGCGCGGATGCCGGTCGGCCAGCGGCCGGTGATGGTCTTCAGCTTGGTGAAGAAGCGTATGCCTTCCATGCCGTGCATGTGATGATCGCCGAACAGCGAGCGCTTCCAGCCACCGAAGCTGTTGAAAGCCATCGGCACGGGGATCGGCACATTGATGCCGACCATGCCGACCTTGATCTTCGAGGCGAAGTCGCGCGCGGCATCGCCGTCGCGGGTGAAGATCGCCGTGCCGTTGCCATATTCGTGGTCGTTGATCAGCTTCACGGCGCTGGCGTAATCGGGCACGCGCACGACCGAGAGGACCGGGCCGAAAATCTCTTCCTTGTAGATCTTCATGTCGGGCTTCACCTGATCGAACAGGCAGCCGCCGAGGAAATAGCCGTTCTCATAGCCCTGCAGCTTCAGCGTGCGGCCATCGACCACCAGCTTGGCGCCTTCCGCGACGCCCTGATCGACATAGCCCTTCACCTTTTCGTAATGCTGCTTGGTCACCAGCGGGCCCATTTCGGCCTCCGGATCGGTGCCGGGGGCCACTTTCATGCCGCGCACGCGGGGGCTGAGCTTCTCGATGAGCGTGTCGCCGACCTTGTCGCCGACAGCCACGGCGACCGAAATCGCCATGCAACGCTCGCCGGCAGAGCCGTAGCCAGCACCCATGAGGGCGTCCGTCGCCTGGTCCATATCGGCGTCCGGCATGACGATCATGTGGTTCTTGGCGCCGCCCAGGGCCTGCACGCGCTTACCGTGCGCGGTGCCGGTGGTATAGATATATTCGGCGATGGCCGTTGAGCCCACGAAGCTCACCGCCTCGATGTTGGGATGGGTGAGGATCGCATCGACCGCGACCTTGTCGCCATGGACGACGTTGAAGACGCCGTCGGGCAGGCCCGCCTTCTTGAGGAGCTCGGCCACCATGTTGGAGACCGACGGGTCGCGCTCGGAGGGCTTCAGGATGAAGCAGTTGCCGGCGACGAGGGCCATCGGGAACATCCACATCGGCACCATGGCCGGGAAGTTGAACGGCGTGATGCCGGCGACGACGCCCAAGGGCTGGCGCACCGACCAGCTATCGACATTGGTGCCGACATTCTCGCAGAACTCGCCCTTGAGGAGCTGCGGGGCGGCACAGGCGAATTCGATCACTTCAAGGCCGCGGGTGAACTCGCCCTTGGCGTCGGAGAGAACCTTGCCATGCTCGGCCGTGATCATCGCGACGATCTTGTCGGCATTCTCTTCGGCCAGCTGCTTGAACTTGAACATGATGCGGGCGCGGGTGAGGGGCGGCGTATTGGCCCAGCCCGGGAATGCGGCTTGTGCGTTCTTCACCGCGGCGTCGACTTCGCCCGCCGTCGCCAGGGCAACCTTGGCCTGCACTTCGCCGGTCGCCGGGTTGAACACATCGGCCGTCCGGCCGGACGCTCCAGCCACTTCCTTGCCACCGATGAAATGATTGATCGTCCGCATTGCCGCCCTCTCCAGATGGATGATGTTGCGCTTTGCACGCCGGTATAAGGCGCGGTTTGGGTGTGGTCAAGATTTTAATCACCCGTTCAATATAATGAACGTTCGGGAGGTGGATTGAGCTTCCGGCGGTTCAATTTCGCGACGTTTCGGGGGCTCAGTTGCCAGCGCCGACGACGGTGCCGGTATAGTCGACGGCGACCGAGTAGGTTTGGCCATCTTTATACGCCGTGCCGCGCCAGACGAAATCGTTGACCCGTTCCAGCTCGCCGATGTCGGCATAGCCGGCTTGCTGGATGAGTGCGATGGCTTGCACCGCGGAAAATCCGCCGGCCGCGCCGGAATCGGCCTTGGCCAGGATGCCTGCCGTGGATGCAATATCCGGGGGACGGGGAGACCGGTCGCGCTGGTCATCGGCTTGTGCCGCGGCCGCGACGCCGAGCATCAGGAACGAAGCCAAGGTGACGGCGCGGCGCATGGTGGCTTTCTCCGGGTTGGCGCCGGTCGGCGACCCGGACGTCCTGCTGTGAAAGCGCTGGCTGCGCCGCCGGTTCCATCGGTCGCGAAAAATTTCCGGGATGCGCGGCGACACCGCCGCTATATGCTGGCGCCCGGAGGTCTTCCCATGGATGTCGAAGATCGGGTCATGCGCCATTACACGCATCCGGAACTGGAGGCGCGGGTTCTTGCCGCCCTGCAGGCAGCGGGCAAGGATGTCGAACGGTTAACGATCGACGATCTTTCTGCGCTGGACGAGTTTCACCTCGGCTGGCGTGCGCAGACGGAAAGCTTGACCGACAGGCTCGGCTTGCGATCCGACGACAGGCTGCTCGATATCGGCTGCGGCATCGGTGGCCCGGCGCGCTACTGCGCGGCGCATCACGGCTGCGCGGTGCAGGGCCTCGATCTCACGCCCGACTTCGTTGCCCTGGCAAGAACCTTGACCGAGCGTTGCGGCCTTGGCGGGCGCGCCAGCTTTCACCAGGGCAGCGCGCTCGCGATGCCGTTCGCGGCGGCGAGCTTCGATGCGGCGATGCTCATCCATGTCGGGATGAATATCGCCGACAAGGCAAAGCTGTTTGCCGAGGCGCGGCGCGTGCTCAAAGGTGGCGGCCGTTTCGCCGTCTACGATGTGATGGCGATGACGGAGGCGGCGCTGCCCTATCCGATGCCCTGGGCGGAGAATCCGGGGACCTCCTTCGTCGCCACGCCGGCGCAATACCGCGCATTGCTGGCGACGGCGGGTTTCCGCCTGCAGGACGAGCGGGATCGGCGCGCCGCCGTGCTGCAATTGGCAACGGCCATGCGCGAACGGGCGGCGCGCGAGGGTCCGCCGGCCCTGGGCCTCCACGTCATCCTGGGGCACGAGGCCAAGGAGCGGCTGAGGAACGTCATGACCGCATTGGAGCAAGGGCTGATCGCGCCCGTCGAAATGATCCTGCACGCCGCCTAGCGACGGCCTCGCCCGGCGGCAGAAAAGGTGACACATGACCCGGCACATGAAGATCGATTTCGTTTCCGACATATCCTGCCCCTGGTGCGTGATCGGGCTGCGGGCGCTTGAGGCGGCGGTGCGCAATCTGGGTGACGAGCTCGCCGTCGAGCTGCATTTCCAGCCGTTCGAACTCAATCCGCAGATGGGGCCGGAAGGACAGAACATCGTCGAGCATATCGGCGAGAAGTATGGCTCCACCCCGGAGCAATCGGCCCAGACCCGCGCCATGATCCGCGAGCGCGCCCAGGGACTGGGTTTCGAGATGCGCATGCATGAGCAGAGCCGCATCTACAACACGTTCGATGCGCACCGGCTGCTGCATTGGGCGGGGCCCGAAGGCAAACAGGCGGCGCTCAAACACGCGCTGTTCAAGGCTTACTTCACCGACGGCGCCAAGATGTCGGATGCCGAGACATTGGTGGATGTCGCCCGATCGGTCGGTCTCGACGCGGATGCCGCGCGCCGCATTCTGGCCGGCGATGATTATGCGGCGGAGGTTCGGAGCGAAGAAGATTATTACCGGCAGCAAGGGATAAATGCGGTGCCGGCCATCATTATCAACGAAAAATATTTGATCTCCGGCGGGCAGCCCGTCGAACTGTTCGAGCGCGCCTTGCGCCAGCTCGCGGCCGAAGGCTAGCTGCCGTCAATCAGCCGATTGATATCCCAGGAAAAACGTCAGGGCGAGACCGGGAGCCCGCTTGGGTTTCACGCCCAAGTCACGCCGCCAGGATTACAGATTGTGTCCAGGGACGAATGCTCTCGGTCCGGGATCCCAGGGGTGGGTCCGATCCAAGCAAGGTCCGCAACCAAGGAGTCTGGTGGCCGCCATGAAACAGGGAAACCGTTCGCGCAGCAAAGTTCAGAACCTCAAGCGCTCGCGCGATGTCGCGCTGGCCAATGGAGGGAACGGCCGGGATCAGGCCGATATGGAAATGAAGGCGTTGGAAGCGTTGAACGCCGCCTATCGGCGCATCTCCCGGGTGCTGGCCGATGAGATCGACCGCTCGAAAAAGGACATCGACCGGATGTCGGACCTGGGCGGGCGTTTGCGCTGGGTCGCGGAGCGGCAGAAGCTGGTGCGGACGGCGCTGCAGGGCGGCCCGGATTACGCCGCCTATCTGTGCAGCGACTGCGTGCAGTTGCAGGAAGTGCGCTCGCTGGCCGAAACCGCCGCAAAGCTTGCCCATGACAGCCAGGCCTATCCGACCACGCTGAACCTGCTCAACTATATCGATCACGAACTCGGCTGGACGCCGCTCGCCAAATCGGCCTGAGGCCCACTACTTCTTGCCCAGGGAACGCGCGAGATCGACCAGATGCTTGCGCACCTTGGGCGATTTGATCTGGTAATAGGCGCGCACCAGTTCCAGCGTTTCGCGCCGCGCCATCGGGTCCTTCTCCTCGTCGGAGGCAAGGGGCACGGCGCCCTGCAGATGGCCGGGACTTTGCTTCTCGACCTCGCCGCTCATCCCTTCGAAGAAATAGGGAATGCCGATATCGAGCACGCGGGCGATGTCGAAGAGGCGGCTCGAACTGACCCGGTTGGCGCCGGATTCATATTTCTGGATCTGCTGGAAGGTGAGGCCGATCAGATTGCCGAGCTTTTCCTGACTCATGCCCAGAAGCGTGCGCCTTAGCTGCAGCTTCCTGCCGACATGCACGTCGATCGGATTGGGAAATCCCTTGCTGGCCATCCGGCCGGAGGATTTACGTTGGCGCGGCATTTCTCATCCTCGTTCCGAGTCGGGGAAAATCTATCCCGGAAAATTAGGTGAGAACGAACCTGCTGGCCAGCCCTCTGCGCGCTTCAGCACCTTGCTGCTGCAACGCAGCGCGCCGCCGGCACGCACGAGCGCGCTCCAGCCATGGACCGGGACCGGCTCGAAGCCGAGATCGGCCCAGACGCGCCGATTGGCCCGGTCGTAAGCTTCCAGGTCGGGTTCGAGGTCGGCGAATTGCGGCAGCCAGGCGAGCGGCCGGCTCCTGCCTTCGCCGTAACGCGTATCATTTTCAAAGATGACATTGTTGTAGGCGCGCAAGCTGGGGTTCGGGCTGAAGCGGGGATGCGCCAGATAGGGCACCCGGTTGCGCAGGACCGCAAAGCCGTCGGCTTCCAGGCGCGCCGCGCTGGCGTCGAGCTGCTCGGCCCAGCCCGGCACGCGCGGACCATCGGGGTCCGTCCCTGAGCGCGGATCGGCAAGGAGCAGGAGCGGGCGGCCATCCGCGCCAGCCAGGCCGGTCACGGACAGGACGAGATCGATGTGATGCGGCTGCTGGGCGAGCGTGGCCGGCTGGCCCCGCTTCGCCAAGGGAAAACCGAAAACATGCAGGCGACGCGATTCCAGTGCGGCATGACGCGCCAGCGCGGCATCGCCATCCAGACCGGCCGCGTGCTGAAGCGAGGCGGTGCCGATGATGCGGAAGTCCGGTCCGGTCAAATGATTGCCGCCAGCCAGATGCAGTCCCGGTGCCGGCAGCAGCCCATATCCCGCAGCACTCAGCCATTGGGCATGCGCGCCCGCATGGTCGGTCAGAGGGAGCGGGACCAGAACCGGCGCGCCGGCTTGCCTGCCGGCCAGGAACGGATCCTGGGTCCACATGTCGGCATTCCGCATGGTCCCGCGCGGAGCTTGCAGAACCGGCCGGACAGCGCAGCGCAGCGACAGGGAGGAGAGCCAATCCGTCAGCGCGCCCTCGCAGCTCCGTTCGGCGAGCAACAGCAGCGTGACGCCAGCCGGCAAGGCCTCCGCCAGATGCTGCAAGGCGCGGCGCTTGTCGGCTTCGCCAGGGGTGAAAAGGAAAGGCGGCAGGGTCATGGCGATCTCGTCGATCAGGCCGCCGCAATCCGGCACGAGTTCGAGCCCGTTCATGGCGCCGTGGGCGCGCGGTTGCGCACCTCCCGGCGCAGCATGTCGAAGAACTGGGTGTCGCAGAGGCCGCCCGGAATTGGCCGCCGGGGGGCGTCCAGGGGCCGCATCATCGCCTTGACGAGAAGAAGAGCGTCCTGCTGCTTGCGATTGACGAAATGGGGTCGCAGGCGAGCAAGCTCTTCGGGTGCGCAGAGCCGGTCCCAGCGCCGTTCCTTGAAGTGAAGGGCGCCCGCGGTCGCGCCAAGGCGAGTCCTGTCGCCGTGTCCGATATGGCCGTCGGCCAACAGCCGGTCCAGCGTCGCCTCGATATCGACCAGCGCATCGGTCAATGGCGGAAAGCCCAGCTCCGCCGGCCCATGCACCAGCGCCACATCGGCGTCGGAAACGCGCCGCCCGGCGACATAATCGTCATAGATGGCGCCGATGCCGATCATGCCGAAGGCAGCGCACTCCGCCGCGCGCAGGGCACCCATGCTGGCAGCACCCAGAACGGCCACCCCGCGATCGAGTGCAAAGAGGATTTCCTTGTGCCAGACCGCCGCGCCATGGTCGAACGTGCCATCGACAAGGCCGATGATGTCGGCACCGTCGAGGGCCGCCGCCAGGATATCGCCCTTGGCTGCCGGCGGACGCAATGCGATCTCCGGCGGCAGCGCGGCCGCGCTGCCGTGGAGGCTGGGGCCGATGAAGAGAACGCGCTTCATCGTTCAGCGCCCTTGCAGCAAGGCGTCGAGCAGCGATGCGCCTCCCTGGGTGACACCGGCACCGCCGGTTGCAGCCAGATCCGGCACCAGCACGCGCATCACGTGAAGGCCCGGTATGCCGTGGGCAAGCTCGAAGGTGAAAATATCGTCCATCCCCTCCGCCAAGACCGCCTCGCGCACCCGTTCGAGGTACTTTTCCGCTGGCCAGCCGGCGGATGCCGCGCAATGGCCGCGTATATCGCCAAGGCGCCGCGTCCCATTTGCCACGGGCAGCTTGGCCCGACTGGCCCGGTAATCCTCATCGGCGATGTCATCGCGCGCGCCGGCAATATCGGTCGCGCGCGACTGCACGCATTCGAGCAGAGCGGCCAGGGCCGCTTGGGATGCGTCGAGACGGCAGGCGAAACCGGCCGTGAGCTTATCCCCGGTTCCCTCGCTCGAGAGGACCTGCCGCGTCAGAAAGCAGGCGACGACCGGCACCGCAACGCGGCCGGTAAGGTCGAAAAAGCATGGGGTAAAGCCAGCGGCCATGACGGCCGCGATGGCATGGTCCAGCTCCGCATGGCTGCCCGGTTCAAGCGCAACGCCCCGTGCCACATTGGCGCCAAGGCCGAGAAGATCGAGTGTGGCCGTGGCGTCATGCTCGATGGCTTCAAGCAGGGCATGAAGTTCGGCGCGCGCCGCATCGCCGGCGGCGGCGAGACCGATGGAGGACATCTTGAAGGCATCGTGATTCCAGGGAGCCCTGGTGCGCAGATCGAGGCCGATGAGTTCGAAGGGCGCGAAGACATCGTGGCCGGCGCGCAACGCGTGACCTTGCACCCAGGCACGCTCGCGGGCGGGACCGATGCGGGACGCGTTGCAGCGCATCATGCGCTCGAACGGGATGGTTCTGGCACCGCGCGCCGCCATCTCATGACAGCAGCCGAAGACGAGACCCAGACCTTCCGGCCGTTCGGCGATGGCTGTTTCGGCAGCTTCCATGATGGCGGAGACGCGCGCCTGTGCCGCCGTCAAGCCCTTGCCTTGCGAGACGGACAAGGCGCGTGAATTAGGGCGGGTGGCGAACCAGACCGGCAGGCCGATCGTATCCAGGCCGGTAATGTCGCCGACACGCGTGATCCCCAATCGCTGGAGGTCACGCGGGTCGGCGATACCTGTCTCGAAGAAGGCGTTGGTGAACAAGAACTGGTCTTAGACCAGCGAACCCTCCTTGAGTTCGGCATCCGGCGGCAGCGACGGATTTAGATCTGCCAGCGCGCTGGAGAGGGGCGGAACGGTCAAACGATTTGTTGACCAGTCGGTGTCGTCAATGTCCGCGACGAAGCAGAAATCAGCGTCGGAGAACGTTGCGCCCTTGCCGATTAATTGGCCGATTGCCTGGTAAGTCGTATCGAGGTCTGCGATCGATTGCGGCACTTCAGTCTTGTTGATGATAGCTTTGGCACCGGTCGCGACGTGTGAAAACACCTCATCGTAGGTGGTCTTCTTTTGCGCTGCATATGCTTCCATCGTCGCTCTACTGATATGCGTGAGTTTCAGCGGTTCAGTCTTGATGAACAACACACCGGAATCGCGGTCGCCGATGACATAGAGTTTTGCCATATCTTTCCCCTTCTTGGATAAATCAGGCTTCCGCCAATCGGAGCCCGTCTTCGAACCGCTTGCGCATATGGTCGAATTTCAACGGCGCTATACTGCTGAACTTTGTAACATCCTGATCGGGATAGAGTTCTTTCAGCCTACGAGAGTATTCCCTGGCTTCAGCTTTGTGGCCAAGGTGCCCATGCGCCGCCGTTAGCAGCCGGACAACTGACTCGTCAGAGCCCATTTGTGTACATAGTTCGATCGCCTCTTCGTATCGACCTTTGAGGAATGCGATACTGGCGCCGGCCCACCAGTAGTGGTCGGGCGGCAGAGGATTTAGATCGAGCGCACGTTCAAATCTTAGCCAGCCAGCTTCCGCCTCGCCAAGGCAAGATAGAGCGTCAGCGTACTGGACTAGAAGATCCGCCGAGTTTGGATTAAGCGTTTCAGCTTCGGCAAACTTCTCAGCCGAATAGTCGAAGTCGCGCTGATAGAGCGCGACCACACCGGCCATTAAATGACTGAATCCGGTGCCCGGATCGATCCCCATGGCCTGCTCGGTCATTTCCCGCGCGCGGCGCAGCAGTTCCGGATCGTCGCCGCCGAGCGAAATCCATTCCAGATACAAAGTCTGCGCGATGCGGGCATGGGCGAGGGCCATGCCCTTGTTGAGGTCGACCGCCTGCTGGAACGAACGCCGCGCCCGGCGCAGCTTGGGCAGGTCGCAATTCTTCAGCAGGTTCTGGCCGTCGAGATAGTGCAGATAGGCGTTGCTGTTGCCGTCGCGACGCATGGCGTCGAGCAGGTGACGTTCGACCGAGGCCGCGACACTGGACGCGACCTGCAGCGAGAGGAGGCGGAAGGAACGCACCAGATCTTCCGGCCGGAAGGAGAATTCGCCGGCCCACAGAATCTCGCCATTGTGGCAATCCGCCATGCGCAGGACCAGCAGCTGCTCGCGCTCGCTGGGCTTGATGAAGCCGCTCACCGTGTAATCCGCGCGCAGGACCGAATTGTCGGCCGGCATGCCGGAATCATGCTGCAGCTTGAACGAGGAATGCGGCGCCAGCGTCACGAAGCTGCGATAGCGCGCCAGTTCGTTGGCGATATCCTCGACCAGCGCGTGCAGCAGGGCCGATTGCGAGGGGTCGGCGGCCGGGACGATCCAGGTGGGCGCCAGGAACGCGACGCGCGGCTGGGCCGTCTCGCGTTTCGTGGGCGAGGGATCCGGCGCCTGATAGCCGCGTCCGGCCAGGATGCGACGCAGCACTGCGGCCGTTTCGGGCTGCGGGGCGACGCCAAGTTCGCGTTCGAGCATGGCGGTGAGGGAGCGGTAGATCCGCTCGGCCTCTTCATACATGCCGTTGCGGCCATAGGCTTCGATGAGGCTGCGATAGCTTGCCTCGCGCTCCGGATCGAGCGCCAGCATGCGGTCGGCGACGGCGCGCAGATCCTGTTCCGAAGCCCGGCCGAAGCGAGTGAGTTCGATGAGAACGGAGGAGGCGGCGGAGAAGAACCGCTCGCGCAGCGCGGCGCGCTCCAGCGTCAGCCAGTGCGAGAAGGCGTCCGTCGTCTCGGCGATGCCTTCGAGCAGTTCGCCGCGGAACAGCAGCAGGCCGCGCAGGGCCTGTTCCGGAGAACCCGACCGGTAGCCGATTTCGAACAGATTGAGGTCGATGAGCGCGCCGCCGCCGCCCAGGGAAACGCTCCTGGTATCGGCATCGAGAAGATCGTCATGGCCGATATTGGCCTTGCGCATGCGGGCCAGCAATTGACGCAGATTGCTCAGCGCGGCGGCATCGGTGTCGTTGTCCCACAGCAGCGACGCGAGTTCCTTGCGCGTCAGGCGCTTGCTGGGCGCGCGCGCGAGCAGCGCCAGGAGTTGGAAACCCTTGGCCGGGAAAACGACCCCACCGTCCGGCCGCGCCACTTCCGGCATGCCGAGCAGGCGAATCTCAATATCGGATTCTAATCCCATACGCCTTAGCGTGTATCCCCCAACCCATTGGAATTCTGTCCTGAACTGCGAATCTTCGCAAGCGCAAAAGCCCTTGCGGGGGCCTGCCGGGCCCAAGTCACGGCCGCGTCACGTCCCCGCAGCGACACTAGTCCTCGAAAGTAAACGAATTGGTAAAGACGGAGTCGCCGATGACACGGATAAGGAGCAGCGCCGCGCGCCACTTTGCGATCGGGATCGCGATGACGGAAGCCGCAGACCGCCTGAGCGATGCCGACACGCCGGCATTGCGCGCGGACGTGGCGGCTTTGATCTGTCCCGACTGGCGCGTGGCGTCGCTGCTCATCGATGCGCGGAGCGGCCAAGTGACCTATGCCAACACGCCTTGCCTGCAGATGCTGTCCGATCGTTCCACCATCCAGATCACGTCCGGGCGGCTGGCGTTCATTTCGCCGCATCTCACCGACAAGTTCTATGTCACCCTCGATCGGATGCTGGCGAGCGGCCTGGAGAATGCCGCCATGGTCGAACGCGAGCCGGCGGACGACGGCGTCCTCTCCGTGATGATCCGCAACACGCAGGGATTCTTCCGCGACGTGCTCAACCGCAGCATCGGCAGGAGCGACGAAGGGTCGCAGCTTGTCGTCGTGGAGTTGGCCACCAGCCGCGATCAGTCCGATTGGTCGGCCATGCGGGCCTTCGCCCAGGCGTTCGGACTAAATTCCAGCGAGGTCGAGATCGCCGACCTCATCGTGCGCGGCCTCGCCGTGGAGGAGATCGCGGCGCTGAAGAAGCGCGATCCCGCCGACATTCTGGCGGGCCTCGACGGCCTGCTCTTCAAGACCCGATGCAAGCATCAGGTGCAACTGGTGCGGCTGATCATGACGCTTTGTCCGCCGACGAGGCGCGCCTGAAAAAAGGCGCCGGCGGCCCATGTTTCCGACACGACATTGGACGATATGACAGCACAGTCTGAAAAGATGAGGCAGGACGCGCGCCCGGGCTGGCCGGCGATCCGCACGGCTCGACAAATGCCGCTGATCTGGTGCCTCGTCGCCGCCATCGCGCTCGCGGCGGCCGGAATTGCCGCGGCGCTCCTGGTCGCGGATTACCGCGCCGTCAGTGCCGCCGGCAATCAGCGCGCCGGCGCCCTGGCCAATATCGCCGCGGCCCATGTGCAGCAGACATTGTCGGCGATCGAGGTCGGCATGCAGGTGCTGGACCTGCCCCCGCCCGCCCTTGACGGCGCCGCGGGGGCGGACGCGACGATGGGGCAGGTGCTGGCGCGGGTCATGCGGATCATGCCGGCCCTGGGCAATCTGCAGGTCTGGCGCGCCGACGGCCAGCCGGCCTATCAGCTGGCGGCGGCCGAGACCGAACTTCGGGATGCGGCACGCGACCGCATCTTCGCCTATCACCGCGACCATCCGGGCGACGATATCCTTCTCGATCCGCGCGAACGATCCGCCGGGCTGGTCATCTCGCGCCGCATCAGCCGTCGCGACGGTTCCTTCGCCGGCATCATCGTCGGCGATCTCGATCCGCATTATTTCGATCGGTTCTTCGCCGAACTGGGCGCCGACCGGATCGCCCTGCGCTGGGCCGACGGCGTCGGGACCACGGTTTTCCCGCGCCAGGAGAATGCGCGGCAAATGCCAGGCACTGGGCAATTCGTCGCCTCCGCGCAGCTACGGCGCCTGCCGCTCGAGATCGATGTCGGCCTCGATCGCCGGACGTTCCTGGCGCCGTGGGAAAGCAAGCGCGATGTCGGCATCGCCTTGACCGGCGCGCTCATCGCGCTTCTCATCGGCGGCACCGTCGCCCTGCGCCGCCACACGGCACAGGCCGTTGCCATGGCGGCCCTCGAATCGCGCAGCCGGGTCGATGCCGCAGCGCGCAGCCGGGCCGACGAAATCAGCCGGCGGAAATCGGATTTCATCTCGCAGATGAGCCATGAACTGCGCACGCCGCTCAATGCCATCATCGGCTTCTCGGAAGTCATCAAATCGGCGAGCTTCGGTCCGGTGGGCCAGCCGAAATATCAGGAATATGCCGACGACATCCACTACAGCGCGCAGCATCTGCTGTCGGTCATCAACAACATCCTGGATCTGTCCAAGGTCGAAGCCGGCAAATGGCATATCACGGAGGATGTGGTGGCCGTGCGGGACCTCCTTGAGTCGCTGCAGCGCCTGGCCGGCGAACGCGCCACGCGCGAGAATGTGCGCCTTGCCTTCAAGCCGGCCCCCGTCAACATGATGATCCGCGGCGACCGGCGCACCCTGCTGCAGATCATGCTCAACCTCACCATCAACGCGATCAAGTTCGCGGGACCCGACAGGCAGGTCGACCTCGATGTGCATGCGCTGCCCGACGGCAGCCTCGCCATCAATGTCGCCGATCATGGCGACGGCATGAACGCCGACGAGCTGGAAAAGGCGATGCGGCCGTTCGAGGCGCCGACCCAGGGCATCAATGGCTGCAAGCAGGATACCGGCCTCGGCCTGCCGCTGGCGGCGGCCTTTGCCGAACTGCATGGCGGCAAGGTCGAACTGGACAGCGCGCCTGGCCTGGGCACCACGGCGCGGCTCATCCTGCCGGCTGCGCGCGTCGAGACACTGCATTAAGCCGCTAGGCGAAATCGGGCAGGATCACTTCCAGGAATTCGGCGCTGGGCGCGGTCGCCAGGGCGTAGGCGGCATCGGACGGGATAGCCGCGCTGTCGCCCGCAGATAGAAGATGTGCGCCGATCGATTTGCCGGAGAGGTCGAGCGCCCCCCGCAGCACGAAGAAGAACAGAAACTCGCCGCCATGCGCCGCGACCTCCGCTTTTGCGGCCTGCGGCGAGCGGACGACCCGGACACCGGCCAGGCCATCGGTCGCGGCACCGATGCCGATGTCGCGCGCCTCGAAGCCGGGCTGGCGCCAGGCCGTCCAATGCGCCTTGGCGGCCACATGATGCACGAAGCGCTGGTCGCCGTAATAGCGGCCGGGGATGAAGCGCCCCGTCGGCAACTCCATATTGTGGTCGGCATAGGTCTCGTGAACGGCCGGGCAGCCGATCTCGATCACCTCCAGCCCAGGCGAGGCCTCCAATACCCGGTGGCGAATCTCCGGCGGCTGCAGCACGCAGTCGCCCGCCTCCATGATGAAGGGGTCGCCCTGATCTTCGTAGACCAGCTTCACCCAGCCGCTCTTGCAGAAGATCATCTGGAAGCGGACCTTATGGAAATGCACATAGTCCGGCACTGGCCCGCCGGTTGGGATGCGGATATGCGAAGCGACGAAGCGCCCGCCCAGGCGGCTGGGGATGAGATCGCGATATTGCATGCCGGCACGGCCGACACCCCACGCATCCTCGCCGCCGCGTGCCAGCACGAATTCCTGGGTCCCGTCCGGAACAATGAGAGGAATCTGCGCATCCACGAGCTGGATGCGCGTGCCGCCCGGCGCGGTCAGTTCATCCGCTGTGCCGGCGGGCAGGGCGCCGAGATCGCACAGCAGGCGCAAGTGCAGCGGCGTCTGATTGCCGGATCGAGCGCGACTCTCCAGGCGCAGGGTGACGCCATGTCCGGAGATGACGGCAAGGGTGGGCGAATCCGCCGGCATGATCAGATTGACCTTGAAGCCCAATCGCCCCGTGAAGAATTTGAGTTCGGCGGCAAGGTCGGTGCAGGGCAGCAGGATCTGGGCTGCGCGGATATGCGGAGCGATGGCGGCGGTGCGGTCGGCGGTCATGATCGTTGCTCGGCTGATGATGGTCGATTTCTAATCCCGCGCGCGGCGATTGGCAATTTCAGCAATGGATGCCGCCGGCAACGGCAAGGCCGGGATCGGTATTGCACTGCTCCTTAACCCGGTTGAGGAAGTTCCGCAGCACCACATTGTCCTCAGCCCCTTTCTTGTGCAGCAGGAAGAAGGGTGACTCATATTCGCCCTCGGCACCCAGCGGCAGCTTTCGCAGGCGCGTCTCACGCCCGATCAGCATCGCATAATGCACCGGCAGAAAGCCGATGAAGCGGCCGGACAGAATGAGGGCCGCCTGTGCCTCCATCTGCTCGACCACGGCCGCCGCCTTGAGATGGCCGACGGTCTCCAGGTCGAAGCGGTTGAGATAGCGCCGGGCGACAAAGGAGTACGCCCGGATGTCGGCAAGGCCGAGCCTGCGGCGGCCGAACAGGGGATGTCCCGCCGCGCAGAACATGGCTTGGCGCTCCTTGAAGAGCGGTATGAAGGCGATTTCGGAAGTGGCGGCGCGCGCCGGCTTCACGAACGGGCCGATGGCCAGATCGCGGGTGCCGTCGCTGATGGCCCGCACCATGGCATCAGGTGAATCGGTCGACAGTTCGACGACCACCGAAGGGGCGCGCGCGGCGAAAGCGCCGAGGAGCGCCGGCAAGTCGAACGCCGGATTGCTCAGCATCGCGTCGACCGTGCCGATCCTGAGCACCCCCTTCATCTCGCCGGAGACGTCCGCCGTCACCTTCTGGAAGCGGTCTACCGCGGCAAAGAGGTCGCCGCTGGCAGCATAAAGCTTCTCGCCCGCCCGCGTCAGGGAGAAGCCGGCGCGTCCGCGCTGGCACAGGCGCAAGCCCAGCCGCTTTTCAAGCTCAGCCAGCTGCGTCGAGATGGTCGATTGACTGAGATTGAGCGCTATCTGCGCGGGGGCCAGGCCGCCGGATTCGACGATGGCGATGAAGACGCGCAGCAGCCGTAGGTCGATATCGCTGAGACGGTGCATGTACTACATCGGAAAAGTCGATATATCGGCGATTATCTCCCCTTTATCCGCAATGTAAAGCCATGTCATCCTGACGCCGGTCGAGCCAGAACGTAGAACCCACCCCCAGAAGAAGAACCCACCCATGAGCCAGAACGCCTATGAAACCGGCCGTTTGAACCTGCCCTTCGTCGGACATTGCACCTTTGCCAAGCAGCCGATCTGCACCGATTGGGACAATATCCAGGCCGATGTGGCGGTCCTCGGCGTCCCCTACGATATGGGCACGCAATACCGGTCCGGCGCGCGTTTCGGCCCGCGCGCCATCCGCGAAGCCTCGACGCTCTTCTCCTTCGGCCATGGCGGCGCCTACGATTTCGAGGACGATGTCGTCTACCTGCCGACCGACAAGGTGCGCATCGTCGATATGGGCGACGCCGATATCGTCCATACCGATACCGTGAAGAGCCACGAGAACACGCGCTTTGCCGTGCGCAAGATTCTGCAAAGCGGTGCGATGCCGCTGGTGCTGGGCGGCGATCATGCCGTGCACGCGCCGGTGATCGAAGCCTTCGCGGGCCAGGAGCCGGTTCATATCGTGCATTTCGATGCGCATCTGGACTTCGTCGACGAGCGTCATGGCGTGCGCTATGGCCACGGCAATCCGCTGCGCCGCGCCTCGGAAACCGGCCATGTCACCGGCATGACGCAGCTCGGTATCCGCAACGTCTCTTCCTCCAACCGGTCGGACTATGAGGCGGCGCGGAATTTCGGCTCGAAGATCCTGTCCGTGCGCCATGTGCGCAAGCTAGGGACGCAAGGCGTGCTCGACCTCATCCCGAAAGGTGCCCGCTACTATGTGACCATCGACATTGACGGTTTCGACCCTTCGATCGCACCCGGTACCGGAACCCCCAGCCATGGTGGCTTTCTCTATTACGAGGTGCTGGAAATCCTGCAGGGCTTGACTCGGCAGGGCGACGTGGTCGGCATGGATCTGGTCGAGGTGGCGCCGCCTTACGATCCCACCGGCATCACTGGTTTTCTCGCGGCGCAGTTGCTAATGAACTTCCTCGGCTTCATCTTCGAGGCGCGCCGCCGGCGCGGCCGTTGATTCCCAGTCTTCCAGGAGCAGAACATCATGATCTACGACGTCGCCGCCATTCGCGCCCAGTTCCCGGGCCTGAAGCGGATGCAGAACGGCGAGCCCGCCGTCTTCTTCGACAATCCGGCCGGAACGCAGATGGCGCAGCAGGCCATCGACCGCATGGTCTGGGCGATGACCGAGGTGAATGCCAATCTGGGTGGCCAGTTCGAAACGTCGATCCTGGCCGGCAAGCTGGTCGATGACGCCCATGAAGCTGCCAAGGATTTCATCAACGCGCGCAGCGTCGAAGAAATCGTGTTCGGCCAGAACATGACGACCCTGACTTTCATGATGTCGCGCGTTCTGGGACGCGAACTGAAAGCGGGCGACGAGATCGTCGTTTCGCGCATGGACCATGACGGCAACGTGACGCCGTGGATGATCATGGCCGAAGAACGTGGCCTCACGCTGAAATGGCTGGACTTCAGCCCCGAGACCTTCGAGTTCGATATTGCCCAGGTCGGCAATATCGTTACCGATCGCACGCGCCTCGTCGCGGTGGGCTATGCCAGCAACGTCACCGGGACGATCAACAATGTGAAGGCGATCGCCGCCGCCGCGAAAGCTGCCAGCAATGGCAAGGCGCTGGTCTATGTCGATGCCGTGCAGTTCGCGCCGCACGGCGTCATCGACGTTCAGGATATCGGCTGCGATTTCCTGGTCTGCTCGGCTTATAAATTCTACGGCCCCCATTACGGGCTGCTGTGGGGCCGCCAAGAGCATCTGGAGCGTCTTACCGCCTACAAAGTGCGGGCCGCGACCGAGGAACTGCCCTCGAAATTCGTTACCGGCACGACCAATCGCGAGGAACTGGCCGGCATCATGGGCGCGATCGAGTATTACGAATGGCTCGGCAGGAATTTCGGCGGCGCCATCATGCCGACGCTGACCCGGCGCCAGCGCATCGTCGCCGGCGTCGAAGCCATGCTGCGCCACGATCATGCATTGGCGGACCGGCTGATCGTCGGCCTCAAACAGGTGAAGAACGTGCGGATCATGGGCATCGCCGATCGCGCCGCATTCAGTCGGCGCGTGCCGACCGTGTCGTTCGCGATGGAGGGCTGCGACCCGACCGAGATTGCCAAATTCATGGCAAGCCAGGGCATCTATGTCTGGGACGGCCACAATTACGGCGTCGAACCGGTGACGCGCCTCGGCCTCATCGACAAAGGCGGCGTCGTGCGCGTCGGCCCCACCCATTACAATACGCCGGGTGAGATCGACCGCTTCCTCGGCGCTCTCAACGTCTATCTGCAGAGACGGTGAGCGTGTAGCCCTGGTCCTTGACGATCGTTACTGTGATTTCCCACCCTTAGCTTCTCACCCGCATGCACGAATTCGTGGATGGTCCCCCTGCGCGGGCCATGACAATATGGATCGATGAATATGAAGGGGCGAGACATGCGCAGGTTTGCCATTGTCAGTTTGCTGGCTTTCTCACTATCCGCGCCGGCCACTGCCCAGGATACGGAGGATGCGGAGCGGCTGGCCGAACAGGGGCTGGCCAAGATCCTGCAGGCGCTCGACCTGCTCATGAAGACCATCCCGCAATATGCGGCTCCCGAGGTGCGGCCCAATGGCGATATCATCATTCGCCGCCTGCATCCGGAAGATGAACCGCCCCGGAAGCCCCGGAAAGAGGACGATGAACCAAGCGACGGCACCGATACCTGAACCCTGGAAGCGCCTCCGCGATCTCGGCGCGCTCGCGCCTGGCGGAGATTTTGCCTTGGAACCGACAGGTGCCGGTCCGCTCAATGGGCTCACATTCGCGGTCAAGGACCTTTACGATATCGCGGGGCGCGTGACGGGCGGGGGTAATCCGGACTGGTTGCGCACCCATCAGCCGGCGAAGGTGCATGCGGCCAGCGTGACACGGCTGTTGGCCGCCGGCGCCCGTGCCATCGGCAAGACCGTCACGGACGAACTGGCCTTCAGCCTCAACGGCCAGAATTTTCACTATGGAACGCCGCGTAATTCGGCGGCGCCCGACCGCATTCCGGGCGGGTCGTCATCGGGCTCGGCGGCGGCCGTCGCGGGTGGTGCCTGCGATTTCGCGCTGGGCACCGATACTGGCGGCTCAGTGCGCATTCCGGCCGCACTGAATGGCATTTTCGGCATCCGCCCCAGCCATGGCACGGTCGACGATCGGGGCGTAATGGCACTTGCCCGAAGCCACGACACGGTAGGCTGGTTCGCCCGCAGCGCCGATCTGCTGGCCAGGGTGGGTGGCGTGCTGCTGCCGCCCGACGGCGGCGAAGATGCACCCTTTGGCGAAGTCTATCTGGCGCGCGATGCCTGGGCGCTGGCCGATCCGGCCGTGGCGGCGGCGCTAGCGCCGGCAAGGGAAAAGGCCATTTCCGCCATCGGCCCGGCCATCGACATGACGCTCGCCGCCGATTGTGGGGGCCTGTCCGCTTGGCGGACGGCTTTCCGTTTCCTGCAGATGCGCGAGATCTGGGCCGAGCACGGCGCCTGGATCGAGTGCGAGAAACCCCGTTTCGGCCCCGAGATCGCGGAACGTTTCGCCATGTCGAAGGAGGCTGCGGCCAGGACGGATAGCGGCGAGGCGGAACTCCGCCGGACGATCACGCGGCGCCTCGACGACATGCTCTCGGCGGACGGCATCCTGATCGTCCCGACCGCAGCCGATATCGCGCCGCTGAAGTCGATGAGCGCCGCCGATTCCGCAGGTTTCCGCGACCGAACGCTGAGCCTCACCTGCATCGCCGGCCTCGCGCGCCTGCCGCAGGTGACCCTGCCGGCAGGCCTCGTGCAAGGAGCGCCGGTAGGCCTGTCGCTTATCGCCCGCCACGGTCGCGACCGGGCCCTGCTGGCCCTGGCGGCGAGGCTGGCGCCGGAGGTCTGCCTCTAGCTGTCGTAGGAAAGCAGCGAATGGACGGGGATATCGAAGCGCTTGCGCCCGCCTAGGAAGGTAAGCTCGATCAGGCAGCCGATCGCCACGACATCGGCGCCGACCTTCTGCAGCAACGTCACGGCGGCGGCCATGGTGCCGCCCGTCGCCAGCAGATCGTCGAGCACGATCACGCGCTGGCCCGGCTTGATCGCCTCGGCCTGGATTTCGATGACATCCTGGCCGTATTCCAGATCATAGGCATGGCGGATGGTTTCGCCGGGCAGCTTGCCGCGCTTCCTCACCATGATGAAGCCCGTTCCCAGCCGATCGGCCAAGGGGGCGGCCACCAGGAAGCCGCGGGATTCGATCCCGACAAGAACGTCCGGCTTATAGGCACCCAGAATGCCGGTCAGGCGATTGAGGGCCTCATGCCATGCGCCCGCATGGGCCAGAAGGGTCGAGATGTCATAGAAGAGTATGCCCGGTTTGGGAAAATCCGGGACGTGGCGGATATGCTGCTTGAGATCCATCTTGACCTGAAACGGTTGGGGGGAGGTGGCGTCCAGCGCTGGTCTGGCTGTATAAGCCATTGACCCAGACGGGGAAAGACCAAAGCGGAAAGGGCGGGCGGGCATGCGCAAGTCGCAGCGGATCGACAAGGTGGACGTCAAGATTCTGACCGCCCTCCAGGCGGCGGGGCGGGTCAGCAATCTGGAACTGGCGGCCAAGGTCGGTCTTTCGGCCAGCCCCTGCCACACGCGGCTGCGGCAGCTGGAGAAGCAGAAGATCATCCGCGGCTACCGCGCCGATATCGACCTCGCCAAGGTCGCCGATCATGTCGAGATATTGAGTTTTGTTACCCTCCACAAACATGGCCGCGCCCAGCAGGGGGCGTTCGAAACCCTCATCAACGACACGCCCCAGGCCATTGCCTGCTATCAGATCTCCGGCAATTTCGACTATATCGTCCACTTCGTCTGCCGGTCGGTGGGCGAATATGTCGAGATCCACAACGCCCTCATCGAGCAGGATCCGAACATCGCCTCCGTGACCACCAACGTCATCATGTCGGAGACCAAGAAATTTGCCGGCTATCCGCTCAAGGAGCTGATCGATCCGGGCGCGCTGAAGCCCGAATAGGGCGAAAGCAGCAAAATCTTCGGGCGAGGGGCTCCAACTTGCGCAGATATTCTGCCGGGCGGCCCATCAAAAACGACAAATCCTGCTAAAGAATTCTTATCTATTTCTTCGCCATGATGGCTCTCGCCGCGTGGGATTCACCCTTTCAATAGGGGTTTCCAACGCGGCGATTTCATTTTCCGGGACCGAGAGGCCCCCATCAGCCGGGTGAAGGAAGAACAGGCAGATGAACAAGATTGCGACGGCGCGGGTGAAGTCGAAGCTGGCGAAGTCGAAGACGGCTACCCAGGAAGTCAGTGCCCGCGATCTCGCGGCGACATCCTTGCGGGCTCAACTGGCGCCGCGGGCGGTGATCGCCAACGATGCCGGCCCTCGGCCCGAGCGCGCGCTGCAGTTCCTGAACGATGAAAAACCGGCGACCCCCTGCCTGGTGGTCGATCTTGACGTCGTCGAGAGGAAATATGCCGCCCTCGGCACCGCCCTGCCGCAGGCCGAGATTTTCTACGCCGTGAAGGCCAACCCGGCGCCGCAGATTCTGGACCGGCTGGCCGCCGCCGGTTCCAGATTCGACACCGCTTCGGCGGGTGAAATCCGTGCGGCCCTCGCCACGGGTGCTACGCCGGACCGCATCTCCTTCGGCAACACCATCAAGAAGCCGGCCGATATCGCCTGGGCCCACAGCATCGGCGTGACGCTCTTTGCCTTCGACGCCATCGAAGAGCTGCGCAAGATCGCCGCCCATGCGCCGGGCTCGCAGGTCTATTGCCGCATCCTGGTCGAGGCGGAAGGCGCCCTGTGGCCGCTCAACCGCAAATTCGGCTGCGTCCCGGACATGGCGACGGAACTCCTGATCGAGGCACGGGCCCTGGGGCTGAAGCCGGCCGGTGTCTCGTTCCATGTGGGCTCCCAGCAGCTCGATCCCAACCAGTGGGACCGCGCCATCGCCAGCGCCAAGGCCGTGTTCGACGGCTGCGCCGAAGCCGGTGTGATGCTGGGCCTGATCGATCTCGGCGGTGGCTTCCCGGCCGAATACGCTCCCGGTGTCGCCGGTATCGACGCCTATGGCGCCGCCATCGCCCACGCCCTCAACCGTAACTTCGGCGCCGTCTGGCCGCGCCTCATCATCGAGCCGGGCCGCTACATGGTGGCCGATGCCGGTGTCATCGAGGCCGAGGTTTTGTTGGTCTCGCGGAAATCGGCGACGGAGGAGCGGCGCTGGGTCTATCTCGATATCGGCCGCTTCGGGGGCCTCGCCGAGACGGAGGGCGAGGCGATCCGCTACCGGGTCGAGGCGCTGGATACGGTGGCGACCGCGACCGGTCCGGTGATCCTGGCGGGTCCCACCTGCGACTCAGCCGATATTCTCTACGACAAGGCCAATTATCGTCTGCCGCTCGACCTCAAGGCCGGCGACCGCGTGCGGCTGCATTCGACCGGCGCCTACACCACCACCTATTCCGCCATCAATTTCAATGGCTTCGATCCGTTGAAGGCCTATTTCATTTAAGGCCGCTTGCTTCCCTCATTGCTGTGCCAAGGCGGGCTGCTAGACTGCAGCCCGTTTTGCATTCGAGGCATTCATGAGCGACCCCGGCTGGGTCAAATTCAGCACCAGCGGCGGCGTGGCCATCTGGTCATGCGGCGGGGCCTGGACCATCGACCACGCGACGCGCCTGTCCCGCGATCTCGCCATCCCGGCGGTGGCGAAGGGAAAGGCGGCGCTCATCGACCTTTCCGCCATCGACCAGCTCGACACGTCCGGTGCCTGGCTCATCCGCCGCCATGGCAAGGCCCTGGTGGCCGCCGGC
The DNA here is from genome assembly GCF_041918875.1 of Dongia sp. GTDB lineage: Bacteria > Pseudomonadota > Alphaproteobacteria > Dongiales > Dongiaceae > Dongia. Next base: position 212,374 of record NZ_JAYRUV010000003.1, read on the forward strand.
TTCGAGGTGGAGACGAAGGAGGGCGATCCGGACCTCGCCGTCCTGCTGAAGCGCGTGGTCGAGACGCAGGACGTGCTGCCGGCGGAGCCGCCGCGGCGCAACCTGGGCGACAAGGTGGCGGAAGTCGGCGCTTCGGTCGAAGCCATCCTCCTCGAAAGCCGCGACCTCGTCGCCTTTTTCGGCGGGCTGATGAGCGCCTTGGCGCGTCTGGCGCTGACACCGTGGAAACTGCGCTGGAACGCGATCTTTTCGCATCTCGAACAGACCGGGCTCAATGCGCTGCCCATCGTCGGCATGATCAACCTGCTGGTCGGTGTCGTGCTGGCCTTCCAGGGCGCCGACCAGCTGGCCCGTTTCGGGGCGCAGACCTTCACCATCAACATGCTGGGCATCTCGGTGCTGCGTGAGATGGCGGTATTGCTGACGGCGATTGTGGTAGCGGGCCGCTCCGGCTCGGCCTTCACCGCGCAGATCGGCACGATGCAGGTGAATGAGGAAGTGGATGCCTTGCGCACCATCGGCCTCGACCCGATGGATGTGCTGGTGGTGCCGCGCGTGCTGGCGCTCATGGTGGCGCTGCCGCTCCTCACTTTTTTTGCCGATATGATGGGGCTGATCGGCGGCGGCCTCATGTGCGTGGCGCTGCTCGATATCGGCTTCGGCCAGTATCTCAGCCTGCTCAACCAGGCGATTACGGTCAGCCACTTTTGGGTCGGCATCGTCAAGGCGCCGTTCTTTGCAGCCCTTATCGCCCTTATCGGGTGTTTCGAGGGGCTGCGCGTTTCCGGCAGCGCCGAAAGCGTCGGCCGCCTCACCACCCGGTCGGTGGTCGAGGGCATCTTCCTGGTCATCATCGTCGATGCGCTGTTCTCCATCCTCTTTTCCTATCTGGGGGTGTGAGGGATGGCGCAGAAACAGGATCTGGTCATTTCCCTGCGCGGCATCGTCAACCGGTTCGGCGCCCAAGTGCTGCATGACGGTCTCGATCTCGATGTGCGCCGGGGCGAGGTGATGGGTATCGTCGGGGGATCCGGCACCGGCAAATCGGTGCTGATGCGGACCGTTATCGGCCTCAATCGGCAGGCTTCGGGCACCATTTCGGTCCTGGGCCAGCGCATGGATCAGATCAGCGATGCCGCGCGTACCAGGATAGAGGCGCGCTGGGGTGTTCTCTTTCAGAACGGCGCCCTCTTCAGCTCGCTGACCGTGGCTGAAAATGTGCAGGCGCCGATGCGCGAGCACACCGATCTCAGCCCGCAGCTGATGGACGAACTGGCGGCCCTCAAGATCCGCCTCTCCGGCCTGCCGGCGGAGGCGGGTGCCAAATATCCTTCGCAGCTTTCGGGCGGCATGAAGAAACGTGCGGGCCTCGCGCGCGCGCTGGCGCTGGACCCGGACATCCTCTTTCTCGACGAACCGACGGCGGGCCTCGATCCGATCGGGGCGGCCGAATTCGACCAGCTCATTCGCAATCTGCAACAAAGTCTGGGGCTTACGGTGGTCATGATCACCCACGACCTCGACTCTCTGGTGGCGATCTGCGACCGAATCGGTATCCTCATCGACCGGAAGATCCGGGTGGGCACACTTCAGGAGCATCTGAAGGACGAGCATCCCTGGATCAGGGAATATTTCCACGGCCCGCGCGCTAGGGCCGCCGGCATCGGCGCCTGATTTCGACGAAGGACAGACAGGATCATGGAAACAAGGGCTCGGCATCTGGCGGTTGGCAGCTTCGTGCTGCTGCTCCTGGCGGGAGCCTTCGTCTTCGTGCTGTGGGTCGCGAAGTTCCAGGGCCAGGTCGCCTACAACGCCTATTACGCCCGCTTCACCGGATCGGTCTCGCAGCTGCGCGTCGACAGTACGGTGAATTTCGGCGGCATTCCGGTCGGGCGCGTGACGGATGTGCGCATCGACCCCGAGGATAGCGGGCTGGCGCGGGTCGATTTCGAAGTCCGCACCGGAACGCCGCTGCGTGTCGATTCTCAGGCGACGCTGGAACTGCAGAGCATCGCCGGCGGTGTCGGCATGTCCTTGAGCCGCGGCACCTCCTCGCAGCCTTTGTTGCCGCCGGGTAGCGAAGTGACGGCGGCGGCATCGACGCTTGAGCGATTGACGCGCCAAGCGCCCGACCTTATCGCCAAGATCGACCGCATCGCCAACAATCTCAATGCGATGCTGTCGCGCGAGAACCAACAGGCGCTGACCGACACGCTCGCCAATCTGCGCGACCTGTCGCAGGGGTTGAAAGAGCGGGCGCCGGAGATCGACGCGCTCATCGCCGACAGCGATGCTGCCGTGAACCGCGTGAGCGAGGCGGGGGACAAGTTCAGCAAGCTGGCCGCCGATCTGCAGAAGACCCTGGGGCCGGCCGCGCGGGAAGCGCAGAAGGCCGTCGATTCATTCGAGAAGATGGCGAAATCCTTCGAGCAGACCTCCGACCAGATGAATGCGCTGGTGGCCGAGAACCGCGAACCGCTGAAGCAATTCTCCGGCACCGCCCTTTACGAAGCGACCGACCTCATCGCGCAGCTGCGTGAGCTGGCTGCCTCGATGGCCCGGATTTCGCAGGAATTGGAGCGCGATCCGGCGCGCTTCTTCCTCTCAGACCGCAACAAAGGTGTGCCTGCTCCATGATCGATTTTTCTGCTCGTAACACCGGTGGCCAATCGATCCGGTCGATCAGCCGGCGCGGCCTGCTGCTCGGTGCGGGCGGGCTGATGGCCGGCTGCGGCATCGTCCCGGAGGTCGACAAGCCGCTCAATCTCTATTCCGTCTCGCCCAAGGTGGCGCCGGTCGCCAATCCGCCGGCGCTCGACTGGCAGCTGGTGGTGGCCGAACCCAAGGCCGGTGCCGATCTCGCCACCAACCGGATCGCGTTGACGCGCGCCGCCAACCGCATCGAATATTTCGCCGAAGGCGTCTGGTCGGATGCGGCGCCCGCCCTGGTGCAATCCAAGCTGATCGAGGCGTTCGAGGACGTCGTTCCGCAGCTTGCGGTCGGGCGCGATTCCGCCGGCTTGAAGCCGGATTACATCCTGCAATCGGAATTGCGCGATTTTCAGGCGGCCTATTCCGGCAACAGCGGCGAGGCCGCCATCCGCATCACCGCCAAGCTGGTGAAGATGCCGGAGCGCAAGATCGTCAAATCCATTTCCGCCGAGGCGCGCCAGCCGTCTGCCGGCGGCGGCCTGTCCGGCATCGTCGCGGCATTCGAAACGGCACTGGGCGATGTCTTCAATCAGCTCATCGCCGGCGTCTTGGCCGCACCGCAATCCTGATCGTTCTCCAGCCAAGAAGACTCCCATATCATGAGCCACGTTCTCCATCGCGATCTTCGCAATCCGTTGCCTGCCGCCGTCAAGGGCGAGGGCGCCTATGTCATCGACAGCACCGGCAAACGCTATCTGGATGCCTCGGGGGGACCAGCGGTTTCCTGCCTGGGCCACAGCCATCCGAAGGTGATCGAGGCGGTACGCCGCCAGGCCGGCGAAATCGCCTTTGCCTATTCCGCCTTCTTCACCCATCCGGCGATGGAAGCGCTGGCGGACAAGCTGGTGGCGCAGGCGCCGGCAGGTCTCGGCCATGCTTTCTTCGTCTCCGGCGGTTCAGAAGCGATCGAAGCGGCGATGAAGCTGGCGCGACAATATTTCCTGGAAATCGGCGAGCCGAAGCGCCGCCATTTCATCGCCCGCCGGCGCAGCTATCACGGCAACACATTGGGCGCGCTGTCCCTGGGGCATGACGTTAACCGGCGCCTGACCTATGAACCGCTGCTGCTGCCGGTTACGCATATCTCGCCCTGCTATGAATACCGGGAGCGGCGCGCGGACGAGAGCGCCGAGCAATATGGCATCCGCATCGCCGATGAACTGGAAGCAGCCATCCTGCGCCAAGGGCCGGATACGGTCGCCGCCTTCTTTGCCGAACCGATCGCCGGCTCTTCCCTGGGCTGCGCCGAACCGGTGCCGGGCTATCTGGCGCGCCTGCGGCAGATCTGCGACCGCTATGGCGTGCTGCTGGTGTTCGACGAGGTGATGTGCGGCATGGGCCGGACCGGACATCTCTATGCCTGCGCCGAGGATGGCGTGACGCCGGATATCCTGACCATGGCCAAGGGACTCGGCGCCGGCTACCAGCCGATCGGCGCCTTCCTCGCCCATGACAGGATCGTGGCGGCACTGGAGAAGGGTTCGGGGCAGCTCAAGCACGGCCATACCTATGCCGGCCACACCATGGCCTGCGCTGCTGCCCTTGCGGTGCAGCAAGCGATCGAGGAAGAAAATCTGCTGGCGCGCGTGCGCGACCTCAGCGGCAAATTGCGGGCGCGCCTCGCCGACAGCTTTGGCCAGCACCCGCATATTGGCGACATACGCGGTCGCGGCCTGTTCATCGGCCTCGAATTGGTCGCCGATCGCGAGACGAAACAAGCCTTTGATCCTGCGGAGAAAAAATGGCTGAAATACAGGCAGGCCAGCATGGCTGAAGGATTGATTACCTATCCGGCTGGCGGCTGCATCGATGGGAAGAGCGGCGATCACATCCTGCTCGCGCCCCCTTTCAACCTTGCCGACGGGCAGCTCGACGAGATCGTCGACAAGATGGAACGCGCACTCAAGCAGGCGGTCGGTTAAGCGCTAAGTATGTGATTGTGCGAAATTTTAAGTATCGACGTGAAATCTCGTTGTCACTACTTTAACGAATTGTGGATTAGGTGTTTCAGTAGCACCATGACAGGGCAGCCGCCGCCCACAACATTGGAGTAAGCCTCGATGGCAGCCATGCTGACCGAAGCCGATGTCCGCAAGCTGATGACCGACCCGTCGGCCGATTCACGGGTCGAGACGGCTACCAAGGTCGCGAAGGCTTTCTACGAAACCGAATTGTCGGCCGCCGAGCGGCAGCTTGCCGAGGAAATTTTCCGCATCATGGTGCGCGATGCCGAAGTTCGCGTGCGCGAGGCGCTGTCGATCAATCTGAAGGCCAGTCCCGAATTGCCCAAGGACGTCGCACTCACCTTGGCGCGCGATGTCGAACTCGTGGCGCTGCCGGTGCTGGAATTCTCGACCGTGCTGTCGGATACCGACCTGATCGAGATCATCCGCATGTCGGGCGCCGAGAAGCAGACCGCCGTGGCACGTCGTGCCAGCGTGTCGGGCGACGTTGCCAACGCTCTCATCGATCATGGCAAAACGGGCGAAGTGGTGGCGACGCTGGTCAACAATCCGGGCGCCATGCTCAAGGACGCGGAACTCGAAAAGGCCTTTGCCAAATTCGGCGCACATCCGGCGGTGAACAATTCCCTGGTCGCGCGCGCCAACCTGCCGTTGCGCATTTCTGAAAAGATCGTCGCCCGGGTCTCGGAATCCCTGCGCGAGCATCTGTTGTCGCACAAGGAAATATCCGCCGAAATGGCAGCCGATCTGGTGCTGCAGGCACGCGAGCGTGCCACCGCCGGCCTGTTGCCGGCGGGCTCCAAATCCGCCGACGTGGTCGATCTGGTCCAGCAGCTGCGCGACAACCGGCGGCTGACGCCGTCGCTTATCCTGCGGACCCTTTGCACCGGCGACCTCACATTCTTCGAGGCGAGCCTGGCGGTACTGGCCAATATGCCGATCGTCAGCGCCCGCGTGCTGATCCATGACGAAGGTAAGCTCGGGCTGCAGTCGATCTACCAGCGCACGCCGCTGCCGGCCAATCTGTTCCCGGCCTTCCGCGTCGCCTTCGATGTGGCGCGCGAGATGGAATACGATGGCGGCGCCAACGATCGCGCGCGCTTCTCCATTCGCGTCATCGAACGCGTGCTCACACAGTTCGAGGATATCGGCAACGACAATCTCGAATACCTCATGAAAAAACTGAAGCAGCTCGCCGCATGAACAAGATCGCTGTCACCGCGGCCGTCTGGCTTGCATTGTCCATCACACCCGCACTTGCCTGCGACCAGCAGGAAGCCGTCGACCTTATGGTCAAGCTTTCGACCGCACTGGGGGAAAAGGCCGCGGCGGCCAAGACCGAAGAAGACAGCCAGCGTGTCGTCGCCGCCAACGGCAGGATGAACGAGGGCGGCGAAGCGCTTGCCGCCGGCAATCCCGACAAGGCCTGCGAAATCTACCGCGCTGTCGCCAAGGACGAAGGCATCCCGCTCGAGTGAGCCCGCCTAACGCTGGAGGACGTAACGGCCGGGCGCCGCAGCCAGCGACCCGCTCACTCCCGGTGCGGTTACTTTGGTGCCCGACTTCCCAGCCAGCCAATGCTGCCATTCCGGCCACCACGAGCCTTCATGTTCGGGCGTTGCCGTGAACCAGCTTTCCGGATCCTGATAGCGATCGCCGGCCGCCTTGGTCGAGACGCGGTAATGGCGCCCATCCTTGCCGGGCGGGCTGACGATGCCGGCGTTGTGGCCACCGCTGGCCAGCAGGAAGGTGACATCGGTTGCCGGATGGAAGGTGATCTTGTGCACTGAGGTCCAGGGCGCCACATGATCGCGCTCGGTGCCGATGGCAAAGATCGGCACGCGGATATCGGCGAGATTGATGGGGCGGCCTTCGACCATGTGCTGGCCGCGCGCCAGATCGTTGTTGAGGAACATGCCGCGCAGATATTCGGAATGCATGCGATAGGGCATGCGCGTCGAATCCGCATTCCACGCCATGAGGTCGCTCATCGCCGGCTTCTGCCCCAGGAGGTAGAGGCGCAGTATCTGCGACCAGATGAGGTCGTTCGACCGCAGCAGTTGGAAGGCGCCGGCCATCTGCTTGGTGTCGAGATAGCCTTGCTCCCACATCATATCCTCTAGGAAGCAGACCTGGCTGTCGTCGATGAAGAGGGTGAGTTCGCCGGCTTCAGTGAAATCGACCTGTGCCGCCAGCAGCGTGATGGATTTGAGGCGCGTGTCGTTGTCGCGCGCCATGGCTGCTGCTGCCGTCGCCAGCAGGGTGCCGCCAAGGCAATAGCCGGCAGCATTGATCTTCCGGTTCGGCAGGGCGGCAGAGATGCAATCGAGTGCCGCCATCACGCCAAGGCGCCGGTAATCGTCATAGGATCGGTCGCGGTCGCTCGATTCCGGGTTTTTCCATGAAATCATGAAGACCGTGTGACCGCGCTCGACCAGGTAGCGCACCAGCGAGTTTTCGGGCGACAGGTCGAGAATGTAGTACTTCATGATCCAGGCCGGCACGATCAGCACCGGATCGGCGAATACTTTCGCTGTTTGCGGCCTGTACTGGATAAGTTCGATGAGTTCGTTGCGATAGACCACCTCGCCCGGCGTGACGGCGACACTTTCGCCGGGAACGAAACGCTCGGCGCCGACAGGCGGCTTGCCGGCGATCAACCTTTCCCAATCGGCCAGCAACTGTTCGGCACCGCGCTGCAGATTGGCACCACCTTCCTGCAACGTGGCCTGCAGGACTTCCGGGTTGGTGGCGACGAAATTGGCGGGTGAGAGCACGTCCAGCAGCTGGCGCGCGGCGAACGACACCATGTCCTCATGATGCTGCGATACGCCCGGCACCTCGGTCGTTGCATTGTACCACCATTGCTGGGTCAGCAGGAAAGATTGCTGCAGCAGATTGAAAGGGAATTGCTGCCAAGCCGGCGCACTGAAGCGCTTGTCGTGAGCCAGCGGTTCGATGCAATTGGGGGCGGCCAGGCCCTGGCGCGCGCAGCCTTGGGCAAAATTGGCAAAGCGCAGGATCTTGCGCAGGGCCTTCTGCACCAGATGCGCCTGCTTGCCAGGTGACATGGCGAGATGGACGGCCCAATCGGAATAGGCTTCGTGAAGCGAGGCGGGCGAGATGCCGAAAGTGAGGCGGGCGAGGGCGGCGTGAACCTGCCGGTCGATCGTATCGCCACTGACCGTACCCCAGAGGAGATCGTGCTCGGGAAGGTCGCTGCCGGGGAGGCCTTGCATCGCTGCCGCCCCGGGCGCAGGGCGAACGGCCGGCAGGGCGGGCCGCGAGGCGCGGGCGCGCGATCTTGCACCTTTTCCGGGGGAGCCACGCTTGGCCAGGGCTGCCGCTTTCATTCGATGCTCCTGATTGTCCGGGCCAGATCGTCCAGGCCAGATCGTCCAGGATTGGAGAATGGGGTGCGACGGCGGGCGCGGCAAATGAAATTGCTGCGATGCGGCAATAGGTCTGGCTGCGCGAATGTTAAGATGAATTGGTCGGAGTGAGAGGATTCGAACCTCCGGCCCCTACGTCCCGAACGTAGTGCTCTACCAGGCTGAGCTACACTCCGACCCGAAGCGCCCGGATCCTGGAAGTGCCGGGCGGCGAAACGCGGTGCCTTATAGCCGCTGCGCCGGGCCGGCGCAAGCCTGCCTTGGCCTGGGCGCCAAACTTTATCGGCTTATCTCAAGCTATTGAGCGGACAGCGCCTTTTTTCATCAGAAGCCCCGATCGATGCAGAAATCGATCACATCGATGAGGGCGCGCTTTTCGGGGCCTTCGGGGAAGATGCCCAGGGCGTCGCGGGCGATGGCGCCGTAATGGGCGGCACGGGCGACTGTGTCCTTCAGGGCGCAGTGGCGTTCCATCAGCTGGATGGCGTGGCGCAGATCCCCCTCCTGCTGCTCGACCTTTTCCAGGGTGCGCTGCCAGAAAGCGCGCTCCCCGGCATCGCCGCGCAGATAGGCGAGAATGACGGGGAGGGTGATCTTGCCCTCCCGGAAATCGTCGCCCACCGTCTTGCCCAGCGTTTCCTGCTTGGCCGAATAATCGAGCGCGTCGTCGATGAGCTGGAAGGTGATGCCGAGATTGAGCCCGAAGCTCTGCAGCGCGTCTTCTTCGACCTTGGGCCTTCCGCCCACCACGGCGCCGACTTCGCAGGCGGCAGCGAAGAGGGCCGCCGTCTTGCCCTTGATGACTTCGAGATAGGCCTGTTCCGTTGTCGCGGTGTCGTTGCTGGTCATCAGCTGCAGCACTTCGCCCTCGGCAATAACTGCCGATGCGGTCGAGAGAATCTCGAGCACGCGCAGCGAGCCGTCGGCCACCATCAACTGGAAGGCGCGGCTGAAGAGGAAATCGCCGACCAGGACGGAAGGCTTGTTGCCCCAGACCGCGTTGGCCGAAGCCTCGCCGCGCCGCAATGCGCTTTCGTCGACCACATCGTCATGGAGCAGGGTGGCCGTGTGGATGAACTCGACGCAGGCAGCGAGGCCCGCCGCGCGCTCGCCGTGATAGCCGCACATGCGCGCGGCAGCCAGGGTGAGCAGCGGGCGCAGGCGCTTGCCCCCGGCGGCGATGATATGGCCGGCCAATTGCGGGATGAGCTGCACGTCGCTCTGCATATGCTGGATGATGAGCTGGTTGACGCGGGCAAGCTCGGCCCCGACCAGATCGGTCAGCCGGTCCAGTGCGTCAGGCTTGGCATCCTTGCGTCCGGTTTCGAGATTGACGACGACGGCCACGCTGAAATCCCTACGTAATTTCTTGAGAAATGTCTTATCTCGCGCGAGCATAGCCGCTCTCCCCATTCGGTCAAGCCGAGCCGGGGCAGGGCCCGCGACATATCGGCGCGGGGCAATCCGAAGGGAATTGACCTTTGCGCGAACTGATCCGGTCCGGTGACCCGGTTAGGCTGTCCTTCCTGACGGCCTTGCTGGCAGATGCGGGCATCGATTCCCTGATCCTCGATACGCATGCCAGCATCATGCAGGGCAGCCTCGACATCCTGCCGCAACGCCTGATGGTGGCCGACGACGATCATGCGCGTGCCCGCGCCGTTCTCATCGAGGCGGCGGAACTCGCGCCGGACCTGCTGCCGTGATGGAGACCAGCACCGACCGCGTGCTCGGCAACCGCCTGCAGCTGATGCAGCCGAGGGATGGATACCGTGCCGCGATCGATCCCGTGCTGCTGGCGGCCGCCGTGCCCGCCAAGTCCGGCGAACGCGTGCTGGACCTGGGATGCGGCGTGGGCACGGCGGCCCTGTGCCTGGCCGGGCGCGTAGCTGGGGTCGCGGTGCATGGAATCGATTTGCAGCCTGCACTTGTCGCGCTGGCGGTGCGCAATGCCGCAGCGAACGGCCTGGCCGACCGCGCAAGTTTCGAGAGCGGCGACCTGCTGGGCTTCAAGGATCGCGCTTTCGATCATGTGCTAGCCAATCCGCCCTATCTTGCGCGCGCGACCGCATCCATTTCGCCCAACCCGATCAAGGCAATGGCCAATGTCGAAGGCGACGCGAAGCTCACGGACTGGGTGGCCTGCGCGATCGCCGCGGCCAAGGATGGCGGCAGCGTCACCTTCATTCACCGGGCCGACCGCGCGCCCGAACTGCGAGCCTGCATGATGCTGGGCCTCGGCAGCCTCCATCTGCTCCCGCTCCTGCCGCGTGCCGATGCCGCCGCAAAGCGCATCCTCCTGCAGGGGATCAAAGGGGCGCCGGCCGGATTTCAGGAATGCGCGCCCTGGCCGCTCCATGAGGCCGATGGGACTTTCACCGCCGCGACCCAGGCGATCCTGCGCGATGCGGCGGCGCTGCCGCTGCGGGCTCCGGCTTGACCGATCCGGTGCAAGGTCCTAAATCTCGCGGATGTTCAGCCTCCCCAGTTTCCCAAAATTGCTGGTCATCGCCGCCATTATCGCGGTGGTATGGTACTTCATGCGCCGGGCCAAGGTGGCGGGGACCGATCAGGGCGACAGCCAGCAGAACCGCGCCGGCACCGCCAAAGGGCCGGCACAAAAGCCGGTCGAGGACATGGTTCAGTGCAAGTCCTGCGGCGCCTATTTTCCGGCTAAATCCGGCTGTTCCTGCGGCCACTCAGCCAACTAATCGCTTTCGCTTTAGAATTAGCTCATTAAGTCACACGAATTTGGCGGAATCGCTGGCGTTTTTGCGTGCGGTTGGCCCAGGCTTGGCTTGATTAACCTCACCGCGCTGAGTATGTTGCGGCGCACCAAGAAGCCGGTTACGGCCAAGCTCGCATGAACATCGTAGGGGGATTCACCGATTATGCCCGCCGAGGCGAACGCCGCGCGCCGGAAGCCCAACCCCGAGACCTGTTTCCAGGCGCTCATTCTGAAGCTGCAGCGCTATTGGGCTGAGCAGGGCTGCGTGATCCTGCAGCCCTACGACATGGAAGTCGGCGCCGGTACGTTCCACTGGGCAACGACCTTGCGGGCACTCGGCCCCAAGCCCTGGCGCGCCGCCTATGTGCAGGCCTCGCGCCGCCCCAAGGACGGGCGCTATGGCGAGAATCCCAACCGCTTGCAGCACTATTATCAGTTCCAAGTGATCCTGAAGCCGTCGCCCGACGACAGCCAGGATCTCTATCTGGGTTCGCTGCGCGCCATCGGCATTGATCCGCTGCAACACGACATCCGCTTCGTCGAGGACGATTGGGAAAGCCCGACACTGGGTGCCTGGGGTCTTGGCTGGGAAGTGTGGTGCGACGGCATGGAAGTCAGCCAGTTCACCTACTTCCAGCAGGTGGGCGGGCTGGAATGCAATCCGGTCTCGACGGAACTCACCTACGGCCTCGAACGCCTCGCCATGTATGTGCAGGGCGTCGAGAGCATCTACGATCTCGATTACAATGGGCACGGTATGACTTACGGCGACGTGTTCCTGCAATCGGAACAGGAATACTCGGCCTTCAACTTCGAGCGCGCCAATACCGACGCCTTGCTGCAGCATTTCGTCGATGCCGAGAAGGAATGCGCGGCCTTGCTGGGCGGTATCAAAGCATTGCCGCTACCCGCTTACGATCAGGCTTTGAAAGCCAGCCATCTCTTCAACCTGCTTGATGCCCGCGGCGTCATCTCGGTGACCGAGCGCCAGGCCTATATCGGCCGTGTGCGGACCCTTGCCAAGGCCTGCTGCGAAGCCTGGGAAGCCACGCAGAGAGGGGAGGGCTGAAGTCATGGCCGAACTCCTCCTCGAACTCTTCTCCGAAGAAATCCCCGCCCGCATGCAGGCGCGTTCAGCCGAAGATTTGCAGCGACTTGTTAGCGACAAACTGAAGGCGGCGGGTCTCACTTTCAGCTCCGCGAAGTCCTTCGTCACGCCGCGCCGACTGGCGCTCGTCGTCCAAGGACTCCCACTGGCACAGCCAGATGTGAAGGAAGAAAAGAAAGGCCCGCGCGTCGGCTCGCCACAACAGGCGGTGGAAGGGTTCCTGAAATCAGCCGGCCTCACCTCGCTTGATCAGTGCGAGAAGCGCGATACGGGCAAAGGCGAGTTTTATTTTGCTGTTGTCGAGAAGAAGGGTATCGCTACGGCGGAGATCCTGCCGGAGATCATTCTTGCCGCGATAGCGGATCTGCCCTGGCCGAAATCCATGCGCTGGGCGGGTAACACGCAGCGTTGGGTGCGCCCGCTGCACAGTATCGTGGCGTTGTTAGATGGAAAGGTTCTGTCGGGTGCCTTCGATCTTAGCCCCGACAAGGTCGCATTTGGCGCCGAGACGCGCGGCCATCGGTTTCTGTCGGCTGCCACCCCCTCACCCCAACCCCTCTCCCGCGAGGGGAGAGGGGCTAGTGCGGCGAACTCGGTGGAAACTCCCTCTCCCCTCACAGTCTCGTCCTTCGCTGACTACCAAGCGAAACTCCGCGCCGCCAAGGTCATCCTCGACCAAGCCGAGCGTCGTGCCTCGATCAAGACCCAGGCGGAAGCTGTTGCCGCCAAGGAAGGCCTCACGGTTAAGCCGGATGACGGCCTGCTCGATGAAGTGACCGGCCTCGTCGAATGGCCGACCGTGCTGATGGGCAAGATCGATGACGAATTCATGTCGGTGCCGCATGAGGTGCTGACCACGTCGATGCGCGTCAATCAGAAGTATTTCGCGCTGCTGGATAAGTCAGGCAAGCTGGCGCCGCGTTTCCTGGTCACCGCCAATATCGAGGCCAGCGACGGCGGCAAGGCCATCGTCCATGGCAATGAGCGTGTCCTGCGCGCGCGCCTGTCGGATGCCAAGTTCTTCTGGGATCAGGATTTGAAGGTGACCTTGGCCGAGCGCACGCCGCAGCTCGACACGATCACCTATCATGCCAAGCTGGGGACCATCGGGCAGAAGGTCAGCCGCGTGAAAACGCTGGCTCGGGATCTGGCCAAATTCATCCCCGGCTGCGATGCGGGTCTTGCCAATCAGGCAGCCGCCTTGGCCAAGGCGGACCTCGTTTCCGGCATGGTCGGCGAGTTCCCGGAACTTCAGGGCATCATGGGGCGTTATTACGCGCGCCATGAAAACTTGTCGGATGAAGTTGCCGATGCCATCGCCGATCACTACAAGCCCCTGGGGCCCAACGATACCTGCCCGAGTGCACCCGTGAGCGTCGCGGTGGCCCTGGCCGACAAGATCGACACTCTCTCCGGCTTCTTCGCCATCGACGAGAAGCCGACGGGGTCGAAGGATCCGTTTGCGCTTCGCCGCGCGGCTTTGGGGATCATCCGCCTCATCCTCGATAACAAGCTGCGCGTCAGGCTGCGTGACGCGCTGGAGATCGCCAGCCGGACTTTGCATGAAAGTGTCGGCGCCCTGAACGGAAGAACGCCGAAAGATACTATCGACGATCTGATGGATTTTCTTGCCGACCGCCTGAAGGTCGCGCTGAAGGAGCAGGGCACGCGCCACGACCTCATCAGCGCCGTCTTCGCGCTGGGCGATGAAGATGACCTCACGCGCCTGCTGGCGCGCGTCGATGCGCTGAAATCGCTGGTCGATAGCGCCGACGGCGCCAATCTGCTGGCAGGGTACAAACGCGCCACCAACATCCTGCGCATCGAAGAGAAGAAGGACGGCATCGCCCATTCGGCTGCCCCGGATGCCGGCTGGCTGAAACAGGATGAGGAAAAAGCGCTGCATCAGGCGCTGACATCGGCGCGTCAGCACGTCGTCGAAGCCATCGGCAAAGAGGATTTCGGTGCGGCCATGCGTGCCCTGGCGGCGTTGCGCGCGCCGGTCGATGCTTTCTTCGACAAGGTGACGGTAAATGCGGAAGAGAAAGAGCTTCGTGGCAATCGCTTACGGTTGCTGAATTCGATCCGCGACACATTCAAACTGATCGCGGACTTTTCAAGGATCGAAGGATGACCATAACCATGACGAAGTGGGTCTATCATTTCGGTGGCGGTTCGGCGGAAGGCCGGGCCGATATGCGCAATCTGCTGGGCGGGAAGGGTGCCAACCTCGCCGAAATGTCGGCGCTGGGCCTGCCGGTGCCGCCAGGCTTCACCGCGACGACCGAGGTCTGCACGCATTATTACGCCAATGCTAACAAGTACCCGGCTGAACTGACGGCCCAGGTCGAAGCCGGTGTCGCGCATATCGAAAAGATTGTCGGCTTGAAATTTGGCGATCCCAAGGCGCCGCTGTTGGTATCCGTGCGCTCCGGCGCCCGCGTTTCCATGCCGGGCATGATGGATACCGTGCTCAATCTGGGCTTGAATGACGAGACGGTGAAGGGCCTGGCTGCCAAGTCGGGAGATGCGCGTTTCGCCTATGATTCCTATCGCCGCTTCATCCAGATGTTCGGCAATGTCGTGCTGGGCGTCGAGCATCACAATTTCGAGGACATTCTCGACTTCCACAAGCAGGACAAGGGCGCCAATCTCGACACGGAACTCACCGCCGAGGATTGGCAGCAGGTCATCGCCGACTATAAGGCGAAGGTCGAGGAGGAGCTTGGGCGCCCCTTCCCGCAGGACCCCAAGGAACAGCTGTGGGGGGCCATCGGTGCCGTGTTCGGCAGCTGGAACATTCCGCGCGCCGTCACCTATCGCAAGATCAACAGCATCCCGGAGGATTGGGGCACGGCCGTCAACGTCCAAGCCATGGTGTTCGGCAATATGGGCGAGGATTGCGCGACGGGTGTCGCCTTCACGCGCAACCCCTCGACGGGGGCCAAGGAATTCTACGGCGAATATCTGATCAATGCCCAGGGCGAGGATGTGGTGGCGGGCATCCGCACCCCGCAGCACCTGACCATCGAGGGCAAAAAGGCCAACAATTCAACCCTCCCGGCAATGGAAGAGACCATGCCGGAAGTGTTCGGGCAGCTCATGCAGGTGCGCGACCAGCTTGAGCGGCACTATACCGACATGCAGGACATCGAGTTCACGGTGCAGCAGGGCAAGCTCTATATGCTGCAGACCCGTAACGGCAAGCGTACGGCACAGGCGGCGCTCAAGATCGCCGTCGATATGTGCAATGAGGGTCTCATCAACAAAAAGACCGCGGTGGCGCGTATCGAGCCGGCTTCGCTCGACCAGTTGCTGCATCCGACGCTCGACCCGAAGGCCAAGAAGGATGTTATCGGTCGCGGCCTGCCGGCGAGCCCCGGTGCTGCCTGCGGCAAGGTCGTCTTCACCGCCGACGAGGCCGAGGACCGCGCCTCTAAGGGCGAGAAGGTCATCCTGGTGCGCGTCGAAACAAGCCCTGAAGATATTCACGGCATGCATGCCGCCGTCGGGATTCTCACGACGCGTGGCGGCATGACCAGCCATGCGGCGGTGGTCGCGCGCGGCATGGGCCGTCCCTGCGTTTCGGGTGCTGGCGACCTCCGCGTCGATGCGGCGCAGAAGGTCATGGTGGTCAAGGGTCAGAAGATCGCCGAAGGCGATCTCATCACCATCGATGGCGGCACCGGTGAAGTCATGCTGGGTGCGGTGCCGACGATCGAGCCCGTCCTCTCCGGTAATTTCGCGACGTTGATGGGCTGGGCCGACGAGTTCCGCAAGTTGCGCATCCGCACCAATGCCGAAACACCGCTCGATGCGCGCACTGCCCGCCAGTTCGGCGCCGAGGGTATTGGCCTCTGCCGTACCGAGCACATGTTCTTCGATGGCGACCGCATCATCGCCATGCGGGAGATGATCATGGCCGAGGATGTGGCCGGCCGGAAGAAGGCGCTGGCGAAGATCCTGCCCATGCAGCGCCAGGATTTCGTCGAACTCTTCCACATCATGAAGGGGCTGCCGGTCACCATCCGCCTGCTCGACCCGCCGCTGCACGAGTTCCTGCCGCATAGTCGCGAGGAAATGGCGGAAGTGGCGGCGGCGGCTGGCGTTTCGGTCGACCTCGTCGCCTACCGTGCGTCGCAGCTGCAGGAATCGAACCCGATGCTCGGTCATCGCGGTTGCCGCCTTGGGATCACCTATCCGGAAATCTATGAGATGCAGGCGCGCGCCATCTTCGAGGCGGCGGCTGAGGTGAAGGCGAAGCAGGGCGATACGGCCGAACCGGAAATCATGATCCCGCTGGTCGGCATCCCCAGGGAATTGACCTTGATGCGCGAGATCATCGACCGCGTGGCGAAGGAAGTGGCGGAGAAGAGCGGCAACTCCATCCCCTATTCCGTCGGCACCATGATCGAATTGCCGCGTGCGGCCCTGCTCGCGGGGCAGATCGCCAAGGATGCCGCCTTCTTCAGCTTCGGCACCAACGATCTGACGCAGACCACTTATGGCCTCAGCCGCGACGATGCCGCGCGCTTCATCCAATCCTATGAGCGCCAGGGCATCATCGAACGTGATCCCTTCATCACCATCGATGTCGAAGGTGTGGGCGAACTGGTGAAGATTGCCGCGGAACGCGGCCGCAAGACGCGCCCCGATATCAAGCTCGGCATCTGCGGCGAACATGGCGGCGACCCAGCTTCGATCCATTTCTGCGCCGAGGTCGGATTGAACTATGTCTCCTGCTCGCCTTACCGTGTGCCGATCGCCAAGCTGGCGGCGGCGCAAGCAGCACTCTCCGGCGACCAGTCCGGCCGCAAGGGCGAGGGGTGAGTTCGCGGGCCCAAACGCCCCCTCTCCCTAACCCTCCCCCACGTTGGGGGGAGGGAATCCCAGCCAGCTTGCCTCTGACGACATTGCGAACTCGATCAAACCCCCTCCCCCCGCAGTCGGCGATGGGGGAGGGTTGGGGAGGGGGTACTAAGTGACCACTCTCTCCACCCTCCGCGCCGGCGGCAAGGCGGCTCTTGCCCGCGTCCTGGCGCGGCTCGAATCCAATCCGGACGATCCTGAAATCATCGCGTTGCTCGATGCCGCTTTCCTGGCGCCGATGGGACAGGTGATCGGTCTGACCGGCCCGCCAGGCGTCGGCAAGTCGACCCTCGCCGGTGCGCTCATCGGCGCTTATCGCCAGAGCGGCAAAACGACCGCCGTCATTGCCATCGATCCGTCCTCGAAGCGATCCGGTGGCGCACTGCTCGGCGACCGCACGCGGCTTCGTACCGATCCGGACGATCACGGCATCTTCGTGCGCTCGATGGCGGCGAGAGACCAGCTCGGCGGCCTTGCCGAGATCACTTTCGCCGCCATGGTTCTGATGCGTGCGCTCTACGATGTGGTTCTCATCGAAACCGTGGGCGTCGGACAATCGGAGACCGATATCGCACTTGCCGCCGATACGGTGATCTTCTGTGTGCAACCGGGCTCCGGTGATGCGCTCCAGTTCATGAAGGCCGGCATCGTCGAGATCCCGGATATCGTCACCGTCACCAAGGGCGATCTGGGCCGGGCGGCAACAAGGGCACGGGCGGACGTCAAAGGGGCGCTGGGTCTCAACGAAGGCCGCCAGGACGGCGATAGCTGGTCGGTGCCGGTGCTGATCGTCTCGGCCAATGCGGCAGAAGGGATCGGGGCGTTGATCGAGGCGGTGGCCCAGCATGATTCCTGGCTCAGGGAAGAGGGGCGGGGGAAAGTCAAACGCGCCGCCCAGGCCGAAGCCTGGATCGAGGCTGCCATCAAGGAACGCTGGGGGCGGGAGGGGGTGAAGCGTTTAAATGCCGCTCCCGTGACGGCGCGCACAGCCGAATCTCCGTTTCTGGCCTTGGCGGAGTATGCGCGCCAGCTATAGTGGCGCCCATGGCATCCGTTTACGACCTCAAGCCGCGCTTCGTGGCACTCCTCCGACCCATCGCCGGCCGTCTTGCCGCGCGTGGCGTCACGGCCAATGCCGTCACCCTGGCGGCTATGTTGGCCTCGATCGGTGTCGGGACCGTTCTGGCCCTGTGGCCGGATTGCCTGCGCCTGTGGCTCGTTCTGCCGGTCTTCCTCTTCCTGCGCATGGCGGGAAATGCCATCGACGGCATCCTGGCGCGCGAGTTCGCCATGAAATCGCGCCTGGGCGCCATCCTCAACGAGGTGGGCGATGTCGTCTCGGATACAGCGCTTTATCTGCCCTTTGCCTTGCTTCCCGGCGTCAACGGCTTCTGGGTGGTGCTGGCGGTCGTCGTCGCCATCATCGGTGAAATGACCGGCGTGCTCGGCCAGGTGATCGGCGCCAGCCGCCGCTATGACGGTCCAATGGGCAAAAGCGATCGGGCGGCCGTGTTCGGCCTTATCGGATTCCTCATCGGCATCGGCGTGCCGCTGGGCAGCTGGATCAACTGGGCGATGATCGCCATCGCGCTGCTGGGAGCCGTCACCCTGCTTAACCGAGCCCGCCGGGCGCTTGCCGAGACACCGAAATGATCTTCGATATGACCGTCAATGTCGCCTATGCGTTGGCGGCAATCTTCGTCCTGCTGCTCATCGCCACCGCGATAGCCTGGCCGCAGCGTAAGCGGAAGCATGAATTGTGGCTGCGCACCCGCACCTGGTGGGTGATCGTCGCCTTGCTCGGTCTCTCGATCGCACTTCCATCCTGGGTCCCGATCGCGCTCTTCGGCCTCATCAGCTTTCTCGCCTTCAAGGAATTCGTGACGCTGATCCCGACGCGCCGGGCCGATCACCGGGTGCTGCTCTGGGCCTATCTTTCGATCCCGCTGCAATATTACTGGGTGTCGATCGGCTGGTACGGCATGTTCATCATCTTCATCCCGGTCTACATTTTCCTCGCTCTTCCATTGCGCATGGTGCTGGCCGGCGAGACACAGGGCTTCATCAAGGCTGCCGGCACGGTGCATTGGGGCCTGATGATCGCGGTCTTTTCGCTGAGCCATGCCGCCTTTCTGCTGGCGCTGCCGGCTGCCAGCAATCCGGTAGCCGGCGGCGACGGGCTGCTCCTCTATCTGCTGCTCCTCACCGAGATCAACGATGTCGGGCAATATTGCAGCGGCAAGCTGCTGGGCAAGCACAAGGTCGTGCCCAAGGTCAGCCCCAATAAGACCGTCGAGGGGCTGATCGGGGGCGTGATTATCACAACATTGGTGGCAGCCTTGGCCGCGCCCTATCTGACCCCGCTTGCCTGGTACGAAGCCGGCGGCATCGGCTTCGTGCTGGCCTTGGCGGGTTTTGCGGGCGACGTCACCATTTCGGCGGTGAAGCGCGATCTGAAGCTCAAGGACAGCGGCAGCCTGTTGCCGGGTCATGGCGGCATTCTCGACCGGGTCGACAGTTTGACCTTCACCGCGCCGCTTTTCTTCCACATCGTCTATTTCCTCTATTACTGACGATGTCGCGCTGGCTGCGTCGCCTATTCGCCGTCCTGGTACTGCGGCCCGTGGCTTTCCTGATGCTGGGGTTGACCGTGCGCGGGCGGGAGAATCTGCCCAAGGCCGGCCCTGCCATCGTCATCGCCAATCATAACAGCCATCTCGATACGCTGGTTCTCCTGTCCCTGATGCCGCTCAGGCAGATCGACCTGGTGCGGCCGGTGGCGGCGGCCGATTATTTCCTCAAGAACCGTTATCTCGCCTGGTTCAGCCTGCATATCCTCAACATCCTGCCGCTGGAGCGCGGCAATGCCGCGCGTGGCGAGGATCCGCTCGCCGAAAGCGCGGCAGCGCTCGACCGCGGCGAAATCCTCATCGTCTTTCCCGAAGGCTCGCGCGGCAGCGCCGAGGTGATGGGCAAGTTCAAGGGCGGCGTCGCGCGGTTGAAGGAACGCTATCCCGAGGTGCCGGTGGTTCCGGTCTTCCTGCAAGGCGCCGGCAAGGCTCTGCCGCGCGGCGAGATCGTGCTGGTGCCGGTAGTGGTCGATGCGGTGGTGGGAACGCCCATCCCCTGGAGCGGCAATCGTGCCCAGTATACGCAGGGGATGGAACAGGCCGTGCGGGCGCTCGGCGCCCATCTGCCGCCGGTCTTCGACGACGAGGAGGATTAGCCGGCCGAAATCAGTCGGTCAGCCGCTCGATCCAGGCGCGGTGCTGCGGATAGTCGGCAAGCAGGCTGGACCGCGAGGCCAGTTCAAAGTCGGCAAAATCGAATCCGGGCGAGACGGTGCAGCCGGCCAAGGTGAAGGCGCTGCCCCGCGAGGGTAGGGCACCGAACCAATGGCCTGCGGGGACCACATGCTGCGGCACCTGGCCGGCGGCAAAGTCGCGTCCGAGACTCGTCTCGATCAATTTCCCCTCGGCCGAGATGGCGACGATGGTCAGCGGATCGCCGTCGTAGAAGTGCCATACCTCGTCCGATCTGATCCGATGCAATTTCGAACGCTCGCCGGCCCGCAGCAGGTAATAGATTGCCGTGGCATGCGCCCGCGGGCCGTGAAACCTCGCTGACAGGCCCGCATTGGGGATCATCTCGGCCGTACGGTAGGTCTCGCGATAGAAGCCGCCCTCGGGATGCGGCTGCAGGCCGAGCGCCTCGATGAGCCGATCAATCCCGGCGGGCATAGCGCGCGACAGCCTGCTTCAAGAGATCGTGTGGCACGGCATGCGCCGTGCGGCCCTTATAGCCGGTCATCGTCTCGGCGGCGCAGAGGGCGTTCCAGATGGCTTCCTCGGTCGCTTCGGCCGCGGCCTGGAAGAGGGCGGTGCATTCCTCCATGCCCAGCATGCGCACATCCGCCATCGCCGATTTCAGCGGCACGCGGTTGCCGGTCGAGAAGGCGAGGAAGATATCGCCCGAACCGTTGGAGCCGATGCCACCGACCCAGGCGAGGCCCGTGGTGGCGCGCCGGGCAAGGCGCTGGCATTGGATGGGCAGCAGCGGTGCGTCGGTGGCCAGGATGACAATGATCGAGCCCTGCTCGGTCTTGCGTTCGGCATGAGCCGATTCGACGACATTCGTATCGATTTCGGCGCCGACCGGTGCATGGCCGCAGCGCAACAGGTTCCTGCGGCCATAATTCGATTGCACCAGGGCGCCCACGGTCCAGCCGCCATCCTTGGCGGAGAGGCGGCGCGAGGCGGTGCCGGTCCCGCCCTTGAACTCATGCGTGATCATGCCGGTGCCGCCGCCGATATTGCCCTCCGGCACCGGACCCGCCTTGGCGGAATCGAGCGCCTCGATGGCCATATCGAGCGTCACCGGAAAAGTCTCGGCGTCGGAGAGCCAGCCGTCCCAGGTCTCGGCCGCGACGGGGAGGTGCCAGGCCTGATCAATGCCCTTCCTGGCCGCATGCACGCAGATGGCATCGCGCGCGACGCCGGCCGCATGCGTGTTGGTGATGGTGATGGGTGCCGCCAGCAGGCCCTGCTCATTCAGCCAGTGACTGCCAGTCATCTCGCCATTGCCGTTGAAGGAATGGAGCCCGGCGAACATGAAATCGGTATAGATGTCGTCGGCCGGCCAGATCGCCGTGACGCCGGTACGCACCACATGCGGTTCATCGCGAACGAGCGTCGAGAAGCCGACACGGATGCCGGCGACATCGGTGATGGCATTCAGCGGACCAGGCTTCATCTGCCCCAGGACAATGCCGAGATCCCGCAGCCGCGCCTTCGCCATGATCATTCCCCTCCAGTTTTGTGGGCGGAGAGTAGGCGAGGAAGGTGCGGCAGCTCAAGCCATCTCGGGAAATTTTACCCAGGTCGGGATCGAGGCGATCACACGGGCACCATCGGCTTCGATGCCCTTGGCAGCGCTCTCAAGATGTTCAAGGCGGATGAGGGCGAGGCCCTGATGGGCATCGACACTGCGGATCTCGCCGATTTCCTTGCCGTCGAGCGTAAGCGATGTGCCGGGAGCAAGCGTCGCGCCCTCGATCTTCACAGGCAACAGGCGCTTCCTGACTAGGCCGCGATATTTGGTGCGGGCGGTCAGCTCCTGGCCCATATAGCAACCCTTCTGCCAATCGACGCCGTTGAGCTCGTCGAAGCCGCATTCCAGCGGAATGGCTTTGTCGGGCAGCAGATCATCGCTGCCTTCCGGAACGCCGAGGGCGTAGCGGTGATCCTTGAAGCTGCCTTGCGGCGCTTCCCTGAAGCCGAGACCAGCGAGGGTTTGCGTGTAGCTGGTACGTGGCAGGAAGGCGCGGGCGCCAAGATCGGCGAGGCGGGGGTCGGTGAAGACGACGCCGTCATTCAGAGCTCGCGCGGCGCCAGTCTCGGCGGCGAGTCCGAGGCGTGAAAGCGCATCGCCGCCGAAAAGGTTGACCACGACGAACTCGGCATCGAGATCATCGAGCGCCACTCTTGAGCGCAGTTTGAACATCTTCAGTCGCTTCAAGAGATCGGCGCGGCGGCTACCCTCGGCATCGATCAGGTAGCGGGCCTCCTGACCCACCAGCAGCAGGTCATAGGCGAATTTCCCCTGCGGCGTCAGCAGGGCGGCGAAGATGGCGCGCGACTCGCTGATGCGGCCGGAATCGTTGCTGATCAAGCCCTGCAGGAATTCCTGGCGGTCCTCGCCGCCGACGGCAATGACGCTGCGGGCTGGATTGAGTTCGAAAAAAGCCTTATCTATCATGTGGCTATGTAGTGCCTTCTAGTTTCTGTGCTAATAGTTGGAACGGCGTCGGGAAAAGGCAAGAGGATTGATCCATGGGGGACGGCAGCAGATGACGGTAAAGCGCATCGGCATTCTGACCAGCGGTGGCGATTGTGCCGGATTGAACGCGGTCATCCGCGCGGTCTATGCCCATGCCAGTGGTCATTTCGGCTGGGACGTGATCGGCATTCACAATGGCACGGCCGGCCTGCTGGCTCGCCCGGTCGATGCCAGCGCCCTGGACGACAAGGTGCTGGGCTCCGACATGCTGCGCCAGGGCGGCACGATTCTGGGAACGACGAACAAGGGCAACCCTTTTGCCTTTCCGCAGGAGAATGGCGGGCTTGCCGACCGGTCCGCTGAGGTTATCGAGGGCGTGCGGCAATTGGGGCTGGATGCGCTGATCGGCATCGGCGGCGACGGGTCCATCGCCATCCTGCGGCGGCTTGCCATCCAGGGGGGCATCAATCTGGTGGCGATTCCCAAGACCATCGATAACGATCTGGGTGCCACGGAAATGTCGATCGGCTTCGAAACGGCGGTGCAGACGGCGACCTCGGCCCTCGATCATCTGCAGCCGACGGCCGCCAGCCACAGCCGCGTCATGGTGCTGGAAGTGATGGGGCGTGACGCCGGGCACATAGCGCTTTCGGCCGGGATCGCTGGTGGTGCCGACGTCATCCTCATTCCGGAAATTCCCTACAAATTCGCGACGGTCGAGGCGAAGCTCGCTGCCTTGCGCAAAAGCGGGCGCAATTTCGCCCTGGTTGTCGTCGCCGAAGCGGTAAAGACCGAAAGCGGTGAGGCAATTACGGCCGTTCATGGCGGCGGTGCCAAGGCCACGCATACCTATGGCGGTATCGGCCACTATATCGGCGAGGAACTGGCGATACGCTGCGGAGCGGAGACGCGTGTCACGGTGCTGGGCCATGTGCAGCGCGGCGGTACGCCGGAGCCCAAGGACC
Source organism: Dongia sp. (assembly GCF_041918875.1). Classification (GTDB taxonomy): domain Bacteria; phylum Pseudomonadota; class Alphaproteobacteria; order Dongiales; family Dongiaceae; genus Dongia. The sequence continues at coordinate 235,890 of NZ_JAYRUV010000003.1, forward strand.
GAGTGCTGGGATCTGCATTCGGCGTGCATGCCGTCGACCTCATCGCTGCCGGCCGTTTCGATCGCATGGTCGCCTGGAACGCACGACAGGTGATCGACGTACCGATTCAGACGGCTATTCAAGGCGCCGCCACGGTCGATCCGCACGGTGCACTGGTAAAGACGGCACGCGGATTGGGGATCAGTTTTGGCGATTAGATTGAACCCTGACGATTTCTGGGAGTTCAGCCTGGCGCTCTACTGCCGCGAGGCGGTGGCGAACGCCTGCCTGTCGCTGCAGGAGCGTCGCGGTGCCGATGTCAACCTCATCCTCGCCATCTGCTGGCTGGCGCGAAGCGGCTATGCCGTGCGTGAGACGGCAATCGAGAGCGCGCTGGCCGCCATTGCGCCCTGGTCCGAAGCAATCCTGCGGCCGATGCGAACGATTCGCCGCCGTCTCGGTGCCGAGTTTGCCGAGGTGGGAGCGAACCAACGGCAATCGATCAAGCACGGCCTCCTCTCGGTCGAACTCGAAGCCGAACGAATTTCGCAGCAGAAGATTGTCGCGGTGATGGCCGATCATCTGGATGGCCTCAGCACGGAGCCGGCGCGTGGCCTTGCGGCCGTCGGGCTCGATCTCTACCTGGCGCGCCTGGCCGCCGAAAATCATGCGCAGGACCGGGCCGATCGCGATGCGATACTTGCCGGCCTCTAGGCCTGGATTTCAATCCGCTGGCGTGTAGATCGGCAGGGATGGTGTGAGCGACGAGCTCACGACGACACCTGACTTCTCCTCGATGCCCTGCCGGATTTTGGCCTCTATCCGGATACGAATTTTCTCCTCGATCTCGGCGCGCGTTTTCGCATCTAGATTTTGCAGCGCTTCCTCGGTCAAGCCCATTTCGGCCAGAATCATGGCGCGCATCTTCTCCGCCGGCGTCTTGCTGGCGAACTCGAGGAACGTTTCGGTGGCGTCCTTGACGGTAACGCTTTCGTCTTCGGCCAACGTCGCCGCGAGCGTGGTATTGCCCGCATCCGCGGCCCCGGCGTCGATCAGGACTGCCGGTATGACCGCCGAGTGCGGCTTTCCGCTGATAACGGCCACGTCGGAAGCGGTGCCGGTCTGCGCCAGCACGCCGGCGAACGCGCTGCTTGCGTTGGCCTCGGCCGATTTCTGCTGGGCATCTTTTTCCGCCTCGGCGAACAATCTGGCACTATCGCCGACGGCATTTAGCATGGTGATCGACATGGCGCCTGGCCTTTCCTGCCTGGAAGCGTGCAATTCGCATCGACATAAGCAAGACCCATGCCGCCGGTTATCTTTGGTTAACGATTCTGGCTTCAATGGAAAGCGCCCGCCCGCTATTGTGCGACGGCATAAGAGGGTGGAATGAGCAACGAACGGGCGATCGGCGAAGCGGCGGAGCGCCAGCGTTTCATGGCACTGCTTGGGCTTTACGCCAGCATCTTCGCATTCGGCATTTCCTTTGGCGGGCTGGTGCCGTGGATGGCGACCGATATGGATGGCCGCGGCATCTCAGGCTTCTGGATCGGCGTGGTTTCGGCGGCTCAGCCTGTCGGCGTCATGATCATGGCGCCTTTCACCCAGCGTATTGTCAGGCGCTTTGGCAGCGGCAATGCAATGATCTGGTGTGGTGTCATCTCCTTGGCGACCATGCTGCCGCTGGCCGAATGGAATTCTCTTGGCGGATGGCTCACCTTGCGCTTCATCAGCGGCCTGGCCGGCAGCGTGCCCTGGGTGGTGACCGAGACCTGGATCAACGTTGCGTCCAACGACCGCAACCGCGGCCGGGCGGTGGCACTCTACGCCGCGATCATGGCTGCCGGCTTCGCGACCGGTCCCGAAACGCTGAAATGGGCAGCCGAACTTGGAACATCGCCCTTGCCATGGTTCATCGGGCTGCAATTCCTGTCCCTGCTCATCGTCGTCCCGCTGCGCCGCCTGGCACCGGGACTCGATGACAATGAAGGGGCCAATGTCTTCGATGCGATCCGGTCCCTGCCGGCGCTGATGTCGGCAGCCGCGATCTCAGGGGCGCTCGACGCATCGTTCTTCAGCTTCCTCGCCATCTGGGGCGAGCGGGTCGGCCTTGGCGAATCCTTCGCCTTGACGCTGCTCAGCGTCTTCGTCGCGGGCAATGTCCTGCTGCAGTTTCCGATCGGCTGGCTTGCCGATCGCTACGGGCCATATCGGATCATGCTGCTCTGCGGCGCTCTTTGCAGCGCCGGCCCGTTGCTGTTCTGGGGTGGGTTGGCGGCCCGCCCCGTTCTCTTGGGTGCCGTCGCGTTCGTGTGGGGCGGTTGCGTCTGGGGTGCCTATGCCGTGGCGCTTGTCGCCATGGGGCGTCGCTATTCCGGGGGCACGCTGGCGGTGGTCAACGCCGCCTTCGTCATGGCCTATACCTTTGCCAATATCGTGGCGCCGCCGATTGCCGGTTCGGCGATGGATCTTATGAGCCCGCATGGTCTCATGCTGGTGGCATTGATCTTCGCCGTCTGTTTCACCCTCCTGGTGTCACTGCGCCGGCGGGAGTTCTAGCCGCGCCGCTTGGCATCCTTGTCCCACCGCGTGACATGATCGAGGTGCAGGCCGAAAAGGTCGAGCACGCGGCCGAGGCTCTGGTCGACCATCTGCTCGATCGATTGCGGCTGTGCGTACATGGCCGGTACCGGTGGCGCGACGATGCCACCCATTTCGGTGACCGCCGCCATGTTGCGGATATGTCCCAGATGCAGCGGCGTCTCGCGCAGCATCAGGACCAGCCGCCGGCGTTCCTTCAGGACGACATCCGCAGCGCGGGCGATGAGTGTCGGCGTAACGCCGCATGCAATCTCGGCCAACGACTTGGCAGAGCAGGGTGCCACGATCATGCCAAGTGTCAGGAACGAGCCGGAGGAGATTGGGGCGGCCAGATCGTCATTGCCATGGCAATGATCGGCCAGCGCCTTCACGGCGGCAACTTTACGCTCGGTCTCATATGCCAAGGTGAGCTCAGCGGTGCGCGACATCACCAGATGAGTCTCGATCATCGATCCCTTGAGCAGTTCAAGGAGCCGAATCCCATAGATGATACCGGACGCGCCTGATATCCCGATGACGAGGCGGGAAGGCGGGTGCTGAGTGTCTGTATGTCCACGGCTTTTAGTCATTGCGCTCCGCAAGAGGCAGGGTCGGGTCGATTGGGTCAGTGAGGCTTAATCATATCGGGATTTTACCGTGACATCTTGAAGCGCCAAGCCCTGTCTCTCATTTACTTAAGAAGCCAAACGGCGTTAGCATTCAACGACATCAAAGCAGGGAGAGAGGGAACCAGCAAAGCACGACGGCAAGCAACCGCAATCTGATCCGATCATCGTAAAACAGATGGGAGAAAGGGAATGGCAATGACTGCGCACGTGGAATCGCTTAAGTCAAAGCACGCCGATTTGGACGCCAAGATCGCCGACGAGGAACGCCGCCCCCACCCTGACGAAGCCACGATCCACGCGCTGAAAAAGCTGAAACTCCGAATTAAGGACGAACTGGCTAGTTTAGAGAGGGTTCATTAACCCGGACCTAGCCGGATTTCCGACAAAACAGACCGCCGTCGATGGCCTGGAGCAGGCCGTCCGGCGGTCTTTTGTTTAGCCTTGACCTGCCCCTTTTGGGCTGAGTAAGGTCTTGCCATGAGCAATCTGACGCAAATTCTGGCGCTTACGCTTCGACTTACCGCCCCGGCGTGCTGAATCGCGCCGGCCGCTTGGCCGCTTGGCCCTCTCCGCCAGAGACTTTCATACCGTCAGGGATTGCCGATGATCCGCAAAATCGTCATAAGCCGCAATATATTAGGGTGTTTGGGCCGATTTCCGGGCACGACCTCGCTTAGCCGCCGCCGTCGGAGCTGATGGCGACCTCCCGTTTCGGGATACCGGCGGCGGCTGACAGTCGCAGAACCAAACAACCCAGTTAATGAAATTCCTCGCGAGGATAGTGCCATGCATATCGACCCCAGTTCCAAGTACCGACCGTTTCAGCCGATCCCCTTGCCCGACCGGCAATGGCCGTCAAAGACCATGACCAAGGCACCGATCTGGTGCTCGGTCGACCTGCGCGACGGCAACCAGGCCCTGGTCGAGCCGATGGGTCCGGAGCGCAAGCTGCGCATGTTCCGCACCCTGGTGAAGATGGGCTACAAGGAGATCGAGGTCGGATTCCCATCGGCCAGCCAGACCGACTTCGATTTCTGCCGCGAACTCATCGATGGCGGGCACATTCCCGATGATGTGACGATCCAGGTTCTGACCCAGGCGCGCGATCATCTGATCACGCGCACCTATGATGCGCTGGTGGGTGCAAAGCGCGCCATCGTCCATGTCTACAATTCGACCTCGACCCTGCAGCGCCGCGTTGTCTTCAATCAGGACATGAAGGGCATCAAGGAAATCGCCGTTCACGGTGCCACGCTCGTGCGCGACCTCGCCAGGCAGCAGAAGGGCAATACGGAATTCGTCTTCCAGTACAGCCCGGAAAGCTTCACCGGGACCGAGATCGACTATGCGATCGAGGTTTGCGAAGCCGTGATGGATGTCTGGCAGCCGACCGAGCAGAAACCTTGCATCATCAATCTGCCGGCCACCGTCGAAATGTCGACGCCGAACATCTATGCCGACCAGATCGAATATTTCTGTCGCAAGATGAAGAATCGCGAGGCGGCCATCATCTCGTTGCATCCGCACAACGATCGCGGCACCGGTGTCGCCGCGGCGGAACTGGGCGTGCTGGCCGGCGCCGACCGTATCGAAGGCACGCTGTTCGGCAATGGCGAGCGCACCGGCAATGTCGACCTGGTCACCCTGGGGCTCAACCTTTTCACCCAAGGCGTGGATCCCCGGATCGACTTCTCGGATATCAATGAACTGGTGCGCACAGCCGAATATTGCAACCAGTTGCCGGTACATCCACGGCACCCCTATGCCGGCGATCTTGTCTTCACGGCCTTTTCCGGTTCGCACCAGGACGCGATCAAGAAGGGCTTCGCGGCGATGAAACAGTCGAATTCCGGCGAATGGGCCGTGCCCTATCTGCCGATCGACCCCGCCGATGTCGGCCGTTCCTACGAAGCCGTCATCCGCATCAACAGCCAGTCCGGCAAAGGCGGCGTCGCCTATGTCCTCGAAACCGATTACGGCCTTTCGCTGCCGCGCCGCCTGCAGGTCGAATTCAGCCAGGTCGTGCAGGACGCAGCCGACAAGACCGGCAAGGAAATCACCGCCAGCCAGATCTGGCAGTCGTTCAACGACGAATATCTTTCCCTGGCGCAACCCTATGCCTTCGTCAGCCACCAGACCCTGGCCGACAGCCATGCCACCGAGCTGCGCAATTTGAGCGCCAGCATTCGCGACAAGGGCAGGGAGATTACCATCACGGGTCGCGGCAACGGGCCGATCGACGCTTTCATGGATGCGCTGAAGAAGCATTCCGGCATCGATCTCAAAGTGGTCGATTACCGCGAGCATTCCGTGGGCGCCGGCAACGATGCCAATGCGGTGGCCTATGTCGAGATGGCGACGGCGGATGGACGCAAAGTGTTCGGCGTCGGCAAGGATTCCAACATCGTCACCGCCTCATTGAAGGCGATCATCAGCGCTACCAACCGTGTTGCCAGCGGCAAGGTTGCACCCGCGACAAATTGACTGCGTTTTCATGGGGCTATGCGAGCGGGCCGCTTCCCCTGGGAGCGGCCCTTGTCATGCCGACCTAAGTAGGGTCACGCTAATCCCTTGCCTATGCCATGGTTATGGCGATACTGCGGCTCAAAGGAATAGCCGCCGGGAGCAATGGCGGATATCGGGAAGGGTGAAAGCGCATGTCGGGGAAGTTCGACGCCATCTATCGCCAGTCGATCGAGCATCCGGAGATATTCTGGGCACATGCGGCGGCGGAGCTGCATTGGTTCAAGCCCTGGGAAGATGTCATCGACGGCAGCAACCCGCCGGCCGCGCGCTGGTTCGCCGGTGCCGAGTTCAACACGGCCTTCAACTGTCTCGACCGGCACGTTGCCGCCGGCCATGGCGCGCAGGCTGCAATCATCTATGACAGCCCTGTCACCGGCACCGTCCGGCACATTTCCTACGGCGAGCTTCTGAACGATGTCGCCCGCTTTGCCGGCGGGCTGGCCAGGCAGGGGATCGTCAAGGGCGACCGTGTCATCATCTATATGCCGATGGTGCCGGAAGCTCTTGTGGCGATGCTGGCCTGCGCACGCCTGGGCGCCATCCATTCGGTGGTGTTCGGCGGTTTTGCCGCCAAGGAACTGGCGACCCGCATCGACGATTGCCAGCCCAAGCTCATCGTCGGCGCCTCCTGCGGCATCGAAATCAACCGCGTCGTCGCCTACAAGCCGATGATCGACGAGGCCATCGGCCTTTCCAGCCACAAGCCGGCGCATTGCATCATCCTGCAGCGCGACCGGGCGCGTGCCGAAATGACGGCGGGCCGCGATATCGACTGGAAAGATGTCGTGGCGGCCGCGCCGCATGATTGCGTGCCGGTAGCGGCCACAGATCCGCTCTACATCCTTTATACGTCCGGCACCACGGGCGCGCCCAAGGGGGTCGTGCGCGACAATGGGGGCCATGCCGTGGCACTCAACTGGTCGATGCGCAACATCTACAATATGGAGCGCGGCGAGGTCTTCTGGGCCGCGTCGGATGTGGGCTGGGTGGTGGGCCATTCCTATATCGTCTACGCCCCCTTGCTCTATGGATGCACCACGGTGCTGTTCGAAGGCAAGCCGGTGGGAACGCCCGATGCCGGCGCCTTCTGGCGCGTCATCCAACAGCACAAGGTGCGGACCCTTTTCACCGCACCGACGGCGCTGCGTGCCATCAAGCGTGACGATCCGGACGGCAAGCTCATCAAGAATTACGACATCGGTTCGCTTCGCGCCCTGTTCCTGGCCGGCGAGCGCTCCGACCCGCCAACCCTCGAATGGGCCGAGGAAATGCTCCGCGTGCCGGTGATCGATCATTGGTGGCAGACAGAGACGGGCTGGGCGATCGCCGCCAATTGCCTCGGCATCGAGTTGCTGCCGATCAAGCACGGTTCGCCGACGCGCGCGGCGCCCGGCTGGGATGTGCGGGTGCTGGGCGATGACGGCCATCCGGCCAGGCCCGGCGAGATCGGCAACATCGTCTGCAAGCTACCCTTGCCGCCCTCGGCATTCCCGACCCTGTGGAATGCACCTGAGCGCTACCGCAAGAGCTATTTCGACCATTTCCCCGGCTATTACGAGACGTCGGATGCCGGCTATATCGACGACGATGGCTATGTCTATATCATGGCCCGCACGGACGATATCATCAACGTGGCCGGCCATCGCCTGTCGACCGGTGGCATGGAGGAAGTCCTGGCAAGCCACCCGGACGTAGCCGAATGCGCCGTCATCGGCGTCCAGGACGATGTGAAGGGTCAGTTGCCCCTGGGCTTCCTGGTATTGAAGGCCGGCGTCACAAAGCCCCATGACAAGGTGGTGGCGGAAGCCGTGAAGCTGGTCCGCGACAAGATCGGCCCGGTGGCGGCCTTCAAGACCGCCGCCGTGGTCAATCGCCTGCCCAAGACCCGCTCGGGCAAGATCCTGCGCGGGACCATGCAGAAGATCGCCGACGGCCAAGCCTATAACATGCCGGCCACAATCGACGATCCCGCCATCCTGGGCGAGATCGAGGGGGCGCTGAAGGGCGTCGGCTATGCACATAAATGAACGAGTACGCGTAAAAAGTTAGCTTTTTTATATTTTTTCTCTTTACAGTACAACGTTCGTTCCTCCAGATTTGATGTGGATGTTTTTGGGGTCCGCGTCGCCGGAGGGAACATGTTTGCATCTATTGCTCGGAAGATCGCCAGCGCTGGCGCACTGACCATTCTCGCCGCTGGCCCAATAGGTTGCGCTCAAATCTATCCGGAACCACCGCCAGCGCGTACCAGCGCTGCGGTCCAGGGTGAAGATCTCGCGTCGATCCAACTTGACCGCGTGCTTTTCAATCTTGAGCGCGGCCAACCGATCGGTTCGTACCGCGGTGGCGGTGAGTATACGGGTTGCAGCCGGAGGGTTAGCGGCAAGCAAGTACATTGGACACTCGGCAAGACGACCGTGCGTGATGAAGAACTCACGGACATCTTCTATCGCGAGCTGCGTGCGGCAAATTACAGCGTTGTCGGTGAGCCGGACGCATTGTTCGCAAATTACGGCGACAACCAGCGCGAGCCAGAATTCTTGGTCGGTGGGAGAATCGATTCAATCAGCATGGACGTCTGCGACGAGGTGTCCACATGGGATGCTCATCGGTTCGGCGTGCAGAGTGGCGCTGCGACAGTATCAGTTACCTGGCAGGTCTACTCGCCGCTCCAAGAAGAAGTCGTATTGGAGGCGCAAAGCGAGGGTTCGGTGGTAATAAAGGAGGGCGTTCCAGATGGTGAAGTCACGCTGATTCTTCGCGCCTTTGGTGCGGCGGCGCGCAATCTTGCGGGTGACCCGCGCTTCCACGATACCCTGCTGCGCAAGAACAAGAGCGGGCATGTGACGACGGCCGCCCCCCTTGCCGGGTGGGGCGATGTCCCCAGCCAGCCGGCGATGGCACTTGCGACGACGGCGCCCTTTTCGACCCCGATCGGGGTAAACATGGCGCGGATTCAGGCATCGGTGGTTACAGTCCTGACCGGGACCGCCCAAGGCTCAGGATTCTTCGTGGCGCCGGACCTCGTGCTCACCAATCACCACGTCGCCCGCGATGCTGCGCGGTTGAAGCTGCGGCTGATCAACGGCACCGAAGTCTATGCCACGACCTTGCGCAGCGATGCCAAGCGCGATGTCGCTCTGCTGAAGGTGGAAGGGGGCCCGTTCTCACCCTTGCCGCTGCGGCTCGATCCTGTTTCATTGACGGAAGAGGTTTATGCCGTCGGATCGCCGCTCGACGAAAGCCTGGCCGGGACGGTCACGCGCGGCATCGTCAGCCAGTTCCAGCGGGACGAATACGGCCTGGCCCTGATCCAGGCGGACGCCACGATACAGCCGGGAAACAGCGGTGGCCCCTTGCTCGACGCACGGGGCAATGTCATTGGCATTTCGCAGTCGGGGCTGACCGATGACGGGGCGCATCTGGTGGGCATCAACTTTTTCATTCCCATCGCCGATGCGCTGCAGCGCATCAATCTCCGCGTCCAGTAAATCGAGCGCATGGAATTCGAAGCGTTCGCGCATCTGCAATCTTTAATATATTATAGGGCCGACGGCGTCAGGGCTATTCCCGCGAAGGTGATGGAACCCTTTTCATGGCCGGGGCAAGGGAGTCGATTGTATCGCAATGCCTGGTCTTGCTGCTTCTCGCAGCAAACATTGCGTTCGCACGTGCCGAGGATAGCGCCTTAAAGTATGGCTGCGACCGGCCGCTCCGCGTCGGCATCGTCGAATTCGGTCCGATGTACTTTGCGGAGGAAGGTGTCGATGTCGACATTATCCATGAAATGTCGCGTCGCTCCGGCTGCCAGTTCGAAATTGCGAGCATGCTGCGTATCGATCTGTGGCCAGCCATCGAGGCTGGCGACATCGACCTCGCCACCAATTCGATCTCGACGCCGCAACGCACCAAACTGGCGCGCTTCGTAACCTATTTCGGCTTTAAGAACATGATGGTGGTGCCATCGGGTCGCGCCGATGCCATCAACTCTCTACCGGCATTGACAGCGGAGCCCGATTGGCGGCTGGGACTGGTGCGCGGCTTTCGGTACGGCAATTACGATGACTATCATCTGAAGCAATTGCTGGGCGAGGCGAGGATTCTTGAATTCCCAACCCATGCCGAACTTTTCGATGCATTGCGCATCGGCGAGGTGCAAGCTGTACTGACGCCGTCGGTGAACTACTATTTCTTTCTCAACGAGGGGGAACGGCAGCATTTCGTCCTCGTCGATGCTTCACCGGCGCCACCCACGCCAAGCGGACTAGCGCTGTCGCGTAAGAAATTCAGCGCGCCGCAGGTCGATAACTGGCTGCGCTTGATCGAATCGATGCGGCTCGACCGAACATTGCATCGCTATGTGGAGCGTCACATCTCAAAGTCCGCGGCGGCAGGCATGATCGAATATTGATCAGGCCAGGTCCGACAGGTCATGCCAGGAGTCCGGTATCATGTCAGGTCCCAGTCAGCGCAGAAAATCGGCCTTCGAAATACCCTTGCACCTCCTGGGTACGCTGGGAGTAACCGTTCTGCTTGTGCTGGTCATTTCAATATTTGCCTGGCAGACTTATAGAGGGGCGCAGGACATTCTCCTGCAGACATCGGCCGAAACCACGCGCTACATCCGCGATACGCTCAGTGAAAAGGTACAGCGCATACTTTCACCTGCCCGCAACCAGATCACCCTTTTGGCACATAGCGGCTTCTCGAGCGCCGACACGCTGGCGCAGCGCCTGGAACAGATGCCGCTCATAGTCGACGCGTTGAGCGAAAACCCGATCACCGACGCGCTCTATATCGGCTATCCGAACGGCGAGTTCATCCTGTTCCGTCCTTTGCGCAGCGACGCCGTGCGGAAGGCCGTAAAATCACCTGCCCAGGCCTCGTTGCTGGTGCAGTCGGTCAATCAGGATGTTGTCGGCACCATGATCGGCGAGTACCGATATTACGATGCCGCCGGCAAGCTCCTGGACGCGCGCTACATGCCGGACTATCGCTACGACCCCCGTACGCGGCCGTGGTTCCAGATGGCTGCAGAGCGGCCCGGCATGATGCTGACGGAGCCATACATCTTCTTCACCACAAAGTTCGTCGGCGCAACCCTGGCGAGCCGGTCGGCCGACGGCGCGGTGATCGTGGCGCTCGATCTGACGCTGGAATCGATCGCAGCGGAATTGCGCGATATCCGTATTACGCCATCGTCCGAACTCGCCTTGATCGGGCCCAGCGGGCAGGTCGTCGCTTATCGTGACAGTGCCCGCATGACCGCATCGCAGGCCGACGGCTCTCTGCGGCTTGTCACGGTGCCGGAACTGAAAGTCCCGGTGCTGCAGCGCGCGGCCGAGCTCCTTGCCAACGATCGTTCGCGCGATGTTATCGAATTAGACGGCCGCAAATGGCAGATATCGACGACGCGGATTGCGATCGAAGGCAGCAACGCCGTCAGCATGCTGATTGCCATACCGGAAGACGAACTGTTCGCTGGGGCCCGGGATATCGTTGAAAATCAGATGTCGCTCGCTTTCCTGATCCTTCTCATTGCCATTCCAGTCGGCTGGCTCGGTACAAGGCTCCTGGTGAAGCCGATCAAACGGCTGGCCCGGGAAACCGGAGCCATCGCCGCGTTCGATTTCGGCAAGGATGTCAAGGTCAAGACCGTGATTGCCGAGGTTGGCACTCTCGGCAGGTCGCTAAGGCGCATGAAGACGACCTTGCGCAAGTTCATGGATATAGGTCATGCCCTGGGCGCGGAACGCGATCTGGAGCCTTTGCTCGACCTGGTCCTTAGGGAGACCGTTGACTTGTTGGATTGCGACGGTGGCGCCATCTACCTGCTGCACGAAGAATCGGGGCTGCTGCATCCGGAAATCATCCGCTGGCATCACGGAAAAATTGGTGGACATGCCACCCACGCCAAGCCTTTGGCGATGCGCGGGGTGGGGCTTGAGGGAGAGATCGGGGCGTCTCTCGAAAAAGGCGAGATCGGGCGGCTCGAGAGGCGATTGAGTTACGAAGAGTTGGACGCGCTTGGCCTCCGCGATATGGTCGAACGGCAACAGGCTGCGCGCATCGCTTTGATCGTCGTGCCGCTGTTCAACCGCAATCAGGAAGTGATGGGCGCGCAGCTTCTCGTCAAGGCCCGGCAGGCCCAGGACAGTGTGTGGGCGCCAGGCGACCGATTGATTGAACTCATCCGCGCTGTCAGCAGTTCCGCCGGTATCGCCATCGAAAACAAGCAGCTTCTGCAGGCGCAGAAAGATCTCATGGATGCGCTTATCAAGCTGATTGCCGGCGCGATAGATGCGAAGTCCAATTATACTGGCGGCCACTGCGCCCGGGTGCCGGCCCTCACCAAAATGCTGGCCGAAGCGGCTTGCGCTCAATCGGAGGGGCCGTTTGCCGATTTCTCCTTGTCTGCAGACGAATGGGAGGCGGTCGAGATCGGATCCTGGCTGCACGATTGCGGCAAGGTGACGACACCGGAATATGTCGTCGACAAGGCCACCAAACTGGAGACCATCTACGACCGGCTGCATGAAGTCCGCATGCGTTTCGAGGTCTTGAAGCGCGACGCAGAGATTGCCTATTGGCGAGGCCGGCTCGAGGGCGGCGATGAGGCAAGGCTGCGCCAGGAAATGCTGGCCGCACATCGTCTGCTGGACGAGGATTTCGCCTTTGTCGCCGCCTGCAATGAAGGTGGCGAATTCATGGAGCCAACGAAAATAGACAGGATCAGGTCGATCGCCGCGCGTACCTGGCGCCGGACGCTGAGCAATCGGATCGGTATTTCGTACGAAGAAAAGAAGCGGATGGAACGCCAGCCCGAGCCGATCCTGCCGGTCGACGAACCGTTGCTCGCGGACCGGGACGACCACATCACGCCGCTCGAATCAGGAGACTTCATCGCACCGGACAATCAATGGGGTTTCCATCTGTCCTTGCCGAAATACAAGATGAATCGGGGCGAAATCTACAATCTGTGCATCAGCCGCGGAACCCTCACGGAGGAGGAGCGCTATCGCATCAACGATCATATATCGCAGACCATCATGATGCTGGAGAGTCTACCTTTCCCCAAGCATCTGCGCGCCGTGCCGGAAATCGCCGGCGGACATCACGAGAAGATGGATGGAACCGGCTATCCGAAACGCCTGAAGCGCGCCGAAATGTCGCCGGTGGCGCGCATGATGGCGATCGCCGATGTGTTCGAAGCGCTGACGGCCGGAGATCGTCCTTATAAGAAAGCCAAGAAACTCAGCGAAGCCATCAGGATCATGGCCTTCATGAAGAAGGACAATCATCTCGATCCGGATCTGCTCGATCTATTCCTATACAGTGGTGTTTGGAAGCGCTACGCCGAACAATTCCTGCTTCCGGAACAGATAGACCAACCGGACATCGACTCCGTTCTCGGTGTGCGCCCGGCCGCCTGAAACGAACACCGACGGCCAGTCCGATACTGGCCGCCGGCGTTTCGTCGATCGATCCGACAGAGCTTACTTGCGTGGGCTGCTTTTGTTGCTGCCGCGCGAGCGTTCGCTCCCGGGGCCGCGATGGACTGGGGGCTTGCGCTCGCCTTGCTCGGCGCGGGCACGATAATCGATCCGGCGATGTTCGCCGTCGGGTCGTACCGGATCGCGGCGCGGTTCACCGGCGCGCGCCGAATCGTGGCGGCGGGCATCATTATGATGACCGCCAGCCAGACGGCGTTCCGCCTCGAAACGGCTCTCGCCGCCTTCATCGCGGCGTTGGGGACGCGCATTACGGTTCTCATGGCGCGCTTCCGGATGCCGGTTATGGTTGCGATCGGCGCGTCCCTCCCCGCGAGGCAGCGAAGGACGCTCGCCACGCGGTTGGCGGGCTTCCTGTTCACGGAAGTCGCCGCCGCGAAATTCGGCATTCTTATGAGGCGCGCGGTCGCGCTCGCCCCGACCGGCATGACTGCGCTCGCCACGCTTCTGGCTGCCACGATTACGATCGCCGCCGCCGTTGCCGCCGCGATGACCGCGGCGCGCCTGCTGTACCTCGCGGTCCTGGCGCAGGCTCTGCGCGCGCTGCAACGTCACTTGTTCGCCGGCTGTATCGCCGCCGCCGACGGCCAGCGGATGGTCGTCGACCACCGGGATCTTCATCCGCACGACTTTCTCGATGTCGCGCAGCAGGCTGCGTTCCTCGCCGTCGCACAGGCTGATGGCGATGCCCGTGGCGCCGGCGCGCGCCGTGCGGCCGATGCGGTGCACATAGCTTTCCGGCTCCAGCGGCAGGTCGTAATTGACCACATGGCTGATATTGTCGATGTCGATGCCGCGGGCGGCGATGTCGGTAGCCACCAGCACCTTGACGTTGCCGTTGCGGAACGATCCGAGTGCGATCTGACGGGCGCTCTGGCCCTTATTGCCGTGTATGGCGGCGCTGCGGATACCGTCGCGCTCCAATTGTTCGGAGACGCGGTCGGCACCACGCTTGGTGCGGGTGAAGACGATGGAACGGGTGACACCTTCGCCATTCAGCAGCTCGGCGAGCAAGCGGCGCTTGTTGGCCTTTGGGACCATATAGACGATCTGATCGATACGTTCCGCTGTTGTGGATTGCGGAACGACTTCGACGCGCTTGGGCTTGGTAAGCAAGCTGTTGGCGAGATCGGCCACATCGTGCGGCATGGTGGCCGAGAAGAGCAGCGTCTGGCGACGCGCGGGCAGGGCGGCCACGATCTTGCGAATGTCGCGGATGAAGCCCATGTCGAGCATGCGGTCGGCTTCGTCGAGTACGAAGAACTCGACCGAGGACAAGGACACATGGCCCTGGTTCATAAGGTCAAGCAGTCGGCCTGGGGTGGCGACGACAAAGTCGATGCCGCGACGCATGGTATTAACCTGCGGCACGGAACCGACGCCGCCGAAGATCACCGTCGAGCGCAGTGGCAAATGGCGGCCATAGGTCTTGATGCTGTCGTTGATCTGGACTGCGAGCTCGCGCGTCGGCGTCAGGATCAGCGCGCGCATCGATTTGGGTTGCGGCTGCTTGCGGTTGGCCATCATGCGCTGGAGCATCGGCAACACGAAAGCGGCGGTCTTGCCGGTACCGGTCTGGGCGAGACCCAACAGGTCATGGCCTTCGAGCAGGGCGGGGATCGACTGGGCCTGGATCGGCGTCGGCTTGGTGTAGCCGGATTCGGTGACCGCCTGCATCAGCGGTTCAACGAGATTGAGGGAAGCGAAATCCGCCAGAATGCGATCGGCGGGTTTGGTTTGGGTATGCGTATTCAATGCCTGAATTCCTTTTCGGCAGTTCATTGTCATGCCGCGAGGAAGTTACGCGTGCGCCGATGGGCGCGCGGGCAAAGGCCAGCGGGCGAACCCAAGGCGCGCCGCTTGAGAATCTATGACGTGGGATATATCTCGGGACGGACGCCGGTAAAGCGGCCTTCTAGTATCGGCCAGTCCAGGCGTAAGCGCGCAGTCCGCAAGAAATGCAGGCGAGATATGAGGCCGGCACGGCCATATGTCAAGATAATTGACGCTTTGGCTTGGCGCCGCCGCTGGGCAGAGGCGAAATTGTCCTGTGTTTTCTTGTGATTAGTTCAGTCCGGCTTGATCTTGTAGAGTGTTGCCGACCATTTCAGGAAAGATTGGAAATCGGCGTAGCCGATCTGGTACTGGCCGCTATTGTCGCGAATCCGACCGCCGAATTCGAGATACGGGTTCTGTGTGGGGGCGTAGATCTTCGGGTCGTTGACGATGAGCTGCAGATTGTCCGGCCCACCGTCGAAACCGACAATGAGCACGGCGCGCTTCTCGCCTTTGTTTTCCCCTTCGTTCGCTGGCGGTTCGATCTGCACCAGGATGGGGCGCTCGAACTTGATCTCCTGGATGATGTCCTGCGGCGTGATCGTCCTGGCTTCCTCCCAGCGCATGGCGACGGGAATCTCGCCAAAGGATTCGTGCGCAAACTGCGAATAGCCTTTGACAATGCGGCTCACCGCCGAAAACTCGCTCTCTTCCTGAGCCTTGTAGCAATTCTGCGTGCCGGTGAGGAAGAAGGCGAGGCTACATTGCATGTCGCCGGGGCCGGTATTGGGTACGTCGTAATAGACCATGATCATCTCGGCGACACCGGCCCAGGCCTGACCCGCGGCCGTTTCCGGCGCCGGCAGAATATCCAGCAGGCTCTCCGCCCGTGCCGGTATCGCCCAGGCGACGGCAGACATCGCGGCAACCGCCAGTGCGGTATGCCTCAGTCCGCGACTCCACGACCAATTCTCAACGCGCGCCATCCTCTCTTCTCCCCTGGTGGCCGATTTGTTCCCTTGCCGGGCATTCTTGCCGGGTTGCGGTGGCAGGGCAAGCCGCAGGGCAAGCCGCTGACCGACAAATGTCGGTTTGAAAGCCTTCGGAATGGCGAAAAGTTCCCTCCGCCCGGCGAAATGTAGGTTGCCAAGCTGGTCAGTTGACAAGATTGGCACCTCTGGCGCATTCCATGGACGCCTTTCAATTGGAGCTGCCTCACCATGAAACTCGACAAGGTTCTGAAGGCGCTTGGCCTTGATGCCAAGGCGCTTAAAAAGGGCGATCTCATCGTCCGTTCGCCCATCACCGGCGGCGAAATCGCCCGGCTCGTCTGCGACGACGCAAAGGGTGCCGCCAAGAAAATCGCCAAGGCACAGGCAGCCTTCCTCGCCTGGCGCCAGGTGCCGGCGCCCAAGCGCGGCGAACTCGTGCGCCTGCTCGGCGAAGAGTTGCGCGCCAACAAGGCAGCCCTTGGCGAACTGGTCTCGATCGAGGCCGGCAAGATCGTCACCGAAGGCCTCGGCGAAGTGCAGGAAATGATCGACATCTGCGATTTCGCGGTCGGCCTGTCGCGCCAGCTTTACGGCCTCACCATCGCTTCGGAACGCCCCGGCCATCGCATGGCGGAAACCTGGCATCCGCTGGGCATCGTCGGTGTCATCACCGCCTTCAATTTCCCGGTCGCGGTATGGTCGTGGAATTCGGCGCTGGCGCTGGTCGCCGGCAATTCGGTGGTGTGGAAGCCCAGCGAAAAGACGCCGCTCGTGGCACTCGCCTCCGCGAAGATCTTTGCCAAGGCTGCCAGCCGCTTCGCCAAGGAAACCGGCACCGCCATTCCGGACGGCCTGATGGAAGTGCTGATCGGTGCCCGCGAAGTGGGCGAGGTGATGGTCGACGATCCGCGCGTGGCGCTCGTCTCCGCCACCGGTTCCACCCGCATGGGCCGCGAAGTGGCGCCCCGCGTCGCCAAGCGCTTCGGCCGCTCGCTGCTGGAACTGGGCGGCAACAATGCCATGATCGTCTGCCCCTCGGCCGATCTGAAGCTCGCTGAACGCGCTATCCTGTTCAGCGCCGTCGGCACCGCCGGCCAGCGCTGCACCAGTTTGCGTCGCCTGATCGTTCATGAAGACATTTATGCAAAGCTTCTGCCGCGCCTGAAGAAACTCTATGGTCAAGTGCCCGTTGGCAATCCGCTGGAGGCCAAGACGCTGATCGGTCCGCTGATCGATGCTGCGGCTTTCGAAGCAATGCAGAACGCGTTGAAGCAGGCCAAAGCCGAAGGCGGCAAGGTCACCGGCGGCGAGCGAGTCGGCGTTTCCGGCTGCGCCAACGGCTATTATGTGCGGCCCGCCGTCGTCGAATTGCCCAAGCAGAGCGCCGTCATGATGCACGAGACCTTTGCGCCGATCCTCTATGTCGTGAAGTACAGCAACTTTGCCGATGCCATCCGACTGCAGAACGATGTGCCGCAGGGCCTCTCTTCCTGCATCTTCACGCGCGACGTGCGGGAAGCGGAACTCTTTACCTCCGCCGTCGGGTCAGATTGCGGCATCGCCAACGTCAATATTGGTCCCTCAGGGGCCGAAATCGGCGGTGCGTTCGGTGGCGAGAAAGAGACGGGCGGCGGCCGCGAAAGCGGTTCCGATGCGTGGAAGGCCTATATGCGCCGTGCTACCAACACCATCAACTATTCCGACCAGCTGCCGCTGGCCCAGGGCGTCAAGTTCGACGTCGGCTAAGTTCGTCGACTATCTGAAGTGAAGCGGGGTGCGGGCAACCGCACCCCGTCTCCGTATCTACCGGGCCACCACCCAGATCCGCTCCAGGCGGTGATGACAGGCGGTCACCAATCCGACGGCGGCGCTCGCCAATGCCAGGAACAGGAACAGGCCCGTCGGCCCCCGTGCTTCCATCGCGAACCCGGCACCCAGCGGCCCCAAGGCAGCGCCGATACCGTTGACGAAGAGTAGGGCACCCGTCGTCGCCAGCGTGCAGCCGCCATGGGCACGGTCATTGGCAAGCGCTGCGCCGATGCCATAGATGGGTGCCATGATGGCGGTGAGCAGCCCCAGGAAAGTCACCAGCATCGGCAGGCCGCTGTTGCCGAAGAGCGCCATCCCGCTGCACAGCGCAAGTCCCAGAAAGACGATGCCCTTGGCGACCGACAGGCGCTCGCGGACCCGGTCCGACAGATGCCCGATCGGAAACTGACCGGCGATGCCGGCAATCGCCGCCACGGTCAGCAGCAGTGACAGATCGCCATTGCTGAGTCCGGTCTCCACCGCATAGCTCGGCAGCAGGCCATGCAGGCCACCATTGATGATGCCGGAACCAAAGCAGATGGCGAGGGCCACCGGCGGGACAGCGCGGAAATGGCGTAACGTCAATTTGCCTTGGGCCGGCACCGGCAGTTCAGCACGGCGCGACACCAGCACGGGCAAAGTGGTGAGTGCGACAAGCGCGCCGGCGACGATGAAGCTGACGATGCCGCCGCTCCCTTCAGCCAGCACGGCCACGGGCGAAGCGCCGGCGGTGAGCCACGACGCCGTCATGTAGACGCTGTAGAGCCGGCCACGATTGCCGCGGCTGGCCAGGATGTTGAGCAGGCTCTCGGCGATCGTGTAGATGCCGGCCATGGCAAAGCCGCAAAGGCCTGAGAGCAGCAGCCAAAACAGCACATTGAACAGGACGGCATGCGCGAGCAGGCTGAGCGCGGCGACCGTCGCCAATAGGGCGATCGTGTGCCGGGCGCCGAACTGCAGGATGAGGTGCCGGCAGACCTGCGTGCCGCCAAGATACCCGATCGAATAGGCGGAGGCCACGAAGCCGATCATGCCCGTGCTGACTCCGCCCTCTTCGAGGCGCAGCGAAATCAGCGGCGAGACCAGTGCCAGCGCGGTCTCGAAGCCAGCCACGGCGATGAGGGCAGGGAGGAAGAGGAACAAGGGGGCACGCATGATCGGGAACTCCAGTCGGACGCGGACGACAGCAAGGGGAGAAGCGGGCGCGGCCGCGAGGCCCGTCCGTTCCGGAACGTCATCAAGCTCGAAGGATGGTGAGTAGGAAGAGCTCTAGCGTTCGATGTCGCTGCGTTCGAGCGGTCCGCTCGGCGGCAGATCCGGCAAGCGGACAAGCGCATGCCGACCGAGCCAGAGGCCGGTCTTGCGTAATGCGTTATGCGCCTGCGGATGCAGCATGGAAGGTTTCCTTGAAAGACGAGGTGAACTCTATCTATGGATATAAATAAAGTCAATAATTACAAACGTATGCATCGATAACGCTGAACGCTAGTTCAATTATCTGCGTAAGCCGGGAGCCGATTCAATTGGAAAATTCCAGAAGTTCTCATTTTGTTCTTTACAAAACGCGTTTCATATGTTACGTATAAAACATAAACCTTTGGAGAGCGACATGGCTCCCTTCAACCCTCGTCCCAGACCTTATGCAGAGCGGCCCTCCGGCCCACTCGCATCGAAGCCCGCGAACGATAACGTCCTCGGCGCATGGGAGAACGGCGTGTTCCGCTTTGCCTCACCTGAGGCGAAGGAGAAGTGGCGATGGAAGTCCTATGAGCAGGGTGTCGGCGAGGAGACTTGGCACCTCGGCAAGGAGATCGATTCCAAAAGCGCCGCAATTACTCAGGCCGGCCTCGGCGGCGCCAACCCCGGTCTCTTTCTGGGGCCGGATGGCAAGTATCGCCTGATGAACGCGAAGACGATCGAGAGCCAAGAGGCGCGCGATCACCGCAACAAGTACCTCACCGGCAAAACGATGGACCAGATCGCCGCCGCGAAAGCAATGCCGGGGGTGGAAGAGTGGGTGGCGAAGGGGAAGGCGGAGCAAGGTGCTGCGAATGATGATGCCGCTGACGCAGCGGTGGCACTGAATGCTCAACGGCCGGCCAGTTCGTCCACCGACGAAACAAAACCACCTTCGGCAAAGCCATTGCCGCGGCCCGATCAAGGCGCCGGCCAAATGATGGCCGGCCGATTTGGCGCGATGAAGTCAGCGCTGGAAAGTGCGGACATGCAGAGCGCCGATGATATCGGGCGGATCGCGGTCAACTCCGTGCTCGGCAACTACGGCGATGAAGTCAGAGCCGGAATGGGCGCTATTGGCTCATGGTGGGATGGCAAAGCCTTTGGCGACGCTTTCGACAGTCAGCTTCAAGCTGAAAGGGCGAAGACAGAGGCAGCGCAGGAGCGTCAAGGGCTGACGGGCACCGGCGTGGAACTCCTCACCAGTTTCATTCCGATCGTCGGCGATCTCTCCGGCGCAGCCGCCGACTTCAAGGATTGGAAAGAGCACGGGGACGAGTGGGGAGCGCAAGACTATATATATGCCACACTCGGTGTTGCACCGGGTATGCCCAATCGGAAGGCCATCAAAAGCGCAGAGAAGATCGGCGGCAAATTAGCCGACAAAGTCGTATCAGCGTGGGAAGGAGAGGGCGAAGAACTTCTTGGGGCGGCCGGTACCGCTCGGAAGAGCGGCATCGACAATGCACCCGCCGATGGCACAATCAAAAACGTAGAGCAGGTGACGTTTGATCCGCAATCCTTCTTCCCGAAGGACGAAAATGATATTTTGACCAAGAAAGAGGTACTAAACCTGTCTGGTGAGAATAGTGGCCTCTATTGGGTCGCGGAGCCAGAAACACATATGCCGCACGCGGCCGCGTACGAAAGAGGTGGGAAAGGCTACGTCTGGTCGAAGAAGCATAACATGCCAGCCAAGCCATCGCTTCGATGGGATAACCCAGATGGTGATAACCTGGTAAGATTTGACCACTTGGATCCGACTCCGGAGGCAACATACCTAGTCCTGGTCGATTCCAAAACAGATGTCCCTCCTTCATTTCCGGGTGCGCAGCATACTGCGGCAGCTGACCTGCGGCGGCAGATCAGTGCTGTTCGACAAAATAACAAAGTGATTAACGGCCCGAAATATAAGATCAGATATGAACTACCTGACCAAAGTCGTGCCGAGGCAATGAGCAAGCTCCTAAGAAGTCTGGGATATGAAGATGAGGTTACCGTTCTAGTGAGGGAGGCATCGGAGGAGGCCCAAAACAAGTTCAAGAAATTGAGGAAAAAAGGATGAGCAGCTATCGCATAGACCTATGGATCTATCAGCACCCTGAGCCGAGCGAGTCCATAGAGGAATTGTATGCTGGAATCACTCGACGAATGATCGCTTTGGATTCTCCGCTATCTTGGAAAGGAGCGTTGGTGCCGGCGGCACCGGTTCGCAAAAAAGGAGATCTAGCTGCATGCTATAGCGTGAAGTACTCGGATACTGCTCTCAGCCATCGTGGTGCGTTCCGCATCAGAGACGCGCGTTACATCGACGATGATAAGACCTCCGACGACACATTCTCATTCGAAATACAGAAGTTGAGCCTGGAGCAGTATCAAAACTTATTACGCTACCGATTTCCGGAGGTGATAGATGCTGTTCGTGGATACCGTGCTGCAGCGTATTTGGGCTATCATTCGTCAAAATACTCTCAGCGGCATCAGAGCCAACGACGCAAGCTCATTGAGCAGGCGAACGCAGATCCTGATGGTCGTAACAACATCTTCACACTCGATGTCGTGCAGTACTGGGACGCTGAACTCTGCCAACGAGCACTCGGGTATGGCCGTGATGAGGTGATCAGTCGTCTTACCGGCAAAGTGCCACTGGTACGGCCATTGATGGACGGCGTCTATGTCGTGTTCAACGACAACCCGGACCTCACCTTCGAGGAGTTCTGCGCCTACAATGATCGGCTGAAGCCGGTACTCGGTCTTGTTTGAGGGCGTTGGCATTGGATTGGTGGCGCCGGATCGGCAAGGGTGGATCTCAGAAAGCATTATTTTACGACCGTAAAATAATGCTTTCCCCGAGCACTTCCAGGCGGTATAGCTTGGCGTAACGAGACGGCTTTTCCTGGCCGCCCGCTTTGCTTTGCCATCGGGGATTCCTCAATGCCGTTTGATTTTCAGCCGACCGATGAACAGCGCATGCTGGTGGAGACCACACGCGCTTTTGTCGAGAAAGAGCTCTATCCCGTTGAACGGGAAGTCGACAAATTGGGCCATGTGCCGAAGGAGATCGGCGATGCGATCAAGGCGAAGGCCAAGGCGCTGGGGCTCTATGCCGCCAACATGCCGGAATCGGTCGGCGGTGCCGGTCTCGATGTCATGTCGCAGATGCTGTTCGAACGCGAACTCGGCAAGGCCAATTGGGCGGTGCAGAAGTTCGTCGGGCGCCCATCCTACATCCTGATGGCGGCAAAGGGCGATCAGATCGAGAAATATCTGCTGCCGACCGTGCGTGGCGAGAAGATGGAAGTCTTCGCACTCACCGAGCCTGGTGCGGGGTCGGATGCCATGTCGATCACGACGCGGGCCGAGGCGGACGGCGACGACTACATCCTCAATGGCGGCAAGCATTTCATCACCGGCGTCGGCGTGCCCGACTTCGCCATTGTCTTCACAGTCACCGGCATCGATGAAACCAAGCGGGGCCCCCGCAAGCGTATCACGGCTTTCCTGGTCGATCGCGACACGCCGGGCTTTACCATCCGCCGTGGCCCGCGCTGCGTTTCCTACCGTGCCTATGACAATTGGGAACTCTTCTTCGACAATGTCCGCCTGCACAAGCGCCAGATCCTGGGCGAGGAAGGAACAGGTTTCGAGGTCGCCAATGAATGGCTGCTGGGCGGCCGTGTCTTCATCGCCGCCAATTGCTGCGGCAAGGCGGAGCGTGCCATGGAACTGGCGCTCGATTGGGCCGCAACCAGGAAGCAGTTCGGCCAGACGATCGGCAAGTTCCAGGGCGTTTCCTTCAAGCTTGCCGATATGAAGACCGAACTTGCTGCGGCCGACGCCCTTACCGCCTATGTCTGCTGGAAGCTGCAGAACGGCACCATGACCAACGGCGATGCCGGCATGGCGAAGCTCTTTGCCACCGAGATGCTGGGCCGTGTCACTGATCAGGCGATCCAGATTTTCGGTGGCATGGGCCTGATGGAGGAATTGCCGCTGGAAATGATGTGGCGCGACGCGCGTGTGGAGCGCATCTGGGAGGGCACGTCGGAAATCCAGCGCCACATCATCTCGCGCGAGATGCTGCGGGCGAAGGAACAATAGCAAGCTTACGGCAATAGGGTTGCGCGCAAGGCCTGCAGCGCCGCGTGAATGCCGTTATCGGCGACACGCGGTATGAGGCGGCTGAGATAATTGTCGATATCCGCCGGCGGCGACGCCGAACTGCCCTCGGGTTCCGTACCCAGCCGCCAATAGATGAAGTCGAGCAGCGGGCGGCGCTCTCCGGAGAGCAACCCCGCCAATGGCTGCAAGGCAGCGGCAATCTCCTGTGCTTCGAAATCGCCCGCATAATTCCGTTCGGATTCCTCGGCATAGCAGACGGGCGACGCACTGCCGATGCCTGGCTGCAAGGCCGCCGAGCGCTCGGTGACAATGCGGCCCATAGGGATATCGTGCGGCTGCGGCTCGATGCTGGGTAGCTGGAACATCGCAAATCCGATGCCGATCACCTCGCCCGGCTTCCTGCGTGCAGCCAGGGTGCGGTCGAAGAAACCGCCGCCATAGCCCAGGCGATAGAGGGCGGCGTCGAAGCCCACCAGCGGAGCCACGATCGTCTGCGGCGTGATCTCCAGGTCGGTCGCCGGAATGGGAATATCCCAGATGCCGCGCGCCATGGCACAGCCTGGCGACCAGGGGCGGAAGGTCAACGGCTCCCCGATCTTCGTCCCGACCGGCAAGGCAATCTCGACACCTTCGGCGGCAAGCGTGCGCATCAGCGGGCGCAGGTCGGGCTCGCCGCGGAATGGCCAATAGAAGCTGATCGGTCCTTCGGCCTCCTGCAACAGGGGGTGAAGGCGTTCCATCAAGGCTGCCGACATCCCTTGGCGCAAAGTCGGCGGGCAGGCTGTACGCGCGGCAAGAATCCTCGCGCGCGCCTCCTTGCGCCAGGCTTTGACCTCACCCCAATTGGCCGAATGCGAAATCATCGCTTCCAGATCGGCTTGCCGCTGCCCGGCAGGCCAAGCTCGGCCCAGCGGGCGGTGACATTGTCGACGATATTACGATCCATGGCGATCTTCTCACCCCATTCGCGATGCGTTTCGGGCGGCAGTTTATTGGTGGCATCGAGGCCGATCTTGCCGCCAAGGCCGCTTTCCGGCGAGGCGAAATCGAGATAATCGATCGGCGTCCGTTCGACGAGCGTGAGGTCGCGTACGGGATCCATGCGGGTGGAGATCGCCCACATCACATCCTTCCAGTCGCGTGCGTTGATGTCGTCATCCACGACGATGACGAACTTTGTGTACATGAACTGGCGCAGGAACGACCAGACGCCGAACATCACGCGTTTGGCATGGCCTGGATAGGCCTTTTTCATCGAGACGATTGCAATGCGATAGGAACAGCCTTCGGGCGGCAGCCAGAAATCGACGATTTCAGGGAACTGCTGGGTCAGCAGTGGAATAAAGACCTCGTTGAGCGCTTCGCCCAATACCGAAGGCTCGTCGGGCGGCCTGCCGGTAAAGGTCGAGAGATAGATCGGGTCGCGCCGCATCGTAATGGCGCTGATTGTAAAGACCGGGAAGGGCTCGACCGAATTGTAATAGCCGGTATGATCGCCATAGGGGCCTTCGTCGCGGTAATCTTCCAGCGAGACATGGCCTTCCAGCACGATCTCCGCCTGCGCCGGAACCTGCAGCGGCACCGTTTTGCAATCGACGAGTTCGACCTTCCTGCCACGCAGCATGCCGGCGAAATGATATTCCGACATCGTATCGGGCACCGGCGTCACGGCGGCGAGAATGGTGCCGGGATCGGCGCCGATCACGACGGCGGCGGGGAATGGCTCGCGCTTCGAAGCGGCCCAGCGCGCGTGGTGCTGCGCGCCGCCGCGATGCTTCAGCCAGCGCATCAGGGTCTGGTTCCTGCCCAGCACCTGCATGCGATAGATGCCGAGGTTGAAATTGTCAGACTTACCCTTGCCCGGACCCTTGGTGACGACCAGCGGCCAGGTGATGAGCGGTGCCGGCTCACCCGGCCAGCAGCCTTGTACCGGCAATTCGGTCAGGTCGATCCGGTCGCCGGTGAGAACGACATCCTGTACCGGGGCATAGCCGACCTGGCGGGGCTTCATGGCGAGGGCCGTCTTCAGGAGCGGCAGCATCTCCCAGGCCTCCTTGAAGCCGCCCGGCGGTTCCGGCTGCTTGAGGAAGGCCAGAGTCTCGCCAAGTGCCCGCAGGCCTTCGGGTTCGCGGTCCATGCCCCACGCGACACGCTCGACCGTCCCGAAAAGATTGACCAGCACGGGCATGGCGTAGCGCTTGCCGGTCGTCTTCGAGACGGGATTTTCGAACAGCACCGCGGGGCCGCCTTCGGCCAGCAGGCGAGTCTGGATTTCCGTCATTTCGAGATGCGGATCGACCGGTGCCGCAACCCGCACCAGGCGGCCGCTGCTCTCAAGTTTCTGGATGAAATCGCGCAGGGATTCATAAGGCATGGTCCGGCCAATCTAGCGGGTTTCCCCGCGATGGGCTAGGCTGTGACATCGCTACTTTGCGTCGGATCGAGGACAGAAATGTACCGCGCGGCATTGCTGGTTGGCCTGCTCCTGGGATTTTCCATGCCTGCCGCGACGGCTGAGCCGCGCCTCGCCCTGGTTATCGGGAATTCGACCTATGGGGGCGAGATGGGCAAGCTGCCAAATCCCGCCAATGATGCCGCGCTGATGGCGGCGACGCTGGCCAAGCTCGGCTTCAAGGTCACCAAGCTCATCGACGCCGACCAGAAGCAGATGAAGCGCGCCATCGCCGATTTTGGCTCGGCATTGACCGCAGCGGGACCGGATGCGGCCGGTCTCTTTTTCTATGCCGGCCACGGCGTGCAGATTGCCGGAGAGAACTATCTCATTCCGCTCCGTGCTGAAATCGGCAAGGAGGCGGATGCGGAACTGGAAGCCGTTCCGGCCGATTGGGTTCTGAAGCAGATGGAATTTGCCGGCAACCGGATCAACATCATCATCCTCGATGCCTGCCGCAACAACCCGTTGCCGCGCTCGGTTCGGTCGGTCGATCGCGGCCTCGCGCGCATGGATGCGCCCAAAGGCAGCTTCATTGCCTATGCGACCGCGCCGGGCGAAACGGCCGCCGATGGGGCGGGCAAGAACAGCCCCTATACCCAGGCGCTGGCCAAGGCCATGCAGCAGCCCGGCATCTCCATCGAGGAAACTTTCCGCAATGCGCGCGTCGATGTCCTGAAGCAGACGGCAGAGAAACAGATACCATGGGAATCGTCGTCATTGACCGGCGCTTTTTACTTTCAGGAGAGAGGCGCGGCGGCATCCGTGGCGCCCGATACCGGTGCCGAACTGCCAACGACGACAGCAGCGGTGCAACCGCCGCCGAGTGGTGCCGCGGCAGGGAAAATCATTCGTGACTGCCCATCCTGCCCCGAACTCGTGACGATGGCGCCCGGCAATTTCGTCATGGGGGCGCGCAATGGCGAACGGGGTGCCACGGAAGCCGAATTTCCCCAGACGCCGATTACGGTTGCGCCCTTTGCCATCGGCAAATCCGAAGTGACGCGTGGCGAGTTCGGCGCCTTTGTCGAGGCAGCTGGATATGAGCCCGCGCGCCGCTGCTGGGCGGAGACACCGGCGGGGAAGTTCGACTTCGTCGACGGCCGGAACTGGCGCAATCCGGGCTACAAGCAGAGCGATCGCGATCCGGTCGTTTGTATTTCGGCGGATGATGCACTGGCCTATGTCAAATGGCTCGCCGCCACGACCGGCAGGGCCTATCGGCTGCCCAGTGAAGCCGAATGGGAATATGCCGCACGCGGTGGAACGCAGACACCAACGCCGTGGGGGGACGATACGGACGCCATCTGCGCCAATGGCAATATCGCCGATAGTGCGGCCGCGGCGCACTTCAAGGGCTGGCGCAGTGTCGATTGCGACGACGGTTATGTCTTCACGGCGCCGGCCGGTTCCTTCGCGGCCAATGCGTTCGGCCTCTTCGACATGCTGGGCAATGTGAAGGAATGGGTGGCCGATTGCTGGAATGACGATCTGGACGGCATCGGCCCGTCGGCAAAGCCGCGCCGTGCCGGCAATTGCGATATGCGCGCCGTCCGAGGTTCCGCCTGGGACGGATTGCCCGATCACAATCGCTCAGCCTACCGCGAAGGCAACAACCGCCCGACGGCGTATTTCAATTACGGCTTTCGGGTCGCCCGAGACCTTTAAGGCCCAACCAGCAAGCACTCGCCGCCCGCCGCCATGATGTCGCGACAGGTCGCATTGGCCGCGGCGCGGTCGGCGAAAGGGCCGATCTGCAGGCGATAGAAAACTCCCTTGGCGCCAAGGTCGGCTCGTTCGACATGGAGTTCCTGGCCGTCGAGTGGCGCGCCGAGACGCTTCTTCAGCCGCTGCCATTCGCCCTCGACATCGCTTTCGTTCGGGACGGAGGCGATCTGCAGGCGGATTCCGGCGGGGACCCCAGATGGCGGCAAGGCCGCGGCCTGGGGTTGCTCGATCTCGGGGGCGGGTGTGGAAGCAGGTACGGACTCCGGTGTCGCGGCCGCGGCGACGGGGGCCTGATATCCGGCTGCGGCTTCATCCGATTTTGCCTGTGCTTCGGCGCGCTGCTCCGGCGTCATGCGCTGGCCGACGATCGATTGATTGGTCTCCGCCATCAGGCGAGAGACGCCTGGGGATGCCCCGCGCGCGGCGAGGGAGAGCCATTTATAAGCCTCGGTATCGCTCTGCGGGACGCCTTCGCCCTTTGCATACAGGACGCCGAGGCGCGATTGCGCTTCAGGTTCGCCGGCTTCCGCGGCCTGTTTCAACAGTTCCACGCCCTCGGTCACGGTGCCGCCATGGCCGGCCAGGTAAAGCTGTGCCAGTTTCCACTTGGCGTAACCGTCGCCGCTCTCGGCCATGGGCTGCAGTTCCGCGATGGCGGCATCATATTTCCTGGCCGCGATCGCGGCTTCCGCGGCAGCCAGATCCGCCTGTGCCGGCACCGAGCCAAGGGCTAGAGCCATCAATGCCGCCGCCATCGCCTTGGCCGGCATGAGCAGTGTGAGGACAGGCCGGAAACCGGCTAAGGCACCCATGATTAGGCTCCACCTGAAGACGTGTAAATTCGGACTAACTACATCATAGACAGAAGAAACGAGTCGCGTCGATGTCGCGACCGGGGGCGGTTCCATTCTGCCGACGATACTTTTCGAGAACCTCACATTTTTGTTGAATCCGACCCAAGCCACAGTCTCGCGGCAATATGACGCCTTAAACGGCGTTGGGAACCGTGCGAGGTAATATCGGTTACACTGCCAAATATGGTGAGGTCCCAATGCCGCTTCTGGTCAAATTCATGCTGCGACACGCGCTGATCGGCCATGCCATGGCGGGTATCTTCGTGGCAGCATTCTTTGCGCTGGATGTCGGTGGCTTGGCGACGCTTGTCGGCTCGTCGAACTTCGGTATTCTTGCGGTCGCGCTGCTGACCTTCTTCACGGGCCTGACTTTCGCCGGTTTGCAGATGGGCATGGCGATCATGTCGCTGAAGGGCGAACCGGAAGAAGACGAGGCGCCGCGCGGCCCTGATGGTGAAATCGACTCCTGGCAAGCGCAGCCCGTCCCCGCCATCGCCCGCAAGCAGCGCTGATCTTCAGGCGCGAATCTTCAGGCGGCGAAACCGCTTTTGCCGCCGCGGCGGTGATCTTCCTCGAACAAGGCGGCGAGCTGCTCCAGTACTGTGCCGCCCAATTGCTCGGCATCGACCAGCGTGACGGCGCGACGATAATAGCGCGTCACGTCGTGACCGATGCCGATCGCAACCAGTTCGACATTCGAGCGCGTCTCGATCCACTCAATAACGTCGCGGAGATGGTGCTCCAGATAGTTGCCCGGGTTGACCGACAGCGTCGAATCGTCGACCGGCGCGCCATCCGAGATGACCATCAGGATCTTGCGCTGTTCGGGTCGCACGGCGATGCGGTTGTGTGCCCAGAGGAGGGCCTCGCCGTCGATATTCTCCTTGAGGATCCCTTCGCGCAGCATCAGGCCCAGGTTCTTGCGCGCGCGGCGCCACGGCGCGTCGGCGGATTTGTAGATGATGTGCCGAAGATCGTTGAGACGGCCCGGATTGCCGGGCTTCCCGGCGGCGATCCAGCTTTCGCGCGACTGGCCGCCTTTCCACATGCGGGTGGTGAAGCCAAGGATTTCGACCTTCACGCCGCAGCGCTCCAGTGTGCGGGCCAGGATGTCGCCGGTCATGGCGGCAACCGTGATCGGCCGGCCGCGCATCGAACCCGAATTGTCGATCAGCAGCGAGACGACGGTGTCGCGGAATTCGGTATCGCTTTCCTGCTTGTAGGAAAGCGGCAGGTCCGGATTGACGACCACGCGCGGCAGGCGCGCCGCGTCCAGGATGCCTTCCTCGAGGTCGAAGTTCCACGAGCGGTTCTGCTTGGCAAGCAGGCGGCGCTGCAGGCGGTTGGCGAGCTTGGCGACGACGGTCTGCAGCGCGGTCAATTGCTGATCGAGCAGTTGCCGCAGGCGCGCCAATTCTTCCGGATCGCACAGGTCGGCCGCGTCGACCACTTCGTCGAATTGCGTGGTGAATGGCTTGTAGGGCGCCTCGTTGCGGCGGCTGAAATCCGGCTCGTTGCGGCGCTTGGGCGAACCGGGCTTTTCGTCGCCCGTTTCGGCGTCCATCTCCATATCGGTTTCTTCTGCGTCGACATCCTCAGATTCCGCTGCAGCACTCTCCGCCGCCTCCGATTCCAGCTCCATCTGGCTGTCGGATTTCTGCTGTTCCTTGCCCTTGGTCTGTTGCTGGTCGTCCTGATTGTCCTGATCGGGATCGTCCTGGTTCTCCTGCTCCTCGTCCTCGGGATCGAAATCGTCCTCGCTGGCTTCGAGTTCCATGTCGGCCAGCAGGCGCCGCGTTGCCTTGGCATAGGCGCGCTGGCTGGTCAGGCATTCACCCAGACGCTCGATGTCTTCGCGCACCTTTTGCGGCAGGTCGCCGCGCCACAGGTCGACCATGCTTTTGGCGAGATCCGGAACGGCCTGGCCGGTGAGGCTTTCGCGCGCCAGCAGGCGCAGCACATCGGGCAGGGAACCTTCCTGACGGGAGGCCACGCGGACAAAGCCCTTCTGCCGGCAATGCTCGTCGAGTGCTGCATTCAAATTCTGTCGCACACCGTCCATGCGCTTGGAGCCGATCGCTTCGACGCGCGCCGTTTCCAGCGCCTGGAATATTTCGCGTGCAAGCTGGCTCTTCGGCGCTTCGCGGGCATGGAGCCTTGCGTTGTGATGGCGAAGTCTCAGGGCGATCGCGTCGGATTCGCCGCGTGTCAGAGCGACATCCGCCGCCGGCAGATGCCGGCCGGGCAAGGGCAGCCGCGCTTCGTTGCCGCTGATCCCGCCCATGCCCGAGTTCTGGCCCTGGTTGGGAGCGAAGCTCACCTGCAGTTCCTTGTTGCCCGACATGGCGCGCATGGTGGCACCGGTGACGCGGCGGAACTCTTCGACCGGATTCTTCGGTCCCGACATTGCTGCCCTCGACCCCGCTCGCTCAAGCCCGGATATTGGCCTGGGTCGCGGAATCCTTCAGATCCTGGCCAAAGCAGCGCTGGTAATATTCAGCGACGACCGGCCGTTCCAGCTCGTCGCATTTGTTGAGGAAGGAGACGCGGAAGGCAAAACCGATATCGCCGAAAATGCGCGCATTCTCGGCCCAGGTGATGACCGTGCGCGGGCTCATCACGGTCGATATGTCGCCGTTGATGAAGCCGGCGCGGGTGAGCTCCGCACAGGCCACCATGGCATTGACCTGCTTGCGGCCGGCCTCGTTGTCATAGGTCGGCGATTTGGCGACGACGATGTTCGCTTCGTCGTCATGCGGCAGGTAGTTGAGGGTGGCGACGATGTTCCATCGGTCCATCTGGCCCTGGTTGATCTGCTGCGTGCCATGATAGAGCCCGGTCGTGTCGCCGAGGCCAACGGTGTTTGCCGTCGCGAACAGGCGGAAGGCCGGGTGCGGGCGGATCACCTTGTTCTGATCGAGCAGCGTCAGTTTGCCTTCGACTTCGAGCACGCGCTGAATGACGAACATCACGTCCGGGCGGCCGGCATCGTATTCGTCGAAGACGAGGGCGGTCGGGTGCTGCAGCGCCCAGGGCAGCAGGCCTTCGCGGTATTCGGTCACCTGCTTGCCGTCCTTGAGGACGATCGCATCCTTGCCGATGAGGTCTATGCGGCTGATATGGCTGTCGAGGTTGACCCGGATGCAGGGCCAGTTCAGGCGCGCCGCGACCTGCTCGATATGGGTCGATTTGCCCGTGCCGTGATAGCCCTGGATCATCACGCGGCGATTGAAGGCAAAGCCCGCCAGGATGGCCATGGTCGTATCGTGATCGAAGCGGTAGCTGTCATCGACATCGGGGACAAGCTCGGTGCGCTGGCTGAAGGCCGGTACCTGGAGGTCGGAATCGAGGCCGAACATCTGGCGGACCGAGATGTTGATATCGGGCATCGAGGACTTGTCGATTTGGGCGAGGTTCTG
This sequence comes from Dongia sp., assembly GCF_041918875.1. Taxonomy (GTDB): domain Bacteria; phylum Pseudomonadota; class Alphaproteobacteria; order Dongiales; family Dongiaceae; genus Dongia. The sequence goes on from NZ_JAYRUV010000003.1 coordinate 267,503, forward strand.
GGTGACCATGATACGGGGCTCGTCAGCTCGTTAACGTCTTAGAAAAGGGCGCCCTTTTTAGGGCAATTCCGGAATGGTGACTAGGTCATTCCCTGCAAAGCAGCCCTGCTTTCGGCAGGGTTTAGGTCGCGATTCGACCCTGTGCCCACCAATTCGGCAGGAAGGGAGCCAATCCCACTGCGTCAGTCGAGGATGGCGGCACGTTTGAGCGTGCTATAGGCCTGATTGACGACTTTAAGGCGCTCCTCGGCCGCCTTGTCGCCGCCATTGGAATCCGGATGCAACTGCTTGGCCAGGGCCTTGTAGCGCATCTTGATCGCATCCCAATCGACCGGCGCTGTCAGATCCAGCACCGCCAGCGCCTGTTCCTCAGCCGACAATTTCCTGCGCGCGCGGGCCTTGGCCTCTTTCTCGGCCTGCCGTTTGGCCTGGCCTAGGCGGGCCTCTATTTCCGCCTGTACTTCCTCAGGGAAAAGGTCGAAGCGGGTGCCTGCCGCAAATTTGTATTGCCGGCCGCTGGCGGAGCGCTGGCCGAGCTTCCAGGTCGGCCGGTCGCCGACGATCGAGGAACGCACCGATTTTTCGATTTCCGCCGGTCCCATCCCCGCGTAATAGTCCCAGGTACGGTTGTATTCGCGCACATGGTCGAGACAGAACCAGTAGTAATCGTTGAGTTTTTCACGCGATTTGGGCGCACGAAAGGTGCCGGATTCCTGGCAGCCGGCATGATCGCAGATGGTCTGGCGCGGCGGCGGGTCCGGGTCGTAATGGCTGCGGCGCCGATGACGGATGGTCTGTTCTTTCGACATGAAGTTAAGTATGAGGGGCGCGCGGCGTTCTCGCAAGGGCGAGAGCGCTTGCAGGAAGTCATGTCGCAGTCTAAGCCAATGCGGCGACTGGAAATTATTTGATGGGTCTTGATCTCATGACGATGTGCCATTGCGGTTCGGGAAAACAGCTTGAGGCGTGCTGCCTGCCCTTGATCAACGGTGCCGCCGCGCCCACGGCCGAGGCCCTGATGCGCTCGCGCTATAGCGCGTTCAAGCTGGGCAACCTCGACTATATCGACAAGACCCATGCCAGCGACATGGACGAGCCTTTCGACCGCGAGCACGGCCAGCATATGGTCGACGACATCGACTGGCGCGGGCTCGAAATCCGGAACGTGGTCGGCGGCGGCGACAAAGACGAGACGGGCGAGGTTGAGTTCATTGCCCGTTTCAAGGCCCAAGGCCAGACCGGCATCCATCACGAGAAGGCGACCTTCAAGCGCGAGAGCGGACGCTGGGTCTATGTCGATGGCGAGATCAACCCCAAGGCGCCGCCGCGCCGCGTGGTGCAGGTCGGCCGCAACGATCCTTGCCCCTGCGGGTCGGGCAAGAAATATAAAAAGTGCTGCGGCGCCGCGGCGTAAGGGAGCTGAGTATCATGGGCAAGGTTGCCGACGGCATGAGCACCAAGCTGCAGGCGGCCTTCGCCCCGACACGACTCAACGTCATCGACGAAACCAACCAGCATCACGGCCATGCCGCCTGGAAGGAAAGCGGCGAAACGCATTTCAAGGTGGAGATTACGGCCGCAGCCTTCGCCGGCAAAAGCCGCGTCGAGCGCCAGCGGATGGTCTATGCCGCGTTGGCGGATGACCTCAATGCCGGCGTCCACGCCCTGGCGCTGGTGGTTAAGGCGCCGGGGGAGGTGTGATCTAATTTGCCGACTTTGCCGGCGGCACAAAGAATGCCGGCCAATGTGTGCGCACGACTTCGCCGTCGCTGGCCAGCGCGTGGCAGGTGTCGAGGAAGCCGGGGCGTTTTCCCGGCGAGGTGTCGGCCGGCGGACCTTCGTGCCGGGCGAGGCCGGCGTCGCGCTTGGCCTTCTCGCGATATCCATAGATCGTCTGGAAGGCGACCGTGCCCATCGCGCGCAGCATTTCGACATGGTGCGTGCAGCCATGGGCGCCGCTGACGCTGTTGCGCAGGGTGCGCGACCAGCCTTTGGCGACGGTGGCACCCTTGAGCGCGTCGAAGGCCGGCGTGATGTCGCCGCAGATGGAAAATGGCGAAGCCGCCGTCACCACGGCGATGTCCATGACCGTGAAGTGATCGTCGAGCGTCAGGCGGATGATCATGTCATGCACCGGTGCGCCCGGTTCGACCACCCCGCGCCATTCGTTGGGGAATGCATAATCCTTGGTGTCGACCATGCGTCCTTCGATATCGAACAGGCCGTCGGCGCGCCGGTATCCGCGGAAATCGTAACGCCGCGTATGCAGGGGTTCGCGCGGCGCAGCTTCCGGCAGTGATCGCAGGGGTTCAACCATGCTGCCTGACCTCGCGCTTCTCGCTGGGGCGGACGGTCTTGGGCAATACGGTATCGGCCGGCGGCATCACTTTGATCCGGGTTATCTGGTTGCGCTGGCGTTCGAGGATCTCGAAACGGAAGCCATAGAATGCGAAGGCCTGGCCGGGCGAAGGGATCTGCTGGGCTTCGTGCAGCACCAGTCCGGCGATGGTTGAGGCCTCCTCATCGGGCAGGCGCCAGCCATATTCGCGGTTGAGATCGCGCAAGGTGACCGTGCCGTCCATCTCCAAACTGCCGTCCGGCTGTGGACTGACGCCGGCCACGGTGACGTCATGCTCGTCGGAAATGTCGCCGACGATTTCCTCCAGAATGTCCTCCAGCGTCACGATACCCATCAAGGCGCCATATTCGTCGACCACGATGGCGAAATGCTCGCGCCGACTGCGAAACGCCTCAAGCTGCGCCAAAAGGTTGGTCTGGTCGGGAATAAACCAGGGCAAAGCGGCGAGCGAGACGATGTCGAGGCCGTCGAGTTTCCACTGATTGGCCTGGATTGCGCGCAGCAGCGCCTTGGCGTGGAGGACGCCTATGATGTTGTCGGCTTCGCCGCGATAGAGCGGCAGGCGCGTATGCGGGCTCTGCAGCACTTCGGCCACCAATTGCTCGATCGGCTGGTCGGCATCGATCAAGGTCATGTTGCGCCGGTGCACCATGATGTCGGAGACGGGCACGTCCTCAAGATCGAGAATCGAATGCAGCATCTGGCCGGCTTCGCGGATTTCCTCGTCGGCGCCGGCATGGAGCGCGATGGCACCGCGCAGCTCTTCGATCCGCTCCTCGGCACCCGGCTCATTGACTACCTTGACGCCAAAGAGGCGCAGCAGGCCGCTGCAGACCAGCTGGGTCAGCTGCGTGACCGGCGCCGTGGCGCGCACCAGGACCAGGACCAAAGGCGCCAGGGTCAGGGCCGAGCGGTCGGCATGATTGATAGCGAACGTCTTCGGCAGCACCTCGCCCAGCACGAAAATGACGATGGTCGCGACGATGCCGGCATAGACAGCGCCAGAATCGCCGAAATAGACAGCAAAGACCTGAGCCGAGAGGATAGCGATGAAGCTATTGACGCAGGCGTTGCCAAGCAGGATCGTGCCGATCACCTGCTCCATGCGCCCACGCAGCTTGTTGACCACGGCCGCGCGCCTGAAGCCCTGATTGGCAAGCGTCAGCATGCGTGCCTTGGAAGCCGCGGTCAGCGCGGTTTCGGAGCTGGAGAAGAAGGCGGAACCAAGGACCAGGAGCACCAGAACGCCGAGGTTCAGCAGGATCCAATCCATCTTCGCCATCCACTATCGAGATATAAGCCGCCGGTCGCGATGCAGGGTCAGGCGGCGATTGCCGTCTCCAGAGTTGCCATGACCTCGGCAAGGTCAACATGCGCAGGATGGAACGACTTGCCGATGCCTCGCGCCAGCACGAAACCGATGCGACCGTCCTTCACCTTCTTGTCGCGGCCCATATGCTCGATCAGCCGCTCGGCCGACCAGAAGCGGCCCTGCACGGCGCCGGGTGCCGTCGGCAGGCCAACGCTGGCCAGATGCCGCTGCAGGCGCGCGGCATCCGCCAGCGGGCAAAGGCCCAGCGTGGCCGAGAGGTCGAATGCCATCACCATGCCGATGGCGACACCTTCGCCATGCAGCAGCTCGTCGGAGAAACCGCATTCGGCTTCCAGCGCGTGGCCGAAGGTGTGGCCGAGGTTGAGAAGAGCGCGGGCGCCGCTTTCGCGTTCGTCGGCGCCGACGATGCGGGCCTTGGCGCGGCAGGAGACGGCGATGGCGTGCCGGCGCGCGGCCTCGTCGCCCTCGATCACATCCATGCCATTGGCTTCCAGCCAGGCGAAGAATTCCGGTTCGTCGATGAGGCCGTATTTCACCACTTCGGCGTAGCCCGCCAGCAATTCTCGCCGGGGCAAGGTGTCGAGTGTGGCCGTGTCTGCGAGGACCAGGCGCGGCTGATAGAAGGCGCCGACCAGGTTCTTGCCGTGCGGCGTGTTGATGCCGGTCTTGCCGCCGACCGAGGAATCGACCTGGGCGAGCAGGGTCGTCGGCACCTGGATGAAGTCGATGCCGCGCAGCGTGATGGCCGCGACAAAACCGGTGAGATCGCCGATAACCCCGCCGCCGAGAGCCACGAGCGTGGAGCCGCGCTCGATCTTCATGTCGAGCAGCAGGCCGGTCAGGCGCTCGACCTCGGCAAAGCTCTTGGTCGCTTCCCCGGCAGGAAGAATGATGCTGTCCACCTTGATGCCGGCCTGGGCGAGGGCATGTTCCAAGCCCTCGAGATGAAGCTTGGCCACATTGGCGTCGGTGACGATCACGACATGCTGCTTCGAGAGCAGCGGCACGATATGCTCGCCCGCGGCGGCGATGAGATTGCGGCCGATCAGGATATCGTAGCTGCGCGCGCCGAGTTCGACCCGCAAGCGGTCGGGCTGCACATGGTTCCGGGCATTGGCTGGCGCAACACTCATGATGCCGCATCCTGCGCCCTGGCGAAATGGTCGTGCAAGGCCTCCATGACGCGGCCCAATGTCACTTCCGGGGGGCCGTCCGCACTGTCGACGATGATGTCGGCCTCGGCGTAGAACGGATGGCGCAGTTCGATGAGTTCGGCAAGCTTGGCGCGCGGATCCACGTTCTGCAGCAGCGGCCGGTCGTTGCGGCGCGAAACGCGCTTGAACAGCAAATCGAGGTCGGCGCGAATCCAGATCGAGATGGCGCGTTCCTTGACCAGCGCGCGCGTGGTCGGGTCGACGAAGGCGCCGCCGCCGGTGGCCAGCACATGGACCGGGTTGCCGAGCAGGCGCTGGATGACGCGCCGTTCGCCATCGCGGAATGCCTTCTCGCCATGCATGGCGAAGATGTCGGGGATCGAGCAGCCCGCCGCCGCCTCAATCTCGCGGTCGGCATCAACGAAGGGCAGGCCCAGATGGCTGGCAAGGCGCTTGCCGATGCAGCTCTTGCCGGCACCCATCAGGCCGACGAGAACGATCGGGCGTTTGAGTTGGGCGAGGACGCCGTGGGCGAAGGCCTTGTCCAGGGCATGATCGGCCGTTTCGCGCGAACCGGCGCGACCGCCTGCGGTGGCGCCATGGACGGCGCTGTTTTGGGTTGTTTCGACCATTTGCCGTGGGTATCAGGCACTTAGCCTCCGCGTCAAGGTTTAGGGCGGCGGCAGGCTCCGTCACGCCGAGTTGAAGCCCAGGAACCCGAAATCGCGGTTAGTATTTGAACTAGCATTCGAATCCGGCGCTATGGCATGTTGCATCCGATCCCGACCGCAATGTCCGCAAAGTCTCGGATACGGTGTCACGGGCCATGGTTAAGCAATTGATATTCCAGACATGAGCAAGCCAATCCTCAGCATCTTCGGCATCGCCGTCCTCGTCATCCTGGGCGGCATCGTCTTTCTCGGCACCTACAAGCTGCCGGCGCCGACGCAGCAGGTGGAATTGCAGATTCCGAATGACCGGCTGTCCTTGCAATAGGCCCGACCGTCCGATGCGGCAGCGCCGCAGCCTCTGGGGACGTGCCCTGCCGGCGGTGTGCGCCGCCGCCATCCTTTCCTTCGCCGGCTACGTTTCCGAGGCTTGGGCGCTTTCCGGCGATCCGACACCTCTTGGCGTGCCGCTGCCTGCGCCTGGGGCCACACAGCCGCCGGCGGGCGGCGAGATCGAAGCGGCACCCCTGCCGCCCGTTCAGCCGGCCCAGCCAGCCTCTCCGCCGCCGGCTCAGCTCCCTGGCGAGCAGCCCTTGCCTTCCGCGACACCGCTGCCGCCAGCCGATCCGGTCGCTGCATCGCCCGCATTGAGCGGCACCGGCTTGCTCAATGCCGGCAATGGCGGTCTCGGCGCGGATTTGTGGCGGACCTCCGAAGTGTCGCGGCTGATGGGCCTCGTGCCGAAATTGCCGGCGCCGGTCGGCGTGCCCAGCCTGGGCGACCTGCAGCGCCGGCTGCTGCTGACCGATGCGCCCAGCGCGGGTGCTGCCGGTCCGGTCGATCCCTTGATGCCGGGGCGGGCCGACAAGCTGCATCAGATGGGCTTCAACGATGCCGCGATGTCGCTGGGGCAGGGGACGCCCGCGGCGGGTCCGATGGATCCCCAGGAAGCCGTCGAAAAGGCGCTCCTGGCCAACGATACGAACGGGGCCTGCCAGCAGGTCGACAGCATCGCGGCGCGCGCCGAGGCGCCGGACCTCTTTTTCCGTCGCGCGGTCATATTCTGCCAGATCATGCGCGAGCAGAACGATCCGGCCTCATTAGGCCTCGATCTGCTGCGCGAACGCAACGATCCGGATCCGGCGACCAAGGATTTCATCGCACTTGCGGCACTCGCCAATGGCGAAACCAAGCGCGTGCCGAAGAATGTGGCCGTGCCGGACCCGCTGAATGTGGCGCTCATGAAGACGGTGGGCATGAAGGCGCCGGCCGCCATTGGCGCTGCGCAGATGGTGCCGGTCGGCACCGGCGGCAGCGTGATGATCGCGCGCGACGTCACGCGACCGCTGCCGGAACGCGTCGCTGCCGCCGAGCAGGCCTTTCGCTACGGCCTCATTCAGGACCGCGAACTGGGCGAGCTTTATCTGCAGATGCCGGCGGGCATCGCCGACCCGGCGACGGCGATCGGCATGAGCGATACGGTCGAATTGCGCGCGCAGCTTTATCAGGCCGCATATCGCGGCGGCATGCCGGCGCAGAAGGCGCGCATCGTCGACGCGGCGCTCAAGAAAGCGCGCCAGCGCGGCGACTATCTCAATCAGGCGCAGCTGTTTGGCCCGCTTGCCCGCGACATCGCGCCGGCGCGGGAACTCGCCTTCTTCGCGCCCGAGGCCGCGCGCCTGATGTTCGTCATCGGCCAAGCGGACAAAGGCGGCTACTGGCTGAACACGGTGGCGGCCAACCCCGGCGCCTTCCGAGGTGCCGGCGAGAAGGAAGGGCTCGATCTTCTCGGCCGGATCGCCGGCTTGCCCGGTTCCGGCGATCCGGTAGCGGCCTGGAGCAAGGCCAGTGGCACGGCCAATCCGCGCGTGGAGCTGCTCTATACATTGCTGGCCGGCCTCAATCAGCCCGTGGCATCGCCCGTTGCCGGCAATTTCCAGGCGGCACCGATCGTCGCACTCGGCTCGCCGGCTGCTGAGATCGTGGCCGCCGCCGCCGGCAAGCGCAAGGGCGAGGCGCTGACACTGAGCCTTATCGGCATCGGTGGCGACAAGGCGATCGCAGCCGATCCGGCAACTCTCGGCAGCGCCCTCCGTAGCATGATTGATCTGGGACTGGAGGCGGACGCGCGCCGCATTGCCCGCGAAATCGCCGTCCTCGCCGGGCTGTGAGCGCAGATCCGGCGCTGGGCGCCTTCTTTGAAATGCTGGGAGCGGAGCGCAATGCGGCGTCCAATACGCTGGCCGCCTATCGCCGCGATCTCGACGATCTGCTGCAGTTCCTGACGGCCCGGCGCAATGCCCTCGGTACGGCCAGTTCGGCGGATCTGCGCGCCTATCTGGGGTTCCTCGCCGATCGCGATCTTTCCCCACGTACCCAGGCGCGGCGGCTCTCCGCCCTGCGGCAATTCTATCGCTTTCTTGTCGAGGATGGCCGGCGAGGCGACGACCCGACCGCGGCGCTGGACGCGCCCAAGCTCGGCCGGCCATTGCCTAAGCTGTTGTCGGAACAGGAAATGGCATCCCTCATCGATATCTGCGGCAAGCTCGACGGCGCTGAAGGGGCGCGGCTCCTTGCCATGATCGAACTGCTCTATGCGACGGGTCTGCGGGTGAGCGAGCTGGTGCGCATGCCGATTGCCGCGATGATGCGCGATCAGCCGTTTCTCACGGTGCGCGGCAAAGGCGGGAAGGAGCGGCTGGTGCCGCTCAACCCGCCGGCCAAGGCGGCGGTCACCGCCTACCTGGCGCATCGGCAAAGCCATCTTGGAGAGCGTCCGAATTCGCCCTTTTTGTTCCCGTCGCGGGGCAAGGAGGGGCATCTCACGCGCCAGCGCTTCGGGCAGATGCTGAAGGAGATCGGTCTCAAGGCCGGGATCGATCCGGCACGAATCTCGCCCCATGTCCTGCGCCACGCCTTTGCCACGCATCTCCTCGACCATGGCGCGGACCTGCGCAGCCTGCAGAAGATGCTGGGCCATGCCGACATTGCCACCACGCAGATCTACACGCATGTACAGCAGGAACGGTTGAAATCCCTGGTGGAAACGCATCATCCGCTGGCCAAAGCGGCGAAATCCACATCTGGAAAGCGTAAAACTGCCCAGGAAAAGTAAATTGGCCAAAGCATGCCGCTCCCGGCGCAGGCATTGTGCAGCGCAAAGGCGAGGATTGACAGCAGCCCGGACCCCGGGCCAATAACAATCGCAACCATCTGGGCAGGAAGTGAAAACATGAGCTTCAAGATCGTCGACCAGGCACCCGCGCGTCTCAACCGCAGCGAACTCGCCGTTCCCGGCTCGCAGCCGCAGCTTTTCGAAAAGGCGGCGAAATCCGCCGCCGACGTGATCTTCCTCGATCTTGAGGATGCGGTGGCGCCCGACGACAAGGCACAGGCGCGCAAGAACATCATCCAGGCCCTTCACGACATCGACTGGGGCACCAAGCAGATGTCGGTGCGCATCAACGGTCTCGACACCCATTACATGTACCGCGACGTGGTGGACGTGATCGAACAGGGCGGCGAGCGCCTGGACCTCATCATGATTCCGAAGGTCGGCACGCCCGAGGATGTCTATGCCGTCGACATGCTGGTCACGCAATGCGAAGCGGCGGTCGGGCGCAAGAAGCGCATCGGCTTCGAGATGATCATCGAAACGGCGCTGGGCATGCAGAATGTGCACGCTATCTCCGCCGCCTCGAAGCGCAATGAGAGCCTGCATTTCGGCGTTGCCGACTATGCCGCCTCGACCAAGGCGAAGACCACCAATATCGGTGGCGCCAACCCTGCCTATTCGATCCTCACCGACAAGGATGCCGGCGGAAATCGCGACGTGCATTGGGGTGACATGTGGCACTATGCCGTCGCCCGCATGGTGGTTGCGGCGCGCGCCAACGGCCTGCGCCCCGTGGACGGTCCGTTTGGCGATTTCGGCGATGCCGACGGCTACAAGGCTGCCGGCGCCCGCGCCAATGTGCTGGGTTGCGAAGGCAAATGGGCGATCCACCCGTCGCAGGTGGCCCTTGCCAATGAGCTGTTCAGCCCGGCGGAAGCCGAGGTGAAGAAGGCCGAACGCATCATGGAAGCCATGGCCCAGGCTCAGAAAGAGGGCAAGGGCGCCGTCTCCCTCGACGGCCGCCTGATCGATTTGGCTTCTATCCGCCAGGCCGAGGTGCTACTTGCCAAGGCACGGCAGATTTCCGGCGCCAAATAAGCCGGCCACCGGGCAAGTTTCACCGGGCTAGTTACTGGGAGAGTTTTGCGAGAATGGCGACCTACCTCGAATTCGAGAAGCCGATTGCCGAGTTGGACGGCAAGATTGCCGAACTGAAGCATGTGGCCACTGGCGGCGACATCAACATCGCCGAAGAAGTCGCCAAGCTGCAGAGCAAGACTGAAAAGCTCCTGAAGCAGACCTATGCGAAACTCACGCCCTGGCAGAAGACGCTGGTGGCACGCCATCCCGAACGGCCCCATTTCCGCGATTATGTCGCGGCCCTGGTGACCGATTTCGTGCCGCTGGCGGGCGACCGCGCCTTCGCCGACGATCGTGCCATCCAGGGCGGCCTCGGTCGTTTCCGTGGCCGCCCGGTGGTGATCATGGGGCATGAGAAAGGCAACGACACGCAGAGCCGTGTTCGACACAATTTCGGCATGGCAAAGCCGGAGGGCTATCGCAAGGCGATCCGGTTGATGGAACTGGCGGAGCGATTCGAACTGCCGGTCGTGACATTGGTCGACACGCCGGGCGCCTATCCGGGCGTCGAGGCGGAAGCGCGCGGCCAGGCGGAAGCGATCGCGCGGTCGATCGAGACCTGCCTCAAGATCAAGGTGCCGCTGGTTTCGGCCATCATCGGCGAAGGCGGTTCGGGTGGTGCCATCGCGCTGGCCGCCGCCAATCACATCGTCATGCTGGAACATTCGGTCTATTCCGTGATCTCCCCGGAAGGCTGCGCTTCCATCCTGTGGCGCAGCGCCGAACAGGCCAAGGATGCGGCCGAGGCCCTGAAGCTCACCGCCGAGGATCTGAAGCAGCTCGGTGTCATTGACGAGATCGTCGCCGAGCCCCTGGGCGGGGCTCACCGTGCGCGCGGCGAAACGGCGACGCGTCTTGGCGATGCGGTCGAAGCAGCGCTGACCAAGTATGACAATCAATCCGGCGCCGACGTCCGCGCCGAACGGCGCCAGAAGTTCCTCGACATGGGACGGCAAGGTCTCAATGCCTAAATTCACGTGGCGCGCGGCGTTCACGCTGGCTGGGCTTGTCTTGGGAGCCGCCGCCAATGCTCAGGACGATGTATTCATGCCCGGCGTTATCGGGGTCGAGCAGGGCATGTCGGCGATCGATTTCGATTCCGCCCGCATGAGCTTTTTCAACCAGGCCGATGCGGATGGCGACCTGGCCCTCTCGCCCGAGGAAATGGAGCGGGCGATGACCCATGGCGGATCGTCCCTGTTCCAAGGCAGCGATCTCGACGGCAGCGGAACGATCAGCCTTGATGAATACATGCAGAGTGGCAACGATCTTTTCGTCCAGTTCGATACCGATGGCGATGGGGTCCTGAGTTCCGGAGAAATGTAGGCTCCGGCCAGGCGCCGGCGGTCTTTCCGCCCTGCGCAGGGTTCTTCCCGAAGCGCCGTGTAACGTCATGAAGGGGCTGCGAGGCAGCCTATCATGACGGAGTATCGGTAAATGAAAAATTCCAATCGTCTCATGCTGTTAGGCGGTGTCATCGGCCTGATGCTGAGCGCGGCCGTGCCGGCTGTCGCCGAGATGGGCCCATGGCCGAATGCCGACACGAACAATGACGGCGCGATCGACCGCGCCGAATTCGACGCCCAGCGCAAGACCCACTTCACGAGCGTCGACAGCAATGGCGATGGCTTTGCCACCGAGGCGGAGTTCAAGACCTTCTTCGATGCCCAGCATGCCAAGATGGAAGGCAAGCAGGGTGAAATGGGCGCCATGTTCCTCAAGCACTTCGACCAGAACAATGACGGCAAGGTGACGGAAGCCGAATGGCCGAAGAAGGGGCGCATGACTTTCGCCGAGATGGATGCGAACAAGGACGGGGTCGTGACCGCCGACGAACTGGGCAAGATGCGCAAGCCCCATGACGGCAAGGGCGGCCCCGATGGAAAGGACCACATGGCACGCCTCGACACCGACAAGGACGGCAAGGTCTCTGCCGCGGAGTGGAGCACCCAGGCCGAGAAGATCTTCGTGCGCCTTGACGATAACAAGGATGGCAAGATCGCCAAGGACGAAATGCCGCGGCATCACAAACGCTATGCGCCGAGTGGCGAAGGGCCGGTCCTGCCGTAACCCGATCCCTCTGGGGACTGGCAAGATGCTCAGTGACGTGGCCATAATCGCCGTTCATGAAGGCCCTGGTCGAAAGGCCAGGGCCGGAGCAACCGGAGTTGCCTTGATAGCGACAGTGCGCGATCGACAAGCGGCGAACGATCTGGAGCCTGGCGGCGACGATGACGATCGCCTGTTGCGAGGCGTTGCGGCGGGAGATCGGTCGGCCTTCGCGCGGCTGCGCGAACGGCATCTCAACCGCGTCTTCTCGCTGGCCCTGCGTGTGACCGGATCGCGCGCCGATGCCGAGGATGCGGCGCAGGAGGCCTTCACCCGGGCTTGGCGCAAGGCGGAGAAATGGCGCCCCGGCGAGGCGAAATTTTCGACCTGGCTTTACCGCGTGACGATGAATCTATGCATCGACGCGCGCCGCAAGCCGCGGGCGGAACAATTGGATCCGGATCTGCCCCTGGCCGATCCAAATCCGGGCGCAGAACTGCAGATGCTGAAGACGGAGCAGGAAGAGCAGGTACGCACCGCGATGGCGGATCTGCCCGAGCGACAGCGGGAAGCGATGGCACTCTGTTACACGCTTGGCCTTAGCAATGCGGAAGCGGCCGCGACGATGGAAATTACCGTGAAGGCATATGAATCACTTCTGGTGCGAGCCAAGCGCGATATCCGCGCCAGATTGGAAGGAACGGAGCGATGACTGGACGGATGCGGGATGAAGAGTTCGAAGCCCTGCTGGAATCCGCGCTCGGGGTCGAAGCGGCGCCGCCGGCACTGGCACGGCGTCTCGATCGCGCCGCGCCGCGCCGCGGTATCTGGCTGATGGCTCTGATGTCGCCGGCGCGGATGGCCGCCAGCGCGGCGCTCCTGTCGCTGCTGACGGGTTTTGTGCTGGGCTGGGGCAATGCCTCGGTGAGCGATGAGCAGGAGTTCGATGTGGTGGCGTCGATCTACACTGCCAACGATGTGGGGGAATACTGATGACGATTTCAGGCGCCAAGGCGAAATGGCTGCTGGCCGGTGCCATTGTCTCGATGTGTCTCAACCTGTTCCTGCTGGCCGGCATGGTCGCGGGCCGCATGCATGGACCCTGGGGCGGCCCCGAAGGCAAGGGCGGCATGGTGATAGCGACAGTTCCGCACGAACTGCGCCCGGTGATCCGTGAAAAATTGAAGGCACGCGGGCCGGCATTCAAGGAAGAGCGCGAAAAAATGCGCGCGTTGAACCTGCATGTGGCCGATGCACTGGCAACGGAACCGTTCGACAAGGCCAAGCTCGATGCAGCCTTGGATGAATTGGAGCAATCGGCTGGCCAATTGCTGCACCATGCCCAGGAGGGCCTGGCTGAAATCGCGGCTGAACTGACGCCCGAGCAGCGTAAACAATGGGCGGAAGGCTGGCGCAAGATGGGGCAGCGCCCCTAACACGCGGGTAAAAATCATGGCCGAGCCCGCTGTCATTGCTGCCAACAGGTTCGGGCTTGGCGCCAGGCCCGGCGAACTGGACAAGGTCCGGCGCGATCCGCGAGGCTGGCTGTCGCGGCAGATTGAAATAACGCCTGCTTCGCCCCCCGTTCTTCTGGCACGTCCGGGCATGGCGGAGATTGCCGCAAGCCTGCCGGGCGCGAAAGCCGTCAAAGACGGCGACGCCATGGCCAGGAAGAAACTGCGCGATAGTTTGCACTCGCTCTACCTTGCCGACGTAAGCGCGCAACTCAGCGTCCAGGTTGCAACGGAGACCGGCTTTCACGAGAGGCTGGTACAATTCTGGTTGAATCATTTCACCGTCTCGGGCACGCGGCGGCAAATTGTCGGTTTTGCCGGTGCATTCGAGCGCGAAGCCATACGGCCGCATGTGCTGGGCGGCTTCGGCGCCCTGCTGCGTGCGGCCGCCCTGCACCCGACGATGCTGCTCTATCTCGACAATGCGCGCTCGGTTGGACCCAATTCCAAGCTGGGCAACAAACGCGAAATAGGCCTCAACGAAAATCTCGCCCGCGAACTGATGGAATTGCATTCATTGGGTGTCGGCGGCGGTTATGGCCAGGACGATGTGCGGGCTCTGGCAAACATTCTGACTGGCTGGACCGTGTCGCGCGCCGGCTTGCCAGAGCGGCTCGCCAAGGGCGAAAGGGGCTCCGCCATCTTCGTTCCGGCCTTGCACGAACCCGGTCCGAAAACGCTGCTCGGCAGGACCTATGGCGAAGCCGGCGGCGAGGAGGCCGAAAGGGCGATTGCCGACCTTGCAAACCATCCGGCCACGGCCAAATTCATTGCAGCCAAGCTTGCGCGGCATTTCACGGCCGAAGCACCGTCAACCGATCTGACGGACGCTCTTGCGCGGGCCTATCTCGAGAGTGGCGGCCATCTGCCGGCCCTTTATCGGGTCTTGATCGAACGGCCGGACGCCTGGCGCGTGGGATCCGGCAAATTGCGCAGCCCCCACGAATGGGTAGTGGCCCTGCTGCGCGGCATCGGCCAGAAGGCCGATCTGCCGGGCGAACGTATTGTCGCCGCGATGAAGGCGTTAGGCCAGCAGCCGTTCTTTGCGCCGTCGCCGGCCGGTTGGCCCGATCGGGACGATGCATGGCTGTCACCCGAATCCCTGATGGCGCGGGTCGATTTCGCCCGCGTGTCGGCGACGCGCGCCGGGGATATCGATCCGTTACGCTTCGTGGCGGAGACCTTGGGCGGCCGGGTTGCAGAAGCCACAATGTTCCAGCTGCGCAATGCCGCGAACCGACCCGAGGGGCTGGCGCTCGCCATGCTGGCGCCCGAATTCCTGCGGAGATAAGCCATGCTGTCACGCCGCCAAATGATCGCACTCCCTGCCGCAGGGCTGTCGATGTCTCCTTTGCGGCTTGCCTTCGCCCGTGCCGACATGGAAGAGAGGCTGGTGGTCATCATGCTGCGCGGCGCCATGGATGGGCTGCATGCAGTACCGCCAGTGGCGGATCGCGACTATCGCCGCCTGCGCGGAGCGCTTGCCCTGCCGCAACCGGACGAGGCTGGCGGTACGCTGCCGCTGGATGGCAGATTCGCTTTGCACCCATCATTGACCGGCATCAAACAGCTCTACGACGCGGGCGAGGCAACGATCGTACATGCCGTGGCGACGCCCTACCGCGAGCGCTCGCATTTCGATGGGCAGGACCTGCTGGAGAATGGATCGCCGATGCCGCACGGAACGGCGGACGGTTGGCTCAACCGGGTTCTGCAGCTGCTGCCGGGCGGGAACGAGCGGCGGCTGGGATTGGCACTTGGCGCGGAGATTCCCATGCTGCTGCGTGGGCCCGTGGGTGTTGCGGCCTGGGCGCCGGATACCCTGCCGGCAGCCAGCGACGATTTCCTGGAGCGGGTCGCGGCAATGTATGCGCCGGTTCCCGATCTTTCCCGCACGCTCGATGCAGCATTGGCAATGCGGGCAATGATAGCTGGCGGCGGGATTCACGACAGGGCAGGCGGAAACGGGCGGCAGATTACCGTACTGGCGGATGTCGCCGGTCGGATGCTGTCGCAAGCCGATGGGCCACGTATTGCGGTAATGGATGTACCCGGCTGGGACACGCATAGCGGCCAGGGCCTGGCAAAGGGGCGGATGGCACTCGCCCTCAGCCAGCTCGACATGGCGGTTGCCGCCTTGCGGGAAGCGCTGGGGCTTCATTGGCGAAGGACGGCCGTGCTTACACTGACCGAATTCGGCCGGACGGCCGTGCCGAACGGTTCCGGCGGTACCGATCATGGCACCGCTTCCGCGACTTTCCTGCTGGGTGGCGCAGTGGCCGGGGGACGTGTCTGCGGCGACTGGCCGGGTCTTGCCGAGGCACAGCTCTATCAGGGACGCGATCTTGCGCCGGCGAGCGATCTGCGTGACGTCATTGCCGGCGTGCTGATTCCGCATCTGGGCTTGACGCAAGCGCAGCTCGGTACGGTCTTCCCCGATGCAGATCTTACGCCAATGAAGGGGCTTATGCGTGCCTAGCCGCTATTCGGCTGCCTGGTGATGCGTCGCGGCGGCTGGCGGCGCCTCGAACTTGGCCAGCAAGGCCGCACGCTGCGAAGCCGCCCGGGCGATTGCCGCCTCCTTCACATGGCCGAAACCGCGGACCTGCTCTGGCAATGAGGCGAGTGCCACGGCCGTGGCATGGTTGGCGGCTGTGAGCTTGCCGATCAGGGCATCCATGAGTTCTTCATAGTCGGCGATCATCTGGCGTTCGGCCCGGCGTTCCTCGCTGCGGCCGAATATGTCGAACGCCGTGCCGCGCAGGCCTTTGAACCGCGCCAGCAGACGAAAGA
Source organism: Dongia sp. (assembly GCF_041918875.1). Lineage (GTDB taxonomy): Bacteria > Pseudomonadota > Alphaproteobacteria > Dongiales > Dongiaceae > Dongia. The sequence continues at coordinate 283,628 of NZ_JAYRUV010000003.1, forward strand.
CCCACATCGTGCCGGGGCCGAATTCCTGTTTCCCGAGATGACCGGTCACGGGGTCGCGCCTGGTCATCAACGGCGGCGCCAGATGAAAATGCAGCTTGAAGTCGCCGTCGAAGCGGTCGCGAATGTCCTGGACGAAACGGCCATCGGTGTAGAGCCGGGCCACTTCATATTCGTCCTTATAGGCAAGCAGCTTGGCATAGTTCAAGGCGACCGCCTTGGCGAGTGCATCGCCGCTCGCCACGACCTTCTGCTCGGCCAGGAGGACGCGGTCGACAAGCGCCCGATAGCGGTCGGCCAGCGCGGCGTTCTGGTACTCGCTCAGGTGCCGACGGCGATGGGCCACGATGTCGGACAGGCTGTCCGGCAGCGGCGCCTCCTCATGCGAGGGCGCGATGGCGCGTTCCGCCACGCCGAGATCGAGCGCCGCCTGGCGGCCCCAGGCGAAAGCCTGGCGGTTGGCGTCGACCGCGACGGCATTGAGCTCGATCGCCCGTTCGATGGCAATGGCGCTCACTGGAACGAGGCCGCGCTGATAGGCGTAGCCCAGCATGAATAGATTGGTGGCGATGGAATCGCCCAGCAGCGCCGTGGCGATGCGGGTGGCGTCGATGAATTCGATGGCGTCGGCGCCGACCGCCTTGGCGAGAATCCGTTTGAGATCGCCGGCCGGGAAGTCCCAATCCGGATCGCGCGTGAAGTCGCCAGTGGCGATTTCGTGGGTGTTGACGAGCGCCTTGCTGCGTCCGACATCGAGCTTGGCCAATGCATCGAAGGAAGCGGAGACGACGATGTCGCAACCCAGCAGCAGGTCGGCATTGCCGGCGGCGATCCGGGTGGCAAAAATATCCTCCGGTCTGGCCGACAGGCGCACATGGCTGAACACGGCGCCACCTTTCTGCGCAAGTCCCGCCATGTCCATGACCGAACAGCCTTTGCCTTCGAGATGAGCCGCCATGCCGAGGAGGGCGCCGATGGTGACGATGCCGGTACCGCCGACGCCGGTGACGACGATATTGTAGGGGCGATCGAGCCTGGGCTGCGCCGGTTCGGGAAACTCCGCCGCGTCCAGCTTCTTCGGGTGCGGCTTGCGCAGGGATCCGCCATGGACCGTCACGAAACTGGGGCAGAATCCCTCGACGCAGGAAAAATCCTTGTTGCAGCTCGACTGGTCGATCTGCCGCTTGCGGCCGAAGGCGGTTTCGGCCGGCGCGATGGCGACGCAGTTCGAGACCCTGCCGCAATCGCCGCATCCCTCGCAGACACGTTCGTTGATGAAGGCGCGCTTGGGCGGATCGACCATCAGCTTGCGCTTGCGGCGGCGGCGCTTTTCGGCAGCGCAGGTCTGGTCGAAGATCAGGACGGTGACCCCCGGCATCTTGCGCAAGGTCCGCTGCACGGCATCCAGGCGGTCGCGATGATCTATGCTCGTTCCTGTCGGAAACTGATTGTTCGGACCGTATTTCCCCGGCTCATCGCTCAGAACGGCGATGTGGCCGACGCCTTCGGCCGCCACCTGGTTCGCCACCATGGCGACCGTGAGCGGTCCGTCCATCGGCTGGCCGCCGGTCATGGCGACGGCATCGTTGAACAGGATCTTGAAGGTGATGTTGACCTTGGCCGCGATCGCCGCGCGGATGGCGAGCAGGCCGGAATGGTAATATGTGCCGTCGCCCATGTTCTGAAAGACATGCTCGGTCTTGGAAAACGGCGCGCGGCCGATCCAGGTAGCCCCTTCGCCGCCCATCTGGGTGAAGGTCGTCGTGTTGCGGTCCATCCACTGCGACATGAAATGGCAGCCGATGCCGGCCAGGGCCATGCTGCCCTCCGGCACCTTGGTCGAGCTGTTATGCGGGCAGCCGGCGCAGAAATAGGCGATGCGCCTGATGGGTGGGTTGAATCCCTTCAGCGCGGCGTCCTTGGCATCGAGGAACTTCAGCCGCTCGACGATGCGCGGGCTGGTCAGGTAGCGCTCGATCCGTTTCGCGATGACGCGGGCAATGCGTGCCGGCGTCAGTTCGTCGGCGGAAGGCAAGATCCATTCGCCGCTTTCGTCGAACTTGCCGATGACGCGCGGGCGGACATTTTCGTTCCAGTTGTAGAGCTGTTCCTTAAGTTGGTTTTCGATGAGGGCGCGCTTCTCCTCGACCACCAGGATTTCCTCGAGCCCTTCGGCGAAATGGCGGATGCCGTCGCGCTCCAACGGCCAGGTCATGCCGACCTTGTAGAGAGAGAGGCCGATTTCGCGCGCGTAATCCTCGTCGATACCGAGATCGTCCAGCGCCTGGCGCACGTCGAGATAGGATTTTCCGCAAGTAACGATGCCGAAGCGGCGCTTGGGCCCATCGATGATCGCCCGGTTGAGGTTGTTGGCACGAGCATAAGCGAGGGCGGCATAGAGCTTGTGCTTGTGGAGCCGCATCTCCTGTTCCAGCGCCTGGGCCGTGGCGAAGGGCGAGGCGGGGAGGCGTATGTTGAGCCCCCCTTCGGGCATCTCGAAATCGGTCGGGATGGTGACGGCGAAGCGGTCCGGATCGAGCGAGACGGAACCTGAGCTTTCGGCGGTATCCGCCACCACTTTCATCGCCACCCAGCAGCCGGAATAACGCGACATGGCCCAGCCATGGAGGCCGTAATCGAGGATTTCCTGCACGCCGGAAGGGTTGAGGACGGGAATCCCCGCATCCATGAACGCATATTCGCTTTGATGCGCGGTCGTCGAGGATTTGCAGGTGTGATCGTCGCCAGCCAGGAGCAGCACGCCACCATGCCTGGCCGAGCCCGCGAGGTTGCCGTGGCGCAGGACATCGCCGCTGCGGTCCACGCCGGGGCCCTTGGCGTACCACATGGCAAAGACGCCGTCATATTTGCTGTCGCCGAACAGGTCGGTCTGCTGGCTGCCCCAGATCGCGGTCGCGGCAAGGTCTTCATTCACGCCCGGCTGGAAGTGGATGTGGTGCCGGTCGAGGAAGGACTGGGCATGCGTCAGGGCGAGGTCGACGCCGCCCAAGGGCGAGCCGCGATAGCCGGTGACATAGCAGGCGGTGTTGAGCTTGGCCCGCTCGTCGCGCCGACGCTGCATCATCGGGAGCCGGACCAGGGCCTGCAGGCCCGTGAGGTACACGCGGCCGGTATCGATTTCATATTTGTCGTCGAGCGAGACGGCGGCAAGCTTGGTCAAGGGCGGCGGCTCCCGAACTGGCGGTCCAACTTACGCCGACGATCATCCGATTCAGCGTTCTTGTCCAGTGACTTGGGCCGGTCTTCCGCAGTAAGACCGATTTTGTCGCCGCCCTGCATCATGCTAGCCTGAAATTGCGCCAGCCGCCGGGCAAGGCGCACGACTATTGTTGCTGCGGCGCGGCGAAGACGAAACGGAGAGCGAAACTCCCATGGCCCAAAGGATGAGATCGCGCCGCGCCGGCTTCCGCTCGCATGTGAAGGGGCGCCTTCGTTTGCTGGCCGGATTGACCGCCGGCCTCGTCGCCTATCCCCTGTTCAGCCTCCTCAATGCCGGCGCCGCCCTGTCGCTGGCTCTGGCCTGGGATGTCGGCAGCGCCGTCTATCTGGCGCTTTCCTGCGTCATGATGTTCCGCTCCACGCCCGCGCACATTGCCCAACGCGCCCGCGAACTCGACATCAGCCTTGGCGAGATTGTGCTGCTGACGCTGGCGGCGGTTGGCTTTTCTCTTTTTGCCGCGGCACGCGTGCTGGGCGAAGCGACGGGCCGGAGCGACATGGCGGCGCTGCTCCATTCCGGTGCCGGAATCGCCACCATCATGCTGTCATGGTTCATGGTGCACATGCTGTTTTCGATCCATTACGCCCACGAATTCTATGTTGAAAAGGCCAGCCAAGAGAGGAAGGCGTTGGGCGGTCTCAATTTTCCGGGGAGAGGCGCGCCTGACTACTGGGACTTTCTATACTTCGCTGCCGTGGTGGCAATGACCTGTCAGGTCTCCGATGTCACCATCGACCGGCGCGAGATGCGCCATCTGGTGACGGCCCATGGCATCATCAGCTTCTTCCTCAATACGGTGATCGTGGCCTTGGCCGTCAGTATCGCCGCCAATCTGATCTGAGGAATTTCCGTTCATGAAAGCGCGCGACCATTTCCTGACCAATTCGCTGGACGATCTGCTGGCTCCCGGCGAAAGCGGCGACGGCTTTGCGCAGGCCAAGCGATTGCTGCAGCGGGTCGCATCCGAGGTGCCGGCCTATCGGCAGCTATTGCAGGAGGAGCGGGTTGATCCTGCCGGAATTCATCGCGCTGCCGATTTCGCCCTTCTTCCATTGCTCGACAAGGCCAACTATGTTCGCCGCTTCACCCACGAAGAGATGGTATTCGGCGGCGACCGTGGTCGGTGCGATTTCTACGCGGTCTCTTCTGGCTCGACCGGGGAGCCCACCTTCTGGCCACGCGCGGCGGCCGATGAATACCCGATCGCGGTACGCTTCGAACAGGTCTTCCGCGACATGTTCCGGGCGCATGAAAAACGGACTCTGGCCATTGTCTGCTTTGCCATGGGCACTTGGGTGGGCGGCATGTTCACCACCTTCTGCCTGCGCGCTGTCGCGGAAAAGGGCTACCGATTGATGATCGCTACTCCCGGGAACAAGCCGGACGAGATCCTGCGCATTGTCGAAAGGCTGGGGCCGGATTTCGAGCAGATTGTTCTGCTGGGCTATCCGCCGTTCCTCAAGGAAGTGATCGATGCCGGACGCGTGCGCGGACTCGATTGGGGCCGCTATCACCCACGCCTGGTGCTGGCGGGCGAAGTCTTCAGCGAAACCTGGCGCGAACTGATGGCGGAACGGGCGGGGGTCGAGGACTTGATCCACTTTTCCGCCTCCCTCTATGGCACGGCGGATGCCGGCGTGCTGGCGCAGGAGACGCCGCTCTCCGTTGCCATCCGCCGATTCTTGAGCAAGAGGCCCGATCTGGCACTGGAGATTTTCGGTGACACGCGCCTGCCGACCTTGTGCCAATACGATCCGACCAGCCGGTATTTCGAAACGGTGGACGGCACGCTGGCCTTCAGCGGCGACAATGGCGTGCCCTTGGTTCGCTATCACATCGCCGACCGCGGCGGCATCCTCGCCCATGCCGACATGATGACGCGGCTTGGCGCAGCCGGCTTCGATGCCAGCCTGATCCCGCAGTATCGCCGCCAGCCCTTCGTCTGGGTGTTCGGCCGCGCCAATTTCACCATTTCTTATTTTGGTGCCAACATATTTCCGGAGACGGTGAGCCTTGCCCTCGAACAGCCTAGTGTGCGCGGTTTCGTCACCGGCAAGTTCGTGATGCAAGTGACGGAAGGATTGAGTGACAGGCCAGCTTTCGCGCTGGCCGTGGAACTGGCGCAAGGCGTCGCGGCCTCGGACGCAATTGCGGAGACAGTCGCGCAGATCGTGCTCGGTAGCTTGCGCGAATTCAACAGCGAGTTTGCGAACTATGTGCCGGCCGACCTGCAGCGCCCGATCGTGGCGCTTTATCCGCAAGGCGATCCGAATTACTTTCCGGTCGGGGTCAAGCATCGATACAGTCGGTAGGACGAGGGCGCCAGAATGTACGATGGCACCGGTCAGATGAAGCCGCCAATCCAACTCGTACTGCATCGCAGCGGCATATTCAGGGGAATATGCCGCACGTTAGCTTCTCTCATACATCCTCGCGATCGCCGCGCCCCACTTGTCGCGGATTTTGTGGCGTTTGATCTTCATGCTGGGTGTGAGCATGCCGTTGTCGATGGTGAAGCCTTCCGGCAGCAGGGTGTAGCGGCGGATTTTTTCCAGCGGCGATAGGCTGGCATTCACGCGGTCTATGACGGAACCCAGCACCTTGTGAAAGATGGCGTTATCGGCAAGCATGGCAAGACCACCGTCACTGCCATTCTTCGCCGCCCATTCGCGCGCGAATTCCTCGTCCGGCACCACCAGAGCCACCAGATGCGGGTGCTTGTCGCCATGCACCATAGCCTGGGCAATTTCCGGCTGCAGGACAAGAAATCCTTCGACCCGGGCCGGGGAGACATTGTCGCCGCCGGAGAGGACGATGATATCCTTCTTGCGGTCGGTGATCTTGAGATAGCCGTCTGCGTCGAACTCCCCGATATCTCCGGTATGCAGCCAACCATCGACCACGGCCTTGGCGCTCGATTCCGGGTCGCGCCAATATCCGCTCATGACGGCCTCACCCTTCACCAGTATTTCGCCATCCTCGGCGATGCGTGCCGTGAGGCCGTCGAAGATGGGGCCGACCGTGTCGATCTTGATCTTGCTGGGCATGTTGGCGCTGATGACCGGCGAGGCCTCGGTCTGGCCGTAACCCTGCAGCAGGCGCACGCCCAGGGCCAGGAAGAATACGCCGATCTCATAGTTGAGTGCGGCGCCGCCGGAGACGAAAGCCTTCAAATGCCCGCCGAAACGCTGCTGCACCTTCTTGCGTACCAGCACGTTACAGAGCTTGTCGAGCCAGGTTTCCGCGATGCTGAGGGAGCCGGGCTGTTCGTAGGCTTTCCGGCCCAGACGATAGGCAAGCCAGAATAGCTCTTGCCGCACCTTCGGCGCTTTGGAGAGACCGCGCAGAATCTTGGCGTGGACAGCTTCGTAGAGCCGTGGCACGGCGGTCATGATGGTGGGACGGACCTCGGCCATGTTGTCGACCAGGCGCTCGATGCTTTCGGCATACCAGATTTCCGCGCCGATCGAAATCGGCAGGAACTGACCGGCCGTATGCTCATATGAATGCGAGAGCGGCAGGAAGGAGAGGAAGCGGTCATTGCCGAGCCCCACGTCAAGCAGCAGCTTGTAGGCACCCTTGATATTGCAGAGGATGGAGCCGTGGCTCAGCATCACGCCCTTGGGTGTGCCGCCGGTGCCGGAGGTGTAGATGATGCAGCAGGTGTCGCTCCTCTTTTGCATGCCCAAGCGTCGTTCAATCTCGGCCGTCTGCGATTGCGCAGCCATCGCCTCCATCCAATCCCATTGCTGAAACGGCATTTGCGCTGCCTTGTCCTGGGCGTCCATGGCGATGGTGAATTTCAGTTCGGGTGCCTGGAATGCCGCCGGCAATAGCCGCGATGCGATCGTCCCACCGGAGTAGATGACCCCCTTCGCCCCACTGTGGGTGAGGATATGCCGATGATCTTCCGTGGTGTTGGTGGAGAAGGCGGGTACGGTGACCGCACCCGCGGTCATGATGGCGAGGTCCGCGATGAGCCATTCCGGGCGATTTTCGGCTACCAGGGCGACCCTGTCTCCGGGTTCGACACCCCGGGCGATGAGAAAGCCGGCAAGCGCTCTGACAAAGGCGGCGGTCACGCCCCAACTGCCCGGCCGCCACTGCCCTTCGGAACGGCGATAGGTCAGCGGTTTGTCGCCCAGTCCAGCCGCCTGGTCGAAGAACAGGCGCGGCAGGCTGGCAATACGGTCGTAATCCATGTGCTTGGCCGCTCCCCCGGCGGATAGTGGGCGCTTGGCGCGCCGCTCGGAATCCCCATATAAGGTGACCATGACGCAATCAAGAGCATGAGCGTGACAATTATGACTGCTGCACCTGCGAAGCCTGTTGAAAAACATGATCTGGGCACGTTGCCTAACTGGAATCTGGCTGATCTTTATGCCTCGACGGCCGATCCCGCGATCGAGCGCGATCTCAGATCGCTGGGATCCCAGTCGGGCGAGTTCAAACGCAAATATGAGGGGAAACTTTCCGGCCTCTCGGGTGCGGACATGCTGGTGGCGCTGCAGGATTACGAGAAAATGCAGGATTTGGCCGGTCGCGTGGGTTCCTATGCCCAGCTTGCCTATGCCGGCAACATGGCCGATCCGGAACTGGCGCGCTTCCAGCAGAATATTTCGGAACGCCTGAACCTCATTTCCGTGGAAACCCTGTTCTTCACGTTGGAGCTCAACAAGATCGACGATGCGACGCTGGACAAGCAACTGACACATCTGCCGCTGCAGCGCTATCAGCCATGGCTCGAAGCCGTGCGCGCATTCCGCCCGCATCAGCTCTCCGACGAAGTCGAGCGGCTGCTGCACGAGAAGTCCATCTCCGGACGCCAAGCCTGGAACCGCATGTTCGATGAGACGATGGCGGATCTGCGTTTCGAGGTCGACGGGCAGAAGCTTACCAGCAATGAGGTTCTCAACCTTCTGACCGACCGCGACGGTGGCAAGCGAAAATCGGCAGCGATGGCTTTGTCCAAAGGTTTGAAGGACAACCAGCGCATTTTCGCCCTGGTCACCAACACCTTGGCCAAGGATAAGGAGATTGAGGATAAGTGGCGCCAGTTCAAACGCCCTGTATCGTCGCGCAATCTCGCCAACCAGGTGGAAGATGAGGTGGTAGATGCGCTGGTGAAGGCGGTTAAGCAGAGTTATCCCAAGCTCAGCCACCGCTATTACAAACTCAAAGCCAAATGGATGGGCGTCGAAGCACTCGACTTCTGGGACCGCAACGCGCCTTTGCCGCGCGATGATGACCGCCTCATTCCGTGGGCGGAGGCGACCAAGAGCGTGCTGGATGCCTATCATGAATTCTCGCCGGAACTGGCGAATGTCGGCCGGCAGTTTTTCGAGAAGAACTGGATCGACGCTCCCTCGCGCCCCGGCAAGGATCCGGGGGCATTCGCGCATCCGACCGTACCGTCGGCGCATCCTTATCTGCTGCTGAACTATCATGGCCGTACGCGGGATGTCATGACCCTGGCGCATGAATTGGGGCACGGTGTGCACCAGGTGCTGGCGGGTCCGCAAGGCGCGCTGCTGGCCGACACACCGCTCACACTTGCGGAGACGGCTTCGGTCTTCGGCGAGATGCTGACCTTCCAATCGTTGCTCGCGCGTGAAAAGGAACCGGCCAAGCGCCGCATTCTGTTGGCGGGCAAGGTCGAGGACATGCTCAACACCGTCGTGCGCCAGATCGCCATGCACAATTTCGAAACCGTGCTGCATGACGAACGCCGCGCGGGCGAGTTGATGCCGGAACGTATCGCCGATATCTGGCTGGAGACCCAGCGGGAAGCCCTGGGCGACGGCGTGAAGCTGGATAAGGACAGCGCCTATGGAATCTACTGGTCCTATATTCCGCACTTCATCCATGTGCCGTTCTACGTCTACGCTTATGCCTTTGGCGATTGCCTGGTGAACTCGCTCTATGCGGTTTACCGCGATGCCGGTGCCGGCTTTGCCGGGAAGTATCTCGACATGCTGAAAGCAGGTGGCAGCAAGCGGCATAAGGAGCTGCTTGCTCCCTTCGGCCTCGATGCCGCGGATCCGGCCTTCTGGTCGAAAGGTCTCGGTGTCGTTTCCGGCTTCATCGACGAATTGGAGGCAATGTGAGCAAGCGGGCTTCCGTCCCGCGCGAATTCGAGGATCTGCTCACTCCGGCCGGCCGTCGAATCTTAAGCGGCTGCTCGGACATTTGCGGTGCCCTGGCAGATCCCAGGCGCCGTTTCCTCGCTCTCGACGGCATGGTGGCGAAAGGCAAAGCGGAAGCTCTGCGCCTTGTGCTCGAGGAATGTTTACGTCCGCTGCTCACACCCATGAGCGACCCGATTCCGCCGGAAACGATCTGGGAAATGGAGCATGACTACGAGGAATGGCTGCCCAAGACTGTGCGCGCAAGTACAGCCTATCTGGAGCGCAAGCGCGATGTCGCCTCGGTCCGCGCGCAGGAGCTCGGAATTGTGGATCTGCTGAAGTCGGAGAGCATGGCGGCCTTTGCCGAACAGCTCGCCGGACGCAGGCTCGACCGCAAGAGCGGGCAGCAGGTTCTTTGCTATGGCCCCGGCGACTATGCCGGACCGCACAACGACCATCACCCGGAAAACGCGCGAGCGGCGGGCGGCTATCTCGACCTCCATCTTTCCTTGGCGTCGCAGGCGGTCGATCATCAATTCCTGGTCTATGCCAAGGGCGGACACTTCACCGAGATGGTGCCGGTGAACGGGCTCGGCTTTCTCACCATCTATCGCTTGCCGTTTTGGCATTACACCACGCCGCTGCAGGCAAAGCCTGGCAAGGAAGATCGCGCGCGGCGCTGGGTGCTGCTGGCAACCTACCTTTACGCCAAAGAACCCAAGAAGAGATCGGCATAGATCGCGTCCCGCCGCTGCGCTAGCATCCGGGCCGATTTCAGAATCGGACAGGGGATACTTGATGGGCGGCATCGACAATCAGAAGAAATTCGTCCTCGATTGGATGGACAATCACGCCAAGGAATTGTCGGACTGGCATCAGGTCATCTGGCATTTCGCCGAACCTGCCTTCCGCGAATACAAATCCTCTGCCTGGTATGTCGAGAAGCTGCGCGCCGAAGGCTTCGAGGTCGAAGCTGGGTCCGGAGGCATGCCGACGGCCTTCATGGCGATGTGGCGGAACGGCGCCGGGCCGACGGTCGCCACCTATGTCGAGTACGACGCCGTGCCGGGCAACTGCCAAGCAGCCACCACGCGCCAGGAACCGCGCAAAGGTCTCTCCAAATATGCCCCAGGCCATACCGACCCGCATTCGGCGCTCGGTATGAGCGCTCTTGGCGGCGCGCTGGCGGTCAAGGCGGCGATGGAGAGGTTTGGCATCGCCGGCACGCTCAAAATCTTCGGCGAGCCGGCCGAGAAAGTGCGCGCCTCGAAGCCCATTCATGCCGCCAAGGGCTACTATGATGACCTCGATGCGGCGGTGAGTTTTCATCCCGCCTATATGCTGCCCATGGTCAACACCACGATCTGGGATACGCATTGCGGTGTCGGCTACAATTATATCTATACCTTCACCTGCGATGCGCCGCAGGATTGGATTGCGTCGGATAAGTACAGTCCGATCCCGCAGAACCACCTTGCCGCCCGGGCACCCGGCGCCAATGATGCGCTAATCCACTTCTACACGCTCAATGAGAGCCTGCGCCGATCCATGCTGCCGTTCACGGGTCTGTGGAGCTTTAACGAGGCGATCCTCACTGCCGGACAGGCGACAGCCGACAACCTCACGCCGCAGATATCGCAGATCGACTATATGCTGCGCACGGATTCGATCGAGCAGGCGGAAATCATCAGCAATGTCATGGATAACAATGCCGAAGCCGCCGCCAAGGCGACTTTCTGCAAGTGGAAGAAGACCTGGGTGGCGAAGAGCCGTCCTGGTCTTGCCAATCATGCGATGGCGCAGGCGACTTATGACAATCTGATCCTGGTCGGCGCGCCGCGATGGGACGAGACGGCGATCAGCGTCGCTCAGGAAATACAGCGCAATCTGGGATTGGCACCGATGGAGAAACCCTTCTTGCCGGCGACCGAAAGGCTCACCTCGCCGCAGGAATGCGAGCGGCTGATGCGCAAGCAGATGCCGGAATGGCAGAGATATCTCACTTCAGACGATTATCCCGACTACACATGGCATTGTCCGACGGTGCGCCTCATCGTGGCGCGGCCGATGCTCTCGGCGCCACAGGGCTACACCTATCCGGATTGGGTCGCCAATGCGCTGGGTGGGATTCCCGCCACCATCGATCCGATGATTCAGTCCGCAGGCAAGACGATCGGCGCCACTTTGCTGGATCTCTTTACCCGGGTGGATGTTCTGGAGGCGGCGAAGGTCGAGTTCGAGGAGCGCACAGGTGGCGGTGTCGGCGGCAGCAAGTGGATGGCGCCCTTGCTGCCGAAGGACTTCAAGGTGCCGCATCAGTACCGCTGGCCCGAATACGTGACCACCGCCCGCGGTGAGGAATGGACCATTCCCTACCGCGACGATGAATGACGGCCGACCGGCTCCAGACGGAAGTCGTCAGCGGCTCGAGTTCTGGCGACCGGCATTGCGCAGGGCATTGCCGCCATCCATCGTGACCGGCTCCAGCGAGAATTCATGCTTGTCCGCATTGATGGGGACGTAGCAGGTTTCAGGGCCGGAACGGATTTGCCTCAGTTCCTCGACGGTGCAAATCTGTTGCATATTCTTGTCGGCAGCATGAACCGGGCTTGCTAGCGCCGGTTCCCCGATTTGACTGCTGACAAGATAGCCGAAGCCGGCCACTGCGGCCAGAATGACCATATCGACGATACCGATATGGGATTGTGAGCGTTCCAAATAATTGTCTTCTATTGTCATCTGTGCCTCCTGGCCGACAGGTGGCGGCCGTGGAAACCAATGCACGCGAAATGTCGTTGCTGGCATATGGGAGACTGAACGGGCTTGGCCCAATTCATTCGTCAGATATCGACTATTACTGCGAATGATCCGCGGCGACCAGAATATGGCCGCAATAAGGCGGCCCGGCAGGCGGCCGGAAACCGCTAATGAGTGCTAGCGGAGCGTCTTCTTCAGCGCTGCGATATGTTCCGGGCCGATGCCACAGCAGCCGCCGATGATGTCCGCGCCGCGCCGCTGCCAGTCCTGAGCGAAGGCAAGGTAGCCCTTGGGATCGAGGTCGGCACGAATGTCGCTCAACGTGCCATTGGCCTCGGCATCTTCATTCTGCGGGGGGAAGGCATTGGCATAGCAGCCGACCTTGATCTTGGCGCCGAGACGCTTCAACTCGGCGCGTGCGGCATCTATGGCACTGCCCATCACTTCTGGTTGGCTGCAATTGAACAACAAGGTGCTAACGCCCAGCTCGTGGGCCAGACGTGTCGCCTCGACGACAATTTCGCCGGAACGCAGTTTCGGGTTGGCCGGGTCGGGACGCTCGTCATGCAGCGTGAAGGAAAGCCATAGCGGCCTGGTATCGCCCTTGAGCGCTGCAGCCACTTCCCGAGCTTCAGCCAGTGCCGATTGCGTTTCCGCCAGCCACAGATCGACATGGGGCTTCAAACCCGCGATGAGCGGCTTCAGCAATGCCTGAGCCTCGGCGGGATTAAAGAGATCGGGCCGGTATGAGCCGAAGAGGGGTGGCAGGGAGCCGGCGACGAGTACTTTCTTGCCCGATTCTGTCACGGCCTGGCGCGCAAGGCGCCCAGCAAGGTCAGCCAGTTCCTGCCCGCGCGCGGCGAAGCGGTCGGCGCCGATATGGAACGGCACCACGGCATATGAGTTGGTGGTAACGATTTCGGCGCCCGCATCGATGAAGGCGGCATGCGCCCGACGCACGAAATCCGGTCCGTCGAACAAGGCCAGAGCAGACCATTCCGGCTGTTCGAACGGTGCCCCCATGCGCTTCAGTTCGCGGCCCATGCCGCCATCCAGCAGGGTGATATGGCTGGCCTCGCTCATTGGGGAATCCTCGTTTCCTTGCCGCATTCCGCCCCTCAGGGGCTCTCGACGGAGAAATAGCCGACCGCTCGCCGATCGGCAACACCCAGGCGTTGCGCGGGGGCGGTCATTCCGTCGCGAGGTGTTGGATTCTGGCTTGCGGCCGGGCACCGGGCACGACCATGAGCGGTGTTGCGTTAGGAACCGCAACACGGTCGCGTTCGAGTCCGAGATGACCGAGAATCACCCGCAAGACGCCTGAATGAGAGATTACGAGCGGCAGCGCACAATCATTGATGGTCGAGAGTGCTGCCATGATGCGTGCGGTGAACGCGGCCATCGATTCGCCGCCGGGCGGTGTTTCGCGCCGCGGTGGGCGTCGATCTTCGTTGTGCCCCTCGAACACGCCCCAATTCCTTTCCTGCAGATCGTCCAGAACGATGTCCGGGAGATCCGGCCGACGTGCCAGTAACGGCGCCGCCGTCGCGCGGCAGCGAATGAGGGGACTGCACCATATCGACGTTACCGGAAGGGTCAGCAGACGCTCCGAAGCCGCTTCCGCTTGCGCGCGCCCGGTGTCATTGAGCGGTATATCCTTCTGCCCCATGACGCGGCCGGTCGCATTCCAATCTGTCTGGCCATGGCGCAGAAAGATGAAGCGGCATGGCAATGCGCCGGTCATGACAGAAAGATCTCCCGGTCCGACAAAATCAGTTCATGTGCCGTAAAGGCTTCCCGCCACTTTGGAGCATGCTTCAGGTTGCCGAAGGCCGGCAGAACGCGTCTGGCGCCGACCTGTCTCGCCAGGGCGACATTCTGCGAAAGTGTAGGGTGGACGTTCCAGCGCGCCCATTGTGCCAAGCCGCGATCGTGAAGTGCACGCGCTGGCGTGCCCGCGGCGACATGGCCGGTGAGGAGAATTTTCCGCCCGGCGTCCAGCCAGAGGCCGGCCAGCGCCTGCGACTTGACGTCTTCAAGGTTTGGGTCAGCAACGATCATGGTTCGGGCGCCGGAAGTGCCTAGCGGCAGCGCGGATGCCAAGGCGCGTGCGAGTCGACTTGCCGCACGGTCGTGCAAAACAGCGCTGCCATCCGCGATGAGTGCCACGGCCGATTGCCGCGTCGTTTCGCAGATCGCCGGCGCGGGCAGTCCGGCCTCGACAATCGAGAGGAGGAGTTCCAGCGCCCGGCCGGCGGCTGGTGCCGGCAACAGAAAGTCGCCATCTTGCAGGAGGCGCAAAATATCGCGGCGCCGTACATCCTGAGTGACCTCGTCGATGCCATAGGACGCATCGAGAATGACCGTCTCCGCCGCGGGTGGGCGATCGAATGGGAAAAGCAATGATTCCGAACTGTGATCGCCCATATAGAGCAATGTGACATCGGCATGGCGCAAATGCAGCCATACGCCGCCCGGTGCATGGCCGTTTGCGCCCGTGGTTACGGTCGCTTGCCCGAATGTCAGGACATCGCGCGCTGCGAACTGCATGCAGGAGATACCGAAGCGTGCCTTGACGGCCTGGGCGACAAGCGGCGTTGCATGGACCGGTGGGCGGCCGAGTCGATCCCACAGAAGCAATCCCCCGATATGATCGGGATGCTGGTGGCTGAGAAGTATCGCATCGACCGGTGTGTCGATCCGCTCCGGGTCCGGCATCGCTGGATCGGGGCCGGCAGCAGCGCCGAAATCCAACAGCAGCTTATGACTGGCCAGCTTGACCTGGAAGCAGGCGGGCGCCTTCGAACCAAGGCCCGAGATGGCCTTGAGGGAGCTGTTCTCTATTTCACTCATCGCGCTATCTTTGCGCCAATTCGCTCATCGTCGCGCGCAAGGCGCCATAGCGCTCGGCCATGGCGATCGAACGGCCGCCATCAACCGTCGAGATTGTAAGGAGAATGGCATGGCAGATCGCCACCGGCACGACCAGGGACTGGGACTGGCCGCTTGGCCCGTTCGGCGCCGCAATCAGCAAGGTCGGCGCCGGCCGCAGGTGGGGGGCGGTGTGGTGCGAAAGGACGATGCTGGGCGTATCGCGTCTGCCTGCTTCGGCTAGGATAGACGGCAGCAGGCGGGGCACGCGCGCCAGCGCAAAGGCTACGACGAGATCGCTGGCAGCAAGAGCTGTCAAGCTGGCAGCCGCTTCGCGCGGCTCCACTGCCACGGCCTCGGCCAAGATGCCGACCCGCCGCAGGCGATCGACCATCAGGTCGCGCATGACCCGCGCCGCACCTTCGCCGAACAGAAGCACGCGGCGCGCCTTGCTCAGCATTCGCCCGGCACGGCGAATCTGTTTCTCCTCGATATGCTGCAACAGGTTGGCGAGGTTGGCCTGCTCGCGCTCGATGACGGATTCGAGGACAGCTTCCGGCGGAAGGTCCCGCAACCGCCGCCGCAATCGCGCGGCGGTCTGATCTTGCAGCACGATCTCGTCGCGCAGCCGGCTTCGCAGATCGGGAAAGCCGGCGAAACCGAGCTTCTTGGCAAGGCGTACCAGCGAGGAGGGGTGCGTTCCCGCCATTTGCGCAATCTCGGTCGCGGACGACATGGCCGCGCTCTTGGGATCGGCGAGCAGCAAATCCAGCAAACGCCGATCGGTCTGCGTGAGATGGCCGTCATGACGGCCGACGAGTTCCATCAAGAGCATGTTCGCACCCGAGACGAGCTGGATGCGCAGCGATATCGAGCAGCGCTCCGCGCATCCGGCAATTATCTAGACCTCAATATTATCGGGAAAAAATATTGCAGAAAGATGAAATTTGGCAACCCATCTTGCAGAGCGCTTCAGGCCGCAGTTACAGTCCGCGCGCTATCAAAGGCGGCACGCAGATTATGCGTCCCGGTCGAAGAGCGGAGGAATGAAATGAGATTCATGCGCAATCGATTGATGATCGCCGCCATGACGGCGGCAATGGGTTTGGGCATAGCGAATGCCAAGGCCGACGAAAAGCTCGTCCTCTACACATCGCAGCCCAGCGAGCAAATGGACGAAGTGCTTAAGCTGTTCAATAAGCTGCATCCGGAGATCGAAGTCGAGATGTTCCGTTCCGGCACGACTGAAGTTCTGAACAAGCTTCAGGCCGAAGTCGCTGCGGGAGACCCGCAACCCGACGTGCTGCTTATCGCCGACAGCGTCGCGATGACCGAATTGAAAACGCAGGGATTGCTTCAGCCCTACGAGCAAGCCGATGTGTCGCAGTTGCCGGAAGGGCAATACGATCCGGAAAAGACCTTCTTCGGTACGAAACTGATTACGACCGGCATCATCTACAACACCGCGAGCGGTGTGCCGGAACCGGTCAGCTGGAAGGATCTTCTGAAACCCGAGGCGAAGAATCAGGTCATCATGCCGAGCCCGCTTTACTCGGGCGCTGCAGTCATTCACGTGGGGACGATGGCACTGCAGCCGGAGTTCGGGTGGGATTATTTCGACGCTTTGGCGAAGAACGGCGCCATTGCGGTCAAAGGCAACGGCGCGGTCCGCGATGCCGTGGCACGCGGCGAGAAGGCCTATGGCGTGATCATCGAATACATGGCCTACGGTCAGAAAGACAAGGGTTCTCCAGTCGAATTTGCGTTCCCGAGCGAGGGCGTGACCGTCATCAATCAACCGGTGGCGATCCTGAAGACGGCGAAGAATCCTGCTGCCGCCAAGGCTTTCGTGGATTTCCAATTGTCGCCCGAGGCGGCCGAGCAGTCGGTCGGTCAGAAATACTTCCCGATCCTCAAGGGAGTGCAGCCACCGACTGGCTATCCGGATGCCGCGTCGCTGAAGATTATGGAGGCTCCCTCGGACAGGCTCATCGAGACGGCTGAAGAAACCAAGCGCAGATTCTCCGAACTTTATGGTCAGTAGTCAGTTCCAAGCCGAGGACGCGGCGCCAAATGGTGCCATGCTGCGGCGCCATGCTCCGAACGGCGAGCAAGTCATGCTCGCCGTTCTGGGGCTTTATGTGGTTGTCCTGTGTTTGCTGCCGCTCTTGCGGCTCTCTGCCGAGGCAACAGCAGCCTTTTCCGATGCGAGCCAGATCTGGCGCATCTTGAGCGATGCGCAAGTCCTGCGCGCCACGGGCCATACGTTGGAAGCGAGCTTCGGTTCGATGCTGGTTTCGCTCGCGGTAGGTGGCGGCCTAGCCCTCGTCATCGGCCTCACCGACATACGCGGCAAACACTGGCTGGTCTTCCTCATGCTGTTGCCGATGCTGGTGCCGGCCCAGATCGCGGCGTTGGCCTGGCTTGAACTGACCGGGCCGGCCAGTACGATATTGGGGCCACTTGGTCTCGCCCCCGCGCCGGGGTCGCGCAACTGGCTCTATTCGCGCGAAGGCATTGTCCTGCTGCTGGGCATCGAGCATTCCACCATGGTCTTTCTGGCGGTGAAGGCGGGCCTTCGCGGTTTGCCGCGCGATCTCGTGGAGGCAGCACAGGTCGCGGGAGCGGGGCGCTTTCGTATCGTCCGCAGTATCGTACTGCCGCTTCTCCGTCCTTCGCTCCTTGCGGGTGCTGCGCTTGCCTTCGTCGCGGCGGTGGGGAATTTCGGCATCCCCGCCATTCTTGGTATTCCAGGCCGCTATACGATGCTGACCGCGCTCATCTATCAGCGCCTCTCGGGTTTCGGCCCATCGGCCTTGGGCGAGGTTGCCGTTCTGTCGATCATTCTGGTTGTCATCGTCGGCGTGGGGCTGTCCGTCCAGTTGGTGGCGGACCGGCGACGGCAGGTTGTCGTGGCGGGCGACGGTACGGCCATCACGCCATTTTCCCTGGGCCGCTGGCGTTCAATCCTTGAAATCGCGATCGTCGGCATTTTGCTGGTCATCTCGGTCATGCCCTTGCTGGCCCTGCTCGGCACGTCTCTCGTCCAGGCGCTGGGGTTGCCGCTCGGTCCGGACACGGTCACGCTGGAGCATTATGTGACGGTACTCAGGAATGCGGCAGCGCGGCGCGGGTTTCTCAATAGCGCCTGGCTCGCCCTTGGCGCCGCTGGGGTGACGCTGGTCGTCGCCCTTCCGTTCGCGTTCCTGGTGGCGCTCAGGCGCTCGCGCGTGGCGACCATCCTGAACCTGGCGGCAGATGCACCCTTCGCAATCCCCGGCACCGTCGTTTCGATCGCTTTCATCCTCGCCTTCCTGCCACCGCTGCCGCTGCTCAAGATCAGTCTCTACGGAACAGCCGCCATCTTGTTGCTCGCCTATCTTGCGCGATTCCTTGCGCTGGGGCTCAAGCCGGCAATCGCCGGCATGATGCAGCTCGATCCCGCTTTGGAGGAGGCGGCGCGGATTGTCGGAGCCGGTGGCGTTCGTCGGCTGGTCTCGGTGATCCTGCCCTTGGCAGCACCCGCGGCGGCGGCCGGCGCGCTGCTGGTGGTGATGAGCGCATATAACGAGCTCACCGTATCCGCGTTGTTGTGGAGCGCCGGCCACGAGACGATCGGTGTCATGATTTTCAATCTCTACGACGAAGGCAATGCGACGGCTGCATCCGCCGCCTCGGTGATGGCCGTTCTGGTCACGCTGCTGGCGGCGGGTGCGGCCAGCCTGCTCGCGCATCGCATGCCCAGAGGTGTTCTGCCATGGCAGACGTGAAAGTATCCCAAGCCCTCAAGCGGTTCGGCAGCAACATCGCCGTCAGGGAAGCGGATTTTGCCGCAGCCGCGGGCGAATTCATTGCCCTGTTGGGGCCTTCCGGTTGTGGCAAAACCACCTTGCTGCGCCTGTTGGCCGGGTTCGAACGTCTCGATGGCGGACGAATCGAGATCGGCGGCAAGCGCATGTCGGCGATCGATCTGCATGTTCCGACTGAAGAGCGGCGCCTGGGCATGGTGTTTCAATCCTATGCTCTCTGGCCGCATATGAGCGTCAGCGACAATGTGGCTTTCGGCCTGCGTATCCGCCGCCTCAGGCGCGCCGAGATCGAGGTTAAGGTGAAGGATGCGCTCGCCACTGTCGGGCTGAGCGCCATGGGCGACCGGTTGCCGGCTGCACTTTCGGGTGGCCAGCGGCAGCGCGTGGCGCTGGCCCGCTGTCTGGCGATGGATCCGGAGGTCGTTCTGCTCGATGAACCGCTCGCCAATCTCGACGCTCATCTGCGCGAGGCGATGCAGCGGGAATTTCGGTCGTTCCATCGGCGCATCGGCGCCACCATGGTCTATGTCACGCACGATCAAGCCGAGGCGCTGGCCTTGGCGGACCGGGTAGCGGTGATGATGGGTGGCGAAATGCGACAGATCGCGTCCCCCCGCGAGATCTATCGGTGTCCGGCTGATGCCGATGTGGCGAGATTCATCGGCCGAGGCAGTGTCGCTGACGTCAACGTGCAGCAGGTCGGCGGCGGTTCCGCGCCTGGATGCCAGGCGATCCTGGGCAGCACGGCTTTGACTTTGCGCTGCCGTCCGGGCCGTCGTACCGGTCAGGCACAAGCCTGCTTCCGGCCCGAGGAAATCGTCATTTTGCCGACGGACGCAACATCCGTCGGCCATTCGGGCGCGATCGTTTCCGCGCATGTGCAAAGTGTCCGGTATTCCGGCATGCGCCAGGAGGTCGAGCTGATCCTCGATGAGGTGCCGCAGGCGCAACTGCACGGCATCGCCCCGGCCGACCTGCCGCTGGGCGAAGGCCAAGCAGTACGGACCGCTATCACCGGCGGCTGGGTCATAGGCTAGATCGGCCGTTTATGCGCCAGGATATCCATGAAAGGGCGACATATTGGAGCGGGTGAGGGGAATCGAACCCCCGTCGTAAGCTTGGGAAGCTTCTGCTCTACCATTGAGCTACACCCGCAGGCGGCGTTTGCAGGAGCGATTTATAGGGGATTGCGTCGCCGGGTTCAAGGCGGGCGCAGAGTGCTGAATGCCGAATGCTGCAACAAATGGCCGGCCGCTCCGTATAGTATGGCAGGGAAGAAATGCCGGAACGGACAGGGAGACGGCGGAAAATGGCGGATTGGACGCGGCGCAGGCTGATTCGGGATGGCATGATCCTGCTGACAGCCGCTTCGAGCGCGTGGCCGTACCGGTCGGCGCGGAGCGATGTGGCGCCTGAAAGCTTCGCGGCTGCCTTGGCCGCTGCCCGCGGCCAGACGGTCTTTTTCAATGCCTGGGGCGGCGATCGGCGGATCAATAATTATATCACCTGGGTCGGCCACGAGGTGGCGGCCAGATTCGGCATCGCCCTGCAGCATGTGAAGCTGACCGATACCGCCGAAGCTGTGACGCGGGTGCTGGCCGGAAAGATCGCCGGCCAGATGGATGGCGGAGGCGTCGACCTTATCTGGATCAACGGTGAGAATTTCGCCGCGATGAAGAAGCAGGATTTGTTGTTCGGACCCATCCTGCATCTTCTCCCACATGCGAACTTCGTCGATCCGGTAGCCAAGCCCAGCATTCTCTCGGATTTTACCGTACCGACCGACGGCTATGAATCGCCCTGGGGCATGGCGCAGCTCGTTTTCTTTCACGATACTGCCCGCGTTCAGGAACCACCGCGTTCGCCGGCGGCCCTGCTCGAATTTGTAGAAGCGAACCCCGGCCGCTTCACGTTCCCGGCGCCACCGGATTTTGTCGGTTCCACAGTCTTGAAGCAATTCCTGCTGTCGCTCAGTGCGGATCGCAAGCCCTTCGACCTGCCTCTTGACGAAGCGCGCTTCGATGCGGTCACGGCACCGCTTTGGGACTATCTGGCCGCGCTTACCCCGCATCTGTGGCGGGAAGGAAAGAGCTATCCGGTCTCCAGCACCGCGCAGCGCCAACTGCTCAATGACGGAGAGATCGATGTTTCCATGGCCTTTAATCCGGGCGATGCGTCGTCGGCCATCGCGCAGGGGCTGTTGCCGGACAGTATCCGCAGCTTCGTCATGACCGGCGGCAGCATCGGCAATACGCATTTCGTCGCAATCCCGTTCAATGCGAATGCGAAGGCGGGAGCGCTGGCGGTCGCCAATTTCCTGCTTTCGCCGGAAGCGCAGTTGCGCAAGGAAGATCCGGATGTCTGGGGCGATCCGACGGTGCTGGAAATGAATCTGCTGCCCCCGGATATGCGCGCCGCCTTCGATGCGTTGCCGCGGGGGATTGCGACACTCTCGCCGCAGGAACTGGGACCGGTCCTGCCGGAGCCGCATCCCAGCTGGATGGTGGCGATCGAGGCGCGCTGGCTGCAGCTCTATGGTGGATGAGACGGCGTGGGCGTGCGGCGCTTCGCTTTGATCGATCTGGGCAAGGCCGCGCCGCTGACGGCGCTGGTCCTCCTCGTCGGTTCGATCGGCGTCGGGCTTTTCTTCGTTGCCGCACTTGGCCTCGGTTATCTGCCGGCCCTGGGTGGCAACGCGATATCGTGGGGCGGATTTGCATCGCTCCTCGGAGACGGCCGAGTCCCGCGGGCGTTGGTGGCAACGGCGTTGACTGGATGGCTGGCGACACTTGCCGCGACGGCCGCCGCGTTCGCCCTGGTGGCAAGCCTCGGTTCCACCGGGGACGATCCGCAATCCTGGCCGCAACGCATCGCGGTAGCCGTGTTGGCCGTGCCGCATCTTGCCATGGCGCTCGGCCTTGCATTCGTCCTGGCGCCCTCCGGCTGGTTCGTGCGCGCCATCGCCGCGCTGACCGGCTTGCTGCCGCTGCCGCCCAATGCCGAGTTGGTGTCGCGTGAATATGGCCTCGCGCTTGCGCTGGCCCTCTTCATCAAAGAGACGCCCTTTCTGTTCGTCGCCATGGCGACGGCGCTGCGCCAGATCGACGCGGCCCGCTTTCTGGCCACGGCCCGAACGCTCGGTTATGGCGAAGGCATGGCCTGGGCGAAGCTCGTCCTGCCCCAGCTCTATCCGCTGGTCCGCTTTCCCATCCTTGCGGTTCTTGCCTACGGTTTGTCCGTGGTCGACATGGCACTGATCCTGGGCCCGACGACACCGCCGACGCTGCCCGTCCTCATCCTTGCCTGGATAAACGATCCGGATCTCGGGCGGCGCTTCGTTGCCGCCTCGGCCGCATTGCTGCAGGTGGGCATGGTCACGATCGCCATTATGCTTTGGTGGCTGGGAGAATGGCTGTGCCGTCGCATGGGCCGGCGATGGCTGACTGCGGGACTAAGGGACTGGGGCGGCGTCGGGCGGAACGTGATCCGCTGGTTCGCGCGTATTGTCGGCCTCGCCAGCATCACCCTGACCGCCCTGGCGCTGCTCGCTTTGCTGCTCTGGTCCGTGGCCGAGGCCTGGCGATATCCGGCGCTGTTGCCCGCATTCCTCAGCCTCGACATCTGGCAGCGCAGTCTTGCCGGACTATGGAATCCTCTCGTCAACAGCCTGGAGCTTGCGGCGACGGCGACCGTGCTTGCGCTTGCCTTGACGCTCGCCTGTCTGCAGCATGAGCGCGTCCTGCGCGCCAAGGTCGTGCGGTCGGCCGAGAGATGGCTTTTCCTGCCCCTGCTGGTGCCCGAGGTGAGCTTTCTGTTCGGCCTGCAAATCCTGCTGTTGCTCATCGGCTTTAACGGCACATGGCTCGCTGTTCTGTGGATGCATCTGCTGTTCGTATTTCCCTATGTCTTCCTGACACTGAAGGAGCCGTGGCGCGCTTTCGATCCGCGCTACGAACGGATTGCGCTCTCTCTTGGCAAGTCCCCTTGGACGGTCTTTTGGCGGATCAAGCTGCCGTTGCTGCGGGGACAGATCGCCTGGGCCGCTGCGATCGGTTGCGCGACCTCTCTCTCGCTCTATTTGCCAACTGTACAAGGTGGGGAGGGGCGCATTGTCACTTTGGCCAGCGAGGCCGTGGCGCTGAGCGGCGGCGGCGACCGCCGGGTCGTCGGTGTCTACGGGACGATCCAGGCGGCAGCCGCGGGGCTATGTTTCGCTCTGGCCCTTTGGACCGCTCGGCCGCGCCGACGGTGGGTGTCATGATGCGGCGGCTGAGCCTTCGGGGCGTCGAGCTCTTCAAGGACGGAGCGCGTTTGCTGGGCCCGGTCGATTGCGACATCGACGCCGGACGTCCGGTCGTGCTGATGGGGCCGTCGGGTATCGGCAAATCCAGCCTGCTCAACTGGATGATCGGTGCCCTGCCGCCGCCGATCGAAGGTCGCGGTCGGGTTCTGCTGGACGGGGTCGATATTGGCGCGCTGCCCATCCAGTCGCGCCGTCTAGGAATACTGTTCCAGGACGACCTCCTGTTTCCGCATCTTTCTGTGGCCGAGAATCTCGCATTTGCCCTGCCTTCTGGCTTGGACGCGGCGGATAGAGCCAGGCGAATCGAAGCCGGCCTGGCGGAAGCCGAGCTTCCGGGGCTGGGCGGCAGGGATCCGCTCAGCCTTTCTGGTGGCGAGCGCGCGCGGGTGGCGCTCATGCGGACCCTCCTGGCCGAGCCGCACGCCCTGCTGCTCGACGAGCCTTTCGCCAAGCTCGATGTTGCATTGCGGGGGCGGTTCCGGGCCCTGATTTTCGACCGGGCGGCCGTCCGCAACCTTCCCGTGCTTCTGGTCAGTCACGATCCGGCCGATTCTGCTGCCGCGGCAGGTGGCGAAATCGCCCTTTAAAGAGGGGCAGGGGGCGGCAGTTCCTGCCCGGCTCCGCGCTTAAGAAATGCCTCCAGAATCAACAAAAATTGAGCTTCCAGCGGAACCAAATATGATGTTCGGGCTTTTGACATCGCTGGGACGTTTACCTATAGTGCCGGAGATGTCAGCACTCGGGCTGGCTTCGCCGGGGGATATCAACAAGTTTAACCGGTATTCGAACTCAGCCGAGTCTTAAGGCATAAGCCGAAGTCGGGGATGTTGCGAAGCGTCTGAGGGCGACGCATCGGAACCTGGGGACGGCGCTGAACAAAAGCGAGGAGACAAAAATGAAAGCATTGCGACTTCTGGCGGTTTTGGGGGCAGTTGGATTTCTGGCAGCCTGCTCGACCGATCTCGACCGTATCCGCACGACCGAAGCGAGCGGCGGTACGCCGTTCACCCAGGCGCTGACCACCGAATATCGCGATCTGGCCGTGTTCGAGGCCGACGAAATGTTCGATTGGCGTGACGCCGGTTACTACGCCCGCCGCGGTCTCGCTGCCGCCGGCGGCGAAGTGGTCCAGCCCGAAGATCCGGCCAATCGCGACCTGCCGGCCGATTCGCTCGGCGAGATTACCGACATCCGTGGCCGCTTGCTGGCTGCCCTTGATGGCGGCGCTCGCGACAACAAGGCGGAACTCGCTGCCCGCGCTCAGGCGCGCTTCGATTGCTGGCTTGAGCAGCAGGAAGAGAACTTCCAGTACGATCATATCAGCGCCTGCAAGGACGAACTCCTCGCGGCTTTGGCTGAACTCGAAGCGGCTCCGCCGGCTGTTGAAGCCCCGGCTCCGGCTCCGAACGTCTATCTGGTGCTGTTCGACTTCGACAAGTCGAACATCAACGACGCGGCGCAGGCCGTGGTCAACCAGGTGGTTGCGGACTTCGCGGCCAACAAGTCGACGGCGATCTCGGTCACCGGCCACACCGACCGTTCGGGTTCGGATGCCTACAACGAGAAGCTGTCGGAACGCCGCGCTGACTCGGTGCGTGAAGCGCTGATCGCGGCGGGCGTCCCGGCCGAAGCCATCACCACCGCCTGGAAGGGCGAAGCCGAGAACGCGGTCCCGACCGCTGACGGTGTCAAGGAGCAGGCCAACCGCCGCGCCGAGATCATCGTTCAGTAATCGCGACTGAAGACCGCTCTTTTGCGGAACGGCGCCGGGGCAACCCGGCGCCGTTTTCTTTTGCCCTTTTGGTCCTGGGCGACCATCTTTGGCGGGCCCGCGTCATGCGGATAAGCCCTGTTCGATCAGGGTCTTGCAGCTGTTGGATTTGGCCCGGCTTCCGATCTAAACTGCGGCTCGTTCAACGCCGACGCCAGCAAGGCGAGTTTCATGTATCAACAAACGACCCGCAGTATCCTGGTCAGTGTCGAGCCGACTTATCTCGACGACCAATCCTCCCCCGACGAGGCGCATTTCGTCTGGAAATACCATGTTCGCATCGAAAACCACGGCGAACTCACCGTGCAGTTGCGGAACCGCTATTGGCGCATTACCGACTCGCTGGGCCGGGTGCAGGAAGTTCGCGGCGCCGGCGTCGTCGGCGAACAGCCTGTCCTGCATCCGGGCGAGGCATATGAATATACCAGCGGAACGCCGCTGAAGACGCCGTCCGGCATCATGGTCGGTACGTATGAGATGGAGAGCGAAACCGGCGAGATGTTCGATATCGGCATACCCGCCTTTTCTCTCGACAGCCCCTTCCAGCCGAAGCGGCTGAACTGACCGCCAACGCTCACGAGATTGTTTGAAAGGATCCGGCCGTGCCCAAGGCCTCATCGAAATCGACCAAGGTTGCGACCGGCAAACCGACACAGACGGAGGCCGAAGAAGCGGTACGCACGCTCATCCGCTGGGCCGGCGACGATCCCATGCGCGAAGGACTGCTCGACACGCCGCGCCGGGTCGTGAAGTCCTATCGCGAGTTCTTCAGCGGCTATAGCGAGAATCCGACCGAGATTCTGGCGCGGACTTTTTCCGAGACGGATGGCTATGACGAGATGATCGTCCTCAAGGACATCCGCTTCGAGAGCCATTGCGAGCACCACATGGCACCGATCATCGGCAGGGCGCATATCGCCTATCTGCCTAAAAAGCGGGTCGTCGGTATCTCGAAACTGGCAAGGTTGCTCGACTGCTATGCCAAGCGCCTGCAGATTCAAGAGAAGCTCACCGCGCAGATCGCCAATACCCTGAACGAGGAACTGCAGCCGCGCGGCGTTGCCGTCGTGATCGACGCCAGCCATCAATGCATGACGACCCGCGGTGTGCACAAGGCCGGCACCTCGATGGTCACCAGCCGCATGCTGGGCGCCTTCCGCAATGATCCCTCGACGCGGCGCGAATTTCTCGCCTTCATCGGCCTGCCGCCAGCCACGGTCGGCTCCAGTTCATAAGTGCGGATGATTGCTTCGTCATGAACGCCAATTTCGTCGGCATCCTCGATCGCCTCATTGCTTTCGATACCGTTTCGTCCCGCTCCAATCTCTCGCTGATCCATTGGATCGGCGACTATCTGAGGCAATATGGTGTCGTCGTCGATGTTGTGCCGGCGCCGGACGGCCAGCCGAAGGCAAATCTGTGGGCGACGATCGGGCCGAAACACGATGGCGGGATTGCGCTGTCCGGCCATACCGATGTCGTGCCGGTCGAAGGCCAGCCCTGGTCCAGCGATCCCTTCAAGCTGGTCGAAACGAATGAGCGTTTCATCGGCCGCGGCACCAGCGACATGAAGGGCTTCATCGCCCTATGCCTCGCTCTTGTGCCGGACATGGTGGCCAAGCCGCTGAAGACACCGCTCCATTTCGCTTTTTCCTATGACGAGGAACTGGGATGCCTTGGCGCGCCGCATCTTCTGAAAGCGATCGGCGAGAACCTGCCCAAGCCGCGCATTGCCATCATCGGCGAGCCGACGGGGATGAAGCTCGGCGTGCGCCATAAAGGGGTCTATTCCTTCGAGACTCGGATCACCGGCAAGGATGGCCATTCCAGCCAGCCCGAACGCGGCCTCAACGCCATTGGCCTTGCCGCCGAAGTGATGAGCGAGATGGCGCGCATCTATCGCGGTATCCAGGCAGATGGGCCGTTCGACCGCAGCTTCGATCCGCCGCATTGCTCGTTCAACATCGGTCATATCGATGGTGGCACGGCGGTCAATATCATCGCTCGCGAATGCCGCTTCCTGTGGGATTTCCGCGCTATTCCCGGTGGCCATCCGGATCAGATCCTGAAACCTCTGTTAGCTTTCACCGAGAAGCGCCTTAAGGAGTTGCGCACCCTTCAGCCGGTGGCCGACATCGTCACTACGCCGCGTGTGTCATCGCCACCTCTTGTCGAGGAACATGAAGGTGCCGCCGAGGCCTTGCTGAAGCATCTGACCGGTGCCAACGACACGGTGAGTCTGCCCTACGCCACCGAGGCCGGGCAGTTTCAGCAGGCCGGCATGTCTGCGATCGTCTGCGGTCCTGGCCATATCGCCCAGGCGCATCAGCCGGACGAGTTCATCGACAAGGAGCAGCTCGCGGCGTGCGACGCATTCCTGCGGCGCCTGATCGACTGGGCGCGGGCGAATTGATCGCAGCATGAGCCTGCTTCGCCAATATAGCCGCTATCCGGCGCCCGATTTGGGGCGCTATCGCCGCTTTGTCGTGGCGGGAAGTCATGTTGGTTGGGTGAAGCCGGAACTGGCGTCGGAACTTTCCGGCCGGCCGGACATATTCGAACTCTCCGCCGGCGATCTGCACATGCATGCTGGACTGGCGACGCCGGAGGCGCGGAGCGCCGCAATGGCCAAGGTGCTTCACGCCCTGCGCGGACAGGGACGCGTGCCAGGCTGGCGCGACGAACTCTATCCCGTGACGCAAAATTTCGGCGAGACGCCCTTGCTGGTGATGGAGCGTGCCGCGGCGCCGCTCTTTGGCGTTCTTGCCTATGGTGTCAATCTCAACGGATTTGTCGGTCGTGGCTGGGAGATGAAGATATGGGTGGCGCGCCGCGCTCCGACCAAATCCGTCGATCCCAACATGCTCGATCTCATCGTCGGTGGCGGTCAGCCGCTGGGGCTTTCGCCGGTCGAGAACCTCCTGAAGGAGTGCCAAGAGGAAGCCGGTATTCCACCTGAAATTGCCGAACTTGCTCAGCCGGCCGGCATCATCACGCTGCTGATCGAAGCGGGTGAGGGGTTGCGCGTGGGCCAGCAATTCAACTTCGACCTCGAACTGCCCGAAAGATTCCGTCCGCAGAACCAGGATGGCGAAGTGGCCGGGTTCGAGTTGATGCCGGTGTCGGAAGTGATGCATCGTCTGCGATCGGCTGATGAATTCATGTATGACATAGCGCTGGTCCTGATCGACTTTCTGATCCGGCACGGCTTCATCGGACCGGAAGAACGCGATTATCTGCCGCTCATCGCCGGACTGCGCCGGCCGATCCCGTTTGCCGCTTCGGTGCCTGCATGAGTCTGCTCGATCGCATCGCCATCTGCCACCGGCATGACTTGACGCGCTACCTGCCCTTCAAGGTCGGCGCCGATCGTATCGGCTTCATGCGCCCGGATCTGGCTGGCGAGCTGAAACGCTTCCCCAGCGTCTTCCGCGTTGCCGCGGACGCTGTGAGCATCGCCGAACATCTCGACACTTTCGATTATCGCTCGGCAGCGATCGATTCAGTTATGCGCGAATTGCGTCAGGAAGGGTTCGTTCGCGGCTGGCGCGACGAACTGTTCACGGTCGCAGCGCATTATGGCGCCGAACCCCTTTTCGATCTGGAGCGCGCCGGCGTGCCGCTGTTCGGCGTCAAGGCGTATGGCGTGCATCTCAACGGTTTTGTCCGGCGCGACGGGGAAATCTGGCTTTGGGTCGGGCGGCGCGCCGCCAATCGTCCGATCGAGCCGGGCAAGCTCGATCATCTGGTGGCTGGCGGCTTGCCGTCCGGCGTGAAGCCCTTCGACAATCTCATCAAGGAAGCAGCCGAAGAGGCGTCGATCCCCAAGGAGCTCGCGCGCCGGGCCCGACCGTGCGGCGCGCTCAGCTATCGCATGGAACTGGACGGGTGCCTGCGCGATGACACGCTTTTCGTCTACGACCTCGAATTGCCGGCGGATTTCACGCCGCGCAACCATGATGGCGAGATCGCCGATTTCCGTCTGCTCCCGCTGGGCGAAATCGAACGCCTGCTGGCCGAGACCAGCGATTTCAAGTTCAATGTCGGTCTCGTCATCATCGATTTCCTGATCCGCCACGGCTACCTCTCGCCGGAGCGGCCGGACTACAGCGCGCTGGCGCTGGCCCTTTCCAGGCGTCCTTAAGCGCCGTTGATCAGCGGTTCAAGCTCGGCCCAGCCGCGCCAGATCATGTCGCCGGCCACGTAGAAAATGACGGCAAGGCCGACATAGGCGATCCAGTGGAAGCGCTTCAGCAGCTTGGCGATGAAGGAAGCGGCGATACCCATCAAGGCAACCGACAGGATGAGGCCGAAAACGAGAACCTTCGGATGCTCGTGGGCGGCACCCGCCACGGCCAAAACATTGTCGAGCGACATGGAAACGTCGGCCAGGATGATCTGGATCGTCGCCTGCATCATGGTCTTGGCGGGTGCGGCTCCCGGCAAGGCGGATTCGCCTTCCTCCAGCTCACGGGCCTCTTCGGCGCTGAGGGGCTGGCCTTGGCGTATCTTCTCCAGCTTGTTCTCGCGCCGCTGATGCTCCAACTCGCGCCAGAACTTCCAGCACACCCACAACAGCAGGATGCCGCCGGCAAAGGTGAGGCCGATGATGGCCAGCAGGTAGGTGGTGCCCAGCGCAAAGAGAATGCGAAGAACTGTGGCTGCGGCAATACCGACCAGAATGACCCTGTTGCGTTGGCCGGCCGGCAAGCCGGCCGCCGCCAGGCCCACGACAATGGCATTGTCGCCCGCCAGCACGAGGTCGATGAGGATTACCTGGGCGAAGGCGGCGAGTTCGGGGCCGAGAAAGGTCAAATCCATGTTCAAACTGCTTCTTTGTGGTGGTTTTCTATAAGCGATGTGGGGTCCGGCGGCTAGCCGGGAAACCCTGCCATGATCCTGGTTTCCGCCGGGGAGACGCCGGATTGGCGCAAGGAGCGCAGGCTAGGCGCGCCGGCCCGCTTGGCCAGGCGCTGCCCGTGCGCATCCTTGAGGAGCTTATGATGGGCATAGTTGGGTGCCGGGAGGCCCAGCAGGGCCTGGAGCAGCCGGTGGATATGAGTGGCCGGCAGCAGATCCTCGGCGCGGGTTACCAGCGTCACGCCTTGCAAGGCATCGTCGATCGTCACGCAGAGATGATAGCTGCAAGGCGTTTCGCGCCGCGCCAGGACGATATCGCCAAGTTGCTCCGGTACGGCGGCGATTGTCCCAAGGCTTTCTTCGTCAAAATAAAGCGGTCCGCACAACGCTCGCGCCTTGGCGACGTCGAGCCTCAACGCAAATGGAATGCCGCTGGCCTGCTTTTTGGCAGCGATCTCTTTGGGCAAATCTCGGCAGGCACCTGGATAGACCGGCCCGTCCGGCCCGTGCGGTGCGGACTGCGCGGCCGCGATATCCTTGCGGCTGCAAAAACAGGGATAGATCACATCCATAGCCTGCAGGTGTGCAAGAGCTTCGCGGTAATCGTCGAAATGATCGGATTGGCGACGAACCTTCCCGTCCCAGTCGAGGCCGAGCCAGGAGAGGTCCTCCAGGACCGCCGCTTCATATTCCGGCCGGCACCGCGTCCGATCGATATCTTCAATGCGCAAAAGAAATCTTCCCCCCGCCGATCTCGCCCGCGACCAAGCATCCAGGGCCGAATATGCATGGCCGAGATGGAGATATCCGGTCGGGCTCGGTGCAAAGCGGGTCACTGGCTGCATCTAGGAGCCTAAGTGGGGCGGGAACATGCGATCTACAACCGCTGGAGTGCCGTCCGGCCGTCGAATTTCCAAGATTTGCGCCATCAATCGCGAATTTGGCCCTTCAAACCCTCGAACCAGGCCCTGCGAGCGCCGATTTCGGCGATTTCCAGGTCCAGCCAGGATGGTAAATGGCCATCCCCGGCCGAGACGGGGGGGTAGGCGCGTAAATCCCCCAGCCGAACGAGTTCCTTGTCGCAGGCCTCGATCATCAGATCGAGCTGCTGGCGCTGGTCGTCCGGCGCGAGGGCGGCGAAGAAATGCATCTTGAAGGCGATGATAAGCTTGTTGACCTCGCCCATTGGACCGCGGAGGCGCGTTGTCATCAAGCGCCGCAATTCTGCCCGGCCCTCAGGCGTCAGGCGCATGATCTGCGAATCAGCCGGCTGCTTGGGGTCGATCGCCTCGATGAGGCCCTCGATCTTGAATAGTTCCAGCGACGGCCCCAGCAGTTCCAGCGACGGTCCGACGATCCGGCCCACGAAATGGCGGATTTCCCGCGCCAGGTCTGCATAGCTCCGCTCGCCCTGCCATAGCAGACCAAGGGCGGCGAGGCGGATCGCTTCGGAAGGAATGAGGCTGTTGTCTTTATACATCTAAGCTCTTAGGCAAATAGTCTGAGGTTGGGGCTGATTTGCCGTTGGCTGAGCGCTTGCAACGCTTTGCTAACATGTGACGGTCAGATAATAGGGTTTAACCGTTCTCATCGGGAAGCGGAAGCTGGTCATATGTTCTTCATTACCCTCATTATCGGTTCCGCTTTGGTGCTCATGGCGATCGGCATTCATTACGAAGCCCTGCACATCGCGGCGGCATTCCTGCTCCCGCGCATCCAGCTGGTTTCGCGGCGGGCCCATGTCACGGTCGGGGTCATCGCCTGCATGGCCGCCCACACGATCGAAATATGGGGCTTTGCGGTGGCTTACTGGCTGCTGAGCTGGTCTGGCCTCAACATGGGTTTTTCAGACAATTATCGGCGCACTTTCTTGGATTACCTGAATTTCTCTGCTGAATCATATACTTCTCTAGGGTTTGGCGATGCGGAGATGCTCAGCCCGGACATGCGCCTGCTGGCGGGTATCGAGGCGTTAACTGGGCTCGTTCTCATCGCCTGGAGTGCATCCTTCACCTATTTCATCATGGCGCAATACTGGGGCAGTCGCCCGCGGCACTAGCAAGGCTGCCATACTTGGCAGCGCATTCCATACCTTGCCGGCGTTCTTCCTATGCCCGGATAGCGGTTGTGCGGTGCAGCAGGATCGGACAGAATGTCGCGCATAAGACATAGGGGTGCGAGCCGGAGACGGGGAGAATTTCCTGTTCGTAGCCAGCCAATAGGGAGGCGGAAATGAGCGTCCATGCCGGTGGAGCTAGCGAAGGTGCCGTCGTGAAGCGGTTCTCGGTTCCGGAATTCGCCGCGCGAAAGGGCCAGGAACCGCTCGTCTGTCTCACCGCCTATACGACGCCGATGGCCCAGCGCCTGGATTCACATGTCGACCTGCTGATGGTCGGCGATTCACTCGGCATGGTGCTCTACGGTTTCGACAGCACCTTGCCGGTGACGCTCGACATGATGATCCAACACGGGGCCGCTGTCTGCCGTGGTTCCAAGAAGGCGCTGGTCGTCGTCGACATGCCGTTCGGCTCCTATCAGGAAAGTCCGCAGCAGGCCTTCCGCTCCGCAGCGCGCATCATGAAGGAAACCGGCTGCCAGGCCGTCAAGCTCGAAGGCGGGCGCGATCTTGCCGACACCGTTTCGTTCCTGGTGAAGCGCGGCATTCCGGTCATGGGCCATGTCGGCTTGATGCCGCAGTCGGTGAATACGCTGGGTGGCTATCGAGCGCGCGGCCGCGGCGATCAGGAGGCGGCCGGCGTCATGGCCGACGCCATCGCCATCGCTGAAGCCGGCGCCTTCTCGATCGTGCTCGAAGGTGTCATGGAACAGATCGCCCAGGCCGTGACGGCCCGCGTGCCGGTTCCCATCGTCGGCATCGGCGCATCCTCCGTCTGCGACGGGCAGGTGCTGGTGGCCGAGGATATTCTGGGGCTTTTCAGTTCCTTCAAGCCGCGCTTCGTTAAGCGCTATGCGGAGTTGGGCCACGAAATCGAGGAAGCGGCGGAACGCTACGCCAGCGAAGTCCGCGCGCGTTCGTTCCCTGGCCCCGAAAATATCTTCGGCGCCGTCAAGAAGCACGGCTGAAGCGCCCGAATCTTCCCGCATGACAGGCATGATCATCGTTCGCCGCGTCGCCGATCTGCGCGCCCATGTTGCCGCCTGGCGCAAGTCGGGCAGCAGCGTCGGCCTGGTGCCAACCATGGGGGCGCTCCACGAGGGACATCTCTCGCTGATCCGCTGCGCCAAGGCCGAGAATGCCCATGTTATCGCGACGATCTTCGTCAATCCAACGCAGTTCGGCCCCACCGAGGACCTCAGCGCCTATCCGCGCGACGAGGCCGGCGATGCAGCAAAACTGGCGCAAGCCGGCTGCGATCTGCTCTTTGCCCCGGACGTCGCGGAAATGTATCCGCAGGGCTTTGCGACCGCTGTCGCGGTGAGCGGCCTCACCGAGCATCTCTGCGGTGCCAGCCGGCCCGGCCATTTCGGCGGCGTCGCCACCATCGTTTCGAAACTGCTGCTGCAGTCGCTTCCGGATCGCGCCTATTTCGGCGAAAAGGACTTCCAGCAGTTGCAGGTGATCAAGCGCCTCGCACTGGATCTCGATATACCGGTTGCGATCGCCGGCGTGCCGACCGTGCGCGAAGCGGATGGCCTGGCCATGTCCTCGCGCAACCGCTATCTCTCGGCGCAGGATCGCAAGGCGGCGGCATTGCTGCCGCAAATCCTGCGCGAGAGTGCCGCGTTGCTTGCCGCCGGTGGCGATGCGGCGCCGGTCCTGGCCGAGGCGGAGCAGCGCTTGCTGGCAGGCGGCTTCACCCGTGTCGACTATGTCGCCCTGTGCGACGAGGCGCGTTTGCAGCCGATTCCCCGGGCGCAACCGGGCAGCCGGCTCTTCGCCGCGGCCTTTCTCGGCCGTACGCGGCTCATCGACAACTGGCCGGTGGCTTAAGGACGCTTCAGCTTGACGATCGGCTGCACGAATTGCGGCTCGATGTCCCATGGGAAGAATATCCAGGTGTCCTGCGAGACCTCGGTGACGAACGTGTCGACCAGCGGCCGGCCCGAGGGTTTCGCATAGATGGTCGCAAAATGCGCCTTGGGCAGCATGTCGCGCACGACGCGGGCGGTGCGGCCCGTGTCCACCAGGTCGTCGATGATGAGCCAGCCTTCGCCGTTCCCCGGCGAATCCTTCAGAACCTTGATCTGACCCTGGGCGTGATCGTCGGAATAGCTTTGCATGCAGACCGTATCGATCAGCCGCACATCCAGTTCGCGCGCGATGATCGCCGCCGGCACCAGGCCGCCGCGGGTCACGGCAACGATGCCGTTGAATGGGCCTTTTTCAATGAGGCGCCAGGCCAGCGCCTTGGCATTGCGATGCAACTCTTCCCAGGATACCGGAAAGGTCTTTTGCGGGTCTGACATAGGAATTTCCCCTGGGCTGAGACTGGCCGGAACGCAGGTGCTTGGCATTGGTTCTGACCATTAGCCGAAGGCGCCGGCAGCGGCAATTGCGGATTGCGGCCGGCACCTACAGACGAGTCGTCGCGCAAGTCAAGAGGTATTATTGCGGTGCAAAAACCCTATTGCGCGCGTGGCGAGCCGGTGACAGGATGCGCCGCTTTCGAGGGGCGGGAGAGGCCCAGAACAGCAAGGGATGGAGTCTCATCTTGAGTCCGCGTCGGCTTCCACGAGAATGGAGTGCCGATGGCAACGGCCGGAGAGCCGACGGTCGGGCGCAAGATGCCACCAACACCAAGTGACCACAACAGTGCAGACACCAGATAGCCAGGGTCCGGCGACGGCTCCGAGCACCGACCATACACCGCATGGCGCTTTGGCCCCGCTGGCCATCGGCGCGCTCGGCGTTGTCTTCGGCGATATCGGCACCAGCCCGATTTACACTTTCCGCGAGGCTTTCCACGGAGCCGGCGAGGCCACGGCGAATCCCGCCCATGTGTTCGGCATTCTATCGCTGATCTTCTGGATGGTGATGATTGTCGTCAGCTTCAAGTATGCCCTGCTGATTCTGCGAGCCGACAACCAAGGGCAGGGTGGTCTTCTGGCCCTCATCGGCCTCGCCATCCAATCGGCGACGAAATCCGGGCGGCGTGAAAAATTCCTGGCCTTGGGGATTGTCGGCGCGGCGCTTTTCTATGGCGACGGTATGATTACGCCGGCCATCTCCATTCTTTCCGCCGTCGAGGGCATCGAGGTCGCGGAACCCGAGATGGCCAGATGGGTGGTGCCCATAACCATTGTCATCGTGATCGGTCTCTTTGCCGTGCAAAGCCGCGGCACAGGCGCCGTGGGGGCATTGTTCGGCCCCATCGTAATGATCTGGTTCACGACACTCGGTGTCCTTGGCATCACTCAGATCGTCCAGCACCCGGATATTCTCCTGGCCTTGTCGCCGCATTACGCGCTCTCGTTCCTGTTCCACAATATCGGCATCGCCTTCCCCGTGATGGGCGCGGTCCTTCTGGCGGTGACCGGCGCCGAAGCGCTCTATGCGGATCTCGGCCATTTCGGCCGCAAGCCGATCCAGGCGTCCTGGTTCTTCTTCGTTCTGCCGTGCCTGATGCTGAATTATTTCGGGCAGGGGGCGCTGGTTCTGGTGCACCCCGATGCGGTGATCAATCCGTTCTATCTCATGGCGCCCGATTGGTTCCTGTATCCGCTGATCGGCCTCGCGACGCTGGCGACGATCATCGCTTCCCAGGCGGTCATTTCAGGCGCCTTTTCTCTTTCCTGGCAGGCAATGCGCATGGGCGTCTGTCCGCGCCTGCTGATCACCCATACTTCGGCGCGCCATCAGGGCCAAATCTATGTGCCGCAGATCAACTGGCTGCTGATGATCTGCGTTCTCCTGCTGGTGGTCGGCTTCCAATCTTCGAGCGGCCTTGCCAATGCCTATGGCATCGCCGTCACCGGCACCATGATCATCGACACGATCATCGCCTTCTTCGTCTTCCGTGCGCTATGGAAATGGAGCCCGCTGCGCACCATTCTCATCTGCGGCTTCATCCTGCTGGTCGAAGCGTCGTTGCTGAGTGCCAGCATGCTCAAGGTGCTCGACGGCGGCTGGTTCCCGCTCCTTATCGGCGCAATCATCATCTTCATCCTGTCAACCTGGATGGACGGTCGCGGCCTGTTGGCCAAGCGGCACGGTGCCGGCTCGTTGACCGAAGACGAGTTCCTCGGTGCCCTTTCGGAACGGCATCTGAGCCGCGTGCCCGGCACTGCCCTGTTCCTCACGGCGCAGATCGACCGCGTGCCCTTCGCGCTGCTGCACAACATGCGGCACAACCGCATCCTGCACGAACGCATCGTGATGACGACCCTCATCACCGAAGCGCGCCCCTTCGTGCCCGATTCCGAGCGTATCCAGGTGCGCGAGCTGGGCCGCGGCTTCTGGCGCATCATCGTGCATTATGGTTTTGCCGACGAGCCGGATCTGCCGGCTGCGATGCGCATGGCCGCCAAGCACGGGCTCGATATGGATCCGGAGAGCGTCTCCTATTTCATCGGCCGCGAACGCATTGTGCCGCGTGCAAAGTCCGCCATGTCCGGCTGGCGCCGCTGGTTGTTCATCCTGTTGTCGGATACGGAAATCTCGGCTTCGGACTATTTCCGCATCCCGGTCGGCCGCATCATCGAACTCGGTGCCCGGACCGAGATTTAGGAACCGCAATCCAGCAGGAGCCGGTGGCATGACGCGCAAGGAATTCGACAAGGCCTGTGGCGCGCTTCCCAAAACCACCCAGGTCGTCCAGTGGGGCGGTGCCTCGGTCTGGAAGGTCGGCGGCAAGATCTTTGCCGTCTGCTCGAACTGGGGGCCAGGCGAAGGGCCTAAGTTCAGCTTCAAATGCAGCGACATGTCCTACGACCTGCTGCGCCAGCAGAAGGGCATCATCCCGGCCCCCTATCTTGCGCGCGCCAAATGGGTGCAGGTCGAGACGCCCAAGGCGCTCGGCGACAAGGATCTCAAAGCCTATATCGAGACGGCCTACCGCCTGGTCGCCGCGAAGCTGACCAAGGCAAAGCGCGCCGAACTCGGCCTGGAACTCCCCAGGCGCGCCTAATCGACCACCGTCTCCGGCTGGCGTGCCACATCTTCCGGGAAGCCGATCCGCCCCAGGCCGGGAACGCGCAGGGCCGGGCGCAGAATGTCGATGCCGAGATTGAGCCCCAGCACATTGAACTCGACGCCTTCTTCTATCCCAAGGGTCACGCCGGCAAGCCCCAGCAGCGACAGCTGCACGCCGGTCCCGCTCGGTGCCAAGGCGACCGGCTCGTCCCAGGCGCGATAATCCTTGCCAATGGCATTGGCCGGGATATCGAGGCGCAGCTCCGGCACTTCGCGCGCGACATGCGCCAGGAAGGTATTGCTGTTGGGCCCGGGCCAGCTGCGATATTGATCCTTGAACGGATAGGTCCGGATCGCCGCTTCGACCCGGTCGATCATGCGCTCGACGCCAGCGCCGCGATACTCCGCCATGATGCTGGGTTCCGCGCCGAACCACATGCCGTCCGGCAGCGCGTAATTGACTTTCAGCGCCTGCCCGCCGCCCCATCCCACGACCTCGTAGCGTGTGAAGCGGGCGGCACCGCGGCGCTTGACGATGATCCAGGGGTGGGTTGCCACATATCCGCGCCAGTTGAAGGCGCGGGCGGAATAGATCTGTACGATCGCTTCGGGCGTTTTCAGCGGATCGGGAGCAAGGCCCGATGAATGGCGTGGCGCATCGCGCCACGACCCGTCATAGGCCATCCCACGGGCGATGCTGAGTGCCAGGGGGACGAAAATCACGACCGCCAGAAACCAGAACAGCACGCGCATTCACACGCTCTCGTCCTGGGCCGGTTCGAGATAGCAGCCGCTGATGCGCCAGGAACCATCGGGCTGCCGCTCCATCATATAATGCGCGATATAGCCCCTGCCATCGGGACCAATGACAAAAACCTGCTGTTCGGGCTGGCCGTTATGGTCGACCACGGCGCGAAACTCGACTGCGCGCGGCCGGTAGACTGGGGCATAGCCCTCCTTCACCATCTCCATGAACGTCGCTGCCGAGCCGAACTTGGCCTGGAGGCCGGGCGAGGCGAAGCCAAAGGCGGCGACTCCATCATCGACCCGGAAGGCCGACATCTGGGCGGCGATAATTTGCTGGAAGCTGGTCCGATCTGTTGGACTGGGCTCCGCCCGAGCGGGGGCCAGCGTCAGGAACAGCAGACCGAGGGCGAGGGTGACGAGGCGCATGCAGACCTCCCCGTATCGATATGGCCTCTTATTACGCCGCAAAACGCCATTCGGATCGACTCCAAAAGAAAACCGGCGCCCATTTCTGAGCGCCGGCTTCCGGTTCGGGGTTGTGTGTAGAGGACTAACTGCTTCTCAGCGCACGTAAACGTGGACTTCGTTAACCTGCGCGTTGGGATCGGTCACCTGGGCGATGCCGACCCGGTCGGGCGGCAGGCCCATGTTGAGCAGCGAGCGCGACACCTTGTTGGCGTTCGTGCGGGCGATATCGCTGTTGAGCGCCACCTGGGCCGGCTGGCCCATGGCCGGGGCGACGCCGACCACGTCGAAGGCGGCGTTCGGGCGCAGTTCCAGGGCCTTGGACGTGGCCTGGTAGAGCGCCTGTTCGTAATTCACATTGGCCCGGTCGAAGCGGATGACGACCAGCGGGCGGCCAGTGCTCATGCCGGCCATTGGCGGCAGGGCAGGCTGGGCCGGCGGAGCGTAGGAGCGGCTGGCGAGCGTCGTGCCATAGACCTGACCGGTGTTCACGCTGGCGGCCAGCGTGGTCAGGTTCGAACGCTCGGTGGCCAGGAAGTTGGTCTGGCGCGAGGTATCCTCGGCCAGTTGATTCAGCAGGCGGTCGATCGACACGGTGGTCTGATTCGTCTGGTCCTCAAGGACGCGGAGCTGCCGGTGATCCTCGTCGACCGCGCCCGACACCGTATAGGCGGCGCGGATCGAGTCGAGCAGGTAGCTCGAGAAGGCGGCATTATTGGCGACGTCGTTCGACAGACGGTTCATCTGGTCGAGATCGGAACCGATCTGGTCCAGCTGATTCTGCGCCTGCTGCCACGCGGTGGTCACCATCGGATTGCCCGGGGTGGTGCCCATCTGCAGCTTGCCGTTGATGGCACCGACCGTGGTCTGGTAGCCGGCGGCGTTGCGCTCGGCACTGCCGCGCAGTTCCTGATGTTTCAGCGTCTGCTGTTGCACGGCCTGCTGCAGGCGGTTGAGATCGCTGCGAATCTCGATGACCCGGGTGCCCACCAGCGTGCCGGTCGGCTGGCCCGGCGGCACTTGCGTACCGTTCGAGACGCTTGCCCCGATCGGCGCGCCGGAAACCGACGGCGCCAGGGCATTGTTGAAGAATTCGCAGCCGCCCAAGATAAGCGGTGCGGCGGCCACGGCCGCGAGCCAGACATGTTTCTTCATGCTTGCCGAACCCCGAAAGACAGCGAACAAAAGCAAAGTCCCATACCCCCTTGCCTTGCTCAACCCATTACCCAAAAACAGTTCTTCGCAGCTTTCAGGACAAGAATCAACAGCCCAAGTCGGGTCTTGGGGGACGAAGCGTGCCAAGAGGGTCACAGGGTGGCGCGAAGGCCACAGAAAATCCCGTGGGAAACTGCGGAACGACATTGGAATTTGCACGCCTCCGATCCGCCGCGTGGCGCGCGCCGAGCTGGAGGATAGTTGTCTTTTCCCAGCTAAAACAAAGATATAGGCCCGCACCGGAAAACATTAAGGAAAGCGTGCCAAAGAACTTGCAATGCCCACCGGCTTTGGCTAGTTTCCGCCACCGTTCGGGGGCCGAAGCATCCAACTCGGCTGATGGCAACGCGATTTGCCCTCACCCACCGCGAACCGACGCACCCGTAGCTCAATTGGATAGAGCATCTGACTACGAATCAGAAGGTTGGAGGTTCGAGTCCTTCCGGGTGCGCCATTTCTCTCAATGGGTTAGACGGTAACACTCGCTGACCTTTGCAATCGGGCCGCAGGGTTTCCTCCTCACGCCGCGTTGCGTTCCGCCGTCGGGAAGACCAGCGAGAAGGTTGAGCCCCTGCCCGGTTCGCTGCGCACTTCCAGATCGCCGTCGTGCAGATTGATCAGGCGTTTGGTGATCGAGAGGCCGATGCCGGCGCCGCCTTTTTCCTTGGCGTAGACATTGCTGCTGGCGAAGGGCTCGGCGATCGTCGGCAGCCGCTCCGGCGCGATGCCGATCCCGGTATCGGTCACGCTGAGAATGAGGCCGCCGTCGCGGCTCGCCTCGGTACCGATATGGATACTGCCGAACCTGTGTGAAAACTTGATCGCGTTGGAAAACAGATTGATGAGCATCTGCTTGACCGCCCTCCGGTCGGCCGTCAGCGTCGTGCCCGGCGCGATACCCGTCGTCACGATCAGATTCATCTCCGCGACCAGCGTCGAGAGCATGGTTCTCACTTCCTCGACAAGGCGGGCAAGGTCGACGGGCTCGCGTTCCAGCCGGTAGTGGCTGGATTCCATACGCGAGAGGTCCAGCACATCGTTGACGATCTCGAGCAGATGGTGCCCGCTCTGCTTGATCACGTGGCCGTACTCGGTATAGCTCGGGTGCGAATGCGGTCCGTGGATCTGATGAATGATCAACTCGGCAAAGCCGATGATGCCGTTGAGCGGTGTGCGCAGTTCGTGACTCATATTGGCCAGGAACATGCGCTTGGCCTCGATGGCGCTCTGTGCTGCCGTCAGCGCCATCTGCAACTCCCGCTGCTGGCGCGTCCGTTCGGTCGTGTCGCGGAAGAAACCGACCAGGCGCTGCGTCCCGTTATAGGTCACTGGCGAGGCCGATATCTCGACCATGGCATGTTCGCCATTGGCTCGCTCGATGACGCCGTCAGGCACGACCACGCGGCCCAGTTCGATATGTTCGCGGAAGGTCTGGCGGAACCGGTCCCGCATCTCTTCGGGATGGAGGTCCGCCTGATGCTTGCCAATGAGATCCGCCACGCTGCAGCCGAAGAGGGACGCGGCGGCGGCATTCACTTCCGTCAGGCACCCCGTCCCTGGATCGGCGATGAGGATGGGTTCCGGCGATCCTTCCAGGATGGCGCGGTACTTCATCTCCGACGCAGCCAGCGCCTCTTCGCGCAGTTTCTGCTCGGTCACGTCGCGCATGATGACGAAGGTGGCGCTCTGCCCTTGCCACAGCCCACGCACGATGGTCGCTTCGGCGGGGAAGCTGGAACCGTCCGCGCGCTGTGCCAGTATCTGTCGGCGCTGGTGCATCAACAGCGCCCGGGAATCCGATTGCTTGAAATTGTCGACCAGTTCGCGATGCTGCCCGCGGAACGGGCGGGGAATGAGGATGTCCAGTCGCTGTCCGAGGACGTCCGATGACGTATAGCCGAAAGCCCGCTCGGCACTCGCATTGAAATAGATGATGAATTGGCCGGCATCGATGGCGATCACGGCCTCCGGCATGAAGGCCAGAACGTCTTCCAATCCCCCGTCCACAATCCCCTCGCCCCGCTGTTGAATTCTTGAGCGGATATATATCGTGCGGCGGAAATCAGCCCCGTCCGCCGAAGTTGAGGGATGTTAGGAAATATGAGGCTGAGCGAATATTGCT
Organism: Dongia sp.; assembly: GCF_041918875.1. Classification (GTDB taxonomy): domain Bacteria; phylum Pseudomonadota; class Alphaproteobacteria; order Dongiales; family Dongiaceae; genus Dongia. Next base: position 325,007 of record NZ_JAYRUV010000003.1, read on the forward strand.
AATAATGAAACCTAAGTGTCCCATCCTTTTCGCGCGAGAAGAGGAATAACTTCAAACTTAATGCTGGTTCCGTGCGTATGTGGGCGCTGCCCTTTCGTGGAATTTTCGGCCACCGTACCTGGGATACTATCAAAATATTGACCTTTCAGTATGTTAGGTGATAGAGAGCGCCGGCTAGAGAGCAAAAGACGGGTGGCCGGCCCGATAGAGCGGCGCCCTGCTGGCAGAATTCCGGTAAATTGAGGCGACTTGGCGTGGCGCGTTGGGGCAAGCGGTCTCCGGCCCGCGCGCGCCGAAATGTGTCGCTATATGGATTGTGCATGGAACCCGCGAAGCAGCTTTTTTCGCATCGGAAGTATTGGGCGCACCGCTTCGGCACGGCGCCCTTCCTGCCGATGTCGCGTGCCGAGATGGACGAGCTTGGCTGGGATTCCTGCGACGTCATCCTGGTGACGGGCGACGCCTATATCGATCATCCGAGCTTCGGCATGGCCGTGATCGGCCGTCTGCTGGAGGCGCAAGGATTCCGCGTCGGCATTCTCTCGCAACCGGACTGGCAGAGCGCCGAGCCGTTCAAGGCGCTGGGTCGGCCCAATCTTTATTTCGGCATTACCGGCGGCAATATGGATTCGATGGTCAACCGCTACACGGCCGACCGCCGTCTCCGACATAACGACAGCTATACGCCTGGCGACGAGGGGGGCAAGCGCCCGGATCGCGCCGTCATCGTCTATTCGCATCGTTGTCGCGAAGCTTACAAGGACGTGCCGATTGTGCTCGGCGGCATCGAAAGCTCGCTCAGGCGCATCGCGCATTACGATTACTGGTCGGACAAGGTGCGCCGCTCGGTCCTGGTCGACGCCAAGGGCGACATTCTGCTTTACGGCAACGCCGAGCGCGCCGTCGTCGAGGTGACCCATCGCATCGCCAAGGGCGACAAGCCCGCGGACCTGGCCGATCTCCGCGGCGTCGCCATCATGAAGGATCGCGTCCCCGACGGCTGGGTCGAAGCCCCCGCCAACGACCTCGACGACGCCGCCGAAGGTGCCCGGCGCCTTGAGGGCGACACGGTGGTGCGCCTGCCGTCCTTCGAGCAGGTCGAGAAGGATCCGGAAGCCTATGCCCGCGCCTCGCGTGTGCTGCACCGGGAAAGCAATCCGGGCAATGCCCGCGCGCTGGTGCAACGCCATGGCAATCGCGAGCTCTGGGTCAGTCCGCCGCCCGTTCCGCTGACGACACCGGAAATGGATGCGGTCTTCGAACTGCCCTATGCGCGCGCGCCGCACCCTTCATATGGGGATGCGAAGATCGCTGCCTGGGACATGATCCGCTTTTCGGTCACCATCATGCGCGGCTGTTTCGGCGGTTGCTCCTTCTGCTCGATCACCGAACATGAAGGCCGTATCATCCAGAACCGCTCGGAAGGCTCTATCCTCAAGGAAATCGAAAGGATCCGCGACAAGACCAAGGGCTTTACCGGCATCATCTCCGACATCGGCGGACCTACGGCCAACATGTACCGCATGGCCTGCAAGGACAAGCATACCGAGGAATTGTGCCGCAAACCTTCCTGCGTCTTCCCGGATATCTGTCCCAATCTAAACACCAGCCATGAAGCGCTGATTCAACTCTATAAGAAGTCGCGCGACATTCCCGGCATCAAGAAGGTGATGGTGGCGTCCGGCGTGCGCTACGACCTTGCCGTGAAGAGTCCGGCCTATATCAAGGAACTGGTGGCACACCATGTCGGCGGCTATCTGAAGATCGCCCCGGAACATACCGAAGCCGGCCCGCTTTCCAAGATGATGAAGCCCGGTATCGGCGCCTACGACAAGTTCAAGGAACTGTTCGACAAGGCCGCCAAGGAGGCGAAGAAGGAATACTTCCTCATTCCCTATTTCATCGCGGCTCATCCGGGTACGACGGATGAGGACATGATGAATCTTGCCCTATGGCTGAAACGCAATAAATACCGCGCTGATCAAGTGCAGACCTTCCTGCCGTCGCCGATGGCGCTCTCGACCGCCATGTATCATTCCGGCTTCAACCCATTGCGGCCGATCCGCCATGGCGGATCGGAGCCGGTTGAAACGGTCAAGGGGTTGAAGCAGCGCCGCCTGCACAAGGCGTTCCTGCGCTATCACGATGCGGAAAACTGGCCGCTGCTGCGCGAGGCCCTGAAGAATATGGGCCGCGCCGATCTCATCGGTCCCGGCAAGCACCAGCTGGTGCCAAACTGGCAGCCGGCCGGCACCGGCCTTGCCGGTGGCGAGGGGCGGCGCCAGGGCCGCAAGCATGGCACGCAGACCTTCACGACGAAGGGCGTTCTAAGGCGTCGATGAGCTTCTGCAGCAGCTCGCGCCACTCCGGTGGAAGCGGTTCCTCGATCACGCGCGAATACTGGCTCTTCAACTGGCGAGCAAACCAGCGCTCGCTCTTCGCATCGTCGGGGTCGTTAATCTGAACGCGGTAGATCATGATGCGCGATGCCTAACATCCGCAGGCCGCACTATGCCGGCCAGTGCGTCCCGACCAGAAACAGCGCATAAGCCGATGCTGCCGCACTCGCCAGGTAAAAACCGATCGTCTGAGCCATGACCGCCATCCTCCTGCCTCGTCGATAGTGGCCCGATCCGAAGTTATGTGATCCAACATCATCTAAATTGGCCGTCTTCCCACCCACTGGCGCGATCCAGCGGGCGGGCCATTGCCAGAACCCTTACTGCCAATAGGGCGGCACGCCGAAATGGCCGTGCAGACGCTTGCCCCATTCCGGGTCGATATTGTTGTTGTCGGCATAGACAGGTGTCCGGCGCAGCACATCGTCCTCGGCATCGACCACATAGCCGCCAAGATCGGTGTTGTAGCTAAGCACGTTCCAGGGCAGCGCGCGCCGCTCCGAACCGATGCCGAGAAAGCCGCCGAAGGTGACGACGGCATAGGCGACCTTGCCGCTGCGCTTGTCGATCATGACGCTTTCGACTTCGCCCAGATTGTCGCCGCGGCGGTTATAGATATCGGTGCCCTGTACCTTGTCGGCCGAGATCAGGCTGCCGGTCTCGTCCTTCTTCAATGTCTCCTGGGTCTCCCGGCGGTCTTCCATCGCGGATTGCATCGGTCGCCTCCTCAGCTGGGTTGGATGCAGCCCTAACAGAAGATGGCCGAGCTTTGTTCCAGGCGGCGAAAAGCGGAGAAAATGCCCTCAGCCGCGCCGCCGCAACGTCCCGGCCAGCGCCAGCGCGCCGACATCGCCCGAGCCCTCCTCAAGGATGCACCGGTCCTCATCCTCGACGAAGCGACCTTGCATGTCGACGCCGCCAACGAGCCGGCCGTGCGCCGCGTACTCGATCTGCTGCAGGCGGCACGCACCACCATCGTCATCGCGCATCGCCTCTCGACAATCCGCAATGCCGATCTCATTCTTGTGCTCGATGCCGGCCGTCTGGTCGAATGCGGCGATCATGCGGAACTCATGGCGCGCGGCGGGCTCTATGCCAGATTGGTATCGCGGCAAGTATCGGCGGCCAGGGCCGCCGCCGCGCAATAGACGGAAAAGGCGCCGAGGCGTGCCGGGTCGGAACGCTGCCAGGCGCCACTGTTTCACGTGAAACCATGGGACGCGGTACAATACAATCCGCTTTCCTCCGCCCTTGAAAATTGCCATGCTCCGCCGGCGCGGAGGAAGACAAGCAGCGGATGACGAAAGCAAAGACGATCCTTGTCCTCGGCGGTACCGGCGAAGGCATGGCGCTGGCCGAAGCGCTGCAGGCTATTCCCGACATCCATATCGTCTCATCGCTGGCCGGCCGCGTTGCCAACCCGAAGCTGCCGCCGGGCGAAGTTCGAATCGGCGGTTTCGGCGGGGCGGCCGGGCTCGCCGCCTATCTTCGCCAGAACAAGGTTGCCGCCCTTATCGACGCAACACATCCGTTCGCCCGCCGCATGGGCTGGAACGCGGCGGAAGCGGCGGCGGAAGCCGGTATTCCGCTTCTGCGCCTCGAACGGCCGGCCTGGTCACCGCAAGGCGGCGACCGATGGATCGCGGTGGACGATTGGGGCCAGGCGGTGGATATCCTGCGCAGATCCGCGCGCCGTGTCTTCCTGGCGCTTGGCCGGCAGGAACTGGCACCCTTTGCGGCGCTCGACGGGATTCACGTCGTGATCCGCTCGGTCGAGGCGCCGGATGCCAGTCTTCGCTTCGCCGATGCCGAACTCGTGCTGGCACGCGGGCCGTTCAAGCTCGACGACGAGCGCGCCTTGCTGCAGACACGCCGCATCGATCATCTGGTCTGCAAGAACAGCGGCGGCGATGCGACCGACGCGAAGCTGCAGGCTGCCCGCGAACTGGATATCACCGTCATCATGCAGCGCCGGCCCCCGCGCCCCGATGTGCCGGCCGTCTCCAGCCTTGCCGCGGCGCTCGATTGGGTGAGGGCGCTTTAGCCCGGTTTCGTGCCGTACCAGCGCGGCGTATAGACCCAGTCGTTGCCGTCCGGCCGCTTGATCCGCCGTGTCATCGACGAACCGACGATGACGACGGTACGCATGTCCACCATTTCCGGCGTCAGTTCGCCCAACGTCACGCTGGTGACGCGCTCCGCCGGCCGCCCGATATCGCGTCCCAGCACGACTGGCGTTTCCAGTTCGCGGTATCGCCGCAGCAGATCCAGCGCCTCGCCCAGCTGCCAGGGCCGCGCCTTTGAAATCGGGTTGTAGAAGGCCATTGCGAAATCGCCCGACGCCGCATGCGCCAGCCGATCGAGGATGACCGGCCAGGGTTTCAGATTGTCGGAGAGCGAGATGATGCAGAAATCATGCCCCAGCGGCGCACCGATGCGTGACGCAGCGGCCATTGCCGCCGACACACCCGGCAGCACGGCCAAGTCGACGCCATGCCATTCCGGCTTGTCGGTATCGTCGAGCGCCTCCATCACGGCGGCAGCCATGGCGAACACGCCGGGATCGCCCGAGGAAACGACGACGACCGACCGGCCGGTCGCCGCCAGTTCGAAGGCATGACGCGCACGCTGCAATTCCTCGCGATTGTCGGTCGCGTGAACCGCTTGCTCCGGCCGCAACGGCCCCGCCATTTTCACATAGGTCTCGTAACCCAGTATATCCTCAGCCTGGTCGATCTCGCGCCGCGCGGCGGGCACCATCATGGCGGGATCGCCAGGCCCCAGACCCACGACGGCCAGGCGTCCGCGCCTGCGCCCGACTTCCTGCACATCCTCGGGGGCGGGCGCCACGGCAATGGCCAGCTGTTCGATGGTCAGCGACAGGATCGGTTCCGGCACGGCAGCCAGGGCCAATTGTTCAGCCGTGTCGGCGGCGGCGAAGCGCAGCGGCACATTGAACGCGGCAGCGGCGCGCGCGATATGCGGATCGGCAAGATCGCGCGCGCGGGCCAGCAGCAAGGCCAGCGAATGGATCGACAGCTGCGCCTGCGCCAGCGCCGCCAGAATTCTGTCAGCCAGACCCGGTTCGCCCCGGCCGAGGCCGATGACGATATTGCGTGGATGGAACAGCAGTTCATCGGCACCCGGCATCACATCCTGATGCGTGACGCGCGCGACGAGGCTGCCGGCTGGATCGATCGGCAGTTTCGCCGCCGCGAACCAGGGTGCCTCGCCCTCGACCCGCATCTTGGCGCCGGCCAGCAGGTTCGAGATGAAGGTCTTTCCGTCAGCCGGGTTGCGCAGCAGATAGCCCGCCGGCGGATTGATGAGGCAGGTGCCGAAGCGAATTTCGCCCGTCGTGGTGATCGCGGGCGTCGTGCCGAGCGCCGCGCCGATCTGGCGCGCCAGCAGGTTGACGCCGCTCAATCCCCCAAGCAGCGGCACGACCGCGCTGCCATCCTCGGCGACCGCGAGGACCGGCGGCTCGGCGCGCTTGTTCTGCAGCAAGGGGGCCAGCGACCGGATGACGATCCCCGCCGCGCACAGCGCCACGATCGGCCGATCGGCCTCGTAAAGGCCGCGCAGCGTCTCGCCGAACGCGTCGAAGGCGATATCGGCCCCGTTCACGCGCGCGGCCAGGCCATGGATTTCCGAACCCGGCAACGCGGCCTGGATACGCCGCGCGGTGACCAGCGATCCTTCACCCAGGATGACGATGGCGGCAGCGTCGCTCACGATTGCCATTTCTTGCCGGGAACGAGCACGATTGAGAAATAAGGAGCGCTCTTCGGATCGACTTCGAGCAGCGGCACGATCTTCTGGTTCCCCATCGTGGCGCGCTCGACATAAAGGGCGCGGTCGGCAAGGCCCAGTTCCGTCACCACCCTGCGCACCTTCGCGAAATTGGTGCCGAGCTTCATGATCGCCGCGGCATCCATGTCGACAAGGCGCCGTTTCAATTCGTCTTCCGGCAGCACGCCAGAGAGGATGCCGAGACTCTGGTTGCGATAGACCAGCGGCGCGCCCAGTACCGACGCGGCACCCAGCACTGAACATACACCGGGCACCACCTGCGTCTCATAGCGCTGGGCCAGCCGGTCGTGGATGTACATGAACGAGCCGTAGAAGAAGGGATCTCCTTCGCAGATCACTGCCACGTCGCGGCCCGCATCGAGATGTGTCGCTACTTCCGCGGCCGATTGGTCGTAGAAGTCGCTCACCAGCGTCTCGTAATCGAGATGGTCCGGCAGCTTTTCCGTCGTCACCGGATAGATCAGCGGCAAGGTCTGCTGCTCCGGTTTCAGATAGGCCTCGACGATGGTGAGCGCATTGCCCCTCTTGCCCTTGGCCGCCAGATAGGCGACGACCGGCGATTGGCCCAGCAGGCGCACGGCCTTCACCGTCATCAGTTCCGGATCGCCGGGCCCCACGCCCAGGCCGAAAAGACGTCCCCGTTTCGACATCATTCCTTCTCCGTGGCCAGCGCGTTGACGGCTGCTGCTGCCATGGCGCTGCCGCCGCGACGGCCACGCACGATGACGAAGGGCACGCCGCGATTGTTGTCGGCGAGCATGTCCTTCGATTCCGCCGCACCTACGAAGCCCACGGGAAAGCCCAGGATCAGGGCGGGCTTCGGGGCGCCTTCGTCGATCATTTCGAGGAGACGGAACAGGACGGTCGGCGCATTGCCGATCGCCACCACCGCGCCGCCCATCTTCTCGCGCCACAATTCCAGCGCCGCCGCCGAGCGCGTATTGCCCATCGATTGAGCCAGTTCCGGGACGCGCGGATCGTAGAGGGTACAAATCACCTCGTTATCGGCCGGCAGGCGCGATCGCGTCACACCGTCCGCCACCATCCGGCAATCGGCCAGGATCGGCGCCCCGTCCGCCAGCGCCTTGCGGCCGGCGGCACCGGCACCGGCGGAAAAGCGCAGGTCCGCAATGATATCGACCATGCCGGAGGCATGCGCTACCCGCACGGCGAGCTTTTCAAGATCGGCCGGAATGCCGGTAAGGTCCGCCTCGGCGCGGATGATGGAAAAGGATTGGCGATAGATTTCCTGCCCATCGCGCTCGTAATTGATCATGCCTTCTCTCTTTGCATCGGCAGCCTGGGCATCAGCAGCCTGGCTGCCTGTTCGATAGTGAGGTCCCTGCCCACCCGCTCGCCAAATCCCGCCATGGGCCCGTCGCCCCCCGTCGACTCAGCGGCCGCAAAGAGGTCGTAGCGGCCCGGTTTCAGGCCCAGCAGGGTGAAGGGGGCAGGGCGGGGGGCGGCGCAGGATTTGCTGCAGCCGGTCACGTGGATGCCGAATATGGGCGTGCCCCAGCCGTCGATCTCCGCGGCCAGCGCCAAGGCGTCGGCCTTGGTGTCGGTCAGGCCCGATCTGCACCCCGCGCCGCCGGCGCAGGTGACGGTTGCGGCCAGCGTCCGGTCGGGCCGCGTGATGAAACCCAATTCTTCCAGCCGCGCCGCTGTATTGGCCAGCGCATCCTCGTCGATGTTGGGCAGCAATACGCTCTGCCAGGGCGTCATGCGGATCTCGCCGCCGGCGACATCCGTTGCGAGTTCGGCAAGGTCCAGCAGCATGCGCGTGGGAATGCGTCCCAGCGGTGGCACGGCCCCCAGGGCGAAACGCCCATCCACCTGCCGTCTTGCACCGATATGACCCAGCGCCATCGGTTCCTCGCGCCGCCAGTCGGAAGCCGCGCGGACCGGGCAGGGCAAGGCGGCTGCCATTGCTTCCGCACGCCGGCCAACCAGCAGGTGCCGCATGCGCGTGACCTTCTCGCCCTTGGCATTGGTCTTGCCGATCTCGGCCACGAACAGGTCGAGCAGTGCAAACAAAGCGCGCTCCGCATCTCCCGCTGCGACGGCACCGGCCGGCTTCTCGCCCGGCACGCCGGCAAAGCCGAAGGCGAAGGTCTCACCATCGATGGCGGAAAACCAGATGTCGTTGGGATGAGCCGCCATGGCGACGGTTTCGCCGCCGTCGATCTGGACCGAGAATTTCGGCGACAGCGCATGATAGCGCGGCTCGTTCTCCAGCCGCGTCAGCACCCGGTCGGCAAGATCGCCGACATCAAGCGGTGCGTCCGGATCGAGGCCACAAAGCGGGCTGACCATCACATTACGAACATCGTCGGCGCTGCTGCTCCCGGGGGCGAGGCCCGCTGCGGTCAGTCCCTCGATCACGGCATCCTCGCTGCCGGCGCGGACACCGCGGATCTGCACGTTGGCGCGGTTGGTGGCTTCGATTTCCGGATGGCCGAAGCGGTCTGCAAGACCGGCCAGCGCTCGTGCCTGCGCGGCGTTCAGCCGGCCGCGCGGCAGCTTGATGCGGCAGATGCCGCCATCGAGCGAGGGCACGATGCGATAGAGGCCCGGACAGGCAAAGCGGCGGTCGCTGACAATCAAGATGGCACCGGCACGAAACCGTTGCGGCGAATGGGCCCGACCTTGCCGGTCATAAGCCACAGCATCGATACGCCCCGACCGATGCATCCAACCGCAACCCCTATCCCCGGCAGGTCTCCTGGCTTCGCGGGTCGCCGCCCGGTCGCCGCCTTCCCGGACCCGGTGGTCCAGTGGCTCTCTGCGAAAGGCTCGCCGCGCACAGTTGCGGGGGCAGCCATGGCTGGCTGGGCTCCGCGCCCGAACCTCCCATGTTCCCTCTTAGGCCCCAAAGGGGCACCGGTGAATGGCCCCGTTCTATAGGAGCGGGCCGCCGGCTGGAAGCGGATTCTGGGCGGCTTTCCGCCGCGCTCAAGCTTGCCGCAGGCGCCGGCTTGGCTTAATGGAGGCAGCGAACACGCCCTTATTCCAACGGGATAGATTGATATGCCAGCCTGGCTCACCGTGATCGGCATCGGCGAAGACGGGATCGAGGGGCTGGGCGCCCCGGCGCGGGCGGCCCTCGGCCAGGCCCGGATCGTCTTCGGCGGCGCCCGCCATCTGGCCCTGATGCCCGCGGCGATCGGGGCCGAGCGGCGCGCCTGGCCAAGCCCCTTTTCGGAAGCCTTCGAGCAGGTGCTCAGCCAGCGCGGCCAGCCCGTCTGCATCCTCGCCAGCGGCGACCCGATGTTCTACGGCATGGGGGCAAGCCTCAGCCGCCATCTCGGGCCGGACGAAATGCGCGTCATCCCCGCACCATCCTCCGTCTCGCTCGCCGCCGCCCGCATGGGCTGGGCGCTGCAGGAGGTGGAGATACTGACCATCCACGGCCGCCCGCTGGAGCTGATCAACCGCGCGCTCTTCGACCGGGCGCGCCTGCTCATTCTCAGCGAGGACGGCTTCTCCGCCGCCAACGTCGCGCGGCTGCTGAGCGCGCGTGGCTTCGGTCCCAGCCGCATCGCGGTTTTCGAGCATCTGGGCGGCTCCAGGGAAAATCGCATCGACGGCAGCGCCGAAAGCTGGCGCGCCGGCGAAACGGCGGCGCTCAACCTCCTCGCTATCGAGCTCATCGCCGGGCCCGACGCCAGGCCACTCTCGACTCTTGCCGGCCTGCCCGACGAGGCTTTCCGGAATGACGGCCAGCTCACCAAGCGCGATGTGCGCGCGGTAACCTTGGCGCGCCTCGCCCCGCTCCCGCGCGAATTGCTGTGGGATGTCGGCGCCGGCTGCGGATCGATAGGCATCGAATGGATGCGCGCGCATCCGACCTGCCGCGCCATCGCCATCGAAGAGAATGATGGCCGCCGGCAGCTCATCCGCGCCAATGCCGATACGCTGGGCGTTCCCGGCCTCGACCTGGTGGCCGGCGCGGCGCCACAGGCGCTCGCGGGGCTTGCGCAGCCGGATGCAATCTTCATCGGCGGCGGCGTCACCGAGCCCGGCCTGCTGGAAACCTGCTGGGCGGCGCTGAAGCCCGGCGGCCGGCTGGTCGCCAACGCGGTGACCGTCCAGAGTGAAGTTCTGCTCATCGCCTGGCAGGAGAAGATCGGCGGCGAACTCACCCGGATTTCCGTGTCGCAGGCCAGGCCGCTGGGTGGCTTCGATGCCTGGCGTGCCGCATTGCCGGTGACAATTCTTGCCGTCAGGAAGCCTAACTAATTGAAAGATCGAAAAGAACAATCTGAAATGATACGCTTGTTCAAATAATATAAAGATATACTTATATCTCGTTTCTGTTATCCTCTGTGGCAAATGATCTCACCCGAGCTCAAGCCATGAGGGCGCAAGGATGAACATGATCGAGAGCCAGGGACCTAAATACCCCGCCCGCCGGACCGACCTGACGGACCGTCCCGGCCGCGCGTCCGATCTGGCGGTGAGCTTCGAGTTCTTCCCGCCCCGTCAAGCGGAGCTTCTGCCCGCCTTCTGGGATGCCGCCGCCGATCTCGCGACCCTGGCCCCGCGCTTCGTTTCCGTCACCTATGGCGCCGGCGGTTCGACCCGCGACCAGACGCGCGAGCTGGTGACGGAAATTCAGGCGCGCTGCCAGGTGCCGGCTGCGGCGCATCTTACATGCGTCGGCGGTGCGCGTGCCGAGACCGATGCCATCGCCGATGCCTACTGGCGGGCTGGCATCCATCGTCTCGTCGCCTTGCGCGGCGATCCCAGGGAAGGCATCGCCGCCGGCTATCGGCCGCATCCCGATGGCTATGCCTATGCCGACTCCCTCGTGGCGGGACTTGCGCGCCTGCATCCTTTCGACATCAGCGTGGCTGCCTACCCGGAAGTGCATCCGCAGGCTTTGAGCGCCCAGGCCGATCTCGATCATCTGAAGCGCAAGGTCGATGCCGGAGCCACGCGCGCCATCACGCAATTCTTCTTCGATGTCGATTGCTACAAGCGTTTTCTCGAGCGCGCCACGCGTGCCGGCATCAATGTGCCGATCGTGCCGGGCATCCTGCCCATCCGCAATTTCGCCCGGACGGTGACGATGGCGCAAGCCTGCGGCGCGCATATCCCCGCGCATATCGGATCGCGCTTCGAAGCGCTGGCCGACGATGCCGATGGCCGCCTGCAATTCGCCCAGGAAATCGCACTCGGCCAATGCCGGGCCCTGTTGCGCGCCGGTGTGCGGCATTTCCATTTCTACACGTTGAACCAGGGCGAGATGGTGCGCGATATCTGCGCCGAACTCGGCCTCGTTTCGCCCCTGGCGGGATACCGCTGAAGCGGGATTGCCTTTGAGCGCTCAACCTGATTTCATCCCTGCCTCTTATGCGCATGTATAACAGGCAGGGATGCGATGACAGCGACGGCGCCGGACCTCATTCTCACCCATGGCGATATCCGCACGATGGACGCCCTGCAGCCGCGCGCCGAGGCGCTGGCGGTGCGCGACGGTCGTATCGTCGCAATCGGCGGCAATGACGAGATTGCAGCCCTCGCCAACGGCCGCACGAAGAAAATCCATGCCGGCGGCAAGCTGGTCCTGCCCGGCTTCCAGGACACGCATATCCATCTGCAGGACAGCGGCACCGGCTTCTCCAGCAGTGTCAACCTGGAACGTGCGCGTACCATCCAGGAGCTGCAGCAGATCATCCGCGACTATGCCAAGACCACCAACGATCTCTGGGTGCGCGGCACTGGCTGGTATTCCGGCATTTTCGGCGCGCACAATCTCGACCGCCATGCGCTCGATGCCGCCGTGCCGGACCGGCCGGTCTATATCTACGCCTCCGACGGCCACAATGCGGCGATGAACAGCAAGGCCTGCGAACTCACCGGCCTCGATGCCAGCGTGGCCGATCCCCATGGCGGTTCCTTCGTGCGCGACGAAAAGGGCGTGCCGACCGGCCTCATCTACGAAGACGCCATCGACTGGGCCCGCGCGCGCATGCCCAAGAAGGAACTCGACGCCTACACCAAGGGCGTGCGCTACGGCCAGGAGCTCTGCAACAGGCACGGCATCACCGGCGTGCTCGATGCCATGGTGGCCGAGCGGCACATGAAGGTCTATCGCGGGCTCGAGGAAGCGGGCGAACTCAGCGTGCGTCTGCGTGCCACGGCCAAGGTCTATCCGGAAGAATCCGTGAAGGATGCGCTGGGCCGGCTGGAAGCGCTGCGTCGCGACTACCGTTCAGAAAACATCGCCGTGCATTCGGCCAAATTCTTCCTCGATGGCGTCCTCGAAAACCGCACGGCGGCGATGATCGAGGATTATTCGGACGCCATCGGCGGCAATGCACCGATCATGTTCGACGAGGATCATCTGCGCGAGCTGTTCATAGCCTTCGATGCGGCGCGCTTCCAGCTTCATATGCATGTCATCGGCGACCGCGCCACGCGCGTGGCGCTCGACCGCATCGAAGCCGCACGCGTGGCGAACGGTGCCTGGCCCAGCCTCCACCAGCTGGCGCATGTGCAGGTCATCGATCCGGCCGACATTCCGCGCCTGCGCCAGCTCGGCGTCGTCACCAACATGCAGCCGCTCTGGGCGCGCTGCGAGCCCTCGGTGAGCGACGTGGCGCTGCCCTTCATCGGTGCCGAGCGCGGCCGCTGGATGTATCCCTGGCGGACGATCGTCGATAGCGGCGCGCTTTACGCCGTCAGCAGCGATTGGGGCGTTTCGACCTTGAACCCGTTCCCGATCATGCAGACGGCGGTGACGCGCCAGCCGGCCCATGTGTCGAAGGATTTTCCGGTCTTTGAAGCGCAGGAACGCATGAAGGTGGAACAGGTCGTGCGCGGCTATACGACACTGGCAGCCGCCGCGGCCTGGCGCGCCGACGAAACCGGCTCGCTGACGCCCGGGAAGTATGCCGACATCGTCATCCTCGATCGCGACATCTTCACTGTCGATCCATATGCGATCGGCGAGACTGAGGTTGAACTCACCTTGCTTGGCGGCCGGGAGGTTCATCGCGCCGAAGGGTTCGCCGGCTGACCTTGGCTGAGTTGTTAACGCCGCGGTAATGATGCGGCGCGAAAAACGCCTGCGAACGCATCGGGCCGCATTATTTGCCGCCCGTCGGCCGGCGAATCGAGCCGATATCGTTTGCGGTTCGCCACCGCTCTTCGTATCCTTTTTCCATTGGCGCAAGACGGCCCGCGCCGACGGAGGAAGGCATCATGTCGGATGACGACAGGATCGATCACCGGCGTCACCGGCGCTTCCGTTACGACGGGACCGCAATGCTGGTGTTCGACGATTCCGACCACCGCCGCACCCTCGCCATCACCAACTATCGCAACATCTCGCAAGGCGGCGCCTGCATTCTGACGCCCGATGTGAAGGGCTTCGCCGCCGGCGACCGCATGTATCTGATGCCAGAACGCTATCGCCGCAAACGCGAAGCCGTCGTCGTCGATCTCGGCGCCGGCCGCTTGCACCTCGAAATTCCCTCAGCCCAGGCTCTCAGCGAATTCGAAGTCGCCGAAATCCTCGAACAGATCAACCGCGTCAACAAGGCGGAGTGAGCGCCTCGTCAGGCATGCCTCGTCATGCATGTATGTCGGCGAATGCCGACATTCGTCGACGGGGAATGACGAGTGAGCGTCGAAGGGATATCTCGCGCTAAACCGGACAGCCGTGGACATGGCCCGGGGATGACGCAATGGGACGGTACTGAGTGAACGCGTTCGGCCTTACCGAACGATGCTTGAAATGATGATCGCACCCGGAAACGCCATCGCGATGTGCGATTGGCTGACGCGCACCACCGTGGCGATGGTGGGGCCAACCTTCGGCAGATCGAGCGAGACCTTGTCGCCGACGGCGACGGGTCCGCTGGTTTCGATCAAGGCACCGCCTTCGGAAATATCGACCAGCCGGCAGGTCACGCGCGCACCCTTGATCAGGACGTCGGTCGGCAGATTGACCACATAACGTTGGGCGCGGCGGCGATCGCCATGCTCATCCGTGTCTTTCTGCAAGTCGCTCATCATCTTGTTCCAATCCCCTTCGCTCCGGCCGGGTTGCTCTCGTTCCAAGCCTGCGCCGCAGTGAACATCGCCTATCCCCCCGGATAGTCGCTGCCCGACGATCGACCCAATCAAATCGGCCGATCCAATCCGCGCGGCAATTTGGCATGAGAACGGTACAGCGCCAAGCCTCCGGTGGGCATTGAAACGCCAATATGGTGAAGATTTGGTGTATTTCTGCGCGACTTTTGCCGGCTTTTTTCAAAGCCGGCAGCGGTCCGGCGATAAATTGGCCGCCGACAGGCCCCTGGCCGCAAGATCGGCCGGAATCCGGTCGTTTTCGATGAGGCTGCGGCTGAGGCGCCCCAGGGCCGCTGCCAGCATGATGCCATAGCCGCCTTGGCCGGCCAGCCAGAAGAAACCGTCGCCGGCACGGTCGAAGCCCACGACGGGGCAATGATCGGCCACGAAGCTGCGCAAGCCCGCCCAGCTATGCTCGATCCGCTTCACGGTCAGGTGCGTGTTGCGCTCCAGCCAATCGACGATCATCGCCATATCGAGATCCTCCGGCTGCGCATCGCAAGGCGGGCTCGGCGTCGCATCGCCAAGCGACGCCATGAGCCGTCCGGCATCGAGCTTTACATAGGCTTCGGTGGCGCCGTCATCGACCGCCGGCATGGTGGGCGGGGCCAGCACCGGATCGCTGGCGATGATGATCGCCGTGCGTCGCATCGGCTGCAGGCCGATCGCGCGCATCCCGGCCATCCGGCCGATCTCATCGGCCCAGGCGCCGCCGGCATTGATCACGATGGGTGCCGCGAACTGCGCGCCCGACGATGTCGTCGCATGCCACTGGCTGCCCTTCCGCTCAAGGGCGGTGATGCGGTGATCGGTGAAGGTCTGGCCGCCGCGATGCTTCAACAGCTTCAGGAAGCCCTGGTGAATGGCACCGGCATCCATATCCATGACATGCGGGTCGAGTACGGCGCGCGCCACGGCCTCGCGCTTGAGCAGCGGTGCCAGCTTGCAGGCCTGGTCCGGCGAAATCTCCTGCAGCGGCGTTGCCGGTGTGGCGACGGCCATCGCTTCGTCGATCTTCGCTTCGAAGCCGGCCGGCACGAAGGACATCGCCTGGCGCGGTGTCAGCAGCGGATGGTCGACAAAGCCCGGCATCGGGTTGCGATAGAATTCAGCGCTGGCGGCGACGATGGCGCGCACGGAAGCCGGGCCGTAGTTGGGCGTATAGAGTGCGGCCGACCGGCCCGAACTGTGGTAGCCCGGCCGCTCTTCCATCTCGACCAGCGTCGCGCTGCCGATTTCGGCTAGTTCCGCGGCCACGGCGGCGCCGGAAATGCCGGCACCGATGACCAGGTAATCCGATCGATTGCTCATCGCCATAATCCTTCAGGCCTGGAACTCAACCGGTGGAAACGCCAGCCAAGGCCCGTTGCCGCCACGACCAGGGCAGCGATCAGCGACCAGATCAGGGCCGGCACGCCAGCCCTCTGTTCAAATCCAAGCATGTAACCCATGGGCAGACCCACCGCGACGAAACTGACGATATAGACGATGGTGGGGATCAACGTGTCCGCCGCGCCGCGCAGGGCGCCCATCAGCACGCCTTGTAGGCCATCGACGATGAAGAGCAAAGCGGTAAGCGTCAGGGCGCCGGTCAGCAGCGGCAGGACCAGCGGATCCTGGCTGTAGGCGCCGGCGATCCTGGGGGCAAGGAACACCGTGACGATGGCCGCCAGGCACATCACGCAAAGTTCCAGCCCCACCGCGACCCAGCCGGCGCGCCTGAAGTCGCCCGCATTGCCGCGGCCGATCGCATTGCCGACCCGCACCGAGGCCGCGGTCGAAAGCCCCAGCGTCAGCATATAGACGAAGCTGGTGAAATTGATCGTCGCATACATGGCGGCAAGTTCGGTCCGCCCCAGCCAGCCGGCCATGTAGATCATCATGTTGAAGCAGGCCGTTTCGGTGCCGATGGCAAAGGCCAGCGGCAGGCCGAGTGTGAGCATGCGCTTCAGGATTGCGGCATCGACGCTGAACCAGGGCAGGGCGCCGTATTTGTGGCGGTCCTTCATGCCCAGGATATAGAGGCCGATCGCCGCCAGCATGCACCAGCGGGTGATGGTGGTGGCCAGGGCCGAGCCGGCTGCACCCATCTCCGGGGCGCCCAGATTGCCCGGCACGAAGACCCAGTTCAGCGCGAAATTGAGGACATTGCCGGACAGGGCGATGACCATCCCCGGCAGGGGCCGGTTGATTCCCTCCAGAAAGAAGGAGCAGGCGCTGAACATCAGGATGCCGGGCAGCGAATAGCCCAGGATGGCCAGCGCCCGGCCGCCGCCGGTGAAGGTCTCCTCCGGCTGTTGGAAAAGGCGCAGCAGGCTTTCCGCGGGCGACAGGACCAGCATGAAGACCAGGCCGATGCCGCAGGCGATGCTGAGGCCGCCGCGCAGCGCCCGGCCGCATTCCTGGAAGTGGCCGGAACCGGCCGCCTGGGCGGTCAGGATGATAGTCCCAATTAGGAGGCCCACTCCCACCACCATCAGGGTGACCTGCGGAATGGCCGCGGCACCCAGATCGGCCAGCGCTCCGGTTCCCTGCCAGCCGCAGAACATGGCGTTGACCGTGAACATGATGACCAGCCCGGCCCTGGCCGCCATCACCGGAACAGCCAGGGCGACGGTGCGTTTCAGGTGGCGGGAAAGGGGGGAAGGGGGCTCGGCCACGACGCCGGTCGCCGGCCCGCGCGGGATCGTCATGATGGCCGGTGGACCTCAACTTGCGAAATAGGAACGCAGACGGTACAGTTAACTAATTGATTTGCCGTGAATCGGCAATGGGGCTGTGGGGGATATGAAATCCGGAGCCGAGGCTAAGGTACCCTGGCGCTTGCGCCTGCGGGCGTGGTGGGAGGGCGAGGAGGTTCAGCTTCCCCACGCGTCCGGCCTGCTTGCCGGCGGCGGTTCCGAGCTGGCGCCGCCACCGCCACCCGCCATCACTATCCCGCCTCTGCTGCCTTGGGAAACGGAGGCTATCCGTATCCAGGAACAGGTCTGGGGCGCCGGCTATTATAAACCGGGCGGCGAGGAGCATGTGCTGGGCCTTGCCAAGCCCTTCGGCCTCAACCCGTCTCTCACGGTCATGGAGTTCGGCGCCGGCCTGGGCGGCGGCACGCGCGCGCTTGTCAACGAATTCGGGGTCTGGGTCAACGGTTTGGAGCCCACGGCCGACCTTGCCAAGGCGGGGCGCGAGCTTTCGATCAAGGCGGGGATGGAGAAGAAGGCCGATATCATCCGCTATGCACCGGAGGGGTTCGAGCCCAAGCAGGGGTCGATCGACTGCATCCTTTCCTCGGAATCCCTCTATCTGGTCGAAGACAAGCAGAAGCTATTGAAAACCTTCGAATGGGCATTGAAGCCGCGCGGCCAGGTGTCCATCACCGATTTCGTCCGCAACGATGCCCTGGACATCAATGATCAGCGGCTGCAGGGGCTGGGCCTTCATCCGTCGGACCAGACGTTCTTCGCCTCGGGCGAGGAATATGTGAAATGGTTCCGGGAGTTCAATTTCGATCTCCGGGTGAACGAGGACATCACCGAGCGCTACCGCAAGATGATCATGGATGGCTGGGTCGACTTCACCCAGGCCGGGGGCGAAAAAGCGGCTCATGCCAAGGCCTTGCCCGAACAAGTGGTCAAGGAAGTCGAATTATGGAGCCGCCGCGTGGCCGCTTTTGACGCCGGCGACCTCAAGGTCATGCGCTATTACGCCATCAAACTGGGCGGCACCAAGCTGATGTCGAACTGGTAATCCGCCGTTAATTCATATATTCCAGTGGCTTGCAGGCGTTCCTGGCGCGGTTGACAGGGAATGCCCTGGTCACTATGTTGCGCCACCATTTCAAGACTCGTTGTTTTCTCAAGGAACCGGACCATGAAGGTTGTGAACTCGCTGAAGTCGGCCAAGGCACGGCACAAGGATTGCCGTATCGTGCGCCGCAAGGGCCGGGTCTACGTGATCAACAAGACCAATCCGCGCTTCAAGGCGCGCCAAGGTTGATTAGCGTCACTTTGGGATTGGGCTGCGCAGGCTGAGTTTTCTCGGACCAGCGCGTTGATCGAGCTGGATCCGACTATCTGATTTGGAAACCGCGCTGGGATTTACTCTCGGCGCGGTTTCTTTTTGCGCTATAGAATCGGGCCATGCTGATGCCGCCGCCCGATTCAGCAGCCTTCGAAGCTGCTCCGCGATTTGTTGCCGCCCTGCGCGAGGCACTGGGGGCGCAGAATGTCATCGCCGATCCCCGCGCCATGCGTCCTTACGAAAGCGACGGCCTCACGGCCTATCGCCAGGTTCCGCTCGCCGTGGCCCTGCCGCGCTCGACGGCGGAGGTTTCGGCGGCGCTCAAGATCGCGCATCGCTTCGGCATCAAGGTCGTGCCGCGCGGATCTGGAACGTCGCTTTCCGGTGGCGCCCTGCCCTTGGCCGATGGCCTGCTGCTGGGGCTTGGCAAGCTCAACCGGATTCTCGACATCGATCTTCCCAATCGCTGCGCCGTGGTGCAGCCCGGCGTCACCAACCTTGCCATCAGCCACGCCGTTGCCGGAGACGGCTTCTATTATGCGCCCGATCCCTCGAGCCAGATCGCCTGTTCGATCGGCGGCAACGTCGCCGAGAATTCGGGCGGCGTGCATTGTCTCAAATACGGCCTCACCACCAACAATCTCCTGGGGCTGGAAGTCGTGCTGATGGATGGCGAGGTGATCCGCCTGGGCGGCAAGCATTTCGACAGCGGCCTCTATGACCTGATGGGCCTTTTTACCGGATCCGAAGGCCTTCTGGGTGTCGTCACGGAAGTGACTGTGAAGCTGCTGAGAAAACCCGAGAAAGCGCGGGCCCTGCTGGCCGGTTTCGCTTCCTCGGAAAGTGCCGGCGCGGCGGTGGCTGCCATCATCGGCGCCGGCATCATTCCCGCCGGCATGGAGATGATGGATAAGCCCGCCATCCATGCCGCCGAGGATTTCGTCCATGCTGGCTATCCGCTCGATGCCGAAGCCCTGCTGATCGTCGAACTGGATGGGCCCGAAGTCGAGGTCGACGACCTTATCGCCCGCGTCAGCGCCATCGCCAATGCGCATGGCGCCACGGGCCTGCGCGTGAGTGCGAGCGAGGCTGAGCGTCTCCTCATCTGGGCCGGGCGCAAGGCCGCGTTTCCGGCGGTGGGCCGCATCTCGCCGGACTATTACTGCATGGACGGCACGATCCCCAGAAGCCGGCTGCCCGAAGTCCTCAATCGGATGACGCAACTCTCCGCCCAGCATGGCTTGCGTGTCGCCAACGTATTTCATGCCGGTGACGGCAATCTGCACCCGCTCATCCTCTACGACGCCAACAAGCCTGGCGAACTCGAAGCTGCCGAGGCCTTCGGCGCCGATATCCTCAGGCTTTGCGTCGAAGTCGGCGGCGTACTCACCGGCGAGCATGGCGTCGGCGTCGAGAAGCGCGACCTGATGCCGACCATGTTCAGCGACGTCGATCTCGATCAGCAGATGCGCGTTAAGTGCGCGTTCGACCAGGGAAATCTGCTCAACCCCGGCAAGGTGTTCCCCAGCCTGCAGCGTTGCGCCGAGATGGGGGCGATGCATGTGCGCGGCGGGAACCTGCCCTATCCAGATCTGCCCCGGTTCTGATGCTGCTCCCCGCATCCGATCAGGAACTGGCTGATATCGTTCGCACTTCCGCCGCGGAAGAGGTGCCGCTGGCGCTCATCGGCCATGGCAGCAAGGCCGGCTGGGGGCGTCCGGTTGGCGGCCGTGCGGTATCGTTGCGTAAGTTCAGTGGCATCGTCGATTATGCGCCGGCCGAATTGGTCCTCACCGTCGGTGCTGGCACGCCGCTTTCACAAATAGAACAAGTGCTTAAGGCCGAAAGACAGCATCTGGCCTTCGAGCCGCCCGATCTCGGTCCCGTCTTCGGTGCTACCGTCGGGCAGGCAACGATCGGGGGGACGATCGCCTGCAACCTCTCTGGCCCCAGGCGGCCTTTTGCCGGGGCGGCACGGGATTTTTTTCTGGGATTCAAGGGAGTTAATGGCTCCGGCGAGATCGTCAAGGCGGGCGCCAAGGTAGTCAAGAATGTGACCGGCTATGATCTTCCCAAGCTCGTCGCCGGCTCCTTCGGCACATTGGTGGCAATGACGGAAGTGACGCTGAAAGTGGTTCCAGCGCCCGAGGCCGTCGTGGCGCTCGCCCTGGAAAATATAGATATTTCAAAAGCTAATCGGCTGATGAACGCAGCTCTCGGCAGCACCGCCGAGCCAACGGGCGCTGCCTATCTGCCGGCGAGCGGTGCCCTGGTTTTCCGTCTGGAAGGGTCGGGCCCGTCGGTCGCCTACCGGCTCGGGAAATTGCAGGTTCTGGCGGGGGCGGGCAGGGTGGCCGAGGGTGAGTCGGCTATCGCTATCTGGCGGGATTTGCGAAATATTAACCATATTATCGATCCTAAACCGCCCGTTTTATGGTCCCTTTCGGTACCGCCGGCGGGCTTTTCGGGAGCGCTGGAAGGGCTGTTGGCCGATCTGCCGGGGGCAGATGCGCTGGTCGACTGGGGTGGCGGGCGTATCTGGCTCTCTCATTTCCTCACGGACTTTTCGGCGGCTGTGAGCGCTGTGCACAGATATCTGGGCGGGCGGGGTCATGCCAGCCTGCTGCTCGCTCCCGACGCATGGCGCATGGGTGACCGGGTCTTCAGCCCGGAGGTGCCGATCACGCTGCTGAGGAAGATCCGGCTGGCCTTCGACCCCAAGATGATCTTCAACCGCGGCCGCCTGCACCCGGATCTCTGAGACATGCAGACAAATTTCAGCCTCGCCCAGCTTGCCGATCCGGACCTCGCCGCCGCCGACAAGATCCTGCGCACCTGTGTCCATTGCGGCTTCTGCACGGCGACCTGCCCTACCTATGTCATCGCCGGCGACGAGAACGATAGCCCGCGCGGTCGCATCTATCTCATCAAGAACATGCTGGAGAAGGACGAGCAGGCCGATGCCATCGTCGCCAGGCATGTCGACCGATGCCTCACCTGCCTCTCCTGCATGACGACCTGTCCGTCGGGTGTCGATTACATGCACCTCGTCGATCAGGCGCGCGTGCGGATCGAGAAACAATACCGGCGGCCCTTGTTCGACCGGATATTGCGCGATGCGCTGGCGCTGGTGCTGCCCAATCCGACCTTTTTCCGCAGCGCTTTAGCGCTGGGGAATATGGCGCGGCTGGCCGGCCTGCCGCATCTGGTCACCGGGCGATTGAGGGCGATGTTCGACGTACTGCCGAAGACTGTCGCCGCACCGGCCGCGACCGATGCGCCCGGCATCTTCGAGGCACAAGGCGAGCGGCGCGGGCGCGTGGCGATCCTTGCCGGCTGCGCGCAGCCGGTCTTGAAGCCCGGCATCAATGCGTCGGCGATCCGCGTTCTCAATCGCCTCGGCATCGAGGTCGTCGTTGCGAAAGGCGCGGGCTGTTGCGGGGCGCTTACCCAGCATATGGGACGCGAGCATGCGGCACGCGAAACCGCGCGCGCCACGCTGCATGCCTGGGCACGCGAGATGAAGGGTGACGGTTTGGACGCCATCATTATCACGGCGTCGGGCTGCGGCACGTCGATCAAGGATTGGGGGCATCTTTTCCGGGGTGATGCGGATGCGGCGCTGGCGCGCGAAGTCGCTGCCAAGGCGCTCGATATTACGGAGTATCTGGTGAAGATCGGCGGCGTTGCGCCGGCACCGGACGCACCCAGGCTCAAGGTCGCCTATCACGCCGCCTGCTCGCTGCAGCACGGACAGCGCGTGCTCTCGGCACCGAAGGATCTGCTGCGCGGCGCCGGATTCGAGCTGGTCGATGTACCGGAAGGGCATCTCTGTTGCGGGTCGGCCGGCACCTATAATCTGCTGCAGCCGGAATTCGCCAATGAGCTGCGCGCGCGCAAGCTCGGCAACATCGCCAAGACCGGTGCCGATATCGTTTCGGCCGGCAATATCGGCTGCCTGCAGCAATTGGAAGGCGGGCTCGCTCAGCCCATCCTGCACACGGTCGAACTGCTCGACTGGGCAAGCGGCGGCCCCATGCCGGCAGCGCTCAACCGCGCGTCCCATCTCTCCGAACACTGACATTCCGTGCTGCGGTCGTGCCGTTGAGATCCAAGGCGCGATGCCGCGTTTTTCGATAAGCAGCCCCAGGTGAAACGGGCGAGTTTCATGGTGCCGAAGTTCGTGTTTCCAAATATATGTTGCAAATGATTCGCATTCGCATAAATATTGTCCGACTTTGAATCTATAACTCCTTTATCTGAAAGGAAAAATTATGAGCAAGGTAAACAAGGCCGGTTCCAACAAGGGTTCCGTGGATTCGAGCGGGCTGGCCTGGAGGGATTGGCGCATCGCCGATTTCTGGCATTTCCTCGGGCATGGCGGCTGGGGCCACATGCCGAAGCCCAAACCGACGGTGGAGGTTCCTGAACTGAGCCTTGCGCCCGCATACCAGCCGTTTACCGCGCTGTTCGGGGACCAGACGGCTGACAAGGTCTTTCGTCTGAAGGATCTCAACGGCGACGGCGATGCGCTCGATGCCGGCGAGCGTACCGTCTTCCTGGACGCGACCAACCAGAGCGGTCTTGCGGCCCCCACCGGCAATGTCTTTGCCATCCACCAGGCGAAGGACGGCGCCGTCTATCTTGCCGAGGGAGATACCGACAGCGTCTACGTAGCGCGGGACCTCAACGGTGACGGCGATGCCAACGACGCCGGCGAGGCGCACGTCTGGTTCTCGAAGGACAATGCCGCGGGCCTGCAGCTTCCCACGCCCAACGGCGTCTCGACCGACGAGAAGGGTGCCGTCTATGTCGCCAATGCCGGCCTCATCAATGGCCAGACAGATGACGCGATCTATCGGACTGTCGATCTCAACAATGACGGCGATGCCAATGACGCCGGCGAAGCCACGCGCTGGATCGACCTGAAGACGCTCAATGTCAGCTCTTCCGCCTTCGACCTTACTTTCACCGGCGATGTCGCCTATCTGGCCGACACCAATGGCGGGGATACGGATACGATCTATCGCCTGGAAGACAGGAACGGAAACAACGTCATCGATGCCGGCGAGGCCAAGGTCTTCATTTCGGACAACAATGCCTTCGGCGTGACCGTCGATCTGGCGATCGCGGCGCAAGATGGCAGCGTCTTCACCTGGGATTTCTCGGCCACCGCCGCCGGCAGCGCCCGCGTCTTCCGTCTGACCGACCTCAACGGCAGCGGCGACATCGACGCCGCCGGCGAAGTGAAGCAGGTTTGGGATGCCAGCCTGCTACCTGCAGGTTTCGGCAATCAGATCGGCTTCTCCATCGCCGCGGGTGCCAATGGCGACGTCATGGTCACCTCGAACAGCGGCGATGCCGCGGCACGCAATGTCGTGCGGCTTACCGACCTCAATGGCGACGGCGATTTTCTGGACCAGGGCGAGACCATCATCGCCGTGTCCAACGCGCTGGATGCCGCGGTCGGCCAGCGGCCGCGTTCGGTCGCCTTCTATGATGACGGTGCGGCGACGGCACATCCCAATACCTACCACGAAGGCGGGGCGGCGGTTTACTTCGCCCAAGGCCTGAAAGTCAGCGATGCCGATTCCAAATATCTCGGTGGTGCCGTCATCAAGATCGCGGGCGGGCTCGATGCCGGCCATGACATGCTCGGCGTCGATCTTGAACGCTACAGCGGTATCAGCGCCAGCTATGACGAATGCAGCGGCACGCTGACGCTCAAGGGCTATGCCAGCGTCGCCGAATATCAGAATGTCCTGCAGAGCCTGCATTTCGAAAGCAGGGTCGACAATCCGGACGAGGCTCTGCGCCATGTGACGATCACGGTCCTCGACGAACGCGGCCAGGCGGGTGCCGGCAATACGGTTGCGACGACGATCGGCGTCGAATCCGATCCGATGCTGACGCTGTTCGGCACGGATTGCGGCGACCGCATCACCGGTCACGCCTTTGGCGAACAGATCCTTGGTGGCGGTGGCGATGACACGATCACCGGCAAGGGCGGCGACGATCGCCTGCTCGGCGAGGAGGGCCACGATTATCTGCGCGGCGGCGCCGGCAACGACGTGCTGGCGGGTGGCAGCGGCTATGACCTGCTCGAGGGCGGCAAAGGCGCTGATCATTTTCTCTTCGGCGGCGAATCCGGCACCGATATCATCACGGATTTCGACGTTTTCGAGGACCGGATCGATTTTGATGGGGTGACCTACAAGGGCCAGGCAATTCATTCCCTGGCCGAGGCGGATGCGGCTGGAGCGGCGCATTATGCCGGCCACCACACCACGATCTTCGCCTTCGACAACAATGCGACGCTCATCGTGACGGAGCAGCACGGCCAGGCACTTGTCTGAGCCGGTACGCGATGCCAGGGCGTTTCACAATTTGACGGAAACGCCCTGAACTCCGACCCTCTCCCCGCTATTGCGGGGAGAGGGAGTTCCGGGTGCGCGGATGAAGCGGCGTGGCGCTTGCAAAGCAGCATGTGGCATGTTGATTATGTGGCCAGGGACGGTCGGTTCGATTCTCCGGCGGGGGATTGCGGGCTGCCATGAGACGCGCTTGGAGTTTCCTCTGTGGCGACCCTTCGATCGATGGGCCTCTTGCGGCCTGCTGCCCTCATCATCCCCCTTATCCTCCTGTGCATCATGGTTCTTTCCGGTCCCTTGCTGGTGCGCGCCGAAGGCGGCACCTGCCCGGATGGCTACTTTCCAACGGGCGGCGGGACAGCCGGCTGGGTCGGCTGCGCGCCGATGGATCCGTTCGGTGGCGGTAATGAGGAGGGGCAGGAAGAGGAAGCGCCGGCGGATACGGGAGGCGGCGAGGATGGCATGAGCATGGCCATCGGCGGTTTCGTCGGCATTCTTTCAGCCATGACGGAAGAGATCGATCGCCTCGCCAATCCCGCCGATCCGGCGGTCGCCAATGGCGCATGGGAAGTCGTCGGCAGCCTGCAAAAGCCCGGCGACTATTGCTCGGCCATCTTCACCCAGCGCGGCGTCGGCATGGCGATGATGGGGCCCGGCGGGTCCTATGACGGCGCATTCCTGATGCTCTTCGGGGCCAATATACCGCACCCGCCGGCTTTGACGAAGATCCTGGTGACGCTCAATCAATCGGACTCGGCGCCGCAGACCGTGCATGCGTTCAACATGGCGATGCCGGGCGCCAACGATTACGGCGCCGTCATTTTCGTCGTGCCGAGCGCCGAGGCCGCGATCGAGGGCATGACGGACACGCTGGCGCTCGATGTCGTCCATCAGGGACAGCCCATTGTCGGCGTGGCGTATCACGACGGTGCCGCCGCTCGCGAGCAACTGCGCCAATGCATCGCCCGGCGCCAGTGAGGAAAGCTGTGGTGAGGGCAGCGGCCGCGCCGCTATAGGCCGGCCGCCATCGCCAAGGCACGCTGGGGCCGGGTCGCCGGCACACTGCCCCGCAGGGGCGAGGCGTGGGTGGCGACGAGCTTGACCAGGTCCGCCTGGCGCACGGCGCCCGTCTTGGCGAAGACGCGCCTGAGATGGGTTTTCACCGTGCCCTCGCCGATGCCCAGCGATTCCGCCGTTTCCGGCACGCCGCCGATCTCGACGATGGCGAGGAGGACGCGAAGCTCGGTCGGGGTCAGGCCATGGGCCTTGGCGATGACCGCAGGAGCGGAATCCATCTCCAGGGCAGCGCGCTGCAGGTAGATGACGGCGGCGGCTGCACCCGACTTGCGCGCTCGCGCCCGATGGAAGGCGAGCGGCAGGATATGCGCGATGAAACGTTCCTCATCGGCGCGGTCGAGTGCCAGAACGAGGTCGCGCGGCGCACCCGGCTGCGCCGCCGTGCCGGTGCCGGTCAGGAAGGCCTTCAACATGCCGTTGGCGGCACGGTCGAGGAAAGCGAATCTGCCGCCGGATGTCAGGCAGAGATCCTGCCGCTCCAGTGCCCGATAGGCGACCGCATTGGCATGGACGATGCGGGCTTCGGCATCGACCAGGAAGAGCGCGCCGCTCATGCCGTCGAGCGTGTCGGCAAGGGCGGTATGTTCGGCGGTCTTGAGATCGAAGGCGCGGCCGATGAAGACGGCGCGGCGCACATGCGGTGCGATCAATGCCATGCGGCGCAGGACGAGATCGTCGGCAATGCCCTGGCTCTCGTGGCGGAAGACGCCGAAGAGGGCGGCGGAAGCGACGGACTTCTCCAGCGCCACGGTGACGAAATCGATGAGGCCCTGGGGTGCCGCCCATTCGCGGTAGAAGCGGGTGTCGGCCAGTTCGCTCAGCGGAACGAGGCTGGAGACACTGACCGGCACTTCGAGCTCGGCGAAATATTGGAGCGTGTTGGCGGGGTCGAGCTTGATGTAGCGGGTGAAATAAGCCTGCTGGAATTCCGGCGCGATGCGGCCGTCATGGTGATAAAGGGCGCCATCGGTGAGCGACGAACTCTTGGAAAATATGGCGGCGCTGTAGCCTTCCACGAAGGCGGCGATGGCGGCAAGGGTCGTGGGCCAAAGGCCCTGATCCAGTGCCGCGTCATAAATCCGCTCGATCGTGGCGGATAGTTCCGCCGCCTCATCCATCCGCCCCAGCTTCATGTCGCCGCCTTGCCATGCATAAGCGCAGGAAAGAAACCTAGATTGCCTAGATAGCGCCGAATTGTGGAGTTGCCAACTACATGAAATGTATTAGTGACCGATATCACAATTCAAATGTTGTAAATCAGTCATTTTAGATCGACCTTTCTCATCAACTAATCGAGTACGTCGATCATTATCGAAAGAATAATCAATTTACTCAATGAGACGAAAAGCTCTATCTATCGGGTCGCGCGTTATCCGCAACCTTACGAAACTGGAGATCATTCGAATGTCTTTGATCAATACCCAAATTAAGCCGTTCAAGGCGGAAGCCTTCAAGGGCGGCAAATTCATTACCGTCACGGAAGCCGATCTGAAGGGCAAATGGTCTGTCTTCTTCTTCTATCCGGCCGACTTCACCTTCGTCTGCCCGACCGAGCTCGAGGACCTTGCCGACAATTACGCCGAGTTCCAGAAGATGGGCGTCGAGATCTACTCCGTCTCGACCGACACCCATTTCGCCCACAAGGCCTGGGCCGACACCTCGGCTGCGATCAAGAAGATCAACTACACGATGCTCGGCGACCCGACGCTCCGCCTCAGCCGCAACTTCGACGTGCTGATCGAGGAAGCCGGTCTTGCCGACCGCGGCACCTTCGTCGTCGATCCCAACGGCGTGATCCAGATCGTCGAGGTCACGGCGGGCGGCATCGGCCGCGACGCCAAGGAATTGCTGCGCAAGATCAAGGCGGCGCAGTATGTCGCCGCCCATCCGGGTGAAGTCTGCCCGGCCGCCTGGAAGGAAGGCGCCAAGACTCTTGCGCCGTCGCTCGACCTGGTCGGCAAGATCTAAGGACCGAACGACACTCCGTCGTCATGCCCGGGCGCAGTCCCGGGCATCAGGTTTGACTGGGCTCTGCGCCTCAGTTGCAGACTGATCCCCGGGTCAAGCCCGGGGATGACGGGGAGTAGCTTCACGACCGAACTTCATCACCGGGGAACCAAGCATCATGTTGGACGCCAATCTCAAGGAACAGCTGCAAGCCTATCTCGAGCGCATTACGCAGCCGATCGAGCTGGTGGCTTCGCTCGACGACAGCGAGACCGCGCGCGAGACGCAGGAACTGCTGGAGGAGATCGCGTCGCTTTCCGACCTCATCACCTATGAACGCCGCGACGACGATGCGAGGAAGCCTTCCTTCGCGATCCACCGGACCGGCACGGCGGTCGGCGTGCGCTTCGCGGGCCTCCCCATGGGGCACGAATTCAATTCGCTGGTGCTGGCCTTGCTGCAGGTCGGCGGCTATCCCACCAAGACCGCGCTGGATGTGATCGAACAGGTCCAGTCGCTGGAGGGCGACTACCGGTTCGAGAGCTATTTCTCGCAGTCCTGCCAGAACTGCCCGGACGTGGTGCAGGCGCTCAATCTGATGAGCGTGCTCAACCCGCATATCCGTCACGTCGCCATCGACGGCGCCGCGTTCCAGGCGGAAGTCGATGGGCGCCAGGTTATGGCCGTGCCGTCGATCTTCCTCAACGGAGAGCCTTTCGGCCAGGGCCGTATGAGCCTGGAGCAGATTCTCGCCAAGATCGACACGGGCGCCGAAGCGCGCGCTGCCGAGAAGCTGAAGAACAAGGAGGCTTTCGACGTGCTCGTGGTGGGTGGCGGTCCGGCCGGTGCTTCAGCCGCGATCTATGCCGCGCGCAAGGGTATCCGCACGGGCATTGCCGCCGAGCGTTTCGGCGGGCAGGTGCTGGACACGATGGCGATCGAGAATTTCATCTCGGTCTCGCATACCGAAGGGCCCAAGCTCGCCGTGGCGCTTGAGGAGCATGTGAAGGCATATGATGTCGACATCATGAACCTGCAGCGCGCCGAGAAGCTCGTTCCGGCCAAGGTGCCGGGCGGCCTTGCGGAAGTGCATCTGGCCGGCGGCACGGTCCTGAAGGCGCGCAGCGTGATCCTCGCTACCGGTGCCCGCTGGCGGCAGATGAATGTGCCGGGTGAAACGGAATACCGCAACAAGGGTGTCGCCTATTGCCCGCATTGCGACGGGCCGCTCTTCAAGGGCAAGCGCGTGGCGGTGATCGGCGGCGGCAATTCGGGCGTCGAGGCGGCGATCGACCTTGCTGGCATCGTGGCGCATGTGACGCTGGTCGAGTTCGACGGACAGCTCAGGGCCGATGCGGTGCTGCAGCGGAAGTTGAACTCGCTGCCCAACGTGAAGGTCATTACCTCGGCCCTCACCACGGAAGTGCATGGCGACGGCGCCAGGGTCGTGGGCCTCACCTACAAGGATCGCAACAGCGATGCGCTGCACCGGATCGCGCTCGAAGGCATCTTCGTGCAGATCGGCCTGGTGCCGAACACCGAATGGCTGAAGGACAGCGTGGCGCTCAGCCCCCGTGGCGAGATCGAGGTGGATCATCGCGGCGCCACCTCGCAGCCCGGCATCTTCGCCGCCGGCGACGCGACCACGGTGCCCTTCAAGCAGATCGTCATCGCCATGGGCGAGGGCGCAAAGGCCAGCCTCTCTGCCTTCGACTACCTCATCCGCCTGGCTCCCACGGTGGAAGAAAAGGCGGCGTAAACCGGGCGCCCCTACCACCCGGCTCTCCCTTCATCGAGAGCCGGGTGGGGGCGTCTTGGCCGTCAGCCCTGCGTCAGCCCCTTCATCGTCCGCCCGAGCACATCGACGGCGCGGTCGAAGACCATTTCCTTCCACTTCTTCTCGTCCGGATAGAAGGTGTAGCGGATCTCGCTCTTGATCTTGCGGCCCAGTGCGCTGTCGAGCTGGCCGTGGACATGCAGCCAATTGTCCGCACGCACCGCATCGACCATCGCTTCGACCGGGACGGTGCCGTATTCGAGCGTGATGCCGGTTATCGTCGCCTTGGGCAGCCCGGCGACGATACCGAGATTGGTGTCGCCGGTGACGGCGGTGGAGGTGGAGGAGCCGTCATCCAGCATGGTGGCTTCCGAACCGAACCAATCGCGGACGCGTGCGGCACCGGGCGTGCCGCCGAAATCGTTCGACATGATTTCGCCCACGCCATACGGGCCAAGACCGGTATGGAGATCGATGAAGGCGGCATGCCTTGCGGTGGCGGCGTAGGGCGCCAGGGCCTCGCCCAGCGTGCGGCGCGACCAGGTGGGACCGGTGCCGCCATAGAAGACGCCCTGGCTGTCCCAATACTGGCCGTTCATGATGGCGGCCTGCAGGTCGATGCGGGAATGACGGGCGATGTAATCGCCGAACACCTTCTTCACGGCGGCTTCCGATTCCGCCGACCAGTCCTTGGGGCAAATGAAATCGCGCAGTTCCTTATAGCCGTCATTGCGCGGCAGCTTGCCGGCATGGTCGAGAAAGTTGCGGTTGAGATCGACATTGTCCTCATTGACCCGCCGCACCCAGGCGAAGCCGAAAGGATTGATGGCGTGGATGAGCAGGATGGCGGTGCCGGCCGGCGGCGATCTGAAGATGTCCAGCTCAAGCCAGCCGGTCTGGATGCCGGAGCCGCAGAAACCTTCCGCGCCGTGGGTCGAGGACATGGCAATGAGCAGACGCTCGGCATTGCTGGGGCCGATGCGAGCCACGTCGGTCGCCAGTTCGCCGCCGTCTGGCCCGCATTGGGGGTTGATATAGGATTGGATGTCGGCGCGGGCGGCTTCGGCGGCAGCACGGAAACGGCCGCGCGCTTGGGCATAATTGGCGGAGAAATAGGCTTCGGCGGTCATGACAATCCGTCTCAAATTGGGGATATCGGCGATACGGGAAGGGTCGCCCGGAAAGGCGATGAATGCTAGACTACATCACGATGAGGCGCCATTTGAACCGCGTTTTATGCTGTACCGGATTGCTGCTGGGCTTGGGAAGCGCCGTGGCCGCGGCCGACCAGAAGGATCCGCGCCTGCCGGCCTTGTTCCAGCGGCTGCACGATGCCGACAATGCCCAGATCGCGCGTCTCACCGAATTCATGATCTGGCAGATATGGAGCGAGAGCGGTACGCCCGAACTCGATCGGATGATGGAAGAGGGCGAGGCGGCGATGGAAACGCAGGATTATGCGGCGGCCATCGGAATCTTCAGCGAGATCGTCGCCGCCAGGCCCGATTTCGCCGAAGGCTGGAACCGGCGGGCCACGGTCTATTACCTCAGCGGCGATTACAATGCCTCGCTGGCCGATATCGAGAAGGTGCTGGAACTGGAACCGCGGCATTTCGGGGCGATCTCCGGCCTTGGCGTCGTCAACCTCGCCCGCGCGCATGACGAGGCGGCGCGCGACGCGTTCGAGCGGGTGCTGTCGCTCTATCCGCGCAATGCGCCGGCGCGGGAGAATCTCAAGTTGGTGAAGAAGAGGCTGGATGACAGTGCGATTTGAGCGGCTGGCAGGCCTCGCGGCCTTCGGCATTCTGGCGATCACGGTCTGGGCCGAGCCGGCTGCCGCCGCCGCGTGTGGCGGCACAATCGCGCCGCCGGTCGTATCGGTGCGCACGGACGCCAGGCCCGCCACCCAGGATCACAGCCGCGGCATCGCCAATCTGTCCGGCGATCCCAGGTTGGCAGTGCCGCATGGCTTGCGGGATTTCAGGTATGCCGTCGGCGTTACCGCGGCGGAAGCTGACGGCAAGTCGAAATGGGAAATGCGCGGGGAGGCGCTGCCGGATGGCAGGCAATGCTGGTGGATCACGCAGTTGCAGATTGTCATCACCGTCTCGACCAAGGTCTTTATCGCCAAGGAGGTGCCGCGCGGTTCGTGCCTGTGGAACGAGGTGGTGAAGCACGAGGCCAAGCATGTGCGGACAGACCAGAAACTGTTTCCGCAGATGGCGGGATTGATCCGGCCCAAGGTATTGCGCGCGGTCTCGCACTCGATCGCGACGAAAAGCCAAGCGGAGGCCCGCACGGTGCTGGGCAATCTCATCAATAAGGCGACGGCGGCGGCCGTCGCCGATTTCCAGAAGACGCGCAATGCCATGCAGCTGAAGATCGACACGCGCGAGGAATATAGCCGGCCCAATCGCGTGTGCGGCGAGGCGGAGGTGACGGCGGCGATCCAGCGTGCGGGACTGCTCTAGCCGCATTGGCGCCGATTGGGTCCGGGAATCCGCCGATGCCGGTCGATTGCGCGCTTGAGACCGCCGCCGCAAGCGGTCTAATATTGGACCAGAAATGGTGTAATCCGAATCCGCTGCAGCCGAGGTCGTCGAATGGGCATCATGGCAGGCGAGGGAACTGCGCGGAAGCGGGTGGTCGAACCTGGCCTGCCGCGCTGGGATCCCGGAACGGAACATTACCGTCTGGCCGGGCTGGGGGCGCTGATCCTGCGCCTCGAGGCCGGCGACCGCATCGACATTATCGACCGCGAAGGCCGGCAGGCTTGCGAACTCGCGGCCTTCCATTCCGATACGCTGCAGCCGGACCTGGCCGCTTTGGGCCTGGCCGCCTTGGGATCGCGCGGTTCGGCTCCATCGCCTGGCATCAATGCGGTGCTTGGCGGGCGGCCGCCTGATTTCGGTTTCCTTGCCGACGAGCTTGTGCAACTGCGCCATCAACTGGCGCATTGGCGCGTGCCCAAGGGCGTGGACGCCGCGGCACATGTGCTGGAGGGCGACACGCGCGCAGGCGACAAGGTGAGCCTGACGGCGGCGCGCGCGGCGATCGTCGTCCTGCATGCGCCGCGCCATGCTGGGGCCGCGATGCGGCCAGAGGAGCAGAATCCGGCGACCGATCTCTCCGTCATTGTGCGGCGCGCCGTTGTCGTGCCGCAATCGGCGCCACCCTTGCCGGCACCGCTTGGCGATCTCGTCGCCGAATACCGGGTCGACAAATGCACGGCCCTCTCCTACGAGGTGAAGGAAGGGCAGTTCATCCAGATCATCGATGTGGCCGGGCGGCAATGCTCGGACTTTGTCGCCTTCGACGCGCGACAGCTGCAGAACGGCAGAGAGCGCGGCATCGACATGACGACGACGCGCACCATGCTGGGGGCGATCTATCCGGGCCCGGGCCTGGCCTCGAAATTCTTCGACATGGATATGCAGGCCTTGACCGAAGTGGTGCGCGATACCTGCGGGCGGCACGACACGTTCGGCCTGGCCTGCACGCCGCGTTTTTATGAGGATGCAGGTTATCCGGGACATCCCAGCTGTTCGGAAAATTTCAACATTGCGCTGGAGCGCTTCGGCCTGGAGACGCGGCGCGGCTGGCAGGCGGTCAATCTCTTCTACAATACCGGCGTCAATGCGGCGAATGCGATCTTCCTCGACGATCCCTGGTCACGCCCCGGCGACTATGTGC
Organism: Dongia sp.; assembly: GCF_041918875.1. GTDB lineage: Bacteria > Pseudomonadota > Alphaproteobacteria > Dongiales > Dongiaceae > Dongia. The sequence goes on from NZ_JAYRUV010000003.1 coordinate 358,186, forward strand.
TGATGAAGGCGTTGAAGGACCTGGTCTGCGGCTCCTCGGCCTGCCCGGACGATATCGACGCCACCAATGCCTGGAACCCAACCGACATCCATGTTCGTATCTACGATGCGAAGAACGAGTTTTCCCGAGCCATGGCGTATCGCATGACAGCAGAATCCGAACCGATCCTCACCCGCGAAACCGGCTTCCATCCGCGCACGAGCGCACTGACGCGGAACTTCACCGAATATCGCGGCTTCTGGCTGCCCAACCGGTTCAACAATGCGGGGCCGACGGCGGAATATTGGGCTTGCCGTGAAGCCGCCGCGGTGATGGATCTTTCGCCTTTGCGCAAGTTCGAAGTGCTGGGCGCGGATGCCGAGGATCTGTTGCAGATCGCCTGCACGCGCAATATCCGCAAGCTCGCCGACGGACAGGTGGTCTATACGGCGATGTGCTACGAGCATGGCGGCATGGTCGACGACGGCACGGTGTTCCGCCTGGGGCCGGATCGCTATCGCTGGATCGGCGGCGACGAATTCGGCGGCAAGTGGCTGCGTGACCTTGCCGAGAAGCGCGGGCTCCGCCAGGTCTGGGTCAAGTCGGCGACCGACCAGCTCCACAATATCGCGCTGCAAGGGCCAAGGAGCCGCGAGATTCTCAAGGAAATCATCTGGACGCCGCCGGCTCGGCCGCGTGTCGATGAGATCGATTGGTTCCATTTCACCGTCGGGCGTATCGGCGATTATAACGGCGTCGCCGTGCTGGTTTCGCGCACCGGCTATTCCGGCGAGCTCGGTTATGAAATCTTCTGCCATCCCAGGGACGCGCCGGCCTTGTGGGACGCCGTGTGGCAGGCGGGCCAACCTAAAGGCATGCTGCCGCTGGGTCTCGAAGCGCTGGATATCCTGCGCATCGAGGCGGGCCTCGTCTTCGCCAACTACGAATTCAACGACCAGACAGATCCGTTCGAAGCGGGTATCGGCTTCACCGTGGCGCTGAAGGGCAATGAGGAGTTCGTCGGCCGCGACGCGATCCTTCGAAGGAAGGAGCATCCGCAGCGGACGCTGGTGGGACTGGAGATCGAAGCCAAGCAGGCAGTGGGTCATGGCGATTGCGTGCATGTCGGCCGCGCCCAGGTGGGCGTCATCACCTCCGGCTGCATCTCGCCGGCCTTGGGCAAGAACATCGCGCTCTGCCGCATGGACGTGACCTATGCGGCGCTCGGGAACGAGGTTGAGATAGGCAAGATCGACGGCCAGCAGAAACGCCTGCCTGCCCGCGTGGTGCGGTTTCCGTTCTACGATCCGGAAAAACTGAAGCCGCGGAGTTGAGGCATTCGGCAAGGCCTGTCTGTGCGACCGGAAAGATAGGTGACATTTTAGACCGGAGACATGGGTAACAGTTTTCCGGTTCTGTTCTAATCCGCTTTACATCGGCCCGGCCGGGCCGATGTAAAGCGTCGCAGTTTCTTGGTCTT